>NZ_JBIYEB010000038.1:0-86003 GCF_044909315.1 Caballeronia udeis
ATGGTCATGCCGGGTGACAACGTGTCGATCACGGTGAAGCTGATCGCGCCGATCGCGATGGAAGAAGGTCTGCGCTTCGCTATCCGTGAAGGCGGTCGTACCGTCGGCGCGGGTGTCGTCGCTAAGGTTCTCGAGTAAAATCCTGAGCTTGCTTCAGAAAAGCTGTAATTTGTAGTCGTGCCCGGAGCCGGGTACACGCACCTTGCTGGTGCCCGGCTCCATGCTCTTTTACCAAATCGACGGTGCAACACCGTCTCGCTCTTTCAAGGAATTGTCATGGCAAACCAGAAAATCCGCATTCGCCTGAAGGCTTTCGACTATCGTCTGATCGATCAATCGGCTGCCGAAATCGTCGATACGGCTAAGCGGACTGGCGCAATCGTGCGTGGTCCGGTGCCGCTGCCGACCCGTATCCAACGTTTTGACATCCTGCGTTCGCCGCACGTCAACAAGACGTCGCGCGATCAGCTCGAAATCCGTACCCACCAACGCCTGATGGATATCGTCGATCCGACGGACAAGACCGTTGACGCGTTGATGAAGCTTGACCTGCCGGCTGGTGTGGACGTGGAAATCAAGTTGCAATAAGTTTCACCCGGCGCTGCTCTCGCGAGGAGCGGCGCTAAGTCTTTGATTGCTTGCGGAAAACGAAAAGCCTTGTTATACTCCAAGGCTTTTCGCGCATTTGCGCAAAAAAGTCGGTTTATTTCTTAAGAATGAGTTCTCAAGAATGAGTCGGCATTTTGTAAATCAGCCCCGACCAATCGCAGTTGGGAATGGAGAAAACGATGAGCCTTGGACTCGTAGGTCGCAAGGTTGGCATGACCCGTATCTTTACGCCTGAAGGGGATTCGATTCCCGTCACCGTATTGGACGTGTCGGACAACCGCGTGACGCAGATCAAGTCTGTAGAAACGGATGGTTACATCGCCGTTCAAGTTGCATTCGGCACTCGCCGCGCATCGCGCGTGACGAAGCCGCTGGCAGGTCACCTTGCCAAAGCCGGCGTACAAGCTGGTGAAGTTCTCAAAGAATTCCAGATCGATTCCGCTAAGGCTGCCGAGTTGTCGAACGGTACCGTGATCGGTACGGACATCTTCGAAGTAGGCCAGAAAGTCGACGTGCAAGGCGTGTCGATCGGTAAGGGCTACGCCGGTACCATCAAGCGTCACAACTTCGCTTCGGGTCGCGCATCGCACGGTAACTCGCGTTCGCACAACGTCCCTGGTTCGATCGGTATGGCGCAGGATCCGGGTCGTGTTTTCCCGGGTAAGCGCATGACAGGTCACATGGGCGACGAAACGGTTACGGTGCAAAACCTCGTGATCGCTCGTATCGACACTGATCGTCATCTGTTGCTGGTCCGTGGCGCTGTTCCTGGCGCTAAGGGCGGCAAGGTTTTCGTGACGCCGGCTGTCAAGGCACGCGCTGTGAAAGGAGCGAAATAATGGAACTTAAGCTCCTGAGCGCCAATGGTCAGGAAGGCACGGGTGTGAACGCATCGGACGTCGTGTTCGGTCGCGATTACAACGAAGCCCTGATCCATCAGGTCGTCACGGCCTATCAAGCCAACGCACGTAGCGGTAACCGCGCGCAGAAGGATCGTGAGCAAGTCAAGCACACGACCAAGAAGCCGTGGCGTCAAAAGGGTACGGGCCGCGCTCGTGCCGGTATGTCGTCGAGCCCGTTGTGGCGCGGCGGTGGCCGTATCTTCCCGAATTCGCCGGAAGAAAACTTTTCGCACAAGGTCAACAAGAAGATGCATCGCGCAGGTCTCTGCTCGATCTTCTCGCAGTTGGCACGTGAAGGCCGTATCTCGGTAGTCGACGAGCTCACGCTCGAAGCGCCGAAGACCAAGCTGTTGGCCGAAAAATTCAAGGCAATGGGTCTCGAGTCTGTCCTGGTCATCACTGACACGGTCGACGAAAACCTGTACCTCGCGTCACGCAATCTGGCCCACGTGGCCGTTGTCGAGCCGCGTTACGCCGACCCGCTCTCGTTGATCTACTTCAAGAAGATCCTGATTACGAAGGCTGCGGTCGCCCAGATCGAGGAGTTGCTGTCATGAGCGAGATTCGCAAGAACGATCATCGTTTGATGCAGGTCCTGCTCGCGCCGGTGATCTCCGAAAAGGCGACGCTGGTGGCCGACAAGAACGAGCAGGTTGTGTTCGAAGTCGCGCCCGATGCCACGAAGCAGGAAGTGAAGGCTGCTGTCGAGCTGCTGTTCAAGGTAGAAGTCAATTCCGTCAACGTGTTGGTCACGAAGGGTAAAGCCAAACGCTTTGGCCGCTTCATGGGCAAGCGCAAAGACGTGAAGAAGGCGTATGTCTGCTTGAAGCCCGGCCAGGAAATCAACTTTGAAGCGGAGGCCAAGTAATCATGGCAATCGTAAAAGTTAAGCCGACTTCGCCGGGTCGCCGCGCGATGGTCAAGGTGGTCAACAAGGATCTGTACAAGGGCAAGCCGCACGCAGCGCTGCTCGACGCACAGTCCGTGACCGCCGGCCGGAATAACTCCGGTCGCATCACGACGCGTCACAAAGGTGGCGGTCACAAGCAACACTACCGTATGGTCGATTTCCGTCGCGACAAGGACGGCATTCCGGCAAAGATCGAACGTCTTGAGTACGATCCGAACCGTAGCGCAAACATTGCGCTGGTTCTGTACGCAGACGGCGAGCGCAAGTACATCATCGCTCCGAAGGGTGCGACGGTGGGTCAGTCGTTGATGTCTGGTTCGGAAGCGCCGATCCGCTCGGGTAACACCCTGCCGATCCGCAATATTCCGGTCGGTACGACGATTCACTGCATCGAGATGCTGCCGGGCAAGGGCGCGCAAATGGCGCGTTCGGCTGGTACGTCCGCCATGCTGCTGGCTCGTGAAGGCACGTACGCTCAGGTTCGCCTGCGTTCGGGTGAAATTCGCCGTGTGCACGTTGAGTGCCGCGCGACGATTGGTGAAGTTGGCAACGAAGAGCATAGCCTCCGTCAAATCGGTAAGGCTGGTGCTAACCGCTGGCGCGGTATCCGCCCGACGGTGCGTGGCGTTGCAATGAACCCGGTCGATCACCCGCACGGTGGTGGTGAAGGTAAGACGGCAGCAGGTCGCGATCCGGTCAGCCCGTGGGGAACCCCGGCTAAGGGTTATCGCACCCGCAGCAATAAGCGCACGACGACGATGATCGTTCAGCGCCGTCACAAGCGCTAAGGAGTAAGCAATGGCACGTTCTGTTAAAAAAGGTCCGTTCTGCGACGCTCATTTGCTGAAGAAGGTTGAGGCTGCCGCAGCTGCGCGTGACAAGAAACCGATCAAGACCTGGTCGCGTCGTTCGACGATCCTGCCGGACTTCATCGGTCTGACGATCGCCGTGCATAACGGCCGTCAACACGTCCCGGTATATGTTTCGGAAAACATGGTCGGCCACAAACTTGGCGAGTTCGCATTGACCCGTACGTTCAAGGGTCATGCAGCCGACAAGAAGGCCAAGAAATAAGGGGCTATCAAGATGGAAGTAAAAGCTATTCATCGCGGTGCCCGCATCTCGGCGCAGAAAACGCGTCTTGTGGCTGACCAGATCCGTGGTTTGCCGGTCGACAAGGCGCTGAACGTTCTTACGTTCTCGCCGAAGAAGGCGGCGGGTATTGTCAAGAAGGTCGTGCTGTCAGCGATCGCGAATGCGGAACACAACGAAGGCGCCGACATCGACGAGCTCAAAGTAACGAGCATCATGGTCGACAAGGCCGCTTCCCTGAAGCGATTCACCGCGCGCGCAAAAGGCCGTGGTAACCGCATCGAGAAGCAATCCTGTCACATCACTGTGACAGTCGGGAATTAAGGAGCCATACGATGGGACAAAAAATTCATCCGACAGGCTTCCGTCTGGCTGTCAGCCGAAATTGGGCGTCGCGTTGGTACGCGAACAACACCAATTTCGCATCGATGCTGCAGGAAGACATCGGCGTTCGTGAATACCTGAAGAAGAAGCTGAAAAACGCTTCGGTAGGTCGGGTTGTCATCGAGCGTCCGGCGAAGAATGCACGTATCACGATTTACAGCTCGCGTCCGGGTGTAGTGATCGGCAAGAAGGGTGAGGATATCGAACTGTTGAAGACGGAACTGCAGCGCCGCATGGGCGTTCCGGTCCACGTCAACATCGAAGAAATCCGCAAGCCGGAAACCGATGCGCAACTGATCGCCGACTCGATCACGCAACAGCTCGAGCGCCGGATCATGTTCCGCCGCGCGATGAAGCGTGCGATGCAAAACGCCATGCGTCTGGGTGCCCAGGGCATCAAGATCATGAGCGCCGGCCGGTTGAACGGTATCGAAATCGCCCGTACGGAGTGGTATCGCGAAGGTCGCGTTCCGCTTCACACGCTGCGTGCCGATATTGACTACGCAACCTCGGAAGCGAAGACGACCTACGGCATCATCGGCGTCAAGGTGTGGGTCTACAAGGGCGACACGCTGGGCCGCAATGATGCACCGGTGGTCGAAGAAGTAGCCGAAGACAAGCGTCCGCGCCGCAACGCACGTCCGGGTGGCGATCGCCGTCCGCGTCGTGACGGTGAAGGTGGTGGCCCGGCAAACGCAGGTGCGCGCCGTGGCGCTCCCCGTCGTGCTGGCGGTGCCGGCGGCGACGGGAAGACTGGAGAATAACGATGCTGCAACCGAAACGCAGAAAGTATCGCAAAGAGCAAAAGGGTCGTAACACCGGCAAGGCGACGCGCGGCAACGCGGTGTCGTTCGGTGAATATGGCTTGAAGGCTATCGGTCGCGGCCGTTTGACCGCGCGCCAAATCGAAGCGGCGCGTCGTGCAATGACGCGTCACATTAAACGTGGCGGCCGTATCTGGATCCGCATTTTCCCGGACAAGCCGATCTCGCAAAAGCCGGCTGAAGTACGGATGGGTAACGGTAAAGGTAACCCTGAGTACTACGTCGCAGAGATTCAACCGGGCAAGATGCTGTATGAAATGGACGGTGTTACTGAAGAGTTGGCACGTGAAGCGTTCCGTCTGGCTGCAGCTAAGCTGCCGCTGAAGACGTACTTCGTTTCACGCCAGCTCGGCGCCTAAGGAGCAATGATGAAGGCTTCCGAACTTCACCAGAAAGACCAGGCCGCTCTCAATCAAGAGCTGACGGACCTGCTGAAGGCGCAATTCGGCCTGCGCATGCAACTCGCGACCCAGCAATTGACCAATAACAGTCAATTGAAGAAGGTTCGTCGCGACATCGCTCGTGTGCGGACCGTCCTGACTGAGAAGGCGAACCAGAAATGAACGATAGCGTAAAAACCTCGCTCAAGCGGACGCTGGTCGGCAAGGTCGTCAGCAACAAGATGGAAAAGACGGTCACCGTGCTGGTCGAGCACCGCGTAAAGCATCCGATCTACGGCAAGTACGTCGTACGGTCGAAGAAGTACCACGCTCACGACGATGCGAACACGTACAACGAAGGCGATCTCGTCGAGATCCAGGAAACCCGTCCGATTTCTAAGACGAAAGCCTGGGTTGTGTCGAAGTTGCTGGAGTCGGCGCGCGTCATCTAAGCGTCAAAATGCGTTAAAAGAAGTGTCGCAGTAAGTTTCGCTTGCAAGACCGAAATTATGCGTTATAATTTCGGTCTTCCCTCTTTGTGGGAGCCCCATCGCGGGCGAAGTAGGTGGGGGAAGCCGGTACGGGCGCCAGTTCGTACTGACAGATTCACCGGATTGCGATGGCGGGTTTCGTCTGCCCTCGCTGCCTGTTCTAACCCAAGCAGCCACCAGGCTGACGGGACCAAGACTGACCGGGTGCGCCATGGTGGCGTAACTGGATTAAGTTGGGAAAGATAAACCATGATTCAGACCGAAACTCGGCTTGAAGTTGCCGACAACACGGGTGCACGTGAAGTGATGTGCATCAAGGTGCTCGGCGGCTCGAAGCGTCGTTACGCTAGCATTGGCGACATCATCAAGGTGACCGTCAAGGAAGCAACGCCGCGCGGACGCGTGAAGAAGGGCGAAATCTACAACGCCGTGGTCGTTCGTACGGCCAAGGGCGTGCGCCGCCAGGACGGCTCGCTGATCAAGTTCGACGGTAATGCCGCCGTACTTTTGAATGCCAAGCTCGAGCCTATCGGTACGCGTATTTTCGGACCGGTTACGCGTGAATTGCGTAGTGAACGATTTATGAAGATCGTTTCACTCGCGCCGGAAGTGCTGTAAGGAGTCGCGATGAACAAGATTCGCAAAGGTGACGAAGTTATCGTCACCACTGGCAAAGACAAAGGCAAGCGCGGCGTCGTGCTGTCCGTTGGCGAAGAGCGTGTAACGGTCGAGGGTATCAATCTCGTCAAGAAGCACGTCAAGCCGAACCCGATGAAGGGTACGACGGGTGGCGTGGAAGCCAAGACGATGCCGCTGCATATTTCGAACGTCGCATTGGTCGACGCGAATGGCAAGGCGTCACGTGTAGGCATCAAGGTCGAAGGCGACAAGAAGGTTCGCTTCTTGAAGTCGACCGGTGCCACGCTTAGCGTCTGACGCGGAGTAAAAAATGGCACGTCTGCAAGAATTTTATAAAGAGAAGGTTGTACCCGGCCTCGTTGAGAAGTTCGGCTACAAGTCCATCATGGAAGTGCCGCGCATCACCAAGATCACCCTGAACATGGGTCTTGGAGAAGCCGTCGCCGACAAGAAGATCATCGAAAACGCCGTTGGCGACCTGACGAAGATTGCTGGCCAAAAGCCCGTTATCACGAAGGCACGCAAGGCTATCGCTGGCTTCAAGATTCGTCAGGGCTACCCGATCGGCGCGATGGTTACGCTGCGCGGCCAGGCCATGTACGAATTTCTCGATCGTTTCGTGACGGTTGCGCTCCCCCGGGTTCGTGACTTCCGCGGTGTATCGGGTCGTGCGTTCGACGGTCGCGGCAACTACAACATCGGTGTGAAAGAGCAGATCATTTTCCCCGAGATCGATTACGACAAGATCGACGCGCTTCGTGGGCTGAACATCAGCATCACGACGACCGCGAAGACTGACGATGAAGCGAAGGCACTGCTCGCCAGCTTCAAGTTCCCGTTCAGAAACTGAGGTTACCGTGGCTAAACTGGCACTGATCGAACGTGAAAAGAAGCGTGCGCGCCTGGCTGCAAAGTACGCTCCCAAGCGTACTGCGCTGAAGGCGGTCATTGATGACGCGAGCAAGTCGGACGAAGAGCGTTATGCCGCTCGTCTCGAACTGCAACAACTGCCCCGCAACTCGAACCCCACTCGCAAGCGTAACCGCTGCGCGATCACGGGTCGTCCGCGTGGCACGTTCCGCAAATTCGGATTGGCACGCAGCAAGATTCGCGAAATCGCTTTCCGCGGCGAAATCCCTGGCCTGACCAAGGCGAGCTGGTAATAGGAGATATCTAAATGAGTATGAGTGATCCTATCGCCGATATGCTGACTCGCATCCGCAATGCGCAGATGGTTGAGAAAGTATCGGTGACAATGCCCTCGTCGAAAGTCAAGGTTGCGATTGCGCAGGTTTTGAAGGACGAAGGTTATATCGACGATTTCGCAGTGAAGTCTGAAGGTGCGAAGTCGGAATTGAATATCGCGTTGAAGTACTACGCCGGCCGTCCGGTTATCGAGCGCATTGAACGCGTCTCGAAGCCTGGTCTGCGTGTGTATCGCGGTCGTAACGACATTCCGGTTGTAATGAACGGTCTTGGCGTTGCAATCGTGTCGACGCCCCAGGGTGTGATGACCGACCGCAAGGCGCGCCAGACCGGCGTCGGCGGCGAAGTCCTCTGCTACGTCGCTTAAGCCGAAAAGGAGAAGAAACATGTCTCGAGTAGGTAAAAGCCCGATTACGCTGCCGCAAGGCGCGGAAGTGGCCTTTAGCGGCGAAGTAATCACCGTCAAGGGCCCGTTGGGTACGATTACGCAAGCGGCCAACCCGCTTGTTACGGTAGCAAACGACAACGGCACGCTCAACTTCGCCCCGGCTGATGAAAGTCGTGAAGCGAATGCGATGTCGGGCACGATGCGCGCCCTCGTGGCGAACATGGTGAATGGCGTTACGAAGGGTTTCGAGCGCAAGCTGACGCTGGTTGGCGTTGGTTATCGCGCGCAGGCGCAGGGCGACAAGCTGAATCTGTCGCTGGGTTTCTCGCACCCCGTGGTGCACGCGATGCCGGAAGGCGTCAAAGTTGAAACCCCGACGCAAACCGAAATCGTGATCAAGGGGATCGACAAGCAGAAAGTTGGCCAGGTCGCCGCGGAAGTTCGCGGTTACCGTCCGCCGGAGCCCTACAAGGGCAAGGGCGTGCGCTACTTCGGCGAAGTCGTCATCCTCAAAGAAACGAAGAAGAAGTAAGGGTGCGCAATCATGGATAAGACTCAATCTCGCCTGCGCCGCGCTAAACAGACGCGCGTCAAGATCGCTGAGCTGCAGGTCGCACGTCTGGCTGTGCATCGCACGAACACGCATATCTATGCGCAAGTGTTCTCGCCGTGCGGCACCAAGGTGCTAGCAAGCGCGTCGACGCTCGAAGCTGAAGTGCGTGCCGAACTGGCCGACAAGACCGGTAAGGGCGGCAACGTCAACGCTGCGATCGCTGTCGGTAAGCGTATTGCTGAAAAGGCCAAGGCTGCCGGCGTCGAATCCGTCGCCTTCGACCGTTCGGGTTTCCGTTACCACGGCCGCGTGAAAGCGCTGGCTGATGCGGCACGCGAAGCCGGACTCAAGTTCTAAGGGAAGAATTCGTCATGGCAAAGATGCAAGCGAATGTGAAGGCTGAAGAACGCGACGACGGCCTCCGTGAAAAGATGATCGCGGTCAACCGCGTGACCAAGGTGGTGAAGGGCGGCCGGATTCTCGGTTTTGCCGCACTGACCGTGGTTGGCGATGGTGACGGACGCATCGGCATGGGCAAGGGCAAAGCGAAGGAAGTTCCGGTTGCTGTTCAAAAGGCAATGGAACAAGCACGCCGCAACATGTTCAAGGTACCGTTGAAGAACGGTACGCTGCAACACGAAGTGCACGGTAAGCACGGCGCATCCGCAGTCCTCCTGGCTCCGGCCAAGGATGGTACGGGTGTTATCGCCGGCGGTCCGATGCGCGCAGTGTTCGACGTGATGGGCGTTCAAAACGTTGTGGCGAAGAGCCACGGTTCGACGAATCCGTACAACCTCGTTCGTGCAACGCTCGACGGTCTGCGCAAGCAGTCCACGCCGGGTGACATCGCGGCGAAGCGCGGCAAGTCCGTCGAAGATATTTTGGGCTAAGCCAGGTGGTCACCATGTCTGATAAAACTGTCAAGGTTCAGCTCGTGAAGAGCCTGATTGGGACCCGTGAAACGCATCGTGCAACGGTGCGTGGTCTGGGCCTGCGCCGACTCAACTCGGTTAGCGAACTGCAGGACACGCCGGCAGTGCGCGGGATGATCAACAAGGTCTCGTACCTTGTCAAAGTCCTCAGCTAAGCGGCTGACCAAGGATCAAGGAGTTGAATATGGATTTGAATAACCTTAAGCCGGCAGAAGGCGCGAAGCACGCAAAGCGTCGCGTTGGCCGCGGTATCGGTTCCGGCCTGGGCAAGACTGCAGGTCGTGGTCACAAGGGTCAGAAATCGCGTTCGGGGGGCTTTCATAAAGTCGGCTTCGAAGGCGGTCAGATGCCTTTGCAACGTCGTCTGCCGAAGCGTGGTTTCAGCTCGCTGACGCATGAGTTCGTTGGCGAAGTGCGTTTGTCGGACCTTGAGAAGCTGCCGGTCGACGAAATCGATTTGTTGGCTTTGAAGCAAGCCGGTCTGCTCGGCGTGCTCTTTACGAGCGCACGGATCATCAAGACGGGCGAACTGACGCGCAAGATCACGGTCAAGGGCCTCGTTGCTACGAAGGGTGCCCGTGCTGCGATTGAAGCCGCCGGCGGCTCGGTCGCTGAGTAACGAGCGCGTGTTGTCGTTGTTAGCGAAAGCATCGGAGAAGGTTCTTGGCTAATAGCCCGAGTCTCGCAAAATCCGGTCGAAGCGCTGCGAAGTTCGGCGATCTGCGTCGGCGTGCAATGTTCTTGCTGCTGGCGCTGATCGTCTACCGTATCGGTGCGCATATTCCGGTGCCGGGTATCGACCCGGATCAGCTGGCGAAGCTTTTCCAGAGCCAGTCAGGCGGCATTCTTGGCATGTTCAACATGTTCTCGGGTGGCGCACTGTCCAGGTTCACGATCTTCGCGCTTGGGATCATGCCGTACATCTCGGCGTCGATCATCATGCAGTTGCTGTCGATCGTTTCGCCGCAAATGGAAGCGCTGAAGAAAGAAGGTCAGGCGGGGCAGCGGAAGATTACGCAGTACACGCGTTACTTCACGGTTGTTCTGGCTACCTTTCAAGCATTTGGTATTGCGGTGGCGCTGGAAAATCAAGCCGGGCTCGTTATTGACCCAGGCATGGTGTTCCGGTTGACGACAGTCGTGACGCTGGTGACCGGCACGATGTTCCTGATGTGGCTGGGTGAGCAGATCACGGAGCGCGGACTGGGCAACGGTATCTCGATCATCATTTTCGGTGGTATTGCGGCGGGTTTCCCGAACGCAATCGGTGGTCTCTTCGAACTGGTTCGCACCGGCTCCATGAGTATCATCTCGGCGATCATTGTCGTCGTGCTGATAGCGGCGGTCACGTTCGTGGTGGTGTTCATCGAACGCGGCCAACGCAAGATCCTCGTGAACTACGCCAAGCGTCAGGTCGGAAACAAGATTTATGGCGGTCAGTCGTCGCATCTGCCGCTGAAGTTGAATATGTCGGGCGTGATTCCGCCGATCTTTGCGTCGTCGATCATCCTGTTCCCGGCAACTATCCTGAACTGGTTTAGTTCGGGTACGCGGACCGGCTGGTTTGCAAACACGCTGCACGGTGTTGCCGAGGCTCTTAAGCCTGGTCAACCGGTGTATGTGTTGTTGTACGCAATGGCGATCGTTTTCTTCTGCTTCTTCTACACCGCGTTGGTGTTCAACAGCAGGGAGACGGCCGACAACTTGAAGAAAAGCGGTGCCTTCGTTCCCGGGATTCGTCCTGGTGACCAGACGGCTCGGTATATCGATCGGATCCTCACGCGTTTGACGCTGGCCGGTGCGATCTACATCGTGTTCGTTTGCTTGCTGCCGGAGTTTCTGGTGCTGCGCTGGAACGTACCGTTTTATTTCGGTGGAACGTCGCTGCTGATCATTGTCGTGGTCACGATGGATTTCATGGCGCAGGTGCAGTCCTACGTTATGTCGCAACAGTATGAATCGCTGCTCAAGAAGGCCAACTTCAAAGGCAGTAACGTCCCTATGCGCTAGTAAGGACTATGGCCAAAGACGATGTAATCCAGATGCAGGGTGAGGTGGTGGAAAACCTTCCCAATGCTACTTTCCGGGTTAGGTTGGAAAATGGCCATGTGGTTCTTGGGCACATATCCGGGAAGATGCGGATGCATTACATCCGCATTCTTCCAGGCGACAAGGTAACGGTTGAATTGACGCCTTACGATCTGTCTCGTGCACGGATCGTGTTCCGGGCGAAGTGATTTGAAAAAAGGGTAATATCATGAAAGTGATGGCATCGGTTAAGCGCATTTGCCGCAATTGCAAGATCATCAAGCGCAAGGGCGTTGTGCGCGTGATTTGCAGCTCTGATCCGCGCCACAAACAGCGTCAAGGCTGAACGCCGCGCTTTTGCTTGCGCTTTTTGTTTGAGGAAAAACAATGGCTCGTATCGCAGGGGTTAACATCCCGAATCACCAGCATACTGAAATCGGCCTCACGGCAATTTTCGGTGTAGGTCGCACGCGCGCTCGCGACATTTGCGTGGCGTCTGGTGTGGAATTTTCGAAGAAGGTCAAAGACCTCACTGACGCAGACCTCGAAAAGCTGCGAGAAGAAGTGGGTAAGTTCATCGTCGAAGGCGACCTGCGTCGTGAAGTGACGATGAACATCAAGCGCCTGATGGACTTGGGCTGCTACCGTGGCGTGCGCCATCGCAAGGGCTTGCCCATGCGTGGTCAGCGTACACGTACGAATGCCCGTACCCGTAAGGGTCCGCGTCGTGCAGCGCAATCGCTGAAGAAGTAAGCGGAATTGATAGTTACAGGAAAACGTAATGGCTAAGGCTTCGAACAACTCCGCGGCGCAACGCGTTCGCAAGAAGGTAAAGAAGAACGTCGCCGAGGGCGTAGTTCACGTTCACGCGTCGTTCAACAACACCATCATCACGATCACCGATCGCCAAGGCAATGCACTCGCCTGGGCAACGTCGGGTGGCCAGGGCTTCAAGGGATCGCGTAAATCGACTCCCTTTGCTGCTCAGGTCGCAGCCGAATCGGCTGGTCGCGTGGCGATGGAATACGGCGTGAAGAACCTCGAAGTGCGGATCAAGGGCCCCGGTCCTGGCCGTGAATCGGCGGTGCGTGCGCTGCATGGTCTTGGCATCAAGATCACCGCAATCTCCGACGTGACACCGGTTCCGCACAACGGTTGCCGTCCGCCGAAGCGTCGTCGTATCTAAGACGTCGCGTAGCGCCTTGACCTGTTGACGCTCGCGCGTCGACAGGTTGCTTGCGTTATGGATTCAGCGTTAAGAATACTGACTAAGCCCACCGTTCGATCCATTGAGTTCGAACTAGCGCGAATGTATTTCGCGTGATCAATTATTAAGGATGCAAAGTGGCACGTTATACCGGTCCTAAAGCAAAGCTGTCCCGCCGTGAAGGTACTGATCTTTTCCTGAAGAGCGCACGTCGTTCGCTCGCTGACAAGTGCAAGCTCGATAGCAAGCCGGGTCAGCATGGCCGTACGTCTGGCGCTCGTACGTCCGACTACGGTACGCAGTTGCGTGAAAAGCAAAAAGTGAAGCGTATTTACGGCGTGCTCGAACGTCAGTTCCGTCGTTACTTCGCTGAAGCTGATCGCCGCAAGGGCCCGACGGGCGAAAACCTGCTGCAATTGCTTGAGTCGCGTCTCGACAACGTCGTCTATCGCATGGGCTTCGGCTCGACGCGCGCTGAAGCACGTCAGCTGGTCGGTCACAAGTCGATCACGGTGAACGGCGTTGTGAACAACATCCCGTCGATGCAAGTCAAGGCAGGTGATGTGGTTGCTGTTCGCGAACAGTCGAAGAAGCAAGTGCGGATTCTGGAAGCGCTTAACCTGGCTGAACAAGGCGGAATGCCGAGCTGGGTTTCTGTCGACGCCAAGAAGTTCGAAGGCACGTTCAAGTCGATGCCGGAACGCAGCGATATCGCTGGCGACATCAACGAAAGCCTGATCGTCGAATTGTATTCGCGGTAAATCGGATTAACGGCCGGGGAGCCCTGATTGCCGAAGGCAAGGGGCTACCTCGGCTGTCTATTTTCGGGTTGTCACCGGTCAGCCTTATCGGCGTAACGAGCCGAGGGTATTGAAAAGGAAAACCTATGCAAACCAGTTTGTTGAAGCCCAAGATTATTGCAGTCGAATCGCTTGGCGACAGTCACGCGAAAGTGGTCATGGAGCCGTTCGAACGCGGTTATGGTCACACCTTGGGTAACGCGCTTCGGCGTGTGCTGTTGTCGTCGATGATTGGTTATGCGCCGACCGAAGTGACGATTGCTGGCGTCGTGCATGAATATTCTACGCTCGACGGCGTGCAAGAAGATGTGGTCAACCTGCTGTTGAATTTGAAGGGCGTCGTTTTCAAGCTGCATAACCGCGACGAAGTCACGGTCACGCTGCGCAAGGAAGGCGAAGGCGTTGTCACGGCCGGCGATATCGAACTCGCTCACGATTGCGAAGTCATCAATCCCGGTCATGTGATTGCGCATCTGTCGAAGGGCGGCAAGCTCGACGTTCAGATCAAGATTGAAAAGGGCCGCGGCTATGTGCCGGGCAACGTGCGCCGTTATGGCGAAGATTCGGCGAAGATCATTGGCCGTATCGTGCTGGATGCGTCGTTCTCGCCGGTTCTCCGCGTGAGCTACGCCGTTGAAAGCGCTCGCGTTGAGCAGCGTACCGACCTCGACAAGCTCGTGATGAACATTGAAACCAACGGCGTGATTTCGCCCGAGGAAGCAATTCGGCAATCGGCTCGTATCCTGGTCGACCAGTTGTCAGTGTTCGCCGCACTGGAAGGCACGGAAGCAGCGGCAGAAGCACCGTCGCGTGCGCCGCAGATCGATCCGATCCTGTTGCGTCCGGTGGACGATCTCGAACTGACGGTTCGTTCCGCGAACTGCCTGAAGGCCGAGAACATCTATTACATCGGTGATTTGATTCAGCGCACGGAAAACGAATTGCTCAAGACGCCTAATCTCGGTCGCAAGTCGTTGAACGAGATCAAGGAAGTCCTGGCTTCGCGTGGTCTGACGTTGGGTATGAAGCTCGAAAACTGGCCGCCGGCTGGTCTCGACAAGTAAGCTTCAAGCAGTACGCTTGACTGGCAAAGATGCGGATTTTCCTTTAGAATCCGCATCTTGCTTTTTCTACGACCGGCCCGTGCGCTCAAAAGAGACGCAATAGAAGAGCTGGATCTAAACTTGGTTAATTAGGAAATTCAAAATGCGCCATAAACATGGTTTGCGGAAACTGAACCGCACGAGCAGCCACCGTCTGGCTATGCTCCGTAATATGTCGAACTCGCTGATCGAGCACGAAGTCATCAAGACGACGCTGCCGAAGGCTAAAGAACTCCGTAAAGTCGTTGAGCCACTGATCACGCTCGGCAAGAAGCCGTCGCTGGCAAATCGTCGTCTGGCGTTCAACCGCCTGCGCGATCGTGACTCCGTCGCAAAGCTGTTCGAAGTCCTGGGCCCGCGCTATGAAAAGCGTCCGGGTGGATATCTGAGCATCCTGAAGTTCGGCTTCCGCCAAGGCGACAATGCGCCGATGGCACTGGTCATGCTGATGGATCGTCCGGAACTCGCTGAAGGCGACGACGTGCAAGAAGCTGAATAAGCTGGTAGCACGGTGTTGTTCGCAATAGAAAAAGGCCAAGCTTTGCTTGGCCTTTTTCTATTGCGCGCCGGGTTTGAACTGCCGGTAGTCCGCGGCTCGCATCCGGCGCGATAGGCCGATTGGCCGAATGCGGGCTTTTGACGTCCAGTGCTAGGATTGCATGCATATCTACCGCATCGGAGCTTTTCTTGAACATGCCCGTTGTCCTCGTTCTTACAACGTTGCCCGACAGCGAGGCGGCATCAACGCTCGCACAGCAAGCCATAGACGCACGGCTTGCCGCCTGTGTAACGGAGCTGGGCACGGTCAAGTCGCGGTATCGCTGGAAAGGTAAGGTAGAGCTTGCCGAGGAGCTTCAGCTCCTGTTCAAGACGAGCCTCGCATGCGGCGACGAACTGACGCGCTTTATCGAAGCAAATCATCCTTATGAAACACCTGAAATTGTCTCGTGGCAGGCGGATGCATCGGCTGCATATGGACAATGGATTACCGCGGAAACTCCACGTCCTCTTAATGTTTAAGTCCTTTGCCTTCTTCGCGCGCCGGCCGCTCGACGCAGTTCTCATGCTGGTGTCGTGCTTCGTGTTGCTGCTCTGCTCGATCTCGCCAAGCCAGGCGGCCGACGATTTTCTTGACCCGGCGGTCGCTTTCAAATTTAGTGCAACGGAGAAACCGGGCGAGATCGATGTGCGATATAAGGTCGCAGATGGCTATTACATGTATCGCGAGCGTTTTGCGTTTGCGGTGAAGAATGGCACGGCGACGCTGGGCGAACCGCAATTGCCCGCCGGCAAGGTTCACTTCGATCAGACGTTTAACAAGGATGTGGAAACGTATCGCGGCGAACTCGTGATCCGGATTCCGGTGAAGCAGGCTTCCGGCCCGTTCGATATTGCTGTCACGTCGCAGGGCTGTGCCGACCAAGGCATTTGTTATCCGCCGATGGAGCGCGTTTACCGCGTAAGCGGCGCGGCCCTGCAGGCGGCCAGTGCCAATGGTCAGGCACCGGTGGCCAGCACCAGTGACGTGCCTTGGTACGACCGCGCGACCAACGCCGATTACGCGCAATCCTTGCTGGAAAGCGGCGGCTTTTTTGCGATCGTCGGCTTGTATTTCGTGGCGGGCGTCGTGTTGAGCTTGCTGCCTTGCTCTTACCCGATGATTCCCATTCTCTCGGCGATCATTATTGGTGAAGGCGCACGCGTAACGCGATCGCGAGGGTTCGGGTTATCGGCCGCGTATGTGTTTGGCATGGCGCTTGTCTACACGGTGCTAGGGGTGCTCGCCGCGATGATCGGGCAGAGTCTTGGCGCGTGGCTCCAGAACCCCTGGGTGCTCGGCGCGTTCGGCGTGCTGCTGGCCATATTCGCGCTCACGCTGATTGCCGGTGTCGATATTGCATTGCCCGCGCGCTGGCAAAACAGCGTCAACCAGGCATCGCAGAAGCGCTCGGGCGGGAAGGTCGCGGCGGTTGTCGTCATGGGCGCGTTGTCAGCGCTCGTGGTCGGTGCGTGCATGACCGCGCCGCTCTTTGCAGTGCTCGCATTCATCGCGCATACAGGCAATGCGCTGCTCGGCGGTGCGGCATTGTTTTCCATGGGCGTCGGACTCGGCGTGCCGCTCCTGATCATTGGGCTCGGCGCGGGGACGCTGTTGCCGCGCGCTGGGAACTGGATGGACGGCGTGAAGGTGTTTTTCGGCGTCGTGCTGCTCGCGGCGGCATTATGGATAGTGTGGCCGGTGCTGGGTACTGTCGTGCAAATGAGTTTGGCGGCTTTGTGGCTGCTTATAGCGGCCGCGGCGCTGGGGCTGTTTACATCGGCTGCTGCGGCGGCGTCGATATGGCGCAAGCTGGGTCGTGGATTCGGCGCAGCGCTCGCTATCTGGGGCGCTACGCTGCTCGTTGGACTCGCTGCGGGATCCACCGATCCGCTTCGGCCGCTGGCCGTATTTGCTGCGCGAACGGGTTCCGGCGCTGGAACCGGCGCGCAGCAATCCGCGCCGGGGGAGACGTTCGCACCGGTCAGGTCATCGGCGGAACTGGATCTGGCGCTCAAGGCCGCGGGCCGCCCCGCCATGCTGGATTTCTACGCCGACTGGTGCGTGTCGTGCAAGGAGATGGAACATCTCACGTTCAGCGATCCGCGGATACGCGCGCGCCTGGCGCAACTTAACCTGCTGCGCGCTGACGTTACGGCGAATAATCCCGACGATCAGGCGTTGCTCAAGCGCTTCAAGCTGTTCGGGCCGCCGGGCATCATCTTCTTCGACGCGCAGGGCAACGAAGTGGTGCGGGTCGTGGGGTACGAGTCGGCGGATACGTTCTTGAAGAGCCTGGCCAAGCTTTCCGCACCTACGACGTGATTTTCCACATGCGGAACCTGATGTGCGTTCGGAACCGGACGCACGTCGCGTTTTTTCGGGATCCGCGATTCGAACCCTCGATCCGTCGCCGTATTAACCGACCATAACCTAGCACTATCAACACTGAAGCGGCTTTTCGGGCCGCCTTCACCGCAGACCTTCACCGAAGAAGTCTCAATCTCTCGCGTCAAGTCCGCAGGATTTGGTAAATCGCGTCGTGATACTTTTGTCTGTACTCAACGCCCGCTCTCATCGAGACGCCCATGAACGATCTCACCTATCAAGCCCGCTACGAAGCGCGACTGAGCCGCGTGCTCGACCATATCTACGATCACCTCGACGAGCCGTTGGATATCGACAGGTTGGCTGAGATTGCGTGTTTGTCGCCGTATCACTGGCATCGGATCTATCAGGCGATGTACGGCGAGACTATCGCCACGACCGTGCGGCGGTTGCGGTTGCATCGCGCGGGCGGCTATCTGGCTAATGGATCGATGCCGATCCCGGAGATTGCCGAGCGTTCCGGGTATAGCAGCTTGCAGTCGTTTTCGCGCACGTTCAGGGCTGCGTTCGGCATGCCGCCGGCACAGTACCGCAAAGAAGGCACTCACAGCCGGTTTCGGCCGACGTTATCAGGAGACGATCAAATGGCGATGCATGAAGTGGTGATTCGTGACGTACCGGCGATGAACGTTGTGTCTGTCGACCACGTCGGGTCGTATATGCAGATTGGCAAGGCGTTCGATTCGTTGTTCGGTTGGCTGGCCGCCAGGAATTTATTGCCGGCCGAGTTTCGGACGGTCGGCATTTACTATGACGATCCGGGGATCGTGGCTGAAGCGGAGTTGAGATCGAAGGCAGGGGTGGTGTTACCTGGGGATATCGATGTTGCCGCACCGGTCAGCGTGACGCCGTTACGTGGTGGCCAGTATGCGGTGCTCCGCCATAAAGGACCCTACAGCGATATGCACGCGGCTTATCAGTGGCTATATGGCACATGGCTAGTTCAGTCGGGCCGCGAGGCCGCCGATGCGCCGGTATTCGAGGAATATCTGAACAATCCCAAGGAGGTGGCACCTGCCGACTTGGTGACGGAGATCTGTTTGCCGCTGGTGTGAGTGTTTGCGGCGATAGTTTGAATTGACAACCGGTCGGTGTGCCACTCGGACGGGGGCGGGAGAAAGTCCGCTACCAGGCGGACGGGCAGGCGGCATTGCTGGCCCGCAGCAACCGTGTCGCAGGAATCTGGATAGCATCTGTCGCTGGGTGCTGAAGGGCTTTCGCCCCTCAACCCCACCTCCTGACAACTCCGGGTAATGGGGTGGCAACGCCACATCAAGCATCAGGCAACGAGCAACCGCATCGCCGCCTCAAACCCCTGCAACCTGCCGTCCCTTTTACTTCGACGACGCCCGCAAAAGCCGAGCGGCATCCAGCGCGAAGTACGTCAGCACGCCATCCGCGCCCGCGCGCTTGAATGCCAGCAGCGACTCCATCACCGCCTTGTCGTGATCAAGCCAGCCATTCTGCGTGGCGGCCTTGATCATCGCGTACTCGCCGCTGACCTGGTACACGTAGGTCGGAAAGCGAAACTCTTCCTTTACGCGATACACAATATCCAGATACGGCATGCCCGGCTTGACCATCACCATGTCCGCGCCTTCCTCGATATCCATCCGCACTTCGCGCAGGGCTTCATCGGAATTCGACGGGTCCATCTGGTACGTCATCTTGTTGCTCTTGCCGAGGTTCGCAGCGGAGCCGACGGCATCGCGGAACGGGCCGTAGAACGCCGATGCATACTTTGCGGCATACGCCATGATCCGCGTGTGGATATGTCCATCGCTCTCGAGCATTTCGCGAATTGCGCCGATCCGGCCGTCCATCATGTCCGACGGCGCAACGATATCCACGCCCGCTTCAGCCTGCGCGCGAGCCTGTTCGACGAGAATTTCGCTGGTTTCGTCGTTGATGACGTAGCCATGTTCGTCGAGAACACCGTCCTGACCGTGGCTGGTGTAAGGGTCGAGCGCGACGTCGGTGAGTACGCCCAGTTCTGGAAAGTGCTTCTTCAACTCGCGAACGGCGCGAGGAATCAAACCTTCTGGGTTCGTCGCTTCACGGCCATCGGGCGTTTTCAGCGAGGGTTCAATGGCCGGGAACAGCGAAATGACGGGCACACCCAGCTCGACGCATTGCTCGGCCACCTTCATCAGCAGATCGACCGATGTGCGCTCGACGCCAGGCATGGACGGGACGGCCTGACGCACATTCGATCCCTCGACAATAAACACGGGATAGATCAGATCGTTGGTGGTCAGCAGGTTTTCGCGCATCAGGCGACGCGAAAAGTCGTCACGACGCATGCGGCGCGGACGATGATGGGGATAGAAGCTCATGACTTGGCTTGAGGGATGATGGATAACGCGATTCGGGGGAATGGATGCTGGCTCAACCGCCGCGACCGCCGCAGATACGGGGCGCGACAGCCTCCAGAACCTTTTCGAGACAATGGTATATCATACCGATCGAGGTAGGCGCCTGGCGCCGAACTCCCCGCTTCTCCTCCCTGAGCGGGTGCCTGTGATGATCGTAAAGGATTCGATCAGGCTGTTTGACCCGCCGTCATGCGGCGGGTTTTTTTATGCCGGGCGACACGAAGCATCTCAATATTCGCCTCAAAGCCTTCCCGCAGGCGGTCCCCGACCTGGTTCACTGCGCTTCGTCTTCCGGCGCGACTTCCTCGGTAGACTTCGGAATCAACCAGCTTTCGATTTTCTCGTGGGCTTCATCGAGCCCGACGCGCTTGAGCGCGGAGAAGAGCTGCAGCGTCAATTCGCCGCGATATCCGGCCGCCGTGTACTCATCGAATGCCTTCTTGGTCGCGCGCAACGTGTTGATGCTTTCTTGACGCGTCAATTTGTCGCATTTGGTCAATAAAGCGTGAATTGGCTTTCCCGTTGGCGCAAACCAGTCGAGCATGATCTTGTCGAGTTCGGTCAGCGGACGGCGCGAATCCATCATCAGGATCATGCCGACGAGCTGTGCGCGGCTTTGCAGATACGTGGACAGCAACTGCTGCCAATGCAGCTTGGCGTTACCCGAAACTTCTGCGTACCCATACCCCGGCAAGTCGACCACATGCGCCTTGGGCTGGTCCGCGGGGCCTATGGCGAAGTAGTTGATGTGCTGCGTGCGCCCCGGTGTCTTGCTGGCGAAGGCCAGCCGCTTCTGGTTGCACAGCAGGTTGATGGCCGTCGACTTGCCCGCATTCGAGCGACCCGCGAAAGCGATCTCCGGCTGGGGTGTCGGAGGCAGGTCCTTCAGGTGGTTGACCGTTGTAAAGAAACGGGCTTGATGGAGCAGGAATGACGACATGGGAAGACCGAAAGTGAAATTCTGTGGAAACTCGAGCTGTAAGGAGCCACTGAATACTGGGCTTGCCCCGACTGGCGTCTTTGCGTTTAGCGAGTTATTGTACAATACGACGGTTGTACGAAGACCAGCCAGGGCACGCAAGACCCAAGCGGGATAAGGAGTGAGACAGGTTTGAAGACAGATTTCAGGGCGCGCGCCGGGTGACTTTTGAATCCGTGCCGAGTCCTCTGTCTGGTGTCTTGCAGTGCATCGGTAACCGTCGTTTTTTGCAGAACCTCACATTCTCACAAGACGAAAAACAGGGTACGCGAATGAACCGACTGTACAAGACTCTGATGGTCCTGGAAGTGGCAGCAGCATTAGGAGCGGGGTTGGTAGGCTGGACAGTCACAGCGCAAGCAGCAGATGCGGGTGCTCCCGGAGCCCCCGTCAAGCCTGACGTGACACGGGGACAGGCAATAGCCACCCAGGTTTGCGCATCGTGTCACGGGGCGGACGGCAACAGTGCCGGCGGCGCGTTTCCGAAGCTCGCAGGCCAGCATGCCGAGTACATCGTCAAGCAGTTAAAGGATTACAAGACGCAGCCGGGCGCGAAAGAGCCGGCGCGCAAGAACCCCATCATGGCGGGTATTGCGGGTGCGTTGAACGATCAGGACATGGTCAACGTGGCCGCCTATTTTGAGACGCAGAAGGCCAAGCCGGGCTACGCGCGTGACAAGGCCACCGTACCGGTCGGGCAGAAGATTTACCGTGGCGGCATTGCGGACAGGGGCGTGCCCGCGTGTGCCGCGTGTCATGGTGCAACGGGCATGGGCGTGCCGGTGCAGTATCCGCGGCTGTCGGGACAATGGGCGGATTACACGGCAGCGCAACTCACCGCGTTTGCGCAAGGTACGCGCAACAACAGTGAGCCAATGCACACTATCGCGCTGCGCCTGAATGAGGCGGAAGTGAAGGCGGTCGCAGACTACATTGCAGGCCTTCATTGACGGCTTCTAACGGTCTGTAATGGCCCGCACGACCCGCCTGCACCAATCGCGGGTCTGCATTAAGATGCGCGCAGCGTCGCCCGGACGTCACGTGCGCAAGTCATAGTCGCAGTCGAATGATGTACGAGCCGGTCCGACGAGGCCGGCACGCAAAATAAGAAAAAGGGTGGGACGCCGGTCAAAGACCGCTTGCGTCTCCACCCTTTTTTGCTGTTCAGCCGGAGTTTGAATGAGCGTCACCACGTCGGGATTGCAGTCGAAGTCGAGTCGTAGCAGCGTCCGTCATGCCATCGAAACAATAAGTTCGATGCGCTTCGCCATCTCGCTGCTCGTCATCCTTGCGATAGCAAGCATTATCGGTACGGTTCTTACGCAAGAGGATCCGTATCCGAACTACGTCAATCAGTTCGGTCCGTTCTGGGCCGATATCTTCCGCGGCCTGAGCCTCTACAACGTGTATAGCGCGTGGTGGTTCATGCTGATTCTGATTTTCCTGGTGATCTCGGTGTCGCTGTGCGTGATCCGCAACGGCCCGAAGATGATCGCGGATATGAAGAGCTGGAAGGACCGGGTGCGCGAAGGCAGCCTGCGCGCATTCCATCACAAGGGTGAATTCTCGCCGGTCGCGGGAAATCGCGCCGAGACCTCCGCCAGCCTGCAACGGCTCGCCGCCAAGATGGGCTACAAGTTCGTCACGCGCGAAACGGATAGCGGCGCCACGCTGATCGCGGCCAAGCGCGGCGCACTGACGAAGCTCGGTTATATCTCGGCGCATCTGGCGATCGTGATCATCTGCATTGGCGGCCTGCTGGACAGCAACCTGCCCATCAAGCTGCAGATGTGGCTCTTCAACAAGACGCCTATTGCATCGAATGAAGTCATCAACGACATTGCGCCGAATCACCGGCTGCCGACGTCGAATCTCACGTTCCGCGGTTATGCCTGGGTGCCGGAAGGGCAGCATGTCGCAACCGCCATCCTGAATCAGCAGGACGGGTCGTTGATCCAGGATCTGCCGTTCTCGATCCAGCTGAATAAATTCATCGTCGATTATTACTCGACGGGTATGCCCAAGCTGTTCGCGAGCGACATTGTCGTGATCGATCATGCGACCGGCAAGCGTATCCCGGCACGCGTGGAAGTGAACAAACCGTTCACCTACGACGGCATTTCGATCTATCAATCGAGCTTTCAGGATGGTGGCTCGAAACTGTCGATGACCGCTTGGCCCATGACCGGCGGCAGCGCTAAAACCACGCCGTTCGACGGCGCCATTGGCGGCACGGCGCCGATGAGCCCGCAGATCATCGGCGGGCAGGGTGAAACCGTGGAATTCACCGATTTCCGCGCCATCAACGTGGAAAACGTCACTGACGGCAACGGCTCGATCGACGCCCGCGGTGTCGGCCAGACGCAGACGCTGAAGCAGGCCTTCGATGAACGGCTGGGTTCCGGCGCGAAGACGTCGAAGCCCACGGATCTGCGTAACGTCGGGCCATCGGTGCAATACAAGGTGCGGGGCACGGACGGCCAGGCGCGCGAGTTCAACAACTACATGCTGCCCGTCGACGTACAAGGCCAGCCAATGTTCCTCGCCGGCATGCGCTTGAGCCCGAACGATCCGTTCCGCTATTTGCGCATTCCCGCCGACGACCAGAGCTCGATCAAGCAGTGGATGAACCTGCGCGCCGCTCTGGAAACGCCCGCCATGCGTGACGAAGCCGCACGTCGTTTCGCGAAGCGCTCGGTGCCGGAAGCCAACGCGGACTTGCAGAAGCATCTGGAAGAGAGCGCGTCCCGGGTGCTGAACCTGTTTGCCGGCGCGGACGAAACCGGCGTGGCTGCGGTATCGGGGCAACCGGGCGCTACATTGGGCGGTTTCCAGGCAATAGCAGGTTTTATCGACAAATCAGTGCCCAAGGGCGAGCAGGAAAAAGCGGCAGGTTTGTTGCTGCGCATGCTGGAAGGCGCGACCTGGGACCTCTGGCAGATCTCGCGTGCCCAGAATGGCCTGCCGGAAGCGCAACCGGACGCGAAAAACACGCAATTCGTGCAATCGTCAATCAATGCACTTTCGGACAGCTTTCTGTACGGATCACCGGTTTTTCTGCAACTCGATTCATTCAAGCAGATCCAGGCTTCCGTGTTCCAGTTGACGCGCGCGCCGGGCAAAAAAGTGGTGTATCTTGGCAGCCTGCTACTCGTGCTTGGCATTTTCTCGATGTTTTATGTGCGTGAACGTCGTCTTTGGTTTTGGCTCAAAGACACGCCAGCGGGCGGCACGAGCGTATTGATGGCAATGTCCACCGCACGCCGCACGCTCGATTTCGAGAAGGAATTCGCGCAAACGCGCGACGCGATCGGCGCCATGCTGGGCGTCAAGTCACAGCCGGTACCTTCATCACCGGAAACGCCCGCGGACACCAAGTCCACCGGCTCGCAGGATTCAACTCGGTAAGAACATGGACCTCACACAAGCCTCCTCGCATTCGACTTCGGCGCAACAGCGCGCGGGCAAAGTACCCGTCGATCCGAACCTCTTCGACGAACGTCCGTTTCTGAAGCGTCTCGGCCCGACCGACTGGCTGTTCGCACTGGCAATGGTCGCCGGGGCGGGTTTCGCGCTGTTCCGGTATCACCCGTTCATGAACTACTACGACAAGCTGGTGCTCTGCTGCGCCGTGCCCACGTTCGTGGTGCTCGGATGGCGCTGGAAGCCGGTGCGGCTGCTGATTGCGTGCATTGCGTTGTTGTCGCTGTCGTCGCTTCAGCTTTATCACTCCGACCTCGCGCGCGCCGACACCAACTTCTTCCTGAAATACTTTCTGTCCAGCCAGTCGGCCATCTTGTGGATGAGCGCGCTGCTCGTGCTGGCCACGGTGTTCTACTGGATCGGCCTGATTTCGCGTTCGCCTACCGGCGGCGCGATCGGCTCGAAGATGACCTGGGCAGCAGTGCTGATGGGCTTCACCGGCCTGATGGTGCGCTGGTACGAGTCTTACTTGATCGGTTCGGACGTGGGCCATATCCCGATTTCGAACTTGTATGAAGTTTTCGTGCTGTTCTGCCTGATCACATCGCTGTTTTACCTGTACTACGAGCAGCACTACAGCACGCGTGCCATGGGCGCGTTCGTGTTGCTGGTGATCAGCGCGGCCGTCGGTTTCCTGATGTGGTATTCCATTGCCCGCGATGCTCAGCAGATCCAGCCGCTCGTGCCCGCGCTGCAAAGCTGGTGGATGAAGATCCACGTGCCGGCGAATTTCATCGGTTATGGCAGCTTTGCGTTGGCGGCCATGGTCGGGGTGGCCTATCTGGTCAAGGAACGCGGCATTCTGGCGGATCGCCTGCCGTCGCTCGAAGTGCTCGACGACGTGATGTACAAGTCGATTGCAGTCGGTTTCGCGTTCTTCACCATCGCGACCATTCTTGGTGCGCTCTGGGCCGCCGAAGCGTGGGGCGGTTACTGGAGCTGGGACCCGAAGGAAACGTGGGCATTGATCGTGTGGCTGAATTACGCCGCATGGCTGCACATGCGCCTGATGAAGGGCTTGCGCGGCTCGGTGGCCGCATGGTGGGCGCTAACCGGTTTGCTGGTCACCACGTTCGCTTTCCTTGGCGTCAACATGTTCCTCTCCGGCCTGCATAGTTACGGCAAGCTGTAACATCTGCCGCTAAACGCCGTCAAAAAAACCGCCATGCAAGATTTGCTGGCGGTTTTTTTATTGCCTGGGCGGAATAGCTGAAACCGATTCGGTGTTTGCCACGAATATAGCTATAGCAACGGCGGCGTTGACGCAGGCCGAAACACGAATTCCAGGAGTATCGAAATGGGTATGAAACACACACGCCAGCTTTTCGGCGACGACATCGCCCGAAGCGAGATTACGCCGCGCGCGTTCTTCGAGAACCGCCGGCGCGTGTTGCGGGCCGCGGGTGTGCTGGCCGCGACCGGGCTTGTAGGCGTGAACGGCGAAGCGCTCGCTACCATGACATCGCCCGATGCAAAGGGTCAGAAGCTCGCGGCGACCACGAACACGAAATTCGTCGCGCTGGACAAGGTGACGCCGTTCAAGGACATCACGAGCTACAACAACTTCTACGAGTTCGGCACGGACAAGGCCGATCCGGCGCAAAACGCGCATACGCTGCGGCCTCGGCCGTGGAAGATATCGGTGGAAGGCGAGATCAAGAACGCGAAGGTGTATGACATCGACGAAATCCTGAAACTCGCGCCGCTCGAGGAGCGCATTTATCGGTTGCGGTGCGTGGAAGGGTGGTCGATGGTGATTCCGTGGATCGGCATTCCGTTGTCCGAAATCATCAAGCGCGCACAGCCGACGGGCAACGCGAAGTACGTGCAGTTCATCACGCTGGCTGATCCCTCGCAGATGCCCGGGCTGTCCGATCCCATTCTCGACTGGCCGTACTCCGAAGGTTTGCGCATGGACGAGGCGATGAACCCGCTCGTGCTGCTGACCGTTGGTTTGTACGGTGAAGTGCTGCCGAATCAGAACGGAGCGCCGGTGCGTGTCGTGGTGCCCTGGAAATACGGCTTCAAGAGCGCGAAATCGCTGGTGAAGATCCGGTTTGTCGAGCAGCAGCCGAAGACGAGCTGGAGCGAATATGCGCCGAAGGAGTACGGTTTTTACTCGAACGTGAATCCGAATGTCGATCATCCGCGCTGGAGCCAGGCAACGGAACGGCGCATTGGCGAGGACGGTTTCTTCACGCCAAAGCGCAAGACGCTGATGTTCAATGGCTACGGCGACCAGGTTGCGTCGCTGTATCGGGGCATGGATCTCAAGGCCAATTTTTAGGGTTTAGGGGAAGAGGATGGCTGTGGCTTCCGATGTCAAAAGAAAGCCGGCAACGCGCGTTGCCGCAGGTGGCATCAACTGGATCGTGCCGGCGAAAGTGGCTGTGTTTCTTGGCGGTTTGTATCCGCTCGCGCGCATCGTGCTGCTGGGCTTCACGGGCGGACTGGGTGCAAATCCGATCGAATTCATCACCCGCTCGACCGGCCTGTGGACGCTCGTGTTCCTGTGCATCACGCTTGCCGTCACGCCGGTTCGCCGGCTGACAGGCCTGAACGCGCTCCTGCGTTTTCGCCGGATGCTCGGGTTGTTTGCGTTCTTCTATGTCGTGTTGCACTTCACCACATACGTCTGGTTCGACAAATGGTTCGATGTCTTCGCCATCCTCAAGGACATCGTCAAGCGGCCGTTCATCCTGGTTGGTTTCTCGGCGTTCGTGCTGCTGATCCCGCTCGCCGTGACGTCGCCGAAAGCCATGGTCAGGAAGCTGGGGCGCCGCTGGCAAACGCTGCATAGGCTGATCTATCCGATCGCCGTGCTCGCGATCCTGCACTTCTGGTGGATGAAAGCGGGCAAGCACGATCTCTTCCTGCCAAAGATCTATGGCTCGATCGTGGTGGTGTTGCTGGCGTGGCGGGTGGTCGTCTGGCTGCGCTCGCGGATCACGCGGGCACGCCCGGTTTAGCGGATCGATCGGAGCGCACATGAAAAAGGGCGACGCTTAATGGCGTCGCCCTTTTTCATGCTGCTCGGACCAACTGAAGTCAGTCCGGGAAAATCGATTCGCCTGCGAACAACTGCGTCACTTCTTCTCGCTCACGCACTCGGCGCGCACGTTCGCGATCGACCATGACTTCGGCGGCGCGCGGGCGCGTATTGTAGTTCGAGCTCATCACGAAGCCGTAGGCGCCCGCCGAGAAAATCGCGATCAGGTCGCCTTGTTCTATTGCGAGCATGCGATCCTTGCCGAGCCAGTCGCCGCTTTCGCACACGGGACCGACCACGTCGTAGAGCTGCGCTTTTGTCGCACGCTGTTCCACTGCTTCCATGCGATGGAATGCCTGATACATCGCAGGACGCGCGAGGTCGTTCATGGCGGCATCGACGATGGCGAAATTCTTTTCCGCACCGGGCTTCAGGTATTCCACGCGCGTGAGCAACACGCCCGCATTGCCGACCAGCGAGCGGCCTGGCTCGAAATACACTTCACGATGACCGTGTCCGCGTTCATCGATATGCGCGAGCACCGCACGTACGAATTCTCCGATAGCCGGCGGCGTTTCGTCGTCGTACGTGATGCCGAGTCCACCGCCGACATCGACGTGATGAATGTTCGTGCCGTCAGCCTCGATCTGCTCGACGAGGTCCAGCAATTTGTCGACGGCGTCGAGATACGGGCTCACTTCGGTGATTTGCGAACCAATATGGCAATCGATCCCGATTACGTCGAGATGCGACATGGCTGCTGCTTGCGCGTAGGTCGCGCGAGCGTCGGCGAAAGCCACGCCGAACTTGTTCGACTTCAGGCCCGTGGAAATATACGGATGCGTCCTGGCATCGACATCGGGATTCACGCGCAGCGACACCGGCGCTTGTTTGCCCGCCGCCTTGGCCACTTCATTGAGTGCATGCAGTTCGGGAATCGATTCGACGTTGAAGCACTTCACGCCGGCATCGAGTGCTTCGCGC
The DNA here is from genome assembly GCF_044909315.1 of Caballeronia udeis. Taxonomy (GTDB): domain Bacteria; phylum Pseudomonadota; class Gammaproteobacteria; order Burkholderiales; family Burkholderiaceae; genus Caballeronia; species Caballeronia udeis_A. The sequence continues at coordinate 28,185 of NZ_JBIYEB010000038.1, forward strand.
ATTTCCGCCGCCGATTTGCCCACGCCGGAGAACACGGTGTTTTCGGCCTTGCCGCCCGCGGCCAGGACACGCGCCAGCTCACCCGACGAGACGATGTCAAAGCCCGCGCCCAGTCGCGCGAATACGTTCAGTACCGCGAGGTTGCTGTTGGCTTTCACCGCTACGTGGATAGTGGCGCGGCGGCCGTTGCAGGCATCGGCGTAAGCTTTATACGCGTCGCTCAACGCACTGCGCGAATAGACGTAGAGCGGTGTGCCGAACTGGTCGGCCAGCGACGCGGCCGAAACGCCTTCGACCTGCAGCACGCCTTCGGCGCGCGAGAATGCGGATTGAGTCATGAGTTTTCTGGTTCTGCTGACGCGCTTGGCCGGATTCGGCCCAAGCGCGGTATGGCAACGATTATTCGCCGGAGGAGGCGGCTTTGGGTGCCGATGCCGACTCGGGTGATTTCAAATTGTCGTCAGGGGAGAGCGACAGCGCCGTGCCGGATGTGTCGGGCACGTCGCCGACGCTGACAGCAGACGAGGCGGACGATGCTGCTGCCGGTGCGCTCGCGCTTTTCGCATCGCTCGCCGGCAATGGGGGCATGCTGGCGGGACGCGCCGGAATGGGTGGAGTGGTGGGCAAATAGAGCGGTCCGCGCTGACCACAGGCGGCGAGCAGCGTGCCGGCGGAAATGGCCAAAGCCGCTACAATCGCGCTCATCCGGAAGACGACTTGCATTGCTGTCCCTGACTAATTAATCGATGGAGTTTAGCATGACCGACAACGAATACCTGACCCTCGCCGAGGCTGCGCTGGCGGCCATCGAGCGGGACGTGGACGGCCTCGAAGCCGATGTCGAATTCGAGCGCAGCGGCAATGTGTTGACGCTCGAATTCGAGAACCGCTCGAAGCTGATTGTCAACTTGCAGCCGCCAATGCACGAGCTCTGGCTCGCCGCAAAGGCGGGCGGTTTTCACTACCGCTATGTGGACGGTGCATGGCGCAATACGCGGGACGGCAGCGAGTTTTTTGAGGCACTCAGCCAATACGCCAGCGAACAGGCTGGCGAGGCGATTCGATTTTCAGCGTGATATCTGCCGTTTGATCTGGCGTTCAAGCCCCGGGCTGGCCGGGGCTTGAATTCAGGACTTACTGACCCTTGAACAGATTCATGATGTCCTGCTTTTCCTGCTCGCCGACTTGCGGCGCGGGCGCGGGCGCTGTGCCGCTGACGTCTTCCGGCGCGGCCTGACTCACACCGATGGTTGCCACGAATCCGTGGCCCGGCGTCATGTCGTCGAAATAGAGTTCGCCCCCGAGCGAGACCACATCGGGAGGCATGGTCGACTTGTATTCCGGCACGCCGCGCAACGCCCGGCTCATGTACTCCATCCACACCGGCAGGGCTAGTCCGCCACCCGTTTCCTTGTCGCCGAGACTGCGCGGCGCGTCGTACCCAATCCACGCGATGGCCACCAGTGAATGCTGGTAACCGGCGAACCATGCGTCGTGGGAATCGTTCGTCGTGCCGGTCTTGCCGGCAAGGTCGGTCCGCTTCAACTGGTTGGTTCGTGCGCCTGTACCGCGTTGCGCCACGCTTTGAAGCAGGCTGTTCATCACGTAGGCGTTGCGCGGGGTAATGGCGAGCGGCGCGGTGTTGCCGGCGACCAGCGGCTGCGGATGCGAGACCACGGCGCCGCGCGGATCGGTGATATCGGCGATCAGATAGGGATTCACACGGTATCCGCCGTTTGCGAACACTGAATAGCCCGTCGCCATCTGCAGCGGCGTAACCTGGCCTGCGCCAAGCGCCATTGGCAGATACGCCGGTTGACGGGAAGCGTCGAAACCGAACTTCGTCACATAGCCTTGCGCATACTTCGGACCGATGTTGTTCAGGATCCGGATGGAAACCAGGTTCTTCGATTTCATCAATGCCGTGCGCATGGGCATGGGGCCGTCGAAACCGCCGCCGTAGTTCTTCGGCTCCCATGCCTGGCCACCGGTCTCGGCAGCGCTGAAGAACAGCGGCGCGTCGTTGATGATGGTCGCCGGCGACAAGCCCTTTTCCAGCGACGCCGAATAGATGAACGGCTTGAAGCTCGAACCCGGCTGGCGCCACGCCTGAGTGACGTGATTGAATTTATTCTTGTTGAAGTCGAAGCCGCCCACCAGCGAGCGGATCGCGCCGTCCTGCGGCACGATGGAAACGAATGCGCCTTCCACCTGCGGCAGTTGGGTGATGACCCAGTTGTCGTCGTCGTTTTTCATCAGGCGTACGATCGCGCCCGGCCGGATACGCTGGTTCGGTTGCGCCCGCGTGCTGAGGGCGCTGGAGACAAACCTCAGATCGTTGCCTTGAACGACGGCCACATTGCCATCGATGAAGCTTGCCTTCACCTGCTTCGGGTTTGCCTCGGTGACGACCGCCGCCACGATTTCGCCGTTGTCGGGATGGTCGACGAGGGCGTCGTCAATAGCCTGCTCGCGATCGTCGGCGTCAGTCGGCAGATCGATATACCCTTCCGGCCCGCGATACCCATGCCGGTGCTCATAATCCATCAGGCCTTTGCGCACGGCACGATAGGCTGCGTCCTGATCGGCGGAATCAATGGTTGTCACCACGTTCAGGCCCAGCGTGTAGGCCTCTTCGCGATACTGCGTGTACATCATCTGGCGCACCATTTCCGCCACGTACTCGGCGTGCACGCTGAACTCGCGCCCGGCGCCCTTCACCACGAGCGGTTGTTTCGCCGCGTCCTCATACTGCTGTTGCGTGATGTAGTGCAGTTCGAGCATCCGTTCCAGGATGTATTGCTGGCGCACCTTCGCGCGTTTCGGATTGACCACCGGGTTGTACGCGGAGGGCGCTTTCGGCAAGCCGGCGAGCATGGCTGCTTCGGCTAGCGTGATGTCCTTCAGATCTTTGCCGAAATAGACCCGCGCGGCGCTCGCAAACCCATAGGCCCGCTGTCCCAGATAAATCTGGTTCATATAGACCTCGAGGATCTGGTCCTTCGTGAGCGCGCGCTCGATCTTGTACGCGAGCAGCATCTCGTAGATCTTGCGGGTGTAGGTCTTTTCGCTCGACAAGAAGAAATTTCGCGCGACCTGCATCGTGATCGTGCTTGCGCCCTGGGACGCATGGCCGTTCGTCAACGCCACCGTGCCGGCGCGCAGGATACCGGTCAGGTCGACACCGCCGTGGTCGTAGAAACGCGCGTCCTCAATGGCGAGCACCGCTTTCTTCAGATAATCCGGCACGTCCTGGATGCGCACGACGCTGCGCCGTTCCTCGCCGAATTCGCCAATCAGCACGTGATCGGCCGTGTAGACCCGCAGCGGCACTTTCGGGCGGTAGTCGGTGAGCGCCTCGAGCGACGGCAGATTGGGCTGCGCCACGACCAGCGCGTAACCGAGCACGAGCCCCGCGCTCACAATCAATCCGACAATACAAATTAACAATCCGAGCAGAAGCCTGATCCAGAGCGGGCGAACACGCTTCGGGGAATCGGGATGACGGGACGGAGGGGACGACGGAGACTGAGATTGCATGGCACCACCAAAAAACGGTCCCGCGATTATAGCTGCCCAACTTTAAGGCTTTCGTCTGGCTTACTTAGGTGTTGCGCACAGGGTGCGGCGACACCTTTTTCATCACGATAAGCGTTGACGGACTGACGCGGCTAACGTTTGCATCGCATTGTTTCGATGCTGTCCACGCTCGTTTCATGCTCGCTGCCGTCCGGCGTTTAATCCTCGTCCACCCTTTACGTTAGCCACTTGGACGAATGGTGGCAACCACCTCTGCTGCCCACAATCGTTTCATTGCCAGCGCCCGAACGGTTCGGTGCGCGGCCTTGAAAGAGAGAATGAGCATGGGTACGCAAACACCATTGCGCGGATCGGTCCTGACCGTCACGCGCCGGTTCGCGGCGGGTATCGACATTACCGAAGGGGCGGTGAGGCTGGCCGTTGTCAGCAAGCGGTTGCAGGCGGACCGGCCGGTTTGTGTCGAGCGGCTGGGGGAGGTTCTGCTTGAACCGGGCGCAGTGATAGGCGGTGATTTCATCGACCGGCCGGCTATCTCGGCTGCGCTGCGCGAAGCGTTTTCACGGTTGCCGGCGCGAGCCCCGCTGCGCTCGCTGCGGTGTGCAATGGCGTTGCCGGCGTCGGCTACGTTCACCACGCGAGCGCCGCTCGCGCGGCTTACGCAGGCCAGCCAGCTGTCCATTTCGGTGGCGGGGACACGATCCGCGCGGTTTGCTCGAACCGGCCGTGCTGGCGGCAGCCGAGCGCGTGGCGGGGATCGAACCCGGCGCGGCGCTGCGCGCCCTGCGCTATTCGGCGTCTATTGAGATTGATCCGCTGGAGCGTTTCGTCGCTTGCTGGTAGAGAGCGCCGGGCTGCATGCGTGGCTTGTCGGAGAGGATGGCGTGGAGAACGAGATACGTTACCCGTCGCCGGAATATTCGAGCGCGGCTGAAGCGCTGACGGATCTGGTTGGCGACGATCCACGCGTGTACTGGATTTATATCGGCGGAGATATCGAACTGCTCAATCGAGCCGGCGTTTCCACACCTATGTTGGCCGCGTTGTTCGGGTGTCCGGTCATGCCGTTTGAATGCGCGCCGTTTTGCAACGGCGCGCAACGGGTGGACGAACGTCTCGCGCATTCGCCGCTGTTTGCCGTGGCAATGGGACTTGCGCTGCGCGAGGTGATGCCATGAGCGCGGTCGGTTTGCATGCATTCAATCTGCTGCCGTACCGGTCAGGTGCCCGGCGTCGAGCACGTAACCGGGCGCTGTCGCTGCTTGCGGGAGCGGGTCTGGCCGGGTGTGCTGCTGTCGGCGCGGTGGCTGGCTGGGACGCGTTGGAACGGGTGCATATGGAAGAGAAGCGAGACTCGCTTCACGTCGCGTTGCGGCAGTTGAGTGCGCCGGTCGCGGAACATGCGCGTCTGGTCGAGCGCCAGGCGCTGGAGCGGCGAGCACAGGCCGCCGCCACGCCGATAGCCGAGCCGCGTGCCCGGTGTCTCGGCTTGCTCGACGCGCTGGCGCAGGGGGCATCGCGGGGGAATATCGGCTTGCAGCGGGTGACGCAGCGTGTGAGCGAAGTTGAGCTTGCCGCCAGCGCACCGGATTCGCACACGGCCGCCGTGTGGCTTAAAGCGCTTGAGAACGTGACAGGCGTACGAGCTGTGGAGATCGTGGAAATGCGCCGGCGGGTGGCTGCTGCGCGACCTGCGGCAGTCGCTGTCGCGCAACCGGGCGCGGTGAATTCGCCGGGCAAGACGGGCCCTTACTAGCGAACTGGCGGCGCGCGAGCGCCTTCGCTACGAAGCGCACGCCCGTGCAGCCGATCTCGAACCGCTCGGCAGCCGCACGTTCGTTTTGCGCTACCCGCGTGCCGACGACGTGCGCAAGCTCCTGACGGGCTCGGGCAGCCAGCGGGTGTTATCGAAGCGCGGTTCAGTCATGGCCGATGCCCGCACCAACCTGCTGTTCGTAACTGACCTGGAGGCCCGCGTCGCGCAGATCGCCGAGCTGATCGCGCAGATCGACCGACCGACGCCGCAGGTGATGATCGAAGCGCGCATTGTGGAAGGGGACGCCGGTTTTTCGCGCAATCTCGGCGTGAAACTATCGATGACGCCCACCGGCGACTCCACCGCGCGCGGTCTTGTAGCAGGCGCGGACGGCGCGGTATTCGACTTATCGGCGCGGCCGATTGGCGGGTTCGACGCCGCGACCGCCGGCCTGACGCTATTCGCCGCGCAGGCTACGCGCTTGCTGAACGTCGAGTTGAGCGCGCTTGAAAACGAGGGGCGCGGTCAGATTGTGTCGAGTCCCCGCGTGATCACGGCGGATCGCGTGAAGGCGATAGTCGAGCAGGGCACGGAATTACCGTATCAGGCAAAAGTGGGTAACGGCGTGTCGGGCGTCCAGTTTCGCCGGGCCGCGCTGAAACTGGAGGTCGAGCCCCAAATAACACCGCATGGTCACGTGATCCTGGATCTCGATGTTTCGAAAGACAGTGTCGATGAGCAGACGGCGGCCGGCCCGGCGATCAACACCAAGCACGTCCAGACGCGCGTGGAGGTGGAGGACCGCGGCACGGTGGCAATCGGCGGGATATATTCCACTGATGAACGCGAGGATGTCACGAGGGTCCCGCTGCTCGGTAAAATCCCGGTATTGGGCTGGCTTTTTCGTCACACCGCGCGCCGCAATGCACGCAGCGAACTGGTCATTTTCATCACCCCACATATCGTTCCGGCGCCTCTGTGAAGGCCGCCGGCAAGCCTTCCCGACTCGACAAAGCGGCCCTTTTGCCCTTAAGCTCCCGCACGGACGGGACCAGAATCGGGACCGGAATCAATGCACAAGGAAGCGAGTTGGAAGCCGGGCAAGCGAACGCGAACGTATTTTTTGTCGGACTCATGGGGGCTGGAAAGACCACCGTGGGGCGGGCGGTCGCGCGCCGGTTACAACGTTCTTTCGTTGATTCCGACCACGAAATCGAGGTGCGCACGGGTGCGCGCATCCCGGTGATCTGGGAGGTCGAGGGAGAGGACGGCTTCCGGCAGCGCGAAGCGGATGTGATCGACGAGTTGTCGCGGCGCGAGAATATTGTGCTTGCGACCGGCGGTGGCGCGATTCTCCGCGCGGAGAATCGAGAACATCTGAAGAGTCGCGGGCTGGTGATCTACCTGCGCGCCACGCCGCACGAATTGTGGCAACGTACGCGACGCGATAAAAACCGGCCGCTGCTGCAGACCGACGACCCGCGCGGCAAGCTGGAAGCGCTCTACAAGACGCGTGATCCGCTGTATCAGGAGTGCGCGCATTTCATCGTGGAAACCGGCCGGCCGACCGTGAATAACCTCGTCAACATGGTGTTGATGCAACTGGAGATGGCCGGTATCGTCAAGCCGGCTACGTCATAATGTCCGCCATGATTACCGTCAACGTCGAACTGGGCGATCGCGCCTACCCCATCCATATTGGCACCGGGCTGATTGACCGGACCGAACTGTACGCGCCGCATATTGCGGGCTCGTCGGTCGCTATTGTCACCAACACGACTGTCGATCCGCTGTACGGCGAAGCGCTCCGCGCCGCGCTCGCGCCGCTCGGCAAGGCAGTCACGACCATCGTTCTGCCCGACGGTGAGGCGCACAAGAATCTCGAGACGCTCAACCAGATTTTCACCGCGCTGCTGGCCGGCCGCGCCGACCGCAAGACCACGCTGATTGCGCTGGGCGGCGGGGTGATCGGCGACATGACGGGTTTTGCCGCTGCCAGTTATATGCGCGGCGTGCCCTTTATCCAGGTGCCGACCACGCTGCTCGCGCAGGTCGATTCGTCGGTGGGCGGGAAGACTGGCATCAACCATCCGCTCGGCAAGAACATGATCGGCGCGTTTTATCAGCCGCAAGCGGTCATCGCCGACATTGGGGTACTGCGCACGCTGCCGCCGCGCGAACTCGCAGCGGGAATTGCGGAAGTGATCAAGACGGGCGCCATTGCCGACAGCGAATTCTTCGACTGGATAGAGACGAACGTCGCGGCTTTGAACGCATGCGATCCGACTGCGCTCGCGCATGCAGTGAAGCGCTCATGCGAAGTGAAGGCTTCGGTGGTAGCCGCCGACGAACGCGAAGGCGGCTTGCGCGCCATTCTCAATTTCGGCCACACGTTCGGTCATGCAATTGAAGCCGGCCTTGGTTATGGGGAGTGGCTGCATGGTGAGGCAGTCGGTTGCGGCATGGTAATGGCAGCCGACCTGTCCGTACGGCTTGGCCGGCTCGATGAAACCTCGCGTGAGCGGCTTACCCGGGTGATCGCTGCGGCGAAGCTGCCGGTCAAGGCGCCGGCGCTTGGCGCGGATCGTTATATCGACTTGATGAAGGTCGACAAGAAAGCCGAAGCAGGCGAGATCAAGTTCATCCTGCTCGAGCGTTTCGGCAATACAAAGATCGCGGGTGCGCCTGACGATGCAGTGCGCGCAACGCTCGCCGCCAGCGTCTGACGCGGCTGCGTTCAGCAGCGGGTTGTTGCGACAAAGCTCAGTCGTGAGACTTCCGGGTTTACCTGTGCGCTGACTTTCGTTACACCGGCTGACCGTCGGCCGTAGCCATCGCGGCAGAGAACGCCACAGTTCATGGCCACAAACGAAGCCAACAACGAAACGACGATGATTCGGAGCAGCCGGTGAGCGACAAGACATTTCAGTTTTCCAGCGTCACGCCGACGTCCTTCGCACTCGAGGCGCATCTCGCCCCGTATGCTGCGCATTCGGCCGAGTCGCGTGGCCGGCGCTTCGAAGAAAAACCGCCCGCTGCGCGCACCGAGTTCCAGCGCGATCGTGATCGTATTGTTCACTCCACGGCGTTCCGCCGGCTCGAATACAAGACACAGGTTTTCGTGAATCACGAAGGCGACCTGTTTCGCACCCGCCTGACGCATAGCCTGGAAGTCGCGCAGATCGCCCGTTCCGTGGCGCGTAACCTGCGCGTGAACGAAGATCTGGTCGAAGCCATTTCGCTGGCGCACGATCTCGGCCATACGCCGTTTGGCCATGCCGGGCAGGATGCACTAAATGAATGCATGCGCGATCACGGCGGCTTTGAACACAATCTGCAGAGCCTGGTGGTGGTCGATGAGCTGGAAGAACACTACGGCGCATTCAACGGCCTGAACCTCTGCTTCGAAACCCGCGAAGGCATTCTCAAGCACTGCTCGCATGAGAATGCGCTGAAGCTCGGCGCGTTGGGCGAGCGGTTTCTGAATCGCAAGCAGCCGTCGATAGAAGCCCAGATCGCGAACGTAGCCGACGAAATCGCCTACAACAATCACGACGTCGACGACGGCCTGCGCTCCGGCCTGATCACCCTCGACCAGCTCGCCGATGTCGCGCTGTGGCAGACGCACTACGAAGCAGCGCGCGGGGAGTATCCGGATATTGAAGGGCGCCGGCTGATTCACGAGACCATCCGCCGGATCATCAACACGCTGATCGTGGATTTGATCGACTCGACGAGCGAGAACCTGGCGCGGCTGAATCCGCAATCGGTCGACGACGTGCGCGACGCCCCGGCGCTGGTCACCCACAGCGAGACAGTCGCCGCCCAGGCGACCGAACTCAAGCGCTTCCTTTACAAGAACCTGTATCGGCACTACAAGGTCATGCGGATGGCTAACAAAGCGGGACGCGTGGTGAGTGGCCTTTTCAAGGCGTTCAACGACGACCCGCGCCTGCTGCCACCGGCCTATCAGGCGCGCGGACCGATTGCGGAAGAGTCGGCCAACGACCCCCGCGGCAGCGAGAGCGCGTCGGGCAGCCCGCAAGCGCGCCTGATCGCCCATTACATCGCGGGCATGACGGATCGATACGCATTAAAAGAATATGGACGTCTATTCGTCATAGACGACAATTAGAATGCCGCGTTCCAGGCGCTTTCTGCGTTTGTCCCAACCAAAAAAACTCCACCGGGGTTCAAGGAGAGGTTAGTCATGAGTAGTCGCAAGTTGTTGGTCAGCGCGTTTTCCATTGCCGCTGTATTCGCCTTTGGCGCCAGTCAGGCACAAGCCGCCACCGAAATCCAGTTCTGGCACGCGATGGAATCTGCGCTCGGCGAGCGCGTGAACGACATCGCAAACGATTTCAACGCATCGCAAAGCGACTACAAGATCGTGCCGGTCTTCAAGGGCAGCTACGACCAGACGATGGCCGCGGGCATTGCGGCGTATCGCAGCGGCAACGCGCCGGCCATCCTGCAGGTGTATGAAGTGGGCACCGCCACGATGATCCAGGCCAAGAAAGCCGTCATTCCGGTCTCCGACGTATTCAAGCAAGCCGGTGTTCCGCTCGATGAAAAGGCGTTCGTACCAACCATCGCCAGTTATTACAGCGACTCGAAGACGGGTCACCTGATTTCGATGCCGTTCAACAGCTCGACGCCGGTCCTGTATTACAACAAAGACGCGTTCAAGAAAGCCGGCATCGATCCGACCCATCCGCCGAAAACCTGGGACGAGCTCGCAGCCGATGCGAAAAAGCTGAAAGCGATTGGCATGTGTGGTTATTCGTCCGGCTGGCAGAGCTGGATTCAGCTTGAGAACTACAGCGCATGGCACGGCCTGCCGTTTGCGTCGGAGAACAATGGCTTCGACGGCACCAACGCGGTGCTCGAATTCAACAAGCCGCTGCAGATCGCGCACATCCAGTTCATGCAGAACATGGCGAAGGACGGCACGTTCACGTATGTCGGCCGCAAGGACGAGGCGGTGTCGAAGTTCTATAGCGGCGATTGCGGCATCCTGACCAACTCGTCGGGGTCGCTCGCCAACATCAAGAAGTATGCGAAGTTCGATTTCGGCACGGGCATGATGCCGTACGACGCGAGCGTGAAGGGCGCACCGCAGAACGCGATTATCGGCGGCGCGAGTCTTTGGGTTCTGTCCGGGAAAGATGCGGCCACCTACAAGGGTGTCGCCAAGTTCCTGGCTTACCTGACCTCGCCGGCAGTGGCAGCTAAATGGCATCAGGACACGGGTTATCTGCCGGTTACGACAGCCGCTTACGAGTTGACGCAAAAGCAGGGCTTCTATGAAAAGAATCCCGGTGCCGATACCGCGATCAAACAGATGCTGAACAAACCGCCGCTGCCGTTCACCAAGGGCTTGCGCCTGGGCAACATGCCGCAGATCCGCACGATCGTCGACGAGGAACTCGAGCAGGTCTGGGCGGGTAAGAAAACGCCAAAGGACGCGCTGGATTCGGCTGCATCGCGTGGTGACGACCTGCTGCGCCGCTTCGAAAAGGCCGGAAACTAACTCGCCATGGAAAAACGATCGCGGTTCAATACGAGCCTGCTGCCTTATCTGCTGGTCGCGCCGCAACTCGCCATCACCGCGCTCTTTTTTCTGTGGCCGGCCGGCGAGGCGCTGTGGCAGGCCACGCAGACCCAGGATGCGTTCGGTACATCGAGCGAGTTTGTCGGACTGGCGAATTTCAAGCAGATCTTCACCGATCCGCTTTACCTCGCCTCGTTCAATACAACGATCATCTTCTGCACGCTCGTCACCGTGTCGGGCCTGGTGATTTCGCTGCTGCTCGCCGCGTGCGCCGATCGGGTGACGCGTGGCCGGAAGGTCTATCAGACGCTTTTGATCTGGCCGTACGCGGTCGCCCCGGCGATTGCCGCCGTGCTGTGGTCGTTCCTGTTCAACCCGAGTATTGGTCTGGTGACTTATGCGCTCGCGAAATACGGCATTGTCTGGAACCATGCGCTCAACGGTTCCCAGGCCATGTTCCTGGTCGTGCTGGCGTCGGTGTGGAAACAGGTCAGCTATAACTTCCTGTTCTTCTATGCCGGCCTGCAGGCCATCCCGCGTTCGCTGATTGAGGCGGCGGCTATTGACGGCGCCGGACCCGTGCGGCGGTTCTTCGGGATCGCGCTGCCGTTGCTCTCACCGACCAGCTTCTTCCTGCTGACTGTGAACGTGGTCTACGCCTTCTTCGATACCTTCCCGGTTATCGATGCAGCCACCGGCGGCGGTCCTGCGCAGTCCACAAAAACGCTGATCTACAAGATCTTCGCCGAGGGTTTCCAGGGTCTCGATATCGGCAGTTCCGGCGCGCAGTCGGTTGTGCTGATGGTGATCGTGGTGGCGCTGACTGTCGTGCAATTCCGCTTCATTGAACGTCGGGTGCAGTACTCATGATCGAGAACCGTCGCGGTTTTGACCTGTTTTGCCACGCGGTGCTGATCGTGGGCGTGGTGCTGGTCGTGTTTCCGGTGTACATCGCGTTCTGCGCCGCCACCATGAGCGAAAAGGAAGTATTCAGCGTGCCCCTTTCGCTGGTTCCGAGCACGCACTTGTTCGAGAACATAGCGAACATCTGGACGCACGGCAGCGGCAATGCAGCGGCGCCGTTCGGCCATATGCTGCTGAACAGCCTTGTCATGGCGCTGGTGATTTCGATCGGCAAGATCGCCATCTCGATGCTGTCGGCCTACGCCATCGTGTTCTTCCGCTTCCCGTTTAAAAACCTAGCCTTCTGGCTCATCTTCATCACGCTGATGCTGCCAGTGGAAGTGCGCATTTTCCCGACGGTCCAGGTCGTTTCATCGATGCATCTCAGCAACACGTATGCCGGCCTGACGCTGCCGCTGATTGCATCGGCGACGGCGACGTTCCTGTTCCGCCAGTTCTTCATGACGTTGCCCGATGAACTGATGGAAGCGGCGCGCATCGACGGCGCCGGGGCATTGCGGTTCCTGTGGGACGTGGTGCTGCCGCTGTCGAAGACGAACATTGCCGCGCTGTTCGTGATCACGTTCATCTATGGCTGGAACCAGTATTTGTGGCCGATCCTGATCACGAGCGACCAGTCGCTGCAAACCGCGGTGGTCGGCATCAAGAGCATGATCGCTTCCGGCGACACCGCCACCGAATGGCATCTGGTCATGACCGCGACACTGCTGGCAATGTTGCCGCCGCTCGCGGTGGTACTGACCATGCAGCGCTGGTTCGTGCGCGGTCTCGTCGATTCCGAAAAATAACGGAGGTTCATTCAATGATCCTTGAAGTTGCTCAATTGCCGGTGAAGGCGGGCGAAGAGACCGCGTTCGAAGCGGCGTTCGCTGAAGCCGAAAAGATCATCTCGGCGCAACCGGGGTATCTCTCGCACGAACTGGTGCGTGGCGCCGACGCGGACAACGGTTCGCAATATGTGCTGCTCGTACGGTGGGAAACGGTGGCCGCGCATCAGGAAGGCTTCCGCAATTCGGCCGACTACCAGACGTGGCGTGCGCTGCTGCATAAATTCTATGAACCGGGCATCGCGGTCGCGCATTTCGCGACGGTCGCGGGCGCTCTTAAATGAAGGCGGGTCGATGGCTGCACTGAGCCTTCAAGGCGTCAAGAAAACCTACGACAGCAAGCAGTTCGTTCTTCACGGCATCGATGTGGAAGTGACGGACGGCGAATTCGTCGTGATGGTCGGTCCGTCCGGCTGCGGGAAATCGACTTTGCTGCGTATGGTCGCGGGGCTGGAAAGCGTGTCCGAAGGGACGATTTCCATCGGCGAGAAAGTGGTGAACACGCTCGAGCCGAAGGATCGGGACATTGCGATGGTGTTCCAGAACTATGCGCTGTATCCGCACATGAGCGTCGCGCAGAACATGGCGTATGCGCTGAAGATCAGCGGTGTCAGTAAATCGGAAATTGACCGGCGTGTTCAGAATGCCGCGAAGATCCTGGAACTCGAGCCGTTGCTCGCCCGCAAGCCGCGCGAGCTGTCCGGCGGGCAGCGGCAGCGCGTGGCAATGGGCCGCGCGATCGTGCGCGAACCGGCCGTGTTCCTCTTCGACGAACCGCTGTCCAACCTCGACGCCAAGTTGCGCGTGCAAATGCGGCTGGAAATCCAGCGGCTGCACGCGCGTCTCGCAACCACGAGCCTGTACGTCACGCACGACCAGATCGAGGCAATGACGCTCGCGCAGCGCGTGATCGTGATGAATCGCGGCCGGGCCGAGCAGATCGGGCCGCCGACCGAAGTCTACGAGCGGCCGGCGACGGTGTTTGTCGCGAGTTTCATTGGCTCACCGGCCATGAATCTGCTGGAAGGCCGCGTATCGGACGACGGGTTGAGCTTCGAGGTCGCGGGTAACGGGCCACGCCTGCCGCTCGCGGGCATGCAGTCGCTGCAGCAGGATCTGAAGGGCCGCGAGTGGGTGCTGGGCATCCGGCCGGAACACATGCTGCCGGAGCACCAGGGCGCGCACGTCACGTTGACTGTCGACTCCTGCGAACTCCTCGGCGCGGATAATCTGGCACACGGCCGTTGGGGCAAACATGACGTCGCGGCGCGTTTGCCGCACGAACATCGTCCGGCGCGGGGCGAGGCGCTTGAAGTGGCGCTGCCGGCGCACCGGCTGCACATCTTCGATCCGGCGACGGGTTTGCGCGTCAATTGAGGAATACAGGAACATGAAAATCTGGCCTTATCCGCGCATCGTCGCGCATCGCGGCGGAGGGAAGGTCGCGCCGGAAAACACGCTCGACGGGATTGATACCGGCGCGCGGCTCGGTCTGAAAATGATCGAATTCGATGCGAAATTATCGGCGGATAATGTCGTATTTTTGCTACATGACGACCTCGTCGACCGTACGTCGAACGGGCGTGGCGCCGCGAAAAACCTTCGCTACGAAGAACTCGAGCAACTCGATGCCGGCAGTTGGTTCGATCCGAGTTTCGCGGGGGCGCGCATGCCTACGCTTGCCGAGGTCGCGGAGCGGTGTTTTTCGCACGGATTGGCGGCGAATATCGAAATCAAGCCGTGCGAAGGGCGCGATGTTGAAACGGGCGTTTTAGTGGCGCAGGAAGCCGCGCGGCTGTGGTCGGGCGCGGAACCTGCGCCGCTGTTGTCGTCGTTTTCCTACGCGGCGCTTGAGGCCGCTGCCGGGGCTGCCCCTGATCTGCCGCGCGGCATGCTTTACGAAGCCATTCCCGGCGACTGGCGGACCCAGACCGCGGCTTTGGCGTGCGTATCGCTGCATGCGGATCACAAGAGGCTGGACGAGCGTCTGGTCGCCGAGATCAAGGATTCCGGCTTGCGGATCCTGGCCTACACCGTCAACGACCCGGAGCGGGCGCGCGAGCTCGCGACTTGGGGCGTGGACGCGATCTGCACGGACCGTATCGATGTGATCGGTGCAGATTTCCTGGACTGAGCGGAACCCGGTGAACGCATAAAAAACGCGCGCCCGAGCAATTCGGGCGCGCGTTTTCCATTGATACAAGCAAGAAGCTTATCGGGCGCGGGCCAGCAATACGCCCGTCACCAGCGCCAGACCGCCCACCAGGGCAATGACTTGCCACGGTTTGTCATGAAGATAGGTGTCCGCATCGGCCAGGGCCGTATTCGCGCGAGCGCGTACCGCGTCGTGCGTATTATTCAAACGCTCGCGTGCCGAATCCACGCTCTTGCTCAACTGAGCCCGCAGCGCGGCGACGTCGGCCGACGTCCCTTCTGACAGCGTCTCTTCAATCTCCGAAATCAGCTTGCGCAATTCGCCGCCAATGTCTTGCGCCGCGTCCTGGCTGTGGCGCGAAATGCGGCGCGCATGGCGGCTGGTGGAGTTCCATGAATCTCCGATGGCATCTCGCGTATTAGGGAATGCGTTCATAGGATCGCTCCGTCGATGGGTGAATGTGGATGGGCCGCGGAAGTGCGGAAAACAGAAGGTGAGCAAGTTGGATGCCGATTCATCCACCGCGTTCAACATTGCATGCTGGAGCCTTGCCACGCAAGGCATCCGGGAAAAAGCAGAAAATCAGGGAAAGTAGAAACTACCTGGATGAGTGAGAAAAATAGTCTGGCGCGTATCATTTTTACAAACGCCGAAAGACAAACGCCGTTGCGAGGAATCCTCGCAACGGCGTTTGTCTTGGCTTGCTTTGACGGAACAGCGCGAAAACAGGGCGGACGGAGTTGCTTAAAACCGATATCCGACGTTCAGGTACGTCACGATCGGGTTCAGCTTCAGTTTTGCTTCCGACTTCACGGTGAGCTGGCCAACCGGCGTCTGCGCCTGGGTCGTCAGCTTGGCCGTTGCGTGGAGGGGCACGAAGGAGATGGAAAAACCGGCGAACCAGTGGTCGTTGAAGGCGTATGTAAGGCCTGCATTAAACACGGGAGCCCACGAACTATCCGTCGATACGTCGGTCGGACCATGCAGTACATTCGTTTCGAAGGAGCCATTCGTGATCTTGGCGTCGGTGAACCACACGCGTGTCACGCCAATACCCACGTACGGGCGAATCTTCGACTGCGGCTGCATGAAGTAGTACTTCAGCAGCAGCGTCGGGCTCCACTGCTTGGCCGTACCGAGCGTGCCATATTGCGAATATGACTTTTCACCCTGCAGGTTGAAGGTGGGCGGAATACCGATAACGAATTCGCCAGCAATATGGTCGGTGACAAAGTAGCCGGCGGTGAAGCCGGCGGTGTCGGCGCTAGAGAGGTCCGCGCCGGTGTTGGGTACTTCAATGCCGACTGGTGATCCGCCTACGCTCGTTTCCTTGAGCGGGCCGCTGCTGGAGATAGGGGCGAAATGGAACCAGCCGGTGGTGACGTAGAAAGTGTTCGCCGACTGTGCATGTGCTGCGCCAGATACACACGCGAATGTGGCGACCCCCGTAACAACCCGTTTTATTTTCATTGAGTGCTCCTCCGAAAAAGCACGCTAATTATGAACAGAACACTTGAAACAAACCATGCTTGGCCTCAGAGCGTTTTCCCTAAGAAGAATGCCGGCTCCAATTGGGTTAGCGCGGTGCCAGGTTCCTGATTTCCCCGCCTGACGCATCGGTTGATACTTGTCCCGCACGACTTGAACGAAAAATTTCAAGGTGGCCCAGAATGTGGCTTTGACGGACCGCCGGAATACCCCGAACCCGACCAACGCTCGACCAACGGAAAATCCAGCATGGCACGGCTAGCACGACTCTACGTTCCCGAACAGCCGCAGCATGTCATCTTGCGCGGTCTCGACCAGCAGCCCGCTTTCGTCGAAGCTCCGGACTACGAGCTTTTCATCGAATGCCTGCGCACCGCCTCCCGCGACCACCATCTCGCCATCCACGCTTACGCGCTGATGCCCGGTGCGGTGCACCTTCTCGTTACGCCCCGCGACGAAGCCAGCCTTCCGAAAGCCATGCAGGCGGTCGGCAGGCGCTACGTTGCGCATTTCAATCGCCGTTATGCCCGCCGCGGCACCTTGTGGGAAGGCCGCTACCGGGCGACGGTGATCGAAGGTGAAACCTACTTCCTGCTCGCGAGCCGGGTAGTCGAGATGGCGCCGGTGCACGCCGAACTCGCGGCCCTGCCGCAAGACTACAAATGGTCGAGCTACCGTCATCACATCGGTTTGACGCTCGACAGCCTCATCACCGACCATCCGCTGTACTGGAAGCTCGGCAATACGCCCTTCGAACGCCAGCGCGCCTACACGGAGCTGTGCGAGCAACCGCTCGACCAACGCGAAGCCAACCGCTTGCTTCAGGCAACGCTCAAAGGCTGGGTGCTCGGTAGCGATTCCTACAGGGAGTGGGCCGGGCGAGCCGCCAACCGGCGCGTCTCACCGTTGCCCCGCGGCCGTCCACGCAAGATCCGAGAGACTCCTCAGACTCGTTAACGGAGTTTTTGCGCCGCAACTGAAGAATGACTGAACGGCATGACGACAAAAATCGGCATGCCGTTTTATTTTCGATCTATTTTGATATGGAACCAATTTAATGGGGCAATCATGCACCAACTCGATAATAGGTGTCATATCATCTGATTTTGATTGCCAAGTTTTTGATTCATCGCGTATATTTCGTTTTCCGGCAGTTCAGGACGCATCGCGTCTGTTTGCACGACGGGCTTCGCGGTTTTCGTCCAGGTTCGGGGTCTTGGCCTGCCGGAGGCGCGAGCAACGCACATAAGCAACACAAAACATGTTCAACGGCCGCCCGCGGCCCCCCACAGAACACGGTGACCCATGAACGATCAACTGCCGCCGACTCTCGGTTCCGCTCCCGCCGCGC
Organism: Caballeronia udeis; assembly: GCF_044909315.1. GTDB lineage: Bacteria > Pseudomonadota > Gammaproteobacteria > Burkholderiales > Burkholderiaceae > Caballeronia > Caballeronia udeis_A. The sequence goes on from NZ_JBIYEB010000038.1 coordinate 45,777, forward strand.
AGGGCATGTATGACCCCGAGAACGAACACGACTCCTGTGGCGTCGGCTTCGTCGCTCACATCAAGGGCAAGAAGCGCCACGAAATCATCGAGCAGGGTCTGAAGATCCTTGAAAACCTCGACCATCGCGGCGCAGTCGGCGCCGACAAGCTGATGGGCGACGGCGCGGGCATCCTGATCCAGATCCCCGACGGGTTTTATCGTGAGGAAATGGCGAAGCAGGGCGTGACGCTGCCACCGGAAGGCGAGTACGGCGTCGGCATGATCTTCTTGCCGAAGGAACATGCGTCGCGTCTCGCGTGCGAGCAGGAACTGGAGCGCACGGTGAAGGCCGAAGGCCAGGTCGTGCTTGGCTGGCGCGATGTTCCCGTCGACGCCACCATGCCCATTTCGCCGACCGTGAAGGCCAGCGAGCCGCTGATCCGGCAGATCTTCATTGGCCGGGGCAAGGATATTGTTGTGACGGACGCGCTCGAGCGGAAGCTGTACGTGATCCGCAAGACCGCCAGCCATCGAATCCAGGCGCTCAAGCTCAAACACGGCAAGGAATATTTCGTGCCGTCCATGTCGGCGCGCACTGTCGTTTATAAGGGCCTGCTGCTGGCCGGTCAGGTTGGCGTGTATTACCGCGACCTGCAGGACGAACGCACGGTCTCGGCGCTCGCGCTCGTTCACCAGCGCTTCTCCACGAACACGTTCCCCGCGTGGGAACTCGCGCACCCGTACCGCATGATTGCGCACAACGGTGAAATCAACACCGTGAAGGGCAACGTCAACTGGCTGAACGCGCGTACCGGCGCAATCGCTAGCTACGTGCTGGGTGACGACCTGCCGAAGCTCTGGCCGCTGATCTATCCGGGCCAGTCGGACACGGCATCGTTCGATAACTGCCTTGAGCTCCTGGTCATGGCGGGTTATCCGCTCGTCCACGCAATGATGATGATGATTCCCGAAGCCTGGGAACAGCACACGCTGATGGACGACAACCGCCGCGCGTTCTACGAATATCACGCCGCCATGATGGAGCCGTGGGACGGCCCCGCCGCGATCGCGTTCACGGACGGCCGCCAGATTGGCGCGACGCTCGACCGTAACGGCCTGCGTCCGGCGCGCTACGTCATCACCGACGACGACCTCGTGATCCTCGCATCGGAGTCCGGCGTGTTGCCGGTGCCGGAATCGAAGATCGTTAAGAAGTGGCGTCTGCAGCCGGGAAAGATGTTCCTGATCGACATGGAGCAAGGCCGGATCATCGACGACAAGGAGCTCAAGGACAACCTCGCGAACGGCAAGCCGTACAAGAGCTGGATTGACGCCGTGCGCATCAAGCTCGACGAAATCGAGCCGAAGGCGGAAGACGTCGAGACGCAGCGCCGCGAAGCAGCTGCCTTGCTGGATCGCCAGCAGGCGTTCGGCTATACGCAGGAAGACGTCAAATTCCTGATGGCGCCGATGGCGCAGCTGGGCGAAGAGGCCGTCGGTTCAATGGGCAATGACTCGCCGCTGGCCGTCATGTCGAACAAGAACAAGACGCTGTATCACTACTTCAAGCAGCTCTTCGCGCAGGTCACGAACCCGCCGATCGATCCGATCCGCGAGAACATGGTGATGTCGCTGGTGTCGTTCGTCGGCCCGAAGCCGAACCTGCTCGACACGACCAACATCAACCCGACAATGCGTCTGGAAGTCTCGCAGCCTGTGCTCGACTTCAAGGACATTGCGAAGATCCGTGCTATCGATAAATACACGGGCGGCAAGTTCAGCTCGTACGAACTGAGCATCTGCTATCCGGTGGCGTGGGGCAACGAAGGCGTGGAAGCACGCCTGGCTTCGCTGTGCGCGGAAGCTGTGGATGCGGTGAAGTCCGGTTACAACATGCTGATCGTGTCCGATCGCAAGATGGATCGCGACAACCTGGCTATCCCGGCGCTGCTCGCCACGTCCGCTATTCACACGCATCTCGTGCAGCACGGTTTGCGCACGAGCACGGGTCTGGTCGTGGAAACGGGATCGGCGCGCGAGACGCATCACTTCGCGTTGCTCGCGGCGTACGGCGCGGAAGCGGTCCATCCGTACCTCGCGCTGGAAACGCTCGCTCAAATGGCCGAAGGCCTGAAAGGCGACCTTTCCGCCGACAAAGCCATCTACAACTACACGAAGGCGGTCGGCAAGGGCTTGTACAAGGTCATGTCGAAGATGGGCATTTCCACGTATATGTCGTACACAGGCGCGCAGATTTTCGAGGCGGTCGGGCTCTCCAGCGAACTCGTGGAGAAGTACTTCAAGGGTACGGCGTCGAAGGTCGGCGGTATCGGCATTTTTGAAGTGGCCGAGGAAGCGATTCGCCTGCATCGCGAGGCGTTTGGCGATAACCCCGTGCTCGCGACAATGCTCGATGCCGGTGGTGAGTATGCGTATCGTGTGCGCGGTGAAGAGCACATGTGGACGCCGGACGCCATCGCCAAGCTGCAGCATTCCACGCGCAGCAACTCGTACCAGACGTACAAGGAATACGCGCACCTGATCAACGACCAGACCCGCCGCCACATGACGTTCCGTGGTTTGTTCGAGTTCAAGGTTGATCCGGCCAAGGCGATCCCGCTGGATGAAGTGGAGCCGGCGAAGGAAATCGTCAAGCGTTTCGCGACCGGCGCCATGTCGCTGGGCTCGATCAGCACCGAAGCGCACGCCACGCTGGCTGTGGCCATGAACCGTATCGGCGGGAAGTCGAACACGGGTGAGGGCGGTGAAGATGCGAACCGGTATCGCAACGAACTGCGCGGCATTCCGATCAAGAACGGCGACACCATGAAATCCGTGATCGGCGACGAAGTCGTTACGGACATCCCGTTGAAAGACGGCGATTCGCTGCGCTCGCGGATCAAGCAGGTCGCGTCCGGACGCTTCGGCGTGACGGCGGAGTACCTGTCGTCGGCTGATCAGATCCAGATCAAGATGGCGCAGGGCGCGAAGCCGGGCGAAGGCGGACAACTGCCGGGTCACAAGGTCAGCGATTACATCGGCAAGCTGCGGTATTCGGTGCCGGGCGTGGGCCTGATTTCACCGCCGCCGCACCATGACATTTATTCGATCGAAGATCTGGCGCAGCTTATTCACGACCTGAAGAACGTGAACTCGTCGTCGAGCGTCTCGGTGAAGCTTGTGTCGGAAGTGGGGGTTGGGACCGTTGCCGCCGGCGTTGCGAAGGCGAAGGCCGATCACGTCGTGATCGCGGGCCATGACGGCGGCACGGGCGCTTCTCCGTTGTCGTCGTTGAAGCACGCCGGCACGCCGTGGGAACTGGGTCTGGCCGAGACGCAGCAAACGCTGGTGCTCAACCGTCTGCGCGGCCGTATCCGCGTGCAGGCCGACGGCCAGATGAAGACCGGCCGCGACGTGGTGATCGGTGCGCTGCTCGGCGCCGATGAATTCGGTTTCGCGACCGCGCCGCTCGTCGTGCAGGGTTGCATCATGATGCGCAAGTGTCACCTGAACACGTGCCCGGTCGGCGTTGCGACGCAAGATCCGGTGCTGCGCGCCAAGTTCACGGGGCAGCCGGAACATGTGGTGAACTTCTTTTTCTTTATCGCTGAAGAAGTGCGCGAAATCATGGCGCAACTGGGCATCCGCAAGTTCGACGATCTGATCGGCCACGCCGAATTGCTTGATACGAAGAAGGGCGTCGAGCACTGGAAGGCGAAGGGCCTGGATTTCTCGAAGGTGTTTTATCAAGTGCCGAACGACGGCAGCATTGCGACGAAGCACGTCGAGGCGCAGGATCACGCGCTCGAGAAGGCGCTGGATCATGTGCTGATCGAGAAGTCGAAGGCGGCTATCGAGAAGGGCGAGCACGTCTCGTTCATCCAGCCGGTGCGTAACGTGAACCGCACGGTCGGCGCGATGTTGTCCGGTTTGATCGCGCGCAAGTACGGTCATGACGGCTTGCCGGACGACTCGATCCATATCCAGTTGAAGGGTACGGCGGGACAGAGTTTCGGTGCGTTCCTGGCGAAGGGCATCACGCTGGATCTCGTCGGCGACGGCAATGACTACGTCGGCAAGGGTCTGTCGGGCGGTCGCATCATCATTCGCCCGACCAACGACTTCCGCGGCAAGTCGGAGGAAAACATCATCTGCGGCAACACGGTGTTGTACGGTGCGATTGAAGGCGAAGCGTATTTCCGGGGCGTCGCGGGCGAGCGTTTCGCCGTGCGTAACTCGGGTGCGACGGCGGTTGTGGAAGGCACTGGCGACCACGGTTGCGAATACATGACCGGCGGCACGGTGGTGGTGCTCGGCGAAACCGGGCGCAACTTCGCAGCGGGCATGTCGGGCGGCGTGGCGTTTGTCTTCGATCCGGACGGCACCTTCGGCAGCAAGTGCAACAAGGCGATGGTCGCACTCGATCCGGTCTTGCAGCAGGCAGAGCAGGAACGCACGGTGGATCGGGCTTTGTGGCACACCGGCAAGACCGACGAAGCGTTGCTCAAGGATCTGATCGAGCAGCACTTCCAGTCCACCGGTTCGCCGCGCGCGAAAGCGCTGCTCGAGAACTGGGACGCGTCGCGTCGTCAATTCGTGAAGGTATTCCCGACAGAGTACAAGCGCGCGCTTGGCGAGTTGGGCGCGAAGAAAGCGAAGGATGCGATCGCGGCCTGAGTCTTCTGCTGACATCCAATGACTAGTACGGCCCTTCGGCGTTGAGCGCGGAAGGGTGGATCAACCCCCAATACAGAGAAAGAGAACCACATGGGCAAGGCAACCGGTTTTCTCGAGTTCGAGCGCCAGCATGAGACGTACGAAGCGCCGCTCGCTCGCGTCAAGCATTACAAGGAATTCGTCCACGCGCTGTCGGACGAGAACGCGAAGATCCAGGGCGCGCGCTGCATGGATTGCGGCATTCCGTTCTGCAACAACGGCTGTCCGGTGAACAACATCATTCCGGACTTCAACGACCTGGTGTTCCAGCAGAACTGGAAGTCCGCCATTGAAGTGCTGCATTCCACGAACAACTTCCCGGAGTTCACCGGGCGCATTTGTCCGGCTCCGTGCGAAACCGCGTGCACGCTTGGTATCAACGACGATCCGGTCGGCATCAAGTCGATCGAACACGCGATCATCGACAAAGCGTGGGCCGAAGGTTGGGTCGCGCCGTTGCCGTCGAAGCACAAGACCGGCAAGAAAGTGGCCGTGGTCGGATCTGGTCCCGCCGGCTTGGCCGCTGCGCAACAACTCGCGCGTGCTGGACATGACGTGACGGTGTTCGAGAAGAACGATCGCATCGGCGGATTGCTGCGCTATGGCATCCCCGATTTCAAGCTCGAAAAGTGGCTGATCGATCGCCGCATGCGGCAGATGGAAGCCGAGGGCGTGGCGTTCCGGACCAATGTGTTTATTGGTAAAGAACCGCTGCCGGGGCATATCGCGAATTCATCGCGTGAAACCATTTCGCCCGATGAGTTGCGTGAGCAATTCGACGCTGTTGTGATTGCGGGCGGCTCGGAAACGCCACGTGATTTGCCGGTGCCCGGGCGCGAGATGCAAGGCATCCATTACGCGATGGAATTCCTGCCGCTGCAGAACAAGGTCAATGCCGGCGATACAGTCGTCGATCAGTTGATTGCGAAAGGCAAGCATGTTGTTGTGATCGGTGGCGGCGATACGGGTTCGGATTGCGTTGGGACATCGAATCGGCATGGTGCTAAAAGCGTAACGCAGTTCGAGTTGCTGTCGCAGCCGCCTGAGACGGAAAACAAGCCGCTCGTGTGGCCGTACTGGCCGATCAAGCTGCGCACGTCGTCGTCGCACGAGGAAGGTTGCGAGCGCGATTGGTCGGTGGCGACCAAGCGCTTCGAAGGCAAGAACGGCAAGGTTGAAAAGCTGATTGCCGTGCGCGTGGAGTGGAAGGACGGGAAGATGCAGGAAGTGGCGGGATCGGAGTTCGAAATGAAAGCCGATCTGGTGTTGCTCGCGATGGGCTTTACGCAGCCGGCGTCGCCGGTGCTCGAGGCGTTTGGTGTCGATAAAGACACGCGCGGGAATGTGAAGGCGTCGACCGAAGGGGAGAAGGCTTACTTCACTTCGGTGCCGAAGGTGTTCACCGCGGGCGATATGCGGCGCGGCCAGTCGCTGGTTGTTTGGGCGATTCGCGAGGGACGGCAGTGCGCCCGTTCAGTCGATGCGTTTTTGATGGGGTCTAGTGAGTTGCCGCGTTGAGATTTTTGGCGTGAGATGTGTGATGAGAAACCGGGCTCGAAGTTTGAGCCCGGTTTTTTATTGGCTGTAGCGCTCGGGAGACGATATAGAAACGTTGAGCACAACGCACAAATGTGTGCGCTTATGTCCGTCCCATTGTTTCCCTTTCCTTTCCCACAATTACGACTTCTCCGATATCACCCCCTCGCAGATCCGCGCATGCTAATGCCCTCACAATTTCAGGGGCATGGAATGAACAAGATCAAACGATTGTCCGGCGGCGCGTTCCTGTTATCCGCTTTCGTTTCACTCACCGCATCGGCTGAAACCACGGGTCACGGGTGGGCGTACGAAGGCGAACACGGGCCGGCGCACTGGGGCTCAATCAGCAAAGATTTTCACACTTGCGAAAGCGGCCGCGCTGAATCGCCGATTGACATCGAGAAGGCAAAGAAAGCGTCCGCCGATATGCCCCGTCTTAAGGTCAACTACCGGCCCCTTCCCATCGATATCATCAACACGGGACACGCCGTTCAATTCAACGCGACGCCCGGTTCCGACAGCATCACCCTCGGCGATCAAGCTTATCAACTCGTTCAGTTTCACTTCCATTCGCCGGGCGAAGAACGTTTCGCCGGCAAGGACAGCGTGATGGACGCACATCTCGTGCATCGTTCCGAAGACGGCAAGCTCCTTGTGCTGGCTGTTCAATTCCAGGTCGGCAATCAACCCAACCCTGTCATCCAGACGATGCTGGACCGCATCCCGAAGGAGAAGGGGGCTGAGTTCAAGGTGAATGCTGTGATGGTAAATCCGCTCGACCTGCTGCCCAGACAAACGAGCTATTACACGTACAGCGGTTCGCTGAATACGCCGCCTTGTTCGGAAGGGGTGACGTGGATCGAGTTCAAGCAACGGGTGAGTATTACGCAGCAGCAACTCGATGCCATGCAACGTTTCTATCACGGCAATCAACGTCCGGTGCAAGCGCTCAACGGGCGCGACATCTGGGAAGTGGAGTGATCTGACTGCGCCAGACAAAAGGCCGTTTAACCTGAGTTAAACGGCCTTTACTTTCTGACGGTCCAACGTCGCCTAGTCATCCCGTCACCGCACCAAGCGCCTTGCCACGCGTTTCCGGCAACAACAACGCCGCAACGATCACCAGCAGATACCCCGTCCCCGCCACCACGCCAATCGCTTTGACAAGCGACATTCCCTGCGAAAGCACGCCGACAAGTATCGGGAAAAACGAGCCGAGTCCGCGCCCGAGGTTGTAGCAAAAACCCTGTCCGGAGCCGCGAATCGCGTTCGGATACAGCTCCGATAAATACGCACCTACGCCCGCAAAAATCCCCTGCACGACAATGCCGAGCGGAAAGCCGAGCAGCAGCATGGCGTGATCGGTGATGGGGATCATCGTGTAGATCATCCCGAGCAGAAACGAGCCGACGGCAAACAGCACGAACGACGCGCGCCTCCCGATCTTGTCGCAGAGAATGGCCCCGAACACATAACCCAGAAACGACCCGACGATCAGCACCACCAGATAACCGCTGGTGTTGAACACGGACAAATGGCGTTCGGTCTTGAGATACGTTGGCAGCCACGTGGTGATGGCGTAATAGCCGCCGAGCATGCCGGTGCACAACGCGCTGCCCAGCAGCGTTGTCTTGAGGTGCGAGCCTTTGAAGATATCGGTGAACGCGGCGGTTTCAGTGCCGGCATCGCGGGCGCGGCGTGTCGCGATGTAGATGTCGGGATCGCTGACGTTGCGGCGAATGTAGAGGATCCACAGCGCCGGCAAGATACCGATCCAGAAGCACGCACGCCAGGCGGTATCTTCGGGCAACAAGGCGAAGAACGCCCAATAGAGAATGGCCGCCGCGCCCCAGCCGAATGACCAGCTGCTTTGCACCGTACCCACGGCTTTCGCCCGATGCTGCGGTGAACGAATGGTCTCGGCCATCATCACGGTGACCACGGACCACTCGCCGCCGAAGCCCACGCCCTGCAGCGTGCGCGTGGTCAGCAACTGTCCGAACGAATGGGTGAAGCCGGAAAGAAACGTGAAGAACGCGAACGTGCCGATGGTCCATTGCAGTACGCGGACGCGGCCGTACCGGTCAGAGAGAATGCCGGCGAGCCAGCCGCCAATAGCCGATGAAATGAGCGAGCTCGTCGCGATCATCCCGGCTTCGCTCTTCGTCATGCCCCACGCGGTGATCAGCGTGGGAATGAGGAACGAGTAGATCATGAAGTCGAAGGCATCGACGGCGTAACCGCCGAAACCCGCGTAAAGCGTGCGGCGCTCACGCGTCGTCAGCTCGGTGAACCACTCGAACGCTCGCAATCCGGTCTCCCGTTCAAAGCCTGCCATGCAGGCGCAGGAGCATTCTACGGTGCGTCGTCAAACGAGAAAAGCAAGCCAAAAAAGAACCTGCTTGCGGCAATTCACACGGCGTTGATGCCCATGGTCACCGGCCATCGAACCAGCGGTTCTATCTCACACCACCGCGGTTTCAGCGCTCGCACGCTCGATCTCGATCCGGCTCTCGTGGAACCCTGACACCGACTCGCGATGCGCGACGCTGACAATGGCCGCGTTCGGCAACGCGTCGATAATCGCCGTATAGATCAGCATCTCGTTCTCGGCATCGAGTGCGCTGGTGGCTTCATCGAGGAACATGAAGTCGGGCTTGTGCAGCAGCACGCGGGCCGCCGCCAGCCGCTGCTGCTCGCCCGGTGACAGCATCTTCGCCCAGTGTCCCGACTCCTCCAGGCGCGTGCCGTAAGCGTTCAGGTTGCAGGCGCGCAAGGCTTCGCGGCAGGCTTCATCGGAGAAGACTTCCGCTGCCGACGGATAAGTCAACGCCGCCTTCAACGTGCCGATCGGCAAGTAACTTTGCTGCGGAATGAACATCAGCTTGGCGTCGACGGGCGCGTCGATCGTGCCGTCACCAAATGGCCACAGGCCGGCCAGCGCCCGCATCAAGGTACTCTTGCCCGAGCCGGACGGACCTTGCACCAGCCAGCGCGAGCCCGGCTTCACTACTACATCCGCGACGTTCGCAAGCGGCGTACCGTTCGGCAACGCGAGCTTCAACCCGGTCGTGGTCAGCGCGCTGGTGCTGGTGTAATGCAGGTTGATGCCGCCGTGGGCAGTCGCCGGCGAGATCGCTTCCTTGATGTGGGTGGAGCGCATGACACGCTTGAATTCGCGCAACCGGTTCACGGTGGCGCGCCATTCGACCAAGGTCGAGTAACTGTTGATGAACCATGAAAACGAGTCGCTGACCGTGCCGAACGCCGAGCTGATCTGCATCAGCACGCCGAACGAGAACGCGCCCGCGAAGTAGCGGGGCGCTGCGACCATGATCGGGAAAATAATCGCGATCTGACCGTAGAAGGACAGCACGAAGGTCATCCGCTTCGTGTACTTCATGATCTGCCAGTAGTTCTGGCGGATCGTCTGGAAGATGGTCTTGGCGTTTTGGGTTTCCGTCGAGACACCGTCGTAGAAGGCAATCTGCTCGGCGTTCTCGCGAATGCGGATCAGGCCGAAACGGAAGTTGGCCTCCACCTTCTGAGCCTGGTAATTGATCGATACCAACGGATGGCCAAAGCGCTGGATCACGAGCGAGCCGAGCACCGCGTACAGCGCGGCGGCCCAGACCATGTAGCCCGGAATCGTGAGTGGCGTGCCGAACAACGAGAGGGTCAGCGCACCAGCCAGCGTCCACAGGATCGTGATGAAGGTGACGAGCGTGACGAGCGTGGACAGCAAATCCAGCGACAACGCCAGCGTGGTTGTGGCGAACGACTGCAGGTCATCGCTGATCCGCTGGTCGGGGTTATCGGCGAGACGATCGCGTTCTATCCGATAGAAGGCTTTGTCTCCAAGCCATTGTTCGAGGTACCGGTGCGTCAGCCACTGGCGCCACCGGAAGCCGAGCATCTGGCGCAGATACCGGCCGTACACGGCGAGCAGGATGTACGCGAACGCGAGTCCCGTGAAGACCAGCAGCAACTGCGGAAAATCGTGGACGTTCTTGCTCTGCAGCGCGTTGTAGAAGTCCGCGTTCCATTTGTTCAGGCGGACGTTGATGTACACGACCGTCATGTTGATCGCGATGATCGCGATCAGCAAAAGCCATGCAACGCCGCGTTCTTCCGATACCCAGTAAGGCTTGATAAGACTCCACGCCGACACTTTGTCGCCGTTTTGTTCTGTGTTGCCTGGAGGTGTGGTGGTCATGAGCTTCCTGAAGACGTGCCGGCTCGGCGGCAGGTTGTAACTTGGCGGTATCGATGCGGATGGTCCTGCTCCGTCTCAACGATCGTAAGAGACCATTAAAGTCGGCGCGCCGGAGCATTGTTTCGGGCGTGGCTTAATTGTTCCTTAATCCTCGCCCGGCTGAGCTGCCAACGCAGTGCAACAGCGAGGCGCTTGCCGCACGCATGTGCTGCAGACGCGTCCTGGTGTTCGCGGCATTGTGCCAGAGTGCGCGCCGACGGAACGAAAGGGAAGGCGGTCCGCTTTCCTTTACTCCCGCCCCTGGCTTTTCCCCGTTTGCGGGGCGTTTCGCTTTTATGTTTTAATGATCGACGACGAAACAGGGGTGCTTCGGCACGCGTCTCCCGGCTCATGAGAAGGGAAAAACGCGCGGCGAGGCTGAGAGAGTCCCTTTGCACCCGATCCGGGTAATACCGGCGAGGGAAGTTTCCGGAAACCGCCGCGTTTCCAGTTTCTTCCAGTATTGGCTGGCTCAGGAGCCGCAGGTCATGCGCTCCGAGGCCGCTTTCTCGCCGTGGTTTCGTCCCTGAAACAGGTTTTGTGCGCCGCGCGTGCAACCAGGGTTCGAAACGGGCATGACTCCCGATCTCGATTTCCGTGCTGTGTGCTCCGTGCGTTCTGCAGCGTTTGCTGAGGAGGCATCGTCATCGTGAACACCGTTGTGCATTCCACTCACTCCCGTGCGTCCGGGCGAGACGATTTTGCCGTCGTCGGCGGTGGCTTGTGCGGGCGGCTGGTCGCCTGGCTGCTGGCGGGCGCCGGGCGTCGCGTGGCGCTGTACGACCGCGGCGACGCCGCCGGCACGCAATCCGCCGCGTGGGTCGCGGCGGCAATGCTTGCGCCGCTCGCCGAGGCCGCCAGCGCCGAACTGCTGATCACCGAGCTCGGGGCGGCGTCGCTTGAGCGCTGGCCGGGTTTTATCGCCGATATGCCTGAGCCGGTGTTTTTCCAGCGCCACGGCACGCTGGTCGTCTGGCATGCCGGCGACCGCGCCGAAGCGCCGCTATTCGAGCGGCGTTTGCGCGCGAACGCGCCTTCCGAGCTGTTCCAGGACGGCTTTGTCAAACTCTCCGGTGCGCAAGTCACGGCGGCGGAGCCTGCACTGGGCACGCGCTTCCCGCAAGGCTGGCTGTTGCCGAACGAAGGCCAGCTCGACAACCGGCAGGTGCTGACGGCGCTGGCGGCCGGGCTGGCCGAACGAAATGTGGATCTTCACTGGAATACCTCAGTCGATACCCCGCCGGACGCGCGTTTTGTTATCGATTGCCGCGGTCTCGGCGGGAAACCGGCGTGGCCGGCGTTAAGAGGCGTTCGCGGCGAAGTGGCGCGTGTGCATGCGCCGGGTATCGGCCTGACGCGGCCGGTGCGTTTGCTGCATCCGCGTTATCCGCTTTATATCGCGCCGAAACAGGACGACCTTTATGTGATTGGCGCAACCGAAGTGGAGGGCGAAGACATGTCGCCCGTGACCGTGCGCTCAGCGCTCGAACTCCTGAGCGCGGCGTTCGCCGTGCATCCCGGTTTCGGTGAGGCGCGCATTCTCGAGCTCAATTCGCAATGCAGGCCGACCTTGCCCGACCATCGCCCGGCGATTGTCTGGGACGGCGCACGAACCTTGCGGGTGAACGGGCTGTATCGGCACGGATATATGATCGCGCCCGAAGTTGCCGACTCCGCCCGCGCACTCGCCGAAGCGCTTCTCGGCGGCGTGATCTCCGATCCGGATTCCTTTGACGACTGGCGCCGCCAAGCCCGCTGGTCCGCCTTGCTGCGCTGCGAACACGCGGCGCCCGTGCTTTGACTTTCATCATGAACATTCATATCAATCAGCAGCCGTTTTCCATGCCCGACGCCGCCACCGTCACCGACGCCCTCGCGGCTTTCGGCGCAAAACCGCCGTTCGCCGTGGCGCTGAACGGACAATTCGTCGCGCGTGGCGAGCATGCATCGAAGGCGCTTGCCGCCGGCGACAAACTCGACATCGTCTCGCCGGTCGCCGGCGGCTGATCCACCAACAGGAATCGAATCATGACTTCCACCATCACCACAGCCGATACCCTCACGCTCTATGGCACGCCGTTCCCGAGCCGGGTGCTGCTGGGAACATCGCGCTATCCGTCGCTGCAGTCACTGTCGGATTCCATCGATGCCGCCCGTCCCGGCATGGTGACCGTCGCGTTGCGGCGCCAGTCGAACACGGGTGAGGCCGGTTTCTTCGATGTCCTCAAGCGTCACGGCGTCGCGTTGCTGCCCAATACGGCCGGTTGCCAGACCGTGGACGAAGTGCTGACCACGGCGCGCATGGCCCGCGAACTCTTCGATACACCGTGGCTGAAGCTCGAACTGATTGGCGACGACTACACCCTGCAGCCCGACCCTATCGGCCTCGTGGAAGCCGCTGGAATACTGATCCGCGAAGGTTTCAAGGTGCTGCCTTACTGCACGGAGGATCTGGTGATCGGCCGGCGTCTTCTCGATGTCGGCTGCGAAGCCTTGATGCCGTGGGGTGCGCCTATCGGGACGGGCAAAGGTGTAACGAATCCCTACGGATTGCGCACGTTGCGCGAGCGGTTGCCGGACGTGCCGCTTATCGTCGACGCCGGTCTTGGCGTGCCGTCGCATGCGTGTCAGGTGATGGAGTGGGGTTTCGACGGCGTATTGCTGAACACGGCCGTCTCACAGGCGACGTTTCCGCCGCAGATGGCCCGCGCGTTTGCGCTGGGCGTCGAAGCGGGGCGGATGGCCTATCTCGCCGGGCCAATGGCCGAGCGTGATAGCGCACAAGCGAGCACGCCGGTGGTCGGCATGCCGTTCTGGCATCAAGACGGGAGTGCTGCATGAGTATGGTGTTGCTGGATAAGGAAGTATTTTGGCCGCCCGCCGACGAACTGCTGGAAGCCGCCGAGCGAATCCGGCGTCGGCTGGGTGAGTGGCCGGCGGGGTCGAAGGCATGGCGAATCTGCCTGAGCGAGCCGGATCATCCGCGCTCAGGCGATTTGATCGTCGGCAATGTCGAGCCGCTACCCGACGGAGTGGGACGGCTGACGGTAGGCGCCGGACGGGCGACCCTGCATCTGGACGATGTCGAATACGAGCTGGAAGGCGAATGGTCGGATGATTGGCCGGCCGCACTGGCGGCCTTCCTCGATTGCGGGTTCGAGCCGCACGACGCGCTTGTGCTGGCGCTCGCGTGGCGTCCGGCCAACCTGGATGAACTCGACGCCTGGCCTGTCGATTTTTCCACCTTCCCGAGGGTCGCGAATTTGCCGGCAGCGCCTTCAAAGCCTTTCCCCCATTGCCCGGACAGATTGGGCCTATACCCCGTCCTGCCGAGCGCGGAATGGGTCGAACGGGTACTTGACCAAGGTGTTGAAACGGCGCAATTACGCCGCAAAACCACCGATTCCGGCGATCTCAAACGAGAAATAGAACGTTCGGTAGCTGCGGGCGCGAAGCACCAGGCACGGCTTTTCATCAACGATCATTGGCAGGAGGCCATCAAGGCCGGCGCATACGGCGTGCATCTCGGCCAAGAGGACGTGGACACGGCCGACCTGAATGCGATCGCCGAAGCGGGCTTGCGCCTTGGCCTTTCAACGCACGGCTACTATGAAATACTGAAGGCGCTGCATTTCAAACCGAGCTATCTCGCGCTCGGCGCGGTGTTCCCGACCACGACCAAAGTCATGCCGACAGCGCCGCAAGGTTTGCCGCGCCTCGCCCGTTATGTGCGCCTGCTCGACGGTATCGTGCCGCTCGTTGCAATCGGTGGCGTGAACGGTGCGGTTCTGCGGCAGGTTCTGTCGACTGGTGTCGGAAGCGCAGCAGTCGTGCGGGCTGTTACAGAGGCGCCGGAACTGGCTGCTGCCATTTCTGCGCTGCAACACGAATTCGGGCGATAATGCCCCGCGTTCGGAAAGAAGTTCAGCCCGCTAAACCAGCCGAAAGGGACCGCCACGACACCCGTCGCGTAGAGGCCCTATAATTCGGCCTCTTGCGTAAAAGGATTGTCAGCCTCCGTGTCAGCTTCTCCCGAGACCTTGCTAGAGCTTCGCGACGTCGATTTCGGCTACGGCGACCGGCTCGTATTATCGAACCTGAACATGCGCTTCAAGCGCGGTCAGGTCGTGGCTGTCATGGGCGGTTCCGGCTGTGGCAAGACGACCGTGCTGCGCTTGATCGGCGGCCTGGTCAAGGCCCGGCGCGGGCAGGTGTTGTTCGGCGGCAAGGACGTCGGCACCCAGAACCGTGACGGCCTTTACGAGCTTCGCCGCAAGATGGGCATGCTGTTCCAGTTCGGCGCGCTTTTCACCGACCAGTCCGTATTCGACAATGTCGCGTTCCCGCTCCGGGAACACACCGATCTCCCCGAAGAACTCCTGCGCGACCTCGTGCTGATGAAGCTCAACGCGGTCGGTTTGCGCGGCGCGCGCGATCTTGCGCCGTCGGAGATATCGGGCGGCATGGCACGCCGCGTGGCGCTTGCCCGCGCCATCGCGCTCGATCCCGAACTGATGATGTACGACGAGCCCTTCGCAGGCCTCGATCCCATTTCGCTCGGCATCACGGCCAATTTGATCCGCACGCTGAACAGCGCGCTGGGCGCCACGTCCATTCTGGTGACGCACGACGTGCCGGAATCGTTCGCCATTGCCGATTACGTGTATTTCATCGCGAACGGCGCGGTTTTGGCTGAAGGTACGCCGGCGCAGTTGCGGGCGTCCCAGGAGCCGTCGATCCGGCAGTTCATCGACGGTGCGCCGGACGGGCCGTTCAAATTTCACTATCCAAGCACGACGCCGCTGGCGGCGGACTTTGGACTCGGAGCAAAAGCATGATCAGCGCCATCGGACGTACGGTGCTCGGCAGCTTCGGCACCATTGGCTACGCCACGCGCATGTTCCTGCGCCTGGTCGTCGAATTCTTCCCGTTGATGCGCCGGCCGCGGCTTGTCACGAAACAGATCCTGTTTGTCGGTAACTATTCGCTGTTGATCATTGCGGTTTCCGGCTTGTTCGTGGGGTTCGTGCTCGGCTTGCAGGGGTATCTCACCCTTAACCGATACGGCTCCGAGCAGGCGCTCGGCCTCCTGGTCGCGCTCTCGCTGGTGCGCGAACTCGGGCCGGTGGTCACCGCGCTGCTGTTCGCGGGCCGCGCGGGAACGTCACTCACCGCCGAGATCGGGCTAATGAAAGCAGGCGAGCAGCTTACGGCCATGGAAATGATGGCCGTTGACCCGCTCAAGGTGGTGGTGGCGCCGCGCTTCTGGGCGGGCATCATCGCCATGCCGATCCTGGCCGCCATTTTCAGTGCGGTCGGCATTTTCGGCGGTTATGTGGTTGGCGTGCTGATGATCGGCGTGGATTCGGGTGCGTTCTGGTCTCAGATGCAAGGCGGCATCGACGTATGGAGCGACGTAGGTAACGGCGTGGTCAAGAGCCTGGTGTTCGGCTTCGCCGTCACGTTCATCGCGTTGTTCCAGGGTTATGAAGCCCAGCCGACACCGGAAGGTGTTTCGCGCGCGACCACGAAGACGGTGGTGTACGGCTCGCTGGCCGTGCTCGGGCTGGACTTCCTGCTGACCGCGCTGATGTTCAACTGACTACTCCGGCCGGGACGCTCTTTGCGGGGCGATTCTGCTCACCGGTTCGTGGATGTTGTGAAGGACACGGTCCTTCACGCAAAAAACTGCGACAAGATTCTTTGGGAAGACGATGAAAAAGACTGCTGCTCTCGACTTTTGGGTCGGCCTCTTCGTGGTGCTGGGCTTCGTGGCGCTGTTATTCCTTGCGTTGAAGGCGGGCAACATGAGTTCGCTGTCGTTTCAGCCGACCTACGCGGTCAAGCTGAAATTCGACAATATTGGCGGGCTGAAGCCGCGTGCGCCGGTCAAGAGTGCTGGCGTGACGGTGGGCCGCGTGGATTCCATCGGCTTTGACCAGAACACGTATCAGGCGTTGGTCACGATCGATATCGACAAGCAGTATCAGTTTCCGAAGGATTCGTCCGCGAAGATCCTGACGTCGGGCTTGCTCGGCGAGCAGTACATCGGCCTGGAGCCGGGCGGTGACGACCAGATGCTCAAGGCCGGCGACACCATTTCGATGACGCAGTCGGCCGTGGTTCTCGAGAATCTGATCGGGCAATTCCTGTACAACAAGGCGGCGGATTCGGGTGCATCAAAAAGCCCTGCGACGCCTGCGACGCCTGCCACGCCTGCCGCACCGGCTTTCCCGGGCGCGGCGAGCGCGATGGGCGCTAGCGCGGCCGCTCAATGAGCCTGGTCGGGCAAATCCAGATTCCAGCCAGTCGAAGTCGGGCCGATCTCGCAGTACGGGCCTGCCTTCGGGGCAGCATCAATAAGGAGAAAAAGAAATGCAGGCAATGCGCGTAAACAGCGTGGCTGTGATGATCGCAGTGGCGGTGCTTGCCGGGTGCGCAACCGTCACGACGCCGACCAAGGGCGATCCGTTCGAGAGTTACAACCGGACGATGTTCAAGATCAATGACAAGATCGACGAGGTCGCGCTCAAGCCGATTGCGAAGGGTTACGTGTACGTTACGCCGCAGCCGGTGCGCGACAGCGTCACGAATTTCTTCGGCAACATCGGCGATATTTATACGGCCGCGAATAACCTAGTGCAGTTGAAGATTGCCGACGGCGTGTCGGACATCATGCGCGTCGTGATGAACTCGATCTTCGGCGTGGCCGGCTTGTTCGACGTAGCGAGCGTTGCCGGGCTGCCGAAACACACGCAGGACTTCGGTTTGACGCTTGGCCATTACGGCGTGCCGGCGGGTCCGTATGTGGTGCTGCCGTTGCTCGGACCCAGCACGGTGCGGGATACGGCGGGCACGGTTGTCGATTATTTCGGCAGTGTGACGAGCTACGTGGACCCGACCTGGTTCCGCACCACGTTATTCGGTGTGCAACTGGTCAACACGCGGGCCAACCTGCTTGGTGCAGGCGATGTGCTGTCCGGTGCCGCGCTCGACAAGTATTCGTTCGTGCGTAACGCGTATCTGCAGCGCCGCCAGTATCTGATTGGCGGCGACAACAGCGCAAGCGCAAGCAGTGAATCGCTGCCGAAGTACGAAGATGTAGGCGGCGCGGCAGCGGGCGCGGAGCCTGCTTCCGCAGCTACAGCCGCGTCAGGATCCGAAGCGGCTTCCGGTGCGGCGGCTGCGAGCGAACCGGGCGCGACTTCGGTGCGGCCGGACCAAATGGTGCCGCCGCGGGTGCCGTCATTCCCGTCGTTTAGGCTGCGATAAGCGTGGATAATGGCGGCCCGGTAATATAACGAAAGTGTTGTGACCGATGAATAGAGGGCGCGAGATGAACTCGTGCTGAACACCGCGCTCAAACTCAGGCCACTTTTTTTGCAGAGCCCGTAATGAAAAAACTATTTCTACTTCCCCTGTTTGCTTTGCTGATGGCGTTTTGTAGCGGTGCGTTCGCGCAGGCCGCGGACATGTCCACCCCCGACGGGCTGGTCAAGACAGTCACGTCGCAAGTGCTCGACCAGATCAAGTCCGACAAGCAGATCCAGTCGGGCAACATCACGCGCATCACGGAACTGGTGAACGAGAAGATCCTGCCTTACACGGACTTCACGCGGACCACGCGTCTCGTCATGGGACGCAACTGGAATACGGCCACGCCGCAGCAGCAGAAGGACATTGTCGAGCAGTTCAAGATGCTGCTGATCCGTACGTATTCGGGTGCGCTGGCGCAGGTTCGTGATCAACAGGTCCAGTACAAGCCGTTCCGTGCCGATCCTAGCGACACAGACGTGGTGGTGCGTTCGGTGGTGTTGAACAACGGTTCGCCGATCGAACTCGACTACCGTCTGTACAAGACGCCGCAGGGCTGGAAGGTCTATGACATCAACGTGCTCGGCGCGTGGCTGATCCAGGCTTACCAGCAGCAGTTCAACGAGCAGATCCAGCAACACGGCGTGGACGGGCTGCTGCAGTTCCTCACCCAGCGCAACCAGCAACTGGCGAGCGGCAAGACATCGTGAGTCGCTTCGAAACCGCCGCGACGCTCACGCACGAGAGCGCACGAAGCGCGCTCGACGCGGGTTTGTCGCGGATTGCAGCGGGCGCGACCGAAGTGGATTGCGCGTCGCTCAAACAATTCGATTCGTCGGCGCTCGCCGTGCTGCTCGCGTGGCAACGCGCGGCAGCGGCACGCGGCGCAGCGCTCATCGTCATCAACCTTCCCTCCGGGCTTGCCAGTCTCGCGCAAGCCTATGGCGTAGATACGCTCCTCACCTTCCGACATTGACCCTGTCCTGCTGAATCATCGGCGCGTTTCGATATCGACGAACGTGCCTCGCAGGGTTGGCAGGGTTGTTCTGGACTCGCTAGCGGCTAAGCTCTGCCGCGTTTGGCCTATAATCAACCGTTTTTTCGGCCCGCTGTCTGCCTTTCATTTTTGTAAAGGCCGGTTCCGGTTCCGATCCGCACACATCGAGGCGCAGCCCCCGCCGGCGCGCGCACTGTCATGTCAGCCATAGAAATACGCAACGTCAAGAAGCGCTACAAAGAGCTGCAAGCGCTCAAAGGCGTGAACCTCGTCGTCGAAGAAGGCGAGTTTTTCGGCCTGCTCGGCCCCAACGGTGCCGGTAAAACTACCCTCATCAGCATCCTTGCGGGTCTCGCGCGCGCCGATAGCGGATCCATTTCCGTGCTCGGCCACGACGTGATCACGGATTTTCGCCAGGCGCGCCGCTCGCTGGGCGTCGTGCCGCAGGAGCTCGTCTTCGATCCGTTTTTCACGGTCCGCGAGTCGCTGCGCATCCAGTCCGGCTATTTCGGCCTGCGCAAGAACGATGACTGGATCGACGAAATCATGGCCAATCTCGATCTCACCGAGAAAGCCGACGTCAACACGCGCGCACTGTCAGGCGGCATGAAACGTCGTGTGCTGGTGGCCCAGGCGCTGGTCCACAAGCCACCGGTGATCGTGCTCGACGAGCCGACCGCGGGCGTCGATGTCGAATTGCGCCAGACGCTGTGGAAGTTCATCTCCCGGTTGAATCGCGAAGGCCACACCATCGTGCTGACGACGCACTATCTTGAAGAAGCCGAGGCGCTGTGCGACCGGCTCGCCATGTTGCGTCGCGGTGAAGTCGTCGCACTTGAGCGGACCAGCACACTGTTGCAGCGCTTCGCCGGAATGCAGCTTTCGTTGCGTTTTACGCAGGGCGTATTGCCCGCTGAGTTGCGCGCGTTGGAAGTCGATCCGCGCGCAGCCTCCGGGACCAATCATTTGCTGCGGCTTGCAAGTTATGACGACGTCGAGCCGATTCTGGCGAAATGCCGCGCGGCGGGCTGCACGTTCGATGAAATCGACGTGCGCAAAGCCGATCTGGAGGATGTGTTCGTGCAGGTGATGAACGAGCCGGAAGTGATCGAGGGTCTTTCATGAGCGGCTTTCGTACCCTGTTCTACAAAGAAATCCTGCGCTTCTACAAGGTTGCGTTTCAAACGGTGCTCGCGCCGGTCATCACGGCGCTTTTGTACCTGATGATCTTCGGGCACGCGCTGACGAATCACGTCGAGGTTTATCCGGGCGTGGCCTATACCAGCTTCCTCGTGCCGGGCCTCGTGATGATGAGCGTGTTGCAGAACGCGTTCGCGAACAGTTCGTCGTCGCTGATTCAGTCGAAGATCACGGGCAACCTGGTGTTCGTGCTGCTGCCGCCGCTCTCTCACTGGGAAATGTATTTCGCGTACGTGCTCGCGTCCGTCGTGCGCGGGATTGCGGTTGGCTTCGGCGTGTTTATTGTCACGGTATGGTTCATTCCCATGAGCTTCGCCGCGCCGTTCTACATTCTCGGCTTTGCGATCCTCGGCTCTGCAATTCTAGGAACGCTCGGATTGATCGCCGGGGTCTGGGCCGATAAATTCGACCAGCTTGCGGCATTCCAGAACTTTTTGATCATGCCGCTGACTTTCCTGTCGGGCGTGTTTTACTCCACCCATACGCTGCCGCCCATCTGGCGCGAAGTGTCGCGGCTGAATCCGTTCTTCTACATGATCGACGGTTTCCGCTACGGCTTCTTCGGCATGTCCGACATCGATCCGCTCGTGAGCCTTGGCATTGTCGGCGGGTTTTTCATCGTTCTGGCTGTGATCGCCATGCGCTTGCTGGCAAGCGGTTACAAACTGCGTCATTGATACCGTCAGCGAACAGTCACTCATCAGTTCGCATAATTTTCAGGAGACTTCCATGTTGCCGACTCCGGAACAAGTGAAGGAATACATTGCTGGCGGCCTCGCTTGCCAGCATGTCGAAGTAGAAGGCGACGGCCAGCATTTCTTCGCGACCATCGTGAGCGACGCATTCGAAGGCAAGCGGCCTATCGCGCGCCATCAACTCGTCTACGCGGCGCTCGGCGACCGCATGCGCGCGGAAATCCACGCGCTGAGCATGAAAACGCTGACCCCGGCCGAGTGGAAACCCGTCTGAGCGTTCTTCACATTTAATGTCCACGCATCACCCGTAACCGACTGGCTGACAATTTAGTGCGATTCACTCAAGACAACCGCGACGCCGATAACGGCGCCGCAGCAGGAAGCTCCGTAGAAGGAACGCCAAGCATGGATAAACTCGTGATTGTCGGGGGCGCGAAGCTCTCGGGCGAAATCGTCGTATCGGGTGCGAAGAACGCGGCGTTGCCCATTCTTTGCGCCAGCTTGCTCACCGCTGACGACGTCCATCTGGAGAACGTGCCGAACCTGCAAGACGTGCGCACGATGCTCAAATTGCTCAACCAGATGGGCCTGCGTTCCGAATCAGCGGACGGAAAGGTCTGGCTGAATGCATCGAAGGTCGACAATCTTGTAGCGCCCTATGAAATGGTCAAGACCATGCGGGCATCAATCCTCGTGCTCGGGCCGTTGCTTGCGCGTTTCGGCGAAGCGAAGGTGTCGTTGCCGGGTGGCTGCGCGATCGGCGCGCGTCCCGTCGATCAGCACATCAAGGGCCTGCAGGCGATGGGCGCCGAGATCACGATCGAGCACGGCTTCATTGAAGCGCGGGCGAAGCGGCTTAAGGGCGCGCGCATCGTCACCGACATGATCACCGTCACCGGCACGGAAAACCTGCTGATGGCGGCGGTGCTGGCGGAAGGCGAAACGGTCATCGAAAACGCGGCGCGCGAGCCGGAAGTCAGCGATCTCGCGAATCTGCTTGTCGCGATGGGCGCGAAGATCGATGGGATCGGGTCGGACCGGCTGGTGATTCAAGGTGTCGACAAGTTGCACGGCGCGCGTCATTCGGTCGTGCCGGATCGGATTGAAGCAGGCACGTTCCTGTGTGCGGTCGCGGCGACCGGCGGCGACGTGACGTTGCGCAACGTGAATCCCTCGTTGCTCGAAGCAGTGATTGAAAAGCTGCACGAAGCGGGTGTATCTGTTGAAGAAGGCGAGAGCTGGATTCGCGTGCGCATGAGCAAACGTCCGAGTGCGGTCAGCTTCCGTACATCGGAATATCCGGCGTTCCCCACCGACATGCAGGCGCAGTTCATGGCGCTCAACACGCTCGCGACCGGTACGTCGCAGGCGGTGGAAACCATCTTCGAAAACCGTTTCATGCACGTGCAGGAACTGAACCGGCTGGGCGCGAGCATCACTATCGACGGCAACACGGCGCTGGTGACCGGCGTACAGAAACTGTCGGGTGCCAAGGTGATGGCGACTGACCTGCGGGCATCGGCGAGCCTGGTGATCGCGGCCATGTGCGCGGATGGCGAAACGCTGATTGATCGTATTTATCACCTCGATCGCGGGTACGACCGTATGGAAAGCAAACTCACGGCGGTTGGCGCGAACGTGCGGCGCATCAAGGGTAGCGGAGGCGAGCAATGAGTTCGCTGCAAACTTCCCGGTCGCTGAGCTCGGTGCCGTCCAGCGCGATGTTGACGCTGGCGTTATCGAAGGGACGGATCTTCGATGAAACCCTGCCGCTGCTCGCCGCAGCCGGCGTGGAAGTGACCGAAGATCCCGAAACGTCACGCAAGCTGATCTTGCCGACCACGAATCCGAATTTGCGCGTGATCATCGTGCGTGCGACCGATGTCCCGACCTACGTCGAGTACGGCGCAGCCGACTTCGGCGTGGCGGGCAAGGACGTGCTGATCGAGCACGGCGGCGGCGGGTTGTATCAACCGATCGATCTGAATATTGCGCGCTGCCGGATGTCGGTGGCGGTGAAAAACGGCTTCGATTACGACACTGCAGTGCGGCAAGGCGCCCGGCTGCGCGTCGCGACAAAATATGTTGAAGTGGCACGTGAGCATTTCGCGGCGAAGGGCGTTCACGTCGATCTGATCAAGCTGTATGGATCGATGGAACTGGCGCCGCTGGTCGGTCTGGCCGACGCCATTGTCGACCTGGTCAGTTCAGGTAATACGTTGCGTGCGAATGATTTGGTCGAAGTCGAAGAAATCATGGAAATATCGTCGCGTCTGGTCGTCAATCAGGCCGCGCTGAAGTTGAAGCGTGCTGCGTTGAAGCCGTATCTCGATGCGTTCGAGCGCGCGTCGGCCGGCGCGTAAAAGTAGAGCAGGGCAAACAAACGGATACCAGCATGTCTATCAAGATTCGCAAACTCGATTCCAGTGCCAATGGTTTTCACACGGCGCTGCACGCGGTGCTCGCGTTCGAGGCGAGCGAGGACGAAGCCATTGAGCGCTCGGTCGCGCAGATTCTCGCCGATGTCAAAAAGCGTGGCGACGACGCCGTCCTGGACTACACGAACAAGTTTGACCGGCTGAAGGCCGAAAGCGTCGCATCGCTGGAATTGCCGGCGGCCGAACTGGAAGCGGCGCTCGAAGGGCTCGAACCGAAGCGCCGCGCCGCGCTGGAAGCCGCGGCGGCGCGCGTGCGCGGGTATCACGAGAAACAGCGGATCGAGTGCGGCAGTCATAGCTGGCAGTACACGGAAGCCGACGGCACGGTGCTCGGCCAGAAAGTCACGCCGCTGGATCGCGCGGGTATCTATGTGCCGGGCGGCAAGGCGGCGTATCCGTCGTCGGTGCTGATGAACGCGATTCCCGCGCGCGTTGCCGGCGTGAAGGAAATCGTGATGGTCGTGCCCACGCCGGACGGCGTGAAAAATCCGCTGGTGCTCGCAGCCGCGTTGCTGGGCGGTGTGGATCGCGTGTTCACGATTGGCGGTGCGCAGGCAATTGGCGCGCTGGCCTATGGGACGCAATCCATTCCTGCCGTCGACAAAATCTGCGGCCCGGGCAACGCGTACGTGGCATCGGCAAAACGACGCGTGTTCGGCACGGTCGGTATCGACATGATCGCGGGACCGTCGGAAATCCTGATTATCTGCGACGCCACCACGGATCCGCGCTGGGTCGCGATGGACCTGTTCTCGCAAGCCGAACACGACGAACTCGCGCAATCCATCCTGCTGTGCCCGGACGCCGCATTCATCCAGCGCGTGGAAGACGCAATCAACGAATTGCTGCCCACGTTGCCCCGTCGCGACGTGATCCAGCGCTCGCTCGAAGACCGCGGCGCGCTGATCAAGGTCGCGGACATGAACGAAGCCTGCGCGATCGCCAACGACATCGCGCCGGAACACCTCGAAATTTCCGCGCTCGATCCGCATCACTGGGCGGCGCAGATCCGTCATGCGGGCGCTATCTTCCTTGGCCGCTACACGAGCGAAAGTCTCGGCGATTACTGCGCGGGACCGAATCACGTGCTGCCGACGTCGCGGACTGCACGGTTCTCATCGCCGCTGGGTGTGTACGACTTCCTGAAGCGCTCGAGCGTGATTGAAGTCAGCGCGGAAGGCGCGCAGACGCTTGGCGAGATTGCGGCCGAACTGGCGTATGGCGAAGGCCTCCAGGCGCACGCGCGCAGCGCTGAATACCGGATGAAAAATACGTCGCAGTAACTGAGCAACGACGCAAACCGAGTTAAACACCGAGGCGGCCTTAGAGCCGCCCAACGTCCGGCGCTGGAGTCCGGCAATACCATGACACGACCACAAGACATTCTGCGCCCCGACGTCCTCGCGATGACGTGTTATCCCGTGCCGGATTCAACCGGCCTCGTGAAGCTCGACGCGATGGAAAATCCGTATCGGTTGCCGGCGAACCTGGCTGTTCAGTTGGGCGAACGACTGGCGGACGTTGCGTTGAACCGATACCCCGAACCGCGCCCAACTGCGTTGATCGAGAAGATCAAGCGCGTCATGCAGGTGCCCGCCGCGTGCGAATTGCTGCTCGGCAATGGTTCGGATGAATTGATCAGCATGATGTCGATGGCGTGCGCGAAACCCGGCGCTGCAGTTGTTGCACCGGTTCCCGGCTTCGTGATGTACGCGATGTCGGCGAAGTTCGCGGGGCTTGAGTTTATCGGCGTGCCGTTGAACGCGGATTTCACGCTCGACGTCGATGCGCTGATTACCGCAATCGAAACGCACAACCCCGCGCTGGTATATCTCGCGTATCCGAACAATCCGACCGGCACGCTCTACGATGACGCGGACATTGAATGCGTGATCGCGGCGGCATCGAATAGCCTGGTCGTGATCGATGAAGCGTATCAACCGTTCGCGCAGCAAAGCTGGCTGCCGCGCGCGGCGGACTTCGACAACGTTGTCGTGATGCGGACCATGTCGAAGCTCGGTCTGGCGGGTATTCGCCTGGGCTATCTGGCGGGCAAGGCGTCGTGGACGACCGAATTCGATAAAGTGCGCCCGCCATACAACGTCAATGTGCTGACGCAGGCGGCCGCGGATTTCATGCTCGATCACCTCGACGTACTCGACGCTCAGGCAACCGAGCTCCGCGCCGAGCGCACGCGCCTGGAAGACGCGATCAAGGCGCTGCCCGGCACGACCGTTTTCCCGAGTGCCGGCAACTTCCTGCTCGTTCGTGTTCCCGATGCCGCTGCTGTATTCGAAACCCTGTTGACATCGCGGGTTTTGATCAAAAACGTGAGTAAAATGCATCCGTTATTGGCAAATTGCGTGCGTTTGACGGTTGGATCGGCGCAAGAGAATGCGCAAATGATCGCTGCCCTGAAACTCGCGCTGCACTGAAATCTCTTAAAAGCCTCGAAGGAAACACCATGCGCATTGCGGAAGTCGTTCGCAACACCAGCGAAACGCAGATCCGTGTGAAGCTCGACCTGGACGGCACCGGCAAGCAAAAGCTCGCCACGGGTGTGCCGTTTCTCGATCACATGCTTGACCAGATCGCGCGTCACGGCCTCTTCGACCTTGAAGTCGAAGCGCATGGCGACCTTCATATCGACGACCACCACACGGTGGAAGACACGGGTATCACGCTGGGCCAGGCAGTGGCGAAGGCGATCGGCGACCGCAAGGGTATTCGCCGGTATGGACATTCCTACGTGCCGCTCGACGAAGCGCTGTCACGCGTAGTGATCGATTTTTCGGGCCGGCCGGGACTGGAATTTCACGTTCCGTTCACGCGTGCGCGTATTGGTACGTTCGACGTCGATCTCACCATCGAATTCTTCCGCGGCTTCGTGAATCATGCGGGCGTGACGCTGCATATCGACAATTTGCGCGGTATCAACGCGCATCATCAGGTGGAAACCGTCTTCAAGGCATTCGGCCGCGCGTTGCGCATGGCTGTTGAGCTGGACGAGCGCGCGGCCGGGCAGATTCCATCGACCAAGGGCAGCCTTTAAGCGCCTTCTAAATAACGCGGAAAACCGGCAAACGAAGGGCGTGCTCTCAAGCGTGATCGAGCACGTTCCGGCCGTCCGCGTCGATACGAGCCATGCTGGCCTGCGATGAATCTACTCAAGTCGTTTATTTCGTTGCTCGCGCTGATCAATCCGGTCGGCGCCATCCCGTTTTTCCTGAGCCTGACGACCGACATGTCGAGCTCGGAAAAGGCCGGCACGATCCGGATTGCGTCCATTTCAGTCTTCTGCGTGATTGCGGTGACCGCGCTGCTCGGACAGCAGATCATCGCGTTCTTCGGGATTTCGGTCGGTTCTCTTGAAGTGGGCGGCGGCATCATCATGTTGTTGATGGCGATCAACATGTTGAACGCGCAAGTCGGCAACACGCGCTCCACGCCGGAAGAGCGACACGAAGCCGAGATGAAAAACAGCATCGCGGTCGTGCCGCTCGCCATTCCGCTGCTGACGGGGCCGGGTTCCATCAGCACGGTGATCGTCTATTCTGCAAGTGTGGTGCACTGGTATGACCGTCTCGGGCTGGTCGTGATCGGCGCGGTTCTGGCGGGATTGTGCTTCGGCGCGTTGATGCTCGCCGAACCCATTGCGCGCTGGGTCGGGCGCACCGGCATCAACATCGGCACGCGGCTGATGGGCTTGATGTTGTCGGCGCTGGCGGTGGAATTTATCGTCAATGGATTGAAGGTGTTGTTGCCCTCTTTGAAATAGCGTTCTGGAACGTGCTGAATTGAATACTTCGATGAAAACTTCAATAGCAATCGTGGACTATGGCATGGGCAACCTGCGCTCCGTATATCAGGCGCTCCGCAAGGCCGCGCCCGAAGCGGACGTGGCGATAGTCGAGCAGCCCGAAGCGATCCGTGCAGCTGAGCGTGTCGTGCTGCCGGGACAGGGCGCCATGCGCGACTGCATGGCACACCTCGGCGCGTCGGGCTTGCAGGAAGCCGTGATGGAAGCCGCGCGCGACAAACCCATGCTGGGCGTGTGTGTCGGCGAGCAGATGCTGTTCGATTGGAGCGAGGAAGGGGGCGAGAAGGGTACGAACGGCCTTGGCCTGATACCCGGCAAGGTCTTGCGCTTCGACCTGCAAGGCCAGCTGCAGGACGACGGTTCGCGTTTCAAAGTGCCGCAAATGGGCTGGAACCGCGTGCGCCAGACGCAGCGACATGCATTGTGGGACGGCGTGCCCGACGAATCGTTTTTCTATTTCGTGCACAGTTATTACGGCGTCCCGGACAATCCGGCGCATACGTCCGGCGAAACCCTGTACGGCGCACCGTTCACCTCGGCCATTGCACGGGACAATCTGTTCGCGACCCAGTTTCACCCCGAGAAGAGCGCGGACGCGGGCTTGCAGCTGTATCGAAACTTCGTACACTGGAAACCGTAAAGTTCGCGTTTTTGGTGCTGTTTTAGCGTTGGTTTGACGTTTTGGCTTATGCCGTTTGCAGCGGCGAGCCTTGCATCACTTGTACTACACTAGCGAGACGGCAAGCAAAACAAAGGCGCTGTGCCCAAGTTTGCAACCGTTCGATTAACCCTTATCCGATAATGCTATTTCTATGTTGCTCATTCCGGCCATCGATCTAAAAGACGGTCAGTGCGTACGCCTCAAACAAGGCGATATGGACCAGGCGACCATTTTTTCCGAAGATCCGGCGGCAATGGCCCGGCTATGGGTCGATCGGGGCGCGCGGCGGCTTCATCTCGTCGACCTGAACGGCGCATTCGCCGGCAAGCCGAAAAACGAAGAAGCCATCCGCGCCATCATCCAGGAAGTCGGCAACGACATTCCGGTGCAGCTCGGCGGCGGCATTCGCGACCTGAACACCATCGAGCGATATCTTGACGACGGTCTGGAGTACGTGATCATCGGCACGGCGGCGGTGAAAAATCCGGGCTTCCTGCAAGATGCGTGCACCGCGTTCGCGGGTCATATCATCGTCGGGCTGGATGCGAAGGACGGCAAGGTTGCCACCGACGGCTGGAGCAAGCTGACCGGTCATGAAGTCATTGACCTTGGCCGCAAGTTCGAAGACTACGGCTGCGAGGCGATCATCTACACAGATATCGGCCGCGACGGCATGTTGCAGGGCATCAACATTGAAGCCACTGTGCGCCTCGCGCAAGCCGTCAAGATTCCAGTGATCGCGAGCGGCGGGTTGTCGAACCTGGGCGACATCGACTCGCTGTGCGAAGTGGAAGACGAGGGCATTGAAGGCGTGATCTGTGGACGTGCGATCTATTCGGGCGACCTGGATTTCGCGGCTGCGCAAGCGCGCGCCGACAAGCTGCGCGAAGCCGACGACGCCTGAGCTGCAGCATGCTGCGAGGGCGCCGGCGGTCGCGGATAACCTGACATCGCGGTGAGCTTTTCAGCACGCCTGATTTAAGCGCCTCATGTGCTTGGCGGATGGCTTTTCGCTCGGCTTGACCGAGGGCATGCCGCAAGTTCGTTCAGGCGGGGCGGCGTTTCGTGGTTTCTTCTCGCGACGGTCAATTTCGATTAAACCGCCTCGCTTTCCTAAGCACTCGTTCGCAACAAAACGGCATTCGCACCAACATGGCTCTCGCTAAACGCATTATCCCGTGTCTCGACGTCACCGCCGGCCGCGTGGTCAAGGGTGTTAATTTCCTCGAATTGCGCGACGCGGGCGATCCTGTCGAAATTGCTCGCCGATACGACGACCAGGGCGCTGACGAACTCACGTTCCTCGATATCACCGCCACCTCCGACCAGCGCGACCTGATTCTGCCGATCATCGAACAAGTGGCGTCACAGGTTTTTATCCCGCTGACGGTTGGCGGCGGCGTGCGCGCTGTGGAAGACGTGCGCCGGCTGCTGAACGCGGGCGCCGACAAGATCAGCATGAATTCATCGGCGGTGGCGAATCCGCAACTCGTACGCGACGCGTCGGATAAACATGGTTCACAGTGCATTGTGGTGGCCATTGACGCGAAGCGCGTCAGCGCCGCGGACGAAACCCCACGCTGGGAAGTTTTCACGCACGGCGGCCGCAAGAACACAGGGCTTGACGTGATCGAGTGGGCTCGCAAGATGGCGGAATTTGGCGCGGGCGAGATCCTGCTGACCAGCATGGATCGCGATGGCACGAAAAGCGGCTTCGACCTTGCGTTGACACGGGCGGTATCGGACGCCATTTCCATTCCTGTGATCGCCTCGGGCGGCGTGGGATCCCTCGCGCATCTGGCCGACGGCATCACCGAAGGTCACGCCGATGCGGTGCTTGCGGCCAGCATCTTCCACTATGGCGAACACACGGTCGGCGAGGCAAAACGCTTCATGGCCGCTCAGGGCATATCGGTGAGGATTTAAGCGGTGACTGCACAAACTGAAGAGGCGGCCTGGATCGAGAAGGTCAAGTGGGACGCGAACGGCCTTGTACCGGTGATCGCGCAGGAATCCACAACGGGCGACGTACTGATGTTCGCGTGGATGAACCGCGAAGCATTGGCGAAAACCATCGAACTGAAGCGCGCGGTGTATTACTCGCGTTCGCGCCAGCGCTTATGGTTCAAGGGTGAGGAATCGGGACACGTCCAGCACGTGCACGAAGTGCGGCTCGATTGCGACGAAGACGTCGTACTACTGAAAGTGGAACAGGTGTCGGGCATTGCATGCCACACAGGCCGCCATTCGTGCTTTTTCCAGAAATTCGAGGGGTCGGTGGAAACGGGCGACTGGGTCGCTGTTGAACCGGTCTTGATGGACCCCGAACATATCTATAAGTAATGACTCAAGCCACGCTTTCCACGCAAGACACGCTACTGCGCCTCGCGGCGATTATCGATAGCCGCAAGGGCGGGGACCCGGAACAATCCTACGTTTCCCGACTCTTTCATAAAGGTGACGACGCTATTCTCAAGAAGATCGGCGAGGAAGCAACCGAAGTCGTGCTGGCCGCCAAGGACACGCGACACGGTGGTGCACCCAAGGCACTTGTCGGCGAAGTGGCCGACTTGTGGTTCCATTGTCTCGTGATGCTGTCCCATTTCGACCTCGGTCCGGCAGACGTCATTGCCGAGCTGGAACGGCGGGAAGGAATGTCGGGAATCGAAGAAAAGGCGCTACGCAAATCCCGCGATCGCGAGCAGAACGAAAACGGCGGCTAAGTTGCAAGGTCGAGTCACGTTCGACCGGTCGCCGAGGAGGATGAAATGAATCAGTCTTACGAGCCTTATCCGCCGCCTGTTTATCAAAACTCGCCCGAATCCGAGCGCCTGCGCAGCTTGCGCACGTTGACCCATGTGCTTTACGCGCTCTACGCCGCCTACTGGCTGACGGGTGGACTGACTGTGCTGGTCGCCGTCATCATCAATTACCTGAAACGCGATGATGTCGCCGGAACACCTTACGAAGCGCATTTCCGATGGCAAATCCGCACGTTCTGGCTGGCGCTGCTCGGTCACGTGATCGGCATAGCGTTGATCTGGGTGTTTATCGGCTTCCCCATTTTGTTCGTTGTCGGGATCTGGACACTTTATCGCGTTATAAAGGGCTGGCTGTTCTTGTACGAGAACAAGCCCCTGCAACCGGGTGCCTGGGTTTGAGGCTGAACGCTGGCCCCTTAACTTGCATTCATATCGGGATATCACACGACACACATGAGCCAAGAGAACTGCATTTTCTGCAAGATCGCTGCGGGAGAAATTCCAAGCAAGAAAGTCCATGAGGACGATGAATTTGTTGCTTTTCACGATATCAACCCGGCCGCACCCGTTCATGTGCTCGTGATCCCGCGTAAACATATTGAGACGCTGTCGAGCTGCACCGAAGCCGATGCGCCGCTGCTTGGTAGAATGCTGAGCCTGACGGCGCGGCTTGCTGACGAGCTGGGCGTGGCGTACACCGGCGGCGACACCGGTTTCCGCACGGTCATCAACACCGGGCCGGGCGGCGGGCAAGAGGTGTATCACATTCACGCCCATATCCTCGCCGGGGAACGTCCGTGGCGCCGGATGGGGTGACGGGTTTTTTTGCGAATGTACGTGATCGTCCGGTCAGGATGTAATGAAAACGAAAGCGTCTTTCCAGCGCAATATTGGGCGCGCAAAATATAGGTTTAATCATCGGGGCGTAGACGCTCCGACTCGGGCCGCAAGGTCCACATTCTTCGTCGCGAGCGACATGCGTGGCGGAGCCAAGGAGAGTTTTCAGTCATGGGTTCGTTGAGCATTTGGCATTGGTTGATCGTTTTGCTGATCGTGGCACTGGTTTTCGGCACGAAAAAACTGCGCAACATCGGCGGCGATCTGGGCGGCGCGGTAAAGGGTTTCAAGGAAGGCATGAAGGAAGGCGAAGCAACACCGACCGAGCAGCGTGAATTGCCGCGCAACGGCACGGTCGACGTGGAAGCGAAGGACAAGACCCGTTCGAGCGACTACCGCTAACCCAAGCTGATTGAACTGATTAAGCACGGTTAAGCCCGGCACCGGCCACTCCCACTCGCCACCCTCAGGATCTTCGATTCCATGCTCGACCTTGGTCTGACCAAAATGGCGCTGATCGGCGTCGTCGCGCTGGTAGTGCTCGGGCCGGAACGCTTGCCCGGCGTGGCGCGAACTGCGGGCGCGCTGTTCGGCCGCGCGCAGCGGTATATCAACGACGTCAAGGCCGAAGTCTCGCGCGAGATGGAACTCGACGAGTTGAAGAAGATGCGTACCGAGTTCGAAACGGCGGCATCGAATGTCGAGAACAAGATTCACGACAATCTTCGCCAGCACGAAAACGAACTCAACGAGGCGTGGAACCAGGGCACGTCGGTGTCCGACAGCGTGGCGGGCGGCGGTGACCCGAATCTGACGCACGTTTCCGGCGACACTTGGCGTTCGAACGCGGACAACACGTTCAGCAGCAACGCGTCGCCTACGAAACGCAAGAACTGGCGCGTCAAGCAGGCCGCCATTCCGAACTGGTACAAGCGCACCACGTTGCGCAAGACGCGCGTTCAGTCAGGTGCGGCGCGCGTGGCGCGGCATACACCTGAGACGCTGCGCCGTCCCACGCGGTTTTTCTGATGTTTGCTTCGCTTTCATTGCGCGAATACCTACTTCCCTTCCATCGATGAATCCCAGCAGAGGGCCGGCGTGAGCGACCCGCAACAGATTAAAGACGAGCCCGTCGAAGAGACGTTTATCTCGCACCTGGTCGAACTGCGTGACCGCATCATCCGCGCAGGCGCTTCAGTCATCGTCGTGTTCATCGGGCTGGTTTATTGGGCACCGGATATCTTCCGGCTGCTCGCGCGTCCGCTGATGCAGAATTTGCCGAAGGACGGCAAGATGATTGTCACCGACGTCACCGGCTCGTTCTTCGTGCCGATGAAGGTGACCATGATGGTCGCGCTGGTGATAGCGCTGCCTATCGTGCTGTATCAGATCTGGGCGTTTATCGCGCCGGGGCTGTATCAGCATGAGAAGAAGCTGGTCGTGCCGCTGGTCGGAAGCAGCTATGTCCTGTTCCTGTGCGGCATGGCGTTCGCGTATTTCGTCGTGTTTCCCACTATTTTCCGCGTGATGGCGCATTACAACGCGCCGCTCGGTGCGGAAATGACGACGGATATCGACAATTACCTGAGTTTCGTCCTCACCATGTTCCTGGCATTCGGCGTGACCTTCGAGGTGCCGATCATCGTGGTGATCCTGGCGCGCATGGGGTTCGTGACGATCAAGAAACTGCGGCAGATCCGGCCGTATGTGATTGTTGGTGCGTTCGTGATTTCCGCTGTGGTGACGCCGCCGGACGTGTTCTCGCAATTGATCCTGGCCGTGCCGCTGATCATTCTTTACGAGGTCGGCATCATTGCGGCACGGCTGATCGTGGGCAAGGACAAGATCAAGGAGCAGGAAGCGGAAGCCGCGGAGGACGCGAAACGAGAAGGGGATTGAGGGTTTCAGCGGGCGGATGACGGTGGGAAAGCGAAGGGGCCGTTCCAAACCACGTTTGGAACGGCCCCTTTGTCTTTGTATCGCACACGTCATGGCGAGTTGCAGATCGCCTCACTCGTCGCTTTGATCTCCACCGCCATTGTCATCGTCCGGCGGCTGGGGCTGTTTGGGCTGCATCGGCCGTTTGCCGATCACCACGCTCAAGTCCAGCTCCTTGCTCTTGCGCATCAGATGCACCTTCACCGATGTCCCCGGCTTGATCTGCGCGACTACGTTCAGCAGGCGCGTGGTGTCGGTGATGGTGTCGTCGTTGATGCTGATCAGGATGTCGCCGGGCTTGATGCCCGCTTTGTCGGCCGGTCCGCCCTGCAATACGCCTGCCACGATCGCGCCGGACTTTTGCTCGAGCCCGAACGATTCCGCGATCTCCGGCGTCACGTCCTGCGGTTCCACGCCAATCCAGCCGCGCGTGACCGTGCCTGTGGTGATGATGCTCTCAAGCACGCTGCGCGCCGTTGACACGGGAATGGCGAAGCCGATCCCGAGCGAGCCACCGCTGCGCGAATAAATTGCCGTATTGATGCCAAGCAGATTGCCGTTCACGTCCACCAGCGCACCGCCCGAATTCCCCGGGTTGATGGCCGCGTCGGTCTGGATAAAATTCTCGAAGGTATTGATGCCGAGGTGATTGCGCCCGAGTGCGCTGACAATACCCATGGTCACCGTCTGCCCGACCCCGAACGGATTGCCGATCGCCAGCACCACGTCGCCCACGCGCGTCTGGTCCATGCGGCCGAGCGTGATGGTGGGCAGGTTCGTCATGTTGATTTTCAGCACGGCGAGATCGGTTTCCGGATCCACGCCGATCACTTTCGCCGACGACGTCCGTCCGTCAGCCAAAGCAACTTCGATCTGATCAGCCCCATCGACGACATGTTGGTTCGTTAGAATGTAGCCTTCGGAGCTGACAATCACGCCTGAGCCGAGATTCGACGCCGGCGTTTCGTCGCCCTTGCGCTTGTTCTTGTCACCGAAGAAATAGCGGAACAGCGGGTCTTTCGCGCGCGGATCGGGCGGTAACGTGCCGTCTTTGCTCGAAAACACGTTGACCACGGCGGGCATGGCTTTCTGTGCGCCATCCGCATAGGACGACTGGGCAGGCCGGGAACCGATGCTCGGCGCAACTTCCTGCAACGCGACGATCGGTTCGGCGAGTTGCTTGCCGAACGTTCCCTGGCGTTGAAGCCACTGCGGTTTCAAGGTCGCGACGATGAACATCAGCGCCAAAAGCACGGTCACCGCTTGGGCAAAAAACAGCCAGAAGCGTCTAAGCATTTGATGGAATAGAGGAATTCATGGATCGGATCGAACTAGAATTGTATCTGAACAATCTGCTTGAAATCGGGCGCTTCAAGGACTATTGCCCGAATGGTCTGCAGGTTGAAGGCTCACGTCGCGTGAGCAAACTGGCGACCGGCGTCACGGCGTCGCAAGCGTTCCTGGATGCGGCCATCGAGTGGGGCGCCGACGCCGTGCTCGTCCATCACGGCTACTTCTGGAAGAACGAAGCGCCGCAGGTCATCGGGCGCAAATACCGGCGGCTGAAAACGCTGCTGGACCACGATATCAACCTGTTCGCGTACCACCTTCCGCTCGATTCGCATCCCGAGTTCGGTAACAACGCCCAACTCGGCGCGCGTCTTGGGTTGATCGCGGATAACCGCTTCGGCGACCAGGAACTCGGGTGGATCGCGTCGTTGCCGGTGCCGTTGTCGCTTGAGCATTTCACCGCCACGGTCGAGAACGAAGTCGGGCGCAAGCCGCTCGTGTTCGGCAATCCTGATTGGGAACTGCGTCGCGTGGCCTGGTGCACAGGCGGCGCGCAGGGCTTTTTCGACGAAGCCATTGCCGCCGGTGCCGACGTCTACATCAGCGGCGAAGTCTCCGAGCAGACCATGCACATCGCGGCGGAAAGCGGCGTGGCCTACGTTGCGGCAGGGCATCATGCCACTGAACGGTACGGCGTCCAGGCGCTCGGCGCCCATGTGGCCGAGCATTTCGATATCGAGCATGTCTTTATCGATATTGATAATCCGGTGTGATTATCTTGCGGTGCAATAAATAATCGAATGGGTTAAATGACCCCTTCATTCGATAGTCACGATAAGTGCGGGGAAACCCTTAAGAATGAAGGACTTCGAGCGTTTTTTGCTATTCAACTCTTGTAAATGACGACTCCATTCGCGCACACTAGCGTCGGTAGAACGAACTGACGGTATAAATCCAACTCAGAAGTGGGGCGTGTGATGCGAGACAACGAAGATCAACGCGTCGACGGCAGCCGCCGAACCTGGCTGATCACGACGACCGTAATGGGCGGAATTGGTGGCGTAGCGGCTTGCGTCCCGTTCGTCGGGTCGTTTGCACCGTCGGAGAAGGCCAAGGCAGCGGGCGCGCCGGTCGAAGTCGATATATCAGGTCTCAAGCCTGGTGACCTGATGACGGTCGCCTGGCGCGGCAAGCCGGTCTGGATTCTGAACCGTACCGACGAAATGCTCGCCGACGTGAAGAAGGCCGATCCCGAGCTCGCCGACCCGCAGTCGAAGAAAGTATTCAGCATGCCGCTGCCGGAATACTGCAATAACGAATACCGCTCGCGCACTGATCACAAGAACCTGCTTGTTGCCGTGGCCGTTTGCACGCACCTTGGCTGCACCCCTACGCCGCGCTTTCAGGAAGGCGCCCAGCCCAATCTCCCCGACGACTGGCCCGGCGGTTTTCTCTGCCCGTGCCACGGCTCGACCTATGACCTGGCCGGCCGTGTGTTCAAGAACAAGCCCGCACCGGACAACCTGGACATTCCGCCTTACATGTTCACTTCGGCGACGTCACTCGTGATTGGCAAGGACGAAAAGGGAGAAGCGTAATGGCGGCGACCGATAAAGAAGTGGAAACAACAGGTTTTTTGGGCTGGATCGACCGGCGCTTTCCGCTGACATCGACCTGGAAGACGCACGTTTCCGAGTACTACGCACCAAAGAATTTCAATTTCTGGTACTTCTTCGGCTCACTGGCGCTGCTCGTGCTCGTGAACCAGATCGTCACCGGCATCTTCCTGACGATGAACTACAAGCCCGATGCAACGCTTGCGTTTGCATCGGTCGAATACATCATGCGTGAGGTGCCGTGGGGCTGGCTGATCCGCTACATGCACTCCACCGGCGCGTCGATGTTCTTCGTCGTCGTGTATCTGCACATGTTTCGCGGGCTGTTATACGGCTCGTATCGCAAGCCGCGCGAACTCGTGTGGATCTTCGGCTGCGCGATTTTCCTGTGCCTGATGGCCGAAGCGTTCTTCGGTTACCTGCTGCCGTGGGGCCAGATGTCGTTCTGGGGCGCACAGGTGATCGTGAACCTGTTCTCGGCCATTCCGTTCATCGGCCCGGATCTGTCGCTCTGGATTCGCGGCGATTACGTGGTGTCGGACGTGACGCTCAACCGCTTCTTCGCGTTCCATGTGGTCGCCATTCCGCTCGTGCTGATCGGTCTGGTGGTTGCTCATCTGGTCGCGTTGCACGAAGTGGGATCGAATAACCCGGACGGCATCGAGATCAAGGCCAAGAAGGACGAAAAGGGCATTCCGCTCGACGGCATCCCGTTCCATCCGTATTACTCCGTCCACGATTTCATGGGCGTCTGCGTGTTCCTGTTCATCTTCGCCGCGATCATTTTCTTCGCGCCGGAAATGGGCGGCTACTTCCTGGAAGCCAATAATTTCGTGCCGGCGAACTCGCTGCAGACACCGAACGAGATCGCGCCCGTGTGGTACTTCACCGCCTTCTACGCCATGCTGCGCGCGACCACCGACCCGTTCAAGATCGTGCTGATGATCGTGGTGGCTTTGCTGGGCGTGCTGGCGCTGCTGCGAGCGCGTGGAAAATGGCGATTTGGCTTGCCGGTGCTGGCGTTGCTGCTGGTCGTGTTCATGGCGCTGACCGAATCGAAATTCTGGGGCGTGGTGGTGATGGGCACGGCCGTGGTGTCGCTGTTCTTCTTGCCATGGCTTGATCGAAGTCCCGTCAAGTCGATCCGGTACCGGCCGCTTTTCCACAAGGTGTTCTACGGCGTCTTCGTGTTTGCGTTTTTGGTGCTGGGCTATCTGGGCACGAAACCGCCGTCGCCGGCGAGCACGCTGATTGCGCAGATTTGTGCGTTGATTTATTTTGGGTTTTTCCTCGGCATGCCCTTCTGGACGACGCGCGGCCGCTTCAAGCAGCCGCCCGACCGCGTGCGGTTCAAGCCGCATTGACCCGCGCCCAGACAGCAACAGGAGACATGACGATGAAAAAATGGTTTTCTACCCTCGCGGTGATTGGCGTGGCACTGCTGTCGTTCGGCTTGACGCCGGCGCACGCGCAGGAAGTTCCGCTAGACGCCGCGCCCGATAGCTCCGAAAATTTTGCTTCGCTTCAACATGGCGCAAAATTGTTTGTAAACTATTGTCTGAATTGCCACAGTGCCAATTTGATGCGATACAACCGGCTGACGGATATCGGCATCGATCCGAAGGAGATCCAGGCGAATTTGCTGTTCACCACGGACAAGGTTGGTAACACGATGACGATCGCCATGCGCCCCGATGACGCAAAAACGTGGTTCGGGGCAGCGCCGCCGGATTTGTCGGTGGAGGCGAGGGCACGCGGCAAGGATTGGATCTACACGTACTTGCGCAGTTTTTATCGCGACGATACCCGGCCGACCGGCTGGAACAATCTAGTGTATGAAAACGTCGCTATGCCGCACGTGCTGTGGGAGTTGCAGGGTGTACGGACGGCGAAATTCGATACCGAAGTCGACGAAAAAACCGGTGAAAAGACCAAACATTTCGCGGGTTATACCCAAGTGACTCCGGGGACGATGTCGCCAGTAGATTATGATTCGGCTATGGCCGATCTGGTTTCGTACCTTTCGTGGATGGCGGAACCGGCCCAGCAGGAGCGAAAGCAACTGGGTGTCTGGGTCCTGATGTTCTTGGGAGTTTTGAGCTTTCTGGCGTGGCGCCTCAACGCGGCATACTGGAAGCAAATTAAATAACACGCCGCGATCGGTGTGGGTCAGCGTCGGCAAAGCGCCTCCTAGCAGGCGCTTTTCGCACGCTGGCCCTTATGTTTTTCTGAAGGGACTTTTAATCATGATGGTTTTGTACTCCGGCACTACCTGCCCGTTCTCCCAGCGCTGCCGGCTGGTGTTGTTCGAAAAGGGCATGGACTTCGAAATCCGCGATGTTGACTTGTTCAACAAGCCGGAAGACATCGCGGTGATGAATCCGTACGGCCAGGTTCCCATTCTGGTCGAACGCGACCTGATCTTGTACGAATCGAACATCATCAACGAATACATCGACGAGCGTTTTCCGCATCCGCAACTCATGCCGGCCGATCCGGTGCAGCGCGCCCGCGCTCGCCTGTTCCTGCTGAACTTCGAGAAAGAGCTGTTCGTGCACGTCGGCACGCTGGAAAACGAAAAGGGCAAGGCAGCGGAAAAGAATCACGAGAAGGCGCGCAACGCCATCCGCGATCGTCTGACGCAACTCGCTCCCATTTTCCTGAAGAACAAGTACATGCTCGGCGAAGAGTTTTCCATGCTCGACGTCGCCATCGCGCCGTTGCTGTGGCGTCTGGATCACTATGGGATCGAGCTGTCGAAGAACGCTGCGCCGTTGATGAAGTATGCTGAACGGATTTTCAGCCGGCCGGCTTACATCGAAGCGCTGACGCCTTCGGAAAAGGTGATGCGTCGCTAATATTTTCGATGGCGGGGTGCGCCGGCTCGACCGGCGCGCGCCCCTTCGATAGAGGGCAAGTCGATGCAAGAAATATCCACCAAGCCTTATCTACTGCGCGCGCTCTATGAGTGGTGCACGGATAACGGCTTTACGCCGCATATTGCGGTGCGGGTCGACAACGGCACGCGCGTGCCGCGTCAATTCGTGCGCAACGACGAGATCGTTCTGAACATCAGCTTCGAGGCTACGAGCCAGTTGCAGATGGGTAATGAGTGGATCGAATTCAGTGCGCGCTTTTCTGGCAAGTCGCACAAGATCGAGGTGCAGGTCACCAACGTGCTGGCTATCTATGCACGAGAGAATGGCCAGGGCATGGCCTTTCCCGTTGATCCCGCTGCGATTGGTGCTGCGCCGGACGTGTCGGGCGAGGACGGACCGCGATCGTCGGAGCTGGGTCCGGACGAAAACGGGACTGAGCGGATCGAGCAACGTGAGACGGTCGCGTCTGCAAGAGAGGCACGAGATGACGATGAGTCTCCTCCTGACGACGATGGATCTAAATCATCTGGTCGAGGTCACCTCAAGGTCGTCAAATGAAGTAAAATCGCTGACTTCGCCGGCTTAGCTCATCAGGTAGAGCAGTTGATTTGTAATCAGAAGGTGGCGGGTTCGAGTCCTGCAGCCGGCACCAGTTTGGCGTTTC
The DNA here is from genome assembly GCF_044909315.1 of Caballeronia udeis. GTDB lineage: Bacteria > Pseudomonadota > Gammaproteobacteria > Burkholderiales > Burkholderiaceae > Caballeronia > Caballeronia udeis_A. The sequence continues at coordinate 85,379 of NZ_JBIYEB010000038.1, forward strand.
ATGATGTACCAAGATGTTGTTCGACCCCGCGCCCGGTAACGGTTCGCGGGGTTTTTGTTTTTGGCGGGCATTAAACCGTTTGGCGTTGAATGACGCGCTTGGCGTTGTTCGTGACGGGACATTCGCGTCGTCGTTCGCCGCAAGGCAGGACCTTGGTTCGAAGAGCGGGTCCGTTTCTGAGATGGCGTCCGGGAGCAAATTTCCGAAACGATAGCGAGTTGGCCCCTGATTCAACCTCGACGTTCCTTCAGGAGGTTTTCTCGATGGAATCACGCACGGGCCTGGTTCTTCCTCGTATTTCGCCGGATTCGCGCGGACTCTTCACGTACTCTTAATATTCTTTTCACAAACCGCTTGCGCAACGTCTGGGAGGGCACTAGAATTCGGCCTCTTCGCTTCTGGATGAGGCGAAGAGAAGCGGGAAGTAAGGGCGTTAGCTGTTCAATTTCGGTAGCCGGAGAGCCAAGCAGGGCGGCGCTTCGAGGGAATTGAAAAGTCCAGGTAGTCGAGATGATGTTTGTCACGAAGCGGTAAAAAACCTGTTGACGAAAAGCGAAACGCAGGACATAATCTCGTTTCTGTGCTGCAGATGCAGCGACGCGAAAGCGGCAGGGTTCTGGTGGTT
>NZ_JBIYEB010000039.1:0-73174 GCF_044909315.1 Caballeronia udeis
AACTCAAGAGCGCTCAAAAACGGCCCTCGATCATTGCGGCGTGCTGGATGCAGGCTACGCTCTGGTGACGTCATAAATTATGGAAGTCTCAATAAGCGTCCCCGACGGCAGGCTGCTCGTCGCGTTCGCGGTGCCAATCGTGCGCGACGGCGAGGTAAAGGCTGTCGTGGTGGGGAATGTTAGGCCAGACAGTGTGATCGCAAACGTGAAGTCGATTCATCCGACGCCGCTGAGTTTCGGAATGTTGGTCGACAGCCGCGGTCGTATCGTCGCGCACCCGAACTCGGAACTCACGCTCAAACCGGTCACCAGCGTCGCGGCCGAAATCGGCGGGACGAAGCCCGGGTGGATGGCGGCAACGAAAGCGCTAATTGAGGTTCACGTCAGAGGTGACGCAAAGCTGGTGCGCGCGCAGCCGGTGCCGGGCACCGACTGGTACGTGCTCGTTGCACTCGACAAATCCGAGGCCACGATCGGGATGCGCTCGTTATTGAGTGCATCGCTCGCGACCCTCCTTGTGCTGGCCGGCGTATCGTCGCTGATTGTAGGCGCGATCACGGCTGCTGCGTTCCGTCGGCTGTCTCTGGTGCGTGAATTGATGGCCGCGATCGGCTCGGGCACAGGCGACCTGACGCAGCGCCTGCCGGTCGACGGCCGGGACGAGGTCGCCGACATCGCACGCTCGCTCAACAGCTTCGTTGGCAAGCTCCACGATGTGATGCGACAGATCCGCAACGCGAGCGAATCGGTGCGCTCGGCCGCGACCGAGATCGCGGCCGGCAATCGGGACCTGTCGTCACGCACCGAGTCAGCAGCCGCGAGTCTCGAGGAAACGGCCGCGTCCATGGAAGAAATCACAGCGACGGTCGCGCAGTCTGCGGCGGCGGCCGGCCAGGCCAACGAACGCGCGGCCGCCGCGTCGAAGGTTGCGTCGCATGGCGGCGCGGTTGTGTCAGACGTGGTCGCGACGATGGAGAAGATCGAGGAAGCGTCGGGCCGGATTGGCGACATCATTGGCGTGATCGACGGCATTGCGTTCCAGACCAACATCCTGGCGCTGAATGCGGCTGTGGAAGCCGCACGCGCGGGAGAGCAAGGCCGCGGCTTCGCGGTCGTCGCTGAGGAAGTGCGCAGCCTCGCACAGCGCAGCGCGCAGGCCGCGCGCGAAGTGAAGGCACTGATCGAATCGACTGTCGCAAGCGTCGAGGCCGGGTCGGGGCAGGTACGTCAGGCCGGTGAGACGATGCGCGAGATCGTCGCTAATGTCGCGAACGTGACGACAATTATCTCCGAAATCACGTTCGCGGCAAACGAACAGACGCGCGGCATCCAGGAAGTCAATCGCGCGGTCACGCAACTCGACGAGATGGTGCAGCAGAACGCCGCGCTAGTTGAACAGTCGACTGCAGCCGCGACCGCGTTGCAGGCGCAGGCGGACGCACTTGCTTCGACGATCGACCGGTTCAAGGTCACCTGACAGGTCGCCCAGGTCTTTCATGTTGGAGAGGCGGTCATCCCGATGCGTTTTGTGCGGAGCCGCATGCGGTCGGTTTTGTTCGGAAGGGTAGGGCTCTCCGGGAAACGGGCCAGCGATTTATTTTTAACGGAATGGCGTTATAAGTATGGCCAGCTCCTCAAACGGCATCCAGACGCTGTTACAGATCGGCATGTGTCATGAGTTTTGAAACTCCTACGGGCGCGGGACGACTGCTTACTATAGAATTTGCTGGATCAAACCCCTATGAATCTCGCATGCTTTCCAAGAAGACTGACCCACAGCGGCGTCCGACACCGAGGCTTAATAAAACGGAGTCGCTCCTCGACACGATCTACAGTGACATAAGGAGGCGCCTCAATCTTGGTGAATGGCGTCCCGGCGACCGATTGCTAGACTACGAAATTGCCCAGGATTTCGACTGCACACGGATGCCCGTTCGCCAGGCACTCCTCCGTCTTGTCAACGATGGCCTGCTCAATTCGACAACCCGGGGTTTTCAGGTTCCCGTGCTCTCTGACGCCGAGATTCGCGAGATTTTTGAAGTACGCCGAGTTCTGGAACCCGCTGCTGCAGCAATGGCCGTTGCGGTCGCTGATCCAAATCAGCTTAGAGCGTCGCTCACGAAGGCAGTTGATATTGCGAAGGTTGCGCTCACTCATCAAGATACCGCACTCATGGTCAGCGCAAACACGGCTTTTCGCCGTGCGTGGTTACAGTGCGTTCGCAACGATCGACTTCTCCAAATGATCGCCATGTCGGCCGACCACGCCAATCAAGTTCGGTTTTCAAACACTCAAGATGTCGGGAACTATGCGAACACAATATCAGAGCTGGAGAAATTGGCCGACGCACTGACAAGCCAGGATTCAACCCGTGCGCGGACAGCCATGTTCAATTTCTTGCTAGCTGCCGAGTCCGCCTATTTTGCCCGGGTCCAGCGCGTTTAATTGATCGTGGTGTGCGCCAGCGACAACCCGCGCTCGGCCATCATCTCTACCAGTCTCCCGCGTGGCGCGGGTTCACCAATACGGCCTCACTGATCGCGTTGCCCCGCATGGCATGGAATAGAAATATCCGGTCCGTGCACTGCTCAAATTCACAGGTAGCGAACGTGATTTAATCCGCGACCTGCTGCCCAAAATCCTTACAAAATAAAACCGCTTAAGCGTTCCCACCTCAGGCTAAATCCACGTTTCGGCCTGGTCTCCTTGCGTGTGCATGGTGAGGGCGTAGGACGGCTCGACCGCAAGCCAAGATTTGGTAAGAATGATAAGGATTGCCTTACATCACTACCAGCATTGACCGACTGCCGATATTTTAATTGGTTAGGTTAAATCGTCCGCACTTCGCGCTGTCGTCGAGATCATGACGCCTCCGCAACATTCCATGCCTCGTGCGACCGTAGCTCTTCCATACTCGGGTCTGAACTTGAGCAAACGGAGATCGACACGCGGACCATGTCATGAATTGCTTGCCCTTGTGCCCGAATCAGGACGTCCGCATGGTCTCGGACGATCTTCGTCACGTCTGCGTTATCCGCAATAGCAGAAATTGTTCAAATTCGTAATAAATTCAGATGAAGGTAGACCAGCCCATGAAGACGTATTTTTCTGACTTGAAGATCGGTGTTCGACTTGGTTTAAGTTTTGTGCTGGTTCTAGGCATCCTTTGTAGCGTGGCACTTCTAGGCGTAACGCGGATCAACGCGATCAACAATGCCATCACGCATGCGGTCGATTTCACGGCGAATGAAAGCAGCTTCATTTCCGAAATCCGGGGAAGTGTGAAGGATGCGGGCGATGCGACGCGAAACATCATCATCCTCCACGATGCCTCACGCATGGACGCACAAAAGCAGGCACTCGAGCGGGATCTCGCCGTTAGCGGCGAAGCGGAGAAGAAACTCAATGAACTCTTCGGCCGTGACCCGGGTGTGACCGGCGAGGAGGTGAGTTTTCTGAAGCAGATAAGGGCGGCACGCGATGAGGCCGTACCTCTGGTTGAAAAAACGGCGAACCTTGGGGCCAGCAATGATCCGGGCGCAGCCGAGGTCATGATGAACGAGACCGCTCCTGCACTGGAACGCTGGATACAGGTACTTTCAGACTTCCGGAAGTACGAACTGAAGGCAGGCGCCAACGCAGCGGCAGATGCACATGCCACCTACGCCAGCAGCCTGACGGCCATGCTTACGTTAAGTGGTATTGGCATACTGCTCGGCGTGGTCGTCGCGTGGCTGGCGACGCGCAGCATTACCGTACCCATTGCACAGGCCGCCCGGCTCGCGCAGAGCGTCGCTTCAGGCGATTTGACATCGCGTGTTGAAAACAACCGGCGTGACGAAATCGGGCAGCTCCTGCAATCCTTGCAGACCATGAACGGTAACCTGACGGATGTCGTGTCCGGAATCCGCACCACCACAGAGTCGGTCACGGTCGCATCGCAGGAAATTGCCAGCGGCAATACCGACCTGTCGGCACGAACCGAAGAGCAAGCGGCCTCTCTTGAGCAAACCGCCAGCAGCATGACGCAGTTGACCGAAACCGTGAAGCAGAATGCGGATAACGCCAGGCAGGCGAATGCGCTTGCCACGCGCGCCACCGACACGGCCGATGCCGGCAACGAAGCGGTGCAAGGGATGGTCACCACGATCGGGAAGATCAGCAGCAGCTCGAGCAGGATTTCGGAAATCACCGGCGTGATCGAAGGCATCGCCTTCCAGACCAACATTCTGGCACTCAATGCCGCCGTCGAGGCGGCCCGCGCCGGGGAGCAGGGACGTGGCTTCGCGGTGGTGGCGAGCGAGGTCCGTAGCCTGGCCCAACGCTCCGCGGCTGCCGCCAAGGAAATCAAGGATCTGATTGGCTCGTCCGTCTTGATGATTCAGGACGGTGCCAGGCAGGCAACCGAAGTCAGCGGAACCATGGGACGGGTCAAGCAGTCGATCAGGCAGGTCTCCGATATTGTCGGCGAGATTGCCGCAGCGTCTGAAGAACAGAGCCTTGGGATTGAACAGGTGAATCAGGCTGTGGCACAAATGGATGAAGCGACGCAACAAAACGCAGCCCTGGTTGAAGAGGCGGCCGCAGCCGCGCAATCACTTGAAGAACAGACAAAGCATCTGCTGAAAGCGGTATCGGTATTCAGGCTCGCCAGTAGGGGGCAATCCGCGACACGCATCATGGTCCCGCAAGCCAAGCCGGCCTTGTCTGCGCCCGGAAGGTCGGCCACACGCCGTGCGGAGTCGCCAATGGCGAGGATCCGCCCGGCCAGCATCGCCAACCAATCTACCGCCATCGCTGCCGGTACAGCGAACTCCGACTGGCAAAATTTCTGACTGATCCTGTTCAGCGGATGATCGTCAGAACTTGTGTCGAATCCCGACGTCGACCAGCATCTGGTTCCGGCCGGACGAACCGGACAGATTGATGAAGTTCGCGTGCGCGTTGTTTCCCGCCGCGTGCTGGACCATGTACTGCGTGTACACGTCAGTGCGCTTGGAGAAGGCGTAGTCGAGTGTCGTGCTGATTTGATGCAGCTTGATGTCGCCGATCTGGGTCAGAGCGTAAGCGGCGCCGGCGCTGATGTCGGGACGGATAAAGTATGTGAACCCCAGATGGCCGTTCCGGAACAGCCCGTTCTCGACGCCCTGACCTCGCACGCCCGCATAGAGCGCCTGCGTGTACATGGCATAGATGAGTCCTCGGGAGTACGTGTAGCTGGCGCCGACGCCCATCGAACGCAGATAGCTCCCGCCAATCACCACCGTCCCCGTGGGCCGGCCAGTCAGGCTCGAAATGTCCAGCGTGGTTCCGGCCACCTCCACGTAAGCTGCGCCGACGCTCCACGGTCAGCGCGTGTAGCTCACTCCGGTGCTGTACGAGCGGCCCGTGCCGTTGATATTCCCCGCGAGATTTGAGAACGCGTAAGCGGCGCCGAATTGCAGCCCATTCCAGTCGGTCGACTGGTATTTCACCGCATTGGCGACGCGCAAGCTGTTGGCGCGATCGTTCCCGAACGGATGGTCGGCGTAGTTACCCAGTAGGTAGGTGGAGGTCTCGTATTGGGATAGCGTCGCGCCCAGCATGTCGTACTGTAGGCCCGCGGTCAGCGTGCCCAGCTTCTTGTCGCTCAGGCCCACGAACGCCTGACGGCCGAACAGCGCGCCGCCTTGACCGGCGGCGCCGGTCTGCGTCGAAAAGCCATTTTCGAGGACGAACACCGCCGACGTGCCGCCACCGAGATCTTCAATTCCTTTGAAGCCCAGCCGGTTGTTCTGGATCGTGCCGGTCAGCGCCGAGATCTGCGTCTGTCCGCCAGCGTTGCTCAGATAGCCGATGCCTGCATCAATGACGCCATAAAGCGTCACGGAGCTTTGGGCATGAGCTGTCGAAATCATTCCGGAGGCCGCCAGGGTCATCAGCGCGAGCGGGCAAGGGCAGCCGGGACGGAGCGAGAATCTTTTTTTGTACATGTCGAGAAATGATTGAGTCACGCAGGAACAGGCGTGCGGTGAGCTGGTATCGGTGCCGGCCGGCGCTTGCTTCTTCCCGCGTACGGACCAGCACTCCGTCGCAAGAAATGATCAAAAGATCATGTGATCAGAGTGTTCTGGTGCCAAAAACTGCTGTCAAGACTTTCTTGCTTCCGGCGGCCAACGTGGGGAAATCTCCACACGTTCCGGCTGATACGGCGCTTCAGAGGCGCCATTAAGGTCCGATTGCACCGCTGTAGTGGGGTCTCGCCAGCGGAAATGTGCCATTTGTCGCGTGGCGGGAAGCCGGAATGGTCGAACTGACACGTACAGTCTAAAAATTGATCAAATAATATGAACGTGGTGTAATCACGTCGGACCTGATTTCAACGGACGATTCATGGCCTTCCAGACTGGCTTGCTCTTACCAGGCGCGATTGGCGTCATCGGTCTCGGTAACATGGGTTCGGCGATAACCCGAGCGCTGCGGCGCAACGGGGTTGTCCCGGCCGTGCTCGATTGCGCCGCTCATCCGCTGCCCGGTTCGCTCGTCGGACTCGGCTTGCCGAGCGCGCGGTCGCCTGCCGCGCTGGCTGAACAGTGCGGGCTCGTGCTGACCTGCCTGCCTTCCTCTAAGGAAGTGCAGGAGGTGACCTCAGGCCCGGATGGACTTTTGTCCGTCGCGCGCGCGGGGCTGATTCATATCGACCACACGTCGGGGGAGCCAGCCGTCGCACGTGCGTTGCACGATGTCTACCAGGCCCGGCATGGCGCCTTCGTCGATGCCGCGATGCTTCGCACACCGGCGGCCGTGGAAGAAGGCAGGCTCGTGCTTCTGCTGGGTGGCGAGCGCGCGACGCTGGACGCTATCGATGACATCCTGTCGCTGTACAGCGAACGACGTTTGCACGTGGGACCGGTCGGTGCGGGCCATACGCTGAAGCTGATCGCCAGCTTCGTCGGACTCGGCGCGGCCACGTTGATCGCCGAAAGCTATGCGTTGATGAGCGCGGCCAACCTCGACGTGCGCTTTCTGCACGAGGCCATCACGGGCAGCGGCGCCGATAGCGGAACGTTTCAGGCGATCAGCGCCGCGCTGTTGAACGGGAGTGTTCCCGGAGCGAATACGCGCAAGCTATCGCTCGGCAATGCGCGTCGCAGTGTGGCCGCGCTGTGCGATCTTGCGCTGCAACTCGATACGGCAGCGCCAATGGCGACCAGCGCGGCGGCGTCGCTCGCGCGTTCCTGTGTCGAATTCGGCGAAGCGGCCGAGATTTCCTCGCTTGCTTCGCTTTCCATCCAACGACCGTAGTCATCGTTCGAACTTCAACGGTATCAAGCCATGCAAAAACTCAACTCCGATCCGGATGCGCAGGTCGTCTTGCACGATGTGCGAGTCGGGTCGTTCGCCGAAGGCCACGCATTTGGTCCTGGCCGCCTTTACGAAATCGTCAATGCCAGCGCTCAGGTAACTGTCGATCCAGTCGCTCCGCGTCATCATTGTGTGCTGGATCTCGCGAACGCCCAGCGCGACGAAGATGGCAAAGTCCGCTGCCGCACCGATGTGATGATCCTGCGTCCCGAGGATCACAGCAAAGGCAATGGATGCGTGCTGTTCGAGTTCGTCAATCGCGGCAACAAGCGCTTTCTGCAATTCTTCAACGACGGTTTTCCGACCAACGAGCCGGTGTCGTCTGCACACGCGGGGAATGGCTTTCTGATGGAGCAGGGCTTCACGATTGTGATCGTGGCGTGGCAGGCCGATGTGCTGCCTGGAAATGGCCGCATCTGTATTGACGTGCCGCCCATCGTGATCGATGAGCTGTCGCCGCAGCAGACGATCCGCTGCGAGTTCATTGCCGATATGAAAGGCGTGACCTGTCTGCCATTGAGCGGCAAGCCGGGCACGCGCAGTTACCCGGCTGTGTCGCTCGATACGCGCGCCGCCCTGCTGCGTCGGCGGCGTTATCCGAGTTCGGAGCCTGAGCGCATTGCGCCTGACACCTGGCAGTTTGCGCGCGTGGAAGGCGGGACCGGACTGGGCGCCGGCGACGTTAGCGCGGGCGAGCAGGCGATCGTCGCCAGCAGGTCGCATGTGTATCTGCCGGGCGGCTTCGAGCCTGGCTGGATCTACGAACTGGTCTATACGGCAACCGCGCCGATTGCGCTCGACATGGGCTTTCTCGCGGTGCGCGAGGTCATGAGTTTTCTGCGCTACGACACGGGCGCCGGCAATCCGCTTGCGGCCAGGCTTCCGAAACACGCTATCGCATGGGGACGCTCGCAGTCGGGGCGCGCCATTCGCGATTTCGTCTATCGCGGCTTCAATGATGCGGGCGATGGACGGCGTGTGTTCGATGGTGTCCTGCCGCATGTGTCGGGCGCGGGGAAAACCCTGTTTCATCGCTTTGCCAACATGGTCATTCCGGCATCCAGGCAGTACGAAGACTGGCTCAATCCCGCGGATCGTTTTCCCTTCTCGTACGCGAGCAGCGTCGATCACATCACGGGTGTCCAGGATGCCATTCTCACGCGTCCGGCCACCGATCCGCTCGTCATCCATACGCAAACCGGATCGGAGTACTGGTATAGACGCGGCTCGCTGGTTCACACCGACACGCGTGGCAACGATCTGGTGCAGCCTGATACGGTGCGGATCTATTTCTGGTCGTCGTCGCAGCATTGGTCGGACCCGCGTCCGGCTAAACCGGGTCGTGGTCCATGCGAGAACTTTCAGAATATCGTTTCGACCGTGGCCTTTTTCCGCGCGACGTTGTTGCTGATGCAACGCTGGATCACCGACGGAATCGCGCCGCCGCCAAGCAGAATCCCGAAGCGCGCAGACGCAACGCTGGTGCCGTTCGATGCATGGCGGGCAGCATTTCCCGCTATCCCCGGTGTGAAATTGCCTTATTCGCCGAACGTGCTGCCCTATGTCGACTACGGTCCCGAGCTGGCGCTCGGAGGTCCGATTGCCGAGCCGCCGATCGTGTCCGATACGCAGATCTACGCCGTCCTCGTGCCAGCCACGGATATCGACGGCAATGATGTGGCCGGCTTGCGCGCACCGATGGTCGAAGCGCCGTTAGGCACTTACACGGGCTGGAATATCCGCTTGCGTGGGCACGGGCATGGCGCGTTGCATGACTTCTCCGGCAGCTATCTTCCGTTTCCCGAGACCGTTGAAGAGGCCGGCATCACCGGCGATCCTCGCGCGCCCATCACGGCGCGCTATGGCAGCGCGCAGGGGTATGCCGAAGCAATTCGTGGCGCGGCGCTGGCCTTGATCCAGGACGGACTGCTGCTGTCTGCCGACGTCGAACGGATTACCGCGCAAGCGGCGGGATATGGCGAGGTGAACCACGTGCATCAGATGCCGGGCCAGTAGCAGACCTGACGTATCACCCATGGAGAAACGCCCCTCAAACCAGGTTCGCGGGGCGTTGCTTTTATTCGATCGCGCGATCAGCGTGCCGTTACGCTTGAGGATCGAGATAGTCGCGCAGCCAATCCCCGAACAGATTCACCGCGACCAGCAGGATAACCAGCGCGAGACTCGGGAAGAGCACCGTCCACCATTCGCCAGAAAACAGGTTGGCGTAGCCGACCTTGATCAGCGTGCCGAGCGAGGGCTGGTTGGCCGGCATGCCGAAGCCGAGAAACGACAGTGTGGCTTCCGTCATGATGGCGAATCCGAGGTCCATGGTCGCGAGTACGAAGATGGGGTTCGTCACGTTGGGCAACACCTGGCGCGCGATGATATTCGCATGGCCTCGCCCGACCAATCGCGCGGCGGCCACATAGTCGCGCTTTCTCTCGATCACCACCGAGGCGCGCACCAGCCGCGCAAAATGCGGCCAGTGTGCGATCCCCAGTGCCAGGACCACCACGACGATCGCATAGTGCTCACTGCCGTGTTTCGCGAGGATGGATTGCGTCACGCCGCCAATCAGCAGCGCCAGCAGCATCGCGGGAAAGGTGAACTGGATATCGGCCAGCCGCATGATGATGGTATCGACCCAGCCGCCGAAGTAGCCGCTCAACACCCCGCCCAGCGTGCCGAGCGTGGCCGACAGCGCGACGGAGAGACAGCCGACCAGCAACGAAGTGCGCAGTCCGTAGAGAATCAGCGAAAGCAGGTCCGCGCCCTGATTGTCGGTGCCGATCAGAAAGTACACGTTGCCGTCCGGCAGCCACGCCGGCGGAAGCTGCGAGTTCATCAGATCCAGCGATGCGCTGTCGTACGGATTCGTGGTCGACAGCCAGGGCGCGAAAATCGCCGCGCAAAGCAGCAGCAACAGCACGGTTGCCGCGCCGAGCGCACGCGGCGAGCGACGCATCGCGGAGAAGAAGGGCGCCAGCGCAGCCAGGCGCTTCAACGGCGAGCGCGACTGGCGCGGTGGCCTGGAGGACGAGACGGATGCTTGCATGGCGGTCTTTCAATGAGACGTTGCACGGCCCGCCACGCGCAGGCGCGGATCGGTCAACGCATACAGGAAGTCAACCAGAAGATTGACGGCGACAAAGAAGATGGCGACGAACACGAGAAACGCGGAGATCACGGGAACGTCGGTCTGAGACAGCGCCTGCAAAAACAGCGTGCCCATGCCGGGCCATTGATAGACCTGTTCCACCACCACAGCGAACGCGACCAGATAACCCATCTGAATGCCACTCACGGTGATGATCGGTATCAACGCGTTACGAAGCGCGTGCCGTGCGTAGAGGCGTCCGGCAGGTACGCCGCGGGCGCGGGCGAAGCGGATGAAATCGGCCTTCAGAATGCCGATCATCTCGGTTCGCACCAGCCGGGCAACGAGTGCAATCTGGCCGAGTGCCAGTGCAATCGCCGGCATGATCAATGACTCGATCCCGCTCGACGTCAACAGGCCCGTGCTCCAGAAACCGAGATGCGCCACCTCGCCGCGTCCAAACGACGGCAGCCAGCCGAGTCCGACCGAGAACAGGAAGATCATCCCGATGCCGAGCACGAAGGTCGGAATCGACACACCCACCACCGTCGACGTCATGACTGCATGCGGCCACTTGCGGTGCCGATGCACCGCGCACAGCACGCCGATCGGAATGCCGATGACCAGCGACAGCAGCAGCGCCGCGCCGGCCAGCTCAAGAGTGGCCGGGATGCGTTCAGCGAACATATCCATCACGGGGCGCTGGGCCGTGTACGACACGCCGAAATTGCCATGCAGCATGTTCGACACGTCGAACAGATACTGCTGCGGTAAAGGCGCATCGAGATGCATGCGGGCGCGAAGCGCCGCGCGGGCCGCCGGGGTGGCGTCGAAACCCAGAATGCTGGCGACCGGGTCGCCCACCGAATGAGCGAGCACGAACGCGAGCACACTGACCACGAACAGCACCAGTACTGCCTGCAATGCACGGCCGACCAGAAACGACAGATTCATGGCGCTTTCCTTGCCGGATATCGAATATCGAATATCAATTGAGCCGATGCGGCCGTTATCAATGAAGTTGAACGTTTTCGAGCACGACGGTGGAGTCGGCCCGTACCGGAATCTCGACTGAACGCTTCATGGCCCAGGCCAGTGCAGGCTGGTAGAGATAGACCGCGTGCACCTGATCCTTGCCGATGGCCAGACCCTTTTGATAAAGCGCGGTGCGTTGGGCCGGATCGAATGTGTTGACCAGTTCGTCGGTTACGGCGTCGAATTCCGGATTACTCCACAAGGCCCAGTTCTGCAGCCCACGGCCTCGTTTCGGATCGCGCGTCGCCATCACTGTCACGAAGGTATCCTGAGCATCGCCTGAATTGCCCGCCGCGCCGATCAGATGAAAACTGGAGCTGGGACCATTCACCAGCATCCGCGCGAATTTCGGCCACGGCATGCCGTTCACTTTCACATCAATGCCGATTCTGGCCAGCATGTTGGCAATAGCCTGACATGTCTCTTCTGCATTGACGTAACGCTCGAGAGGGCAGTTGAGAGTAGTGCGGAATCCGTTCGGATAACCGGCCTGCGCGAGAAGCGCGCGGGCCTGTGCGGGATCGTACGGCCAGTGCACGTCGAGGCTCTTCTGATAGCCGCTAAATCCTTGCGCCGTGGCCGTGCCGATCACATACGCGTTGCCGCGCATGATCTTCTTGACCAGCATCGGATCATCGATCCCGAGCGCGATGGCGCGCCTCACCAGCACATTGCGAAACGGATTTTGTGCCATAGACTGACCGTTCTTGTCGGTGGTGTCGAGCGCCTGGGTGCGCGAACCATCCATCTCCAGTTCCATGAAGAGCCGTTGCGGACCGGTTTCGACGTGAAAGGCCGGATTGCTTTTGACGCGATCGACATCCTGCAGCGGCATATCGGTGATCAGGTCCAGCTCGCCCGACAACAGCGCCGCGAGCCGTGTCGGACCCGAGGCGATCACGCGGTAGGTCGCTTGGGTCACATTGCCGTGGGACGTGCCCCACCATTTGTCGTTGCGACGAAACTCGGTCTTGACGTTGGGTTCCTGGGACACGAGCACCATCGGCCCCGAGCCGTTCTCGTGACGCAGCGAATACGCCTCTGAACCCTGCGCGCCCAGGTTGGGCACCTTGGCCAGATTGTGCTGCTCGCTCCACGTTTTCGACATCACGAACAGGCGCGTCATCTTTACGGGCAGGATCGGGTCGGGTCCGCTCGACACGACATCGACCGTGCCCGGATCGACCACGGTCGTCTCCTTGATGCCGCCGAACATTGCGCTGTACAGCGGACTCGTTGCCTGCCGTTTGATGGAGAAGGCAACATCGGTCGCCGTGACGGGCGTGCCGTCATGAAACGTCGCGCCGCGACGAAGGACGAAGCGCCAGCGGTTGCCGCCCAGGTACTTCCACTCGATAGCGATGCCCGGCTGAAGTTGCATGTCGGGCCCCAGTCCGACCACCGTGTCGTACACCTGGCGTACCAGGCTGGCTGTCACGAAGTCGTTCGTGGAGTGCGGATCGAAGGTCAGCGGCGAGGTTGAACCTGCGTAGTTAAACGCGGCCGCATACGCAGCAGTAGAAATGATCAAATTTAAAAGAACCGCACTCGCGGCGCGTCGCAAGACACCCATCAGTTGCACTCCCTTCCTTAAAATTCGGCTTTCCCGACGCATCATGATCATTAAATATCATTTGATCAAGTTATTTACAGATTAATTTTTTTGGCTTACCTTGCATGCCAGAGGTTCGATACGGCACTGCCCCTTACGGCAGCGTGCGATCGAGCGACCCGACATCCCAAGGCCAGTTTTGGACTAACCAGGAAGTTTCGTGCACTCGATGTCATACGATGGTTTGCGGCTTCCTGTCGCCGGCGCGGGAGAGCGGGCGGCGCACGCGCAGGCGCAGGTGCAGGTGGGCAAGCCGGCGCTGCTGAAAGTGCGGGATCTGCAGGTCGAGACGCTGCGGGCCGGCAAGGTGACGCCGCTCGTGCGCGGTGTGTCGTTCGAGGTCGGGCGCGGCGAGATACTCGGCATCGTAGGCGAGTCGGGGGCGGGCAAGTCGATGACCGGCTCCGCCGTGAGCGGATTGCTGGAGCCTCCATTGCGGATGTCCGGCGGGTCCATCGAGCTCGACGGACTGCGTATCGACACGTTGCCGGAAAAGCGCATGCGCAAGATTCGCGGCAAACGCATCGGCTTTATTTTTCAGGACCCGTCGACTTCGCTGAATCCAGTCTTCACGATTGGACGGCAGTTGATCGAGACGATTCAATTGCATCATCCGCTGTCCACCATCGACGCCCGGGCGAGGGCAGTGCAACTGTTGACGCAGGTCGGTATCACCGCGCCCGGGGAGCGTCTGGATCGTCATGCGCATGAGTTCTCGGGCGGCATGCGTCAACGGGTGGTGATTGCACTGGCGCTGGCGGGCGACCCGGAACTTGTGATTGCAGACGAACCGACCACCGCGCTCGATGTGTCGGTGCAGGCGCAGATCATGAAGCTGCTCAAGAGTCTGCAGAGAGAGCGCGGTCTTTCGATGATGCTGGTCACGCACGATATCGGCGTGATCGCGGAGGCAGCCGATCGGGTCGTCGTCATGTACGCCGGACGGATCGTGGAGGCAGGGCCGACGCAGGCGCTGCTCGACCAGCCGAACCATCCTTATACGCGGGGCCTGATCACGTCGGTTCCGCAAATTGGATCCAGGCTGCGGCGTCTTCCGCAGATTGAAGGCAGCATGCCCCGGCCGGATGCGATCGGCGACGGTTGCGCTTTCGCCGATCGTTGCCCGTCAGTGATGCAGCGATGCCGCTCGACTCAACCGCCACTGCTCGAACGGGCGGGCCGCGAAACCGCTTGCTGGCTTTGCAACGAAGCAGAACGATAATGGACCGACCTATGCAATCGTTGGGAGAAACCCGTCGCAAGCGCATCATGACCGTGGGTGAACTGTCAAAGTCGTTTCCGGTGCCCGCACCGTGGCTGCGGCGCGTTCTGAAGAAAGAAGCGCGACGCAGTCTGCGAGCCCTCGATGGCGTCAGCTTCGATCTGTACGAGGGCGAAACGCTCAGCCTGGTCGGCGAATCGGGTTGTGGAAAATCGACTCTCGCGCGCTGTGTGGCCGGGCTTTACCGTCCCACGGCGGGCAGCGTACGCTACCGGGACCGCGACATGGAGAACATCGCGCGTCTGAATCTGCCGGAGCGCCGCGATGTGCAGATGATTTTTCAGGATCCCTACGCGAGTCTGAATCCGCGCTGGCGCGTGGGTCGCTCGATTGCGGATCCGATCCTGGCGCTGGAGAAGAACGGCTCGCGCAGCGAGGTCGACGATCAGGTCAGCGTGCTGCTGCGGCAAGTCGGCCTGTCTCCCGACGATGCCGTCAAGTACCCGTATCAATTTTCCGGCGGTCAGCGTCAGCGGATCGCGATTGCACGGGCGCTGTCAACGAAACCCGCGGTGATCGTCTGCGATGAGCCGACTTCCTCGCTCGACGTCTCGGTCCAGGCGCAGATCCTCAATACGATGAGCGATCTCCAGGACAGCCTCGGTCTCACGTATCTTTTCATCAGCCATAACCTTGCAGTGGTCGATCACGTGTCCACGCGAGTGGGCGTGATGTTCCTCGGCAGGCTGGTCGAACTCGCCACGCGCGATGAGATCTTCTCCAGGCCTTTGCATCCCTATTCGCAGGCGCTAATTGGATCAGTGCCGTCGATCCACAACCTGTCGCGCCCCGAAGCGGCGAGCGACGGGGCGGTGGCGACAGCGATCCCGAGTCCGCTCAATGTGCCCACGGGATGTGCTTATCGCTTGCAATGCCGGCATGCGGTGAAAGTTTGCGAGGAAGTGCGGCCGCCGTTGCGTGCTTTCGACGGGCGTCAGATTGCGTGTCACCGGGTGGAAGAGATGGGGCCGCAATGAGAGGGGGAGTCGGGGTGGCTCGCCGTAGCAGGGACCATCATCGGCGCACAGCGTGAGCCGATGATGCCGCGCTCAGGCCGTAGCGGCGGTCTCGCGCCGATGCAGAATGTCGAGCAGGAAATCGAACGACAGGCGGATGTCCTTTTCCATCGCGGCACGCGCCGACGCGGCGTCGCGCTTTTCGAATCCTTCGATCACGATGTGGTGATAGTTGGTGCCCGCCGTGTTGTACGGAACTTCCTGATTGCGTTCGACTTCTTCCGTAATCACCCGCATGTAAGGCCCGCATTGCAGCCATACGGTCTCGATCAACTGTGGCAACACAGTTGACCCGGACAGGCGGTAGATCAGGAAATGGAACTCCTGGTTCTTCACCAGACTTTCGTGAATGCCGTCGTGCTTGATGGCGAGCTCGTGTTCCGCGATCAACCGCTTGAGCTTGCGCACAGCGGCTTCGTCCGCATGCGCGCAGGCCATTTCAGTAGCGAGGCCTTCGAGCGCGATGCGCGCGTCGCACAGGTCCTGTAGATGTTTCATGCTGACCTCGGGCACCTGAATCGTGCCGTTCGGTAAAGCCACCAAACCGTTTTCCACGACGAGCTGCCGCAGTGCTTCGCGCACTGGCATCGCGCTTGAGCCGAAGCCTTCGGCCAGCGTGGCAACGGTCAACTGGGTGCCGGGTTCAAAGCGACCTTGCATCAGCGAGGTGCGCAACTGCGTATAAATCGACTCCTGCATCGTCGACCGCTTCACGACGCGCTGGATCGGGTCAGTCATGATTGCTCCGTGATCGTTAGATCAAAACTCCCTTAATCTTATCATTTTGAGGGTGGCTCGGGCGGCCCGGATTGTCCGCCGCTCCACCCGGAAAGTATCGTCCGCCAAAATAAAATGGACAGGAAATCTTGTTTTGATCAGTTTATAAACACCAGATTTGACGCGGAATAAGCCGAAACGTCAAGCGGCTTGACCGGGTGGCGACGTCTACTCAGCGCAGATAAAAAAGGCCAGAAAAGTTATTTTCTGGCCGGCCAAAAATTGCAGCAATGAACATCCCGAGGAACCTCAGAGCATATGGGGCGAGCTCACAGCGCGTCGAAGAAGGCCTTCAGGCGCGCCATGGCTTCGACAATCCGCTCCTTCGATTCGGAGCCAAAACACACGCGCAGATGACCTTCGCCGGCGCTGCCATAGAAGCTGCCCGCCTCGACGACCACGCGCGCTTCGACCAGGATGCGATCGGCGCATGCCTGCGCGCTCAGACCCGTTGCGCTGATGTCGGGGAAAGCGTAGATCGTGCCTTCGGGGCGGACGCAGGTCACATTGCGCATGGTATTGAGCGCATCCACCACGATGTCGCGCTTGGCCTTGTCGTCGTTCACCAGTTGCGTGAGCACCTCGCGCTTGCCGGTGACGGCGGCGTGGGCGCCCGCCTGGATGAAGGTGTTCACGTGAGTGACGTCGTTGGCCGTGATCTTGAGCAGGCCCGGCATCACATCGGCGGGCGCGGTCATGAAACCGACGCGCCAGCCGTCCATGGCGAACGACTTGGTGAACGCGAACATCGAGATCGCGCGCTCTTTCATGCCGGGCAGCGAACCGATGCTGATGTGCTTTGTGTTGTCATAGACGATCTCTTCGTAGACCTCGTCGGACAGCACGGCGAGGTCGTGGCGAATGGCGACATCCGCCAGCGCCTGCAACTCGTCGCGGCCGTACACGCGACCGGTTGGATTAGCGGGATTGACGATGACGATTGCTTTGGTCCGCGGCGTGATAGCGGCTTCGATCGCGGTGGCGTCGATGGAAAAGTTATTCGCGCGGTCGAGATCGACGATCACCGGCTTACCGCCCGCGAGTTCGATCTTGCCGATGTGCTGCGGGTAATACGGCGCGAGCAGGATCACTTCATCGCCCTGATCGATCAACGCGAACAAGGCCACAAACGACGCATGCGTGAGACCGTTGGTGACCAGGATATCGTCCGCCGTCACGTCGAGGCGGTTGAATTCGCGCAGCTTGCCCGCGAGTGCTTCGCGTAGCGCCGGCAGGCCGCGCATGTCGCTGTAGTGAACTTCGCCTTGCATCAGCGCATCGACCGTGGCCTGTTTGATCGGCAACGGCGTGTCGGCGTGCGGGCAGCCGAGTTCGAGATGAATCAGGTCGGCGTTGTCGCCCGGCAAACTGCGGGCCTTCTCATACATGCCGTACGACTTTTTCGACGTTTCAGTAATGCGTTTAGCGAGTTTCATGTTTCGGTTCCAGGATGTCGCGGCCCGCTCGACTTTCGACACGGGTGCGAACCGGGTTGGGAAAAAGCGTGCCGTGAAGCGTGTGGTGAAGGCTCAGGCTGGCTTGCCTTCGCTCGTTGCCCAGTTGGGCATCAAGGTGTTGGTGGGCAGGTTTTCGTCGATCATCTTGCGCGCCGTTTCGATACCGCCAACGGGCAGGCCTGCCGGATCGAGCGCTCCGATCTGCACGAGCACCGAGGCCTGGTCCCAGTAGATGTGCTCGTTGTAGAGCTTGTCGCCACGGAAACACACCACCGCCAGCATGGGAATCTCGAAATACTTGCCGGTCGGCGCGAGGCCCGGCAGCAACCAGTCGATCTCGCGGTCGTGCGTCGCGCAGAAAACGAACTCGTCGACGATGCGGTCGGTGCCGATCGTGCGGGAGATTGGAATCAAACGGGTGTCGGCGGGATTGGCGTCGACGAAGTGATACTTGTAGAAGCGCTTGAGTTGGTCATGGCCGACGCCGCCCGTCATGGTCGGCACATGGTTGACGTAGGGCTCGGCCACCATGGTCGGCATGATCGCGTTCACGTCACGGGTAGCGAACTCGTAATAGCAGTGCTTTTCCCATAGCGCGTTGAGGTCGTGAACCGGACCGAGTACTTTGCGCAACACGGCCAGGGTCCTCGAATACGCCATCAGCGCAGCAGGTTTGTCGAAGTGTTCGCGCTCTGGTGTGGCGAACGCATGGTCGCAACCCGGATAGACGTATTGCTCGATCTGCGGCTGCGCCGCCAGCGCGCGCATGATCGTCTCACGCGTGTCGAGCGGGCAGAACGCGTCGTCGCCAGCGAAGTGGAACACCATCGGGCACTGGATGTGCGGCACGTCGTCCAGGAAGGCGTCGAGCGCGACGCCGTAGTAGCTTACCGCACAGTCGATCGACGTGCGTGCGGCCGCTAGCATCGCGAGCTTGCCGCCAAGGCAATAGCCGATCGCGCCGATCTTGCCGGCGTGTTCGGGCTGCGCGCGCAAAGCCTGCATGGTCGATTCGATGTCGTGCACGGCAAGGTCGAGGTCGATCTTCTCGTTGAACTGAAGCGCTTTCGCGAAATCCTGGTCGCCATAACGCAGCACCACGCGTGGCTCCATGCGCCAGAACAGGTCCGGCACCAGCACCACGTAGCCTTCTTCCGCGAAGCGGTCGGCCATCGACTTCATGTAGTCGTTGATGCCGAAGATTTCCTGCAACAGGATCAGCCCCGGTCCCGAACCTTGCGCGGGAGTGGCCTTATAAGCGGCAAACGATCTGCCGTCGTGACTCGTTACCTCGATGAAGCATCCCATTCGTTCCTCGTCGATTCTGGTGAATTCCCGTGAGTTCCCGTCAATCGGCAGATGTGGGTGATACGCCGATGATTTGTGCCTGAATCGTTGCGCGGTCGGCGGCAAGCATTCGGGCGACGCCGGTGGCCATCTGACCGACGTACACTTCGCGCTCGCCGCCGTCGAGCGCGGCCAGCGTTGCATTGACGACGTCGTCGGTGGAGAGCTTGTCACCTTCGTAGCCGCGGCTCATGTCCGTGTCGATCGCGCCCGGCATCACGGCGAACACGCGCACGCCGTGCGGCGAAAGTTCGGCGTCGAGTCCTTCGGTCAAACGCAATGCTGCGGCTTTCGACGCGCATAGCGAGGTCATCGGCGCCAGCGTCACGCGTGCGAGGATCGAGAGGATGTTGACCATCGCCCCGCGCGCGGCAATCAGATGCGGTGAGAAGGCTTTTGCCATCGACAGCGTGGCGAAATAGTTGACCTCCATCTCCATGCGGGCATGTTCAGGCTGGTCGGCCGACAGTGCGCTTGCCTGGAAATTGACGCCCGCGTTGTTGATCAGCAGCGTGACGTCCGGGGCGATTCCGGCGGCCTCTTCGACCTGCTTCGGGTCGGTCACGTCGAGCAGCAACGGCACGATACGGCGGTCCACCGAATGCGCGGCGTCCTTGACCGGGCGGCGCGTGGCTGCATAGACCTTGCCGGCGCCCTGCGCGAGCAGGATTTCCACAAATTTGGCGCCGAGGCCGCGGTCAGCGCCGGTCACCAGCGCGACGGTATGTTTATCGATCATCGGATGTGGGTTGGGTCGAGGTTGTCGGGCGGCGCGAAGCGACTGTGACGCCGGCTGCGCATTGCGTCAGATGATGTGGAAAACGTCGCGGCTGTCAGCGAGTTGAGCAGCGAGGCGTTCGAAGTCTTCAGGCAACATCCATCGCTCTTCGACGAGTCGTGCTGCGGCCGCGAGCAGCGCGTCGCGCCAGCTCTGTTCGTTGGTATAGCGCGCTTCGAATGAGGCACGCCGGTCACCTGGAACGCGAGCGCTATCCCGGCTATCCCGCTCGCGCGCGAACGGCACGTAGGAGCCGTAGACGCTGTACAAACCGCCGGGCGCATAGCCGGGCGCGCGGAGGGCCCATCCCGCATGCGTACCCAGCGGCGCGGCTACGAACGGATGCCGGATGCCGGTCGAACCGTTGCCGTCCTGATCGACGGCCGGCACGAAAACGGGGTAACGGTCACCCTCGCGCGGAGGCACCGAGCCGTGATCGAGCAGCCGCAGTTCGTTGATCACGCGTGGTCCTTCGAGTCCGGTGACGCCTTCGAAACGTTCGATGAATTGCGCGAGCGTCCACCACTCGCCATTCGCATGCGACGGAAATGCACTCGCGGGCGGTTCGACGCCCTGGTCGACCCATCGACGCATGGCGACCAGCACCGCGCGTAACGTGGAGCCGTAGGTGAGCGGGTTGCTTGCGTAGCGCACCACCGGCGAATTCGGCAGCGGGTAGTCGCCGTGTGCGATGCCCGTGACGAGGTAGAGGCGTACATCGGGATCATCGGGCAGATCGTGTCCTTCGCAATCCGTTGCGACCAGCGAGGCGCGTGCGGACCAGACTTCAGAGTCGGTGTCCAGGTGCATCAGCCTTGGCGCGGTGCCGGAAGCGCGTGCCTTCGCGAAGATGCCGTCGGTCCTGCCGCTGATCGGGTCGCTCAACGTCTGGTAGGCGAACGGGAACTGATCGCCTGGAAAACTGTGGTCTTCATGCTGACGCGAATAACGTCCGGGCTGCGAGAAGGGCGCGTTGACCCATGCACGGCGCGAGCCTGAAATGATCGGCACGGCGCCGTCGAACACGATCTGCGAGTCGAGACTTTCGTTGAAGCCCTGATAGATGAAGTCACGCAGCACGCGCCCGCTTTGCGACAGGCCGAAGCCGATCGCACGCAACCGCGCGCCGTTTTCGTGCACGAGCGGATTCGGCGTGCCTTCGCTGTCTTGCACTTCATATTTCAAAAACGCCATGACGTCGCGCACGCTCGCGTAGCCGAGACCCATCACCACCGGATCTTGTGCGTCGTAAATGAATTCGAAGATTGCGCCACGGTCGAGCTGGCAACCTGGCAGGCGGTCGATCTGAATCCGGTTGCGATCGAGAAAATGCCACTCGATGCCCGCCGCCGCCACTCGCGGATCGCGCTCATTCTGCCGCGCGGTGAGGCTGGCGCTCGACGCGTCCGTGTTTGCCGCCGGATACGACAGCGTGAGCACATAACGGTCCGCGCTGATCTCCTGAAGGATCGCACCGCGAATGGAATCCGGCGCGTCGAGCACGAACTCTTCCCAACCTTTGCCGACGATCGGCTGACCGTCGCGGGTCGCCACGGGGAACTGTGCCAGCATCCGGCCGCCGCCCGGCTCGACGTTGCCTTGCCACGCGCTCCATACGATCGAATAACCTTCGTGCATCAGGAAGCCGTTGCCTATGTCCTCCGGCTGCGTCGGCAATGCGACCACGGGCGCATTGTTGATGCGAACCACGCCGCGCTGCGTGCCGCGATTGAGCCACTCGTAAAAGAGCCAGCCATTGCCACGGGCGAGATCGGCGGGCTTGTAGATATGAAAGTCGACGCTGTATTCGACCAGACCGTTCGCCGCACGCGGCGCATGCGCGAGATTCGCGACCTCGCGGTTGAGCGGCGCGTCCGGGTCGATCTCGCAGTGAGCGCGCCCCGACACCAGTTCATAGCTGCCTACACATCCGTCTTTGCCGAACGCCATGCCTTCGAACACCGGCTGACGTGACAGGATTTCCAGTTTTTTGACGCCTGGCATGAATCGATCTCCGGCCTTCAGGGCTGCGCGACTTCAGGGTTGAGCAACGAAACGCAGATAAGGGCGCAGCACCTGCACGCCGGCCGGATACATCTGCTCGGCTTTATCTTGCGCGAGCGATGGCGGCAGCATCACCGGTTCGCCCTCCGACCAGGTCGACGAGGTCGCGACCCGCATGCTGGCGGTGAGTTGCGCGGCTTTGAGCGTGCGCAGAATTTCGCTGAAGCTGCGGCCGTTTGTGACCGGATAGGTGAGCGTCATGGCGACGCGTCGATCCGGCGCGATCAAATAGGCCGAGCGCAGTAGCGATGCTGGCGATGCATACGCGTCCAGCAGACCGAGCAATGCCGGCACTTCGCCAGTCGGATCGTTGACCAGCGCGAACGACGGCGTGCATTCGAGCATTTCGCGCAGATCTTCCAGCCACGCCGACACCATGTCTTGCGGATCGATCGAGACGCCCAGCACGCGTGCGCCGCACCGCTGGAATTCGGCGTGCAACTGTTCGAGCGCGCCGAATTCGGTGCTGCAGGTCGGCGACATGGACTTGAACGCGAACACGAGCGCCCAGCCTTCGCCTAGCCAGTCGGCGAAGGTCATGGGTCCGAGGCTCGATACCGCTTCGAAGTCCGGGAGCAAGGTTCCAACAGAGAGGGTCATGCGATTAGTCCTGTCCAGTCGATCGGGGCGTGCTGAGTGACGCCATTGCTGCCTGTGGCACGCAATATTTATTTGATCAAATGATATTTATAGCGAGTGTCGCTGCGTAAAAAAGGCATGTCAAGGCCTTTATTAGCAATTACAACGGAACGATAGCGCGATCAATTCAAGAAAAATTTGTCAGTTGCGCGATGAGTAATTATTTGATCAAATGATTTTAAGCGTGATCGGCGTCTGGCGAAGCGACCGGGCGGGATACAAGAAACTGAGTGGAGAAACCATGAGTTCCAAAAGCATTGTCGTGTCGGAAACACGCAGCGGGCTGCACATCCGTTTCCATCTGCTGGAGCAACAGGCGCCGGAAAGCACCGAATTCCTGTGGGATTTGCTGGTCACGCCGCGGGAGATGCCGGCGATTCATGCGATGTGGACGGGGCCGGAGATTTCCTGTCCGATCCCGACCGCGATGATCGACCCTCAACGCAACGCTCGCGCGCTGGCGCCGGAAAACGCGACGGTCACGCCGCAGGCCGGTGATCTGGTTCTTGCCTATGTGCCGGCACGCATGTGGGGTGGCAATCCGCAGCCCGTGTTCGATCTTGGCTTCTTCTACGGTCCTGGCGGCCGGATGCTGTTCCCGATTGGCTGGCTTGCGGGGAACGTCGTGGCGCGTGTCGAGCGCGACGATCTCGAAGCGCTCGCGGCGGGATGCGGCGCGATTCGCCGCGCCGGTGCCTGCATGCTCAGTCTGTCGAGGGCGTAAATGGCTCCGCAAGCTCCAAGGCGTGCGCTTCGGCAGAACTACTGGCCCAGCACGGCTGGTCCGGTTGCCGCCTTTTCTCGTCTCGATACCGACATCGACTGCGACGTGGTCGTGATTGGTGCGGGCATGATGGGACTCAACGCCGCGCTCGAGTTGTCGGAGCGTGGTGTCAGCGTGGCCGTTGTCGAGGCCGAACATCCGGCCACGGCGGCCTCGGGCCGCAACGGCGGCCTTGTCGTGCCGAGTCTGCCGCGTGTGGGTCCGCTCGACGTGATGCGCCTGCTCGGCGAACGCTATGGGCCGGAACTCGTGCGGCTCGTTGCGGACAGCGCGCAAACGGTGTTCGACACGGTCGACCGTTATCAGTTGAAGTGCGATGCCGTGCAGGGCGGCTGGCTCAATCCCGCGCATGCCGGGGAGCTCGTCGAAGGCCTGCAGGCGCGGGTCGCGGCGTGGCAGCGCGGTGGGTCGCGGGCGTGCTGGCTCAATGCAGCGGCAACCAGGGAGCGGATCGGCAGCGCGAGCTTTCATGGCGCGCTCTACGACCCCAGCGGCGGCCATCTCAATCCCTACGGCTACACCCAGGAACTGGCGCGCGTGGCGTCAGAAAAGGGCGTACAGCTCTTCTGTGATTCGCCGGTCTTGCGTGTGGAATCCAAAGGCAGCCGCTACGTCGTGCACACGCCGACCGGCTCCGTGACTACGGGCACGATCCTGCAATGCACGAACGCGATGCAATCCGGTCCGCATGCACTGGCACCCGCTGTCGCGCGCAGCTTCGTAACGCTGACGGTGTTCCAGTTAGCGACCCAGGTGATCCCTGAAGACGTGCGCCGTTCGATCCTCAACGGCCGAGAAGCCTTGTCCGACACGCGCAACAACCTGTTCGCGATGCGGTTTACCGTAGACGGCCGAATCGTGACCGGCGGCATGGCGCCGCTGTCTCAATGGATGGCCGAGCCCCGTCTGCTACATTCGCTGGCGTGGCGCATGGAACGTATTTTCCCGCAGCTTCATGAAGTCAAATTCGACTTTATCTGGAGCGGCGGCGCGGCCCTGACACCTGATTTCCTGCCCCGGCTTTTCGAAGTCGGCAAGAACTGGTTCGCACCGCTCGGCTGCAATGGCCGTGGCATCGCGATGACCACCTCGCTGGGGCGGCGTCTCGCTTCTTACGTGGTGGACCGCGATACGAAGGTGCTGCCGCTGCCCATTACCTCCGCTGCGCCGATCAAGGCACATACGTTCGCCCGTTATGTTCCGCAACTCCTGCTGCCGGTGGGCATCCTGCAGGACGCCATGCGCCGGTAAGCCCCTGGCAACCCGTACTAATTTTCACGACGCAGCCAGGCTCTCAGGCGTGACTGAGCGGCTTGCGGATTCTGTGGAGAATGAATGATGGAAGCGGTTGAATCGCCGATCAAGCTGACGAAGCCGGTGGACTCGGACCATGTCGTGTTTCCGCGCGACGACGGCTCGCGCCGATGTTGATCAATTAAGCGTGATTCAGCGGCCAAGACAACCGGCAGTCCTTTGAACCCGAGGTCCTCAGGACTGCTGCTGGTCGTCATTAGCGCTCTGCAACACCTTGAACAAAGTCCTTTGCATACCTCACCGTAATTCGCTTGACAGCCGAATTTTGCTCATAAAAAATCAGTCTCGATCACATGATTATTTGATCAAATATCGGAATGTGGCGGATCGAGTGGAGGGTGAGTCGATCCAGTGGTCGGGCTCGAAATCTGGAAAAGGGGAGTGTCGTGTCGGGTACAAACGAATTCAAAACAGGCTGGGGCATCATCCTTGCCGCGACGGTCGGCATCGGCACCAGCCTGACGACGATGGCGTCGTACAGCGCGGGTGTCTTCCTGCCGTCGCTCACGAAGACCTTCGGCTGGGCCGATTCACAGGTCATGCTCACGTTCATGATCCTGTTCTTCGGATCGAGCCTGGTGGGTCCGTACATCGGCACGCTTGCCGACCGCATGGGTCCGCGCAAGATCGTGCTGGCGTCGGTGATCGGTCTGGCGATCAGCTGGATGCTGCTCGCCTTCACCAACGGCTCCATCGCGATGTTCTACCTGACGTACGCGGTGATCACTCTGCTGGGTGCAGGCACGCTCCCGGTGACCTGGACCAAGAGCGTCGTCGTGCATTTCAAGCAGCATCGCGGCATCGCACTCGGAATCTGTCTGGTCGGCACGGGTATTTTTGGCGCACTGATCAAGCTCTACACTTTCCATATGATGACGCTGTTCGGATGGCGGCTCGCGTACGTGTGCCTCGGTGCGTTTCTGCTGGTGATCACGCTGCCCGTTGCCTTCATCTTCTTCCGCGAACCGAAAGTCGCTGCCGCCAGCGCGACGGCCGCAACCGCTGACACGGTTACCGCGATCCCAGGCGTGTCTTTCTCGCAGGCATTGAAGACGCCCGCGTTCTGGCTGCTGACCGCGAGCTTCTTCCTGCTTTCGCTCGCGCTCGCCGGCATCGCGCCGAATCTCGAACGCTTCTGGACCCGCTCGGGATTCAGCATGAGCGACGCGGTGAGCATTGCATCGTGGTACGGCATCGGGATCGTGATTGGCCGTCTGCTGACGGGCTGGTTTCTCGACCGTATGTGGGCACCGGTCGTCGTCTTCTGCATGCTGCTGCCTTGCGCGCTGTCGTTCGTGCTGCTGGCGCATGGCGTGACGAGTTTCTGGGTGGCCTCGCTGCTGGTGCTGGTGGTGGGCACGTCGTCGGGTGTCGAATACGATGCGCTCGCGTATCTGGTGTCGCGTTACTTCGGCATGCGTGCTTACAGTGCAATCTATGGCGGCGTCTTCATCGGCTTCGCAGTGGGCGCAGGGCTGGGACCGTTTTCGTTCAGCAAACTGCTGGTCATGCTCAACGGCTACGACGCGGTCCTGCTGATCAACGCAGTGGTGGTCGTGGCAGGTGGGGGCGTGTTGCTTCTGCTGGGCGGCTATCCCCGCTTTGTGGCTGCGGCAGATGAAATGCGACCCACTGGCAGCCGGTTGTTTCAGGCCAGGGCATCGGGCGAAGCGAAGTAAGGTTCCGCCAGTTATCTGTAACAGGAGTTTCTGTGGCACATCAGATCGAATCGGTACCTATCCTTTCATCGAGTCCCGGCACATACCGAACGCTCAAGGTTCACCGTATCGGTAACGTTGGTTCGCGCCCAAAGGCCTACTTCCAGGCAGCGCTGCATGCCAACGAAACGCCAGGCCTGCTGATTGGTCACCATCTGCTCGACCTGGCGCTGGCAGCGGACCGGGCCGGCAAGTTCAAAGGCGAGCTGGTGATCGTGCCGTACGCAAATCCGATCGGTTTGTCGGATAACGTATTGGGTAATCAGATCGGTCGGGAAGCACTCGATGGCGGCGGCAATTACAACCGTGGCTGGCCCAGTCTGAGCAGCGGCGTGGCGGCTCGGGTCGAAGGCAAACTCGGCGCCGATGCTGAAGCGAACAAAGCGGTGATTCGCGCCGCGTTGAAAGAGACACTCGACGCGCTGCGGGCCGCCAACGAGGT
Organism: Caballeronia udeis; assembly: GCF_044909315.1. GTDB lineage: Bacteria > Pseudomonadota > Gammaproteobacteria > Burkholderiales > Burkholderiaceae > Caballeronia > Caballeronia udeis_A. The sequence goes on from NZ_JBIYEB010000039.1 coordinate 26,710, forward strand.
GCAGTCGCTTCAGACCACGTTGCTGAAACTCGCGATCGATACGGACTTCGTCGTCGATTCGCATTCGGAACTGGTCGCGATCGCCGGGATGGTGGTGGCACCCTGGTGCGAGACCATGCTCGATCCGTTCATCGCCGAGATCGATCCGGATCTGGTGCATGTCACGGATACGCCGGTATTGTTTGACGGTACGTGCAGCAAGCCCTGGCACGATCTGGCGCAACAGTTCGGCGAACGCTTTCCGATTCCGCAAGGCAACGTCAGCGTGACGATCGAAATGCGCGGCACCGCCGATGTGTCGGATGAACTCGCGCGCGGCGATGCGCAGGCTATCTTCCGGCACCTTGCGCGAATCGGCGTGGTGGAAGGCGAGTTCGACGCCGATCTGAAGTGGACGGGCGAAAAGACCCCGCACGAAGCCATTTCGATGATGCGCACGCCGGTCGGTGGCGTGATCGTTTATCCGTATCCACTCGGCACGGATGTGCAGGCGGGCGATATCATTGCTGAAATCATCGATCCTGCCGCAGACGATCCTGCGACGGCGCGAACGCAAATTCGCGCGCTGCGTCCCGGGCGGCTTTACGCCGCTGTGTCGAATCGCCTGGTGCGGCCGAACGACATCGTGATCAAGATCGCGGCGAATGATTTTGTACGCATTTGATTCCAGATAAGCTCAGTCAAGTCGATGGGCTTAGACTGCCTGTGCGGCTCAAGCATAGTTATCCTTAATAGGTAACTTTCCCGGCTGCGGCAGTGACAGTCCAATTATGACAAGTCGCACATCTCGACATCTCTGCAGCCACAATTGCCTTCGTTCGTCGTAGGTTACTGTTCGAGCACCGACGAGGGAACGAGCACTGCACCCTCCATCAGACGGCGTGCGCTTCGGCTCATGACGGCTTTCGTCACCTTCCAATTGCCATCCTTCTGTTCAGCCTCCGCACCGACGGCCAGGCTTCCCGATGGGTGGCCGAATCGGATCGCTCCGCCGCTCGAGGCGAGGTAGCCGGCTTCGCGACGAAGGCCAGTTTGGGCGCATGCGGACGCAACCGGGTTGCTTCGTCGGCGGACTTCGACAGCCCCATGCAGACAACTGCATGCGAACGAATCGCTTCTACCTTTTCTAGCAGCTCGCCATTGCTGTTGATGTCGCGCTGCAATTCGTTCCCTTTCAGGCCGAGCGTCGCTGCATCGACGAAAATGGCTGGATTGCCTGCATTGATCATCGTCAACTCAACAGGGCCAACACCCAGGACGTCGAGCACGTCTACGGCATTACCGGTAGGGAACATGCTGCCGCCATCTTCTTCGCCGTCACCGCTCGGGTCGAGAAACTCAATCTTGATTTCGGCCGCCGGGAAGGCCACGCCATCGAGTCCGAAGTCGCCGTCTTCAACGACTTCGCCATTCTTCATTGGCACGTGAGCAATGTTTTTTGTGGTGATGTTGGCCTGCCAGATCCGGACTGTCGCAATGCCGTCGCGAGGGGCATCAACAAGCCCTTGCGCGATAGCGAATGGGCCGACAGCCGACGTAAGGTTTCCGCAGTTGCCAGACCAATCGACCATAGCCCGGTCGATGGCGACCTGTCCAAAGTGGTAATCGACGTCGCAATCCGCGCGGGAGGACGGCCCGACTATCACGACTTCGCTGGTACTGGATGTCGCGCCACCCATGCCGTCGATTTGCTGGCCATACGGGTCAGGGCTGCCGATTACGCGCATCAATATGCGGTCTCGAACAGCTGCGTCTTTCGGTAGCCAGTCGTTGTGGAAAAAAACGCCTTTGCTCGTTCCGCCGCGCATGTACACGGCTTGAATTCTTGTTGATGCTCCGCGATAACCCGGCCCAGGCGACGTGCCTATCAAAGGAAGAGCGCACCGCGCTCATCGGGATGCTGGCTTCCTAGCGCCGCGAAAAAGAAAAGAAGCATTTTGGCGCTGCAATGAAGGACCCGCGTGTGCTGATTCTTACTGCAATTCAGTTCGGTTTTGTGATGGGCTCGTATGGCATTGGCATCTGGTTGCCGACCATTCTGAAGTCGCACGGACTCACCGTATCCGCCATCAGTCTCGTCTCGTCAGTTCCCTATATCTTCGCAACACTGGCCATGCTGACGTGGGCAAGGCATGTCGACCGAAGCGGGAAAAAGGTTCTGAACTCTTGCTGACATGCCTGCTCGGAGCGGCCGGGATGGTCGGCGCAGCTTTACTGCATACGTTCTGGCCCGCGCTTGTTGGCATCACTGTGGTCGTGATTGGCGTCACGACAGCGCGCGCAGTGTTCTGGAGCATTCCTACGCGCTTCCTCACAGGCGCGGCCGCTGCGGGTGGTTTTGCGTTCATCAATTCAGTCGGCACGTTCGGTGGCTTCGCGGGACCGCTCATGATGGGATGGTTGAAAGACCTGACCGGCTCTTTCTCGGCGGGAATCCTCGGTATGGTCGCAATGCTGCTTATCTCGACACTTCTCACTGGTTCGTTGAAATATTTCGTCAAGGACGAATGAACCCAGGCGCTTTGTCATCCAGTCCAGATGTGTTGCTTGCCGGTCTCATTGCGGCCTTCGTTTTGACCGGGAAGGTACCGGGCGAGATTTTCATGGCGCTGGCCGTTCTGGTGGCAGCCGGTTTCACCTGTGCGGAAATCGGCGAGCGGCTGCCCGTATTTCCGACTCATGCTCCAGGATGCGGCATGTTCTGGATCATCATCATCTGTGGCGTCGACAGCGTGATTTCCGCCACGCGCAGCCGCTTCAGGATCTCGAACAGCAGTTCGCTCTTCGTCGAGCCCGAAATGCGCGGGCTGCTGACATAGCCCGTCACGCTGAGCGTGATACCGTCCGGCGTCAACTGGCTAAACGTCACCGAAGGCGCGGGCTTGTCGAGAATCGCGGGGTTTTCCTGATAGGCGCCGAGCAGGATGTCGCGAATCTGTTCGGGGTCGGTGTTCAGCGGGAACGTCAGCATCAGCGTCGCGACGCCCTGCGTGCTGTTGCCCATCGTCACGTTGCGCAGATTCTGCGAGATCAGTTGGGAGTTCGGCACGATCACGGTGGACCGGTCGCTCAACTGGATTTCCGTCGCGCGCACGTTGATGCGGCGAATGTCGCCCTCCACGCCGCTGATGCTGATCATGTCGCCGACCTTCACGGGCCGTTCGGTCAGCAGAATCAGGCCTGACACGAAGTTCTTGACGATCTCCTGCAGCCCGAAACCGATCCCCACCGACAGCGCGCTGACGATCCACGCGAGGTCGCTCCACTTGACACCGAGCAGGGACAGAATCAGCAGCACCAGCGCAACGTAGCCGAGGTTGCTGAACAGCGTCACGAGCGACATGCGCATGCCCGGGTCCATCCCGCTCTTCGGCAGCAGTTCCGCGTCCAGCCAGCGGCGCACGCTGCGCAGCAGATAGACGCCGACCACCAGCGCGATCGCCGCGTTCTGGATGTGGCTCGGTACGATGTTCAGGCGGTGCAGCCGCTCCGCGCCGAACGCGTTGAGCAGGCTGTTCAGCAGATCGCCGGGCGTCGTGCCGAAGCCGCCTGTGAAGAGCGCGAACACCGCGATCAGCACGAGCAGGCTCGTGCCGACGCCCGACAGGATCGTCGAGACCTGATCGAGATGCATGTCGCCGAGGCCGAACAGATGCTTGATTGCCTGACCGCTCGCGTGATGCGCGGAGAAGAAGCTCTCGCATGCGTCTTTGGTGATCTGCGTCAGCAGGTAGAGGCTGCACAGCACGATATCGAACCACACCAATTCGTATGTGAGGAACCGCGCGATCGAGATGTAGCCGATCAGCAGTGCGCCGAACGACACCACGATGGTCAGCGTGACGCCCGCGTGGATCAGGCCCGCAAACGTGGAACGCGCTTCGGGAGGCTCGCCCGCGGCGGCCAGCGCCGAGCGGACCCGGTTCGAGCGCAGCAGCGACAGGCCGATGGTCAGCACTACGACGAGCGACACGACGCCGCGGCCAAACAGCGTGACCTGCAGGCTGGTGTCGACGGTGCGGTTCAGCTGCTCGAGTGCACCCGACAGCAGCAGCAAGCCCGCGAGCCACGAGACGAACGGTTTCATCGACAGCGCGACCGGATCGGCGATGACCGGCAAACGCCACGTCGGATGCTGGGTGGACAGCAGCGCACGACCGAGGCCGGCGATCAGCGCGCTGGTCATCGCGAGTTTGGCGAGCGCGTCGGCGAGTTCGTCCAGCGATGGTGGAAGCTCCGCATGGCGCGTCAATGCGTAATACACGAGCTGCACGGCGATGGCCGTCGCGAGCACGGTGGCGAGCGTCGTCGATAGTGCGAACGCGCTACGCCGCAGCCGGCCCTCGGGCACCCGGTGCAGGCACAGGTAGGCCATCCCTCGCTCCGCCAGTTGGCGCCCCACGATCCACACCACGAGCGCGAGCACCAGAAGCAGCACGGTGACCGCCTTCTGTCCCGGCTGCCAGACCGCCTTCAGCACCGGCGAAACCTCTTCGCCGAATGCGCGCAGACGCTCCTGGTCGTCCGGGTTCGGCCGAAGCAGCGGCGACCAGAACTGCACGCCGAGAATGCTGCCGGAACGGAATGCGAGCTGGTTCTTCAGCACCCCGTGCCCGAGCCGCGCGATCTGCTCGGTCAGGTTGACGAGATTGGCCTTGCCGTCGCTGGCCTGCTTGAGCTCGGCGTCGAGCTGCGCCTTGCGCGTGTCGAGATCGGCGCGCTGCTCAGCGACCGCAGGCGCTTCCGGCGTGGCGCCCGCGACCGGCGGCGGGCCAAGCACGCCGAGCTGCGCCTGCAGTTGCGCGCGCTGGGGCAGCAGCGCCGCGATCAGCTTGTCGGTGTCCTCGCCCAATTGCTTCGTGGCATCATCGAACCCGGACAGTTGCTTGAAGGTCGTCGCGGTCGAGGCCTGTTGCTTGATGCTGTCCTGCGCGCTCTGCAGGCGTTTCAGCTCGGCCTCCGCGCCCGCGTGGGATATCGACCCGGGCGCCGGCACGCCAACGTTCGATGCAGCTTGTGTGGAGCTGCCGGTGGTAGCTGAAGCGGTTGGGATGGACCCTTTGACAACCCCGGTCGCGTCCGCCAGCGGCAGCGCGACCGGGATCAGGTTGAGCGCCGCAATGAGGGCGACGCGAAATGCGAACTTGAGCGGCATAGACAGAATGATTCGTGAGACATGATGTAAGCCGGATGACAGCTTCCGGTGGCCGCTATAGCTTGCCATGATAGGGGGCATTTAAAAAAAGCGCGGCGAAGTGCGTTAGCGTTGTGACGTTGCCGGAGGTCAGGCGGATGCTGCAGATTCTCGCGGCCCAAAGGCCTTTGTTATCTGCCATTTACACTGCGGCTAAATTATTGATTCGCCTGGTTGTACCGTGCGGCTATCTTGCTTGAAAATCCAAATCTTTAGCGGCACCCTGATATATCGCTGGACGATTGACGGTTTCGGGTTCACGGCAAAGGGAGAGCCAACGGGATGTCATAGTGCCTGAGTGCCCGGCACTTGCCGTCCTTGGGGATATCTATAGGTGTTGCGTCTTTCGCCGCATGCACTATTCAAGTGACGAGCAGGAAATGGAGTTTTTGAGAGGATAGGTCGCCATGATCAATAAAAAGCGTGTCACAGCTAGCTTTGACGGGAGTTTTGTCGTGTTTTTAATTGGCATGAGAGTCAACGAGCCTCTTAAGGTACACAAGTGGTTACCTGTCGTCACCGCAATGCCACGGATGATAAAGGAGCTATATCGCCAACCGGAGTTGGGCTTCCTCAACGCGGAGATGTGGTTCAGCCGTACGACGGTGATGGTGCAGTATTGGCGTTCGATGGATCAATTGCTGGATTACGCCAAAAATCGCGAAGCAGAGCATTTGCCGGCCTGGCAGGCCTTCAACAAGGCCATTGGAACGGATGGATCAGTCGGCATCTGGCATGAGACCTATGCGGTATCGCCGGGTTGCTACGAGAATATTTACGTCAACATGCCGCCCTTTGGTCTCGGAAAGATTGGTTCGCTACAGCCCGCGACAGGTGGCAGGCAATCGGCTGCTACTCGTCTACGTGGCGGATAAGGTTCATGTGGTTCATCGCGCGCGTTTGCGTATTCCTGTTGTCGAATGCCCGGGTTGGGACCCGGGGACTCACTGACGTGGCACGCTGCACAAGGCACGGGATGCCTTGCTTCCCTTCGCGACGGTGATCTAAGGAGCAACAGCCATCTGGGCAAACGTAGCGGCATGCCGATGGCATGCGTGACCTGGTGCAGACGCTGTGGGCACAAGAAAGTGAGTCCACCACATTCGTAAAGAACTTTTCAGAAGTGCTTTCAAAGGTCCGTGCGAACAAAGCTGTTCAGCGAGATCGTTTTCACGGCCTCGACCGTCTCGGTTGCAGTGAAGTGCAGCGTCATCAGCCGGCTGGACCCGACTTCTGGAAATATCTGGTCGAGAAGTCGGGCAGCAGCGTGGCAACTTCGTAAGAGCCGCTTATAAACAGATAAACCCGGGCTTACGGAGACTCGTTCATTATTCTTTTCCGGTACCGTCATCGAGACTGCGGCACGGCCAGACAGGCGGGCGCGTGAAAACCGCACATTCAATTGCGCGTCGATGGGAACCGGAGGGTACTAACATGCAGAACCTGCCTTATGGCCAAATTTTCCGCGGTGACTCGCCAGTATTGGTCGTGACTCCGCACACTGGAACTTCGGTGCCGGCGGAGTTGCTTGTGCATCCGGCTTGGGTTCCTATCCAAGGTCGTCAGGCCGACCCCTTTGGCGCGATTCTGCAAGCCGTTGCGATGAGTAGGGGGATAACCTGCGTTTCCGCTCTTTATCACCCGTGTGTAATCGACTTTAACGTCGCACTCGACAGTCGGCCACTTTCCGCCAGGCTGAATCGTGTGGGATTGTGCAGAACGCACACGTCCAGAGGCGAGGCGCTATATGAGGAAGGACAGGAGCCGTCGGAGGCAGATGTGGACGCTCGGGTCGAGAAATACTGGAAGCCATTTCATGCGGCAGTCGCCATGGAGCTCCTACGCTTGCGCAGCATCCATGACAACGTCCAGATCTTGGTCTCGCACGCAAACTGGTGGCTGTCACCGTATAGAGACCAGCCCGGGGCCGCCGACTGTAACATCGGGACCAACCGGGGGGCCGCCTGCGACAGGCAATTGGTAGCGGCAATCACTGAATCCGCGCAGGCATTCAATCGGTCATGGGTCGTTAATGGCAAACTTGCCGATGCATTTGCTGCACAACACTATGGCATGCCTGTCAGTGGAGTTCACGCGATGGAGATCGAGGTAGCGGGGCGTTGGCGGCTGGATTGCGAGTCTCGCGCCGCTAACTGTTCGGGCAGGGAAGCCGAGGATGATCCTGCACTGATTCCGGCGCTGGAGGCGATTGAAGCAGTCTTGAAACAGATGCCTAAAAAAGGGCATGCCGCTCAGGCTGGCGTCGAGGCTAAGGGTCGCTCCGAATGATAGTGTCGGGGAGGTTGTTTTGCCCCGACGGCTATCCATGCTACATTTTGCTGTCACATCGTGGCCGACCATGAAAGAGAGCGTACCGGAACAATATCCTGACTGGGACTTGCTAGCCAGCTGGGTGGCAGTGGTGGAGGCCGGCTCCATTTCAGATGCGGCAAGTCGCCTTGCTATTTCGCAGGCCGGGGTCTCCCAGAGAATCAAGGCGCTGGAGACGATTCTCGACACTACGCTTCTTGACCGGGCGACGCGGCCAGCGCGACCCACCGCAGCAGGCCAGCGGCTCTTTGAACACGCGACTGTTCTGTTGCAGGGCGCCGACCAGATGGTTGAAAGCGTGCGCAACCTGACGAGAGCAAAGCGCGTGATTGTGCGGCTGGGTTGCGTCGATTCCTTTGCCGCCACCATCGGTCCAATCATCATCAAGGCGCTCGCTGGTACGTCGCATCAGATTCGCCTGTGGTCCGGCATCACACCGACACTCGACGGTCAGCTTGAGGCGCGGCAGCTTGACATGGCCGTGACTACTACCGGCCTCGCCCATGCGCCGGGCATTCGTCGGCAAAAGCTTTTTTCCGAACCTTACTTTGTTGTGCTGCCCAAGGGCTTTGAGGTCGACCGCTTTACGACCCTTGCCGACCTGAGTCGACATCTTCAGTTCATTCGCTACAGTGCCCGGTCTCTAATTGGCCAACACGTCGACGCATATCTGGCTGCAAATTCGGAGAACATTGAACGTACATGTGAATTTGACGCAACAGACCCGATGCTAAGTCTTGTAGCCGCTGGCCTTGGCTTCGCAATCACCACACCGCTGTGTGTCTGGCAGTCCAGGCATTACGTGTCGGATTTGAGAGTAGTTCCGCTGTCGGCGTTCTCGCGACACGGGCGCCCCTATACCGGATTTAGCCGCTCGTTCTTTCTGGCGTTTCGAGAAAACGAACTCGGACACCTTCCAAGTGATCTCTCCGACTTGCTCCGGCGGACTTACGAGCGTCAGGTGTCCCGTGACATCGCGAAGGCGTTGTCGCTCAAAGCGGAAGAAGTGTGTTTGCCGGAAGCGGGTTAGTCGTCGATGTCCGCGCGCCGGATTCTGGCTGCTGACGCGCCAGGCCGCCGTGCTCGAGCTACGGCATTTCAGCAAGTCTCTATCAAGTAGCTCCTCCGTCGGGACCACACCCGCACATGCCTTTCCATAACCACGTCCGATTCAATTCATAAGGGCGGGTTTAACAAGTGGCCCTCCTTTTTGCAACGACTACTCTCGAAACTGCAGTTAACCCTTGCAACGGGTCGGCCACGGAGCGTGCGAAATCGCATTCGACGCGAGATGCCCCGCTTGCTCACGGTTCGTCCAGTGGCATTTCTTAAGGAGTAGGCGTGATTTCAGGTCCACAATTCCCGTTGCCGGCTAACGAGCCGGAAGTGCATTTCGGCCGTGGAACCTCGGCAGCCCTTGAGCTGACCAAGGCACTCGAACAACGCGACGTCGTTGAAATCCCGACTGTTATCGGTGGCAAGCGTTATTTCTCGAACGACGTCGTGGAAGTGCGTGCGCCGCACGACCATCAACGACTGCTCGCTCGCATTCACCGACCGTCTGAAGCTCAGATCACCGAAGCCATCGCCAGCTCGAAGGCGGTCGCACGGGATTGGGCGAGTCTGACGCACGCGAGTCGTGCAACCATTCTTCATCGGGCAGCGGAAATTGTCGCGACTCGCTCGCGTATGAAGATTAACGCTGCAACGATGCTGGGTCAGAGCAAGACAGTTGAAGAGGCCGAGCCGGATAGCGCGTGCGAGCTCATCGATTTCCTGCGCTTCAACGCCTATAACGCGCAGCGCGTGTATGCGGAGCAGCCGATGTCGGTTTCGACCGCGGTGAACCGCACCGATTGGCGTCCCCTGGAGGGCTTTGTTTACGCCGTCTCGCCGTTCAACTTCACGGCTATCGGCGCAAATCTGACGACCGCACCCGCAATCATGGGGAATACGGTTCTCTGGAAGCCATCTGAAAAGTCGGCGTTGGCCAACTTCATCTTCTTTGAGGCGCTGGAGGAAGCCGGGTTGCCGCCGGGCGTTATCAACTTCGTACCGGGTGACGCTGAATTGACGACGCGCCTCGCGCTGTCGTCGCGTGACCTCGCAGGCATTCACTTCACGGGTTCGTCAGCCGTGTTCCAGTCGCTATGGAAGGGCGTCGCGTCGAAGGTAGATTCGTTCCGGACAATTCCCCGTCTGGTCGGCGAGACCGGTGGCAAGGACTTCGTTCTGGCGCACGCATCTGCCAACGCTTCCGAAGTCGCAATCGCATTGATTCGTGGCGCCTTTGGATATCAAGGCCAGAAGTGCAGTGCGGCATCACGCGCGTACCTCCCGAGAAGCCTGTGGGGTGCCGTCGAGCAGGAGCTGCGTGAGCGTCTCGCGCAACTCAAGGTTGGCGACGTCGCCGATTTCAGCACGTTCATGGGTGCTGTGATTTCGCAGGCGTCGCATCAGAAGCTCAGCCGCGTCCTGTCTGCGGCGAAGGAAGACCCGGCAGTCAAGATCGTCTCAGGGGGCAAGACCTGGTCTGATCCGGGCTACTTCGTCGAGCCGACTGTCCTGGAGGTCTCGGACCCGAAGCATGCGCTGATGAACGAAGAACTCTTCGGCCCGATTCTGTCGGTGTTCGTGTACGAAGACAACGCCTGGCCGGAAACGCTCGAACTCATCGATGCGACGAGCCCGTATGCCCTGACTGGCTCGATTTTCTGCACCGACCGCTTCGCTCTGCATCAGGCGGAAGATGCGCTCGTCAATGCGGCCGGCAACCTGTATCTGAACGACAAGCCGACCGGTGCAATGATTGGTCAGCAGCCCTTCGGTGGCGGCCGGGCAAGCGGCACCAATGACAAAGCGGGCTCGTATCTGAATCTGCTCCGTTGGGCATCGCCACGAGTCGTTAAGGAAACGTACATGCCGCCGCGCAACTGGCAGTTCGGCGCGTAAGCCTGGTTCACGGCTTCCGTGAGCTAATGGGTCCAGCAAGAGGACCTGTCCGCTGATGTTGGCCCACTTCGAAACTGCCACTCACGGCGAGATGCCGCTCCGGGGAAGCCGATCAACCCTGTCTCCCGGAGCGGCGCAACATCGGTAGGGTGTTTCAGGGCCATGCACTTTTCCCCGCTAGTCGGGCGCTGAGAACTTGGCCTTTCCGCTGAAGGTGCGCAGAGTCTCGAAGGATGAAATCTTCTGGGCGATGACGGCCGCTTATTCTGCGCCCCTGAATTCAACGAGCCTTCGCGCATCGGGACACGACCGGTCATCGAGACAGGCGGGTAGCGGCTGCTTGCTCTTTCCCCATCGCGCGAGCGGCACAGAAGGCCAGCTGCCTCGTATCGCTCAAGCCACTTGGCTTCCTTGCAACGCGACAGGCTGAGGGTTTATCCCAGTGCGAGAGTCACTCTAGGGTGCAGGGATGTCGATTAGATAACCGCGTCTTATGAAGATGGTAACTGGCACTGATGGTGCAACATTCTTGTTTTTGTCTTTCTATCGTGTCATTCATGCGACGTTCGGCGACCGGGCGACGACCAAAGCGAATTTTCATCCGAAGAAGGGCGAACAGATGAGCACGAAACATAAATACGCGGGCATCCTGACCGCCGTTCCCACCTCGCTCGACAGGGAGGGTCGATTTCAGCCAGCACCTCTGCGGCAACACATCCAGCACTTGACGTCCGCTGGGGCTGACGGAGTTGTACCGCTGGGTGGAACGGGTGAATATACCTCGCTCTCGGCAAGCGAGCGCCTGCGGGTCGTAGAGACTTCGATTGAGGCCGGCGCGGGCAAGCTTCATGTGGTACCGGGCATTCTTTCGCCTGGTATCGGCGACGCCGTCGATAACGCCAAGGCCTTTGTAGCCGCCGGCGCCAAGGCATTGATGGTAGTAACGCCGTATTATTTTCGTCCCACCCAAGACGGGATTGTCGAATACTACAAGAAATTTTCCGATGAAGTCGATGCGGAAATCATCCTGTATGAGATCCCGTATCGCACAGGTGTTTCGCTTCACTACGAGACTGTCGCGCGACTCGCGGAGTTGACCCGTGTCGTCGGTATCAAGGCATGCAATCCGGACCTTGCGCAGCAGATGCGGGCAGCAGAACTGACGGCCACCAAAATTGCGATCTTGAGCGGTGAGGAAGACGTTCTGCCGTTGCATGTAGCTATGGGAGCCGTCGGAGGGATTATTTCGAGCTCCAACCTGATACCTAAGCAGTGGGCTAAAGTGTTGTCGCTTGCATCGAACGGGCACCTTCAGGAAGCGGTTGCGCTGCATGCAACTTTGCGCCCCCTCATCGATGCGATTTTTGCCGAGCCAAATCCGGCCCCGATCAAGGCGGCGCTTGCACTGCAGGGATTAGATTTCGGCGATGTCCTGACGCCGATGCTACCGGCCTCGAATGCGCTACGGGAGCGACTGGCGACGGTCATTCCGCCGATCCTGGCGCGTGAAATCGAGTAAACCGCTCATCACATAAAGGCCAAAGCCATGTCAGCTGATTCCAAAATCATTCTGCCCCGCCGCCGCTTCCTGCAGGTTGCAGGAACGACACTGTTATCGACCGCCATCGCCGCACCCATGGTTATCACCTCACGCAAGGCCGCGGCGGCCAGCAACCTGACGGTTGTGAGTTGGGGTGGAAACTACCATGCGGGTGTCCAGGAGGCACTTGCCACACCGTTCGAGAAAGAGTTCGGCGTGCACGTGACGCTGGTGGATACGCCGGACCTCGCGAAGGTGAAGGCTCAGGTGATGACGAACAACGTTCAATGGGACGTTTTCGACGCAGTAGGTCCGATGGCGATGACGGGCTCGAAAAACGGTTACTGGGAGCCGCTTGATCCGGCATTGTTCAATGGCCGTGACCTCATCGCGCCGATGACGAAGGACGCCGTGCCCCTCTATGGATTCACAGGTGGAATCTGTTGGGACAACAGCAAATTTCCGGACGGCAAGCATCCACAGACCTTTGCTGAGTACTTCGACTTCAAGAAGTTTCCAGGACAGCGAACCCTGCGCAACCGTGCAAGCGAGACGATGGAAATTGCATTGCTCGCTGACGGGGTTCCTCCGGAAAAGCTGTACCCTCTTGACGTCGAACGGGCATTTAAATCGCTGAATCGTATCAAGCCATATATTGGCAACTGGGTAGACCAGACGCCGCAAACCGTCACGCTTGTCGAGACTGGTCAGGTTGACTTCAGCTACACCTACTCGACGCGCGTCAAGGCGGCTCAGGAAGCCAACAAACCGATCAACTTCTCGTTCAAGCAGAATCTGATTGGTCTTGAGTATCTGGTGGTTTTGAAGAACTCGCCGAACAAGGCGAACGCCATGAAGTTCTTGCAATTCGCACTGCGTCCGGACCGCCAGGCCGCCCTGATGAATGCGCTTGGCAATACGCCTGCGAGCCGGAGCGCGTTGCCAATGATGAAGCCGGAGGTGCGAAAGTGGCTGTCGGACCCCTCGAACAAGATGAACGTCGTCAGCAACGACGTATGGTGGGCTGACCACTACGATGAATTGACCTTGCGATTCAAGGAGTGGGTGCTTAGCTGATCGAGCACTGTTCCCGATTCCCGTCTGTATGCAGACGGGTTTGGATTAAGGAGGGGTGATGAAATCACGTGTTGACGGACTGCTGTACGTCGGGCCCGCGACGGTATTCCTGTTTTTCGTATTGTTCGTCCCGCTCGCCTATGTCGTCTACACGAGCTTCTGGATTGCGGGCGGCCCCTCGTTGTCGGCGTACCAACGGCTCCTGGGCAGCGAGTTGTTTCTTCGCACCCTCTGGTCAACGTTCGAAATCAGCATTACCGCGTCGGTGGCCAGTCTGCTGCTGGGTTACCCCATTGCGATGCATCTGGCGAAGCAAACACCGCGCAAGCGCGCCATCTACATGGTGCTGGTACTTGTACCCTTCTGGACAAGCATTCTGGTCAAGAGCTATGCCTTCACCATCCTGCTGGGCCGGGACGGACTTGTGAACCAGTTGCTATCGGCGGCGTTTCACTCCCGGGTGCAACTGCCCATGCTATTCAACCGGTTCGGCGTGATGGTAGGGATGACGAACTACCTGATCCCGTTCATTGTGTTTCCGGTCCTCGCGAGTCTTCTATCGATTGACAAGTCGTTGTATCGGGCGTCTGAAATCATGGGCGCGAAGCCGCCGCGTATCTTCTTTCGCATTACGTTGCCGTTGAGTCTTCCGGGAGTGGCGGCGGCAACATTGAGCACGACCGTGATGTCGATGGGATTCTTCGTCATACCGGCGCTCCTGGGAGGGCGTAAGGACGCGATGATGTCGAACCTCGTTGACTTCTATACGCGGGAGACGATGGACTGGAACATGGCGTCCGCTATAGGGGTGATTCTCCTCGCAATCGTCACGTTGGCAGCGATGGGCGTTGACCAGTTTCAGCGCCGCGACGCGAAGAAAAGGGTGATGGCATGACAACATCTGTTGATTTGGCTCTTCCGACCGCCGCGGCCACGGGAAAGGTTGTCGATAACCAGGAACGGCGGTATGTACGACTTCGTAACGTCATAGCGTTTGCGGTTTATGCGTTCATCCTTGTGCCGACCCTGATTGTCATTCCGATTTCGTTTGGAGGGAGCGGCGAACTGACCTTTCCGCCGCGCGTCTGGTCGCTTGAGCTGTATGGACAGTTATTTAGCTCGTCTTCGTGGATGGGTCCAATTCTGCAGAGCCTCAAGGTCGCCGGGTTGACGATGATCGTCTCTGTACTGATTGGCGTCCCGGCTTCGTACGGCCTCGTGCGGTTCGACTTCCCCGGAAAGAGGTTGGTGATGCTGCTTCTCATGAGCCCAATCCTTGTGCCCGTCATCGTGATCTCGCTCGGGTTGTACCTTTATTTATCGAGACTCCATCTGGTCGGGACAACGGCGGGTCTAGTCGTCAGTCATGTTGCGTACGTGACACCGTTCATGATGATGACCGTGATGGCCGGCGTAAAAAAGCTGGACCCCGCTCTTGAGTTCGCGACGACCATCATGGGTGCGAATCGCAGGGCGGTTTTTTCCAAGGTTGTGTTGCCGCAATTGACACCATCGATTTTCGCCGGTGCATTGTTCGCGTTCCTCGTGTCATTTGATGAAGTCGTCATCGCGTGGTTTCTCACAAGTCCGACGACGACGACTCTGCCGGTCAAGATGTACAGCAGCATTCAGTGGGATATTTCACCGGTAATCGCGGCGGTGTCAGCCCTTCTTACGGTGCTCTCGCTCGTGTTTTGTTGTGTTTCCGTGTTCCTGCAGCCCGCAGCATCCGAGTCGTCACATTGAGGTCGGAGAAAAGCATGTCACACGTACTGCTCGAGAAAAATGGGCGATCTTCGGCCCAGACGAATCCATCAGTCAACGGAAATTCGAACACCATGCCGACCTCGATGGACGCCGCCGGGAACATGATTGTCTTCCGCGGTATCAGCAAGAGCTACGGGAATTCGGTAGCGTTGCATACCATTGATCTCACGGTGCGCAAAGGCGAGTTCCTTAGCTTACTGGGCCCGAGCGGCTCGGGCAAAAGTACCATTCTTAACATCATCGCCGGGGCCGTGGCGCCTTCCACAGGAAGCATCGTCCTGGACGGGAAGGACGTGTCGACGGTCCCGCCGCGTGAACGCGGACTGGGCATGGTCTTTCAGAACTATGCCTTGCTGCCGCATCTGAACGTATTTGACAACGTTGCGTTTCCGCTGCGCATCCGGGGCGTCGGCAAGTCGGAGATTCAACAACGTGTTCGTAGCGCGCTGGAACGGGTCGGCCTGACAGGCTACGAGAACCGGAAGCCACGGGAGATGTCAGGTGGTCAGCAACAGCGGGTTGGCATTGCTCGTTGCATTGTCTACTCCCCGTCAGTCATCCTGATGGATGAGCCGCTGGGCGCACTGGACAAGAAGCTCCGTGACCAGCTTCAAGGTGAAATCAAGCGCTTGCACCGCGACTTGGGCACGACGCTCGTGTACGTTACGCACGATCAGGAAGAAGCACTGAATCTATCCGACCGCGTATGTCTGATGAACGGCGGCAGCATTGTGCAACTCGGTACGCCCGATGAGCTTTACTTCGAACCGACCAGTGAGTTTGTTGCGGACTTCGTCGGCGAATCCAATCTGCTCGAAGGCGTGGTTCAATCAAATGACACGGTCCTGGTAAATGCCGACTGGGCGCTTAAAGTCCGGACCACCGAGGGGCATGCCCTTGGGTCAAAGGTGAAGGTACTCGTGCGCCCGGAAAAGATTTCGGTATTCGAGGGCGAAGAATCGGTAGCGTCAGACGCTGATGGCGTGAATGAGTGCACGGGTGTCATTTCCCAGATTTCGTTTGTCGGCGGCATGACGAGGTTCGAGTTGACTACCTCCACGGGCTCGACGCTCCTGGTAAAGACAATTTCCGCGCGAGCTGCCGAGCGCTCGCCAATGGGGCACCCGCTTACCGTTCGCTGGTCGGCGCGCGATAGCGCGGTTCTGAAAAAATAACCCGATATGAATTCAAGTAGCCTGGTTGCTGCAATGAGGACGTTGGTGGGGAACGCCAACGTGATGGACACACCGTCCGACATGGAGCCGCATCTGATTGACTGGCGCAAGCGTCATTCTGGAAAGGCTGCCTGTGTCGTGTTTCCCCGAACGACAGAGCAAGTGTCGAAGGTGCTCGCATGGTGTAACGACAACGCCGTCAAGGTGTTTCCGCAGGGCGGCAACACCAGTGTGTGCGGTGGCTCAGTGCCGGACAACAGCGGCCAGAGCGTGCTCCTGAACATGCGCAAGATGAATCGCATCGTCGAGTTGAACCCTCGGAACAATTCGATGACCGTCGAGGCGGGGTGCGTGCTTGCGGACATACAGGCCGCGGCGCTGGAAGCGGACCGCCTGTTCCCGCTGACGCTCGGTGCAGAGGGTTCCTGCCAGATCGGAGGAAACATTGCGACGAACGCGGGCGGCACAAATGTGCTCCGTTTCGGAAATACCCGTGACCTGATTCTGGGTATTGAGGTGGTCCTTGCCGATGGTCGAATCTGGAACGGTTTGCGCTCGTTGAGAAAGAACAATAGCGGTTATGACCTGAAGAACCTGTTTATCGGCTCGGAGGGGACGCTTGGGGTTGTTACGGCGGCGACTCTGAAGCTATTTCCACGCCCACACGCGGTTGCCACGGCCATGCTGGGAGTGGCAACCGTTTCTGCTGCGGTCGATGCAGGCCTCAAGCTACAAGCCGCATTCCCGGGTGAACTTGTCGGCCTCGAACTGATTTCGCAAAGCGAGTTCGACATTTCGCTGCGACATGCTGCCAATACGAGAAACCCCTTTCAGAAGACTCCAAGTTGGACTGTCCTCGTTGAACTCGCCGCAGCGACTGGAACAAGTGAATCTCTCGCTGACAAGTTGACGGATGCACTGAGCGACTCATTCAGCGATGGCGTGGTCCAGGACGCTGTCATTGCCTCAAGCGAGCAGCAGCGCGAAGACATCTGGCGTATCCGGCATAGCGTCACCGAGGCGAACGGCCGCGAAGGTATGGGGCTCACTCATGACATCGCTGTGCCCACATACCGGATTCCGGATTTCGTCGAGCTTGCGGGTCTTGCGCTCGCGGAACACTACCCGGCGGCTGTGCCTGTCGTTGTCGGGCACATGGGAGACGGGAACCTTCACTACATCGCGATGTTCAAGCACGAATACTGGGCGAGCGTCGAGGACAAGGCTGCCGTGCAACTGAAACTTAGCCATCTTCTCTATGACATCGCGGCCGAAATGGGGGGTACTTTCAGCGCCGAACATGGAATTGGCTCGCTGCACGTTTCGGAGATGGGCGTATACAAAGATGCGGCCGAAATTGCCCTGATGCAAGAATTCAAGCAACTCCTCGACCCAAGGGACACGATGAATCCAGGTCGTGTGCTGCCTGAAGTAGCTGCCGCATTGCGGACCGGCTGAATGGCGTTCTCCAACATCGCGGACTATCGTTCTGCTGCGAAGCGGTTCCTCCCGGGTTTTGCATTCAGTTACCTTGAGGGTGGGGCGGAAGATGAGATAACCATGCGGCGCAACCGGCTCGCTTTTGAGCGTGTCATGCTTGCGCCGCGGGTGTTGGTTGACGTCACCTCTGTCAACACGAAGG
Source organism: Caballeronia udeis (assembly GCF_044909315.1). Classification (GTDB taxonomy): domain Bacteria; phylum Pseudomonadota; class Gammaproteobacteria; order Burkholderiales; family Burkholderiaceae; genus Caballeronia; species Caballeronia udeis_A. The sequence continues at coordinate 44,388 of NZ_JBIYEB010000039.1, forward strand.
TGACGCTCGCTGACACCATGGCGGCCTGGCCAGCGGTCGTCGGCCCCACAGGTCTAAATGGACTTTACCGCCACGAGGCTGAGGAGACATTGGCTCGGTCCGCCTGTGCAGCCGGCCTGCCATTCGTGCTGTCGACCGCATCCACGAGTCTCCTTGAAGACGTCCGGAAGGCGTCAGATGGAGATCTTTGGCTGCAACTCTACGTACAGCAAGACCGACGAATCGCCGAAGACATGATGGCGCGTGCCAAAGCCTCCGGTTTCTCGACGCTTCTGCTGACGGTCGACACACCGGTTACCGGCCAGCGCGACCACTACGCGAGGACCGGTCTCACGCTACCGCTTCGGTGGACCTCAAAGCTGTTGTGGGACATTGCTACTCATCCACGCTGGACTGCAACGGTCGGCGTGCATGGGGTTCCCGAACTGGTCAACCTTGCCCGCAGTGCTCGACTGGGTCCCGGGATTGAAGCACAGGCTGCAGCTCTGAGCCGTCAAATGGATATGTCGCTTAACTGGAGCGACCTTGCCTGGGTGCGCCGTCACTGGCCAGGGAAGCTACTCGTCAAAGGCATACAAACTGTCGCCGACGCGGCAATGGCTTCGCGACATTGTGTCGATGGCGTGGTGCTCTCGAACCATGGTGGCCGCCAACTCGATGGAGCGCTCAGCTCGCTCGAAATACTCGCGGACACGGTGTCCTCCACCCCGAGCGGGTTCATTGTCCTGATTGATGGTGGAATCCGTCGCGGAAGTGACATTGCCAAAGCGGTGGCGCTTGGCGGCCACGGCGTGCTGCTGGGGCGTGCCCCGCTTTACGGCCTCGCCGCGTCCGGCATGAGCGGGGTAAGTGACGTTCTTTCCATGCTGAGGAATGAACTGGAAATATGCTTGCGGCTTCTTGGCTGTCCCAACATCGCGTCGCTTGATGCGAGTTACCTCGCTGGTACGCGTGATTCGCGTGCCAGGGAGGTTTATACCGGTGAGCGCTTATAACGACTGTGTCAACGCGGGTAGGGCCTCGAACAGGTCGCCGACGAGACCGTAGTCGGCAACCCCAAAGATAGGAGCGTCAGCATCTTTATTGATTGCGACGATGACCTTTGAGTCTTTCATACCGGCCAGATGCTGGATGGCGCCCGAAATGCCGACAGCGACGTAGAGTTCCGGCGCAACGATTTTCCCGGTCTGGCCGACTTGCCAGTCGTTCGGTGCGTAGCCCGAATCGACTGCTGCCCGAGAGGCGCCGACGGCGGCACCGAGCTTCTCCGCCAAGGGGTCGAGAAGGGCGAAGTTCTCCTTGCTGCCCAGACCGCGACCACCTGATACAACGACGCGCGCCGCAGTGAGTTCAGGCCGGTCACTCGTTGCGACTTCGCGGCGGATGAAAGTTGACAGGCCGGAATCAGCGACAGGCGGTGCCGTTTCGATAGCCGCATTCCCACCCTCGGCTTGGGCTGCATCGAACGCCGTCGTACGAACGGTCGCGACTATCACCGGGTCGGCCGATTGCACGGTTGCGATAGCGTTCCCAGCATAGACGGGACGCTGAAACGTGTCGTCGGACTCGATAGCGATGACGTCGGAAATCTGCGACGCATCGAGCTTCGCTGCCACACGCGGCGCAGTGTTCCTGCCGGCAGCGGTGGCGGGGAAGAAGATATGCGAGTAGCTACTTGCGAGGGCCAGCACCTGTGCAGCTACATTCTCCGCCAAGCCGTCCGCGAACTGGGGCGCATCGGCGAGGATGACCTTGTCCACACCGGCGACCTTGCTCGCCGCTTCTGCTGCGGATTGTGCGCCGCTGCCAGCGACGAGGACGTGGACGCCATTCGAGAGCTGCTTTGCGGCGGCAATGGTATGAAGCGTCGAGCTCTTGATTTGAGCGTTATCGTGTTCGGCAATAACAAGCGTCGTCATTTAAATCACCTTTGCTTCGGTTTTCAGTTTCGCGACGAGAGTTGCAACGTCCGGGACCATCACGCCTGCCTTGCGTACTGGAGGTTCAACGACCTTCACCGTTTTGAGACGCGGAGACGGGTCAATACCAAAGTCGGAGGGTTTGACCACCTCAATCGGCTTCTTCTTTGCCTTCATGATGTTCGGTAAGGTCACGTAGCGCGGCTCGTTCAGGCGAAGGTCCGTGGTCACAATCGCCGGCAGACACAACGAAATGACTTCAAGGCCGCCGTCGACTTCGCGCGTCACAATGGCGGTGCCATCATTGATTTCGATGTTGCTGGCGAAGGTGGCTTGCGGCCAATCGAGGAGAGCGGCGAGGAGTTGGCCCGTCTGGCCCGCGTCGTCGTCGATTGCCTGTTTGCCGAGGATGACCAGTTGAGGTTGCTCTTTTTCAACGACTGCCTTGAGAAGCTTTGCTACGGCAAGTGGTTGCAATTCTGCGTCCGTCTCGGCCAGCACCCCGCGGTCCGCGCCGATAGCCAGTGCTGTCCGCAGGGTCTCCTGGCATTGCGACAGGCCGCAAGAGACGGCGATGACCTCACTAGCCTTGCCGGCTTCCTTCAGACGCGTCGCCGCTTCCACGGCGATTTCATCGAAGGGATTCATGGACATCTTGACGTTGCCGATGTCCACGCCGCTTTCGTCGGCCTTTACCCGGACCTTCACGTTGTAGTCCACCACGCGCTTTACCGCAGTGATCACTTTCATCTAATCTTTCCTCATCATTTCAGTCGTTTATCCTGATGCCGAACGGTTCGATAGTCACGAGCACTGCCAGCTTGAGCGTTGCGCCAGGGTTCTATCGGAACCGATGCAATGGAGTGCACATCGATTGCAGACATGGTTTTGACCTCAGGACACCGCGCCGAGACCGTATTTGCCGGTCAACAGCTCGCCGGTCGTAAAGCGATCGATGGAGTACGGCTTGAGCGACACATCGGTCGGCAGGCCGAGCGCTTCCTGCGCAAGCACTCGTCCGACTGTCGGCGAAAGTTTGAAGCCGTGACCGGAGAAGCCGTAGCCGACTACTAATCCTTCAATTCCGGGCAACTTGCCGAGAACGGGGTTCCAGTCCGGCGTCACGTCGTAGACGCCCGTCCACGACGAAGCAATGCCTGCGGTCTCGTATTTTGGGAAGCGCTCTGCGACCTGGGCGCCGACTTCGATGACGTAGTCCATCGGAATGTCGCCTTGCTCCACTTCGGTCGTGTTTAGCTTTTCACCCGCCACGCCTTCGCTGACGAGCATCTGGCTGCCGCCGTAGCTGCGGTAATAGAGCATGCCCGGCGACGCGAGGTCTTTGAAAACAGGCATCGAGAAAGTGTACTTTGCAGCCTCGCATTCGAGCGCCAGCACGGCGTGGCGCTCGGGCATGACGGGAAGCGATTTGCCGGTCCAGCCAGCCAGTTCCGGCGTCCAGATGTTCTGGGTGCTGATGACCATCGATGTTTTAAAGTCGCCAATGCTGGTGGAAACGCCGACGACCTTGCCGTTTTCGATAAGAATCTTGTTAACAGAAGCGTTCTCGCGGATGGTCACACCCCCGCGACGTGCCGCACGGGCGGGGCTGGTAGCCACAAGGTAGGCGTCAGCAAACCCGGCTTCGGGCTCGTAGCCGATCAGGACAGCATCGCCGAACTGTGCGATGGGAAGCGGTTCGCGAGCCTGCGGTGGGTCGAGCAGTTCGAGCGGAATGCCTTGATCTTTCTGCTGGTTCAGGGACGCCCGGAGCGGCTCGAGCTTGTCGCCCTCAGCTGCGGCAATCATGTAGCCACATTTGACCAGTCCGCACGACGCTTCGTCGTCTTCCAGATAGGACGCGAAGTTGTTGAAGACGGCCCACGATTTGCGAGCCAACTCGACGTTTTCCTTTACCGAGTAATGGGTTCGCAAAATGCCAGATGATTGTGACGTCGTTCCGGCCCCGATCGTGCCACGGTCGAGTACGAGTACGTTTTTCGCACCTAGCCTCGCAAGCTGAAATGCTACTGAACTACCGATAACGCCGGCCCCAATCACAACCACATCATATGTATTCACGTTCAGCTTCCTTTTGAGCAAGGTGTGAGTGAAGTGTGATGCTGCAAAAACGAGGGTCCGGAAATATAAGCGGATACGATTTTTAGCAGAAGCGCCTGTCAGGATGCGGGCCTTCCAGTGATGGATTTCTCATAGGCTTTCCGGACCAACGACCGGGGATTACGCGGGCGCAGGTTCGGGCTTTCAGCGCGGTATCCGCTGGCAAAGTGGGCACATCATCAACGCTTATCTAAAAGATAAGAGTCTGTAGTGGAAGGCGTCTGCTGTTTTTTGCATGGATAGTCTCTATCGACGGTCACACCGTTACGCCGAACTCACCCTCAAGCGGGCGACCATCGCAATCGCCGTGTCTCGCTGAGAACAGACGATTGTCGGGATGCCGGTTGTCAAAGGGCGGTGGGGGTTTTGTCACTCCAGTCTTCTATGTCCCTCAGTCGTTTGACGCCGGTTACAGGCTGGTCAATGACGCGGGTAAACTAGGGGAGACTTTCGAGGTGGCTCGCCACAAAGTTGGTCTCCCGGACCAACTCGAGCTCCCGACGGAATCATTCGGGCACGCTGTCGAGATCGTGCTTAAGGATTGCGAACTTGGAGACGCTGGATGGTACGGTATCGAATCAACGTCCAGCTTCTTCAGGTGCAATATCGCGGCCCGACGGTTCCTGCGATCTCGCAGGCGGATCGCAATCGGCTCATCACTCGCCGCCGGGCCGCCGTCCGCTGGGCCGGCGCATGACCGCGGACATGCGGCCAGCGGAGAGTAGTATCGTGTTTGCAGGGTCCCCTGCGGGGCATTTCGCTACGTCTTCAGTGGCGCCCAATCAACGGGATCCGTGGGGAACAGCATGAGGGGCTTGCTTCTGGCGTGGGCATGCGCGTGTATGCCGTCGGTTGCTGCGGCGCAGGGGTTGTTGCCTGCCCCCGTGCCTGAGGACCCGGTTGCCGTGAGGAACTATCTGGACCAGGCGAAGCGCGTCGTCGACGCTGCGGCGCAACCGGCTGCACCTTGGAACGGACCACGTGACGGGCCACGCGCGCAACGTGCGAAACGCATCGCCATCGTCGCCGAGGATCTGCGCAACGGTGGAGTCCTTGGTGTGGTCGACGGTGTGCTGGAGGCCGCCAGAGTCGTCGGCTGGAGCACCAGGATATTCGACACCGCGGGCACGCCGGAACTGCGGCTGAAGATGCTGGCGAATGCGCTGGAGAGCCATCCGGACGGTCTGGTTATCGTTGGTGGCGACGCGCGTGCCGTGCTGCCTGGGCTGCGACCCTTTTCCGAGCGAAGCATTCCGATTGTCGGCTGGCACGTCGCGGCCAAGGCTGGTGCGGTGCCTGGTACACCTGTGGCGATGAACGTCTCGACGGATCCACTTGAGGTCGCGCGCGTGACCGCGCTGGCGGCCATCGCGGAGTCCGGCGGACGTGCAAGAGTCATCATCTTCACCGACAGCGGTTACCGGCTTCCACAGGAGAAGGCGGACGCAATGGCCGCCGTCGTGCGTGCGTGTAGCGGCTGCACCTTGCTCGAAATGCGTGACGTACCCATCTCGCGCAGCCAGGAACTGATGCCCGGCATAACGCGCAGCTTGCTCGCGCGTTACGGCAGACGCTGGACGCATGCGTTGGCAATCAACGACATCTACTTTGACTACGCCGCCCCTGTGCTGACCCAGGCTGGATTGCCGAACACCGCCATGGCGATGCTGTCGGCCGGCGACGGGAGCGAGTCCGCCTTCCTGCGCATCCGGGCGCGCACATTCCAGACGGGTACGGTGGCTGAGCCCCTGAATTTGCACGGCTGGCAGCTGGTTGATGAGATGAACAGACTCCTAGCAGGGGAAAGTGTCACGGGTTACGTGTTTCCGGTGCATCTCGTGACGGCGGACAACATCGCCGCGGACGGCGGCGATCGTCTGCTCTACGATCCCGCCAACGGCTATCGCGACATCTATCGCCGCATTTGGGAACGCCCTTGAAACTCACTTTTCCACACTCGCTTACAGCCCAGTGCGCGCTCGTGGTCTCCTGCCTCGCCGCCTTGGTAGTCGCGGTCGGTGCCACCAGCCTTTACTCATTGGACCGTTCGGCGCACGCGCTTCGCCTGTTGGCCGACGATCGGCTGGCGCGCCTGGAGGATGCACAGGATCTGGCGCAGCACACCCTGATGATCGAGCGTCTGGCGCTGCAGTTGTCCAGTGACGATACGGTCGACGCCGTAGGCGAGACGCATCGGCACATCCTCGAACAGTTGGCGTCCTTCGACCGTTTGGTGGGGCGTCTCGCCTCGGCGACTGCGCGCGACGACCCGGGTGGCGACACTCTGGCGCTGCATCGATCGAGCCAGCGCTTTCGCAACACGGTCAACGTCGAGGCTCAGGTGCGCGAGACCGCGCTGCGCGAGCGTGCCGTGGCCTCGTCCACGCCCCGGCCCGGGGCGTCACTCGCCAGCCTCGACGATGATTTGCTCAGCCAGGCCGGCGCCTTGGCCGTCGCGGCACGCCAACAGTCGGACTACCTGACGCGCGACTATCGCCAGGCGGTTCAAGATCTGGCAGAAAGCTCGGACCGCACGCGCGCATGGGTGGGCGCAGAAGTCGCGCTGAGCCTGCTGCTTACCTGGCTGATAACCCGCGTATTTCTCGGTCGTCATGTCGTGGCACGGCTGCGCCGGGTGAGCCACACGCTGCGGCACGGTGACGTGGAGAGCGCGCAGACCGGCCTCCCGGTGCAGGGGGACGACGAGATTGCCGACATGGCGCGCGCAGTCGAGCAGTTCCTTGAAGACCGGCGCCAGCGCGGGAAAGCCGAGGACGAGCTAAAGCAGCTCAACGCTGAACTGGAGTCCCGCGTCGCGCAGCGGACGGCCGAACTCAGCAGGGCGCTTGCCGGCCGGACGGCGGAGATCGTCGAACGCAAGCGCGCCGAAGATGCCGCGCGGGCAAGCGAGTGCTTCCTGAGCAGTATTATCGAAAACATCCCGGATACGATCTTCGTCAAGGAGGCGGCGACCCTGCACTTCGTGCGCTTTAACAAGGCCGCAGAACAACTGCTCGGCTACAGACGTGAGGAACTCATCGGCAGATCCGTTCATGACCTGTTTCCCGTGCATGAAGCTGATTTCTTCACGCGGGAAGATCGTACCGTGCTGGATGCGCGGGAAATGGTCGACGTGCCGGAGGAGCAGGTCCATACGCGCCACGGCGTGCGCTTCGTGCATACGATGAAGATCCCGATCCCGGATGCGCGTGGCGAGCCGCAGTTCCTGCTCGGCATCTCGCGCGACATTACCGAGCAAAAGCGTGCCGATGAGGAACTGCGGCGCTATCGCGAGCGACTCGAAGAGATGGTCCTCGAACGAACAGCCGAATTGGCCGTCGCAAAGGAACACGCCGATGCGGCCAACCAGGCCAAGAGCGACTTTCTCGCGCACATGAGCCACGAGCTGCGCACGCCGTTGAACGGGATTCTGGGTTACGCGCAGATCCTTGGCCGCGATAAGAGCCTCGACCAACGACAGATCGACGGGATCCGGGTGATCCAGCGCAGCGGCGAACACCTGCTTACGCTCATCAACGACATCCTGGATATGGCTAAAATCGAGGCCGGGAAGATGGAGCTCAACCTCTCCGACATTGCACTCGACCGGTTCATCCATTTCATTGCCGAGACGATCCGGGTGAGGGCTACGGAAAAGGGGCTTGCCTTCGCCTGCGAGATGGCCCCCGATCTGCCCGCGGGCGTGCGCGTCGACGAAAAACGGCTGCGCCAGGTACTGCTCAATCTGCTCTCCAATGCAATTACATTTACCGAAGAAGGGAGCGTGCGTCTGCGCGTCGGTTTCCTGCCGCCGGCGCGACTGCTTTTCGAGGTAGAGGACACAGGCATCGGCATAGACGATGTGCATCTGCAGGCAATCTTCCGGCCTTTCGAACAGGTGAGCGACACTCGCCACCGGTTGGGAGGCACGGGGCTGGGCCTTGCCATCAGCCAGCAGCTCTCGCGTCTGATGGGCGGCGAGATCCATGTCACGAGCCGCCGCGGCGCTGGTAGCGCCTTCTCATTCGAGCTGAGCGCGCCGGTGGTGACGCCTCATGCGGCTGCTGCCCCACTGGAGCCGACGATAGGTGGCTACAAGGGAGCGCGCAAGACCGTCCTTGTCGTGGATGACGTGGCGGAAAACCGCGCCGTCGCGCTCGATATGCTCAGCCAACTTGGATTTGACATGGCGGAGGCCGGCAACGGCCTGGAAGCTCTCGAGAAAGTCAAATCCCTGCGGCCGGCGCTCGTCCTGATGGACATTGTGATGCCTGGCATGGATGGGCTCGAGACCATACGCCGCCTGCGCCAGATGCCGGAGTTCCAGGATCTGCCCGTCGTCGCAGTCTCCGCCGGCGCCTCCGGGGCCGATGCGGCGCAAAGCCTGGCGGCCGGTGCGAATGCCTTTCTGCCTAAACCGATCGACTTCAATGGGCTGTTATCAAAGGTCGCAGCCCTCCTGAATATCGAATGGAGCGACGAGAGTCGCCAGGCGGAAGTCGCCGGACCAAGTGACGCGGCAGCACTCGTTGCCGATCCTTCCATTGAGACCTTGATCGCGCCGCCGCCGGAGGAAATCGAAGCGCTGCATCATCTGGCGCGACTCGGCGACATGAAAGCGATCGCGAAGCACGCCACGCAGCTGCCCGAACTCGACGAGCGCTACCGTCCTTTCGCCGAACATCTTTCACAGCTTGCAAAGGATTACCGGTCCAAGGCAATCCTCAGCTTTGTCGAGCGATATCTGACAGGGAGGTAAGTCCAGTGAGACAGGCGTCAGGTTGTTGGGCCGGCCGCTTAAAATAGAGTGATGAAGAAATCTAAATCGCCGTATCACGGTCACCGCTTTCCGGGCGCAGTTATCAGTTGCGCAGTTCGCTGGTATTTTCGATTTCAGTTGAGCTTGCGCGACATAGAAGAGCTGCTTTTGAATTGCTCGTTATCGGCGAGGTACAGGTAGCCAAAATTCTGGATCGGAAGGTCGGGAACAGCCGGGTCATCGCCAAGGTTTTTGTGGAAGTTCTTAACGTATTCGGCAGCATACTGCGCGATATGTACGTTGATTTTCACTCGCGAACTGCTGGCGCATGCAGTTATTGCTGGTGGCCGTCGAGGTCCACTGATAGGTCGGATCGCGCTCAACAAGGAGGATGCTGTCAATGAAATCCCTGTTGTTTGCGAGGTACCACGCCACTGCGGAGCCCATGCTGGCTTCAGGCACATGCTAAGCCGGTTTCGACGCACGAATCACGATGCCTTCGTCGCCGGCGAGCAGCAAGCTGGGTCCTTCGATCCGCTCGCCCTCGTGACATCCCGTGGTCGACAACACCAGGGTCCCCTGAGGTACTTCCACCTGTGCATCCGCACCGGCCATGTTTAAAGCGATGAAAAACCGGTGGTCTCCCAGGTGGCGTTCATAGGTCAATACGCTCCCGCTGGATACAACGCGCTCAATCGCGCCTTCCACCAACGCCGGTTCGCTTCCGCGCAATGCAAGCAAGCGTCGATAAAACATCAGCATCGACGATGGTTTGCTATCCTGATCAACGACATTGATGCCATCGCCACCGCTTATTGGTAACCACGGCACACCGCTTGAAAAGCCGGCGTTCGGCGATCCATCCCATTGCATGGGCGTTCGTTCCGGGTCGCGACCCTGACCGATGCCGGGTTGTCGCAGCTCGGCAGGATCCTGCACGCGATCGGGCGGGATCGTCCCATCGGTCATGCCGATTTCATCGCCGTAGTAGAGCGTGGGCGTGCCGCGCAGGGTGAGCAACAACATCGCGGCGACTCGCGCCTGGCGCACGCCGATGCGCGACGCGACACGCGGGTTGTCGTGATTGCCGAGCACCCAGTTCGGCCACGCATGCAAAGGAAGCGCATGGTCGTATTCGGACACGATCCGCGCAATCTCCGTTGCATTCCAGGGCGCGCTGATCAGTTGAAAGTTGAACGGCATGTTTGCGCCGTCGCCATTCGGCCCGTAGTAGCTGACAAGTTGAGGCACGGGCAAATAAATCTCGCCGATAAGTACGCGCTCGCCGTATTCGTCGAGCGTCGCGCGCATCGACCGGACGATGTCATGGACTTCGGGCTGATCTTCCGTATAGGTTTGCAGCTGCCGATGATGATCGGGCTCACCGGCCTTGAACTGCGGATTCGGCGGATTGTCGCGGAAGAGGGCGTCCTTGATCAGCAACCAGAGCACATCGACGCGAAAGCCATCGACGCCCCGATCCAGCCAGAACCGCATGACGCAGTCCATTGCCGTGCGTACGTCGGCATTGCGCCAGTTTAGATCGGGCTGTTCACGCAGAAACGCGTGATAGTAATATTGGCCGGTGAGGCGGTCCCATTCCCACGCCGAACCGCCCATGCGGCTCAGCCAGTTGTTCGGTGGTCCTCCATCGGGCGCGGGATCGCGCCACAGATACCAGTCGCGCTTTGGGTTATCGCGTGATGAGCGGCTCTCCGTGAACCACGGATGTTTATCGGAAGAATGATTGGGAACAAAATCGAGCAAGACCTTCAGGCCCAGTTCATGCGCATGTGTCACGAGCCGGTCGAAGTCGTCGAGCGTTCCGAACATCGGCGCGATGGCGCAATAGTCGGCGACGTCGTAGCCGAAGTCGACCATCGGCGACGGGTAGACCGGCGAGATCCATAGGGCGTCTGCGCCAAGCGCTCTGAGGTAGTGCAGACGCGCCGTGATGCCCGCAAGATCGCCGATGCCGTCGCCGTTTTCGTCCTGAAAAGATCGCGGATAGACCTGGTAGATCACGGCTCGCTGCCACCACGCCAATTCTGACATTTCCGTTCCTCGAATGACTGCACAGGTTGCACCTAACGAGCAGACTTATATGCTAAACGATCTCTGGTACAAGAATGCAATCGTCTATTGCCTCTCGGTCGGCACATTCATGGACGCAAACGGCGACGGCGTCGGGGACTTCCAGGGCCTTATCCGTCGCCTTGATTATCTGCAAGGCCTTGGCATTACCACGATCTGGCTGATGCCGTTCCAGCCGTCTCCCGGCCTTGATGCCGGATACGATATCTCGGACTACTACAACGTCGATCCCCGCTATGGCACGCTAGGCGATTTCGCCGAGTTTGCGCATGCCTGCCATCAACGCGGCCTGCGAGTCATGATCGATCTAGTGGTCAACCACACGTCCGATCAGCACGCATGGTTCCGCGAAGCACGTAGCGATCCTGACTCGAAATATCGCGACTGGTATGTGTGGTCCGACAAAAAACCGCGCAATGCCCAGGACGGAATCGTGTTCCCAGGCGTTCAGAAGTCGACGTGGACGTATGACAAGCAGGCCGCGCTTTGGTACTTTCATCGTTTCTACGATTTTCAACCGGACCTCAATACGGCCAACCCGCATGTGCAGGCGGAGATACTCAAGGTGATGGGCTTCTGGATTCAACTTGGCGTGTCGGGGTTCCGGATGGACGCCGTGCCCTTCGTGATATCGACGAAGGGCGCCAAGGTCGGGAAACCGGTCGAGCAGTACAACATGCTGCGCACGTTCCGAGAGTTCTTGCAGTGGCGCAAGGGGGACGCGATCATCCTCGCGGAGGCGAACGTCTTGCCTGATACCGACCTGGAGTATTTCGGCGATGACGGCGAGCGTCTCCAGATGATGTTCAATTTCCAGGTCAACCAGAATACGTTCTACACGTTGGCGAGCGCCGATACGGCACCGCTGAAGAAGGCGCTGCTGGCGACCAGGCCGCGGCCGGCAACGGCGCAATGGGGGGTGTTCCTGCGCAACCACGATGAACTTGATCTCGGCCGCCTGAGCCCTGAGCAACGCGCCACCGTATTCGCTGCCTTCGGTCCGGATCCGGATATGCAGCTATACGAGAGGGGCATCCGCAGAAGGATTGCGCCAATGCTCTCCGGCGACCGGCGTCGTCTTGAACTCGCTTACAGCTTGATGCTAACGTTGCCGGGGACCCCTGTATTCCGATACGGCGATGAAATCGGCATGGGTGACGATCTGCGCCTGCCTGAACGTGAATGCGCCCGCACGCCGATGCAGTGGTCCACCGAGCCACATGGAGGTTTTACCAAGCACGCGCGGCCTGTCGCGCGAGTCATTTCAGGTGGTCCGTACGGTTACGAACGGGTCAATGTGGCCGACCAGCGGCGCGATCCCAATTCGTTCCTGAACTGGACGGAACGCCTGATCCGCATGCGTCGAGAGGTCCCGGAGATCAGTTGGGGCGACTTCGCGGTTTTACGCGCTTCCCGCAACGATGTGCTCGCACTGCGCTACGACTGGCGTAACAATTCGGTTTTGTGCCTGCATAACTTCAGCGCTGAGGCGTGCACGGTGAAGTTCAAGTCGGGTTGTGCGAATCCCGGCGAGGACATCCTCATCAATCTCCTATCCGACGATCATAGTCAAGTGGCCCCCGACGGCCGTCATAGCGTCGTTCTCGAGCCTTATGGGTATCGGTGGTATCGCATTGGCGGGCTCGATTACTTGCTCAAGCGCAGCGAAGTGTAGTGTGCGCGATGTCATCGTTCTCAGTCCGGAGCAGGTGGCCAGGAGCTGACGCAAGGTCTGCCGGCGAACGCATTTGGAACGCGCTTGGAAAACCAGGCATGTATTCGGGGTTACGGATGTTGAAGGCAAAGACGGCCAGATAACTTCGGTGCAAGGCGCACGACCACGTGACGAGCCCGTTGAGAGCGTGGTCGTGGTCGTGTGGTCCGATTTGTCTCCCGAGTGGTTTCCCTAATCCATCAAATAACGCCAATGCACCATGCGCTCGCGCAGGTCCAGGGTCTCGCCATCCGCGACAAATCTGCCGTCACCCTGATGATGAATCAGGCGGCGCTCCGGGCGGCTCTCGTCGACCACGATCCGCTTCACCTCAAGGACAAACATGTTGTAGCGGCTGACCATCGACTGATCGACAACCGTACACTCAAGGTTCGCGAAGCACTCCATAATCGACGGGGCATCCACACGCCTGGAAGGCATCGTGGTGAGACCGAACTTCTCGAACTTGTCGAGTTGTGCGCCGGAGCAATTGCCGACATCGACCACGGTCTGCGCGAGATCGATCGTCGGGACCGCGATCACGCACTCGCCGAGTTCCCGCAGGGCGCTAAAGCTGTGATCCCATGGCCCTAGCACCGCGCCGATCAGGGCCGGCTCATGTTGCATCATCATGTGAAAGCCCATCGTCATCACGTTAGGCGTGCCGTCGCGAGCGCGTGTCGTCACCATGACGATAGGGCCGGATTCGAGCAGCCGGTAAGCCTTTTCGCTCGCCATTTCCTTGAACATTGGATTTCTCCGGTAAAGCAGCGCTCATCGCTGGGCGCTGCCTGCTTTTGACGTTACTCGACGAAGTCCGTTGCTTCGGATGAACCTTTCCACGCATCAAGGTCGCGTTGGACCGCCGCGGCTTTTTGTGCCGCCAGTTCGTTGGCGATCTTGCCGGCGAACAGATGCAACGGTGGTTCGGCAACATCCACGGCTTGCATGATCAGCATGGCCAGCTTGTCCGGATCGCCGGCCTGATGACCGTGCAGCGTGCCAAGGTGAAGATCGAGCGACGCTTTGGCTTCGGTGTAGTCATCAATCTGCCGTTTGGCCACTGCCAGCGCGCCGCTCGACAGAAACTCCGTGCGTACCGGCCCGGGATACACCACCGTTGCCTTGATGCCGAACTCGGCCACCTCGGCCGCGAGCGACTCCGTCAGGCCGGCGAGTGCAAACTTGCTCGCCACATAGCTGCCCCAGCCCGCGTAGCCGCCCTGGTAACCGACGATCGAGGCAATGTTGACCACATGCCCGCCGCGCTGCTTGCGCAGATGCGGGAGCGCGTGCCGCAGCACCATCAGCGGCGCGAACAGGTTGACTTCGAAGTTTTGCCGAAGCTCGTCGTCCGAGAGGCCTTCGACGGTTCCCTGTTGGGCGTATCCGGCGTTATTGACGATCACATCGATCTCGCCGAAAGCCTTGATGGTTTGCGCGATGGCGGACCGCACGCTCTGGTCGTTGGTCAGATCGACTTGCAGAGGAAGAAACTGCCCTGAGGCCGGGCCGATTGCATCCGTCAGCGACGCCACGGTTCGCGAGGTCGCGGCGACGCGATCGCCACGCGCGAGGAGTTGCCGTACGAGCCGTTGGCCGACACCTTTCGATGCGCCCGTGACGAACCAGATTTTTGTAGATTTGCTCATGATGATTTCCTTTATAAATAAGTAATGCGAATTTAAATGAATGCCACGGTTCAAAAGAATTTGACCAAGGCTTTACTTGAGCGCGACGCTCATGCCGCCGTCCGCCATCACAATCGCGCCGACGATATAGCTGGCTTTCTCCGACGCCAGAAAGGCGATTACTTCCGCAATTTCCCGCGGATCGGCTGCCCGCTTGATCGGCGAGTTCTTGCCGTGCTCGGCGAGGAAGGCCGGGCCATCCTCGTGGAGGTGGTTGGTGATGTTCGTCACCGCATCGCCGGAGCCCACCGCATTGACACGAATGCCGTGATCGATCGCCTCGAGCGACATGGCGCGCGTCAACTGGGCGAGCGCACCTTTGGACGCGGCATAGGCGGCGATCAGCGGAAACGCCTGATAGCACGCGTAAGAACCAACGTTGACGATGGCGCCGGTCTTCGCCGGCATCATCGCGCGCATGGCCTCGCGTGAGAACAGGAACGCACCGGTGGAATTGACCGCCTGGATGCCGTTCCAGTCGTCGAGCGTCATCTCGACGACCGGCTTGTTAATGATGATCGCGGCGTTGTTGACCAGAATGTCCAGTTTGCCAAAGCGTTCCATCGCGGTGGACACGGCGCGCACCGCGCTTTCCTCATGCGCGACGTCGGCGATGAGCGGAACGATCCCCGGACGGGCCAATGCTTCGACGTTGGCGCCGCGTCCGACGGCGATCACGCTGGCGCCTTGCGCGTGCAGTAGCTCGGTGGTGGCGAGTCCGATGCCGCTTGCCGCGCCGGTGACGATGGCGACCTTGCCGGCGAACGGTTGATTGGCGGATGCATGTTGTGAAGCCATGGTGAATTTCTCCTTAGACCTTAGAGATGAGGCGGTTAGAAAGGGCTCGCCGTCGGGCGGACGACGATTTCGCTGACATCGACATCCGCCGGCTGCTCGATCGCATAGGCGACCGAGCGTGCAATGGCGTCCGACGTAAGTGCGATGCGGCGGAAGTCGCGCATCGCTGCTCGCGCGGTTTCATCGGAGATCGACTCGGCCAGCTCCGACTCAACGACGCGCGGGCAGATCACGGTCACGCGAATCTTGTCGGTTTCCTGCCGCAGGCCGTCCGAGATGGCGCGCACGGCGAACTTGGTAGCGCAATACACGGCTGCCGTCGGCGAGACGGACAGGCCACCGATCGAGGACATATTGATGACCTGGCCGGACCCCTGGCGCTCCATGGCCGGCAGGACCGCGGCGATGCCGTGCAGCACGCCACGGATGTTCACGTCGATCATGCGATTCCATTCGTCCACTTTTATCGCGCTCAAAGGCGACAAAGGCATCACGCCGGCGTTGTTGACGATCACGTCGATGCGGCCGAAGGCGTCCAGTGCGAACTGGGCGAAAGCGCTGACATCGGCGGCGCAAGTGACGTCGAGTGCCCGGTAACGAACCGAGCCGCCGCTCGCCTGGATTTCTTCGGCCAGCGCCGCGAGTCGTTCCGTGCGCCGCGCGCCGATCACGAGCTGGTGTCCCTGGGCGGCGAGCAGCCGGACTGTCGCTTCGCCGATACCGCTGCTTGCCCCGGTAATGAGGATGACTTTGGGTGAGTTGGTTTGCCTTGTCATGTTGCGTTCTCCGTTCCGATAATCCGTGCAGGTTTGTCCGGGGGAGAGGCTACGAAGCCTGCGCACGAAGGGGCGAGGCAATCGCGGCGCGGTCTCCCGGGCGCTTCGGCTGCACCGTGCAACCGATGACCCATCTTATGAGCCGAGCGCCTGCACGCGAATACACGCGGCGATTGCGGTATTGCCTATTCCTATTGAAGTGAGAGCGGGCTGTCGATCGTATCCAGTAGAATTCCTGCACCTGATCTGGTGAAATAGGAGCTCTCGTGACAGTTGCCGACAACCCGGTTTCCACACGCATGGTCAGCCTGCTTCAGCGTCTGGCGCCGAATGAGGGTTACACCCAATCCGCGCTGGAGGGCGTGCGGTTCATGCGCTCCAACCGGCCGCTGGGGCGCACGCCCGTGCTATACGAGCCGAGCATCGTGATCGTGTGTCAGGGGCGCAAGCTGGGCTTTCTGGGCGAAGAGGTATATGTCTACGATGCGCAGCATTACCTGGTCTTGTCTGTGCCGCTGCCGTTCTCCACAGAAACCGAAGCGAGCGAGTCCGAGCCGATGCTGGCCGTGTCGTTGCGCCTCGATCTGATCGAGTTGACCGACCTGATACTGGCGATCGATCGTTCGGGATGCCATCAGCAAGGCGCACCGCTAGGGATCCTGTCGACGCCGCTCGAGGGAGACCTCGCCGAAGCGACCTTACGCCTGCTGCACGCCCTGACATCACCCCTTGACGCGGAGATACTGGGGCCTGCAATCGTGCGGGAAATCTGCTACCGGGTATTGATTGGGGAACGAGGCGGCGCGATGAGGGCCGCGCTCGCGCATCAGGGGCGCTTCGGCAGGGTGGCGAAAGCGCTGCGGCGAATTCACACCGACTATGCGCAATCATTGGATGTCAGTCGTCTCGCGGAAGAGGCGGGGATGAGCGTTCCTGCGTTTCATGTCAACTTCAGAACCGTCACGCTGACCTCTCCGATCCAATACATCAAGTCGACGCGTCTGCATCAGGCGCGCTTGCTGATGATTCGTGACGGGTTGACGGCCGCGTCCGCGTCGGCGCGCGTCGGCTACGAAAGTGCCTCGCAGTTCAGTCGCGAGTTCAAGCGGTTTTTCGGACGCTCACCGGTCGATGAGACTCGGGACATGCGGGCATCGTTCGCGCTTTCTCCCGCTGCAAAGATCGATGATTTCGCCGCGTCTCACTGACTGACGACTTCGTCTGGAACGCCCGTTCCGCCGTCTCAATCAGCAACCCCAGAGCGGTCTTGCCATAGCCTCGTCCTGGCCAATCAAACCCGCAACGCCGCGCGCAACATGTCCGGCGACAGCGGCAAATCCCTGAAGCGCTTGCCAGTCGCGTTGGCAACGGCGTTCGCCAACGCCGCCGACATCGGTCCTTGCGACGCTTCGCCGACACCCAGGAACGGCATGCCCGGCCGATCAATCAGATCGACATCGAGCACTTTCGGCGCCGAAGAAAAACGCAAGATCGGGTACTGGCTCCAGTCGAAACTCGTAATGTTGTGCGCGTCGAAGGTTGTTGCTTCGAACAGCGTCCAGCTGGCCGACTGCACAATGCCGCCTTCGACCTGGTTGCGCACGCCGTCCGGATTCACGATCTGTCCGCAATCGATCGCGCACGCCACGCGCTCGATCGTCACATCACCCGTTTCGCGTTCGACCGCGACTTCGACGGCCAGCGCGCAGTACGCCATCAGGTTCTTGTACATCGCGAACGCAAAGCCGACGCCGCGCGACGGCGCGCCGTCATGCACGCGATGCGGCCAGCCAAATCGCCGTGATGCGCGCTCGATCACGTCACGCGCGCGCGGATCGTCGAGATGCTTCAGGCGGAACGCAACCGGATCGGTATGCGCGGCGAGCGCGAGTTCGTCGATGAAACTCTCGATCGAAAAGATGTTGTGATACGCGCCGAGCGAACGCATCGCCGACACGCGGATCGGCATGTCTGGCAGGAAATGATGCTGCACGTAGAGATTCGGCAAGCGATACAGCGGAATGCTGTTGCGGTCCCCACCGCCTTCGGGCATCGGAATCGGCTTCGGCGGCGCGGGCGTAAAAGGCTTCGACAGAAACCACGTCGGCATGAAACGCCCGGCGTTTTCGATGCGATTGTTGTGCGTGTTACTCCACACCTCGAACTTCCAGTCGACGATCTGTCCGCTCGCATCCAATGATGCCGTCACGTCGCTCGACATCGCCGGTCCGAACGGCTCCCACGTGTGCTCCTGCTCGCGCATCCATTGCACTCGCACGGGCTTTCCAGGCACGGCGCGCGCGATCAACGCGGCGTCCGCGGCGACGTCGTCGGCACCATTGTGTCCGTAGCAACCGGAGCCTTCGACGTGAATGCAATGCACGCGCTCGGGCGGCATCGACAGCATTTCGGCGAGCCCCTTGCGCATCGGAAATACGCCTTGCGTATGCGTCCAGACCGTCATCGTGCCGTCGTTGAGCCACGCGACGGCACACGACGGGCCGATCGATCCGTGCGTCAGATACGGTTTCGTGAAGCGCGCGTGCAAGGTCTGCGTGGCGGGCGCGGCGGCGGCCGTTTTGTTTGCGACGGAGATTTCCTGCGCCGGCAGTTTTTCGAGCGTCTCGTGGATTGTCGACTGCGCGGGCAACGGCGGACCGCTGCGCCATTTCGCAGCGTCGGACAGCGCGCGCATCGCGACGATCGCACGCCATTCATCGTCGGCGACGACCGCAAGATAGCTGCCGTCCTGAACCACGGCGATCACGCCGGGCATTGTGCGCACCGGCTTGATATCGACCGATTGCAGCGTTGCACCGTAAGACGGCGGCCGGACGACGCGCGCATGCACCATGCCGGGCAACTTCAAGTCCTGCACATAACGCGGTGCGCCGGTCACCTTGCCCGGAATATCCACACGTTGAAACGACTGGCCGATCACCTTGAACGTCTTCGGATCTTTGGTCGGCGCACCGGGTGCGGCATTGCGATGCAAGTCGACGCCGCTGACCGCTTCGCCGAATGTCAATCGACGGCCGTCGTTAGCGACAATTTCGCCGTTCTGCGTCGTCAGCGAGGGGACATCGACGTTCAATCGCGTGGCCGCAGCTTCGAGCAATAGCGAGCGCACCTGCGCGGTCGCATTGGCGATTGCGGTGCCGCTGTCGGCGGTCGAATGACTGCCGGCGGTGTAGCCTTCGTCGGGCGTCGCGTTCGTGTCGGCGGTGACGAGGACGATGCGCTCGGGCGTCACGCCGAGCTGTTCGGCGGCGATCTGCATGAACGCCGTGCGAATGCCGGTGCCGAGTTCCGCCTTGCCGGTGAACACCGTGATGCAGCCCGCTTCGTCGATCTTCACCCACGCGTCGAGCATTGGCGATGTCTTCAGACTGCCCGGGAGCTGCGGCGCGGACGCAGTGAGCGTGCCGGCTTCGGTCGTCGTGGTCTGCGCGAGCGCGCGTACAGCGGGCAACAGCGTGAAGCCGACCATGACGCTGCCAGCCGCAAGAAAGCGGCGGCGATTGAGGTTGTCAGGCGGAATGCGCGGATCGTTCATGCGGGTTGCCCCGCCTGACGGATCGCGGCAAGGATGCGCATGTGCGTGCCGCAGCGGCACAGATTCGGCTCCATGTGCGCGCTAATCTGCTCGTCGGTAGGCGAGGGTACGCGATCGAGCAGCGCCTGCGCGCGCATTACCATGCCCGCGATGCAGTAGCCGCACTGCGCCGCCTGTTTATCGATGAATGCCTGTTGCAGCTTGCCGGGCTTGTCCGTGCTGCCGAGTCCTTCGATGGTACGCACGGAACGCGTGCCGATGGCTGCGACCGGCATTAAACACGAGAACACCGGCTTGTCACCGACGATCACCGTACACGCGCCGCATTGGCCCAGACCACAGCCGAATTTCGCGCCGTGCAGGCCGAGTTGATTGCGCAGGGCGTAGAGGAGTGGCGTCGACGGATCGATATCGAGTTGATGCGGCACGCCGTTCACAATGAGCGTCATCATGGTTCGTGAGACTCCTTGCGCAGGCGTTCGACGTCGGCTTCGTCGAGCGTCCATGCGGGTTGGCTGCTGAAATTCGAGCGCAGGTACGCGGCGAGATCGGCGATCTGCGCGTTGGTGAACGTGTCGGCGAAGCCTGGCATGAAGGCGGCGCGCATGCTGCGATCGGTCGGAATGCCGTCGAGAATCATCCGCAGCGCGTTACGTGGATCGTGCGCGTTGACGGCGGTGCCGAGTGCCAGCGATGGACGGCTGCCGAGCGTCGTCATTGGCGCGTTCGCTGCGTGGCATGAGGCGCACGCTGCTGAGAAAAGCGTTGCGCCGTCGCGGATGTTATTCATGTTTGCCTGGGCGGTTTGCTGCATAGCCTTGGGCGATGCTTCGGCTGGCTTTTGTAGTGAGAGCAGATACGTGGCCATCGCATCGACATCGACATCGGACGCATTGCTCAGCGACTGCGTCACCGCTCGCATCGGTCCCGCCGCTGCACCATGTTGATCGGCGAAACCGGTGCGCAAATACGCGGCGAGTTGATCGTGCGTCCACGGTTCGCGCGCGCTCAGCAACGTCGTCAATGCGGGTGCCTCCCAGCCTTCGATCACGTTGCCGTCGAACGCGTCGCCGCGCTTTTCTGCGCCGAGCAGATTCATCGGCGTGTGACAGGCGGCGCAATGCGCGGGGCCGTCGATCAGGTATTTGCCGCGTATTAGCTGTGCGCCATGCGTTGCGGGTTCTGCTGGCGCTTGAACATTCGCTTGACTATTCGTTTCGCCATTTGCTTCGATGCCGGGATGCAAAAAGAACAGATTCCATGCCGCAATCAACGGACGGAAACTGAGCGGGAACATCAACTGGTTCGCGGGCGCGGTGGACTGCACGGCATCGCGCGACATCAGATACGCGTAGAGCGCGGCGATATCGGCATCCGTCATGTGCGTGAAGTGTGGATACGGAAAGGCAGGGTAGAGCAGGTGACCGTCGCGCGCGATGCCGCGACGCATTGAACGCGTGAAGTCGCTGAGCGTCCAGTCACCGATGCCGGTTTGGCGATCGGGCGTGATATTGGTCGAATAGATCGTGCCGAACGGCGTGTCGAGCGGACGCCCGCCTGCGAAAGGCGCACTGCGATCTGTTGTGTGACACACGACGCAATCGCCGATGGCGGCCAGGTTTGCGCCGTGTTTGAGTAGCGCGGTATTGGTGAGCGGTAGCGCTGATGTTTCTGCTGCGTTGGCCGTCGGCGTGAAGTGCGGATACGCGAGCGAGCCAAGCGTGCCCGCGAAAAACGCGGCGCACAATAATGCGCACAACGATGCCGCCAAGCCGATCGACCTCTTCATCGCGTCTCCATCGATGCGTCCGATTCAGCCGTCATGTATAGCACAGGATTTTGCGAATTGCTTTCTGCCAAAGCATTCAATCACGGTATGGATGAGGCCGATGACATCAACGTGGCGTGGAAATGGCGCGTGTATGGCGTCGTTGACATAGGCGCGCGGAGATATGGCCCGAAGGGGCATAGTCAACTTGCCGAGAGTCAGACGTCACTACGGCAGAAATGAGGACTAGTCAGAAGGCAATCGACGGATGCTCAGGTTGCCGGACTATGGGTCGATAAACGCCGCACGTCATCGGGCCGTACTAAAAAAAAACGTATCAGCACATGGCATAGCTGGACTGTCTCTGCCTCAATCGGTCAGTTCCTCTTCAGGCAGTTTTTCCTCGATGCGCAGACCTATCAGATACAGGCACGGGTCCAGAGCATCGGGATTGCCTGTCGTGTCGTTCGCGCTGCCTCGCGAGGATCAGGCAACGATCCTGACCGGAATCGATTTGGCGGCCGGCACCTTGCTCTGCTTGGCGTAGTGCCAGAGAGGAAGCAGCGGGTTGCATTCCGGGTAATACCCGCCCACACATCCTGCCGGCAAATCGAAGGCCTTTATCTTTAAACCGCCGACACGTCGTTCTACACCGTCGTCGGCGACCGTCTCGAGCGTGATCTCCTGTTCGGCAGACAGTCCCAGGCGATGCATGTCCTTCTCATTCATCAGCAGCACCATTCGGCTGCCGTGCACTCCGCGAAAGCGGTCGTCGAGAGTGTAAATGGTGGTATTGAACTGACTGTCGCTGCGCAAGGTAAAGAGCCGTAGCGTGTTTTCGTCTATACCGTGCACGTCTGGGTCTTCGAAGAGTGTGTCGGGCGTCAGAAATTCGGCCTTACCGCTCTTTGTCTCCCATTCGCGCTCAGCCGCAGGCAGCGGCCGATGGAAACCACCGGGCGTCCACATCCTCGCATTGAAGTCGTGAAAAATCTTCGGGTACGTTTGGGCGATCGCATCCCTGACCAAGCCATAGTCGTTCGCCCACGCATCCCAGTCGACGGTCGAAGCCGGACCGAGAGTCGCCTTTGCAATCGCGCCGACGATCCTTGGTTCCGAGCGTAGTTGTTCGCTGGCGGGTTTTGCCACGCCTCGTGAGCCATGCATGCAACCAGTGCTGTCTTCCATCGAGACGGCTTGTGTCTTGCCCGCCTGCTCGTCGATTTCGATCCGGCTCAGGCAGGGAAGCACGTAGGAAATCTCACCATGAATCAAATGGCTGCGGTTGAGTTTCGTCGTGATGTTCACGGTCAGCCTCAGCTTGCTCCAGGCAGGTTCAATCACAGAACGGTCGGGCACCGCGCGGACCAGATTCCCGCCAAGCTGAAAGACGGCACGCACCTTGCCCGCCACGATGGCCTCGCATGCCTCGACCGTGTTCGTGCCTGTGTCGCGCGGCGGCTCGAATTGGTATTGTTCGGCCAGTTTGTCGAGCGGTGCGAGTTCCGGCTTTTCCGTGACTCCGACCGTCCGTTGCCCCTGCACGTTCGAGTGTCCTCTCACTGGCGAGGGTCCGGCACCGGGCTTGCCGATATTGCCCCTCATCAGGAGCAGATTCATCAGCATCCGTACATTCTGCACGCCCATCCGGTGTTGCGTGAGACCCATGCCATAGTGAGCAATCACGGCATGTGCACGGCCGTATTCGGCAGCGGCTTGCGCGAGCGCCTCGCGCGTGAGCGCGCTGACGCGTTCGATTTCCCCCCAGTCACATTGACGGACGAATGCAGCAAATTCTTCGAATCCGGCCGTGTGTTCTTCGATGAATCCAACATCCAGAAGCCGGGGCTTGCCAGTGGCGAGCGCCTCGTCGTCAGCCTCGAGAAGTGCCTTGCAGATACCCGTGATCGCCGCGCTGTCCCCGCCAGCCTTCACCTGGTGGTATTGCGTGCTGATCTGCGTTGAGCCGGGCGTGAGCATCTGCAGCGGCGACTGGGGATTGACGAAACTGACCAGGCCAGGCTCTCGGATTGGATTGAACCTGATGATGGGCACGCCGCGCTTGCGGGCATCCTGCAACTGGTGCAGCATCCGCGGACTATTTGTGCCGACATTCTGGCCAAAGAAGAACATCAGGTCGGTCTTCTCGAAATCGTCGAGCGTGATGGTGCCCACGCCAACGCCGATCGCTTCCTTTAGTCCGACGCTCGTGCTCTCGTGGCACATGTTCGAGCTGTCGGGCAGGTTGTTGGTGCCATACATGCGCGCGAACAACTGATACATGTAGGCGGTCTCTAGCGATGCGCGGCCTGAGGTGTAGAAGACTACCGAGTTTGGCTCGAGCGCATTCAGTTCGCGGCCGATTTCAGCAAAGGCGTCGTCCCATGAGACTTCGAGGTACCTGTCGGACGCCGGATCCCACCGTAGAGGAGCCGCCACGCGTCCGGCCTCTTCGAGTTCGTGATCGTGCCAGCTATTGAGCGCGGACACTGTGTGGCGGGCGAACAAATCAGGATCTACGCGTTTCGATGTCAGGTCCCAGGTGGTTGCTTTCGCACCGCTTTCACAGAATTCGAACGTGTGGGGATCCTTGGGCTTCGCCCAGGAACAGCTCACGCACATGAACCCGTCCGGTTTATTCTGATGCATGAGGACACGACTGCCATCGACCGCGACGTGCTCTTGAAAGAGGGCGCTGGCGACGGCTTTGATTGATCCCCAGCCGCCCGATGCGTTCTTGTATGCGTCGGATTCTTTGTGCGCTGTCATGTCTACGCTCCTGTGAAGGTTATTCTTTATAGCAATGCGTGTTCCCCCTGGCGTGGCTAAGTAGTTCGCCTGCGTGGATCCTCAGATTGCGGCTTATACCCTGTTCTGTTCATGGGTTCGGGCCCGCGTCCGGATCACGTCGAAAGCCGCGGTTCACATTGACGATAGAGACCAGCACATTCACCGCAATCGTCTCGGGCGATGACATCGTCGACGGCACTCGGGTTCACTTGCTGGTCCGAAATAGCGTAAGCAAAGAGTGTCCGGCAGGGCTCATTGAATAGGTGGGACCAAGCCTAGCTTCTGAGAAAGCAACCGTTCGTAGACGCCAAAGTTCAGGTCGACTTCCCTCTGCTCGACTGGTTTGACAGTTATCGTGATCTGTTCGGGCAGCAAGCCGAGCACGGCAGCCATTGCAACTTCGAGTTGTGCTGCGCAACGACGGTCATCGGGCATTGTGGTTCCCACTAAAATGTCATACGCCTTGTTCTGGTCTCGACAGACCACCTCGACAAGTCTTGCCCGTGCACTCATGTTGTTCTCGATGGCCAGGCGCGCGCAATCAGCCACCGTATGCAGAGTCTCGGTGGGAAAGCCGCGAGTTGCGTGCAGCCGCACCCGGTGTTTGCCCAAGGTTTTCCACTCAGTTTCAAATTCCAAGAAAGCCTCCTGTCAGCTATTCTGCCGAGGCGGCGCCCGCTACGACCTGCGCGGGCGCCGCGTGGCACTTATCCAACACTGACTTCGATACGGCGCGGCCGGGCTTCCTCGCGACGCGGAATGCTGAGCTTAAGCACCCCGTCGTTGAGGCTGGCGTCGATCTTCGATATATCGAAGTCCGCGCTCAATGAAAATGCCCGGGCAAAGCGCGGCTCACGAATCTCCGCGTGATGCAGGCGCAGACCGTCGGGCGTGTCGATCGAGGCCTCGCCTTCGATAAAGAGATTGCCGTCCTGCACATGGACGTTCAACCTGTCCCGCGAAACGCCCGGGAGATCAGCCCACAAAGTGATGCCATGGGCGTCCTCGTAAATATCGACAGCCGGAGCGATTGTCGGACCCTTTTGTGCCTGTGTGTCGCCGTGACGGGCGACCGCGCCGACATTGCGTTCTGCAAGCTGAGTCTGGGTGCTCATGATGCTCTCCTCGAATATTTGAAAAGTTGGTCATTGGATCGCGATCGTGCGCGGACGGGACGTCTCTCGCTTGCCGATGCTGATCGTCAGGCAACCATTCGCGTAGCGCGCCTTGACGTTGTCCGGGTCAGCGTCGCGGGGTAATTCGATTGCGCGACGGAATGTACCCACGAAGCGCTCTTGTGCATAAGAACGTCCTTCGGACGGGGGCTCGACACGCGCACGCTCGCCGCTGATGGTCAGCAAGCCCTTGTCCACGGTCAGTTCCAGTTTGGCTGGATCGATACCCGGGGCAAACGCGACAATCTCCACGGAGTCGTCCGTGCTCCCGAGGTTAATTTGCGGAAAGGTGCTAAGGCGCGACGCCCGGATACTTGACGGCAGGCCGCTGAACAGCGACGCCATCTGGCGCTGAAAGCGGTCGACCTCATCGAGCAGGTTGGTATTGAAAAGAAGGTCACTCATGGCTGCTATCTCCCATATTACGGCAGGAGACGAACCGGCATACGCGCTCCAGTTCGTCTGCCATGCCTCTGACAAACCAATCGAAACACGCAGCGTTAATACTGCGGCTGCTTACGGAATGGAAAATAGGAGATTGTCGAGAATTTTCAAGAGTCTCAACTCAAAATTTTCTCGGCTTCCGTTCCAGACAGTCCTTAACTACCTTCGGCCGGTGTCGCGCCGGGTACGTCGTTTGCAATTCGGACCATGTACCCGGCGAAAACATCGTTCAACGCTCACTTAGTATGGTGATTCCCACCACGCGCTTTCTGATGTCTATGGCGCGGAACGGCAATTTCTTCCGCCGCTTTGCGCCATCCGGAAGGGCTTCCAGCATGCCATAGTCAGGCATGCCGGGAACACCGTGGCGCTACATCAGCTCGCCTCTCCCGCACCCAGATCCGCGCCGGTTTTAGGGGTAGCGTTTCTTTCGATAGCGGCACAATAGCTGAGTGGATGGGAGCGCCGCATCCGCCCCCCGATGGAGCGATGGACCGGTGAGCGCAGGATCGTGACACATCTGAGCAGAAACCGGAAAGAAGCGCGCGCGGGTCATGGCTATACTGGGCAAAGAGCAGGATGCTGTCGATGTGATTTGACGCCGACACTTCGAAGCGTCTCTGGCAGCACTTTTCGGGCCGAGTCAAAAGCAAGGAGAAAATTTATGCCTGATGCGGAAATCGCGCCGAGGGAAGCCGGGCAGCACGACGAGCAAATTCCACTACGCAAGCTGTTCGAACCCGTAAAGGTGGGACCGCACAACCTGCGTCATCGTGTCGTAATGGCGCCGCTAACGCGTTCGCGCGCGAGCCGACCAGGCAACATACCGTCGCAGCTCAACGCTTGCTATTACGCGCAGCGCGCAGCGGCCGCGCTCATCATCAGCGAGGCGACGCAGGTGTCGATGCAAGGGCAGGGCTATGCATGGACGCCTGGGATTCATACTCGCGAGCAAGTCGAAGGCTGGCGGCTCGTGGCGGACGCCGTACACGAGGCGGGCGGGTTGATGTTCATGCAACTCTGGCACGTCGGGCGCATATCGCACCCCTCGTTGCAGCCCGATGAAATGCTTCCCGTTGCGCCGTCTGCGGTCCGGCCGAAAGCAGAGGCTTTCATCGAGAACGAGCGCGGCGAAGGTGTCGTCGCGCCCTGCGTCACGCCTCGCGCGCTGCAGATCGAAGAGATGCCGTATCTCGTGCGCCAATACTTCAGGGGTGCGCGCAACGCAAAGGCTGCCGGGATGGACGGCGTCGAAGTGCACGGAGCGAACGGGTATCTGCTCGACCAGTTCCTGCTGTCCGGCACGAACCGCCGCACGGACGAATACGGCGGGTCGAGCGAGCTCCGGGCCAAGTTGCTGTTCGAGGTGATCGAAACGGTTTGCGAAGTGTGGGGACCGGAAAAGGTCGGCGTACGGCTCTCTCCTCTCGGCACCTTCAACGACATGCATGACGACGATCCCGAGGCGACCTTTTCTTACGTCATCGAGAAGCTCAATCGATACGGGCTGGCTTATTTGCACATCGTCAATCCCGCGCTGGCGGCGACCGGTGAGGATGTCGCTTTCACGGAGCGCGCGAAACGCATGAACGAGATGATACGCCGCACTTATCGTGGTGTGCTGATGGTCGCGGGCGGGTTCGACGGCATCAGTGCGGAAAGATGGGTCGAGGACGGCAACGCAGACCTGATCGCGTTCGGACGCTTGTTCATCGCCAATCCCGACCTGCCGGAACGCTTCCGGTCGCACGCTCGGCTCAATTCGCCTGATCCGTCCACGTTCTACGGCGGCGGCGAGCATGGGTATACCGACTATCCGTCGCTCGCGCAGGAGCGTGGGGAGGTCCCACGGTCCGTGATCGATGGGCGTTGGAGATAGACTATCGCTGGCCGGCGGGCTCTCTGGCGTCACGTAACGATTTGCGATGCGTGCCGGGCCGGCGACCGATCACGCTAAGAGGCACACCATGGCTGTCACTACCTGGGTTGTCGTTGCCGACGGCAGCCGTGCACGATTCTTCGAGACACCGGGACTCAAACTGGCTTTGCGGGAAATCGAAGACCTCGTCAATATCGTCCCAAGCGGACCGACGCTGAGCGAGAAGGATCGCGAAAAATTCGCGAAGACCGTCGCCGACCGCGTCGAACAGGGACGGCTTCATCAGCGGTCAACACCAGAACGAAGGGAATCTCATGAAAACGAATCTGCTTGTATTGCTGCTCGTGTCGTCGCTCGGACTCCCTCTAGACGCGCACGCCCAGGTGGCCGGCGCCCAGCCGCTTGGTATCAGCGTGCAAGAGTCGGCCGCGATCGTGGCAGGCTGGAGCGTGAGAAAGTCGATCATGGACAAGCCGGTCTTCAACGAGGAGGGCGAGCGTGTTGGCGTCATTCATGACATTATCGTGGCACCGGACCGGTCGGTATCGTTTGCAATCGTCGCCGCAAACCAGTTTCTGGGGGTGTCGCATCACGACGTGGCCATTCCGATTGAGCAGCTCGATTTCGTCAATGGCAAACTGGTGCTTGCCGGCGCGACGAAAGATGCGATCAAGGCGCTGCCCGAGTTTCAATACGCAAAGGTAAGCGCGACACCCAAGGCGAGGTCCGACTACAGCGACCATCACTGACATATGTCTCGGATCGTCCGCGATCGATGCATTTGACGCGTGGCACATTCGTTCGACGGCGACGCGCCGAGTAGTGCGCCGCGTGACTATTCGTCATGTCGCGTGATCGCGGCCTGCTCTTCAGGTGACTTTCTTAACCAGCGCCGGTGCAACGCACGTTCAATGCTGCCGCCCACCGAGAGCAGCAGCAGGAGCAGGGCGGTGGCAATGCCCGCAATCTGCCATGCGCCGATGCCGCACACGATGCCGAGCGCGGCAGTGACCCAGATCGAAGCCGCCGTCGTCAAGCCGCTGATCCTGCCGGTGGTACGGTTTTGCAGGATCACCCCGGCGCCGAGAAAGCCGATGCCCGTAATGACGCCTTGAATAGCACGGCCAGCGTCGCTGGCGTCGGTGAAACGGTCTAGTTCGAAGGATATGCCGGCCATCGTGACGAGACAGGAGCCAAGCGCAACGAGGCCTAGACACAATGTATTGGACCTGCTGTACCTCAAGCGACGCGGGTTAAGCTTGAGGCTCCGAAGAACCGAAGGCTCAGAGCCGCAATTGAGGAG
>NZ_JBIYEB010000040.1:0-67915 GCF_044909315.1 Caballeronia udeis
TCAACCGTCGGCATGCCGTCCGTTCTGCTACCAACACATTGTACGAACCAGAATCCTTTATAAACCACTGGACAGGTCAAATACATATCAGTGTCGTGAGTTAGAAGTTCGTTAAATCAATTCCCTGTTCATTCCGGAATCACAAAGTGCTGATTAAACAGTCGCTCGGACTCGCGCAGTCCTTCTTCCGTAAAGATCACGGACTTCGTCTTGTTGACAGGGTCTTCGATGAAGCCTCGTTCATGGAGTCGATTCAGCACATCCCAGTCGAAGCCCTTCCATGCACGGTATCGGTCATGCAGGGTCAGGTAGAGAAGCGCCAGGGACACTTCATCAATTGCGTCGGTATTGATATTCATGATGCTCCTGCCGCAGCCTTGCGGAGCCGCACACAAAACCGTTCGAGGCTGGCCAGGATCTCATCGGCCGACTTACTCCAGACAAACGGTTTGGGGTTCGAGTTATAGACATCCAGGTAATAACGGATCGCGTCTTCGAGTTGACGTGTCGACCGATGCGTACCGCGTCGAAGGTATTTTTCAGTGAGCGTGGCAAACCATCGTTCGACCTGGTTAAGCCACGACGCCGAGGTGGGTGTGAAGTGAACATGGAAGCGAGGATGACGAGCGAACCAGGCTTTGATCGAGGGCGTCTTGTGCGTGCCATAGTTGTCCATGACCAGATGCACCTCCAGGTAAGACGGCACGCTGGCTTCGATGGTGCGCAGAAAGCGCACAAATTCGCTGCTGCGATGGCGCCGATGTACCTCGCCAATTACTTCACCAGTAGCGATGTCCAGCGCCGCGAACAGGGTGGTCGTGCCGTGGCGCATGTAGTCGTGGGTACGTCGCTCAGGGATGCCGGGTGCCAACGGCAACATGGGTTGCGTGCGATCGAGCGCCTGAATCTGGCTCTTCTCGTCCACGCACAGGACCATGGCCTTGAGCGGCGGGTCCAGGTAAAGCCCGACGATATCTCGCACCTTGTCGACGAACATGGGATCGCTGGAGAGCTTGAACGTTTCCTGCCGATGCGGCTGCAAGCCAAAAGCACGCCAGATTCGTGTGACCGCGGTCTGCGACAATTTCATTTCGCGAGCCATCGTGCGCGTGCTCCAGTGAGTCGCTCCGACAGGCACGGACTCGAGCGTCTTCGCGATGAGCGCATCGACGCGCGCGTCATCAATCGTCCTCGGTGTGCCGGGCCGAGGTGCATCGAGCAGGCCATCCATACGATGGATCACGAACCGCGCACGCCACTTCGAAACCGTTTGCTGTGTGACCCGCTGTTTCGCCGCAACTGTCTTGTTATCCATGCCATCGGCACAGGCCAACACGATGCGCGCCCGCAATGCCAAGGCCTGCGCGGTCTTGCGTCGCATCGTCAGCGCTTGCAGGTCTTCGCGCTCCGATTCACTCAGCACCAGCTCCCCCTTGGGCCGTCCACTCATCGCCACCTCCGCATATCAAGTGCTACACAGAACACTTTAGTACGTGATCGGTATCATTCAATGAATTTTCAACTCATGATACTAGTTCTTTGTGCCCCCCCTTTGTGAGTGTCCACAATACTTGACCACTACAGGACGACTTTCTCGCTCGCCTGCACTATTTGCGTCACAACCCTTCTATTCACTCTTCATGAAGCGATTACTTGCTTCGGCTTCTCCACTCCAAACAACGCGAGACGGATAAGCGAAGAACGTCGCGTTGCTACAGGGGAAAGGGCGGACAGATTCGCAACGTCGCCCCCTGGGCCGAATACGTCCGCGCATGACGATTTGTTGAGGAGGCGAACAAATCGACTTCTGTTCAGGGCATGATGTTTATCCTGTGTGGTACAGAATTCGCAGCTGAGAAAAAGGATTTTGAGGGAATTATGGAGCCGACTCTGCCGGGTCTTGAGAGGAGCAAGTCACTGCCCCGCGCGCTGATATTGATTCCCGTACTGACCCTCGTCGTCCTTTGTGTGCTGTGGATCACGATCTCCGTGAGACTGCATATCGAGAAGGTCGGGGTGTTGCGCGAAACGGAGGATGCGGCCCAGACCTTGGCGCGCTCGCTTCAAAACCACACCCTGAAGACTGTTCACGATGTCGATGAAATCGCGTTACTGATCAAGTACGGCTATGAAAGCGCACCACAAACGTTCGACCTCGCACAGTACGAAGCGCGCGGGTTGATCAGCGCAGACACCGCGCTCCAGGTGACGGTTGTTGGCGCGGACGGCCATGTCTTGGCCTCGACCCTCAAGTTTTCCGGGGTAGTCGATCTTAGCGATCGCGAACACTTCCTTGTGCATCGGTTAAATCCCGCAGTGGGACTGTTCATCAGCAAACCGGTGATCGGGCGAGTATCGAAGCAATGGTCAGTTCAGGCGACGCGGCGCATCAACCGGCCCGACGGCACGTTCGGCGGTGTCGTTGTTGTCTCAGAGGACCCCGCCTATCTGACCGACGGCTTCTACAACAGCGCCGCGCTTGGCGAGCATGGCCTGATCGCCGTCGTTTCCAGTCATGGTTTTACGTTGTCTCGCCGGGCGGGAGAGGCACCCAGCACCACCGGTGGTCCACTACCCGACGGGTACGCCACCGTTCTACGCACGCACGACGGTACCGTGGTGGACCCCGTCGATCATATCGAACGAATCGTCGCTAGCCGCTCAATCGACCGTTATGACCTGATGGTCGTCGCTGGTCTCTCGGTTGCCGAAGCGCTGGATGACTACTTCAAGATGCGACGCGTGTACGTGGTCATGGCCCTCGTCATCTCACTCATCCTTATTGGTTTCTCATTGTGGATAATGGCACTGGTCGCCAAGCTGCTAAAAGGCAAAGAAGAACTGCGGCGCCTGTCGGAAACTGACCGACTCACCGGTTTATTTAACCGGGGACGTATTACAGACCTGCTGCATGGGGCGGTCTCGTCACCCGATGCAAGCGGCAGAGTGGCGGCGATCTTCGTAGATCTGGACGATTTCAAGCAACTAAACGACACGCACGGACATCAGGCAGGCGACGAGGTCCTTGTGGTCCTTGCAGACCGGGTCCGGATCGCGGTGGGTAATCGCGGTGCGATCGGCCGCTTGGGCGGCGACGAATTTCTCGTGATTGTCGGAGCGGCACGCGCGGGGGAAATCGCCACCCAAACCGTTGAGGACATAGCACAGGCTTTCGCCACGGCGATCTCGGTGCGCGGCAAACCGCACGTCATGCGCGCGAGTCTTGGAGTGGCCGTGCTTGCGCAGGGCGACACCGCAGATGATCTTGTCAGGAAAGCGGACGAAGCCATGTACGAAGCCAAGGAACACGGCCGAGCCAGTGCTACGAGTGCATGGCGCACCTATGACCAGGTCGCCATCCGACACATTAGTTTGACGGGCGACGACCTATCTGGGAAGCAGGACCTCCGAGCGCAAAACGAATGTGGGGAGCCTGCTCATTGCTCCAGTGGAGCAGAAGTGATACTGCCTTCCAACCCGTAGATTGGCTCGGATTCGTGAGCTGGCATCGATAGCTGTTATTGGCCGAACCCGCTCCTGGGTTGACTCGCGGAGCGGCCCACCATTGATCGGCCCGCCTCAGGTCTCTTTCGGCGATGTCATACGGACGAGGTCGGTTATCAAAGGCTTTCCCGCCTTTATCGTTGTCGATCCCTTGCGGGATCTGTTCCCTATAAAATGGAAGTCAGTCCGATCGATTTGGAGACCTCTCATGGTCAAATGGCTGCTTGCGATCGCCGTCGTGTCGGCGGGCGTTGGTGCGGTGACTCCAGCTCGCGCAGATGTGGATTCAGACAGGGCCGCCATCACGGAACGGCTGCAGCGTTGGAGGGTGGCATTTAACGCTCGCGATGCCGCAGGGGTCTGTGACGTATTCGCCCCTGATCTGGTTTCGACCGTTCCTGAAGTGCTCGATGGTAGCCGCGACGCGCTCTGCGGGAAACTCAGTGCGGTGTTGGCGAAGCCTGAGTTGCAACTCGACTACGACAGCCCCGACATCCGCGAGATCATCGTGTCCGGGGATATCGCCGTAGTCCGGTTGTTCTGGACGCTTACTGCGCAGATGCGTGGCGAGTCGAGCGTGAGTACAGAAGCGGGGATGGACATTTTCAAACGGCAGCCCGACGGCAAGTGGTCCATTGCCCGGTTCATCTCGTTCAGCGCGACGCCGAACAAAGTCCTTCAGTAAGTGGTCGTTTGCCGTCCAACGGCCGTTCGCCCGTGCACGATCATTGATCGCTTGTCGACCGCCTTTCAGTCGTCGGTAATGGCTTATCCAACAATTGTCGCTGACACGACATTCGCCAGGCAGCAACTGCACTGCTAGCGTTCCGTCCATTTTCAGCGAATGCGTTTTTTCACTCCAAGGTCGGCGACAGTCCAACCGCCAAAACCTCGCAAATCCGAATAGAACGCCGATTGCAAAGACGAGGTTGAATTTGCCCTGTACGGGCGGTATTCCACGGCGAGATCAGCCTTGCCGAATCCCGCCGTGCTTCAGATCGATCTCGGTATTGCACCGCTGATTGACTGCCCAGTCCCGGCCCCACGGCTCGCGCTTCGACGCATGCACGCTTCCATCTCATGCGCCGGCAGTGGCGGGCTGAACAGGAAGCCCTGTGCCTCGTCACACCCCATCTGGCGCAGCAGGTTAAGTTGCGCTTCATCTTCGACGCCTTCAGCCACCACTCGCAGCCCGAGCGCATGCCCCATCGAGACGATGGCACGCGCGATCGCGGCATCGTCTCCGTCGATTGCCAGGTCGCGCACGAACGAACCGTCGATCTTGAGCATGTCGACCGGGAAGCGCTTGAGATAGCTGAGACTCGAATGCCCGGTCCCGAAATCGTCAAGCGCGATGCGCACGCCCATCCGCCTAAGACGATGCAGCACGTCGATCATCTGCGCCGGATACTGCATCACCACGCTTTCGGTCAGCTCGATTTCGAGTCGCGTGCCCGGCAGGCCAGCTCGTGCCAGCGTGGCCGAAACATGGTCGAGGAATTCCTGGGGCTTATGCATCTGCCGGCCCGATACATTCACCGCTACCGGCAGCGCGGGCAGGCCCGCATCCTGCCAGGCACGCGACTGCGCGCAGGTGCGGGTGATGACCCATTCGCCGATCTGCACGATGAGGCCATTCTCTTCCGCCGCAGCGATGAAGTCGCAGGGCATGACCAACCCTCGCTGGGGGTGGCGCCAGCGCAGCAGCGCTTCCATGCCGACCAGCTCACGGAGCTCCAGATGGATACGCGGCTGGTAGTGCAATTCAAACTCGCCGAGCGTAAGCGCCTGCCGCAACGCGCCCTCCAACTCGAACTGCACGCGTGCGCACTCACTCATCTCGGGCGCGTAGAAACGAACTCCGTTGCGGCCTTCTTCCTTGGCGCGGTACATCGCCACGTCGGCGTTCTTCAACAGGCTGGCAACGTCCTCGCCATCTGCGGGGCAGATCGACGCGCCGATGCTTGCGCTCACGAACAGCGTCTGGTCCTCCACCACGACCGGCAGCTCGATGGTCGCGAGAATCTTGGCAACCACCGAGTTCACCGCGCCGACCTCCGTGATCCCGGTCAACAGGATCACGAACTCGTCGCCACCCAGGCGTGCGACCGTGTCGGATTCCCGGACCGCCTCCCGCAATCGCTTGGCGATCACCTTCAGCAGCGCGTCGCCGACGCCGTGGCCGAAGGTGTCGTTGACGTGCTTGAAGCGGTCGAGGTCAAGGAACAGCAGCACCAGCAGTTCGCCTGCGCGATGCGCGTGCGCGGCCAGCACCTCGACGCGCTCGGCAAGCGCCGTGCGGTTCGGCAGGCCGGTCAGCGCGTCGTGATTGGCCATATATTCAATGCGCGTCGCGTGTGCCTCAAGACGGGCACGGTACTCCATGCTGGCCATCGCCTGCGTCGTAAGCGGTGCGAAGCGTTCCAGCATGTCGACGTGGTGCCTGTCGAAAAACGCGGTGCGTGAATGGGTGAACACGAGCACCGCACAGCGCGTGCCGGTGCGCAGCGGCACGTGGATGGCCGATCGCACCCGTTCGCGCACGGAAGGCGGCTGCGCCTGCCATTCGGGCAGGGCGGTGACGTCGAACGCCGCGACGATCTTGCCGGTGGCCACCCGCCGAAGCATGTCCTCCGCCGTCCAGTTGCCCCCCTCGAATTCACGGCATGTCGACTGCGTCACTTCGAAGCGATCGCTACCCTCCTCCGCCTGCATCAGGAACGCCGCCTCGAACGGCACGAATCGCTGCAGCACCGTGGTGAGCTCGTCGAACATCTGGCGCGTGTTCTCCGCGCGGGTGAGCACGCGCAGGCCCTCGAGCAGGCCTTCGGTCTGGAGACGCATCTGGCGCTCGTGCGCGCGTGCACGATCCAGATCGATCAGCGCCTCGCGCAACTCCTCGGCGGAGTCGCGACTCTGCGAGTCCGGATCCGGGATCCGGTGGGGTGGGCGTCCAGTGGTGCCGGACACTAGCGTGAGAACACAATCGACGAGACCATCAGGTTGCCGTGCACGCTCTCGCGGCCGACCACGCAGCCTTGCTCACCATAGGTGAAGCCACCGAGAAAGGGCTTGCCGCCGAGCGACGCGTTAAGGCCGCTGACCACCCGGGGCATGTCGTCCATCACCGTGCGCAAGCAGCCGGCGCAATACACCACGAGCGCACCGAGCACATCACTGCGTTCAACACTATCGAGTTCGAGCGCAGCGCTGGTGACACGAGCAGCTCGAGACACAAGGCTTTCGCGCGAACCGGTCATGAGCCAGATGTCCTCGCCCGCATGTACCTCAGTGAACAGGCTCAGGCCACCGTCCTCGGTCACGGCGTCCAGGTGCGACAACTGGTAGTAGGCGATGCGTTCGACCGTGCCGGCGACCCGGCCAAGAGGGGCAAACGAGGTCATCGTCACGAGGTTGCCGCCGCCGAGCATCGAGGAGATCATCCCGCCGGTCCATTCGTTGTAGACCTCGGCAGCCGGCCGTCCGTCGATCTGCTGCAGCACGCGGCCGGCGGCAGCAGTAATATGGCCGCGCTTTTCTGTCGGTGAATATCCACTTTGAAATGACGACGACATGCGGTGGCTGGAGTACAGCACACTGATAGCAACGGCGTCATCCCCAGCCGTCTCGCGTGTCAGCACGCTCCAACGCCCGGTGCCTTCGTTGTCGCCCGCAGTGCCGCCCAGCACCGGGACGGAGTTGCCCAGCACCTCGCGGATACCCGCGAGCACGGCCTCTTCGCTGCCGGGTGCCGCGCTGATCCACACCATGTGCGGCGCCTCGCCCGGCCGGCCCGCCTCGGCCAGCGCTTGTTCGAGCGCCTGCACTGCGGCGCGGCCGGGATCCGGCTGGAGCGATGCGATACCGACACCGAACGCGCCTTCGGGATCGCGCAGACCCCACAGGCCCAGGGCCCGGCCATCGACGCCGTGGAAACCCTCCTCGGTCATTACGGCAGCACAGCTCGACGTGGCGTGCACCCGCACTCCGGGCGGCAGCTCACGCACTGCCGCCAACAACTCGGCCGCAGGGTAACGTTCCGTGTGGAAGGCCAGTAGCAGGGAAGCATCTCCACTCAGCTTCGCGCGTAGCTGCAGGTAAGCGGTTTCGAAAGCGAGGCGCGGATCGGGCTCCGTGCTCCAGGCGGTGGCGATGGTCATTGGGTTGTTCCTTGTCGAGTTCAGGCTCGTCCACGCGGACTTAAAATTGACCCGGGGTGTGGACCGGTCTGAATGCGAACCGGTTGTGGATAACTGAATCGCCCCCGGGAATTCCGGAGAATATGTTGCTTGAGTCACGCCCCATGGTGGACCCCGTGAGTTGCTCATAGTAAGGAGCTTCGGCCTCGGCCGGCAGGATCAGGTGATCCACCGACCTGTCGAAGATTTCGTGGTACGTGAGGAAATCTACGGCTTTCATACTCGATCTCCTGACGCGAGATACGGTTTGTACGTGTCCTTATAAGGGATATCGGCACCGCGCCACCCCCTCTTTATCGCGATTAACCCGAAGTGGGGTTCAGTTGATTTAAGGAGTCTGATCCTCATGCCAGAGGCCTACGTGTCCCACGCATTCGAAGCGATGGAGCAACTACGTAGGCTCCTCGCCGTGCTAAGTGACACAAGCGAGCAAAGTGACGTGCGTGACATGCACTTTTCGGGCATTGTCAAGTTATCGGGTCGGTCACGTAAGATGGCACGATGACGAAACCGAAATCCCTTTATCACGGTCACCGTTTTCCAGCTGAAGTCATCAGTTGCTCCATGCGCTGGTATTTCCGCTTTCAGTTGAGTTTGCGTGACATCGAGGAACTGCTCCTCCAGCGTGGTCTGACCGTGACATATGAGACGATCCGATGCTGGTGCAACAAGTTTGACGAGGGCTTTGCCCATCGGGTGAAAGCGGCGCGACAAGGCGGCCGCCAAGCGCTTCTTCAAGCGTGTGCTGCGATCGAGCCTGGTGCCCGCTCCGATTTCGAAAGCGCGTCTAAGGTTAATGCCGGCGACGCCGTTAACGCAGTCAGCGAATGTTTGTATTTTCGA
Organism: Caballeronia udeis; assembly: GCF_044909315.1. Taxonomy (GTDB): domain Bacteria; phylum Pseudomonadota; class Gammaproteobacteria; order Burkholderiales; family Burkholderiaceae; genus Caballeronia; species Caballeronia udeis_A. Next base: position 8,547 of record NZ_JBIYEB010000040.1, read on the forward strand.
TCTGACTCCCCGTGCTTCATGGTGGCAAGCTGCCTTGCACCAAGCAATTCGAGCGCTGAGCCGTCATACCGGGTGACCGTTGTCGCGAATAGTTTGTTTCGATAAAAAGGCGCTGAAGCCGATCTTGGCGAATGCAGGAAGTCTCCTCGCTTGTGGACTGCTAGCGGCAGGAGCCGCTACGAGCGTCTTCGCCGACTCGAAACAGCCCTTGCTGCGATTGGCGACCTGATGCGCGACGCAAGTTAAAGGTGGTTTCATGGCATTTGAATCAGTAAGCAAAAATATCGATGCATTGGTTCCATTGCGAACGCTGCTCAACCACGCTCGACGCAAGAATCTTGTACCCGCAGTTGCGTTCGCAGGTATTTGCCTTCTCGTTTGCATTTCGCAACTAGCCCGGGGTATGCCGCCGTCGTCCGCTGGACAACCCGCTTCGGCCACTACCCTATCCCTCGCCGAAACGCAGCGGATCATCGCCAAAGCGACGCTCCACGGTGTTCCGTGGACCGGGCCTGAATCGGGGCCGCCTGCTCAACCCGGCAAGAGTATTGCTTTCATTTCGGAGGATCTGCGCAATGGCGGGATCCTCGGCGTCGCACAGGGGGTGCGTGAGGCAGTACGGACGATGGGCTGGACGCTCAAGATATTCGATGCCGGCGGTACATCGGCCGGCCGCCTGACGGCGTTCGAACGAGCAATGGCGTCAAAACCGGATGGTCTTATTCTATGTGGCGCCGACGCACAAAACAGCAAACCGGAGCTGGCACGAATTGCAAGCCGGGGAATTCCGATCGTTGCGTGGCATGCTGGGTCAACGCCGGGTCCTATCGCCGGTACTGCCGTTGCAATGAACGTGACGACCGACCCCGTCGAGGTCGCTCGCGTCACTGCCTTGGGGGCGGTGGCGCAGTCGAACGGTCATGCCGGGGTTGTGATCCTGACGGACTCCAGGTTTGAAATTGCGGTAACTAAGTCGAATGTCATGGCGGACATCATCCGGGCCTGTAAAGGGTGCACATTGCTGGAGGTGCGCGACGTTGCCATTTCAGAAAGTGCTGAGAAGATGCCGGCAATAACAAAGGCGTTACTCGCGCGATATGGTAAGCGCTGGACCGATGCGCTTGCGATTAATGATATCTACTTCGACTATGCCACTCCTGCGCTGACCAAAGCCGGCGTGCCAAGCAGCGGGCTAAGCTTGTTGTCGGCCGGCGACGGAAGTGCCACCGCGTTTCTGCGCGTTCAGGCGAAAACATATCAAACCGGTACTGTTGCTGAGCCGCTCAATCAACAAGGGTGGCAACTGGTGGACGAGTTGAACCGTCTGTTTGCAGGCCAGCCGGTCAGCGGCTTCGTGGCACCGGTTCACCTGGTCAACGCCGACAATATTGCGTTCGATGGTGGCGAGCGCTTTCAGTACGACCCTAAGAATGGCTATAGGGACATCTATCGGCGCATCTGGAAACGTTAGGGGTGGCCTTGACTCACATCGTCGCACGCGTGTTCCACCGCATGATGCCGAAATCGCTGCGCGGCCAGTTCGCCCTTGCGCTTTCGGTGTTGGCGCTGCTGATCATTGCGGGCGCCATGACGGCGGTCCACACGCTGCGTGCGTCGAACAGCGCTGCGCAACAGCTGACAGAAGAACGGCTGGTGCGCATGCAAGACGTACAGGACCTGCTAGAGCACACGGTCTTGATAGAGCGCGCAACCTATCAGTTGCTGGCCACCGAATCGCTCGACGCGATGCATTCGAGTTACGCCGACATCGTTGTGCGGTTGAACACGCTCGATCACCTGGTGATGCGCGTGGGTGCGTTCAGCGAAGATGTAGACGTGCTCGACTTGCAGCAGTCGAGCCAATTGTTTCGCAGTACCGCCAATATTGTGGCGCAACTGCGCGAGAGCACCCTGAGAACCGAAGTCGATTTTTCCCGGACGCTAAAAACGCGTATCGCGAGCCTTCAGGCGGCTCACACGCGAGAGGGTTTCGCGCTGGCGAATGTGCTTTATCGTCTCGACGGCGCGAGCCGCATAGAGGACGTGACGCAACTGCGATTCCAGTTCGAGAAGGAGCTTAAGGCGGCAGGCAGTTTGCCTAAACCTTTGCGAGCCAGGCTTGACGATTTTGGGTCGAGGAAAGCTGACAGTATTGATCCCGATCCGCAGGATCCATTCTCGCTACGCATGAGGCTTATCAAGGATAACGAAGGTCTGCTGCGCTTCCGCGATGAGTTGCAGAAGCAATCGATCGCACTGGTTTTAGCTGCACGGCGGCAATCCAGCTACTTTGCGCGGGACTACCGGGAAGCGGTGCAAGCGCTTGTCGGTGTCTCGAATCGCAATCAACAGTGGGTACTGGCCATACTCGTCTGCAGCCTGACGCTGGCGTGGCTGATCGCGTACTTGTTCATGGGGCGGCACGTACTTGCACGGCTGCGCGGCATTAGCAAGCATCTTCGTCAGCAGTCGGCAGAGGACACAACCGTGACGGGGCCGTTGAGCGGCACAGATGAAATAGACGAGATGGCGAACGCGGTCGGGCAATTGCTGAAGGACCGCAATCAACTCAAGCAAAAAACAAGCGAATTAAGCGTTATCAAAGAAAGACTGGGTACGCAGAATGCCGACTTGCAGCGCGAGGCAATCGTTCGCTCGCAAGCGGAGCAGGAAATTGTTGCCCTGATGACAGAACAAAAAATCATTCTCGACCACATTGGCGTCGGCATCGCCTTTCTCGCGGATCGCCGCATTGTCCGATGTAACCATTCGTTTGCCACCATGTTCGGCTATCAGATTGATGATCTGACGGATGTCTCGACCGATCGACTGCATCCGTCGAAGGATGGATATCAAGAGGATGGCGATGCGGCATCTGCTGCGGTCGAAATAGAAGGCGTACACGCCGTCGATATACAACTGAAGCGGCGGGATGGAACGGTTTTCTGGGTTGAACGGACCCTGATCGCAGTCGATCGTGGCGACTTGTCCAAAGGTGCGATCTGCGTAGTGCACGACATTGATCAGCGCAAAAGAGCGGGAGTTTTGCGTATAGAACAAGGTCGGGTCCTGGAGATGATCGCGATGAGCACGCCGCTCGACAAGGTTCTGGACAGCCTCGCGCGCCTTGTCGAATCGCAATTGACCGGAATGACCGCCTCCATCCTGCTTCTCGACGTGGATGGAATACATATGCGCCATGGTGCTGCACCAAGCCTTCCAGACGCGTACATCCAGGCCATCGACGGCGTTGCAGTCGGCCCGAAGGTGGGCTCTTGCGGTACAGCAGTACATCGAGGCGAGCCCGTGATCGTTACCGATATCATGCAGGACCCGCTATGGGAAGACTATCGGGCTCTGGCCAGCACTTACGGGTTTCGCGCCTGCTGGTCGACCCCTATTCTGTCGCATCACGGCAAGGTCATGGGGACGTTTGCGTTGTATGCCATGGAAGTACGCAAACCGGCCCAGATCGAGACCCAGATGATTGATATCGCTACCCGCATTGCGGGCATAGCCATAGAGCGCAAAGACACAGAAGACAGCATTCGACACATGGCACTTCATGATGCGCTGACTGGCTTGCCAAACCGCGTACTGCTGGAAGAGCGCATTCGACAAGCCTTGCTTCACAGCGACCGCGACGGTCGCGGGGTAGCAGTCGTGTTTATCGATCTCGACCAGTTCAAACTGATCAACGACAGCCTGGGCCATAGCGCCGGCGACGAACTGCTTAAAACGGTGGCCGACCGGATGGTGAAGTGCGTACGAAGTATCGATACGGTCGCACGCCTGGGCGGCGACGAATTTGTGATTGTCCTGTTCGATGCGCCCGACAACATGGACGGCATCGCGCACACGCTGCAGAGAATCCAGGACGTGATCGGGCAGCCCCTGCAGATTGGTGCCCAGAAACTTCAGGTCACATGCAGCGTGGGGGTAGCAACCTACCCTGAAAACGGGACGGACATAGATACATTGCTCATGAATGCGGATGCCGCAATGTATTCCGCCAAAGAAATGGGGCGAAATAACTACCAGTTCTACGCGAGCGAGATGAATGCGAAGGTTCAAGAAAAGCTCGTGCTGCAGGATGGATTGCGCAGGGCAATCGAGCACAGTGAGTTCTTGTTGTTGTATCAACCACAGGTCGATTTAGGCTCTGGCCGGATCACGGGTGTGGAAGCGCTAATACGTTGGCGACATCCCGAGCTGGGCGTGATTTCACCGGCCAGGTTTATTCCGCTAGCCGAAGAAACTGGTTTGATCGTCCCTATCGGCGAATGGGTGCTTCGAACGGCGTGTGCGCAAAATAAAGCTTGGCAGGAGGCGGGGCTGCCGTTGATCCGCATGTCGGTCAACGTATCCGCCCGCCAATTCGCTGAAAAAAACCTGATTCATCGCGTGGCGAGAGCCTTGGAGGATAGCGCTCTGGATGCCTGCCATCTTGAACTGGAACTGACCGAGAGTCTCATCATGCAAGACGTGCCGCAGGCAATCGTAAAGATGGAGGCGCTGCAGACCATGGGCGTCCAGATGTCAATTGACGACTTCGGAACCGGCTATTCCAGCCTGAGCGCATTGAAGCAATTTCCTGTGTGTCGGCTGAAGATCGATCAGTCCTTCATTCGTGACATCTCGACAGACCCGGATGATAAAGCGATCGCGATGGCCGTCATATCGCTGGGCCACATGCTGAACCTGAAAGTTATCGCGGAAGGGGTCGAAACTGAACAGCAACTGGCTTTCCTGCGCGAGAACGAATGCGACGAAGCACAGGGGTATCATTTTGGCAGACCCGTTTCATCCGATAAGATTGTGACACTGCTCCACCGGTCTGAGAGAACGCGGTCGGTCATCAATATCGAAGCCAGACAGGGCAGGTATAAAACGACGTAAAGGGTTGTGTAGAACATCGTCATGAGCGAGGACCGCGCTATCGCGCTGTTTCGCCTCGTCCAGGAGGCGCTGACGAACGTCGCCCGTCATGCGGCGGCCAGCGAAGTGATCATTACGCTCGAACAAGCGCCCGACGCCTGCGTACTGGAGGTTCGCGACGACGGCAAGGGGTTCGACGCGCAGGCGATCAGAAAAACATCGTTCGGCCTGGCGGGGATGGAAGAGCGGGTCTTGATGCTGGGCGGTCACATCGAGGTGGTGAGTGCGGCGAGAGCCGGTACCGCGATCAAGGTCAGTCTTCCCGATCGCCAGGCGGCGTCCAGCTAGTTGTGTTTGAAGGAGAGCGCGCCATTCTGTTCTGTCGCGGTAACGGTGGACGACTGAGCCTGATTAATATAATCAGGATTACTTATATCACTAGCGATTATAACGGGTGTATCGGCGGGCCAATCAGGGTGCCAATGCGCAGTTATCTGGCCGCGGCGGGACGGATAAAACACCTACGTTTTTAACGTCGAGCTCGCGCATGATTTCGACCCGCTGCAAGTGGTTGTTGTTCCGTTCGAGCAAGCATTCGGCCACCAATGAGCAGATCAGCCGGCATTATCGAAGCTCTGCTTGTAGCCAAAGTCACGTGTTGCCTGATGTATTGGTGCCGGATCGCGCGCAGGCAGAGCGTCCGGGGTGTATAGAGCGGCGCTGCTATTCAGCGGTGGCATAAAAGAGAGGCCGGCCGCGAAGCGGCAAATCAACGAAAAGAGGCCAGAAACAAGGCCTGTTCGTGATGCAAACGCATGCACATTACCCATAGAATTCAGTTGTGTACTGTCACGCGTTCGATACCTGTCAGATCGCTTCCTAACACACGGATTCCCGGTTAATTCAGCATGACACCGCTTGCACGGCACTACGTCCCAGAACAACCGCAGCACGTTATCTTGCAGGGGCTCACGGGGCCCGCATTCCTGGATGAAGGAGACTACCTGTACTTCCTCGCCTGCCTGGCGGACGCGGCGCGCGTCGCCGATCTGGCAGTCCACGCGTGGGTACTCATGCCTGACGCGGTACAGTTCCTCGTCACACCTTCATACGCGTCGAGCGTGGCCATGGCGATGCAGGCGGTCGGCCGTCGCTACGTCGAGACCTTCAACCGCCGCCATGGACGCCGCGGTTCGGTGTGGCGTGGCGGTTACTGGGCAACAGTGATCGAACCCGACCGGTATTTCCTGCTCGCGAGCCAGGTCATCGATCATGCGCCGGTGCGCAACCGCCTTGTGGCAGAGCCGGGCAACTACCGGTGGTCTAGCTTCATGCATCACATCGGGCTGCGTGCCGATAGCTTCATCAAGGACCATCCACTCTACCGGACGCTCGGCAATACACCGTTCGAGCGCCACCAGGCTTATCGCGATTTGGGCGCACACCCCCCTGACGAACTTGAGGTCAATAACCTGATGCAATCGACGCTCAAGGGCCGGGTGCTCGGCAGCGCCGCGTATTGCGAGTGGGCGGCGCAGACAGCCAACCGGCGTTTGATGCCGCTGTTGCTGCGCGACCGGCCGCCCAAGGTTCGCACGACAGGCGCCCTCACACACGTGGGCTGATCCTTCGACCTGGCGCGCCCTCACCGGCAGCTTCCAGGTGTAACGGTCATTCCCGCAGTGTTGTCAGCCGACGTGGCCGATCGAACCAAGGGACCGCAGCGAAAGACCCTGCGTAACGTGAGCTTTATCGCCTACGCTTCCGGGACTTCGATTGTCCCTTCAAGATACTGAACGGCCTGACCGGAGATATACACCCGGTCGTCTTGTACGCGGCAATGAAGCAACCCGGTACGGCGTGAGACCTGCATGGCCACGAGTTCGGGCTTGCCCAAACGCTCGGACCAGAATGGCGCGAGCGCCGCGTGAATGGATCCCGTCACCGGATCTTCATCGCCACCATTGGCAGGCCAGAAGTAGCGGGACACGAAATCGTGGTGATCGCCGCGCGCCGTGACAACGACATCGAGCGGAGCAAGTGTGGACAATAGATTGAGTTCAGGTACGACGGATCGTACCTCGTGCTCTGTTTCGTAGATGGCGACGTACGCTTGCTGGCTTATCAGCACTTCTTGAGGCCGTATCGAAAGCCCCGAGATCAGGTTTTCAGGTATCTCGTTCAGTCTTTCAGGCCGGCGCTGTGGGAAACTCATTTCGATCAGACCGTCACGCATACGGCAAACAGCAAGCCGACCGACCGCTTTCGCAACAAATTCGATGACTTCCAGATCATTACACGCCTTGAAGATCACATATGCGCTTGCCAGCGTGGCATGTCCACAAAAGGCGATTTCGGTGAGCGGTGAAAACCAGCGGATGTCGAACGCGTCGTCAGCATTTTTAACGAAGAATGCTGTTTCAGATAGATTATTCTCGGTAGCGATCGACTGCATCAAGCTATCGGGCAGCCAGCGGTCGAGCGGCACCACCGCAGCGTAGTTGCCCTTGAAGACCTTGTCCGAAAATGCGTCAATCTGATAGATCGGCAGTTTCATAAGATGCTCTTGTTCAAAGCGGTAGGTTAGTCAGTGAGTCAGCAACCCGCAGTCCAATTCGTTGAATACGATACCAGCCCGTCAAGCTGGCGAACATGTACAGTTTGCGATGCCGGGCACACAATGCGACCGTGCCCAGCGGCCGTCCCATGTCCCATGCGAAGACCTTGACGTGCCTTTGGCAGCAGATAGGGGGAGTTCGTCATCGACTCCATACCACCGGCAATGGCCACAGTGGCAGTGCCGCAGCGAAGCAGATCATGCGCAAGCATGACCGCCTTCATGCCGGAGCCGCACATCTTGTTGACAGTCGTTGCCGGAACCGAATACGCCAGGCCTGCGCCCTGTACCGCCTGACGCGCCGGCGCCTGCCCAAGACCGGCGGGCAGACAGCATCCGAGATGGCCTCGTCGATCGTTGCCGGATCGATTCCCGCCTGCTTGATCGCAGCGTTGATCGCCACAGAGGCGAGACGCGGCGAAGAGAGGTCCTTGAACTGCCCTTGAAAGGCACCGATAGCCGTGCGCTTTGCGCCGACAATCACAATGTCATCCTGGTGAATTGTCATCGTATGCTCCTGTTAATCAGTATCAGCGCGGTGCCATGCGAAGTGCGCCGTCGAGGCGGATCACCTCGCCGTTCAGATAGGCGTTCTCGGCAATATGGCCGACGAGCGATGCAAATTCACCGGGACGACCGAGGCGTTGGGGGAATGGCACGCCTTCGCCCAATGCCTTCTGCACCTCTTCAGGCATGCCGCGAAGCATGGGCGTTTCGAAGATGCCGGGAGCGATCGTGACGACCCGGATTGCGTGGCGGCCAAGCTCGCGCGCCGCGGGTAGTGTCAGCGACACGACCCCGCCCTTGGACGCGGCGTATGCTGCCTGACCAATCTGTCCGTCGAAGGCGGCCACCGATGCCGTGTTGATGATTACGCCCCGCTCGCCATGAGCATCCAGTTCGTTGCCCGCCATCGCCGCGGCCGCGATACGCATCACGTTGAAAGTGCCAATCAGATTGACCGAAACAACCTTGGCGAACAGATCGAGCGAGTGCGGTCCTTCGCGACCAATAATGCGCTGCGCCGGCGCAATCCCTGCACAATTCACCACGCCTCGCAACGGACCAAAACGGCTTGTCACTGAAGTGACCGCTTCCTCGACGCTCCCGCCGTCAGTCACATCAACCCGAACCGCAAAACCGCGCTCCGCGTTACGGACTGCTTCCGCCTGAGCCCCCTTCAAATCGATGTCCGCAAACGCGACGTTCGCGCCGCGCTCGAGCAACAAACGGCCAACCGCTGCGCCAAAACCAGAGCTGCCGCCCGTGACCAGAAAAGTGCTATCGCCAATCACCATATTCACCTCCTCCTTGTTCGCTTGTGCAAACCGATTACTAACCGCTCGTCAGCAACATCGCGCGGTACCGTTGACGCACCGGACGGGCGTTTTCGTAATTGCGCTCCTTGATCACGCCGAAGCCTCGAATTGATGACGGCACGCGCAGCAGAGCGATTGCAGTCTCGATCGTCCCAGGTGTGAGACTTTGAACGGCCAGACTGACGTCTTCCTCGAATTCGCCGATCAACGCACGCTCGATGACCCTGTCCTGCTGGCGGCCAAACGGATCCAGCGGTGTCCCGCGCAAGACCTTGCCGTGCTTCATCACGCGCAGCAGCGGGTCGAGCCACGCAGCGCGAAGCGCAATCTTGTTTCTGCGGCCGGTGCGAGGGTCGCGGCGGGTGAGAATCGGAGGCGCCATGTAAAACGTCTTCTTGCCGCCGCCATCGAAGGCGCTGGACAGATAGGACCGGAAGCTGCCGTCGGTATGCAGCCGCGCCACTTCGTACTCGTCCTTGTAGGCGAGAACCTTGAAGTAGTTGCGGGCAACCGCTTCCGTGAGCTCACCAACAACCCCCGCCACGCGTCGCTCGGTTTGCTGCACGCTATCGACAAGCGCCTTGTACCGGCGGCCATAGGCGGCGTTCTGATAGCACTCGAGGTCGCGCACCCGATCGGCCACGAAACGCTCGAGTTCGAACACGCTTGATTCTGCAGCCTTCGTGCCGGAGACCCGCTCGATCACGCTGGCGTCGTGTGCCATCAGACGCCCCCAGAAGAACGCGCGCTCATTCATCTTCACGGCTGTGCCATTCAGTTCGATGGCTCGCCCGATTGCTTCTTCCGAGAGGGGAATCAGCCCCAGTTGATACGCATACCCAACCATCATCATGTTCGATGCAATCGCATCACCGAAAAGGGTCTCGGCCGCGCCGGAACCGTCCCAGAAAACGGACGGGGATCCGCCAATTGCGCTTTCGATAGCGCTCTGATGGATCGCTTTGCTAATCGGCAGGTCGCCATCGCGCACGAAGTCCGATGTCGGCGTAATCCGTTCGTTCACGATAGCCCGCGTCATCCCCGAGGCAACCCGTGAGAGCGCTCCGGCGGACGCCGCGACCACCGCGTCACAGCCGAGCAGTACATTCGCGGCATGCGCACCAATGCGGGACGTAACGATTTTTTCCCGGTTACTCGCGATCTGTATGTGACTGATAACAGCACCATTCTTCTGAGCGAGTCCCGTGAAATCCAGCGTGGAGACGCCCTTGCCTTCCAGATGTGCGGCCATGGCGAGAATTGCACCAATCGTGACCACACCTGTGCCACCGATGCCTGTCACGACAATGCTCGCGTGTTGCTTCATTTCGGCCGGCACGGGCGCAGGCGCGGGAACCCTTGGTCGCCATTCTTCTTCGATGGCGCCGATGAGCTTCTGGTCCGGGCGCTTCGGCTGCAGTCCTTCGATCGTAACGAAGCTCGGGCAGAATCCTTTAAGGCACGAAGTGTCCTTGTTGCAACTCGACTGATTAACCGCGCGCTTGCGGCCGAGTTCCGTTTCCAGCGGTTCGATCGCAATGCAATTCGACTGCACGGAACAATCGCCGCAGCCTTCACAAACAGCCGGGTTGATTACAACGCGCTTAGGCGGGTCGATAAGCTTTCCGCGCTTACGCCGGCGGCGCTTTTCAGCCGCGCAGGTCTGGTCGTACACAATGACCGAGACGCCTTTGGTCTCACGCAAGGTCCGTTGCAATGCGTCAAGATCGTCGCGATGCTGAACTTCGACAGTTGCGGGCAAGCCGGAGCGGCGCGAATACTTTTCCGGTTCATCAGTGACAACCACCACCTTTGTCACGCCCTCGGCGACCACTTGGGCTGTCACGCGCTGGACGGTGAGGTTGCCTTCCGCGGGCTGGCCTCCTGTCATCGCCACCGCGTCGTTAAAGAGGATCTTGTATGTGACGTTCGAATTCGCCGCAACCGACTGGCGAATGGCAAGACTGCCCGAGTGCTGATATGTACCGTCACCAAGATTGACGAACATGTGCGGGATGTCCATGAACGTTGACATCCCGATCCACTGGACCCCCTCCCCGCCCATCTGGCAAAACGTCGCGGTGTCGCTCGCTTCGCCCAACGCCATGATGTGACAACCGATACCGGCGGCAGCATATGAACCGTCCGGCAATTTGGTCGACGTATTGTGGGGACATCCTGCACAGAAGAAAGGCTTGCGGGTAAGCGGTTCAGCATCCTTGCCGAGCGCAAGCGAAATCACGCGCAAGCCGCGTCGTTGAACGGGCGATGCGAGCGAGGCCGGGGCGCTCAGTTCAACCTGGGTGTGGGCGAAGAACCGTTTGAGCGCCGCCACAATTTGCTCGGGCGCGAACTCCATCGCGGTGGGCAGCAACGGGCCCGCTTCTCCCAAGTCCTTGCCGAACACGGCAGGCCGATCGTGCGTCGGCAGGTTGTACAACGCTTCCTTGATCTGCCGTTCTACAAAAGAGCGCTTCTCTTCGACTACGACAAGCGCCCGCATGCCGCGGGCAAATGTGCGGACCCCTTCGGCTTCGAGTGGCCAGATCATGCCGATCTTGTAGACACCAATGCCAAGGCGCTCCAGTTCTTTTGGCGAAAGCCCGAGTGCTTCGAAAGCAGCCAGCACATCACCGTGCGCCTTGCCCACCGTGACAATACCAACACGTGCAGCTTGCGGCCGCACCAGCGTGCGGTCGAGGGGATTTGTGCGGATAAAGGCCAGTGCTGCGGGCAGACGCTCATCGAGCACACGTCGCTCGAGCTCGTCTCGCTCAGCCGGCCAACGAAGATTCGGGTCGTAGTTGAAACCCCGAACTTCCGGAATCTGAATGTCTGCGGGCAACCTGAAGCGCAAAGCCGCATCCGCACCATGGCCCTTCACGGTCATCGAGCGTCCACTTTCGACGGTCTCGGTGATTGCCTTGAATGCGACCCAAAGGCCTGAGAAACGGGACATCGCGTAGCCCGTCAGGCCGAACTCGATATATTCCTCCACCGACGCCGGGAAGAGAATCGGCATCATCGCGCCTTCGAACACGTGGTCAGTTTGGTGCGGGAACATCGATGATTGCGCCGCGTGGTCATCCCCCGCTACAGCCAGCACGCCACCCTGCTTCGACGTGCCCAGGATATTGGCATTGCGGAAGACGTCGCCGGTGCGATCAACGCCTGGACCTTTGCCGTACCACATGGAAAACACACCGTCGACACGCTTGCCCGGAAATGCGTCGACCTGTTGGGCACCCCAAAGCATGGTTGCGCCCAGATCTTCGTTAAGCCCCGGCTCAAAGCGAATGGCATGCTCTGCGAGCAGCTTCTTCTGACGCCAGAGTTCCTGGTCAAATCCCCCAAGCGGCGATCCACGGTAGCCCGATACCAGGCCCCCAGTGTGGATGCCGGCAGCGCGATCGTGGCGAGCCTGCTCAACCAGAATTCGCACGAGCGCCTGGGTACCTGTCAGGAAAACTGTTCCGTTCTCCCGACGATAGCGGTCCTCAAGACGGTACTCCATGTCGAGTTGGTGCTCGATCTCGACTGCTCGCATATTCATTGTTTGTCTCCGTTGCTGCATGTGTGGGATACGACCCATTTTAGTTAGCCGATGGAGACGACTTGTGCCAAACTTGACCATCAAATTGACGAAAATTGGCAATCAACGCCGAATTCAGCCGTTTTGCAGGGAAAGTTAGCCAATGAAATTCGATCGTAATGATGTGACCATCCTGCACGCACTTCAGCACGATGCACACGTGAAAGCAGCCGACCTCGCCGAGTCTCTGGGCCTGTCGCTATCTCCATATTACCGACGCATCCGGTTACTCGAAGAGTCCGGTGTCATCACCCAGTACGTGACCCTCCTCGACCAGGAAAAAGCGGGGTTTCCGGTCAACGCTTACGTGTCGGTCGCGATTGAAAAAAAGAGCGAAGTGCGGCTTGCCGCGTTTGAGCGCGCAATCGCAAACTTCGAGGAAGTGATGGAGTGTTATCTGATGACCGGCGCCTTCGACTACATGCTTCGTGTAGTCGCCAGCGACATTGCCGGTATCGAGCGGTTCGTGATGACCAAGCTCACGAAGATTGAAGGTGTGCGCGACATCCACACATCGGTAGCCCTGCGCCGCGTTGAATACAAGACAGCGCTACCTGTGCGCATTCGCACCGAATGATCGCAGACCAATCCAGCGGCACGTAGTGTTTGCAACTGCCGATAACCAGGGCTGCCTATATTGGAGCGCCGCAGTGGGACTGTTGCGCAAGATACGCTCACAGGCGCTTGTATCTCTCCAATCGGCGCGGCGGCTCCTCAGGGCTTGAGTACCAGCGAGGCCGTCCGCTCACGGGACTCAAGTTCAGTATGTGCCTGAGCGGCGTCCCGTAGGGAAATCGACTGAATCTCGCCAGCTTGAATGATGTTGGCCGACAACGCATCAAACAAGCTCGCTGCCGCCTCGCGCAACTTCGTGGGAGTGCGGAGATACTCCATTACGTTGGGGCGAGATAGAGAGTTTGATTTCGGAAAAAGTTGCGAGACCTCGAAAGGCTCCACAGCGCCGGAGGCCTGGCCGAAGTTGGCCAGATGGCCACACGGCGCGAGGCACTTTAGTGAGCCGAAGAACGTGTCCTTGCCTACGGAATCATAGGCAACCTGCACACCTTCGCCAGCGGTAATATCGAGCACGCGCGCAATGAAGTCTTCCTCACGATAGAGGATGACAGATTCACAGCCGGCCGCTAATGCCGCCTCGGCCTTCCTTGGTGTGCCTACTGTTCCAATCACGCGGGCACCAAGATGCCGCGCCCACTGACAAAGAAGCAGACCGACACCACCAGCAGCAGCATGGACCAACACCCAGTCACCTTTTTTCACGCGATAGACCTGCTCGATCAGCACCTGGGCCGTAAGGCCCTTCATAAAAATTGCGGCGGCCACCTCATCCGATACGTTTGGGGGCAACAGTACCAAGCTCTCTTGACCGATGACACGCTTCTCTGCATATGCCCCATAGGATTTCGTGACATAAGCAACACGGTCGCCAGGGCGGAAATCTGTTACATCAGCGCCAACCGCTTCAACAACGCCTGCCGCTTCAATACCGAGAACGCCGGGCAATTCCAGGGTCTTGTAGGCACCTGATCGTACATACACGTCATGAAAGTTGACACCGATCGCGGCGTGACAAACGACAACTTCGTGCGACTGCGGCAGTGGCACGCTGACCTCTTCGAATTTCAGAACGTCTGGGCCGCCAGGGGCGTGCATCACGATGGCAAACGGCATTAAAATCTCCTTCAGGATGTTTGTATCCGGAATCGATGTCTGTTGTTTGTGCCGATAGGTGTGCAATAAAATAAGGAATCCATATAATCTGGAATTCTCCTGGTTTCCCCATCATTGCGTGCAGTTTTCCTCAGCGATTGCGCGCCGGTCTCAGTCAGGCAACGTTACATCGGCTGGAATCTCGGCTATTGCCTCGATCTCCACGGCCGCACCCAGAGGAAGCCAAACAACGCCTACAGCAGTACGAGAGGGGAAAGCGCCGATGAATAGTTCTGCCATGATACGGTTCACATGAGCCCAGTCATCCCTCTCAACGAGGAAAACTGTCAGCTTGGTAATACATGCAAGCGTTGCACCGGCCGCCTCGCAAATTGCCTCAATGTTGGCAAACGATTGGCGGATCTGCGCTTCAATCCCGTCGACTAACTTCAGCGTTCCTGGATCCAGACCGATTTGACCCGAGGTATAGAGCATGCGACCGGATCGAGTGCCTTGCGAATAGCTCCCCAGTGCAGTCGGCGCCTTTGTGGTCTCAATTCTTCGTCCAACGCATTTGTTAGATTGATGCATTTGTAACTCCTGATCCAATTTTCGTTTAGGGGTTGTTCTCGAGAAACGGGAAGGACAAGATCCCGAACAAAAGTTCATCTCCCGTTGGTGGGAGCGCTATGCTTGAAGCATCCATTCGCATCCGGTAACTGACCATACGGGACCGACGCCAGGGAAAATGATAGTCCCTCCAGATTCTTTTGAAAGCCATACATGCCAATATCAGATATCGAACCTGCTTATAGCTTGACGCTGGCTGAGATACGAGCCTTTTGCATGGTTTGCGAATTCGGCAACCTAAGCCAAGTCGCGGTCCACCTTGGTATCAGCCAATCCTCCGTCTCTCAGATGGTGCAGCGGTGGCGCCAAGTGGTGGGAGACCAGCTATTCGTGAGATCGCGCTACGGTGTTACTCCGACAGAGGCTGCGCTAGCGCTCCGGCAACGAATACAGCCGCTGCTAAACGAAATGCGCCTGGCGCTGGCCCAACCGTTAGGCTTCGATGCCATGAAGTCGGACCGTATTTTCAAACTGCACATGTCTGACATAGGTCAGTTGGTTTTCCTTTCAGAGCTGGTATCGCATTTGAGCAAAAGAGCGCCACATGTACGTCTGTTTGTGCGCAATTTCGCATGGGACGACATCGAGACCGCGCTCGGCTCCGGTGATGTGGATATTGCGATGGGGTCGTTACCGATGATTAAAGGGCGTGTACACGCGCGTACATTGCGTGCTGAAAGGTACGTGACGATCATGCGGCGCAAGCACCATCTGGCAAAAGCGAAGCTCGATCTGGCTGCGTTCGCTTCCGCCGAGCATCTGGTGATCGATTCCACGAGCAGCGGCCACTCTCTGATAGAGGGGGTCTTGAGGGCGAAAGGTATCCATCGGCGTATCGGACTGAGCATTCCTCACTATTTGGCAATAGAGGGCGTGCTCGCCAGGAGCGACTATCTGCTGACCGTGCCGGAAGTAGCGGTGTCAGTGCTGCATCAGGTTTCCGCGTACCATATTGTGCCGACCCCGCTACAGCTTCCGACGTTTGATATTCGCGTTCACTGGCACGAAAGAAGCAAGCACGATGACGGAGTCCAGTGGTTGCGAAACAGCATCGTCGAGATGTTTGCAACGCAATGATCGGTTTGCGTCCATCCGATTGAGCCTCACGCGTGCATGGTGCGATTCGTCACGGCCAGGGATTGAAGAAACGAACTCGCCAAGGCGAGCGAGAAGGGGCTTCTTCAACCGGTTCAGCACTCCAATCACACGCCATCTACAACCGCGAAAATGCCTTTACTGCTAGAGAGTCGCGTGGGCAGGATTTCTTGATATTCAGCAGAGTTGTACCATGCAATCGCGTCTTGGCGCGTAGGGAACTCGATGATGACGAGGCGCTTGTGCGGCAATTCGCCCTCCATCACTTCGAGGTTGCCGCCACGCGCGAGGAACTTGCCGCCATATGCCTCGATCGTCGCTGGCGCCTTTGCGCGATATTGATTGAAAACAGCTTCATTTTCTATCGATTCCTGCACGACGACAAATGCTGTCATGTGTTGCCTCCTTAAAGTGAACGGCGATGCTGCAGAAGAACGGCGCTCAAGCGCCGAACGTGTACAAAGGTTGCCCGAGCGCTTGCACGTCGACGTCGATGCCCAGGCCCGGTGCGGACGGCGCGCAGCCGAAGTTATCCTTGCTGCGCGGCTGGTAGCCTGCGACGTGCTCGTTGACCCAGTCGTTCATGAAAGACACGCTCAAGAGCGCCTTCTTCCTGGTCGATGCGGCGATGTGCGCGGAGGCCGCAGATACCACGTCTCCGCCCCAGCAGTCTTCCACGGTGACCTGCAATCCGAGATCCTGGGCAAGATCCCGCATCAGCTTGGCTTTCGTCAGCCCTCCCACTTTCGATACTTTCAGGTTGAACGCCCCTGCGCCACCCTCGCGAACCGCGCGAATGAGTGTGGCGGGATCGTTGACCACTTCGTCATAGACCATGGGCAGCGTGGTGTGTTTGCGCACTTCGATGCACTCGTCCATGGTCGCGCAGGGCTGCTCGAAGTAGAAGCGTGGCAGATTTTCCATGGCGCGGGCGGCGACGATGGCGTCGTTGACACCCCATCCGCAGTTCGCATCGCCGATGACGATATCTTCAGATCCCGTACTTTCGACGACATGCTTCGCGCGAACGCCATCCTCTCGCGGATCGCCGCCAATCTTCAACTGGAAGCAGTGCACGCCTTCCTCGCGACGCGCCAGAACATACTTCGACATCTCTTCGGGGCTTCCCAGCGGCACCGCGAAATATAGGGGGAAACGACTTTGACGAACACCGCCCAGCATGTCGGCGACACTTGCGCCCCATACCTTGCCCGTCAGGTCCCAGCAGGCGACATCAATCGGACTCTTTGCATAGGCATGGCCCGAGAGCACCCTGTCCATCGTATCGTTGATGGCAGCAAGATTGGTCGGATCCAGGCCGATCAGCGCCGGTGCGAGCAATTCGAGCGCTGCGCGTGCGCCACCAGCATGCTGCGGCAGATAAGCGGAACCCAGTGGGCAAATCTCGCCCCAACCTTTGTGGCCGGAATCGCTCGTGATCCGCACGAGCGTCGACGGAAGCGAGGAAATCTCCCGCCCTCCCGATAAGGTTAAGACACCATGTACGTAGGTGAGGTCGAAGTTATAGACATCGATTCGGGAGATCTTCATTCTCGGTAACCACAGATGGGCGGATTATCGGGGCTTGTAGTCGGCAAATCTGTTTGAGCGCACCACGTCGTATGAATGAAGCTGCATCCGGCCCGCTCACAGCTCACGCTCTGCAGCCATCAGAAAATCACAACAGGCGGCCGTGGGCCGCAAGTTGCTTTGGTCATAAAATACACCATCGAAAGTTCGTTAGTGGCAGACGTCATGCGTGTCTGAGGGTAGTTGCCATACAGTGAAACTATCCTCGACCCACGAACGTCCAGCCAACGTCTGCCTCGCACGAAACATGCTCGTCCATTGCAACGGTTTTCCGCGTCAACCGGTACTGGAGAAGAGAGTTCATCGAACAAGGAACCCGTACGCCAGAGGGTCACGCTCGTCCACAATCCAATTCGCGAAGCCGCAGATATACGCCTTGCCTTCGACTTCCGGGACAACTGCATTAAAATCCCCGACTGTTGTTTCGCTCAACACACGTCCTTTGAAAACTGTTCCGACGATGGACTCGTTCACGAGAGTCTCATCCTTACCCAATTCACCACGCAGGTAGAGCTGCGCGACGCGTCCTGCGGTAGCGGAGCCGGTCGGAGAACGGTCCACCTCGCGATCAGCGAACACGCAGCAGTTGGCCTGCGTCGAACCCTCATGGCGCGGTGCGTTGGCAATGATCGTGCCGTAAACGTGATTGATTTCCGGAATATCCGGATACTCGACTTTATATGCTTTATTTGCAGCTTTCTTGACCTCATCACCGAAGCGCACGAGTGCTTCCACGTTAGATTCTCGAATTTCGAGGTCGTGCGGCGCACCATCGGTGTAGAAAAAGAACGCCCCTGAAAAAACGATATCGCCCTTGACGGTACCGAACAAGGGCGTCTCAACGACAGCATCGCGCTTCCAAATGAACGACGGCACGTTGACAAACCGAACGGTACCGGCGTGCTCCCCATCCCATTGCACAAATGTTTCGATCAAGCCACATGGCGCGTCGATGCCAACGCGAGTCTCAGGAATCTGCCGTTGAACCCATCCCAACTCTACCGCCGCGGTGGCCAACGCGATAGCGCCGTGTCCACAGTGGTCGGCATAGCCCTCGTTGTGGAGAAAGATGACTCCGAAGTCTGCAGTGGGACTAACCGGTTCGGTCAGATACCCGCCGTACATGTCCGCATGCCCACGCGGCTCGAACATTAGCGCTTTCCGGATGTCGTCCGCGTTCTCTTTCAGCCATGCGCGGCGCTTGACGATGGTGTCCCCCGGAACGCGGGGAAGCCCGCTCGTCACAATTCGGAATGCCTCTCCGCCGGTGTGTACTTCAACGGTGGAAATGGTGCGACTGATTTTCATGTGTGCTTCCTCATCACTTCGTTCGCGTCAATGACCATGCGCCACCCGAAGACGCTTCCCCCATGACGTAGCCGATTTTCGGCGGACCCATCAGAATGGCATTCTCTTCGCACGTGTCTGCGCCTGTACGGCCCTTTGTTGTATCGTCGCCGATAGCAGCGCGTATTTGAAGCGACGTTTTGTTATCAGGTCATGAGCCCGTGGAATGACAGTCAATGCGTCGTCCGTAGATGCGCCCTCCTCGCACAACCACGGCAAAGCCAGGTCCGTCCCCGCCAACGCGCGCCGTTTCTACCGCCCAATTAGGCGCGAGGATGTTGGTCTGGAACGCGATTTCGTCGCGTCACACTCCAGGACCGATCATCCTGCTTTTCCGGCATAGCTGATATGCCGGCAACTCCATTGATGCTCCATTTCTCCCATACAACAATGCGCTAATGCGATCTGCAGGAAGAGCAATGTTTCATGACTTCCCTCGCCTGCTTTGAAGCGGTCGTTCATTCGCGAATTCCATGGAACCAACTTAGGGAGACCCTTGCCATGGCAGGACGACGAAAAGGTCACCTCACACTGCAATTGGCGCATGCGCTCGCATAGCCCCCTGAAATTGCATGATGGCTCAGAGCCACGCGACACTTACGATCAACGAACTCGCGATTGCGAACCGGACCATCCAGGTCCGAAAGACACGCATAACAGTTGCAAAGGAGACTCATGCAGATTGTCGACCAAAACGAAACCATCGCGCGCTTGCCTGCAAGCAAGCTCATCAATGCGCTGGAAGAAATGTTTGTGCAAGGTTGCGACGTACCGTTGAGGCACTCACACAAGATCGAGTCTGGTTCAGATGGTCAGGATGGAATTTTTCTATTGATGCCTGCGTGGCAACAAGGTAAGAAGTTCGGGTTGAAGACCGCTTCAGTCTTCCCGGGCAATCGAACCCGCGGACTTCCTGCCTTGCACTCGACTTACTTGCTGTTTGATGCAGAAACGGGGGTTCCTCTCGCCATGCTGGACGGAGACACCATCACCTCCCGGCGTACCGCAGCCGCCTCCGCATTGGCCGCCCGCTATCTCAGCCGGCCGGATTCGTCGACACTACTCCTTGTGGGTAGTGGCCGGGTGGGCTCGTTGATTCCCGAAGCGTACGCTGCAGTGCGCCCCATCCGGAAGATCATGGTATGGGACATTGAGAACAACAGTGCTGCGTCGCTCGCGGAGAAGCTGAACCAAGCGGGTGCGGTCGCAAGGGTTGTCGAGGATCTCGAGTCCGCGGTCGCCGAGGCTGACATCGTGTCGTGCGCAACGCTCTCTACCAGGCCATTGATTCAAGGTAAGTGGCTCAGACCAGGCATGCACCTCGACCTCATTGGCGGATTCACTCCGACAATGCGCGAGAGCGATAACGACTGCTATGTGGGCACGTCTGTCTTCGTTGATACTGACGAAGCCTTGGCGAAGGCAGGCGACCTTCTGGAGCCCATCGCTGCCGGCGTGTTTAAAGAGCAAGACGTGCGGGCGCGTCTCCATGAACTCTGCCATGGACAACACCCGGGACGGACAAACTCCGAGGAAGTCACCGTCTTCAAGGCCGTCGGAACAGCGCTGGAAGATCTAGCCGCGGCCTGTGCTGCGCTGTAAGCTCTTCGTTCGCCCGTGTTGGCTGGCGAAACCTGCGATATTGACGAGTGCCACCAATATTACGAGCTTCGGATTTTAGTGACACCGTCAGTCGGCCAGGGAATGATTGCCGCAATCTCACGAGCGCAAAATGACTTCTGCTGGAACCTCGCGCCGCTCCCGGATTTCCCTTTCGGTTGCCTGTACCATAAGAATGCGCTCGCATGCTACGTGATGCCCGGTTACTGCGGCGCCACCAGCCCAAATTTCTCGCTTTCGTCTGCAATTATTTCACTAATCAGCTCATTGATCTGTTGCTCCACGATTCGGATGCCACGAGTAATCGGCCGTCGCACCGCTGTTGCAAGCATGAGCTTCGTATGCATGGCCGGAGCAGTGATGCGATGGGCGACCAAAGTACCGTCCTCAAGTTCACGGAGTACAGCCGCTTTCGCCAGAACCGTGCAAGCAAGTCGCGCGATGACAATTTGTTTGAGTAGCTCCAGGGTGTCGACTTCATAGGTAACCCTAAGCGCCCCGCCCGCTTCGCCTGCTGCGTAATCAAGCGTCCGCCTCAAGCCGTGATTTCGCGTTGGTAAAACCAGAGGGATCTTGCATATGGACGTCATGGTCAAGACGTCTGAAGGATCGAACTCCGGACATTCCTTCGGCACGATGAGAAACAGTTCCGCAGCGGCAAGCGGATCAACAGCCACTGTTGATGAGCGACGGGCGTCGTGCAATATCGCCATGTCGAGTCGCCCGTCTACGAGCCATTCGTGGACGTAACCGCTGTAGCCTGAGATCACGTTGACATGTAACTGCGGGTATTTCTCCCGGACCGCCATGACAAGCCTGAGGCCCAGAAGATTGCACACAGTGGGCGTAAGGCCCAAGGTCACGGTCCCACTCGGCGAATCGTGCTCTGACTGAAGATCTGCCGGAATTAATGCGAGCTGCCGCACGAGCGGCCGCGCTCGTTCAAGCAGCAACTCTCCTTCGGGCGTCAACGACACGCCACGACCGTGACGATAGAAGAGGCGGAAACCGCACTCCTCCTCGAGCTTCTGAATCTGTCTGCCCAAGGCGGGTTGGGCAATACCCAATACCGTCGCAGCCTTCGAAAAACTGTCAAAGTCCGCCACCTGGAGCAGTAGTTCGAGTCGTCTCAAGTCCATTCCACCCTCTGCCATTTCGGCATAGCTGATATGCCAGCCAACTCATTGATGTATCGCCACGATCATACAACAATGCTGTGCATACGACTCCTCTCCCTTCTTTTGAGGCCATACCAGATTGAATCCTGCATCATGAAAAAAGGCGAACTGAATACTTCCTCTCACGCATTGCTTTCCGCCTTCACCGCGAATGGCATAGATCGCATCTTCCTGGTTCCAGGCGAAAGTTACCTGGGCATCCTTGATGCACTTGGTGATTTTCCGCGAATCGATGTCGTTACTTGTCGCCACGAAGGCGGAGCGAGCTTCATGGCTTGCGCAGATGGCCGTATCACTGGTCGTCCTGGTGTCGTCATGGTCAGCAGAGGACCCGGTGCGACAAACGCATCGATCGGAGTCCATACAGCTCAGCAGGACGGCATTCCCCTCATCCTTGTTGTTGGGCAAATTCCGAAGGGGGACTTGCGCAAGGAAGCCTTCCAGGAAATCGACTATCAAAGGATGTATGGCTCGATTGCGAAGTGGGTTGTTGAAGTAACTGAACCGGACCGACTTGCTGAAGCAGCATTCAAGGCAATCCGTATTGCGACGAGCGGCACGCCCGGTCCGGTCGTTCTGGTTGTCCCCGAGGATATCCAGCAACAGCTGGTCGAACAGCCTTCCTGGAAAGCCGCTCGCCACGCGCCTACGCTGCCGTCATCCAACACCGTACAGCAGATCGCACAGTTGCTCAAAAGCGCCGAGCGCCCTCTCATAATTGCAGGCGGAGGGTTTGTCGCTCCTGGTGGTCGCGACGCGCTGCTGCGCCTTGCTGAGACCTTCGACGTACCTGTTGTCGTGTCGTTCCGCCGGCAGGACATCTTTCCGAATCAGCACGCGTTGTACGTGGGAGACCTCGGACTCGCGAATCCTCAGCATCAGATGGAAGCCTTTGAATCGAGTGACCTGATCATCGCGCTCGGTACACGCATGGGCGACATCACCACGCAGGGCTATCGCTTTCCGAAATTGCCGCGGCCCGTGCAGACCTTCGTTCACTGCTGCGACGACGAGCACGCCGTCGGCTTGAACATTGCTCCGGACATCGGCGTCGTTTGTGATCCAGTGGCATTGGCGGAAGCACTTGTGACCTCCACCGTGCCGCTTCGACGGGATAGCGACTGGGCCGGGCGGTTACGTGTCATAGCCACGAAGATCGCACAGTGGCCGGCACATGAGGTCGTTGATGGGGTGCCGTTCGTTGACGTAGTTCGTTCCCTGGCTTCGCATGCACCCGCGGACGTGTCGATCTGTCTCGACGCGGGTACGTTTGCTGCGCCTGTCTATCGTTACTTCCCGTTCTGTTTCCCCCAGCGGCTGATGGCACCCCTGTCAGGTGCGATGGGCTACGGCACTCCCGCCGCTATCGCCACCCAACTGCGTCTGCCTGGCCAGAAGACCGTGTGCCTCGTCGGTGACGGCGGTTTCCTCATGACAGGAAACGAAATGATTGCCGCGGTTGAACGCAATCTTCCGATCCTGTTCATTCTTTCAAACAACAACTGTTACGGGTCAATCCGCATCCACCAGGAACGCACGTATCCCGGCCGCCACGTTGGCACGACGCTGTCAAACCCCGACTTCATAAAAATCGCCAGCGCGTTCGGCGTGGAATCAGAGCGGATTTCCCGGCCGGACGAAATCGATTCAGCCATTAAACGCGGGTTGACGGCGCAGGGACCGTACTTCATAGAGGTAGCGTCGAGCCTCGCAGCCGTACTTCCTCATGGGGCCGCCGCTAGCCTGGAGCGAACCGGCGACTGAATAGACTCCTGAATGCATCGAGAGGGACATATATGTTGAATCTTCAGCGCACTGACCTGTTTCGCGAGGCGGCATACGTCGGTGGAGAATGGTCCGCAGGAAGCGGTGATTCATGGCAAACGATCCACAATCCCGCCGACGGGGAAAGGCTCGGAAGAGTACCGTGCCTGACACGCGCGCAAGTAGCGGATGCTATCCGCGCTGCCGACAAGGCTTTCGCTGAATATCGTCAATGGACGGGCAAGGCAAAGGCGGCGGTACTGCAGAGATGGGCTGCACTTATGCAAGAGCATAAGGCCGATCTCGCGCGGATCATGACTGCCGAACAGGGTAAGCCATACGCGGAGGCAATGGGTGAGATCGACTACGCATCATCTTTTCTTGAATGGTTTGGCGAAGAGGCAAAGCGGATCTATGGAGAGACAATTCCGGCACCCCGCGGAACTCAGCGAATAACGGTCATCCGCCAGCCCGTTGGCGTATGTGCGGCGATCACACCATGGAATTTTCCGTCAGGCATGGTGACGCGCAAGGTTGCGCCAGCGCTCGCCGCAGGCTGTACCGTGCTGCTGAAGCCCGCACCCCAGACACCATTTTCTGCGCTCGCGCTGTGCGTTCTTGCGGAAGAAGCCGGCCTGCCCAAAGGCGCCTTGTCGATTCTGACGGGCAACGCGGAGGACATTGGCGCGGAACTAATTGAAAGCGAGACGGTTCGCAAATTGTCGTTCACCGGTTCGACGGCCGTAGGCAAGAAGTTGATGGCTGCGTGCGCCGGGACCATGAAGAAGCTGTCGCTTGAATTGGGTGGCAACGCGCCGTTCATTGTCTTCGATGACGCGAACCTTGATGCCGCCGTCCAAGGCGCCCTCGCCTCCAAATTTCGAAATGGTGGCCAGACCTGCGTCTGCGCGAACCGCTTCTTCGTGCAAGCGGGAATTTACGACTCGTTCGTAGAGAGGCTCACAAAGGCCGTAATCTCCATGCGTGTGGGACGTGGAACGGACCACGGGGTGACGTTGGGACCGCTCATCGACGATGCGGCCTTTCGCAAAGTCGAACGACTCGTCGACGATGCACGTGCGAAGGGTGCCCAGGTGAGAGCCGGTGGCCAACCGCATTCTGCAGGCCCCAGGTTCTACACACCGACCGTGCTGACTGAGGTCGACTACTCCATGTCGATCATGCATGAGGAAATTTTTGGTCCCGTCGCCGCCATAACGCGCTTCACTGACGAAGCAGAAGCCATTACTCTCGCAAACACAACGCGCTACGGTCTTGCTGCTTATTTCTACACGTCCGATCTCAACCGAAGCATTCGCGTTACGGAAGCCCTCGACTACGGCATTGTTGGCCTGAACGAAGGCGCCATCTCGACGGAGGTTGCGCCGTTTGGCGGCATAAAGGAATCAGGGTTTGGCAAGGAGGGGTCCAGACACGGTATCGACGAATATTCCGAAAGGAAATACGTCTGCGTCGGCAACGTCAGCTAAGCGGAAATGCATGCCTGCCTATCGAGACGCGACAACGCGTCCTTCACCCTGAACAAGGAGACACCCGTGGCCGACATGCTACGTCCCGATTCAGCCGACGATCGCCACAACGTGGATATTTCGGCTTCCTAAGGCATTCGTTCCATTTTTGGTGGATGCAAGGTCTCGGCCGAAGGCATGACGGCGCCGCTGGTTGAGCAGAACGCGCGTCTGGCGCTGCAGACGGCGAATCGCGGCTACGTGATGGACTCGGGTCTGGTGACGATGTCCGGTGACGCGAAGACCATGCTCGACGATCCGAAGTCTTCCGTTCCGCGCCTTTCCCCCTAACGGGATACTAACCGCCGCACCGTAATTCGACGCCGTACCCGAACCTGAATGCCAGCGGTCGACTACCGCATTGAAACCCATCGTCCTTTGTTGCTGTTCGTTTCGCGAGATTGATCCCAACATGACTTCCATCGCATATAACTTTACCGCCCCCTATCAGACTCCTCGCGGATCGGCGATTCGCGAACTCGCGAAGCTTGCTGCCGATCCATCCGTCATTTCGTTTGCCGGGGGATATCCTGCCGCTGAATCGTTCGATCTGCACGGTCTGCGGCAGGCGGCCGACGACGCCTGGGAAGCAAATCCCCTGCAGTGCATGCAATATGGTGCGACCGAGGGACTCCATGAACTGCGTGACGCGCTTCTTGAACTGAGCGAAAGACGCGGCATTCATGCCAACACGGACGAATTGCTCGTCACAACCGGATCGCAACAGGCATTCGACTTCCTGTTGCGCAGCAACGTCGTGTCTGGCGACACGGTTCTTGTGGAAAACCCAACGTATCCCGGGGCTTTGGCTGCGCTGCGGTTGGCCGGCGCGAATGTCATTGGGATCGACGGCGATACGAACGGGATTGATGCGGACGCCGTCGAAAGGGTCCTTTCAATGCTGCCGAGCAAGCCCAAGATGCTTTACGTCGTTGCAAACTTTGCCAATCCAACGGGGGCGACACTCACACGTGAACGGCGCATCAAGCTCCTGGAATTGGCTGCACGGCATCAGTTCTTGCTCGTTGAGGACGATCCGTACGGCGCGCTGCGCTTCGCTGGGGAAACAGTCCCTCCAATGCGTGCGCTCGCCTCTGAGGTTCCCTCGTCCGAGCACTGGAGCGTCTATCTCTCAACCCTTTCCAAGGTCGTCACGCCCGGGATCCGCATCGGCTGGATAGTCGCTCCGGCAGCGGTGGCGAGGCGGTGCGTAATGGCCAAGCAGGTATCGGATATGTGTTCGTCGCCGTGGAATCAGGCGATCGCCAACGAGTATCTGCGTTCCTCCCGATTTGAATCCAACCTTCCCGGTACTATCGAGATTTACCGGGCACGTGCGAACGCACTGTCCGATAGTTTGCGCCAAGCCTTTGGTGACAACCTTTCCTTTGCAAAACCGGAGGGAGGGATGTTTCTATGGGCCAATTTCCAGGGGAAATTGGACATGCAACAACTATTCGACAACGCCGTTACGGAACAGGTTTTGTTTATACCGGGCAGTCAGTGTTACTTCGACACCCGCGCATCGAACAGTTTGCGTTTGTCATATGCCACGTCGTCGCCTGAGGTAATCCAGCAAGGCGTTGCGCGTCTCCATCGTGCATACGTCAAGACCGTCTGAACGAGGCTCTTCCCATTCCGATACGAATCAGGCGATCTGCTACCGCCCGTGGTCGCGAATAGACCTGTTGCGAAACCCGCTGGCCGCCACGCGCGCCCTCAAGAACTGGTGCGCGATGGTTAAGAATGGAGGAATCCTAATCGGATACTGGAGAGATCAAAAAGGCATTAAATTATTTTTTCAAACCGTTACCAGACGTGTCTATGACCTATCGACATGGATTGGCGTGAAATTGATATAAGGTACAAGGATTCCAGCATGAAAACTGTTAGTTCGAGTTTCCTCTTAGCCGGTGTTGCTACCGCAGTGTCCCTTGCGACAATCCCCGTCGCTCAAGCGCAGGCGCAAACGCAAACGGTCAAGATTGGGTTCTCCGCCCCGATGACCGGCCCTCAGGCGATGTACGGCAAAGACTACGAAATGGGTGCCATGCTGGCGATCGACGAGTTCAACGCCACAAAACCCAGGATTGATGGAAAGATCACCACGTTCGTGCTCGATTCGGCAGACGACCAGGCGGACCCGAAGACCGGCACGATGATTGCGCAACGACTTGTCGACGACGGAATCAAGGGAATGCTCGGGCACTTGAATTCCGGCGTGTCGATTCCCGCATCCGCGATCTACGCTCAGGCAGGCATCCCTCAGATTTCCATGTCCACCGCCCCTGCGTACACGCAGCAGGGCTTTAAAACAACCTTCCGTGTGATGACATCCGATACGCAGCAAGGTGGTGTCATGGGACGGTATGTCGTAGACAAGGTGCACGCCAAGCGCGTCGCGATTGTCGATGATCGCACCGCATACGGGCAGGGCCTGGCGGATGAGTTCGAGAAGTCGGTGAAAGCGGCGAGCGGAAACGTCATTGACCGTCAATACACTACCGATAAGTCTACAGACTTCAAAGCCATTCTTACCGTGCTGAAAGGGAAGAACCCCGACCTTATCTATTATGCCGGCGCAGATGCTCAGTCGGCACCTATGGTCAAGCAGGCGCGGAGCCTGGGCATGACAAGCTTGTTTGTTTCCGGTGAGATGGCAAAGACCGACAACTTCATCAAGGTAGCCGGGCAGTCCGCGGAAGGAGTCCTTGTATCGCTTCCCGGTAGTCCTCTCGACCGCATGCCCGGTGGAGAGACATTCGCCAAACGATATGACGCGAAGTTCGGAAGCAAACCGGTGCTCTACGCGCCGTTTAGCTATGACGGCGCGATGGCCATGATGAAGGCAATGTCGGAAGCCGGCTCGTCCGATCCATCCGCTTATCTGCCCAAGCTCGCCAAAATCGACATGAAAGGCGTCACGACCGACCACTTTTCCTACGATCGATACGGCAACTTGCGTAATGCTACGGTCACTGTCTATAAGTGCGAGAACGGCCAATGGGTGGCGCTGGAAGTGACGAACCCCAAGTAGCAAACCATTCCGGCGCGGGCCGAGGGCAAGCCCTCCTTGCCCTCGGCCCGCGCTTAAGCGATATTCTCATCCAGATAGTGACAAACCCGGCGAGGGACTTATGGCTATTCCCCGGCGGTTTTTACCGCCCACTGCGATGCTCGCAGCCTTCGAGGCAGCCGCCCGCACAGGAAGCTTCACTCAGGCTGCCATTGAGCTTAACCTGACACAAAGCGCCGTCAGTCGGCAAATTCGGACCCTCGAAGAGCGACTCGGGGCCGATCTGTTCGTACGGGAGCGTCAGACGGTGATTCTCACCGCTGCGGGCGTCAAGTACGCGCGCGACATCAGACACGCCCTGAAGCACATCGGGGACGCGTCAATGGCTATTAGAGCCAGCCCACGGACCGCGTCCCTGGATCTCGCAGTCGTCCCCGGTTTCGCCGAACGGTGGTTGATCCCCCGGTTACCCTCGTTCTGTTCTGCGAACCCCGATCTCATCATCAACTTTTCGACGCGTACCACGCCGATTGAATTTGATGCAGAGCCGTTTGATGCCGCGATTCACTTCGGCCAGCCGTTGTGGATGGGGGCTGAATCAATTCCGTTGATGGGGGAGTCAGTTTTCGCCCTCGCTAGCGCAGGCTTCGCGGAAACTCACCCCTTCCCATCTCCCGAAGATCTGCTGACGGCGCCGCTGCTGATCCTGCGGTCGAGGCCCGACGCATGGGAAAGGTGGTTCCTCTCGAACGGCGTGTACTACGACTCGGTAACGGGTCCACTATTCGACCAGTTCGAGACGATGGCATCTGCCGCAAAAGCCGGACTTGGCGTAGCGTTGTTGCCGGCCGTCCTGTATCAGCAGGAAATAACGAGAGGCGAACTGGTCCCTCTGTTCGATAAAGTAACGCCGTCGGACAACTCCTACCATCTCCTTTGGCCGCAAAGCAGGCGCGACAATCCGGAGTTGATCCTTTTTCGCGACTGGTTGGCACGGGAAGCGCAATTCAAACCAACCGTGTTAATCGAACCATGCCCCGATCCATACCCCATACGGTCACGCAAGCGCTCCGGGGGCTAGACTCTTCCGCATCGTCAGTAATACACGCCACCAGCATTCCTGATTTACATGACATAGTACAAATTCGTCTCTTTGAGTATTCATTGGCCATCTGTATCGTGTCCCAATGCATCTCATGGAGCTATCGCAACTATGTCATTGACGAACGAGACTCATGGTCTTTGGGAGAAGACAGCAATAAGTGCCCCTTTAACCGCCCGCCTGCAAGCTCACTTGCAAGTGGACGTGGCAGTAATCGGGGGCGGGATTACGGGTTTGTCCGCAGCCCTCCATCTTGCCGAAAAGGGAGCCAAGGTCGTCGTTCTCGAAGCTCAACAATTCGGATACGGGGGATCGGGAAGGAACGCCGGACTGGTTAACCCCGGGATGTGGGTCCAGCCGGAAGTTGTCTGTGCCGAGCTCGGCGAGGAAGCCGGTGAGCGACTCCTGAGTGTTTTAGGAGAGGCACCGAGTCTCGTGTTCGATCTGATCTCGCGTCACGGTATCGACTGCGAAGCAGTCCGGAATGGCACGCTTCAATGCGCAGTCGGACGGTCTGGTCTGCACGAGATTCAGCAACGCGAAGAACAATGGAAGCGACGCGGCGCACCTGTCCGTCTTCTGGACGCGGCGGAAACCGCAAATCGCACAGGCAGCACGCAATTCACCGGAGCGCTCCTCGATGAACGCGCGGGCACGATTCAACCGCTCTCCTACGTGCGTGGCCTCGCGCGCGCTGCGATCAGCAAAGGTGCGAGTCTATTTTCCGAAAGTGCCGTGTTGGACATCAAACGAGAGTTTAATTGCTGGAAGATCCGCACGGAGACGGGGACAATACTTGCGGACTGGGTTGTTGCCTCTACCAACGCTTATTCAGACTCCTTATTATCTTCACTCAAGCGGGAAATCATTCCGCTGTACTATTTTCAGTTTGCCACATCACCGTTGCCGGATGAAATCAGGCGGCATATTCTGACAAATCGAGAGGGGCTTATCTGCACCAGGTCCGTCGTTACCTCCCTGCGAGCAGACGCTGCGGGGCGCCTGATCTTCGGCAGCGTCGGTGCACTGCGAAATATTGGCTCCGCGGTGCACCGCGCCTACGCAAGACGATCCCTCGGGCGAATGTTTCCAATGTTGCGAGATGTGAAATTCGAGGCCGAGTGGTTTGGAACAATCGCTGCAACGACTAATAGCCTTCCCCGTTATCATGAGCTTGACCGCCAGGTTATCTCGTTCCATGGTTACAACGGGCGCGGAATCGGCACGGGGACAGTGTTCGGTAGAATAATGGCCAATCGGATCCTTGATCCGAAGCAGGATATGCCCCTTGCGGCCACGGATCCGGAAAGGCCTTTGTTCCGTGGAGTACGTTCCGGCTACTACGAAGCCGGATCTGTGCTGGCGCATCTTTTTTGATGACCTCTCCTTGTTTTCTCGCGGACGTGGATACGGCAGCGCTAAATCGATTGGTACGGGTTCAAGTCAGCTATGACCCCGCTCCTTAAGGAGCGGGCTGACTACCCGGCGAGCGCGATCGGGTGGCGCTCGTGTCCGCAGGTGCCGCATTGGCTTTAACCCGGCGACTGTGGAAACAATGTTCGATGCTGGAACTGTCCAACCGAAATCTGCACACGAGTGCAGGTGAGCATGGCGAGGCCGTCGCTCTCACGATGTGTTTCCTGTCGAGCGCAGGTGACAATCAGGACGCCTCGCTCCAGACCAAATCCGATGCCGGGATCAGGAGGACAGACTGAGGTCCTCCCCTACCCTTTAATCGATCACCGGAACGGTATAGTTGACGATCATACGGCCGCCGTCAGGGTAGATTGTTTGTCCAACCATGTACGACGCGTCGTCACTCGCCAGGAATGAAACCACGCTTGCGACCTCCGCCGGCTCCCCGCATCGCCCGATAGGCGTTCGCGCAAGAAGATTGCGCCGGGCCTGATCATTCCCCATGACTGACTTCGTGACAAGCTCCGTCAAGATGGTGCCGGGGCCGACAGCGTTCACGCGGATCCCGTGGGGGATCAGCGAGACACCCATCACTGCCGTGAGTTGCTTCATCGCCCCCTTGGAAACCGCGTATGCCACCGCAGTTGGAATGGCCAGGTTTGCGTTCACCGACGACATGTTGACGATCGCACCACCCTGTCCCTGCTTGATCATTTGCCGCGCAACTGCCTGACCAATTAGGAAGGCTGCCTTGACGTTGATCCGTTGCGTCCGGTCGAAAACGTCCTCCGGAAAATCAACGAAATCAGCAGTTGCCATAATGCCCGCGTTATTTACCAGGACGTCCACCCGCCCAAACACCGCAACAGCCTTCGCAACAATATCTGCCGCCAGTGCGCTTGAAATTTCCGACAAATCGCAAGCGTACGCCGATACCCGGTCTCCCAATCGCTCAACAAGCTCATCCAGCTTGTCTTTCTGAAGATCAACCATGAAGACCTTCGAGCCGTCCGACAGGAATCGCTCCACGCACGCAAAACCAAGACCTTGAGCAGCGCCCGTTACAATTACAACCTTATCTTCATGTTTTTTCATACATACTCCTGATTGATTGTGTATCCATTCTCAATAAATACGACCCAACTCACTCACGCTCGACGAGTTACCAACGCCGAACCGCACACGTACATAGGTGGCTGATGTCGTACAAGTCGAACGGTTCTCAATGGTAATGACACACATATTCCGTCGGCTCCTGAACTTCGATCTCGAAGCTGGAATTTTCGGGAACCACGAATCGCTCTCCGGCCTCGTATGTCGACCATTCGTCGCTGCCGGACATCCGAACGCGACACGATCCGGCAACTATCTCCATCGTCTCTCTTCGCTTCGTGTCGAAGTTAAGTTTCGATGGAAATAACACGCCAAGCGTTGCACGGCTGCCATCCTGGAAAAGAACGAGGCGGCTAATACATTTCCCATCGAAATAGATGTTTGCCTTTTTCAGGACGGATACGCCATTGAACTGAAGCATCATTTGATCCGCTAGTGGGTCCATATACATTTTCAACCTCGGAAACACCCTGCCTCACCGGTTCCCGAGGCATGCTTGCGCAGACATGCCGGTAGTCCGCTGCCGCGCCAACTCTTAGACGGTGGCTTCCGGTCTGCCATACCCTCCGCCGCCCGGCGTAGAGATCTCAAACACGTCGCCAACTGCCATTTTGACCTCGCCGATGTGATCCAATATCTCGATCGTGCCGTCGTTCCGGATGATCCGGTTGACACCGACCGCGCCTGCCTGGCCTCCCTTCAGGCCAAATGCCCCGTGCTTCCGCCCATTGGACAAGATGCTGGCGGTCATCGGTTCAAGGAAGCGGACACGCCTGACGCTGCCATCGCCGCCGTTCCACCTTCCAGCTCCGCCCGAAGACGATCGAATCGTAAAGCTATCAAGCCGGACGGGATATCGGAATTCCAGAACTTCAGGGTCCGTAAGTCGTGAGTTGGTCATGTGGGCCTGAACAGCAGAGGTACCATCGAACCCTTCGCGGCCTGATTCGTCAAAGATATCAGTCCGTCCGGCTCCTGTACCACCGCTGATCGTTTCGTAATACTGAACTTGCAAATTTCCGAAGGTGACGTTGTTCATTGTGTATTGACTACCCGCCATCACGCCCAGCGCGCCGTAGAGCGCGTTCGTGATGCACGTCGATGTCTCGACGTTCCCCGCAACCACAGATGCCGGTTCCTTTGGATTCAGCATGGAACCAGGCGGAATGACAACTTTCAGCGGTATGAGACATCCTGCGTTAAGCGGGATGTTATCGTCCACCAACGTCCTGAACACGTACAGCACCGCGGCCATGCAAATGGCCCTTGGCGCATTGAAGTTGTTCTCTTGCTGCTCCGACGTTCCTGTGAAGTCAATCACGGCCGAGCGCTCTGCGGTATTTACACTGATTTCCACCTTGATCTGCGATCCATTATCCAGTGGCAAACAGAATGAACCGTTTCGCATGCGGGAAATCACCCGGCGAACCGATTCTTCTGCGTTATCCTGGACATGTCGCATATAGGCGTGAACGACATCAAGGCCATATTGATCGACCATGCTCTGCAGTTCGTGCACGCCCTTCTCGTTCGCCGCGATCTGCGCGTTGAGGTCGGAGATGTTCTGCGTCGGGTTCCGACTCGGCCAGGCACCACTTGTCAGGACCTCCAGTACTTCTGCTTCGCGAAATCTCGAGCGCTCCACGAGCTTGAAATCACTTCGAAAACGCACGCCCTCTTCGTCGATCGACTTCGAGAACGGTGGCATCGAGCCCGGCGTTGTACCGCCGAGTTCGCCATGATGTCCGCGGCTGCCTACGTAGAAACTCGGGCCGTCGGCGTCGTGACCGTCCAGATACACAGGTGTGACAACCGTTACGTCCGGCAGGTGGGTTCCACCGTCATAGGGATCGTTGATAACGAAGACGTCACCGCGGGAGATATTTCCCACGTTGTTATTGATGATCGATTTCACGCTCTCGCCCATGGACCCCAGGTGAACCGGCATATGCGGTGCATTGGCGACCAGATTGCCGTCAGCGTCAAATAGCGCACAGGAGAAGTCCAGCCGTTCCTTAATGTTCACGGAGTGAGCCGTATTTTGAAGCTGCAGGCCCATTTGTTCAGCAATGTTCATGAAGAGGTTATTGAACACCTCAAGCATGACCGGATCGACCGTAGTGCCGATTGCAAACTCAGCCGTCTTCGGCTCCCTGCGCTCAAGAACCAGATGGTTGAGTTCCGTGAGGCTCGCATTCCATCCGGGCTCCAGTACCGTCGTAGCGTTCTTCTCGGCTATCACCGCAGGTCCCACAACGAAGTCCCCTGGGGTCATGTCTTCACGAGCGACCAGTGCCGCCCCGTGCCAACGCCCGGAGGAATACAGTTGCACCGTCTCCCGGCGCGGCGCCTCCTTGCCTGAATGGATCTGGAATCTCGGCTCCTCCGGGGCATCACCCTTGATGATCGCCTCCACCGAAACAGCTTCGACCACCATCGCTTTGCCTTGCATGAGGAACGCGTATCGCGTGCGATAGGCAACTTCAAAGTTCTCGACGATTTCATCGAGCTTCCCGAACGGCACGATCAGTGCAGAATCGCTACCCTCGTATCGAACATGCACGCGATACTCGATTCGAACCTTTCCGGAGCTGACCATCTGTTTCTCGAGCTCCTCCGATGCTGCGCGTCCAAGCTGGTCGAGCTGCTCCGCAATATGTGGCAGCGACGACTCCTGAAGCGTCAGTTCACTTGCCTGTTCGCGAATGACGGTTTGGTCAGCCAGCCCCATGCCGTAGGCGGACAAGACGCCAGCCAGCGGATGCACGAAGACGCGCGTTATCCCGAGGGCATCGGCCACCAGGCACGCGTGCTGCCCGCCAGCGCCACCGAAGCATTGCAGGGCATAGCCAGTTACGTCATAGCCTCGTGCGACGGAGATCTTCTTGATTGCATTTGCCATCTGTTGAACGGCAATCTGGATGAACCCTTCGGCGACGCACTCAGCGCTGCGACCGGTCTGCTGAGCCAGCTCTTCAAACTTGTTCCGCGCGACTTCGACGCCAAGCGATTCGTTGGCGCCGGGTCCGAACACACGGGGAAAATAGTGAGGCTGAATTTTACCAAGCAATACATTCGCGTCAGTCACGGCGAGCGGACCACCGCGCTTGTAGCTCGCCGGCCCAGGGTTGGCGCCAGCACTTTCCGGACCGACCAGAAAGCGCGATCCGTCAAAGTTCAGCACCGACCCTCCGCCGGCGGCGACGGTGTGGATGCTCATCATAGGTGCGCGGACGCGAACCCCGGCGACTTGGGTTTCAAACTCCCGTTCAAATTCGCCGATGAAATGCGACACGTCCGTAGACGTTCCACCCATGTCGAAACCGATCACCTTGGACTCGCCGCCCAACTGAGCCGTACGTGCCATGGCGACGATGCCGCCGGCCGGGCCCGACAGGATTGCATCCTTTCCCTGGAAGGAATTGGCATCCGTAAGGCCTCCCGACGACTGCATGAAGAAAAGCCGGACACCGGGCATTTCTTGCGCCACCTGGTCTACGTATCGACGCAAGATGGGCGAAAGATAAGCGTCGACAACCGTTGTATCTCCGCGGCTGACGAACTTCATCATGGGACTCGTCTCGAAGGACGTACTTACCTGGGTGAATCCAGTTTCCTTTGCAATACCTGCGGCTGCTTCTTCGTGTTCGGAGAAGCGATATCCGTGCATGAAAACGATTGCTGCACTACGCACGCCAGTCTCATACGCAGACGTCAGGTCGCGGCGCAGGGCAGCACAATCCAGGGCACGGATCACCTCGCCATCCGCGCCGATCCGCTCATCAGCTTCCACTACCAAGCTGTAAAGAAGCTCCGGCAAGACTATATGCCTGTCGAAGATCCGGGGGCGGTTTTGGTAGCCGATTCGTAGCGCATCTCGAAAGCCCGCGGTCGTGACCAGTACCGTCGGCTCTCCCTTTCTCTCCAAAAGTGCGTTCGTGGCGACCGTGGTCCCCATCTTGACGCACTCGACCAGCTCGGAAGAAATCAATTGGTCCGGCTGAAGTCCCAATAACGTCCGGATACCTGCCACGGCCGCGTCGCGATACTGTTCCGGGTTCTCGGAGAGCAATTTGTGAGTTACCAGCGCTCCGTCCGGGCGCTTCGCGACAATGTCTGTAAACGTGCCTCCGCGGTCTACCCAAAACTGCCATTTGTTTGATTGCATGTCGCTGCCTTGATACGGTTAATAAACATTTGCCAACGATGCGAGCCACGCGACGGCCGCTTCCTGCACGTCTTGACGGGCACCAGGTATGCGCCCGACAACTTGCCGATCCCTGGGGCGCTATAAATGGCTAGTTGAAAATCACGAATAAGGTCCCGAAGACGGTGAGTTACAAGCGGAGTCAAACGAAAGCGAGGCGAGAATGGAAACTGTGTCGTTCCCTCTAAACCCTGCTCACTTCCGCCCAACGGGTCTTCTCGGGCGGGAAGACATTCCAGTCACCTTCATCGTGGTGAAAGAAAGCAATCGTCAGCGGGCCAGCCAATCGCATGACCTCGACACACACATAACGCACACCGTTTCTGGTACGCCCGAATCGGGTGACACGTAGCGGACTCGCCTGCGTAGGGGCAAGCCATTTTTCACCTGCGAACAAGGATGTTTTACAGGTTTCCATGATTGTCAATTCACGTCGTGCATCTACCCATGGCAGCATCAAGGGGCAGATTCGCGGAACCGTTAATTTGCCCTGTCTTCGGCGACCGGCTTTCGCGGTTACAAGCCTTCCGCTCACTCCACCCTTGGACGCACCTTGTGCGGCATGTCACACCGGCTGCCGTCCGACCCGCTCGTCCGGCGACTTCCAAGGACTCCCGGCGATTACCTTACGGTTGAGAATACACAACCGCGGTTTGCCCCGAAAGCGACGGATTCGCACGTGTTCATGACATTCCGGAATGCTTCGTCGTCCGCGTAGACGGCAGATTGCTGGCGACCGGATGGATCCCTCTTTCCGACGGGACCTGGAACGGCACCCGCTATAGGCTCATCCTCTGGCCGCCACATGAATCTCGTATTTCCGCGTGCCTCGCCGTTCAAATAAAGTCTCCGTACCGAAGACGAATCAGCCGGAGACATGCATGAACCATCAGATCGCTGAGGCCAGCGACCGAACCGAAACCGCAAGCGACATCCTTAGTCCGACGCCTGCGGCCGCCATGAGCGCGACGCTGGATTGCGCGATCGCCCCGCAAACCGGTGACGAGCTTCCTCATTTGTGGCATTGGATCTTTTTTCGGCCGGCTGTTCCCCAGCACCTGATCGCCGAAGACGGACATCCACGGAAAGGCGGCTTCCTCCCCGATCTTGGACTTCCCCGGCGCATGTGGGCAGGTGGCCGTCTGCGCTTTTTGGCTCCGCTCACAATCGGCAGCGAGATCAGCCGCGAGTCAAGGATTCTGAGCGTCAGCGAAAAGGAGGGTAGAACCGGGAAGCTCGCGTTTGTCACGGTCAATCGTCAAATTTTCTGCGCAGGAGCGCTCGCCGTCGACGAAGAACAGGACATCGTCTATCGGGCGCCAGCCGTTCCGGGCGCGCCAGCGCCGGCGCCGGCCGCTGCACCCGATAACGCGCAGTGGCGAAGGGAAATCGCGCCGAATGAAGTGTTGATGTTTCGCTACTCCGCGCTGACGTTTAACGGGCACCGCATCCATTACGACAAGCCGTACGCCATGCAGGCAGAAGGTTATCCCGACCTCGTCGTGCATGGGCCACTCATCGCCACGCTTCTGATGGATCTTGTGCGCCGGCACCGGCCTGATGCCCAGGTCCTGCGCTTCTCGTTCAAGGCAATGCGCCCGAGTTTCATTGGTAACGCACTTCTTCTATGCGGCAATCCATCGCCCGATGGCAAGACGGTCGAGCTTTGGACCGCAGACCATGAAGGCTGGATGACCATGTCGGCGCGCGCAACCCTCGCTTAAATCTACTCTCGACAGTGATTCACCATGTTCAATACGACAATCGATTCACATCAAGACATCCGCGAAGCAGTGCGCGACCTGTGTCAACAGTTCGCGGGTGAGTACTTCCGCAAGGTCGACGAGGCGCGCGGCTACCCCGAAGACTTCGTCAATGCACTCACGCAAGCGGGCTGGCTCGCGGCGCTGATTCCGCAGGAATATGGCGGTTCGGGGCTCGGCTTGACGGAGGCCTCTGTCATCATGGAAGAGATCAACCGTTCTGGCGGCAATTCGGGTGCCTGCCACGGCCAGATGTACAACATGGGCACGCTGCTGCGTCATGGTTCTGCGGAACAAAAAGAACGCTACCTGCCCAGGATCGCCTCGGGCGAGTTGCGACTGCAGTCGATGGGCGTCACCGAGCCGACCACGGGCACTGACACCACGAAGATCAAGACCACAGCAGAACGCAAAGGCGACCGCTATGTCATCAACGGCCAGAAGGTCTGGATTTCACGTATCCAGCACTCGGACCTCATGATCCTTCTTGCGCGCACGACACCACTGTCCGACGTCAGGAAGAAAAGCGAGGGTATGTCCATCTTCATCGTCGATCTTCGCGAAGCAATTGGACATGGCATGACGGTTCGGCCGATCTTGAATATGGTGAACCACGAAACCAACGAACTCTTCTTTGACAATCTCGACATTCCAGCCGAAGACCTCATTGGCGAAGAAGGGATGGGCTTCAAGTACATCCTTGACGGCCTGAATGCGGAGCGCACGCTGATCGCTGCGGAATGCATCGGTGACGGCTACTGGTTTATCGACAAGGTATCGCAATACGTGAAGGACCGCGTCGTCTTCGGCCGGCCGATCGGCCAGAACCAGGGCGTGCAGTTCCCTATCGCGCGCGCGTTCGTCAACGTCGAGGCCGCCAACCTGATGCGCTACAAGGCCTGCGAGATGTTCGACGCGCACAAGCACTGCGGCGCACAGGCAAACATGGCGAAGCTGCTCGCGGCAGACGCGTCGTGGGAAGCAGCCAACGCCTGCCTTCAGTTTCACGGCGGCTTCGGGTTCGCAGCAGAATACGACGTCGAGCGTAAGTTCCGCGAGACGCGCCTCTACCAGGTGGCACCCATCTCGACCAACCTTATCCTTTCATACGTCGCCGAGCACATCCTCGGTCTGCCCCGCTCTTTCTAAATGGTGGTCTGATCATGCGTCCGCTTCAAGGTATCAAGGTCGTCACTTTCGAACACGCCATAGCTGCACCCTTTTGCACCCGGCAGCTTGCCGACCTCGGCGCGCGCGTGATCAAGATCGAACGCCCCGGGACAGGAGACTTTGCCCGCAATTACGACGAACGCGTCTCGGGTCTCGCGTCTCACTTCGTCTGGACGAACCGATCAAAGGAAAGCCTCACCCTCGATGTCAAGCAACCGCAAGCGCTCGACGTCGTGCACAAGCTGCTTGCAGATGCCGATGTCTTCGTGCAGAACCTCGCTCCCGGTGCGACCCAACGGCTCGGCCTCGACTATGCATCGCTTCACGAGAAGTATCCGCGGCTGATTGTCTGCGACATCTCCGGCTATGGCCTCGACGGTCCGTTCCGCGACAAGAAGGCGTACGACCTGCTGATCCAGAGCGAATCCGGCTTTCTGAGCATTACCGGCTCGGAAAACAAACCTGCAAAGGCCGGATGTTCGATCGCGGACATCGCCGCAGGCATGTACGGCTATACCAACATCCTCGCCGCGTTGATTGAACGCGATAAAACGGGACACGGCAAACATATCGACGTGTCGATGCTCGAGAGCATGGTTGAGTGGATGAGCTATCCGCTGTACTACTCGATTGACGGGCAGACTGCACCTCGTCAGGCCGGTGCGTCACATGCAACGATCTTCCCATATGGTCCCTTTCTGGCGTCCGACGGCAAGACGGTCATGCTCGGACTGCAGAACGAGCGCGAATGGAAGAACTTCTGCGAGACCGTGATATGCCACCCCGAGCTGACTACCGACGCCCGGTTCAGTTCGAACAGCCGCCGGGTCGGGAACCGTGAAGAGCTGACGCAAATCATCGTCGAAGCGTTCGGCGCCCTGACTGCCGCACAGGTCATCGAGCGACTCGAGCAGGCAAACATCGCGAACGCGCGAATGAACGATATGCATGACGTCTGGAACCACGAACAACTGACGGCGCGGCATCGATGGACGACGGTACGAACAACTGCCGGCGATGTTCCGGCCTTGTATCCGCCGGGACAAACGGCGGCCGACGAACCGCGCATGCATGCAGTTCCCGCTCTTGGTGGAAACACAGAGGCCATCTTGCACGAACTGGGCTTCAATGCATCCTCGATCAAAGACATGCGAACAACAGGGACCATCTAGGTGAGCCGTGTTCACCTGATGATCAAGGCTTTCACTGGAAGATTCTTGCCCGTGGCGGATATTTTATCGTTGCCGTGGACTTTTCTCCGGTGAAGAAATAAGCGGAGTATGGAAATGAGGAACGCATTGGGCCGTGAACTGCCCGATTACATCGACGGTTTTGGCGACTTGCACGCTTACGGCCAACTGACCGTTGCATCCTTGCCCGACAAGACGGCGCTACCCATTCCGTCAGCAGATGACAACTGCAGCAAGCTTGTCCCCGACCTGCGTACCGCATTAAAGATTTGCAGCGTGCGTGACGGCGCGACGCTGTCGTTTCATCACCACCTGCGCAACGGAGATCATGTGATGAACATGGTCTTGCAAGAAGCTGCGCGCATGGGTTTGCGTGACCTGCGGATCGCGCCAAGTTCGATCTTTCCCGTGCATGAGCCGCTAGTCCGCCTGATCGAAGCCGGAGTGGTCCGGACGATCCATACCGGCTATGTTTCCGGGCCAGTAGCCGATTCAATCACACGTGGCTTGCTGGCGGGGCCGGCAATCCTCCAAACGCACGGAGGCCGGGCTCGCGCGATCGAAGCGGGCGAGTTGCCCATCGACGTCGCATTCATCGCGGCACCCACCGCAGATGACTATGGGAATATCAATGGCGTGTCGGGACCCAACGCCTGTGGAACGCTCGGCTATGCGATGGTCGATGCGCGTTTTGCGAAGCGCGTCGTCGCCGTGACTGATAACCTGGTTAGCTACCCGGCCTGCCCCGTCGATATCACGCAGGAGTGGGTAGATCTGGTCGTCAAGGTCGAGAGCATCGGCGAGGCATCGCGCATCGTGTCCGGCACAACGCGCATTACCGATGATTTTGTTGGCCTCGCGATCGCAGCCACTGCAGCGAAAGTTATCGAGGCGGCGGGCTTTATCGAAAATGGCTTCTCGTTTCAGACGGGTGCCGGAGGAATATCGCTAGCCGTCGCGGGATTCGTGAAGAACGCCATGCAACGTAAGGGCGTGACCGGTAGCTTCGCATCGGGCGGTGTCACCGCGCAGATCGTCGAAATGCTCGAACAAGGGCTGTTTCAGACCGTTTTCGACGTACAGTGCTTCGATCTTCGAGCCGTCGGCTCATATCGTGCAAACCGAGCACACCAGGCAATGTCGGCGTCCATGTATGCTAGCCCCGCGCAGCGCGGTGCGGTCGTCAACAGGCTCGACGCGATGATTTTGGGCGCGGCTGAAGTCGATATGCAGTTCAACGTCAACGTAACAACAACCGCGAACGGCCGCCTGATCGGTGGCTCCGGTGGTCACAGCGACACCGCTGCCGGCTCGAAGCTGGCAATAGTGACAACCAGACTGACCGCGGGCACCCACGCGAAGATCGTCGAGTCGGTCAGCACAGTCACCACCCCCGGGGCTTCGATCGACGTTGTGGTGACGGAGGCGGGCGTGGCCGTCAATCCTTTACGCGCCGAACTGGCCGGCCGGCTAAGCGCTGCCGGCATCGCGCTTGTGCCCATCGCGCGCTTGTATGACCTGGCGCGCGAAGCTTCGGTGGCAGGACAGATTCTCAAGCCTCGTGATTCGAGTACGCGCGTGGTCGCTCTCCAACAGTACCGCGACGGATCCATAATCGACGTGATCCGCGCAATACGCTGATCCGGCGCGCGTACCTTTTTGTTCATTTATCGGCCTTGGGTTCACGAAGCGTTACGCCTTTCCAGGCGTTTTGCAATACCTGCTCTTTGATCAGATCGATCAAAGTCTCCCGCACAGCTATTGTCGCCGAATGAATCGGCACGCCGTTTGGCCAGCAAATGCTCGCAGGACGCCGGATAAGCGGGTCCACGATTTTTCGCATTTTTGGAAGGCGAGACCGATGCCATTGCGCGACCGCCGACCCCGGAAGTATCGTGCATGCCCTGCCCGAATTGGCAATCAGTAGCATCGATGGCAGCGAGTCAATATCGGCCACGATGTTGAGATCGACTTTCTCG
Source organism: Caballeronia udeis (assembly GCF_044909315.1). GTDB lineage: Bacteria > Pseudomonadota > Gammaproteobacteria > Burkholderiales > Burkholderiaceae > Caballeronia > Caballeronia udeis_A. The sequence continues at coordinate 50,330 of NZ_JBIYEB010000040.1, forward strand.
CTAAGGAACGTACGCTCAAGCAAGAGACGCAGACCGTTCGACGCTCCCGGTGCCACCATCGGGATACCGCCGAGATCTGCCAAAGGGCACGTTGATAGATGCGGCGAGATAGCACCGCCCGGTTCTCCGAACAGGTAGAGCGTCTCGTCCAGAACCGGCAACGCGGTAATGCCGGGCGTGTCCGATTCCCGGAAAAGAATCCCAAGATCCAGTCGGCCGTTGGCCAGTAATTCGTTCAGGTAGCCGCTCATCGTTTCGAAGAATTGCAGGCGGATGCCAGGATATCGATCCTGTATTCGTTCGAACAGCGGGACCGCTAACACGGATGCCATGGTTGTCGGCAAGCCTAGCGCCACGGTGCCGGATTCGACACCGACCCCTTTCATGACTTCCTGCTTCAACTGCTCCATCTGCTTGAGTACCAAGCGCGCATGACGGTAAAGCGCATCGCCTTCGGCGGTGGGAGTGACTCCGTGATTGCTTCGCAAAAGTAATGGCACGCCCAGTTCATCTTCAAGCCGGGCCATTTGCTGACTGAGGGAAGGTTGTGCGACAAAAAGCTTCTCAGCAGCCTTACCCAGGCTGCCAAAATCGACGATGCTGACAAAGTAGCGGAGTTGGCGAACGTCCATGGATTTCAACGCGCGGTCATATCGCTCTCGTGCGGATCACATCATGCAAACAGTCCACATGGGTTCTCAGAGAGAATGAATTCACCATCGTGCGGGGCTTGCGAGGAGTATCAGTCAGTCACGCGCCCACGGAGTCAAGAATGCTCTGTGCCCTGAGAAAAACCGGCCGGTCAACCATTTTCCCATCGACAGCCACCGCGGCCCCGTCCGCATCTTCGAACGCGTCGCGCACGCGCCTCGCCCACGCGAACTCCGCCTCGCTCGGCCCGAAGCACCGGTTGACCACCGGGATCTGTTTAGGGTGAATGCAAAGCTTTCCTCCAAATCCCCAGCGCTTCCCTTTTGTCGATTCAGCGCTCAACACTTCCTCGTCATCGATTGACTGAGTAACACCGTCGATCGGCGCACGGATACCCGCAACCCTCGAGATGACGGATAGCTGACCTCGAAATTGATCCAGTTCTGACCCGTTCGGCTCCATGCCCACGTCGGCACAGAAATCCAGCGTCCCGAACATCAATTGACATACAAACGGCGCCTCTGCGATCTCAAGCGCGTTCCAGATTCCCTTCGCCGTCTCTATTAGCGGATAGACAGAAACCCGTCTCCTGGCTCGTCCGACCAAATCAATGATGTCGTGCGCACTCTCGGCTTTCGGCAAAACAATGCCCGCTACGCTGCGCAGCTTCGCTAGCTGCGCGTCCTTCTCGTACTCCGGCGTACCCCTGGCGTTCACCCGGACCAGGACGGGACGATCCGGCGCAAGCCATGCGGCTACAGCCTCCCTTGCCAGTTCTTTGTGTTGAGGAGCGACCGCATCCTCAAGGTCGAGGATAACGGCATCTGCCCCACTGTTCATGGCCTTCTCAAAGCGCTCGGGCCGATTGCCCGGCACGAACAAAAACGAGCGATGCTGCCGTATATCAGATTGCGACATCTCAACTCCCGACACTCAGGTACGTTCGTTGGTCACAGCAATGCCGACAGTTCCGGCACAGCCGTGAAAAGGTCGCCAACCAGCCCGTAATCCGCTACGCCGAAAATCGGCGCTTCTTCGTCCTTGTTGATTGCGACGATCACCTTCGAGTCCTTCATGCCCGCCAGATGCTGGATCGCGCCTGAGATGCCAACCGCGATGTACAACTGCGGCGCGACTATCTTGCCCGTCTGGCCAACCTGATAGTCGTTCGGCACATAGCCTGCATCAACGGCCGCACGTGATGCGCCCATTGCCGCACCGAGCTTGTCGGCCAAAGGCTCCAACACCTGCGTGTAGTTCGCGCCGCTGCCCAGACCACGGCCACCAGACACGATAATCCTCGCCGATGTCAGTTCCGGCCGATCAAGCTTCGTCACCTCACGGCTGACGAACTGCGACAGGCCGCTGTCCACCGCCGCTGCGATCTTCTCAACCGCTGCGCCACCGCCTTCTGCTGCGACCGGGTCGAAGCCGGTCGTACGAACCGTGATGACCTTGATCGGGTCGATCGATTGCACCGTGACGATTGCATTGCCGGCATAGATCGGACGCTCGAACGTGTCAGTCGAGGCGACGGCCGTGATGTCGCTGATCTGCGCGACGTCGAGCTTTGCCGCAATGCGCGGCGCAACGTTCTTGCCGAAAGCCGTAGCCGGTGCGAGTATGTGCGAATATTCCTTCCCGATATTCAGCACCGTCGCCTCGACGTTTTCGGCAAGGCCTTCTGCCAGTTGCGGCGCATCGGCGAGCAGCACCTTCGCGACGCCCGCAACCTTCGCAGCCGCATCGGCCGCGCCTTGCGCGTTGTGCCCTGCAACCAGCACATGGATGTCGCCGCCGATCTTCCGCCCGGCAGCAACCGTGTTCAGCGTCGCCGCTTTCAGCGCCGTGTTGTCATGTTCAGCAATTACCAGAATCGTCATTTCAGTCGCCTCCGCTACTGTGAATTCGTGCGATCAAAGTACCTTGGCTTCGGTCTTGAGCTTCTCGGCCAGCGTCTTCACGTCGGCCACCTTCACGCCAGCGGAGCGCTTCGGCGGCTCGCCAACTTTCAGCATCTTCAGACGCGGGCTCACGTCGACACCGAGGTCTTCAGGCTTGAGCGTTTCGAGCGGCTTCTTCTTCGCCTTCATGATGTTCGGTAGTGTCACGTAGCGTGGCTCGTTCAGGCGCAGATCGGTCGTGACCACAGCCGGAAGTTTGAGCGACAACGTTTCCGCGCCACCATCCACCTCACGCGAAACCGTCGCCATGCCATCCCCCACAACAACTTTCGAAGCAAATGTCGCCTGCGGCAGACCCGCCAGCGCAGCGAGCATCTGACCCGTCTGGTTGGAATCATCGTGGATGGCTTGCTTGCCGAGAATCACCAGCGAAGGTTGTTCCCTGTCGATCAGCGCCTTGAGCAACTTCGCAACGGCCAGCGGTTGCAGGTCTTCGTTTGATTCGATCAGGATCGCACGGTCCGCGCCGATGGCAAGCGCGGTGCGCAGAGTTTCCTGCGCCTGCGTCACGCCCGCCGACACGGCGATTACTTCTGTCGCCACGCCCGCTTCCTTCTGACGCACCGCCTCTTCCACAGCAATCTCGTCGAACGGGTTCATCGACATCCTCACATTCGCAATGTCGACGCCCGCGCCGTCCGGCCTCACGCGGACCTTCACGTTGTAGTCAATCACTCTCTTGACTGGCACAAGAATTTTCAACGTCATCTCCTGACAATCGGCACGGCGCTCAAACGGCAAGCGCTTGAACAGCGTCACCGTTGCACCATCCATGGAAAAATAGTAGATCGATATTTGGCACAGGTTCCATTTGACGTCCGGCTACGACGCATTGCAAATATCGGATTTATTCTGGCCGCCATAGGTTCTGCTTCTGGGAGACCGCGTTGTCGCGAAGTGCATTGCATCGCCGAACAGGCACATCCGACGCCCCGGCTTGCTCCAGCATCACTGTTTCGATCTCAACTTCAGTCAGTTCTCAACCGTGACCTCGCGACAGCGGGTCTCCGGAAAAGGCAGGCAAGGGACGACTACAAAACCGTAGCCTGCGGCAGCCACCTAGGCCACCGCGATGTCTGGCGCGTCATGCAGAGTAGCCGCAAGAAGCGGGGGACGAATTCTCACCCATTGTCATGTGGTCGCAGCACGACATCAACTGGACATTCGGCATATCAGCAATGCCGCTTTGGCATCGAAGGAACGGTTTCTAGAGTAAATGATGGTGTCCTTAGGAATGAACGGTGTCATTGGTAGTTGCGTCCGTTCAGTTTCCCACCGCTTCGGGACGCGAGCATCTGGCACAGAGCATTTCAGGCAGCGGCAATCCAGTGAACTCTTAATTCACAACCCGGAGAGGACTTCCGGAATGTCATGAATTCATGCTAATCCGTCGCTTTCTCGGAGAAATTCGTCGACGTACGGTGGTCACCATGCAATCAGTCAGGGTCCGTGGAAGGCCTCGGCCGGACGAATTGCATGCTGTCACACGGGACCGGCAGCAAAGCGCTTTGCCGGTTGTTTGGACTATTCAAGGACCCAACATGAGTCTTCGGAATTCGATGAAACCACGTGCATTTCTCGCTGGGTTGGTAATCGCAGCCGCACCGCTCGCCGCGCACGCCGCTGACCTCGAAGTGAAGGTCGGTTTTGCCGCACCCCTCACAGGGCAGAACGCCGGCTACGGCAAAGATCTCGAGAACGGCGTGAAACTCGCGCTTGATGAAGCCAACGCGGCGAACATCAAGATTGGCGACCAGGTGGCGCACTTCACGCTCGTCAGTCAAGACGATCAGGCTGACCCACGCGTTGGAGTTCAGGTTGCGCAGAAACTCGTTGACGAGCACGTCGCAACAGTGATCGGCCATTTGAATTCGGGCACGACGATTCCGGCATCGCAGATCTATGAGACTGCCGGCATTCCAATGATCAATGGAGCAGCCACGAACCCCGTCATCACCGGGCGCGGTTTCAAGAATGTTTTCCAGACCATCTCGAACGACAGTCAGAATGCCGGCTATGCAGGCGCGTATGCGGTCGAGACAACGAAGGCAAAACGGATCGCAATCCTCGATGACCGCACCGCCTTCGGCCAGGGCGAAGCCGACAAGTTCGAAAAGTCCGTGAAGGCACACGGCGGCAACATTGTCGCGCGCGAATTCACGGACAATAAGGCCGTCAATTTCAGCGGCCAGCTGACCAGGATAAAGTCGGCGAACGCGGACCTAATCTTCTTTGGGGGTCTTGATAGTCAAGCTGCAGGCGTCGTGAAGAGAATGAAGCAACTCGGCATGAACGCGCAGTTTCTCGCCGGCGGTGGCGTGATGGATCCGGACTTTATCAGTCTCGCCGGTGATGCGGCGGAGGGCGCGCAGGCGTGGGAGTATGGACGGCCCCTGACGTCGATGCAAGCCGGGCGGGATTTTGCCACCAAATACAAAAAGGTCTACGGCATCGATATTCTCGTCTATGCCCCGTTTGGGTATGACGCAACCTGGACTGCAATCAAGGCCATGCAGGCCGCCAAGTCGACTCAGCCCGGTGACTATCGCGAAGTGCTTCGTTTGATCTCGTTCAATGGCGTGACGGGACCCATTGCTTTTAATCCTGATGGGTCTTTGAGGAACGGGGCATCCACGCATTATCAGGTTGAGCATGGCGCCTGGGTCGCGACTGTTTCCAAGGGCGGCTCTTGAATTGTGGCTGATTCGCTAAAGAGATGCGTAACAGAGGCCGGACCGAGACTCAACTGGTAGCAATTCGACTGTCGATTCGAGGTCTGCATAAGCAGAACCGGGACTTTGCCGTTCAGCGTGCGAGTTCTTTGAACAGCGAGCCCGCTCGTAGGCCGGCCATGGATTACAACTTAGCCGCTACCAACGCCAACTTAGCGGGGGCCATCCAGCGCGGGTGGTCGGCGTGGACGTTGACGCGCAGGAAGCCCGAGTCCGCGCTGACGTTCGCCGGGTGGGCCGCGAGGCTGCCGTTCTGCTCTGTCTCCCGACGAAATGCATCCATCTATCGACGCAGCTATATTAGTTATCCTGGCTATTTTAAATACACACCGAGTTATCGATTTGCGCGAACCGCCCGACCGGGTCGTGAGGGTTCACCCTTCGTGGAAAGTTCTATCGTGCAACGAGCTAAGAACAAAGCACCGAACAGGTAACGGCGATCCACTCGCATGCAACGTCGAGTTGCTCGACGGACGTCGCAAATGAAATGCGGAATGCGGGCGTCGGGCGCCTACGCCGTTCAATCGTCCATCGGGCGATCATTCGGATGCAAAAAGATGGCCTTTAGAGAATCGCTCATCGGCAACCCGAGCGTGATGCCCTTGGGGGCAATCGGTGACATGAACCACGTGTTGTAAAGCGACTGGCCGCGGCCATTTGTTTCAAGCCGCGAGATGGTCCGATCGACTACCGCCTTAAGCGAGGCGTCGCCTTTGGGAAGCATGCATGCGATCGCTTCGTGCGTTTGCGGCTCCCCGGCAATGACATAGTCTTCCGGGCGGTGCGCAGTCGCCCGTTCGCTTGCGAGCACATCGGCATCCATGAAAAAGGCTGCGGCGCGGCCTGTTTCGAGGTTCAGGAACGAAGCGCTGTGGTCTCGTGCTTCGACAAGCGTGATATTCGCGTTGTTCTTCTGGATATAAGACCTGAGGTAGCGTTCGGATGTCGTCCCGGTCGTGACCGCCACTGTCTTGCCAATCAGGTCGTTAAACGAATGGATGTTTGAATCCGCCTTCGTCAGTAACCGCGTTTCCGTCACCGAGATCGTATTGGAAAAATCAACCTGCTGTGCGCGCTCCTTGTTGTTCGTCGTCCCGCCGCACTCAAGATCGATCGTGCCGTTCTGAACCAATGCGATACGGTTCTGCGCGTTCACCGGAATCATGCGAACCTGAAGGCCTGGTGCACCAATCGCTATCTTGATCTCCTTCACGATCTCCTGCGCAATGTCTTGCGAATAGCCAATGACGTGGTCGTCGTTGTCATAGTAGGAATACGGCACCGACGACTCGCGAAAGCCCAGCACGATCATATTCCTGGCTTTGATCGATGCGAGCCGTCCCGTGAGATCCTGAGCGTGAGCGCCGAGCGCCACGCAGCTGAACAACACGAGGGCAGCAGCACGATAAGGCAAGCTGTTCATTTTTTTCCTTTCCCCATAGTCCGATAGTTGATAGCGCCCTCTTCGCCCACAAGTCAGGGACGAAGCGCCGAACACGCAGCCGCAATCCGCTTGCACGCCTCTTGGAGCTGCGCGAAAGAAGTGGCAAATGAAATGCGAAAGGCCGGAGACAGGCCAAAGGCCGCGCCCTGGATTACCGCGACTTCCTGGCTCTCTAGCAGGTACATGACGAAATCGGTGTCGTTACCGATTACCTGGCCATTCGGAGTGCGCTTGCCAATGACGCCCGCACAAGAGGGGTAGACGTAGAACGCGCCCGTAGGACGGGGACAATACAGACCTTCTATCGCATTCAGGCTCTCCACGACCAGGTCGCGCCGCCGCTGATATTCACTGCGCCAGCCGGCTAGAAAATCGGTTGGGCCGGTCAGGGCGGCCAGTGCCGCGGCCTGGCTCACGGAGGATGGATTGCTGGTGCTTTGCGACTGTAGTTTGGCCATGGCCTTGATAAGCACCTTGGGACCGCCCGCGTAGCCAATGCGCCACCCTGTCATGGCAAACGCCTTCGACACGCCGTTGACGGTGAGCGTGCGCTCGCGCAAATGCGGGTTGCAGCGGGCAAATGTAGCGAACTTCAGGCCGTCATAAATGAGATGCTCGTAGACGTCATCAGTCATGACCCAGACATTGGGATGACGGCCGAGCACCTCGCCAAACGCGATGAGTTCATGGTCGGTGTAAGTCGCCCCTGTCGGGTTGCACGGGGAGTTGAGCACGACCCACTTGGTGCGATCGGTGATGGACGATTCAAGCTGCTCCGGCGTCATCTTGTAGTTGCTGTTCACGTCACATTCGACAACTACCGGCCGCCCGCCATTGAGCAGCACCATGTCCGGATACGACACCCAGTATGGTGCGGGGATAACGACTTCGTCGCCCTCTTCCACCGTGCTCGTCAAGGCATTGAAAACGACCTGTTTGCCGCCGTTCCCAACCGTGATTTCATCTGGCGCAAAAACCAGCCCGTTCTCGCGCTCGAATTTATCGCATATGGCCCGCTTGAGTTCCGGCGTACCATCCACGACCGTGTAGCGAGTCTTACCTGCCTTCATCGCAGCATAGGCGGCTTCGACTATATGCGGCGGCGTGTCGAAGTCCGGCTCGCCGGACGTCAGGCCGACGATGTCCCGGCCTGCCGCGCGCAGTTCCTTCACACGCGCTGTGGCCATTGAACTCGGCGACGGTTTGATGCGCTCCATGCGGGCGGCAATCAGTTTCATATTGGTCTCTCGTGGCAAGGTGAAAGATGCTCAGGCGATCACGCCTTTTTGCGTCAGGTAGATGTCGATCCAGCCGCGCTTGTCCTGGCCCGCAAGAATCGCCTCCTTGCGTTGCTGTTCCTTCTGTGCTTGAGCGGTCGCGGCAGCCAGCAGGGTGTCCAACTGGTCAGCGGGAATTGCAACGAGCCCATCTTCATCTCCAACAATCAGATCGCCGGCCTCGATCACGAGACCGCCGATAGCAACCGGCACGTTGATCTCTCCAGGCCCTTCCTTGAACGGACCGCGATGCGTGTTGCCTCGAGCAAAGCACGGGAAGTCCGCCGCATAAAACGCGGCGACGTCACGCACGGCGCCGTCGATGACAAAACCAGCGATGCCGCGTACCTGCGCGTGCATCTGCATCAATTCACCGACCAGCGCCTGTGTCACTTCACCACCACCATCGACGACAATGACGTCGCCCGGTTCGGCGATGTCTATCGCCTTGTGGATCATCAGGTTGTCGCCCGGCCTCACCTTGACCGTAATGGCGCGGCCCACAAGCTTCTTCTGACGGTGGTAGGGTTTCAGCCCGATCACGCCACACAACCGGTGCATGTTGTCGCTGATGTGCGGAGTGACGACGGACTGAAAGCGCTCGATGAGGTCGTGAGGAATCGGCGCGGGCATCGGCATGATGCGAAAGCCAGGCATGTGTTGATGGCTCATGGGTGCAAGTCCTGGTGACGAGGGAAATCAAAGTGTCGAATGCTGGCGCAGGTAGGGCACGAGGCCGCCCGCGTCGAGGATCTTCAGAATGTCGTACGGTATTGGCGCAGCCTCGATTTCGTGGCCGTCGGGCACACAGCGCACCAGGATACGAGGTCCAAAATCAATCTGGAGTCCATAGCCTTCCGCGATTCGGCTGGTATCGCATTCGATCGGATAGAGTCCGTTGTTCACTGCGTTGCGAAAGTAGGTCCGCGCAAAACTTCGAGCGAGAACGATCCTGATCCCGGCGCCGATAACCGCCGTCACGGCGACTTCCATTGCCGAGCCGCAGCCGAAATTCTTACCCGCGACGAGGACGTCGCCAGCACGCACGGAAGCGGCAAATTCGGGTGCGATGGTCTCAAACAGATAGTTCTTCAGGACGGCAGGATCGAGCGATTCCCGCTTGCGCCGCGAAGAGATGATGTAGTCGGTATTGATGTCGTCGCCAAACAGGCGCGCGGTACCCTTGATGGACAGTGACGTCATTCTTTTATCGCCTGGAGAGGGTTTGCGGGCTGGCTATCCGGCCGGCTACAGCGCTCGCGGCGCACACTTCTGGCGACGCCAGGAAAATATTGGCGCTTGGGTTCCCCATTCGTCCCTTGAAATTCCTGTTGGCCGTGGAGATCACGTTCGCGTCGTCTTCCGGGATGGCGCCGGCCGTGCCGCAGCATGAGCCGCAACCCGGCGTAACAATAATGGCGCCCAGCTCGATCAGCTCGGCGAGCTCGCCGCCAAGAGCCAGCGCATGCAACACGTCGCGCGATGCCGGGGTGACTACCAGCTGCACGCCCGCAGCGGGCCTGCCGAACTGACGGAACACCGCAAGCGCCTGACGGAAGTCTTTCGCACGGCCGCCCGTACAGGTGCCGAGATAGACCATCTGCACAGGCACCTCCCCCAGTTCATCAAGGCGCGCGACGTGGTCGACGCTATGAGGTAATGCCACATACGGGCACAACGTCGTGAGATCTATGTCCAGTGCCCGGGTATAGACGGCATCCGGGTCCGCGGACAGGCCTTCCAACGGGGCGGCAACGCGTCCGTCCAGATAACGCCCACAGGCTGCGTCGAAAGGGAACGCGGCGTTCTTGGCCCCCATTTCGACCGACAGGTTGGCGAGGACCAAACGATCCTCAAAATCGAGCGTGTCGAGTCCGTCGCCGTGAAATTCCAGCGTCTGATACGCGGCACCGTCCGCGCCCAGCAGCTTCGCCAGATGAAGCGCGAGATCCTTCGGATACACGCCCGGCGGCAACTCGCCATGCAACGTGATCCGGATGGACTCCGGCACCTTGAGCCACACCCTTCCGGTCATCATGACGCCCGCCAGATCCGACGAACCAATACCGGTCGCAAAACAATTCGCTGCACCGTAGGTCACCGCATGGCTGTCCGCTCCGACGAGAAGCCGGCCAGGCGCTGCAAGGCCTTGTTCCACCACGATCTGATGGCCGATCCCCTCACCGATATCGAACAACGGAATGCCCTGTTCGCGTGCAAAACGCCGGATTCTCGCCTGCAACATGGCGGCCTTCGGGCTGGGCGCCGGCGCGTAGTGATCGAGCGCAAAAAGCAGTTTGTGGGGGGAATGAACGCGTGAAGCGCCCATCGCAGCGAAGTAGTCCATTGCCATAGGAATGGACCCATCAGTACCCATTGCACAATCCACTTCACAGATCGCGATATCCCCCGCGTTGACGCTGCGCCCGGAGCTGAGGGACAACAGCTTTTCTGATAGGGTTTTTCCTGACATGTCGTTGGTCTCGCGATTCGGAACGGCCTGGTTCGAGCGGGTCTCGACCGGGCACTGATGGCGCGCTGCGATGCTCTTTTCCCCGTGGTACCAAAGGCTAGCGCAGGGGTGAGTATCGCAAACCGCGACAGGTCGTATTACGAGTAATAGGCATCGCGACCAATGAATAAAATTCATTGGTCACCGAGATAGAACGTGGCGTCGCTAGGTAGCGGCTTCCTTGCAAACGAGACGCCACGGGTCAATACTTCACCGCGGCATCCCGCCAAAGCCGGTGTCGAAACGCACTCCGGTGACTGAACAACATTCGCAAACAACCTTTGATGCGCAGGAGACCATGCTAACTCTCAAGCAACTGGAAGCCGTCTACTGGGTTGCCAAGCTCGGGACCTTCGGCGCAGCGGCGGATCGTCTCTACACGACTCAGTCGGCCATTTCAAAACGCATCAATGAACTGGAAATGTTCTTTGTCGCTTCGCTGTTCGATCGCAGCAGACGCACGGTGCGGCTTACAGCGAAAGGTCGTGAATTGCTCGAGTCAGCTGAGGAGATGTTGCAGGCCCGCGATCGATTACTCGAACGCATGGGTAAGGAAGTTGAAGTCGTGCGGCACTTCCGTCTGGGCATCACGGAGCTGATCGCGTTGACGTTCCTGCCGCGACTTGTGCAGGAAATTCGCCAAGCCTACCCAACGGTGTCACTCGAGCCGGAAATCGATGTCAGCACCAATCTCGCCACGCGGCTTCTGCACGGTGAGATTGACTTCATCATCGCCCCGGCCGTCTTCAAGGATCCCCGCTTCACATCCGTTCCCTTGAAAAAACTCCAGCTCCACTGGATGTCGAGCCCGTCATTGATTACTGACTCGCAGGTGCTCTCGTTGGAAGAAATTGCGAACTATCCAATCCTGATGCAGATTGGCACGTCGGGGGTCGACGCAATCTACGAGCGCTGGTTCGAGTCCAAAAACCTGACGATTCGTCGCACCTTCGCGGGCAACAGCCTGATCGCGTTGAGTTCGCTCACGGTGGCGGGGTTCGGAGTGAGCTATCTGCCGGCGCTGTATTTCTCCGATCTTGTAGACCAGGGCTTGCTCAACGTGCTGCATTCGACGCAGAGCTTGCCGGCGGTGCGTTACTACGCGATCTACCGCAACGATGGTCCTACCCCACTCTACTCGATGGTGGCCGACCTCGCCCGGCGGCTCTGCGATTTTTCGAAACCGGACCTCGCGTCTGTTATTTCACCGTAGACGGCTTCCAAAGCGCAATGGACGTACGGCAGTCGTGTTGGTCGGCAAGTGCTCGAATCGGCAACAATCGAAACGCATTTGAGTGTTCAGGAAGACGCTGGCGCTGTGCGCGGCCCATGGCAGAGCTCCCAGCAAAACTCGAGGAATGCCTCGACCGCAGCCGGAGGTAGACGCCGGGATGGCCGGATAGCATAGAGCGGAAAGGTCTCGCCCGGCCAATCCGGGAACAGCTCCACCAAGGCGCCGCTTGCAAGCAGATGCTGCACGCCAAGAGCCAGGACTTGCGCCACACCAGCGCCGGCCACGCAAGCTCCGACCATCGTATCGACGTCCGTTAGCGTCAGTCGGCCTGTTGTCTCGACCGGCAGGATTTCCTTGCCACGGTGAAATTCCCAGTGAAACGGTTTGCCGTGCTGTGGATCGATGTACTGGATACAGTCGTGCCCGACGAGTTTCCCGGGTGTCGTCGGGCGCCCATGTTTCTTCAGATAGGACGGCGACGCCACCGTCAGGACGCGGGTTTCGAGCAGCAGCCGGGAGGACATGCTCGACGCCGGCTGCGGCCCGAACCGCACCGCGGCGTCAATGCCCTCCGTCACCAGGTCGCCCGCATCCGGCAGCTGCACCACCTTCAGGCTGAGTTCCGGATAGCGCTCCGTGAATTCCGGCAATCTCGGCGCCAGTACGTTGCGGGCAAACACGGGATTCAGGCTTACCCGCAGCGTCCCGCGAACCGTCACCGCCGCACCTGACACGACACTGGCCGCGTCCTCGATGCCGGAGAGATGGGGTGCCGCCAGCTCGTAGAGCCGGGCGCCTTCACCTGTCAGGCGCAGCGCGCGCGTCGTGCGATCCAGCAACCGTACACCGATGCGCGCTTCGAGCCGCGAGATGGACCGGCTCACGCCTGAAGCCGACAGTCCGAGCACCTCACCCGCCCGCGTAAAGCTGCCGGTCTCGACGACGGCCGCCAGCACGCTCATCCCGGCAAGCAATCTTCCGTCAAAGCTCATTTGAGTCTCGCCTTTGATTTACCTTTGACTTTTAGCATAAATCATTTGATCGCCTCCACCTTAATCAAAAGTCGCGGAACGCCTATCTTCCCATCAACGGCGCGTCACAGTGGTTACCGCCACCCGGAGTGCGGCTTCGCACCGCCCTCCCGCCGCCGTCGTCGATAACCCACCTAAAGGAGCTCACCATGCCTGGCAACGCACGCACCATCCTTTTCAAGGGCGGCACCATCGTGACGATGGACACCAAGGTTCCCAATCTCGCCACCGGCGACGTCCTGGTCGAGGGCGACCGCATCGTGGCCGTCGGCGCCAACCTGAAGGTCGATCAAGCGGAAGTCGTCGATGCCGCTGGAAGCATCGTCCTGCCCGGCCTGATCGATGCACACCACCATGCATGGCTCGGCGTGATGCGCCGGATGATGCCCGACGTTGACGATCTATTCGCCTACATCGATGTCGTGGCCGAGACGCTGGGCGCGCGCTACCGTCCGCTCGACATGTATCTGAGTACCCGTCTGACGGCGGTCGCTTCGCTCGACGCCGGCATTACGACCATCATCGACGCTTGCCACAGCTCGCGCAGCCCCGAGCACACCGATGCGGCGCTCGACGCACTCCACTCGGCCGGCATCCGGGCGCTGCACATGGTCGGCGCGGCAATGGACAAGAAAGCGTCCGCTGCCCATCTGCCGCAGGACCTCGAACGCCTCGCACTTAACTGGAACGGTGAGACGGGCCGGGTGCGGGTGGGCCTCTTCGGTCAGCTCAATCTCGACTGGTGGAAAGTCGCACGCCAGCTCGACATGCAGATCCTGACCGAGTTCATCGGCGATCTCGCCAGACTCACCCCTGAATTTGCCGAGCCTGGGGTGCTGGGCGCGCACAACATCTTCAATCACTGCACACGTATCCCGCAAGAAACGTGGAAGCTGTTCGCGGATGCGGGCGTAAACGTCACCGTCAATCCCCGTTCGGATGCGCTGTTCGGCTTCGACGACGAGAGCTTCGCCTATCAGCAAGCGATCGATCACGGCCTGACGCCGGCGCTCGGCATCGACCTCGACACCGCCTTCGGCAGCGATCTGTTTGGTGAGATGCACGCCCTGTTCGGGCAGCAGCGCGCGGCCATGCGGTATCGCCGTTTCCGCGGCGAGGCCGGCACTCCCGCGCCGATCTCGGTAGAGGCGGTGCTGCAAGCCGCGACGATCAATGGTGCCCGCGCCGCCGGCCTGGAACGTTCGATCGGCTCGCTGACGCCGGGCAAGCAGGCCGACATCATCATGGTGCGCACCAACGGCGTGGCCGTCTTCCCGGTGAACAACGCCATCGGCACAATCGTTCAGGCTGTCGAGCGCTCCGATGTCGACACCGTCATGGTTGCCGGCCAGTTGCGCAAGCGTGCCGGCAAGCTGATCGACGTCGACCTGGCAAAGCTGTCGGCCGAGGCGACCGCGTCCCGTGACTACCTGCTCGACGCGAGCGGCTACCGGCCCGACCTCTTCGAGACGTCCGCTTCCTCCTTAAACACTGCCGCCTGAGCGTGTTCGGCCGCTCTTCCCGGAGCGGCCGCCTCCCACGATTACAGATCTGGAGTTAATCATGCCATCGCTTACCGCTGAGACGACAGGTCAGGCCGACGCCACGCCGGCTTATCTGGCCCGTCCTTCCCTCGCCGTCATCGCCATGCTTTTCTGCGGCTATCTCGCCGTCGGTCTGCCGCTTCCCGTCATTCCGCTCTTCGTCCATGACAAGCTGGGCTTTGGCAACCTCGTCGTGGGCCTTGTGATCGGGATTCAGTTCCTCGCCACCGTCCTGACCCGTGGCTATGCCGGTCACGTGACCGACCATCAGGGCGGCAAGCGGGCAGCCTTGCAGGGCGCTGCCTTCTCCGCCGTGGGTGGCCTGCTTTATCTGGTCGCCGCTATCCAGGGTCTTTCCCCGTCAACCAGTCTTGCCATCGTGATCGCAGGGCGCCTGGTGGCGGGTCTCGGAGAAAGTCAGTTCGTCACCGGTTGCGTGTCCTGGTCGATCGCCTCGGTCGGTCCGCAACGCGCAGGGATGTCGATGTCCTGGACCGGCATCGCGATGTTCGCCGCGCTGGCGATCGGTGCGCCCGTCGGCATGGGCCTTTATCAGCAGTTGGGCCTTCAGGTCGCGATGGCTGCCTGCATCGTCGCGCCACTGCTCGCGGTCTGTATCGCCTTTAGGGCAACCTCGTACGTAGCGCCTGCCGGTCATCGACTGCCGTTCTATCGCGTGATCAGCCAGATCTGGCGAGAAGGGTTGGGCTTGATGCTGCAAGGCGTCGGGCTGTCCGGACTGACGGCATTTGCTTCGCTCTACTTCGCGATGCGTGGCTGGGGCCATGCCGGACTCGTCATGACTGCGTTCGGCATCGGCTTCATCCTGATGCGGCTGGTGTTCGGCCATCTGCCCGATCGCATCGGCGGCTACCGCGTTGCGCTTTGGTCGCTGGTCATCGAAGCCATCGGCCAAGCGGTGCTGTGGGCCGCGCCCTACGAAATAGTGGCGCTCGCGGGTGCGTTCGTCACCGGCCTTGGCTGCGCGCTGGTATTTCCGGCCCTGGGTGTCGAGGCACTCAAGCGCGTGTTGCCGGCAAATCGCGGCGGTGCGATGGGCGCTTTCGTCGCCTTCCTCGACATTGCCTATGGCATTGCCGGGCCCGCGGCCGGGCTCGTTGCCGGCCAGTTCGGCTACGCCGCGGTCTATCTGCTCGGCGCGGCAAGCGCGATTCTTGGAATGGTCCTCGTCCTGATCAGCCGCCGCTCGCTCCACACGCTGAGCTGAGCATCTCACCCCCGGAACCGGCAACGCCCATGTCGCCGGCTCGCCATCCAGTACAGGAGAATTCACATGGCACGTATATTCATTTCCGGCTCGTCCACGGGCCTCGGCTTCATGGCCGCCGAACTGCTTGCTGCGCAAGGGCACCAGGTTGTCCTGCATGCCAGGAACGCCGCCCGCGCGGAAGTTGCCCGGCGCGCGTTACCCAAGGCCGAGGCCGTAGTCGTGGGCGATCTTGAAACCATCGCCGGGGCCAAGGCGCTTGCTACGCGTGTCAACGAACTCGGCCGCTTCCATACGGTGATCCACAATGCCGCGGTCGGCTACCGCGAAGGCCAGCGCCTCACGACCGACGGTCTGCCGCACGTCTTCGCGATTAACACACTGTCCGCCTACATCCTGACCGCCTTGATAGAGAAGCCGAAGCGGCTCGTCTATCTGAGCTCGGGTATGCACCACGATGCCGATGCCAATCTCGACGATATCCTCTGGCGCAAACGTCGCTGGAACGGATCCGCAGCCTATGCCGAAAGCAAGCTGCATGATGCAATGATGGCATTCGCCATCGCCCGCCGCTGGCCCGATGTTTTTTCCAACGCGCTTGAACCCGGCTGGGTACCTACGCGAATGGGAGGTCCTGGCGCGCCCGACGACATGGATCAGGCGCATCGCACGCAAGCCTGGCTCGCCGCCAGTGACGATCCGCAAGCTCAGGTGAGCGGCCAGTATTTTTATCACCTGCGGCCGCTCGCTCCAAACCCGCAGGCGAAGGACGCTGCTCTCCAGAACCGGCTCATCGCGCTATGCGAGAAACTCTCCAGCGTCCATTTGCCGGCATAAGCGCTCGCTTTCGTGGCCGGGTTATCGCGTTGCCACCAATCAAACCCGCCGACGTTGTGTTCCGGGACCCGCCGTTTGATAGTCGACGCAACGAACGGCGGAAGCGGGTCGGAAGATATGAGTGAACTGGCGACCTTGGAAAAAGCGGGCTACCAACCGGGATGGTCTTTTGATTCCTTGAGGCCGCGCAGCGTCAGGTCGATATCCGGTACGGGACCGAGTGCCCGCAAACATGGCCCCGTTGAGTAAACACTGACCCCGGGCGTGAGCGCCCACGCTTCGGGCAAGCAGTAAATACGCTTCTCGGACCTTATCCATAGTCCGGCAACCTGAGCAGATCAAGGAAGGCCCGCACGATCGGTGCGGCCGGTTCGCTCGCGCTGCCCTTGAAGACGGCCGCAAGCTCCCAACAGGGTTCACCCGTTTCGCGAAAGGTTGCCGTTGCGATCGGCGTGCCACGTGTGTCTCGAACGCGTTCGGCAGCGATGGATTCCGGCACCATCGCGATCGCTAAACCTTGCGCCACGAGTTCGAGCAATATCGGCATGTCGTTGACCTCGAAGGCGATTGAGCGGTGCAGCCCCGCAGCCGCAAAACTTCGATCGACGAGCCGCCGCACGCTCCAGTCCGGACGCAGATCGGCGAAGGTTTCTTCGCCGAGATCAGACAGCATGAGTTCGCTCGCGCCCGCAAGTCGATGACGCGTCGCACAGACGACCACCATCCCTTCGCACGCGAACATCCGCGAGGCGAGATCATCGGACAGCGGATCCGGCGGCTGCGTAAAGGCGAGATCGAGGCGCCCTTCCAGTACCTGATCAAGCAGCGCGCGCGAGCCGTCGAGCGTCAACTGGATATCGATCCCGCTGAACGCGGACCGGAACAGCCCTAGTGCGGCCGGCAGGTCGACGAACGGCGCAAGACTGTGAATCGCACCGATGCTGAGCCTCCCGCGCGCAAGTCCATGAACCTGCGTCACAGCATGGCGCGCGGCGCGCGCGGCTGTGAGCACCCGTCGCGCTTCATCGAACAGCACTTCGCCGGCCGGGGTCAGGTCGACCCGCCGCGTGCTGCGAATGAACAACGGCCCACCGAGGTCTTCCTCCAGCGAACGAATCGACGCCGACAGCCC
>NZ_JBIYEB010000041.1:0-64181 GCF_044909315.1 Caballeronia udeis
TCAACCGTCGGCATGCCGTCCGTTCTGCTACCAACACATTGTACGAACCAGAATCCTTTATAAACCACTGGACAGGTCAAATACATATCAGTGTCACGATGCCGGGCGCGCCCGCGGCAATGGTCCGCTCGACCTGCACGCGCATGGCGTCGCGATCAAGCTGGTTGTGTTCATCGAAATAAGCATAGAGGACCGGCCAGATGCCGGCGGGTGAATAGTCGTGTTTCAAAGTCATATGCATTGAACCTGATCTTCGATGTTCAGTGAGAGTCGCGCGGCACGGGTGCACCGCTCGCGCCGACCAGGAAATCGAGGTCCGCGCCCTCGTCCGCCTGCAGCACGTGATCAACGTAGAGCTTCACATAACCGCGCAGGGGAGACGCCGGCCTTGACCACGCCGCACGCCGCCGTTCAAGCTCTTCATCGGACACGTCGAGATGCAGCCGGCGCGCCTCGACATCGAGTTCGATCATGTCGCCGGTCTGCACGAACGCCAGCGGACCGCCCGCCGCCGCTTCCGGCGACACATGCAACACGACCGCGCCATACGCGGTACCGCTCATCCGGCCATCCGAGATACGGACCATGTCCGTAATGCCTTTTTGCAGCACTTTTTTCGGCAGCGGCATGTTGCCAACTTCAGCGAAACCCGGATAACCCTTCGGCCCCGCGCCCTTCAACACCATCACGCAATGCTCGTCGATATCGAGCGTTTCGTCGTCCACCTTCGCGTGCAACTCCTCCACGGTCTCGAACACGACCGCGCGGCCGCGATGTTTCAGCAAATGTTGCGTTGCCGCCGATGGTTTGATCACCGCGCCGTTCGGAGCAAGATTTCCCCTCAGCACAGCGATACCGGCCTTGGGCTTGAACGGCGCGGCAAACAGCGTGATGACTTTTTCGTCGTCATTGCGGGCACCGGACACGTTGTCCCAGATCGTCTTGCCGTTCACGGTCAGCGCGCCCTTGTGCAGCAAACCTTGTTCGCCAAGCTGCTTCAGCACGGCCGGCAAGCCACCCGCGTAGTAGAAGTCCTCCATCAGGTATTCGCCCGACGGCTGGAGATTCACGAGACACGGCACGCCCGAACCCAGTTCCCAGTCGTCGAGGGTCAACGGCACGCCAATGCGCCTGGCGAGCGCGATCAGATGCACGACCGCGTTCGTCGATCCGCCAATCGCGGCATTCGTGCGAATCGCGTTCTCGAAGGCTTCGCGCGTAAGGATGCGGTCCATGGTGAGGTCCTCGTGCACCATGTCGACAATACGCCGGCCCGCCATATGCGCCAGCACCTGACGGCGGGCGTCGACGGCTGGAATGGCTGCGTTATGCGGCAAGCCCATGCCCAGCGCTTCGACCATCGACGCCATGGTGGAGGCCGTGCCCATCGTCATGCAATGTCCTCGCGAACGGTTCATGCACGACTCGGCTTCAGTGAATTCCTCTTGCGTCATGGTGCCCGCGCGCACTTCCTCCGACATCTGCCAGACACCCGTGCCCGAGCCGATAGGCTTGCCGCGATACCGGCCGTTCAGCATCGGTCCGCCGGATACAGCAAGCGCGGGCAGGTTGCACGACGCCGCACCCATCAGCAACGCGGGCGTGGTCTTGTCGCAGCCGACAAGCAGGATCACTCCGTCAAGCGGATTGCCGCGAATGGATTCCTCCACATCCATGGATGCGAGATTGCGAAACAGCATGGCGGTCGGTCGCAGGTTCGACTCGCCGAGGGACATCACCGGGAATTCGAGCGGCAGCCCGCCCGCCTCTCGAACACCGCGCTTCACGTACTCGGCCAGCTCGCGAAAATGAGCGTTGCACGGTGTCAGTTCCGACCAGGTGTTGCAGATACCGATCACCGGACGGCCATCGAAATTGTCGTGAGGAATGCCCTGGTTTTTCATCCACGAGCGGTGAATGAAACCATCCTTGCCGTGTGTGCCGAACCATTGTTGCGAGCGAAGTTTGCGCATGTCCTTGTCTCCTGGCGCAGGGCCGTTGTGGGTTGTTGTAGGTCGTTGTGAAGGATGGGCTTGCCGGTTCGGTGACTACGCGCGATTACCCGACGTCCTGTTCTTGCGAGTCCGCATGGCTGGTTACCTGATCGCCGGCTGCCACCGCTGTACGCACCGCGGTCTTCTCAAGCGCGTTGAAGTCACGTTGCGTCGCGAGCAGCAACCGCGTCATTGCCGTGTGCGCCTCTGCGGGCTGGCGGCGCCGGATCGAATCGAACACTGCACGATGCTGCTCCAGCGACGCCTGCGCCGATAACGCTTGCCCACCGGTCAGGCGAATACCCGCGTCCAGCGCAGCCCGGACCGTGCCGATCAAATGCGTGAAAACCCAATTCCCGGCCGCCTCGATAATGCCCGCGTGAAAGGCAACGTCCGCTGCCGCCCAGCCCGCGCCGCGCGTGCCATCCGCCTCGCTGGCCATTGCGTTGAGCGACGCTTCGATACGAACCAGGTCATCCTCGGACGCTCGTGCCGCGGCGAGCTCGGCGGCTCGTGGTTCGACCAACAGACGCGCCTCGACGAGCGCCTGAAAAAAAGACACGTCGTCCACGCGCAATACCGCCACGCCCAACACTGACGCGTCCAGCAATTTCCACGACTCGCGCGCAAGAACGGTCGCACCCTTGCGCCGTCTGCTCTCGATCAGGCCGAGTGATGCGAGCTTCTGCATTGCCTCCCGCGCCGCCGTCCGGCTCACGCCGTGCGCAGTGGCGAGTTCCATTTCATTCGGCAAGCTCGCGCCGACCGGGTAGGCGCCCGAAAGAATCGCGTCGACGAGATGGACGACGATCGCCTCATGAAGCTTCGTCATGGTCGGCGAGGCTGCGTTTTCTGGTTTCATCGAAGCGGTGAGCTCATGTGAGTCGAGAAGTTAAATCATACATAATCATTGGCAAAAAACCGAATATGTACGACATAATTTCACACTCACCCAAGGTCAGCGGAAACCGTTGTCGGTCGTGACAGGCCATCCAGAGGGCCGCTGAGCTTCATTCCTGGTGACTCAGACAGAAACCCGCGCGTGCGATACAGACGTGCTGAGAGAGTCCAGGCGCTTGCCCGGGAACTCACAGTGAATAGCAGTTGATCGGCGATGCCCGGCCGGACGCCCCGGTCAGAAACGCGGGAGTAAGGTCTTCAGCCCAACCGGCGGCCTATGCCTGCGCGAATAAACCCGACCCGACAGTGGAATGCAGCAGTCAGAGCAATTTTTCGATATCACTGGAAAGCGCGTCCGGTTTCGTCACCGAGCCGAACCGGGTGATCACGTTGCCTTCCTTGTCGACCAGGAACTTGGTGAAGTTCCACTTGATGCCCTCGGTCCCGAGCACGCCCGGCGCCTCTTCGGTCAGATAGCGGAACAGCGGATGCGCATTCGCCCCGTTTACGTCGATCTTCGCAAACATGGGAAACGTGACGCCGAAGTTCTGCTCGCAAAAGCTGCCAATTTGAGCCGCGTCGCCCGGTTCCTGCTTGCCGAACTGGTTGCACGGGAAGCCCAGCACCACAAAGCCGCGCTCTGCGTAACGTTCGTACAACTCCTGCAAACCCTTGTACTGCGGCGTGAATCCGCACTCGCTCGCCGTGTTCACGATCAACAGCACCTTGCCCTGGTAGCTCTCCATGCTGACGGTTTCACCGCCGAGGGTTTCCGCTGAAAACGAGTAGATAGGGTTCATTCGATGCTCCGCTTGAAAAAATCCAGTCTAAGCGAAACACGGGTCAAAAAACATCTGACCGAACGGCCAACGGCGCGCCAACGTCGATGAGGCGGCGGCGACCACCCGCGCCGGTCTAAAATAGCGTTTTCCCGTACTCGCCTGGGTCTCCACGCCGTGATTCGCTTCAACCAGTTCAGTCTTGCCCGCGGCATCAAACCGCTCTTCGAACAGATTACGTTCGCGCTCAATCCTGGCGAAAAGGCGGGGCTCATCGGCGCTAACGGCGCGGGCAAGTCCACGCTCTTCTCCGTGCTGCGCGGCGATCTGCACGCCGACGGTGGCGATTTCTCGATGCCTCCGTCGTGGCAAATCGCGCACGTCGCGCAGGAAACGCCGGCCGTGGACCGCACCGCGCTCGACTACACGCTCGACGGCGACACGCAATTGCGGCGCATCGAAGCGCGAATTGCGGCGGCATCGGCGGCTCACGACGGCGCCGCTGAAGCCGACGCGCACGCCGCCTTCGCCGACGCCGACGGTTACACCGCCCCCGCCCGTGCCGAAACCCTGCTGATCGGCCTGGGCTTTACGCTCGCGCAAACGAAAGAACCGGTGACGAGCTTCTCCGGCGGCTGGCGCATGCGCCTGAACCTCGCGCAGGCGCTGATGTGCCGTTCGGACTTGTTGCTGCTCGACGAACCCACGAACCACCTGGATCTCGATGCCATCGTGTGGCTGGAAGACTGGCTGCATCGTTATCCGGGAACGCTGATCGTGATCTCGCACGATCGTGAATTCCTCGATTCCGTCTGCAACGTGACGCTGCATCTGGAGAACCGGCAAATCAAGCGGTACGGCGGCAATTACAGCCAGTTCGAAATCCTGCGCGCACAGCAGATCGCGTTGCAACAGAGCGCGTACGAGAAACAGCAAAAGACGGTGGAGCATTTGCAAAGCTTCATCAACCGTTTCAAGGCGCAGGCGACCAAGGCAAAGCAGGCGCAAAGCCGCGTGAAGGCACTGGAGCGCATGGAAATCATCGCGCCGGCGCACGCGTCTTCGCCGTTCACGTTCGAATTCCGCACGCCCGATGCCGCGCCGAACCCGATGATGGTGATGGAGGCCGTGCGCTGCGGTTATCACACGGATGCGGGTGAAGTGCCGATCGTGGAAGGTGTCACGCTGTCCATCCAGAACGGCCAGCGAATCGGCCTGCTGGGCGCAAACGGCCAGGGAAAATCGACACTCATCAAGACGCTGGCGGGCACGCTTGAAGCGTTGAGCGGAACGGTGCGCGAGGGTAAGGGCCTGCGGATTGGCTATTTCGCGCAGCATCAACTCGAAACGCTGCGTCCCGATGACTCCGCGCTCCAGCACGTCGCGCGCCTTGCTCCGGACACGCGCGAACAGGAATTACGCGATTTCCTCGGCGGGTTCAATTTTTCCGGCGAGATGGCGACCGCGAAGATCGCGCCGTTTTCCGGCGGAGAAAAGGCACGGCTCGCGCTTGCGCTGATCATCTGGCAAAAGCCCAATTTGCTTCTGCTCGACGAACCGACGAACCATCTGGATCTTGAAACGCGTCACGCGCTGACCATGGCGCTCGCGCAATTCGAGGGCACGCTGATCCTGGTGTCGCACGATCGCCATTTGCTGCGCGCCACCACGGATAATTTCATGCTCGTGGCCAAACATCGGCTGCAGCCGTTCGACGGCGATCTCGACGACTATCGCGACTGGCTGCTGCAGCACGCGGCCGAGCAGCGGGCGGCAGCCAAGGAGATAAGCGGCAACGGCAATGGTTCAGCGGACGATTCTTTGGAATCGGGGCAGAACCGCAAGGAGCAGCGTCGTCTGGAAGCACAAGAGCGGCAGAAGCTCTCGCATTTGAAAAAGCCGCTGCAATCGCGGATTTCGAAGATCGAGAAGGAGATGGACAAGCTGAATGCCGAGAAAGCGCAGCTCGATATTTTCGTGGCCGACGCCGCCAGTTACGAGCCTGCCATGAAGACGAAACTCACTGAATCGATTCGCTGCCAGGCCGATGTGAACGGTCAATTGGAAGCGCTCGAAGCGCAATGGCTCGAGGCGCACGAGGAACTGGAACAGATTGGCTGAATGCCCGCTGCTCAACCAGCCTTAACGCCTGGGCAGGGTTTGGCGCGGCATTCCTTCGTCGTCGACGAGTACGTGCTTGCGTCCCTTCACGTGGCGCCGGATGGTCGCCACCACCTCGTCTTCGGTCACGTCTTCGGCCACTACGCGACGCGATATCTGCCCTTCAGCGTCGATCCACTCGACGATCCGGCACCCGCCGCCCCATGGCTGCTGAATGGGCGCGGACACACGGCAGCCGCGCAGATGGAATGAAGGGCGAGACAAAGTTTGATCTGCGTGTTTCAAGGCGTGGTCCTTTTTCCTTTTGCGCTCGTATCCGGGTTTGTCGCGATACAAGGATAGAAAAAGCCCGCCCCCCGTGGGTTACATGAACCTCGCGGTTTTTTACGTCACATTACTAAGGGACGGATCGGCGACGCCCTCGCGGCGAACCCCGTGTGACCCTGACGCCGCGGTGGATGATGTCAGGCCAGCGACCGCACCCGATCGATCGCCTCTTCAATCCGGTCGACCGCGATCACTTCCAGCCCGTCGATAGGCTGCTTCGGCGCATTCGCCTTTGGAATCAGCGCGATCGAGAAGCCCAGTTTCGCAGCCTCCTTCAAACGGTCCTGGCCTCGCGGCGACGGCCTGATTTCACCCGCCAGCCCGACTTCGCCGAACACGATCAAACCCTTGGGCAACGCCTTGTTACGCATCGACGAATGGATCGCGAGCAGCACGGCCAGATCGGCCGCGGGTTCCGTAATCTTCACGCCGCCCACGGCATTCAGGAATACGTCCTGATCGAAGCACGCAATGCCCGCGTGCCGATGCAACACGGCCAGCAGCAAGGCAAGCCGGTTCTGTTCGAGCCCTACGGCAAGACGGCGCGGATTCGGGACATGCGCGGTATCGACCAGCGCCTGCACTTCCACCAGCAGCGGCCGCGAACCTTCCTGCGTCACCAGCACGCACGAACCCGGAACGCTCTGCTCATGCTGCGATAAAAACAGCGCCGATGGATTCGCGACGCCGCGCAAACCGCGCTCGGTCATCGCGAATACACCAAGTTCGTTCACCGCGCCGAAGCGGTTCTTGAACGCGCGCACAAGGCGAAACGATGAATGGGTATCGCCTTCGAAGTACAGCACCGTATCCACGATGTGCTCAAGCACACGCGGCCCGGCGAGATTGCCCTCTTTGGTCACGTGGCCAACCATGATGATGGTCGTACCCGTTTGCTTCGCGATCCGCGTCAGTTGCGCCGCGCATTCACGCACTTGCGCAACCGACCCCGGCGCGGAGGTCAGCGCTTCAGAGTAAACGGTCTGGATTGAGTCGATGACCGCAACTTCCGGCCTCTCGGTATCGATAGTCGCCTGGATTCGCTCTAGCTGGATTTCCGCCAGCAAGCGCAAATCGGGCGCTGCGTTGCCGGAATCGCCGAGCAGGCCGAGCCGCTGTGCGCGCAACGCGATCTGCGCGCCGGACTCTTCGCCGCTGATATAGAGCGCAGGCCGCTCGCGGGCGATCTCCGCCAGCGATTGCAGCAGCAGCGTGGATTTCCCGATGCCCGGGTCGCCGCCGATCAGCACCACGCCGCCGGCCACCAGGCCACCGCCCAGCACCCGGTCGAATTCACCAATGCCCGTGGTAAAGCGCGGCACATCCGACGCTTCGATCTCGGACAAGCGCTGCACCGGCGAGGTCTTCGCGAGTGCTTGAAAGCGATGCGCCGACGGCGATTCCGCCACCGACTCGACCAGCGTATTCCACGCTCCGCATGCGGTACATTGGCCTTGCCATTTCGGCGCCTGGCCGCCGCATTCGGTACATACGTACAGTGTCTTGACCTTCGCTACTTTCGCCACTCGCCTTCCTGAATTCCGTCGTTACATATCCAGATACTCAACGCAAACCCGCTCTACTCCGCCCGCATTGGCACACGCGGCGCGACTGCGCACATCAACTCATAGCCGATCGTGCCGCACGCTGCCGCGACATCATCGATTGGCAATTTCGTGCCCCACAACTCCACGGGGGCACCGATCCCGGCAGTTGGGACCGGAGTGAGATCGACCGTCAGCATGTCCATGGAGACGCGGCCGACAACCCGCGTCAGCACGCCATCGACGATAACCGGGGTGCCTTCGGGCGCCACTCGAGGATAACCGTCCGCATAACCGCACGCCACTACGCCGATCCGCATAGGACCTGTAGCCGAGAACACCGAACCGTAGCCGATCGAGTGCCCCGCCGGCACCGTCTGCACCCCGATCAGCTCCGACGCGAGCGTCATGGCGGGCTTCAATCCAGTGCTGGCGATATCGGCTGTTTTGCCCGACGGCGAAGCCCCGTACAAAATGATGCCGGGACGTACCCAGTCGAAATGCGAAGCCGCATGCCAGAGCGTTGCCGCCGAGTTCGCGAGGCTGCGCGCGCCTGCGATGCCTTCGGCGCCGCGCTCGAACGCTTCGAGTTGATGGCCGATCCCGCGCGGACCATCGGCATCGGAGAAGTGGGTCATCAGCGTGATCTGGCCAACGCCCTGCACGGCTCGCGCACGTTCCCACGCTGCCCGGAAGCGCTCCGGGGTATAACCGAGCCGGTTCATGCCGCTGTTCATTTTCAACTGGATATTCACCGGCTTCGATAATCGCGCCATTTCCAGCATCCGCAACTGTTCATCGCAATGCACTGCCGTAGTCAGGCTATAACGATCGATCACATCGATATCCGTCGGACGGAAAAAACCTTCCAGCAGCAGGATGGGCCCGGCCCAGCCGAGCTCACGCAACTTGACCGCTTCTTCGAGGTCGAGAAGACCGAAGCCGTCGGTGGCGCGCAATCCGGGGAACGCTCGCGCCACGCCGTGGCCATAGGCATTAGCCTTGACGACAGCCCATATCTTGGATTTCGGCGCGTGGCGGCGTGCGACAGCGAGATTGTTGGCGAGTGCTGCGGTGTGGATCGTGGCGGATATGGGGCGCGGCATGGGAGTTCGGTTGGAAAAAGCGGTGATTATGCGAGAGCGGCCGCAGCTTGACAGTGAGTTGCCTGAGAAGGCTGCGTTTCAAACCCGGCACGGTGGCAGCCGATCGTGCCCTATTGGTGCCCGGTTCATTATCATTCGGGGACGTTACAAGGCTGCTCGGAGTTGATCAGTCAGGCATCAATCATTGCATATGATGGCCGCTTGATGAGAGACCGTGCACGTGGTGATAAATTCGAAAATACCCGATAGCGAGGCCAATAGCTGAATCAGTACCTGAATCAATACCTTATCACCGCCTTGCAGACCGTTGACGTTCCGGCCTGAACGTCTGCGAATTGTCATGCAGGTTACTGCTAGGCAGAATGCGCCTATTTTCGTGTTATAAAGCCGTGCACACAACCCATTTCGAACAGAAATTGCCTGAACGGGAGCCTGAGCGCAAAACCGGACGCGAGAGACGAGCGCGCCGTGTGCGAGCGGGGCGGATTACCCGCAGTGCGGACTAGCATCGGATCAGATGAAAAAAGGTTTTTACACCATCATGGCCGCGCAGTTTTTCTCGTCGCTGGCCGACAACGCCCTTCTGATCGCTGCGATCGCACTGCTGAAAGATCTTCACGCTCCGAACTGGATGACACCGCTGCTCAAGCTTTTTTTTGTGCTGTCATACGTTGTTCTGGCCGCTTTCGTCGGTGCCTTCGCAGACTCGAGACCGAAGGGCCACGTGATGTTCGTCACCAACTCGATCAAGGTCGTCGGCTGCCTGACCATGCTGGTCGGTGCGCATCCGTTGCTCGCCTACGGCATTGTCGGATTCGGCGCCGCGGCGTATTCGCCGGCGAAATACGGCATCCTCACGGAGCTCTTGCCCGCCGACCGTCTGGTCGCGGCGAACGGCTGGATCGAGGGCACGACGGTGGGCTCGATCATCCTTGGCACCGTCATGGGCGGTGCGTTGATCAGTCCGCACATTGCCTCGCACATCCTTCAGTTACATATCCCCAAGGTCGATACCCCCGCCGAAGCCGCGATGCTCGTGATCGTGCTCATGTACATTGTCGCGGCCCTCTTCAATCTGCGGATTCCCGACACCGGCGCGCGTTATCCGAAGCAGGAACATCGCCCGCTCAAACTGATCACCGATTTCGCCGATTGTTTCAACGTGCTCTGGCACGACAAGCTCGGCCAGATCTCGCTTGCCGTGACCACGCTGTTCTGGGGCGCGGGCGCGACGTTGCAGTTCATCGTGCTCAAGTGGGCCGAAGTGTCGCTCGGCATGTCGTTGTCGGAGGCCGCCATCCTGCAGGCGATCATCGCGGTCGGCGTGGCGGTAGGCGCTATCCTTGCAGCCGCGCGCGTGCCGCTGAAAAAATCGCTGTCCGTGCTGCCGGTCGGGATTGTGATGGGCATCGCGGTGATGCTGCTCGCGTTTTATTCCAGGCATCTGTTCCCTGTGCACTGGGGCATCTATTTCGGCCGCATGCATCTTCCGGGGTATCTGATCTGCGCGTATATCTTCCTGATGATTGTCGGCGGGCTGTCGGGCTTTTTCGTCGTGCCGATGAACGCGCTGCTGCAGCATCGTGGTCACGTGCTGTTGTCCGCGGGTCACTCTATTGCGGTGCAGAATTTCAACGAGAACCTGTCAGTGCTCGTGATGCTGTGCCTGTATGCCGTGCTCGTCTGGCTCGACGTGCCGATTCAATTCGTGATCGTGCTGTTCGGCACCTTCGTCTGCCTGATGATGTACTTCGTGATGCGGCGGCATCAGGCCAATCAGCGCGCCTTCGATTCGGTCGCGCTGATTGGTGAATCAAGGCATTGAGCGCGGGCTTTGCGGCTGGCCAGGGCGTGTGAGTCGCGCCTGAGCGGAACAAAGCAAAACCGCCAAAGCCTGAAACCACGCCGAGCATTGAACCGCCCGGCGCGCGATAATCCCGCTTATTACCCTTTTCTTCACACCCTGCCCATGCTCGCCGCCGATCTCTTTTCGTTCGCCGTGCGTGTGCGCGAACGCGCGCCGCTGGTCCACTGCCTGACGAATCTCGTTGTCACGAACTTCACGGCCAACGTGCTCCTCGCGCTGGGTGCCGCACCCGCAATGGTCGTCGCGCGCGAGGAAGTAGGTGAATTCGTCCCGCTGGCCAACGCCGTATCGGTGAATCTGGGCACGCTCGACCTGCCGCAAAGCAAGGCGATCCGCGCTGCCGTCGAAGCCGCCAACCGCGCGCATAAACCATGGGTGCTGGATCCGGTCGCGGTCGGCCCGTTGAGTTTCCGCACCGCCTTCGCGTTCGATCTGCTCGATGCGCATCCGGCCGTGATTCGCGGCAACGCGTC
Organism: Caballeronia udeis; assembly: GCF_044909315.1. GTDB lineage: Bacteria > Pseudomonadota > Gammaproteobacteria > Burkholderiales > Burkholderiaceae > Caballeronia > Caballeronia udeis_A. The sequence continues at coordinate 11,112 of NZ_JBIYEB010000041.1, forward strand.
GGAGATCATCAGCTTGTCGGGGGGTGAATCGAGCGCGCGCGGCGTCGACAGCACCGCCCTCGCCGAAGCCGCGCTCGACGCAGCTCAGGTTCTTGCGCTGAATACAGGCGCCGTGGTCGCCGTCACAGGTCAAACCGATTACGTCACCGACGGCCGCCGGACAGTCGCGTTATCGAATGGATCGCCGTTGATGACCCGCGTGACCGGCGTGGGCTGTGCGTTGTCGGCGACGGTCGCAGCTTTTGTGGGCGTGGCCGAAGCCGATGACTTGTGGGCCGCGACCGTCGCCGCGATCGCTTACTCAACCATTGCGGGAGAACTGGCGTCGCGTGACGCTGCGTTGCCCGGCAGTTTCGCGGTCGCCTATCTCGACCGGCTGGCATCGCTCGATGCAAACCTGTTCGCCGCCACGCTCGTGTCGCGTGAGCTCGCGCCCGGCGCGTGATGAAGCCCGGATGACCCTCGATCTTGCGCTGTATCTTGTCCTCGATCCCGTCCAGTGCGGCGGCCATGCACGCGCGCTCGATGTGACGCGGGCCGCGCTCGATGGCGGCGTCACGATCGTGCAACTGCGCGCGCCTGAATGGCACAAACGCGCGTGGCTCAACCTCGCGCTCGACTTGCTGCCGCTGACACGCCTGCATGGCGTGCCGCTCATCATCAACGACCATGTGGATGTCGCGCTCGCGGCCGGCGCCGATGGCGTACATATCGGCCAGAAGGACTTGCCGCCGGATGTCGCAAGGACCTTGCTTGGGGCGCGGGCGCTGATCGGGTTGTCGGTATCGAATGACACGCAGGTCGATCACGCCAACACGCTGGGCAGCACGATTGATTACGTCGGCGTGGGACCGGTATTCGATACCCTGACCAAGCCGGACGCGTCGGCGGCGTGCGGTATCGACGGACTCGCCGCGCTGTGTGCGCGTTCCGTGCATCCGACTGTGGCTATCGGCGGAATCCAGTTGCACAACGCCGCCGATGTCAAACGCGCGGGGCCGGGAGGTATCGCGGTGGTATCGGCTATCTGCACCGCTGCCGACCCGCATCTCGCCGCGCGACAATTGCTTGAATCCTCTTGAAGACCATGACCCATCCAATCCCCAACGTCCTCACCATCGCCGGCTCCGATTCCGGCGGCGGCGCCGGAATCCAGGCTGACCTCAAGGCGTTCTCGGCACTCGGCGCTTACGGTTTGTCCGTCATCACGGCGCTCACCGCGCAGAACACGCGCGGCGTGACGGCCATTCATACGCCCGACGCGTCGTTCGTTACTGCCCAGCTTGACGCCGTTTTCGACGATATCCGCATCGATGCCGTGAAGATCGGCATGCTCGCCAACGCCGACGTCGTGCGCGCGGTAGCGGCCGCGTTGCGCCGGTATCGGCCTGTGCACGTGGTGCTTGATACGGTGATGATTTCCAAGAGCAACCATGCGTTGCTCGCGCCGGACGCCGTGGCGGCGTTGCGCGATGAACTGCTGCCGCTCGCGACGCTGGTCACGCCAAACTTGCCGGAAGCCGCTGCATTGCTGAACGTGGCAGCAGCCGAAGATGAGGACGCGATGGTGCTTCAGGGCGAAGCGCTGCGAGCGTTGGGCGCGCGGGCGGTGTTGATGAAGGGCGGCCATCTGAGTTCCGCCGATAGCCCCGACTGGCTGATCGAGGACAGCGGTGCGCTGCGGCTCGGCGGCCCGCGCGTGCCGCTGAAGAACACGCATGGGACCGGGTGCACGTTGTCGTCGTCGATCGCGGCGCTGCTGCCCCAACGCGATTCGCTCGCTACCGCTACCGCCGATGCCAAGCTCTATCTGACCGGCGCGATCGAACAGAGCGCGCGGCTGGAGGTCGGGCACGGGGTTGGCCCGGTGCATCATTTTTTCAGGTGGTGGTGAGGGTCGCCTTGCTACGCGCGAGCTCGGCCGGGTCAGGCATGCTTAACCCGCAAAGTCAGCGGCGCGCTCCGGCCATTCATCGGGCACGATAAATCCGCGCGAGTGTTCGCGCCAGATATCGCGGGTCGCGCGCCCGGAGTAATCGGAACCTTCACAACGTTCGTAACGCGCGACCATGATCGGCGACGGCAGTGCTGCGACTCGCTCGGACAACACCGCCGTCTGTTCGAGCAGCGCTTCACCCTCTTCTGCCGATAACGTTCGCTCTGCCATCCATCCCAATCTCGGCAGCGAAGCGAACAGTCCGTCTCCCTTCGAATCGCGCCACTCCGACGCCGTTTTCCACCAGCCGCGCAGATGGTCCCCGGCTAGTTCGAGCGGAAGATTCGACCCGAGACTACGATCGCCGTCGCGATAAAACAAGCGCCCTTTGACGAACAACTCGGCGCGCCATGGGCCTTCGAAACCGAGTGACGCGAACTCATCGCGCGCACTTAAACCCAGTTGATGATTCAAGAGCCGCGCGTGCTTCAGGTCGAAGCGATCCTGCAGATTCGGGCCGACATAATGAGCGAGCGTAGCAGCGCCGTCACCCTCGCCGATGTGGAGATAGAACTTAACCGCGAGCTCCCAGTGCAGCCGATCGCCACGCAGGTTCTCCAGCAGGAAATCGACTTCGCCGAGCGTACGGCCTGCCGTGCGCAACGGGATGTTCGCCGCGATCAACCGTGCGTGCGGGCCATGCTTCAGGAAGTATTCGAGCAACGCTTCAGCGTAGAAGCCTAGCCGGGTCAGCGACGGTATGTGAACCCGGGTATGCAGGGCCGCGGGGTCCAGATCGAGCGCGGCGAGCCAGGCCAACGTGGTTTCGCGCTCGATCTGCGTTACGGCGGGACGCGCGAGCGGCGCGCCCGCGCGCGACGCGCTCAGCAAGTCCGGCGAGAACAGCAGCCACGCGAGATCCCGGACGGCGGGATCGTGGAAAGGCGTGATCTCGTCCGCGGCCGTCACGGGCCCTCTACTTCCTTCACCGACTTGCGATAGGTGGCCTGGGCAAGACACAGGTCGGCCCATGCCTTGGCTTTGTCGGGAAGACTGCGCAGCAGGTAGGCCGGGTGATATGTGACGATCACCGGCACGCCCTGATAGTCGTGCACCCGGCCCCGCAGCGACGCAATGCTCGCCTCCGTCTTGAGCAGGCTCTGTGCGGCAAACCGTCCAAGCGCGACGATCAACTTGGGTTTCACCAGTTCGACCTGCCGCTTTAGATAGGGCTCGCAGCGCGCGACTTCATCGAGTTCCGGATTGCGGTTGCCGGGTGGCCGGCACTTGATCACGTTCGCGATGAACACGTTGTCCTCACGCGATAACGCCACCGCGTGCAGCATGCTGTCGAGCAGCTTGCCCGCCTGGCCGACGAACGGTTCGCCCAGCTTGTCCTCGTTCTCACCCGGCGCTTCGCCGATCAGCATCCAGTCGGCGTCCCGGTCACCGACGCCGAATACCGAATTCGTGCGCCGCTCGCACAAACGGCACCGTTCGCAGACGGAGACGCGAGCGGCCAGCGTGTCCCAGTCGAGCGTCGCGATGTCGGCGGCTGTGTCGTCAATGGCTTGCGATGCAACCAGTGGTTGCGCCGGCACATCGTCGACCCACGGCAGGTCATCGAAGACAGGCGGTTCTACAGAAGCGGTCTTTGCCGGCGGTGTTTGCTCCGCATTGCGCTGGTTCGCCTGCGCGGCGGAAAGAGCGGCGTCGAGTGCTGTCAGCGTGTCGACTGGATCTGCTGTCCGGGCCACCGGCACGTGCTGCTCTTCGACCGGCATACGCGGAGCGGGACGCTGCGCCCCGGCGGCGGTTTGATCGAGCGCACTCGCCGTCGAGTCCGTCGATCGATCAGCCGCCGACACGGACGTATCAGCATCAGCCGATGCCTCCCCTCGCCTCACCCAGACCGTTCCCAGCCCGAACTCTTCCAGCATCGACTTATGCAGCGCCATCCACGGCCTCCTTTGAAAACGTCAGACGCATGACGAGTGCATCCTCGCGCGACCGGTGCCGCGCGGGGTAATAGTTTTTGCGCCGCCCAATGGTGGCAAAACCAAAGCGCTCGTAAAGCTGGATGGCGCGTGGATTCGATGGCCGCACTTCCAGCAGCACGCCGTCGAGTTTCTGATGACGCGAGATCCGTACCGCTTCGCGCAGCAACGTGAGCCCGGCACCGGCGTGTTGCGCCTGGGGCGCCACGCACAGATTCAGCAGATGCATTTCATCGACGACCGGCATCAGCACGCAATAACCCAGCAGCGTCCCTGTGACGTGGCGCAGGCACACGCCGAAATAGCCATTGCGCAGCGAATCCTGGAAATTGCCACGGGTCCAGGGGAACTCATAAGCGAGCTTCTCGATGGCGGCGACCTCATCGAGATCGGCTTCCGTCATCGGCGACAGATAACGATCCGCCATCAACACGCCGCTCACCGTAGCGGCTCCGTTGTGTGAACGACCGGCACCGCGGGGTCCGTGTGATTAGCTTGATCTTCAGCAGCGGCAGCCTTCGCGGCACGCGCGTCCATTCGTTCGGCGGTGGTCTGTGCGACCTTGTTGCGTACGTACTCCGGCTCGGCCTGATCCGGCGCGACCGCCCGGCCGGCACGCAGCGCACGCAACCCGGCGAGCGCCACGGGCAACGCGTGCGGCAGCGCATCGAAGTCGATACGGCATGCCGGGGCAGCCGGCACGGGCAACCGTTCGCCGAAAGCCGCCGCCGCGTTGCCCGCCAGCGTGAACGGCTCGTCGGGCAGAACAATGGCCTCAGGCTGATCAAGCGATGCCGCCTGCACCGTGCCCCACTCGCCCGCCGCCGTGTCCCAGCGGAAATCCGCCCAGTACGCCTCGTTCATGCGGGCGTCGAGCGCCGCCAGCACACGCGCGGCCGACGGTTCGTGCAAACGCGCGAACTCCGCGCACGCGAGCAAGGTGCCGACCGGCACCACCTGCACGCCCAAGCCGAACGCAAGCCCTTGTGCGACGCCGGTCGCCGTGCGCAAACCGGTAAACGATCCCGGCCCGGCGCCGAACGCCACTGCGGAGCAATCCGGGAGCTTCAAACCGGCTGCATTGAACAATTCGCGGATCGCGGGCAAAAGCCGCGTGCTGGAAACCGATCCCGTCAATTCATGGCTGAACCAGACGCTGACTTCGCCAGCAGAGTAATGAGGAGGACTTGCATGAACCACGGCCGCGGCGGTGGCCGCCGGGTCGGCAATCAGCAGCGCGACTGAACAAAATTCGGTCGAGGTATCGAGGGCGAGCAGAACAGTACGTGTCATGGCCGCTATTGTAATGCGTGACGTAACGCGTGAGCCGTGAGGCTGCGAGCGCGACGCAGAGCGCGCCTGCGCGCACCGGATAGCGCATCGCCGCAACGAAATTCTGGAAGAAACCCTCGACAATCGTGTGCGGCCGGCTTGCTATGATCGCCAGTCCTTAACCAGCACGTCAGGAGAACCCGATGAGCGAAATCAACGAACTCGACGCGCAATTTGTGCTTGCCCAGGCCGACGTCAAGGAATTGCCCGAACGTCCGGGCAACCTCACGCTGCTGCGCCTGTACGCGCTCTACAAGCAAGCGAGCCTGGGCGATGTGCAGGGCGACAAGCCGGGTTTCGCCGATATCGCCGGCAAATACAAATACGATGCGTGGAGCGCGCTCGCGGGCACACCGCAGGACGCCGCAAAGCAGCAATATATAGGGCTGGTGGAGTCGCTGAAAAGCGGTGCGTCGGCGTAAAAGCCGGGCGGCCCCAGCGGCCGCTCGAGCGCCTCACCGCGCTTTCTCGGCGGTTTCTCCAGATACACGCGGGATAGCCACGGAAAAGCGCAGCCCCACACCGGCAAACGTAAGATGAATCAAACTGTCTTAAAATCTGGCGCAGCGCAACAATTGCCGCTATACTCTTGCCTGCGCTTCACTGTGACCGGGTGAATTGGTGGTTTTAGTCGATTCATCGCACGCAGCGCGGCGCCTCGTAGCGTTTTGCTCCAATCCAGTTTAGAAACTGTCCCCTCCCTGCTAGGCCTTCTTCGGCCGATCATGCATCAGGCTGACGACAAAGCCGCCTCGGCCTGTCGAATCCGATACAGCTTCTAACGAAAAGCTCGCCTTTATTGTTGCGAGCTGCCCCCGTTTTTCGATTTGCTCGCTGCTTCTTTGCTCGCTGAATCTGACGACTTGGGTATGCCGATTGGCGCCACACGCCTTATTCCCCGTTTCAAGGATCGACATGACTTCGAGCAACACCCATAGCCCGCTGGACTCCATCGCTGCACTGGCACTCGGTGAAGACACACCCGCCGCGCCGGCAGCATCTGTTTCGCCCGCTATCCCCGCCCCTATTTCTTCAGTTGCGCCCGTCGCCGCTGCTATCGCCGTGCAGACCGGCCCGAGCTTCGAGTCGCTCGGCCTGTCGCCTGAGATCGTTGTTGCCCTGACGGCCGCCGGCTATCAAGTACCGACTCCGGTTCAGCAGCGCGCGATTCCCGCAGCGCTCGCCGGCCGCGACTTGCTGGTTTCCAGCCCGACCGGTTCGGGCAAGACCGCAGCATTCATGCTGCCGGCTATCGAACGTTTCTCGCAGCTCGAAAAGGCCAAGGCTGCCGCTCCGCGTGAGCCGCACGACCCGAATGCCCGCCCGGCCCGCCGCACCCAGCCGGTCGCTCGTCCGACCATGCTGGTCCTCACGCCGACCCGTGAACTCGCGATGCAGGTTACCGCTGCCGCGACCACGTACGGCAAGCACTTGCGCCGGTTGCGCACGGTCAGCATTCTCGGCGGTGTTGCGTATGGCCAGCAATTGATGCTGCTCGCGAAGAACCCGGAAATCCTGGTTGCTACGCCGGGCCGTCTGCTGGACCATCTGGAACGCGGCCGTATTGACCTGTCGCAACTGCAAATGCTCGTGCTCGACGAAGCCGACCGCATGCTGGACATGGGTTTCATCGACGACATCGAAACCATTGTTGCTGCTACCCCCGCTTCGCGTCAGACGCTGCTGTTCTCGGCAACCATCGACGGCAAGATCAGCTCGCTGACCGGCCGCCTGTTGAAGAACCCGGAACGCATCGAAATCATTCAAAAGCTCGAAGCGCAGAACAACATCGCGCAAACCGTGCATTACGTCGACGACCGCGATCACAAGGATCGTCTGCTCGACCATCTGTTGCGCGACGCCGGCCTGGATCAGGCTATCGTCTTCACGGCGACCAAGAACGACGCTGACCAACTGGCTATCCGTTTGTCGGACGCTGGTTTTGAATCGGCAGCACTGCACGGCGATCTGCCGCAAGGCGCGCGTAACCGCACGATTCGTGCACTGCGCGAGCGCAAAGTGCGCGTGCTGGTTGCAACCGACGTTGCCGCTCGCGGCATCGACATTCCCGGCATCACGCACGTGTTCAACTACGATCTGCCGAAATTCGCGGAAGACTACGTTCACCGTATCGGTCGTACGGGCCGTGCTGGCCGTACGGGTACGGCAATCAGCCTCGTGCACCACGCCGAGCAAGGCGCGCTGAAGCGCATCGAGCGTTTCGTGCGCGTACCGCTGAATGTGAGCGTGATCGTTGGCTTTGAACCGCGTCGTTCGGCTCCGGCTGGTGGTGGCGGTGGTCGTCCTGGCTTTGGCGGCCGTGGCCGTCCGGGCGGTGGCGCTGGTGCGGGTGGCGCCGGTCGTCGCTTTGGTAGCGGCGGTGCCGGCAACGGTGGTTCGGCCAAGCCGGGCGGCTGGGGCAACAAACCGGCAAGCGCCGGTGGTGCTCGCGATTCGCGCGACGGTGGCTCGCGTGACGGCTATCGTAGCGGTGGTGGATCGCGTGACGGCGGCTCGGGCTTCGGCGGCGGTTCGCGCGACGGTTATGCAGCACGTCGCAACGACGGCCCGCGCGCTCCGCGTCGTGGCAGCTAAGTCTTATCAATAGTGCGGCGCGGCGTCTCGCGCGCCCCTAAATAAAAACCGATGCTTCGCGCATCGGTTTTTTTTCGTCCGATCCCCGTATTTCACAATGTGGAATGAGCTTTTGTGCGGCGAAATTGTTGGTGCGTGGCACAAATCAGAACATCCCAGCATGAAGAAAGGCATTTCTTAATGTGAAATTAATTCTTCAATACATTGATTTATAACGATAATTTTTATCATCGAAACACCGTAAAAGCGCTTTCTCCTCAGCCTCCACTTCCCTAGACTCTTATATAAGAGTTGAGCAACCGGAAACGTCACTGACGGCTTCAGCTTCTCGACCGGACGACCATCCATTAGTCATTAGTCAGGTAATCAAAGGAGAAACGCCATGTCGCGCCAACAACAAGCTCAGGAACTTCAGAAGCAATGGGACACGGATCCGCGCTGGAAGGGCATCAAGCGCAGCTACAGCGCCGAGGACGTCGTACGCCTGCGTGGTTCAGTGCCGGTGGAGCACACGCTGGCCAAGCGCGGCGCGGAGAAATTGTGGGCGTCGATTCATGAAGAGCCGTTCGTCAACGCGCTCGGCGCGCTGACCGGCAACCAGGCCATGCAGCAGGTCAAGGCCGGTTTGAAGGCGATCTATTTGTCCGGTTGGCAAGTGGCCGGCGACGCCAACGTCGCGGGCGAAATGTATCCGGATCAATCGCTGTATCCGGCCAATTCGGTGCCGCTGGTCGTCAAGCGCATCAACAACACGCTGACGCGCGCTGATCAGATCCAGTGGTCGGAAGGCAAGAATCCGGGCGATGAAGGGTATCTCGACTTCTTCCAGCCGATCGTGGCGGACGCTGAAGCCGGTTTCGGCGGCGTGCTGAACGCGTTCGAACTGATGAAGGCGATGATCGAAGCCGGCGCCGCGGGCGTGCACTTCGAGGATCAGCTGGCATCGGTGAAAAAATGTGGGCACATGGGCGGCAAGGTGCTGGTGCCGACGCGTGAAAACGTCGCGAAACTCACGGCTGCGCGTCTCGCTGCCGACGTTTCGGGCACGCGCACCATCCTGCTTGCGCGGACGGACGCGGAAGCGGCGGATCTGGTGACGTCCGACGTGGATGAAAACGACCGGCCGTTCCTCACCGGCGAGCGCACCGTGGAAGGTTTCTTCCGCACGAAGCCGGGCCTGGAGCAAGCAGTCTCACGCGGACTCGCCTACGCGCCGTATGCCGACATGATCTGGTGCGAAACCGGCAAGCCGGACCTGGAATACGCGAAGAAGTTTGCCGAAGCGATCCATCGTGAATTCCCGGGCAAGCTGCTTTCGTACAACTGCTCGCCGTCGTTCAACTGGAAGAAGAACCTGGACGATGCGACCATCGCCAAATTCCAGAAAGAGCTCGGCGCGATGGGCTACAAGTTCCAGTTCATCACGCTGGCCGGCTTCCATGCGCTGAATTACTCGATGTTCAACCTGGCTCACGGCTACGCGCGCAATCAGATGAGTGCGTTCGTCGAGATGCAGGAAGCGGAGTTCGCCGCGGCTGAGAAGGGTTTCACTGCAGTGAAGCATCAGCGTGAAGTGGGAACGGGATACTTCGATGCAGTGACGCAAGCGGTTGAAAAAGATGCGTCGACAACCGCGTTGCACGGCTCGACCGAAGATGAACAGTTCTTCGAGAAGAAAGTCGCTTAATCTCGCCAAGGTAACCGGGTAGGTCGTAAAAAAAGCACGCGGCTTAAAGACCGCGTGCTTTTTTATTGCTTGCACATCAGCAACATCAGAGTTCGTTTCCAGAATGGCATGCGCGGGTTCTGCTTTGCGGTATGCGCACTCACCCACGGAACCCTGAAAACCTACCGGTAAACAATCACCGGAATCTTGGTGTGAGTCAGTACCCGCTGGGTCTCGCTACCAATCAGCAAACTGCCTAAACCCCTTCTCCCGTGCGATGCCATGAAAATCACATCGCAGCCATCGCGCTCGGCAATATCGATAATGCCGATATAAGGCGCAGACTCCACGCTGGTGACGGAATTGCAGGAAACACCCACAGCGGCAGCCGCCTTTTCGACCGCGCCGAGATGCTCCCGCGCTTCCCGTTCGGCGCGCTCGTGAAAATCCCCAGGCGGCTCGACGGCGACATCGGCGAAAGGCGAATACGGATAGAGCGGCAAGCAGGCATAAGCCGTAATCCGTGCCCCCACCGACTGGGCTAGATCGATCGCGCCATCAATGGCTTTCTGCGAAAGAACCGATCCGTCCGTCGGAACCAGAATGTGCTTGAACATGGTCGACTCCTCGGCAGTGGCCATCGTGCACTTTCATTGTAGTAACTGGATCAGGGCAAGCGGCCTGTAATTCAACCCCAATAACCGGGCGCCCCGAACGTATGTTTCAGCAGATCGAGAAACAACCGGACTCTGAGCGGTAAATGCCGGCGCTGCGGAAACACGGCATGGATCCCGATAGGCGGTGCCGCGAACGCTTCAAGCACGCTGACAAGACGACCATGGACGATGTCATCCCCTACTTCCCACCATGAGCGCCATGCGAGCCCGTACCCCGCGAGACACCACTCGTGCAGCACGGCGCCGTCGGAGCACTCCATCGTCCCGGATACGCGCATCTGGACGATCCTGCCGTCCTTCTGGAACACCCAGCCGCGCTGCTGATTCGAGCTCGCGCCAAGCGGCAGGCAGTTGTGCTGCGCGAGCGCGTCGAGGTCGAGGGGCGCGCCGCGCACGCGCAAATATTCCGGCGACGCCACGCAAACCCGCCGGTTCTCACCCAGCTTTAGGGACACCAGCGACGAATCGGGCAACTCGCCAAGCCGCACGGCGCAATCGAACCCTTCGTTGACCAGGTCGACCATGCGATCCGTGAGGTCGAGCGTGATGGACACATCCGGGTGCATCGAGGTGAAAACGGGGACGAGCGCAGCAACGTGGCGCCGCCCGAACCCCGCAGGCGCCGACACCCGCAAGTGCCCGCTCGCCTTCACCCCGCCCGCCGATACGCTCGCCTCGGCACTCTGCATGTCATGAATGACCCGCTGGCAATCCTCCAGGAATGCTGATCCTTCGAACGTGAGCGTCAGCCGGCGCGTGGTGCGCACAAGCAGCTTCACCCCGAGCCGTTCTTCAAGCGCGTCCAAGCGCCGGCCGATCACGGCAGGCGCAACGCCCTCGGCCTGCGCCGCCGCGGACAGGCTTCCCTTCGCGACGACCGCCACGAACGTTTCTATTTGCTTGAAGCGATCCATATGCGCGCTTGTTCGGATGACAGGGCGCCCAGATTAGGTGTGAAAAAGTCAAAGATCAAGTGATCCGTATGTATCTTCCGGTCATTTCAACGCACTAATAGAATGATTGGAGACCTACTTACGGAGCGCCAGCCATGTCACAGACATCGATTTCGCCTCCTCGCGCAGTCATCTTCGATGCCTACGGCACGCTGTTCGACGTGCACTCGGTCGTGGCGGCCGCCGAGCAGCTGTTCCCCGGCCACGGCGATGCGCTCTCGCAGTTGTGGCGCCAAAAACAGATCGAATACACGCAATTGCGCACGCTTTCCGACCCCACCGGCGCCCGATATGAGCCGTTCTGGGCGATCACGCTCGACGCGCTGCGCTTCGCCGCGACGCGCCTGAAACTGGAACATGCGCTAACCCCGGCCGCGGAAAAGCGCCTGATGGACGAATACGCTTGCCTCGCGGCATTCCCCGACACCGTCGCGGCACTCAAGCGCCTGCGCAAACGGGGAGATCTGACACTCGCCATCCTGTCGAACGGTAATCCGCAGATGCTGGACATCGCGGTGAAAAGCGCCGGCATGTCGGGACTCTTCGATCACGTCCTCTCAGTAGACGCCGTACGCGCCTACAAACCCGCCCCCGCTGCCTACGCACTCGGGACGCAAGCTATCGGCGTGGGGGCCCCGGAAATCGTGTTTGTATCGTCGAATGGCTGGGACGTGACGGGCGCAACATGGTTTGGCTACACCACTTTCTGGCTTAACCGCATGGCAATGCCGGCGGAACAACTCGGCGTCCTGCCGCGTGGCATCGGACGCGATATGGCCGATCTGCTTGCTTTCATCGATGCCGGCTGTCCGCAGCACCAGCACACCGCGCCGTTCGATCTTTCCAACCGCATGCGCCGCAACCCGGGCGGCTAGCCGGTTTCATCCGATTCACCAAGCACGCAAAACCGTCTGACCGACCAAGGAGATGTAGAACATGGCGAACCCGCTGACCCACGTGCCGCAGGGCATGACCATCACGGCTGAAATCAAGCCCGGCTACGAGACCATCCTGACGCCTGAGGCGCTTGAACTGGTCGCAACGCTGCATCGCGCATTCGAGCCGCGTCGCCAAGCTTTGCTCAAGGCACGCGCCGAACGCACGAAACGGCTGGATGCAGGCGAACGCCCGAATTTCCTGAGTGAAACGCAATCCATCCGCGATGCCGACTGGACGATCGCACCCTTGCCGAAGGCGCTGGAATGCCGCCGGGTTGAAATCACCGGACCGGTCGAACGCAAGATGATCATCAATGCGCTGAACTCCGGCGCGGATGCCTACATGACGGACTTCGAGGATTCGAACACACCGAACTGGGACAATCAGCTAACCGGTCATATCAACCTGAAGGAAGCGGTACGCGGCACGATCTCGCTTGAGCAGAACGGCAAGTCGTACAAGCTCAACGATAAAACCGCGACGCTGATCGTGCGTCCGCGCGGCTGGCATCTGGATGAAAAACACGTGACGGTGGATGGTCAGCGTGTCTCGGGCGGCATCTTCGACTTCGCGCTGTTCCTGTTCCACAACGCGAAGGAGCAACTGGCTCGCGGCGCAGGTCCTTACTTCTATCTGCCGAAGCTGGAAAGCCATCTCGAAGCGCGCCTGTGGAACGAGATTTTCGTGGCGGCGCAGGAGATTGTGGGCGTACCGCGTGGCTCGATTCGCGCGACCGTGCTGATCGAAACCATCCTCGCCGCGTTCGAAATGGACGAGATCCTGTACGAGTTGCGCGAGCATTCGTCGGGGCTCAACGCCGGCCGTTGGGACTACATCTTTTCGGCAATCAAGAAGTTCAAGAACGACGCCAATTTCTGCCTCGCCGATCGCGCGAAGATCACGATGACCGTGCCGTTCATGCGCGCCTATGCGCTGCAATTGCTGAAGACCTGTCATCGGCGCCAGGCGCCGGCTATTGGCGGCATGAGTGCGTTGATTCCGATCAAGAACGATCCGCAAGCCAACGACACAGCCATGGGCGGCGTGCGTTCGGACAAGGCGCGTGATGCAGGCGACGGTTACGACGGCGGCTGGGTTGCGCATCCGGGCCTCGTGCCGATCGCAATGGAAGAGTTCGTGAAAGTGCTCGGTGACAAGCCGAACCAGATCGCGAAGCAACGCGAAGATGTGCTGGTTGCAGTTGCCGACCTGCTCGATTTCCGTCCTGAAGCTCCGATCACTGAAGGCGGCGTACGCGGCAATATCAACGTGGGGATCCACTATCTTGGATCGTGGCTCGCGGGCAATGGCTGCGTGCCGATCCACAACCTGATGGAAGATGCGGCGACGGCGGAAATTTCGCGCTCTCAAGTCTGGCAATGGATTCGCTCGCCGAAAGGCAAACTCGACGATGGCCGCAAAGTAACGGCCGAGATGGTCCGCGCCTTCACTCAGGAAGAGCTGGTCAAGGTGAAGCAAGTCGTATCCGGAGACACCGCACCGTACGATCGGGCCGCAACGATTTTCGAAGCGATGTCGACATCGGATACGTTCGCGGAGTTCTTGACGTTACCGCTTTACGAAGAGATTTAAGACTTATCGCTGGTCTTCGATAAAAAGAAAGCCGCTCTGGAATTTCAGGGCGGCTTTTTTATCGCCGTTGAACAATCACTGCCTCGATTGTCGATAAACCACCCAGTCGCCGTTATCGATACGCGGCAAACCCTCCACCGCCTCTTCGCCGACCAGATAAACCAGACAATCGATAACCTGCGCGCGGCCGTCTATGCGAGCCGTTACCGCCAACCGTTCGCTGCGGTACAAGCCGATGACACCCGGCACTACCTCTTCGATTTTATCGAGCACGGGCACGAGTGTTTCATCAATTCGATAGATATCGCCACGCACCGGCCCCGCTGCGGAATCGAGCACCAGTCCGGGATAAGCGTTGAAGTCGTACAGCCGTCCATTGATATGACCCGGGCCGATCAGCGCCGGCCCGGCAATCCCATGACGCTCTGCCGCCAGGCGAATGTCGTTGCTCTCGCCCGCTCGCAGCGTGCCGTAGACGAATACGTGTTGCATGCGTTCCATTCCTTCCTTGAAGATACAACGCGCATTATGCCAAGCGCATGAAGCCGCCTTTATGTCACGACTGCACAGCAAGCGAAACACGTCCGGCGCCCGGTTTCACAGCCAAGCCCACTCGATGCCTTTAATATCACGGTGGAGGAGCGTTTAAAAACCATGTTCACGCCCATCGATCAACCGCTGCAGCCGCTGCAACCTGAAGAAGTCGAGCACCTCGACATTCCGGCGGAGTCGTCGCCAACGCTTGCGCACCCCATCCGCGTGCGTTCGCGGCCCGTGCCGGCTGGTGTCAGGATCGCGCGGCACACGCACGCGTGGGCGCAGGTCGCGTGCACGACGCGGGGCGTATTGCGGATCGCAGCCGAGGGGTCGACGTGGATGGTGCCGCCATCGCGGGCCATCTGGGTCCCGCCGAACGTGACGCATGAAGTGGTGATCGTGGAGGACGCGTTTCTGCGGACGCTGTATATAGACGCGAGCGTGGTGCCGCCGGGACTGGACGCATGCCGCGTGGTCGAAGTGTCGCCGCTGTTGCGCGAGGTGGCGGTTGCGCTGGACGATCTCACCATTTCACGCGAACGCGAGCGGCTGCTCGGCACGCTCGCCCTCGATGAAATCACGCGCTCGCGGCCGCTGCCCCTCTCGATCCCGATGCCCACCGACAAACGCCTGCTGGCACTATGCGAAGCCGTTCTCGCCGACCCTGCTTCCGCGGATTCGCTCGAGCACTGGGCAACGCTCGCCGGCGCAAGCACCCGCACCATCGCGCGTTTGTTCCGGCGTGAACTCGGCGTGAGTTTTTCGCAATGGCGTCAGCAGGCAGTGCTGGCGCGCGCGATTCCGTTATTGAGCCAGGGACGACCGCTTGCACAAGTGGCGTTGCTGCTTGGCTACCAAAGCCAAAGCGCCTTTTCCGCGATGTTCAGACGTGCGTTTGGTGAGAGCCCGCGAGCATTTTTTGTCCGCGACGGCGAGCCGAGAGATGATAGTCATACCGCCGCACCCGGTGAGCGCTAAGGTGCTAAACGCCGCGCACCATATGCCGGATTGCGCCGAATTGTGCGAGTCGCGAACCCGCGGTTTTATAACCCATGCGGATATAGAGGCGGGCAGCAGGGTTATCGACGAATACGCGCAGCTGCGTCTCGGTTAATCCGCGTGCGCGCGCCCAGCGATGTGCGGTATCGAGTAGAAATGTTCCCGCGCCCGTCCGGCGCCAACCCTCCACCACTTGTACGTCACGGATGTGCAGCGACTGGTCCTCTTCCGTCACGCGCATCACACCAATGGCCTGGCCATCGCACTCGAGTATGAAGTTTTCCGACTCCCGCCAGCTACCCAGGAAAAGATCGCTGCGCCACACGAGATTGTGGCGGCGGTAGTAGCCGTTCATGTTGTTGCGCGTAAGCGCCTCGGCGAACGAAAAATCGTCCATCGACGCCAGGCGCAACTGAAACGGCGAGAGAGCTTCGGTGGGATCGAGCATTGCGCGATGAAAGCCGGAATCAAGTCATCAACACTAAGTCAGCCGGAGCGCGCTGGCAATGGAGAGTTTTACGAGCGTGTACGTTCGATGGCACGCACGCCACACGTTCAACAGAATGCAACGGGATGGCGGGCCGGAGGAACCGCGGAGGAAGTCGGGAAAAGAAAGAGGGACGAAACGCGACGCACAAAAACGTGGACGAAAAAAATCCAGCTTAAGCTGGATTTTCTTTTACAACTTGTTGGCGGAGCGGACGGGACTCGAACCCGCGACCCCCGGCGTGACAGGCCGGTATTCTAACCAACTGAACTACCGCTCCACTTCTTTCCATCAGTTCGTGAGGTTGGTTGGCTCATCAAACTTGCAGCGCTTCTGGCAGCCGCCGATGTTTTGGCGTCCCCAAGGGGATTCGAACCCCTGTACTCACCGTGAAAGGGTGATGTCCTAGGCCTCTAGACGATGGGGACATAAACTTTTCAGTTAATGTCTTTTACTCTTTTCGCTTAAAGCCTGACTGGCTTCTGATTAACTTCGATTAATACTTTCTTAATCGCTTGAATCTTGCTTGATACTTATTAATCAGTTTCTTGTCAGTCAGCAGCGAAGAACGACATTATAAACAGCTTTGTGATTCTTGTGAAGCTTTTTTTCCGATGCTCTGGCGCTTTAAAAAGCTTCGTTTCCGTTCTGTGGTGGAGGTAAGCGGGATCGAACCGCTGACCTCTTGCATGCCATGCAAGCGCTCTCCCAGCTGAGCTATACCCCCCTTGCAGAACAGAAACGAGATTCTAAAGGGCACTTTTGAAGTTGTAAATACCTTTTAGCCCAGCATCTGAAAATAGTTCGTCCTCAGGGTGCGAACTCGGGGCGCAAACCGGACACCGTTCCCACCGATGCCGATGCTCCGCTCTCCACTCCCGTTCGTTCTTCAGGCAATACCCTTGTCGAGCCGGGACAGCACGGTCTCGCGTCCGAACAGCATCAGCACGGCGTCGATAGACGGTGTGTGCGTGGTCCCCGCCACAAGCAAGCGCACCGGCATGGCGAGATGCGGCATCTTGAGCTTGTGGCTCGTGAGCGTGGCCTTGAACGCCGCCGAGATCGCTTCCTTGCTCCACTCCACTTCGCTCAGCGCCTGGCGCAAGTCGACGAGCGCGGGACGCACGGTTTCAGTGACATGCTGCGTGAGCGCAGCGGGATCGATCACGGGCTCCTGGTAAAACATGGCGGCGTTATCGGCAATTTCCTTGACCGTCGAGGCGCGGTCCTTCAGCAAACCGATCACGAGCTCGAGCGGCGGCCCTTGCTCGATCATGGCGGCGTCGATACCCAGCTCGGCCAGAAAAGGCTTCGTGAGCGTTTCGAGCCGTGCGTTATCGGCTTCCTTGATGTAGTGCGCGTTCAGCCAGTTCAGCCGGTCCGGATCGTATTGCGCCGGCGACTTGCCCAGATGATCCAAATCGAACCATTCGACGAACTGTTCGCGCGAGAAAATCTCCGCATCGCCATGCGACCAGCCGAGCCGCGCCAGATAGTTCAGGACCGCTTCCGGCAGATAACCGCTATCGCGATAACCCATCACGCTCATTGCGCCATGGCGCTTGCTCATCTTCTCGCCCTGCTCGTTGAGCACGGTCGGCAAGTGCGCGTACACCGGCACTTCACCGCCCAGCGCGCACAGGATGTTGATCTGACGCGGCGTGTTGTTCACGTGGTCGTCGCCGCGGATCACGTGGGTGATCTTCATGTCGAGGTCGTCCACGACCACACAGAAGTTATAGGTGGGCGTACCGTCCGGGCGCGCGATCACGAGGTCGTCGAGCTCGTCGTTCGAGATTTCGATCGTGCCCTTCACCGCGTCGTCCCAGCTCACTACGCCACCCAGCGGATTGCGAAAACGAATGACCGGCGACACACCTTCGGGAATGGGCGGCAACACCTTGCCCTCTTCCGGGCGCCACGTGCCGTCGTAACGCGGCTTTTCATTGGCCGCTCGCTGGCGCTCACGCAAAGCGTCGAGTTCTTCCGTCGACATGTAGCAGTGGTAGGCCAGGCCCTGGTCGAGCATCTGCTTCAGCACTTCGCGATAGCGGTCCATGCGCTGCATCTGGTAGATGGGGCCTTCGTCGTACTCGAGGCCGAGCCATTCCATGCCTTCAAGGATGGCGTCGACGGATGCGTCGGTCGAGCGCTCCAGGTCGGTATCCTCGATGCGCAACACGAAAACACCCTTCATCTTGCGCGCGAACGCCCACGGATAAAGCGCGGAGCGAATGTTGCCGAGGTGGATGAAGCCTGTCGGGCTGGGAGCGAAACGGGTACGGACTTGGGTCATGTGCGGTGTGCTCGATAGCTCAAATGCGCGTGCCGGCACGGGAGGAGCCAGGCAAGCGATACATCGGGGACCGGCTTCGGCGCGTCTTCTGGACGAACGTCGCGAGCGGTCGAAACGAGTGTGAATTATACCCGCCAGCGCTTTTGGCCCGCTTTCCCAGCCCATCATGTTTTATCATGTGCGCCGTCACTGGATGGCTTGACCAAGCGGCTAACCAGCCTGCATGGACGGCCCCCACGCTCCACGCTCGTCCTCGTTGCATCGCAGGAGAACTCCTTGAAAACATCGTCGTCCCCGCTTTCGTCGCTGCCCCAATTGTCGCGGCGCGCGTTTTCTCTCGGCTGCGCATCGGCCGTACTCACGGCCTGCACCACGACGACAAGCTCCACCACCGCCGTCACGCCGGCCGCGCCGACAACACCGGCCGCGAGCACACCCCAGCGGCCTGTGCGGATCGGCCTGGCACTGGGCGGCGGTGCGGCGCGCGGGTTTGCGCACGTCGGTGTGATCAAGGCGCTCGAAGCGCGCAACCTGAACGTGGACCTGCTGAGCGGTACGAGCGCGGGGTCGGTGATCGCGGCGTTATCGGCGTCAGGCATGAGCGGTATTGCCATCAACAAGCTCGCGCTGACCATGGACGAAGCGTCGATCAGCGACTGGGCAATGCCGTTCCGCACACGCGGCTTCCTGCAAGGCGTCGCGCTGCAGAATTATCTGAACAAGACCCTCGATAACCGGCCAATCGAGAAGATGGTAAAACCGCTCGGCATTGTTGCGACGGACCTGAAAACCGGCCAGCCGATCCTGTTCCAGCGCGGTAATACCGGCATTGCCGTGCGCGCGTCGTGCAGCGTGCCGTCCATCTTCGAGCCCGTGAAGATCGGCGGCCACGAGTACGTGGATGGCGGCCTGGTGAGCCCGGTGCCGGCGTCGTTCGCACGCAAGATGGGCGCGGATTTTGTGATCGCGGTGGATATTTCGGCGCGTCCCGAGACAGGGTTGACGCAAAGCTCGTTCGACGTGCTGATGCAGACCTTCACGATCATGGGCCAGACCATCAAGGCGTACGAACTCGATAAATACGCCGACTTCGTCATCCGCCCAAACCTTGCCGCCATGAGCGGCAGCGACTTCGGTCAGCGCAATGCAGCCATTCTCGCCGGCGAGGAAGCGGTCGCCAAGATCTGGCCGGAACTGCAACGGCAAATGGCGGCGAAAGGCGCTACCGTTTGATCAGACGGTAGCGCTTCCTGCCCTCGCAAAACCGGGCTTAGCGCAACGCCTTGACGTTCGCTGCGGTTACATCGCCCGGCTGGCCGCCCCAGCCTGAACGCAGGTAGTTGGCCAGATTCGCGAGTTCGTCGTCGCTAAGCGTGGTGGCAAATCCCGGCATTGCCTGCATGCTCTCCGTACCCGCGAATTCGGCGGCGTCCATGCCATCGAGCATTGCGACGATCAGGTTGTGCGGATCGGGCTGGCGCAGCGTCGAACTCCCTTGCATCGATACCGCCACGTGAGGTTTGCCCTCCCCCTCGCGTCCATGACACCCCGCACACACGGCAACATAGCTTGTCCGCCCGGCCGCCACTTGCGCGGCATCGGAGGAACCCGGTTGCACCGGCGTGGGCGGAGGCGGCGCATCGCCGAGCATATAGGTCGACAGCGCGCGCAAATCGCCCGGGCTCAGGTACTGGGTGCTCAGCATCACCACCGGATGCATCTCGCCGAACGCCGGGCCCTGCCGGCTGATTCCCGTTGCGAAGAATGTCTGCAAGTCGGCGCCGGTCCAGCCACGCGCGGCCAACCCAGCGGGCGTGATATCCGGTGGCTCGACACGGCCGAGCGTCGAACCCTGCAGCGCCTTCGCGCCGTTCATCTGCTCGAACACCCCACGCGGCGTGTGGCATTCGGCACAGTGACCCAGCGCATTGGCAAGATAGCGTCCGCGGTTCCAGTCGGCCGAACTCCCCACCGACGCATCCGGCAACGTGTCCTTGAGGAACAGCATGTTCCAGAACATCACCGCAGCCCTCACGTTGAACGGGAACTTCAAATCGGGCTCGTGGTTCGGTACAGCGGCCGGCTTCTGCGCCATCAGGTATGCATAGATGGCGTCGCTGTCTGCGCGGGACATCGACCGGTAAGACGTGTAGGGCATCGCCGGGTAGAGCTGCTTGTCAGGCGCCACGCCATCGTGCAGGGTCTTGTAGAACTGCGCAGCGCTCCACTTGCCGATGCCATGCACCGGGTCAGGCGTGATGTTCGTACCATAGAAGCTACCGAAGGGCGACGCGAGCTTCACGCCGCCGGCAAACGGTGCGCCGCCGGTAATCGTGTGACAGGCGGCGCAATCGGCCGCCTTTGCAAGATAACGGCCGCGGGCGATCTGCTCGGCGGCCGAATCATGCGTGGAAGCCACCGGTTCATCAGGGCGTTCGCTGCAAGCCGACAGCGCGGCGGCGCATAGCGCAAGCGCGCCAAGGCGAAGTGAAATTGCCAGGTTCATGCGGAATCCTTAACAAGTCCGGGCGTACTCAGCACAACGTCCCTGACTGCCTCGTAGTAGCGCACGTAGCCGGTGCAGCGGCAGATGTGATCATCAAGCGCTTTCGTGATCTCGTGCTCCACCCGTTCTTTGGCAATCGGCTCGCGCTTCAGCCGCTCGATCAACACCGTCGCCGCATTGACGAATCCCGGCGTGCAGTAGCCGCACTGGAAACTGAAGTGTTCGAGGAATTTCTGCTGCACCGGCGAGAGTTCCACCACCTCGCCCTGCTCATTGCGTTTGGCGTGGCCTTCAATGGTCCGCACCTTTTTACCATCGAAGAAATGCGCGCCCGTGATACACGTGCGCACTTCTTCGCTCGACCCGTCAGGCTTGTCGAGAATCACCACGCAGGCGTGGCAGACGCCCTGCCCGCAGCCCAGCCGCGAGCCGGTCAGGCCCACGTACTCATGCAGGAAGTCGATCATCATGAGCCCGTCAGGGGTCTGGATCGGACCCGTGGCGATACCGTTGATCGTCAGCGAAATGGGCTTCATCCGGATCAGGGGCAGGTGCAACGCCTCGCGCGTGAGCGGCGTAGGAGTGGTGGGGTTGGCAGCGGTCATGCGAGCGCCTCCTGAATGTTTTGCGGTGTTACGGGCAAGTCGTTGAAACGATGCCCGATGGCATGAGCGATACCGTTGACGATGGCGCCGACGACCGGAATCATCACCACCTCTGCAATGCCCTTTGGCGGATCGGTCTCGGACAACGGCGGCAGCACTTCGCCGGTCTGGGCCCAGACGGCGACATCGCTTGCACGCGGCAGGTGATAGCGGTTGAAGTTCCAGGTGCCGTTGCCGGGACCGTCTTCGTAGAGCGGCAGGTATTCATGCAGCGCGTGTCCAATGCCCATCGCCAGGCCGCCTTGCAACTGGCCTGAGACGAGCTGCGGCGACAGCATGTTGCCGCACTCCATGATCGAGTGATGCGAGAGCAGGCTGACGTGGCCGCTGGCTTCGTTCACCGCGAGTCCGACCAGTGTTCCAACCGCGCTGTAGTAGGTGACCGCGGCGTTGTTACGGCTGACCGGAGCAATGAACACACGTTTGCGATCGAGGGCGCGATAAACGGGCGGGACGGGTGCAGCGCCTGACCTGGCTCCGGCCTTGCCCGCGCCGAGAAGCAGCGACAGGCCGTCGACGGGCAAACGCTCCGTCACGCCATCAATGTCGAATTCCGCTTCGCTCCACTGCCACCGATTGAACACGTGGACGACCGCGCCCGTGACGAGCCCCAGGTCATGCGCTTTGCTCGCGAGTTGTTCGAGCGGCAACGGTTCCAGACCTGCCACCGTCAGCTTGCCTTCCACCCAGCGCGCTTCTTCACGACGCACGACGAGCGGCGCCGCCTGACCGCCGCCTATGCCGCCGCTCCATATCGCCATCGCGGCCGGCCACAAGCCGTGCGTGAAGACCACGCGTGCCGCTTCATGCGTGCTATGCGTGAAGTAGAAAGCCGAATTCGTCGCACTCGCGGGCGATATCAACCCCGGCGACCAGCGCGGATTCGCCGACAGCTTGTCCTGCTCGCCCTGCGACATCATGTACGGGTCGCCGCTGGTCACGATCGGCAACTCGGGCCAGTCGATAATCGCCATGCGCACCTCGGCGGCCGGCTTGCCGAGCCATTTCGCGCACGCGATTGCTTGGGATGTCGACACGCCCGTCCCAATCTCGGCGCCCGTATGATGCAAGGTGATCTTGCCGTCTGCCGCGATTTCAACCTTGGCGAACGACGACTCCGCACCCGTGCCGAAGTCCTTCTGGGTGCACGCGAAGCCCACCCCATAGCGGTTGCCCGGATGCGTCAGCTCATACTCCGCTTTCTTCTGCGCGCGCCCGGTCCACAGAGGGTGAACCTTGGCTTTCTGCAGAACTTCATCAACCCGAATTGCACCCGCGGGAATCGCGCCCTGGGTATTTTCATGCCGGAACGCAGCGCGTTCTTCAACCGCAGGTCGATCGCATCGAGCCCAAGCTGCGTTGCCATTTCATCAATCAGCATCTCCGTCGCAGCCATGGTCTGCAGCGTGCCGTAGCCGCGGGCCGACCCGGCGTCGATGGCACGCGAGGCGATCGCCACGCCCGTCAGGTCGCTCTTCGGGAAGTAGTAGATCGACTGCGCGGCGGATGCCCCACCATGGCCACCGATGGCGAGAAGTTGCAGCGCCCGCCGCCGTCGACTTCGAACTCAACCTTGAACGACTGCAGAGGGTTGGTTTTCTTATCAATCCCGATTCGATAACGCATCTTCGATGCATGGCGTTTTATCGATGTCTGGAATTGCTCATAGCGGTCAAATGCAAGCCGTACCGGCCGGCCGTCGCCATACATGGCCGCGACGAGTCCGTAGAACGGAACCGTGAAGTGATCCTTCGATCCGTAGCCGACCGTATAGACCGGATGCACGAACAGGTTCTTCACCGGGAAGCGGCTCTTTGCCGCCATGCCGGCAGCGCTCTCGGCGACCTCGTGCGGACCTTGTGTCGGCACGACCATGTGCAGCGATTGCGTCGTAACGTCGTACCAGCAGTTCGTGTTGTCGGGTTCGAGCGCGGCGGTATCGATGGATTGCGTGCTGTAGTTGCGTTCCAGCACCAGCCAGTCCGCAGGCGGATGATCGAGTTCGCCCTGCATGCCTTGCGCGTAGAACATTCCCTGCTCGTCGAGCTTGCCGTCCTGCCGTCCCGCCGCCCACACAGGCTCGTGCTTGCGCATCGCGCTTGGGAACAGCATGGTGTCCTTCAGGCTCGAGAACGTGTCCTCGTCATACGCCGTCGATCCACCCACACGCACAAAACGGAACGTGCCCCACGGATCGCGTTGCAGCGGCCCGGTCTTCTCGCCGTAGCGGATGATTTCATCGCGGAACTGAAGCTTGTCTTTGGCAAACCGGAAGCGCGCGAAATCGCGATAGATGAGCATGGCCACGGCCTGGCCAAGATACGCAGGTGTCTTGCCCGGCGGCAGCAGCATGTCGTCGCCATAGAAGGCGGGGAAAGCAAGACCGTCGCGGGCAAGTTCTGCCGCCGTGACCACCCGGTCCGGCTGAAGCTCATCGCCGAGCAAGCTCAGGTCGAAACCCTCATACGTCCTGTCGGCTTGAGTCGTGCGCAATATGAATGCGTGCGATTGCTGGTTCGGCCAGTGCGGCATGTCGGCCGCGCGCACGTCGCGCGCAAATACCTTCGAGCCGGTAACTTTCGCAATTCCGTCGATACGAAACTTCGCGCTGCCGCTGGCTGTATCCCACTGAATCGGCGTGAGGATTTTTTCTTCAAATAGCGCAGCAAATGCGCGACTGCCGAGCGGCGCAATAATGACGGTCAGTCCCGCAATTGCACTCGCCTTCAGAAAACCACGACGCGATCGGTCGAGTTCTCTCATAGTCCTCTCCTTCGGTAATCGGCTGAGTGCTTCAAGCCACGCTGTTTCGAGTTGCAGTTTTTATTTTGCATTCCGAAATGATTAATTTATTCATATAACCGCTTGATCCGGTACGAGAGGATCCGATAACCGGGTATCCCGGATCGTAATCGCACTTCGGGTTCGTCAACGTGCCAGAATTTGCACCAGCCTGTTTCAACGTTTGGCTGGCTTTTTCAGACTTTGCCTTTGAGCAAAATCCTGTTACTGCGGAGCGTTCGGTATGCCCGGGAAAGGTTGGCGATTGTACGTGCGAAGCTTGCCCTCAGGCAGCGATAGGCATGTCAAGTTTTGTGCTGCGCGGGGATCGGTGTTGCGGGTGAAAACTCATTGTGATGCATGGCATCAATGTCACTCGGAAGCATCCGAATGTGGCCCGGTCAGACCGGTTTTCGGGCGAGATAGCCGATTGATTGCGTGAGTGTGTGCATGAGCGCGGTACGGCGATCGTCGGGGACTACCAACGCGCACGCCAAATCACCCGGCAACGACAAAAGCCCGCCCTTTTTGAAAGGCAGGCTTTTGTACACCGTACCGGTTATCAGCAACCGGTCAGATTGGGAACAACGGCTTAGTTGTCGTTGTTACCAATCGTGGCGCTGACACGCTGACGCAGGTCGACGCCGTCAATCGGGAAGGTCGCTTCAACACGCCGAGCGCCCGTATACCGCTTTTCCCAATAGCTGTTGTCCATGTCGTCCACACGGATCGTGCTGCCGGTGGACGGCGAATGAACAAACTTGTTGTCGCCGATATAAATCCCGACATGCGAGAACGAGCGACGCATTGTGTTGAAAAACACGAGGTCACCCGGTTTCAGCTCGCTCACGCGAACCTTCTCGCCAACCCGGCTCATCTCTTCCGCACGCCGCGGCAAGGTCATGCCCAGCGTGTCCTGAAACACGTAGCGCACGAAACCGCTGCAATCGAGACCGGAATCCGGCGTATTGCCGCCCCAGCGATAACGCACACCGATCATATTGAGCGCGCCAACGACTACGTCGCCCGCCTTGCTCGCCATGCCGGAAAGAAAAGAACGCGTGCCGCTGGATGGGTTGCTTGTCACATTGCCGGAGTCGGCAACGGGATAAATGTCGTTAGCTGCTTTGGTCGACGCAGATATGCCATTGCTGGCATTTTGGCTTGAATTGCTGACTTCGTCGGCGAACGCACCGGAAGTTGCTGTCATCATCAGGCCGATCAACATGCTGGCTGCTGCTCGCGCGCATGTCTGAGTCAAAGTTAATTGCTGCATCGGTCGGTAGTTTTTGGTGAAAAAGACTGAAAAATCAGAGTCATGCGGAAAAGTTGGCTTGATACTAGCCAGATATTATTTACATGTCAAAAGGCATAGAAAAATACAATTGAGATACGCACCTAATTGGTGAAAATTAGGCCGCGATCGCCGCTTTCAGTAGCTTTCTTGTGTACTCGTGCGACGGCATCGCAAAAATATTCTCCACATCACCTGTTTCGACAACATTTCCGTTCTGCATGACCACCACCCGGTGCGCCATCGCGCCGATGACCTCCAGGTCATGGCTGATGAACACGTAGCCCAGGTTGTACTTCCGTTGTATATCGGCAAGCAGACGCAAAACTTGATGCTGAATTGATACATCGAGTGCGCTGGTGGGTTCGTCGAGGATCAGAATGCGTGGTTCGAGCACCAGCGCACGGGCGATGGCAATGCGCTGCCGCTGGCCGCCGGAGAACTCGTGCGGGTATCGGTTGAGCGCCGTACGGTCCATTCCGACTTCACGCAGAACGGCCACCACCTTGGCGTGGCGTGCGGCGGCATCGAGTTCCGGACGATGCAGCGCCAGCCCCTCCCCCACTATTCGCTCGATCGTCTGGCGCGGGGACAGCGAGCTATACGGGTCCTGAAACACCACTTGCATATTTGATCGCAGGACCGTTTTTTCGCGGCCACGATAGTCGACGAGCAAGCGGCCTTGAAACTCCACCTTGCCGTGCGACGTCCGCTGCAAACCTAATAGCGCCATCGCCAGGGTGGACTTTCCGGAACCGGACTCGCCCACGATACCCAGCGTTTCACCCTGCCGCACCGTCACCGACACCCGATCCACCGCCTTGAATGCGCCGCGCCGGAACCAGCCGCCCACGCCCGGCACCTTCGTCGCGAATTCCACGGACACCTCTTGTGCGTCGAGCAATACGGGCGACAGCGGCAGCACCGGCAACACCTTGCGCTCGGGCTTGCTCTCAAGCAATCGCACCGTATAAGGATGCTGGGGCGACGCGAATATGTCCTGCACCGTGCCGCTTTCCACGAGCACGCCCTGCTCCATCACCGCCACACGCTGCGCGAATTTACGCACGAGGTTGAGATCATGCGTGATCAGCAGCACAGCCATGCCGCGCGACGCGGCTTCGTCCCGCTGCAACTCCAGCAGCAATTCCACGATCTGTGCGCGGATGGTCACGTCCAGCGCGGTCGTGGGTTCATCAGCGAGCAGAAGACGCGGGCGGCATGCGAGCGCCATCGCGATCATCGCGCGCTGGCGCTGCCCGCCCGAGAGCTGATGCGCGTATCGGTCGATGCGTTTTTCCGGCTCCGTGATCCCCGTCCGCGCGAGCAGGTCGATCGCCCGGCGGCGGGCGTCGCGAGCGGACACGCCATCGTGCAGCACGATCGTCTCCACGATCTGGTCGCCGATGGTGTACAGCGGGTTGAGCGCGGTCATCGGCTCCTGGAAGATCATCGCAATGTCGGAGCCGCGCAGCTTGCGCATTGCGGGTTCGCTTTTGGTGAGCAGTTCCTGGCCGTCAAAGCGGATCGAACCGCTCAGCTCGGCATCGCGCAAAAGCCGCAGGATGGACAACGCCGTCACGCTCTTGCCCGACCCCGACTCGCCGACCAGCGCCACACGCTCGCCGGCTTCGATCTTGAGACTCACGCCATCGACGGCGAAGGTCTCGCCGAAACGCACCCGCAAATCCGCGATTTCCAGCAGCGGCGGGCTCATTGGCCACCTCCCGATTTGACAGCATCGGAGATACGGGTATCGAGCGCGTTACGCAGCGCGTCGCCCATGAACGTGAGCAGCAACAAGGTCGCAACCAGCACGCCGAAGGTGGACAGCGAGATCCACCACGCGTCGAGATTCGCCTTGCCTTGCGCGAGCAATTCCCCCAGCGACGGCGTGGGCGGCGGCACGCCCAGACCGAGAAAGTCGAGGCTGGTCAGCGCAAGGATCGCCCCGCTCATGCGAAACGGCAGGAACGTAATAACGGGGGTGAGGCTGTTTGGCAGGATGTGACGCCAGATGATCTGGGCGTTGGACAACCCCATTGCCCGCGCCGCCCGCACGTAATCCTGCGTGCGGTTGCGCAGGAACTCGGCGCGCACATAGTCCGATAGCGCAATCCATCCGAACAACGACAACAGCACGACGAGCAAAACCAGGCTCGGCTCAAAGATAGACGCAAAAATGATCAGCAGATACAACTCCGGCAGTGCACTCCATATCTCGATCAGACGCTGCCCGGCCAGGTCGGTACGACCACCGAAGTAACCTTGCACCGCGCCGGCCAGCAGGCCGAGCACAGTGCCTATCGCCGTCAGGACCAGCGCGAAGATGACCGATACACGAAAACCATAGAGCAACCGGGCGAACACATCGCGGCCGCGGTCGTCGGTGCCGAGCCAGTTTTCACGCGATGGCGGCGCCGGATTCGCGGCCTTCGAAAAGTAATTGAGCGTGTCGTAGTAATAGTGATTCGGCGGATAAACAGCGAAGTTGCTGCCCTCGCTGAAGCGGTCGCGAATATAGGGATCGAGGTAATCGGCGGGAGTCGGAAAATCGCCGCCGAACGTGGTCTCCGCATACGTCTTGACCAGCGGAAAATAAAGATGCCCCTGATAACGGACGACCAATGGTTTGTCATTCGACCACAGCGGTCCCGCAAGACTGATCGCGAACGCGATCACGAAAATCACCAGGCTCCAGTAGCCGAGCCGGTTGCGTTTGAAACGTCGCCAGACGCGTTGTCCCGGCGTGATCGAAACCGGCACGCTAAGCGGTTGGGCGTCGCTGTCTTGAGGTGTGCGGAGCAGGGAACGGTTCAACTCAGCGCTCCAGTTGTTCAAATTGAATGCGCGGGTCGACCCAGACATAACAAAGGTCGGAGATCAGCTTGGCGGCGAGACCGATCAGCGTGAACAGATACAGCGTGCCAAGCACGACCGGATAATCGCGCCGCACGACGGACTCATAGGAAAGCAGGCCGAGGCCATCGAGTGAGAAAAGCGTTTCTATCAGCAGGCTGCCCGTGAAGAATGCCGCGATGAACGCACCCGGAAAACCGACGATCAGCGGCAACAACGCGTTGCGAAACACGTGCTTCCACAACACCCTTCTCTCCGACAACCCCTTGGCCCTGGCCGTCAGCACATACTGTTTGCGGATTTCATCGAGGAACGCGTTCTTGGTCAGCATGGTCACGACCGCGAAGCTGCCGACCACCGACGCAATCACGGGCAGGGTGATGTGCCATAGATAGTCGGTTATTTTTCCGCCGATACTCAACGTAGCCCAGTTGTCCGACGTGAGGTTGCGCAACGGAAACAGTTGCCAGAACGAGCCGCCGCCGAACAGCACGAGCAGGAGCACACCGAGCACGAAACCAGGAATGGCAAAGCCAACAAGCACCAGCAAGCTGGTGGTGACATCAAACGTGGACCCGTTGCGCACTGCCTTCGCGATCCCAAGCGGCACCGATATCAGGTAAGTGATAAAGAACGTCCACACGCCGATGCTGATCGACACCGGCAGCTTCGACACAATCAGCGACCACACGCTTTGATGGCGAAAATAGCTATCGCCGAGATCGAAACGGGCGAAGCGCCCGAGCATCAGCCAGTAGCGTTCGAGCGGCGGTTTATCGAAGCCGTATAGCGCGCGAAGTTGTGCGATCTGCTGTTGATCCACGCCCGTATGCGCGCGCATGCCGAAGCTCCTGGTTTCGCCGCGCCGCAATTCGTGCACCGCCTGCTCGACCGGTCCACCCGGCACGAACTGGATCACCGCGAACGTGAGCGTGAGAACCCCGAGCAAGGTCGGGATCATCAGCAAGATGCGTTTCAGGATGTAGCTCCACATGGGCGCGGTCCGCTTGAGTGATTGAGTGTGTGGCTTGGCTGCGTGACTTATCTGCGTAGACCTACTTCGCGGCCGCAGCGGCAGGTGGCTTGAACCACCATATCGATGTGATCCAGTCTTCGGCGGTGTAATACAGCGGCAAAGTCGCCGGATGCGCGAGCGCGTTTCGATACGCCACCCGGTGCGTCGCCGAATACCAATGCGGGATCACATAGTAGCCATGCATGAGGACCCGGTCGAGCGCGTGGGTGGCATCGAGCAGTTGTTCGCGTGTCTGCGAACCAAGCAAGGTATGCACAATCGAGTCCACCGACGGCGACTTCAGCCCGTTGATGTTATCCGAGCCCTGCTGATCCGCCGACTTGCTGCCAAAACGCGACTCCTGTTCGGTACCCGGAATCTGCACGTCGGGCATGCGCAGGCTGGTCATATCGAAGTCGAAGGCGTCGAGCCGCTTCTGGATCAGAGCAAAGTCGACCGTGCGGAAATTCGCGACAATCCCGAGCTTCTGCAAGTTGCGCTGGTACGTGGCGACAACAGGTTCCATCGACGCCCCGCCGCCCGTGTCGTCAAGGATCTCGAACACGAACGGCTGGCCCTTCGCGTTGCGCAACGCACCGTCCCTATAGGTCCAGCCCGCGTCGGCCAGCAGCTTGCGCGCCTTGATCAGGTTCGAGCGCAATGAACCGGGCGGATCGGTGTCCGGTTGCTTCACCATATCGCCGAATACGGCGGGATCGAGTTGCGCGCGTAGCGGCGAAAGGATCGCGAGTTCGCCCGCGCTTGGCTTACCCGTCGCCTGCAGGTCGGTGTTCGCAAAGAAGCTGTCGGTACGTGTGTACTGGTTGAAAAACAGTTGCCGGTTCAGCCACTGAAAATCGAACGCAAGATCGAGCGCCTGGCGCACGCGTACGTCCTGGAAAATCGGCCGGCGCAAGTTGATGTAAAACCCCTGCATGCCCGTGCCGTTGTGATTGCGGAATTCGCTCTTGATCAGCTCGCCGTTGGCGAAGCGTTTGCCGATGTCGCGGCGCACCCAGTTGCGCGCGATATATTCGACCAGCGCGTCATATTCGCCGGCCTTGAACGCTTCAAGCCGCGCGACGCCATCCGAATAGAGTTTGTAGTTAATGCGCTCGAAGTTGAACATACCTGCACGCACCGGCAACGCGTTGCCCCAATACGCCGGATCGCGCTTGTAGGTGATCGTGCGGCCGTTGTCGTATTGTTCAATGAGGTACGGACCGCTTGCTATCGGCTTCTGGAACGCGAGTTGATCGAAAGGAATGTGACTGCCGTCGGGCTTCATGCCCCACTTGTGCGAAAACACCGGAATCGCGCCCGCGATAAACGGCATCTCCCGCGTGCGCACCTTGAAATCGAAGCGAATGGTCAGCGGATCGAGAACCACCGCGCGTGAAATCTGCCCGAAATACACTGCATATTGCGGCGCGGCCTGCGGGCTTTTCAGCGTATCGAACGAGTATTTGACGTCCTCGGCGGTGACGGGGTCGCCGTTCGAAAAGTGCGCCTTGGGGTTGATGTGGAACGTGACGGAGAGGCCGTCGGGGGCGATGCGGATGTCATCAGCGAGGAGGCCGTAAGCCGTCGATACCTCGTCAAGACTGCCCGTTGTCAAGCTCTCGAACACATAGAGAAGCCCGGGCGCCGGGTTGCCGCGTTGCGTGAACAGGTTGAATTTGTCGAAGCTGGTGAGCCGGTCCGGGTTCGCCAGAACCAGCGTGCCGCCGCGGGGCGCGTCCGGATTGACGTAGTCGAAGTGCTTGAAATTGGCGGGATATTTCGGCTCGCCATACTGCGCGATGGCGTACACGGCCAATGCCGCTTTCGGTACCGCAAGCCCGCCGAAGCCGATCAGCAAGCTACTAAACAGAAGACCGAGGACCCGTCGGGAGCCAGTCGCCATGAGTGCCTTTTTAAGTACCAGTGAAACGATGATCGGAAAAACAGCCTGCCGTTCAGAGCCGGCTCAGTGCTCGCTCGCGGCGCCCCGAGCGCTGCGCGCCTTAAGCGATGTGAGAGAATTCTACTAAAACCACGGTCCCGGGCATTGTAACGACGTGCGCAAGGCTTGCGCGCGCTCAGTCCGGCGCACGTGTGATATCGACTTCTTAAGGAGCATTCATGGGATTTCTTGCTGGAAAACGGATTCTGCTGACCGGCTTGTTGTCGAACCGCTCGATCGCCTATGGCATTGCGGCTGCTTGTAAGCGCGAAGGCGCCGAACTCGCATTCACCTATGTGGGAGACCGCTTCAAGGACCGCATTACCGAGTTCGCGACCGAATTCGGCAGTGATCTCGTGTTTCCATGCGACGTGGGCAGCGACGAGGAAATCGACGCCCTCTTCATCTCGCTGAAAGATCGATGGGACACGCTCGACGGTCTCGTGCATTCCATCGGCTTTGCGCCGCGTGAAGCGATTGCAGGAAATTTCCTCGATGGCATGACGCGTGAGAACTTCCGCATCGCCCACGATATTTCCGCGTACAGCTTCCCGGCGCTCGCCAAGGCAGCGCGGTCCATGTTGTCCCCGGATGCCTCGTTGCTCACGCTGAGCTACCTTGGCGCCGAGCGCGCGATCCCGAACTACAACACGATGGGTCTGGCGAAGGCATCGCTTGAAGCCAGCGTGCGGTATTTGGCCGTGTCACTCGGAGACACGGGCGTGCGTGTGAACGGCATCTCGGCGGGTCCGATCAAGACGCTGGCGGCAAGCGGCATCAAGGGCTTCGGCAAGATTCTCGAGTTCGTCGAGAACAACGCACCGTTGCGGCGCAATGTGACCATCGATCAGGTTGGCAATGTGGCGGCGTTTTTGTTGTCCGATCTGGCGGGCGGCGTGAGCGCCGAGATCATCCACGTCGATAGCGGCTTTAATGCCGTGGTCGGGGGGATGGGCGCACAGGCGGTTTCAGAGTAATCCCGACAACGGCGGCCCTCCCCTCCAGCCGCCGATGAAATCAAAAAGGCCGTCCCGCTTGCGCGCGACGGCCTTTTTAGTGCGTCCGACCAGGGTGTCTAATTACGGTAGCCGTTGTTGCCATGGTGGCCGTTGTTGCCTCCGTGTCCGTAATTTCCACCATGCCCTCCGTATCCCGGACCGCCGTGACCATACGATGGTCCATAGTTCGGACGGCCACCGTGGTGCCGATACCACTCGTCACGCCCCCAATAGCGGTGACCATCATAGTAACGGTTGCCATACCAGCCGATCACCAAGCCCGGCTGCACATACACCGGAGCCGGTTGATAGATCACCGGCGGCGGCGGTGGCGCGTAATAAGGCTGAGGCGCCACGTAGACCGGTGCCGGAACACCGATGTTGATCCCCAGCCGCACGTCGGCCGCGTGGGCAAAGCCGGATAGTGTAGCGAGGCACAGACCGGCAACGCCAGTCAGGATCCGGATGCTTTTTATCTTGTTCATGTAAGGCGCGCCTCTGGCCGTCATTGTTCAGGTGGAAGCGAATATAGCGGATCGCCTTCAATCCGGTACTTCAACTTTGTAAGTTGTTCTTCGGCGAGCAGGTATCGTCTGCGGAAAGCTTACTCTTTGTTACATGATGAAAAACCGCAAATCGCGCGGCGCCGGATGGAAAAACAGGCCGGCGCAGGAAAGACAAAGGCCACCCGGCTTTCGCCGGATGGCCTTTGGGCCAGATGTCTGACGGGTATTGTATTGCGGCTGGTGTTTAGTGCCAGCCGCGATGGTCGTATCGCGGACCGCCGTGATAGCGGTACCAGTCGTTACGGTTCCAGTAGCGACGGCCGTCCCAGTAACGATCGCCATGCCAGCCGATTACCACGACTGGCGCCGCAGCATACACCGGCGGCGGCGGTGCGTAGACGACCGGCGGAGGCGGCGGCGCATACACCGGTTGCGGTGCGACGTAGACCGGCGCGGGCACGCCGATATTGATCCCAAGATGCACTTGGGCCATTGCCGCGCTGGACATTCCGAGCGCCCCGATTGCAACCGCGCCGGCAAAAATGGAAGTCTTTAGTTTGTTGTTCATTTGAAGTGCACCTCAACGGAGTAGGTTCGTTGAGTAAATCTTAGCGGAAGGACCCGGGCCAAATGTTTCAAGTTGGTAACTCCGAATTACGACTGCCAACAGGGTGTGACACAACATTTCTTTAACCGGGTGCCCTCTCGCGCCGGGACGCTGTTTTGCTTGCGCACGGACCGCAAGGGGTTGAACGCGCGCTGGTAGAATTGCACCACTACAGCATTTAGATTCGTCAATCATCGCAGCCCGAATGACGTTCGCAATGTGCGGGGGACGTTTCCACCTTTCTCGCGGGCGTGTTTGGGCTTCTGATTCATCCATGCATATCCGTCATCGCCTCGCCGTGGTCTGCGGCACCACTCTTATATTCCTGCTGATGCTGGTCGCTAACGAATGGATCTTCAGCCATTCGGAGTTCGTGCGCGGCATCAACTGGATCTACCTGCCTGCCGGCATACGCCTGCTCTGCACGCTGTTATTCGGCGGGCTGGGTGCGATCGGGATACTCATTGCGTCCTGGATCAGTTGTTTCTTTTATTATTTCCCGAACGATCCGGTTCGCGCGGCATTCGGCGGCATTATCTCGGCGCTCGCGCCGTATCTTGTGTATTTCTTCGCCACGCGCAAACTTGGACTCAGCGCGTCGCTCGTGAATCTCACGGCTGGACGTCTGTTGGTCCTCGTGGTGCTCTATTCGCTCGCGGGCCCGGCAATGCTGCAAGCGTGGTGTGCATTGAGCGGCGATACCGCCAATCTCGGGGAGCGCTTTATCGTGATGTTCATCGGTGACCTGAGCGGTACGCTCATGATCATCTACACACTCAAGCTGGGTCTCTGGTTTGTCACCCGCATGCATGCGTCGATGCATCGGGCATCGCGCTCGCGTTGAGAGCGCACACCATAGTCGAAAACGTACCGCCGTTATCGCGCAGCGATACCTGCGTTATCAAGCCGCCAAACGTGTTCAATCGGCTACGTTGCCCCGCTTCCTGCCGCAGGGCAACGCGCTCTTTTTTTAGTCTCTCTCAGGTCTAGTTGCGCATCACTTTCTTCCGCCAATACGCACCCTGTTTTGCGAATTGTAACATTTAATTATCAAACTGATAAGGGTTT
Organism: Caballeronia udeis; assembly: GCF_044909315.1. Taxonomy (GTDB): domain Bacteria; phylum Pseudomonadota; class Gammaproteobacteria; order Burkholderiales; family Burkholderiaceae; genus Caballeronia; species Caballeronia udeis_A. Next base: position 45,363 of record NZ_JBIYEB010000041.1, read on the forward strand.
GGGAGGCCGTTTACTCGCCAATGCTATGATTCACGGGTGCATTTCGGGTCCGCCGCCGTGGCAAAAAAACACCTTGTCGATACCTATTTCCGCTTCCTGAACCTCGCTCAGGCGGTACAGGCATTGCCGTCCTTTCCGAAACTCGATGCCGCTGAAGAACGGCTGCTCGAGGCACTGACGGCAGCCTGGCACGCGGGGCGTACGCTGAGCGTGACGGAGACAATGGCGCTATCGATCGCGGGCGCGCCGGCGACAGTGCATCGGAAACTGGCGCGGTTAAGGCGGGAAGGACTGGTCTCGGTCGACGAATCGAGTACGGATCTCCGCGCGAAGACCGTCGTACCCACGCGCAAGGCACTCGACTATTTCGAAAAGCTGGCGGCGTGTCTTGAGGAAGCCAAGCGGAAGTAGACAGGCCGGCGAGCGCGCAACGCGCATCACAAAGCCACCTTGAATTCCGAACCACTTCAACGCGTGACACGGCCAAGACCCGCCCTCAAGCGAGATCCCTATCCCGCTTGATCTGTGCAACAGCGAGCGCTCTGCCTGCGATGAGACAATGGCTGAATTTTGGAGAGGCACACCATGATTGATGGCCTGGTTTCCGGACGTCTCTACGGCACGGCGCAAGTCCGTACGGGTCAGCACGGCACGCACTTCGTGACATGCCGGGTTCGCGCCTCGGCCGGCGACGGCGAGAGCCTGTTCGTGAACGTGATCGTGAACGTGATCGCCTTCGACGATACCGTCAAGGACGCGCTTCAGGCGCTGGATGACGGCGACAGCGTATCGCTTGCCGGCGCCCTCACGCCAAAGACCTGGACCGACAAGCAAGGTAACGCAAAACCGGCGCTGGACATGGTCGTGCATGCGGTGCTGACTGCATACCATGTGCAACGCAAACGTCGCGTTATACGCGGTGAAGCGGGACAAACGGACCTGCACGGCTCCGACGATCTGGACGACGACGAAGTCTGAGTTCGCTTTGGCGCTCGCGGCGGCTTGCCGGCCGGGCGAAGCGCCGCTGCGTGATCGAAGAAAAACCGGCAGCCCATCGGGCTGCCGCATCCGTCAGCCATTCAACGCCTGAATCAACGGATGATCGCAGTAGATCCGGTTCTCATAGACCTGGCCATTGCTGTGACGGACGCAATCCACGCCTTCGAAGCGCAACGGCACATCGCCGTGCGTGCCAGTGGCAATCCAGCGGATGAAAACCGTATCGCCACGGCTCGCGTGGTCAGCAACTTCCAGCCTGAAATCCGGAACGCGACGCAACAATTCATGCAGCGGCCGCACATAGGCCTCCACGCCCTTCAACGCCCCCCGCAAACCCGGCCAATATCCTTCAATACCCGACGCCAGTTCATCGGTCGACCGGCTGAAGTCCGGCGCGGCCCAGAACGCGGCATATTTCTCCACGCACCATGCCGGGCCCATCAGCGTGCTGTCGAGAAAACCGGTAATGCCGGCAAACCGTCCATCGATGGAGAATTCGCCGATATCCGTCCCGCTCGCCAGTTGCCGGCCGCCGGCATCGACCAGACGCCAACTGAAGCGGACCATTGCCCCCGTCGCATCGATCGCGCCAACATGCTCGAACTTCAACCCCGGCATCTGCGCCTGGAATGCACCGATCATCTCGGCGAAACCTTTCGGGCCCGTGCCGCTCATCATCGGATCGGTGTAACGGGCACCGTCGGTCAAAACCAGCTCTGCGAGCGCGCTGCGGCGCGAAGAATCCGTCTCGTTCCATGTATCGATATAACGGCCCACCAGAACGTCATGCTCAGTCATGATTCCCTCCTTCGATAATCTTCGTGGCTATATGGCCGGACTGGATTAGCGCGGCCTGGGAGCAATAATCGGGACAAGCATGTCGTGCGTCGATTACCTGGCAGGTAATGGAGCAGCGTGCGCCGGTTTGATAAGGTAGAACCATGAACACACTGACTGCGACGGCTGTAGGGGCTGTGGGTGCTATGGATACCATGGGTATCGGCCCAATGATCAGGCACTGGCGCGAACGACGCCGCATGAGCCAGCTTTATCTGGCCAGCGAAGCTGAGATATCGAGCCGGCACCTGAGTTTTATCGAAACGGGGCGCGCTGCGCCGAGCCGCGCGATGGTGCTGCGGCTCGCGGAGTATCTCGAGGTGCCGCTGCGCGAACGTAACGAGTTGCTAACCGCGGCAGGGTTCGCACCAGTGTTCCAGGAACGTTCACTCGACCACCAATCGATGCAGCCCGCGCGAACCGCAGTCGAGCAGATCCTGAAGGGGCACGAGCCGTATCCGGCACTGGCTATAGACCGGCATTGGAACCTGGTGTCGGCAAATGGTGCGGTGGCTGCGCTTATTGCCGATGCCGATCCGTCGCTGCTGGAAGCGCCAGTGAATGTGTTGCGGTTGAGTCTGCATCCGCAGGGGTTGGCGTCGAAGATCGTGAATCTCGGGCAATGGCGCGCGCATTTGCTTGAACGGCTGGAGCGTCAGATCGCGCTCACGGCCGATCCGCAGTTGGGCGCATTGCGTGACGAGTTGCAGCGTTATCCGGGGGAATTCGATCGCGATGACGCGCGGGAATCTTCTATCGTGATTCCGTTTGTGTTGAACACCGCTGCGGGACAATTATCATTCATCAGTACAACGATGATATTCGGCACACCGATCGATATCACGTTGTCAGAGCTGGCAATCGAGCTGTTTTTCCCGGCAGATGAAGCCACGGCAATGGCGTTCGGGCGTTGAGATGTGACTGCGCTCCAAAAAACAAAAACCCCGTAAGTCGTTAGACCTACGGGGCTTTGCATTCTTCTGGCGGAGACGGAGGGATTCGAACCCTCGATCCAGGTTTTAGCCCAGATGCTCCCTTAGCAGGGGAGTACCTTCAACCTCTCGGCCACGTCTCCTGCACTTTTTGTCACGCGGGAGTCAGCGCGACGAAGCCAAGATGATAGCGGGTTAGCCGCCGCGGGTCAATTTCGTGAGACAAAATTTTTCATCTCGTGAATTGCGCCGAACAGCGTTTCGCGGCAAGTTTCGCCGCTTGTTGCGACTACCGCAAAAAAACCACGCGGAAAGCCACGGATTTGCGCGGCTTTCTCTATCACCCCGGTGTCACGCGTAGTCTTCAGCCGCGATCGAGTTCGAACACCTTATGCAGCGCGCGCACGGCGAGCTCGGTATATTTTTCGTCGATAAGCACCGAGATCTTGATCTCCGATGTCGAGATCATCTGGATATTGATGCCCTCTTCCGCCAGTGTACGGAACATCGTGCTTGCAATACCCACATGCGAGCGCATGCCCACGCCGACCACCGACACCTTCGACACCTTCGGATCGCCCCGCACCTGTTCGGCCTTCACATGCGCCTGAACCTTGCTCGTCAGGATCTCCATGGCGTGCGCGTAATCGCCGCGGCCAACCGTGAACGTGAAGTCGGTCTTGCCGTCCACGCTCGTGTTCTGGATGATCATGTCGATGTCGATATTCGCATCGGCCACCGGCCCGAGGATCTGGTACGCAATGCCCGGCTTGTCGGGCACGCCCATCACGGCAATGCGCGCTTCGTCGCGCTGAAATGCGATGCCCGAGATAACAGCTTTTTCCATGGTCTCGTCTTCTTCAAAAGTAATCAGGGTGCCCGAGCGCATTTCGGTTTCGAGCGGAATCAACGGGTCCGTCAGACTCGACAACACGCGCGTCTTGACCTGATATTTGCCGGCGAACTCCACCGAGCGGATCTGCAGCACCTTCGACCCGAGGCTCGCCATTTCCAACATCTCTTCGAACGTCACGCGGTCGAGCCGGCGCGCTTCTTCGACCACACGCGGGTCGGTGGTGTAGACACCGTCGACATCGGTGTAGATCAGGCATTCGTCTGCCTTCAACGCCGCCGCAATCGCCACCGCCGACGTGTCCGAACCGCCGCGTCCCAGCGTGGCAATATGCCCGTCCGGATCGACGCCCTGGAAGCCCGTGACCACCACGACCTTGCCTGCGTCGAGATCGGCCAGCACGCGTGTGCCGTCGATGTCGTTGATGCGTGCTTTCGTGAACGCGCTGTCGGTCTTGATCGGCACTTGCCAGCCGGCATAGCTGACCGCTTCCAGACCTTCGGCTTGCAACGCAATCGCGAGCAGGCCGACGCTGACTTGTTCGCCGGTGGAGGCGATCATGTCGAGTTCGCGCGGGTCGGGGTGTGCGGTGATTTCGCGCGCGAGGCCGAGCAGCCGATTCGTTTCGCCGGACATGGCCGACGGGACGACGACCATCTTGTGGCCGGCCTTGTGCCATTTCGCGACGCGCTTGGCGACGTTCTTGATGCGCTCGACCGAGCCCATCGAAGTGCCGCCGTATTTATGTACGATGAGTGCCATTGTCGTTTTGAACAGGAGGAAAAGCCGCGCTGGCGCGCCGTTTGATGCGCCGCGTACTGCACGTGCTGCACGTGTTTCACGTATTGCATCAGAAGCCGCTCGACGAAAACACAAGCGAACCCTGGATCAGTGCGATCGACGACTTAAGCGTGACGACGAAGCGCGGTGGCCGCACGCGCAAGGTTGGCTCGCGCGCAAAATGCAATTCTGGCGGCTAAAAACGCGTCTTCTGGACGGAAAAGCTGCTTGAAAAGCGTTGCGGGAAACCGGTAAACGTACCTGATCGAGGCCCAAAACACAAGCCGGAACGGGCGATTCGACGTGTTCGCAGGCCGCTCGCAGGCGTTCCGCAAGAAAAATTGACCGGGATTTGCTCCCGCGCACGAAACGATGAAAAATCGGGGCAGATTGCGTTTCGCGCAGCAGAGCGAGCGCAGATGCAAAGCCCGCGCGCCCCGGCTAGTCATTCAGGCAATGACCAGATCCGGCTGCCACTCGATCCGCCTATAGCTGAGCTCGCCGCCCTCGCCGCTCACTTTCGCGCACGCGCGATTGACGCCGATCAACGGCACGAACAGCAAGGTCTCGCCTAGAAACACCAGCGGAACGTCACGTTTCCAGCCCGGCACCCCGCGCTCCTGGAACAGGTTTTTCAGGGTCCGGCCCGGTCCGTCCGCGCTCAGACGCAAACGCTCGCCGCCCGCGCGAGAACGCGCGCAAAGCGGCGCGGCGCGCAGCGTGGCTTCGGAAATCCCGTCCTCATCGCCCGGTGCCGCCGGTTTGAACACAAACGTCCCCCGCCAATGCGGCAGGCGCCAGATACTTTCGCCATCCCAGTTCAGCACGCTCGCCATGCGCGCGGGATTTGCCCCATCGTCGAGATCGACGGGGTCCGCACTATCGCCCTTTTCCCAGAAGATCGCATCGCGATACGCCCGCAGGCAAAACCCCGCATGATCGATACGCAACGCGTGGCCGTCGCGAGAAACGGCGGCATCGCGCAACTGCCGCAGCACCTCGCCAATCCGCGCCGCCGATGCCGCCTGCAGCCCGAGCGAGCGCATCCAGTAACGCAGCAGGTTGATCGCGCGTTCATCGTCGAAAGCGAGTACAGCCGATAAACTCAACGCGCCCTCATCGTCACCTTGCGCCGATGCCATATCAATGCGCGCGAGTTCATCGAGCAGCCTTTGCGCCGATGCCGCATGCGACGCGGTCCGGGCAAGCGCATCCCGGAAACCGGGGAAATGCACGGCGAGCGCCGGCAGCACGTCATGGCGCAGCGCGTTGCGGGCATAGCGGGTATCGGCGTTGGATTCGTCGTCGATCCAGCGCAGATCGCGCTCATGCGCGTAATGCTCGAGTTGTGCGCGCAACAGATGCAATAACGGCCGCACGCGCGGCGTGGATGCACCATCGGCACGTTGCGGCGCCATCGCGGCAAGTCCTGCCACACCCGCGCCGCGCAGCAATTGCAGCAACACGGTTTCCGCCTGATCGTCGGCGTGATGGGCGAGCCAAAGCGCGCTTGCACCGTGCTCGTCGCACAGCGCGTCGAGCGCGCGATACCGCGCATCCCGTGCCGCTGCCTCCAGGCTCTCACCACCTTCGCGCACCACATCGACCTGACGAGACGCGAACCGGACACCCAGCGCTTGCGCGAACGCGTGACAACGCGCGGCCCACGCATCGGCGTTTGGACTCAAGCCATGATGAATATGCAACGCGATAACACGCGTTTGGCCCGCGCATCGAACAGCGGCGTCGAGCAGTGCGGTCGAGTCGAGACCACCGCTGAGCGCAACGGCGATGAGGGTATGAGGAGAGGCCGCCACATCGGCAAACGCCGCGCGCACCGCATCGATCACGAGGCGGCTGGCGGGAGTGTCGGTGTCGGATGTCACGGAAGTCGGCTTGTTAAGTTGCCTTCAAGGCAGCCTGTCGGAGCAAGCTGCGGGGAGGGAACCGTGAGCGCCGCGCTCAAGCTTCAAGCACCCGGCAGGTTTTCCTTGAACTTGCCGTACGCCATCAGCTTGTCGAAGCGGCGCGCGCGAACGTCGAGCGCGTTCATGCCATGGAACTGGCGCAGCGTATCGGCCAATGCACGGCGCAGCAACGCGGCCATGCCTTTCGGATCACGATGCGCACCGCCCAGCGGTTCGTTGACGATCTTGTCGATCAGACCCAACGCCTTCAGCCGGTGCGCCGTCAAACCCAGCGCTTCGGCCGCTTCCGGCGCCTTCGCCGCGCTCTTCCACAAAATGGACGCACAGCCCTCGGGCGAAATCACTGAATAAGTGGCGAATTGCAGCATCAGCACGCTGTCGGCAACGGCAATAGCCAATGCACCGCCTGAACCGCCCTCGCCAATAATGGTTGCGATAATCGGCGTCTTCAGTTCGGCCATCACATACAGGTTACGGCCGATTGCTTCCGATTGCCCACGCTCCTCTGCCCCAATGCCTGGGTACGCGCCCGGGGTATCGATGAACGTAAAGATCGGCAAGCCGAATTTTTCCGCCAGACGCATGAGCCGCTCAGCCTTCCGATAACCCTCCGGGCGCGGCATGCCGAAATTGCGCGCCGCACGCTCTTTCGTGTCGCGGCCCTTCTGCTGGCCGATCACCATGCAGGGCTGGCCGTTGAAGCGCGCCAGACCGCCGACAATAGCCAGGTCGTCCGCATAGGAGCGGTCGCCGTGGAGTTCGTGGAAGTCGGTGAAAAGCTCGTTCACGTAGTCGAGCGTATAGGGGCGCTGCGGATGGCGCGCGATCTGCGAAACCTGCCATGGAGTCAGGTTTGCATAAAGATCTTTGGTGAGTTGCTGGCTCTTCTTCGACAGCCGCTCGATTTCTTCCGAAATATCGACAGCGGAATCGTCCTGAACGAAGCGCAATTCTTCGATCTTCGCTTCGAGTTCAGCGATCGGCTGTTCGAAATCCAGAAACGTGGTCTTCATATGTTCGAATCCTAGAGCATCGGGCAGCGCGTATTCTAACCGCGCCGGCCTCACTTCATTTCGGGTCGCAACTATCGATTATAAGATATCAATAGTCCGCCGACTGCGACCGGACAATGCGACCGGAGGATTTTAGTGATCGGCGGGAACGGGGTAAAGGCTGCGCCACATGTACCAGGTCGCGACGGTGCGCCACGGTTCCCAGTTGGCCGCGACTTCGCGCGCTTCGCTACGGGTCACGGGTTCGCCGCTGAAATAGTTGACGCTGATGGCCTGGATCAGGCCGAGGTCGTCGAGCGGCAGGACATCGGGGCGCGACAGGTTGAAGATCAGGAACATTTCCGCTGTCCACCGGCCGATGCCGCGAATCTGCGTCAACTCCGCGATCACGGCCTCATCTTCCATTGATGTCCAGCTATCCACGTGCAGCGCGCCGGAAACGAAATGCTGGGCGACATCGAGGATATATTCGGACTTCCGCTTCGATAACCCGCACGACTGCAGTTTCGCCGGTCCCACCTTGATGAACTGCTGCGGCGCGAGCGTCGGGCACGTGCCCTCCACGCGTTTCCAGATAGCCTGCGCGGCTGTCACGGAAATTTGCTGGCCGACAACCGAACGCGCGAGCGTGGTGAATGGATCGTCTCGATTGATCAGATGCACCGGGCCAAACTTCGGAATCAGTTTCTTGAGGATACGGTCACGCTTGACGAGATCGGCGCACGCCTTGTCCCAATACTCGGGACGCGCGGCTTCCGCCGACAAGCCGGGCGTCTGCACCGGCACGGATTTCTCGGCGGTTATCGCACGCGACTTGCGGACAATCTCGCCGTCGTTCTGCGGAGCGCGCACGAGTGCCTGGGCTTCGTCAACGCCGACGCCGGTCTCGACGGCTTTCACGTCGAGCGCGCCATTTGCATTGCCGCCCGTCTTCTTCGGCGACACTTTCGGCGCCGCTCCGCGCACCGTCTTGCGTGCGCGAACGAGACCGTTCGGTTTAGCGGCGCCGTCATGCGCCACGCCATTGACCACGCGTTTCTTCGATGCAGTCTTGCGTTCTGCGTCGTGACCAGCGCCGTTGGCGAGCTTCGCCCCGGACGTCGATACCTTCGACGTTTTCATCTGCGCACGCCGCGCGACCTTGCTCGCGGGCACTGCGATACTTCCGGACGCGGCTCGTTTAGCCGGCGCCTTCCTGGCCGTTGCCATCATGCCTCCTACCTGGCGAGTCGATCAAAGGGAACGAGAGGCGTTTAACTGCGACGCCATTCGGTCAACCCACCCGGTTTGTCTTCAAGTGCAATCCCGGCTTCGAGCAATTCCGCGCGAATCCGGTCTGCTTCGGCATAGTTCTTTGCCTGCTTCGCAGCAACGCGAGCGGCGATCTTCATGTCTATATCGGCAGGCGTGAGGTTTTCTGCACCTTCTTTGCCGCCACTATCTCGACTGCTGCGCGGCGTGTCCTGAAGGAACGCTCGCGGCTCTCGCTCCAACAATCCGAGCAAAGCGGCCAGTCCCTTCAATTGACGTGCGAGCACGGTGTCCTGCGAGCGATTCACTTCGCTCGCCAATTCGAACAGCACGGCGACCGCGACCGGTGTGTTGAAGTCGTCGTTCATAGCCGCGCGAAAGCGTTGCGCATGCGCTTCGTTCCAGTCGAGCGGAGCGGCATCCGGCGTCACGTCTTTCAATGCTGTATACAAACGCGTGAGCGCCCCACGCGCATCGTCTATATGAACGTCGCTGTAATTGAGCGGCGAACGATAGTGTGCCCTTGCAATAAAAAAACGCACGACTTCCGCATCGAATTTTTCGAGGACTTCGCGGATAGTAAAGAAGTTGCCGAGCGACTTCGACATCTTTTCACTGTCGATCTGCACGAAGCCGTTGTGCATCCAGTAGTTCACGAACTGAACGCCCGTTGCCGCCTCACTCTGCGCAATTTCATTCTCGTGGTGCGGAAACTGCAGGTCCTGACCGCCGCCATGAATGTCGAAACGATCGCCCAGCAAGGTGCAGCCCATGGCCGAGCATTCGATATGCCAGCCCGGACGGCCGCGTCCCCAGGCCGAGTCCCAGCCCGTGTCCGGCGGCTCCCCTTCCTTCGCGCGTTTCCACAATACGAAGTCGAGCGGATCTTGCTTGGCGTCATTGGCGGCCACACGCTCGCCCGCACGCAAGTCTTCGATCGACTTGCCCGACAGCTTGCCGTAGCCCTCGAATTTGCGCACCGCATAGTTCACGTCGCCGTCTTTGCCCTGATAGGCGTAACCGTTCTGCACGAGCGTCTGGATCATGCCGAGCATCTGCGGAACGAAGTCGGTCGCACGCGGCTCGAGATCGGGACGAGCAACGCCAAGCGCATCGAGATCGTCATACATGGCCTGGATGAACCGGCCGGTCAGCGCCTTGATCGACTCACCGTTTTCCACGGCGCGACGAATGATCTTGTCGTCGATGTCTGTGATGTTGCGCACATAAGTCACGTTGTAACCGAGCGTGCGAAGCCAGCGCTGGACAATGTCGAACACGATCATCATGCGTGCGTGCCCGACATGACAATAGTCGTACACCGTGATTCCGCAGACATACATGCGCACTTCTCCGGCACGGAGGGGCACGAAAAGTTGCTTGTCACGCGCGAGCGTGTTGTAGATGCGCAATGAGTTCATAAGCGATGGTGCGTGGGCCGGGACATCCGTGTTTCGACTGCTGGCCAATGTTGTGACGACGGTTGTGACGGCGTGCTGCATGTCCGCGTTCGTTCGCATTCGTTTCCGGCTGCCGATGACAACGGTACACTGTGCGCTGCTGCGGTCCATGCTACAGGTAGCCGTGGAGCGAGAGCAACATCAAGAACGGCGATGAAACCAGCGACGAGAACGACGTCGACGCGAACATCAGCGAGTGGCACGATCCCGCACGTTCCAGCACGTTCAACATGTTTGACCCGGCCCGGCTTCGAACTTGAAGCGCTGGGAACCGTGCGCGCCGTCGCAAGAAACATGACGGTCACGTCGCAATCAAAACGGAGGCGGCCGCGAGTGGCGTAAAGACTGTCTGGACGTTCAGCGGAACGTTGCAGACGTTTTGTTAGAATGGGTCGGAGTATAACATCCAGACTAGAGCCTATGAAACCTTCCAGCGGCCGCGCATCAAGCGTTGCCAAGCTCGCGGCGACCGCCCTTGCAACCGTCACATTCGGACTTGGCGCAACGTTTTTGGCGGCTACGCCTGCGCTTGCACAAGTCTCCACCGCCACCGCGGACGACACGCCTGCCATCGACCTGGCAATCTCGCAGAAGCAATGGCCGAGTGCGCTGGCTCAACTGAACGCGCGCCTGAAGACCAACCCGCGCGACGTGCAGGCCAAGTTCAAGCGTGCCACGGTGCTCGCGCGTTTGAACCGGGACGACGAGGCCATTGCGGCGTTTACCGAGCTCACCCAGGCCTACCCCGAACTGCCCGAGCCGTATAACAATCTCGCAGCGCTCTATGCCAAGAAGGGCCGCTATGACGAAGCACGCGTAGCCCTCGAAACGGCGACAAAAGCGAATCCGAGCTACGCGCTGGCCTACGAAAACCTGGGCGATCTATATCTGCGTCTCGCCAGCGAATCGTACAAGCGGGCCCAGGCGCTCGGGTCGAAGAGTCCGTTGACAGCACAACGCGTGGCCGACATTCAGAAGATCGTATCGCCGCCGCCGCGAGCTCACCCAGAAGCTGCAGCCGCTGCGGCCGCCGCATCAGGCGCGTCGCATGTGTCGGCCGCTTCGGCCGCTTCGGCGGCGACGGCCGCGTCTTCGTCGAGTGCAACGTCTAATGACTGGACGGGCACCACGTCCACCGACGACATGTCATCGCCGCTTTACTCGCCGTTCTCCGGGCCCAGCGTGCCGCTTTCGACCACCCCTTACTTCGCGCCCACGAATCCATAACCCGATAATCCGGCAGGATCGAACGTTCAGACGTCCATGCACCGGAATGGTTTGAACGTTCGGCAAGTCTTCACCCGTAGCTGCTCCAACCAGAGGATCGATTGCTCATGAAAAGTTTGTTGTTGGCGCTCGGCAGCGCTGCACTCATCGCCCAGGCGCCCGCCTTCGCCCAGTCGTCGCAGACTGCTGCTCACCCCACGGTGCTGCTCAAGACTTCACAAGGCGACATCAAGGTCGAGCTGTATCCTGAGAAGGCACCGAAAAGCGTCGCCAATTTTCTTGACTATGTGAAGTCCGGCCAGTACAACGGCACGATTTTTCATCGCGTGATTCCAGGCTTCATGATTCAGGGCGGCGGGTACACAACCAGCTTCGTGGAAAAGCCCACGCGCGCGCCCATTCCGCTTGAAAGCAAGAACGGGCTGAAGAACACAACCGGCACGCTCGCCATGGCGCGCACGAGCGATCCGGACTCGGCAACATCGCAGTTCTTCATCAACACGGTCGATAACACCGGCCTTGATTACCCCAACGGCGACGGCAACGGTTATGCCGTGTTCGGCAAGGTGATCTCGGGCATGGACGTTGTGAAGAAGATCGAAGGCACGCCTACCACCACGCGCGGCCCGATGGCCGATGTGCCGCAAACGAACGTGGTGATCGAATCGGCCACCGTGGTCGGCAAGTAAGCGGCACATGAAGCAGGCATACGCCGTGCGCATCGCGTATGGCCCCATCTACTCTTGAAAAGGAAAGGCACTCATCATGGTCGAACTGCATACGAATCACGGCATCATCAAGATCGAGCTGAACGCAGAGAAAGCGCCCAAGTCGGTCGAAAACTTTCTGAACTACGTAAAGAAAGGTCACTACGACAACACGGTATTCCATCGTGTGATCGACGGTTTCATGATCCAGGGCGGTGGCTTCGAACCGGGCATGAAGCAAAAGCCGACGGACGCGCCTATCGACAACGAAGCGAACAACGGCTTGAAGAACGAGCACGGTTCAGTCGCCATGGCGCGTACCAACGACCCGCATTCGGCCACCGCCCAGTTCTTCATCAACGTCGGTGACAACGAGTTCCTGAACCACTCGTCGCCGTCGCCGCAAGGCTGGGGTTACGCGGTATTCGGCAAGGTCGTCGACGGCCTCGACATTGTCGACAAGATCCGCAAGGTCAAGACAGGTTCGAAGGGCTTTCATCAGGACGTGCCGGTGGATGACGTCGTGATCGAAAAGGCTGTCGTCGTCGGGGAATGATCGACTCGACGCACAGCGTGATCGAAACAGCCGAGACAGCGGGCGCGCAAGATACAGCGCGCCCGCTGTTTTTCATTTCCGATCTCCATTTGAGCGACGCCATTCCGCACACGGTGGCGGCGTTCGAGCATTTCATCGAGGTGACGGCGAACGATGCCGACTCGGTGTTCATCCTCGGCGACCTGTTCGAATTCTGGATCGGCGACGATGTGCTCGATCGAGCGGTGCCCGGCCCGCGCGCCGCGTTCGCGAGACGCATGGCAGCGTTGATGCATACGCTGTCCGAACGCGGTATTGCGCTGTACGTGATGCACGGCAACCGCGATTTCCTGCTCGGCAAGCAGTTCATGCGTGCCTCGGGAGCGCTGCCGCTACCCGATCCGTTTGTTATCACGGCATTCGGCACGCGCATCGTGGTGGCGCATGGCGATGCGCTCTGCACTGCCGACCCCGCATACCAGCGCTTTCGCCGGTTTGCGCGCAACCCGATTGCGCAACAACTATTCCTGAGCCTGCCGCTGAAGCTGCGTTTATCGATTGCGGAACGCATGCGATCGACCAGCGAAGACGGCAGGATGCGTCCGGCGCTGGCGAAATACGACGTGACGCGCGAAGCCGTGGCGAAGCTGTTCGCCAGCACCGGCACTCATACGATGATCCACGGCCACACGCACTTGCCCGCGCGTCATCGGGAAACGGATGGCGTGCGCTGGGTCATGCCGGATTGGGAACTGGATCACGGCGAGCCACGTGGCGGGTATTTGCGCGTGGACGCCGAAGGCATCCGGGCGTTGCCGCTGGCTTGAATTCAGGCGTGAGCTTTCCTTCGTGCTTGCGTGCCGGTGCCCGATGAAAACGATAGAAGCGCACCGCCGTTTCAGCGCCGCGCCGCTTCGCCTTTCATTGCATCGGAGAGACGCTTCAGATCGATGAACGCGGCATTCTCGACGCCGCTGATTGCATCTATGCGTGTGCCCAGTTTCTCGAGCGCCGCGACAATCTCATCCACACGATGCGCTTGCGTGGACGCGTGATCGATCAGACCGTGGATGGCAAGCGACACGGGATCGTCGGCGTTCGGCGTGATGCCGTATGCGCAGAACGCTGCACGCTCGGGCAGGCCCGAGTCCTTTTGCACGGGTTTGACCGTTGCCGGCATGACCACACGCGCCGGATTGCCCACGGCCGTCCCGCCCGCCGGAACCGGCTTGACCACGACCGCGTTCGACCCGATCTTCGCTTCCGCACCGACCGTGAACCCGCCGAGCACTTTCGCACCCGCCCCGACGATCACGCCGCGTTCAAGGGTCGGATGCCGCTTCGCGCCACGCGCAAGCGATGTTCCGCCAAGCGTCACGCCCTGGTAGATCGTGCAGTCATCGCCAATTTCCGCCGTTTCGCCCACGACCACGCCCATACCGTGATCGATGAACACCCGGCGCCCAAGCGTCGCACCCGGATGGATCTCGATGCCCGTCATGAAACGCGCAAACTGCGAGACAAAGCGCGCGAGCCACCGCCAGCCGGATCCCCAGCAAGCGTGCGCGATCCGGTGCAGCACGACGGCGTGAAAGCCCGGATAACACGTCACGACTTCCCAGGCATTTCGGGCGGCGGGATCGCGCTCGCGGATGGCGGCGATGTCTTCGCGGAATCGATTAAACATGGCGGTGGCTCTGTGGGTGACCGGGGTGCCGACTCTCGAACGCGGGGCTCAGCACGGATTCGGGAATCGATAGTTCGATTTCCGCAGATTGTAGGGCGAGCCGTGGGAATTCGCTGCGATGCCCCCGCTGGCAAAGCGGTCAGGGTTGGGCACTGATAGGGGCTCCGCAATACGCGAGCGGCGCCCGAAGGCAGCGCGCGGTTTATCTTCTTTGTTGCCGCGGGGATAAACCCACTACTTCCCCGTGCTTTTGAGGCGCTCGCGGTCGCCCTATCGCTTAATTTTCAGAAGAATATGCTTGGCGATACCACGCAGGATATTCACCTCCTCGTGCTCCAGTCCCGAGCGCGAGAAAAGCCGCCGCAGCCGCGACATCAGTTTCTTCGGATTGGCCGGATCAAGGAAATCGAGTGCGACCAGTGCCTGTTCCAGATGCGTGTACATGCCTTCTATCTCGTCGCTGGACGCGCTGGGAGCAGCCGTCGGAGCACCGGCCGTCGTGGGAGAGACTGACGTTGCGGCCGTCCGGCCGAGCAGCGCAAGCCGCAGTTCGTACGCAAGAACCTGCACCGCCTGAGCCAGATTGAGCGAGCTATAGGCCGGATTCGCCGGGATGTGGGCAAGCGCGCTACAGCGCTCGACGTCGGCATTCGACAAACCCACGCGCTCGTTGCCGAACACCAGCGCAATAGCGCCCGAATTTCCGCCGTGCCCCTGCCCCACGAACTCGCAGGCCTTTTCCGCCGCGGCCCGTGGCGCCATCTGAGGCGGGCCGTATTCCCGCGAACGCGCCGTCAGCGCAATCGACCAATGCACGCCATTCAGGGCGTCCGCCAGCGTTTCGACGACTTGCGCCGACGCAAGCACGTCGTCGGCGCCGCTAGCCATCGCGATCGCTTCCGGCTCGCGCGTCACAAACGCAATTTTCGGGGCGACGACGACCAGCCGGGAAAATCCCATTGTCTTGAGCGCGCGTGCGGCCGCGCCGACATTGCCGGGGTGGCTCGGTTCGACCAGCACGAAACGCGTCGATGCGAAAGCGTCGTCCGGGCGATCCGGGGAGTTTGATGAGGGGTTCAGGTCCAAGGGGAAACGCTTGCCGGAAGGTTGAAAGAGATGTCATGGTATCGCCGCGCGGCCTATCCGGCGACATAAGCTGCGCCGAGCGTGACGCGCCGGCGGCCGACTCGGGTAAAATAGCCCGTTCGCGCGTGTCCGCTGTTGCAAGCCGCTGTAATCAGGCGTTATTGCAGGTTCAAAGAACGCACGCGCCCCGCTCTTCTTCAATTCGTTGCCGTCGACACACGTCGTTTTGCCTGCTGGTTTGGGCCGTTTTCCGTTCGGGGCTGGGACTTCACGCGCGTGCGTGGAGCGCAGCCGCCGGCCAAAGGACTATTTTCATGCATCCGATGCTCAATATTGCTGTCAAGGCCGCTCGCCGCGCCGGACAGATCATCAACCGCGCGTCGCTGGACCTGGACCGTATCCAGGTCAGCAAAAAACAGCATAACGACTTCGTGACGGAAGTCGACAAGGCCTCCGAGGCAGCAATTATCGAAACGCTGACCACCGCCTATCCGAAACACTCCATCCTCGCCGAGGAATCCGGCGTGCAGGACAAGGATTCGGAGTTTCAGTGGATCATCGATCCGCTCGACGGCACGACCAACTTCATCCACGGCTTCCAGTATTACTGCGTCTCCATCGCGCTCGCCCACAAGGGCATCATCACGCAAGCGGTTGTGTACGACCCCACCCGCAACGACCTGTTCACCGCGTCGCGCGGCAGCGGCGCTTACCTGAACGAGCGGCGCATTCGCGTGGCAAAACTGGATCGCCTCAACGACGCGCTGGTCGGCACGGGTTTCCCGTTCCGCGACGGTGCGGGCCTTGAAGCGTATTGCAAACTCTTCTCGCAAATGACCGAAGCCTGTGCCGGCTTGCGCCGCCCTGGCGCCGCCGCGCTGGACCTGGCGAATGTGGCCGCAGGCCGGCTCGATGCGTTCTTCGAGCAAGGTATCAGCGCTTGGGACGTGGCGGCGGGCAGTTTGCTGATCACCGAAGCAGGCGGGCTGGTAGGCAACTACACGGGCGAATCGGATTTCCTGCACAAAAGCGAGATCGTCGCGGGCAACCCGAAGGTCTACGCGCAGATGATCAAAATCCTCGATCCGTTCACCACTACGCGCCAAAGCGCATAACGCTCGGAAAAGGCGGCTGCGGCCGCCTTTTTTATTGAGCGCCCTGCGCGCCGAACTTTGTCGCTCAGTTTCGGCGGCTCCGCGCCGCCTCGGGACGCGTCCTGGAACGCTCTGCAATCGTCCGAAAGGCTAACGTTCGCCCGCGCAATTCTGCGCGCCGCCGCCGGCTCCGCTAAAGTGTCCTGCTCGCCGTCCGCGGCATCCCACACCCTTTCTGCCGCCGTTGCTCCCTGTCTAATGAAAAAAGGCTTCTATACGATCATTGCCGCGCAGTTCGTTTCGTCGCTCGCCGACAACGCGCTGCTGATCGCTGCCATAGCGATGTTGTCGGTGATGCATTCCGCGTCGTGGGTCACGCCGTTATTGCAGATTTTCTTCACGGTCTCGTACGTGCTGCTCGCTCCGTTCGTGGGAGCGTTCGCTGATTCCATTCAGAAACGCCATGTCATGTTCGTCTCCAACGCGCTGAAAGCAGGGGGTTGCGCGCTGATGATCCTCGGCGTGCACCCCATGATCGCGTACGGCGTGGTCGGGCTCGGCGCGGCGGCCTATTCACCGGCGAAATACGGCATCCTCACCGAGCTGCTGCCGCCCGACAAGCTCATACCGGCCAATGCATGGCTGGAATCGGCGACAGTCGGATCAACGATTCTCGGCACGGTGATCGGTGGTGCGCTGGTCAGCCAATACGTTCAGCACTTTGTGAGCGGCGCGCATCTGGTGCTGATCCGCTCGTCCGCCGACGCCGCCATGTTCGCCGTCATGGTCGTTTATGCCGCGGCGGCGCTGATCAACATCGGCATTCCCGATACTGGTGCGCGATACCCGAACCGGCTGAAGGAACCGTCGAAGCTCATCGGCGATTTCACCCATGCATTCAAGGTGTTATGGGGCGACAAGCTGGCGCAGATCGCGTTATGGGTGACGACCCTGCTGTGGGGCGCGGCGGTCACGCTGCAACTGCTGGTGCTCAAATGGGCAGCGGCGAACCTGGGCTTGTCGTTGTCGAAGGCGGCGGTGTTGCAGGGCGTGACGGGCCTCGGTATTGCAATCGGCGCGAGTGCCGCCGCCACGTGGGTGCCGTTGCGCAGTTCGCTCAAGGTTCTGCCGATCGGTGTGGTGACGGGTGCGGTGGCTGTCGGCATGGCGTTCTACAACAAGGACCTGTTTCCGGCAGGTTCCGGCGTGCAGATTGGCCCGCTGTTTGCACCGCTTTATATCCTGGGCGCGTATCCGCTGATGATTTTGCTGGGTGCGCTGTCGGGTTTTTTCATCGTACCGATGAACGCCATCCTGCAGCATCGTGGTGCGACACTGCTGTCCGCCGGGGCTTCCATCGCGGTTCAGAATTTCAACCAGAACCTCGCCGTTTTGTCGATGCTCGGCGCGTACGCGCTCTTGCTGACGACCAACCTGCCGGTGGAGTGGATTATCGTGGTGTTCGGCGTGTTTATCTGCCTGATGATGTGGCTTGCGATGCGGCGCCATGCACGCAATGAGCGGACTGTGGATTTGGGCGCGCTGGTTCAAGAGTGACGAAAATCAGGCTACGGGAATGAAATCTGCTGCACGTTTTGCTCGGCCGGCAAGAAGCCGCGCGCTTCGCTGAGTGCGTGGGTTGAAATAAACGAACGAAACGTCAAAGGAGTTGCAAATGGGTCTATTCACACGTTCCACACTGGATAGCAACATCAATGGCGCGGCCAAGGTGGGTCATCGCGCGGTTCAGGGTGCAAGCGACGCGGTCGATACCGCCAGCGTGCAGTTGCGCGGCCTGCTCGACGACCTCGACAGTTCAATCCGCGATGCGAAAGACATCGACGTGGACAAGCTGCGCAAAGACTTGCAAGCCAAGCTGAAAACGGCACGTGCCCAGTTCGATGGTTCGTCTTCGGCTATTGCCGGACGGCTGAACGATGCCGCCGGTTATGCCGATGAATTCGTGCACGACAAGCCGTGGCATACGCTTGGCGCTGTTGCGGGACTTGCGCTGCTGGTCGGGTTTCTGGCGGGACGATCCTGATCGGTCTTGCGTTCAATTCGAGGTAAAGCAAAAACGCCGGCATGCCGGCGTTTTTGCTTTTGGAGACGCGTTTCTTATCGTCAGCACATACAACTGCAATTGCGCCCGGTCTCGCATTAGCCATCCGGTCAGGCTTCGCTCGTTGAGCCCACACATCTGCAACGCTTTCAACGTGCCGAAGCTGTCAACAACAACTTGTATGTTTCATAGAAAATTTATTTCTTCACCCGTCCGGGTTTCATAGGCGAAGAATCTTCAACAAAGCGTACGCTCCTTGCATGAGCACAGTAGGACTTCTATGGGGCATTGAAAGTCAAGCCCTTGGGGATCTGTTTCCCGTGGATCAGTTACCTCCTTTGAGGGTGCTGCAAGTTGTCCACGGTCGA
>NZ_JBIYEB010000042.1:0-56837 GCF_044909315.1 Caballeronia udeis
TCTCCTCAATTGCGGCTCTGAGCCTTCGGTTCTTCGGAGCCTCAAGCTTAACCCGCGTCGCTTGAGGTACAGCAGGTCCAATACATTGTGTCTAGATAGACACTACCCGCGTCGAGCGTAGTCGTCCGCGACAACTCAAGCAGGCTGATCGATTTCCCAGACTTGTGCGGTGACGCAGGAATCAACTGCGTCAGCTTCCCTTTCCACGACCTGACAGAGATCCGGCCGAGCGTAGTCTAGCGAGGGGCTGGCGCGCCCGACCATTAGGGTCGGCGGATGCATTGGCACGGGCGGCAACGTCCGGGAGGCTGCTTCGGAAAATCATACCCGTCGGCATGCGAGAATGGTGTCTAGCCGATCTTCCTCGACTAACGGATCGAAGATATGAGGAATCGCCATCAATGACGAGCGACGCGACTCGACCCTCATCCGCTCGCGGTCGCGCTCGGGCGGAGGAACTATCTGCACTTCGGCGTCGGCAGCGGCGGTGAACGTGCGCGGCCATGCGCACGCTGATTCGACCTGGTCAGATCAGGGCGTAAGGTAGCATTGATTTTTCAGGGAATTCATGTCCCTCTTGAGGGGATACATTTGGCTATCTCCGATATATGTAATTGTGGGTGCACTTGCACCTCCCCTGCTTATGGATCATTTCTCGATCAGACCGGATCGAAACCGCTCTCCCGTCGCGTACTCGCCAGAGACTGAGCCGTCAGGAAGGCGGCGAAATCCTGAGCAGGCCGTGAGTGGTCAATCACCGCCAACACATATTCCGTCGCGAGACGGAAGGTTTGCGGTAATGGGCCGACGAGCACCGCCCCGGGGTTCTGGAGGACTTCGGTGCGCTGTGCGAAGGCGAGCACGCGCTTGTCTTTGGCGTCATCAAGTGCCTCGACAGCCGGTGCGCCGCCCGGAAACTCGACAACGTTGGGGCGCAGGTCGCCAGTGAGACCAAGCGTCTCAAGCATGTGGACGAGATGACGCCCGACCGTCGACTGCCGCGTATCACCGGTGTAGATCGCATCTACTTCACCCAAAGTCCGGCGCAGCGTTTCAATGGTGGAGATGTCGAACGCGCGCACATCGCCACGGCATGCGAAGCAGGTCATCGTCGAACCGAGCGAGCCGGCCGGCGACACGCGATGTGGGAAGGCCTGCTCAAGACGTTGTAACAATGCCGGCGTCAGAACCGTTAAATCGCAATGCTGCTGCGCCCGCATGGCTTCGCTAACGCGCTCGAAGGTCGTCCCCACCGCGGCAAAGTCCGCTAACAATGTTATCCGGTGGCGAGCTAAAAACGCATCCGACACCATGCCAACCAAGCCACGTGCCGCACCAGCACTTTTGATAGTAAGTTGTCGCATCAATCCTCCTGCCCCTGTCTCGGCCGGCTGTACTGGGCTATTCCGCTGCAACTGCGTTACGCAGTGTGCCAATACCCTCGATCTCCACTTCGCGTTGATCCCCGGCCTGCATGAACAATGGCGGGTTCCTTGAGAACCCGACGCCTGCTGGTGTGCCCGAAATGATGATGTCGCCTGGCGCCAGCGCAAAAGGTTCGGAGCAAATAGAGATCAAAGTCGCGACATCGAAGATCATATCCGTGGTGACTGCGCTCTGCACAACACGTCCGTTCAGGCGCGTCTGAATCCGCAGGCCTCTCGCGCCAGCCGGCAATTCTTCCTCGGTGGTGATCTCGGGTTCGAAGGCTCCCGAACGATCGAAGTTCTTGCCCATCATCCACTGTGCCGACTTGAACGGATAATCGCGTAACGTTCCGTCGTTGAAAATTGAATAGCCGAACACGTGATCGAACGCATGCTCTTTCGAGATGTAACGCCGCCCTTGCCAATAACCACGACTAACTCGCCTTCGTAATCAAAGTGGCTCGATACCTTCGGCAATTGCAGCGCTTCGTCGTGTGCGACCCACGAAGATGGATACCGGTGGAACAGCACCGGATAGTCCAACGTTGTGGCCTTAATCTCAGCAGCGTGATCGACATAGTTAAGTCCAACCGCAATAGCCTTGGACGGCTTTTGGAGTGGTGTCAGAATGCGCAGTCCGAGGACCGGTTCGACACGCCTCGCCTGCTTCACGATACTTTCGGCACGATCGATAGCATCGGATCCCGACGCGAGCATCGCGTCTAGCGTGGTGGGAAGTCCTGCCGCGGTCAGATCAATGAAACCGCCTCCAGTGCGCGCGCCGATGGCCATGTGGTCATCTCTCGAAAACATAAAATACTTCAAAGTCAATTCTCCAAATCAGTCGGCACGCCTTGCTGTCAAGCAACGTGACGTTCTCTATGTCAATCGCTCAGGCTGACAGCGGCGAGCGCGACCAGTGCACACTTTTCATCGTTGTCAGCGGTGTCTCCGCTGATGCCGATCGCGCCGCGAACGCGCTTTTCCGTGTCGTGGATGAGTACGCCACCCGGGACGGGGATGACGTTGCCGTCAGTGAGTGCCGCAATCGCTGCGAAGAAATGCGGCAGATGGTCGACCCGTTCGGACATAACGCGGGTCGACTGTCCAAGACCCAAAGCACCCCGCGCCTTGGCGGCCGCGATCTCGGCCCGCATATTGCCGGAGTTGTCTTCGCGTTTTAGGGCGGTCAGGTGGCCGCCGCGATCGAGTACAGCGACTGTCATCGGCTGCAGATTCAGTTTGCGCGCCTCGGACAACGCAGCGTCAATAATCCGCAGGGCTTGCGCCAAAGTAATGTCTGTCATGTCGCTACTCTTGATGATGCTGATTGAACGGCTTGATGATGTTTGCAAAGACCTCGGAGGTGTGTCCTCGGTGGTCATGCCCGGCTCCAACGTGCCGTGGTAGACAAGCGTGCCCGGTCGGACTGCCGTGTCGTGGCATTGGCCTCATCGGCGCGGTCGCCATCCTCATCCGAGATGCCTGTCCAGGAACGGAAGTGTCCGCCCCTGGGCGAGATCGTAGTCAGCCGGACTGAACCCCGCCGGACGAGCATCACAGCCGAAGCCATGCTTCGCGCCCGGATAGACGCAGATTTCGACCTCTGGCCGCACCTCCCGCAGAGCATCCACATCCGCCATCGGCACGGACGCGTCCTGGTCGCCAAAATGCAGTAGTACCGGGCAGTTTGGTTTCTCGTCTTTCAAGGCCACCATTCCGCCACCGTACCAACCACAGGCGGCCTGGAAAACGCGCGTACGGGTAGCGGCAAGCCACGCCACATAAGCGCCGAGTGAATAGCCGACGATCCCGCGCCGGGATGTCCCGAGCGCATCAGCAGCCGCTTCGATATCCGCAATCGTCGTGGAGTCGGTCATCCGGCCGCGATACGCGCGACCCTTTATCCTTTCCTCCTCCGAATAACCCATGTCGACGCCACGCTCGATGCGATCGAACATCGCGGGTGCGACAACTTTGTAGCCTCGGTTAGCGAAGCGATCCGCTACCTCGCGGATATGCGCGTTGACCCCGAAGATCTCCTGCACGATAACCAACCCATACGTAGAGGCCTCTGGTCCCGCCTTATAGGCCGACAGCTCAAACCCATCTTTTGCGCGCAAACTGATATGGCTTCCCATAATATCGCTCCATCTGCTGTCGGTTATTGCTGACTTGCGTGCTACCAGAGTGGTGACCATAAGGGACTTACACCATTGTCAACTTTTGATCGCAGCGGGGTGGTCATATCCACGCCCATTCCAAGCTGCGAATATCTCCAAACTCCTGCTTTACTTTCGTCCAGGAGGCGCCTCCGTCGGCGGAGCGGAAGACTTGTCCGAGCTTGGTGGTACAGAAGATGACCATTGGATTTTCGGGATGAGGTGCAAACTTCCAGAGCGTGCTGTTGAGCTCTGTCGGCATGGGGACCTTGCGCCACGTGTCACCGTGGTCGTCGCTACGTAAAAGATAGCCCCAGGATCCCGGTGGCCCATTCCCGTTTGTGACAAAAATCGTTTGGGGGGCGTGAGGCGAGATAACCACAGAGCGCGTATACTGATTCGGCACATCTAGAGGGATGTGGGACCACGTCTCACCCTCATTGGTGGTCATGTGGAGGCCTTGGTCGGTCGCGGCGAAGACGCGCTCCTTAACCGGTGAGACAGCAAGCCCGTGAATGTCGCCGGATATCAGTCCGCGAGTGCTCTGCTCCCATGTCTCACCACGATCGCTCGAACGCCAGATGTGGTCAATCTCGACAGCACCCCAGATCGTGTTCTCGTTCTTCGGATCGAACACAAACTTGGTGACGCGCGGATAGGTTACGGCGGGGCAACCTTGCGCCAGGCGTGCAGGAAGCCACTTCCAAGTCTTGCCGTCGTCAGTCGAGCGATAGAAAGCAGCGGGGCGTCGGGTCCCGGCGAGGATGAAGTCGGGGTCCCATGGTGCGTGGGCAAGTGCCCAGACAGGCGTCCCACTGATCTCGTTGAACAGTGGAACCCACCCCTCGTCGGCGCTACGCCAACGCATAATTCCGTTATCGGTACCTACCAGAAGTTCGCCTAGCCGAGCAGGATGCGAACTCAACGTCCACGCAGGCATCACCGGATAATGAACTCCTTTCGTCATTCTGTTCCAGGTTTCGCCTTCGTCAGAGCTGGACCATGCCATCATTGTTGCAGTACCAATCACGATCTGCATTCGAGTGCTCCCTTTGCCTCATTTCCTGAAGTCGATTTATAGACGAAGGTGCGGGGCAGCCGGTAACCGGAATGTTTGCAGAGTGACCCTTTTGTTTGATCAAGCCCATCTGATCGGATCGGAAGGTAGTCGTGGAGTGCAGGTCGGGGTCCCACGCGATGGCACGGCATCTCCGGCACGACACTGCGATAATCCGTCGTCCGTGGCGTGGGTGCACTGAGACGACGCTGACCGCATGTCCCGCCTAGCCGATGGACTATGGGTCATCTTTGCAGCGCACGGATCTGTCGGGTACAGCGGCCACCATCCAGTTCCAGTTGGGCACCGCCGTGCCCATGGCGGCTTTGGTATTCCAGTGCTGTTCACCGCCACGTCCTGCGGAGCGTCGGGCAACGGTGCGCGGTGCTCCGCAGGTCGTCGTTTCGCACGCCGGCCTGGCATCTGTAGCGTAACGGCGTGCCGCAGATGCCTGCGGATCTAACTCGACATACCTGCCTGCAGATGGTTACACCGGTTTTCCCGGCCGACGAATGGATTTTGATGGTCCGAACGGTCAGGAACGCTTTACGTTTGAGATCGCGACCTTCCTTTTTCTCGGCCCACCACCGCGTTGTTGCGGACTCGCGTAAACGAACCGCTATCTTTCTCGCGTGAGATTAAAGTTTTGGGTTCGGATTCATCGATTTTATAACGCAGCTTATTTCAGACGTGGGCAAAGTGAACCGCGCCCGCACAGGCCTCCCGAATTCATATCTCACAGCGACTCGAGGATGAGGTTCCTCGTCCTGTAGGACATCGGCGTTTCACCCGTATGCTTGGTAAAGAATCGGGTGAAATGGCCGGGCACACTAAAGTCCAGCATATCGCTGATCGTCGCGATAGAATCATCGCCCTCCAGTAAAAGATGAAGCGCAGTTTTCATCCGGACAGCGTTAATCAGCAGTTGCGGCGAAAAGCCAAAGTGAGCACAGAATCGGCTATAAAAGTGGCTTCTGGAGAGCCCGTGTTCTTTCGCCAGATGGTCGACGTCTGTTCGTCCGTTGCACAGCTGAATACGGTTGGCCGCGTCCAAAATCCGCTTGTCCCAATAACCCTTCAGGCCGGCTGAATTGAGAAACGGAGCGGATGAGCCTATTGAGCCCACGCCATCGATAAGCGCGTTGACGAGTGCCGTCACATGCTCTGACGCGTCCAAACTCGGATTCGTCAACGACAATCGCAAATGCGCCAGGATCTCCTTGAGGGAGCGAGGTACAGCAAAGACCTCTACGCCCCCGTTGATGTTATAGCCAGCCTTATTATGCGCACGCAGCCATGCAGGCGAAATCGCCATCACAATCAGATATGTTGGTACGGTGAGGTCCACATCACGCGAATGCTTCACCCAAGAGGGAATGGCCGCACCTTGACCGGGCTTCACCACTACGAGTGCGTCATCGATCCTATAGTGCAGCGGTCCGTCACCAAGATTGAATGTAATCTGGATCTCATCATGGGCATGCAGCCCGATGTTGCGGTGCGCCCAGCAGCCCACGACCCGTCCAAAACGACCTGTCGCGAGCAATGCTCCCTGCGCTCCTGGAGCCGTCGACACTCGCGTTGGACTTTGATGCACGGAGACGGCTCCGGGCGCAACGCCGCTGAGATTTCCTTCGACACGCGTTTCGCCAATAGACGACTGCGCGCCTCTGCCGTCCGAAAATCTCATGTCGGTAGAAAGTCGCTGTTTCATGTTCCTGTCTCCGCCCAAGAGTGGCTGTCCAACAGTAGACGCTGGAAGACCTTTAGTTCTTAAAGGCTACCATGGTCAAGGACAGCTGGGTATTCGTCATGCACCTAGCGTCCTCGCTCGCGCTTTGGCCTGGCCGAGGCTTTGATACAGGGAACGCAGGGCATACTGCGGGATTGTGTACAAAGCTTCCGGAAAAGAGCTGATTTGTGACCACCAACACGAAGACAGTGAGACATTCAGGCAGGGCATCAAGGAAGCGAGGTTGCTCATACCCACGAAGCGGGGATGAGGACGACAGGCCGGTGCCTAATTGAAGAATGAAAAATCAATAGCTATCTGGAAAAATCTCCACGTGGCAGGCCGTAAGTTGTTAAACGGTTGGACGGTAGTGCTCCCGGGAGTGAGCGACGAACGACTACCAAGGTGGACATTTGGCGTCTTAAATAGTCGCGCTTAATTCTCTCATCCACCCGTCGTCGCCGCTAAAAAAAGCCACCATTCGATGGTAGTGGATTCCCAGGGGACACCGAAAGTAGTCACTTAAGGAGCCTCTCGCGGTCACAGCGATCCTAACCGTGCTGGGCGACAGCAGGAGCATCCTGGCGAAGCAGATCCAGGGCAGCATCCACGATCATGTCTTCCTGGCCACCTACCATTTTTCGGCGACCAAGTTCGACGAGGATGTCAACCGTCTTCAGCCCATATTTGGCCGCTGCGAGCTCTGCGTGGCGCAGGAAACTCGAATAGACGCCTGCGTAACCCAGCGCGAGCGTTTCCCTATCCACTCGCACGGGTCGGTCCTGCAACGGTCGGACCAGATCGTCGGCGGCGTCCATCAGCTTGTACAGATCACAACCGTGGTTCCAGCCTTGTCGTTCCACGGCGGCAATGAATACCTCGAGCGGCGCGTTCCCCGCACCGGCACCCATACCGGCAAGGCTTGCGTCGACGCGGTCGCAGCCCTCTTCGACGGCAACGATCGAATTCGCTACGCCGAGACTCAAATTGTGGTGTGCATGCATTCCCGTCTGTGTCTCTTGCTTGAGCACATCCTTAAATGCCCGGAACCGGTCGCGAACATCGTTCATACCCAGTGCGCCGCCCGAGTCCACGACATAGACGCAGGTTGCGCCGTAGCTTTCCATCAGCTTTGCCTGCTCGGCAAGCTTTTGAGGCGTGGTCATGTGGCTCATCATCAGAAAGCCGACCGGGTCCATGCCCAGTTCGCGTGCGAATTCAAGGTGCTGGCGCGAGACATCAGCCTCCGTGCAATGCGTGGCGACCCGTACGATGCGGGCGCCTGCATCGTACGCGTTGCGTAGATCGTGCGTGGTGCCAATGCCCGGAATCAGCAGCGTGGCAATCTTCGCAGTCTTCACACTTTCAGCGGCCGCCGAAATCCACTCTACGTCGCTATGTGCGCCGAATCCATAGTTGAAGCTTGATCCATCGATGCCATCGCCGTGAGCAACCTCGATGCTCTCAACGCCAGCTGCATCAAGGGCGGCGGCTATTGATTTGACATTGGCAACGCTATATTGATGCCGGATGGCGTGGCTGCCGTCGCGCAGCGTCACGTCGGAGATATAGATCTTTTTATCGAGAGTCATTGTGCCGCCTCCTTGATGCTGCGTGTGATGCCTGAAGCCAGCCGACGTTGTGCCGTTAGATCGCCGCAGGCGAGGGCGGCGGAGGTCATGATGTCGAGGTTGCCGGCGTACGAAGGCAGATAGTGTGCTGCTCCTTCGACTTCGAGAAACACCGACGTCTTCAGGCCGTGTATCAGACCGACATCGGGTATGTTCAGCGGTTTATCAGCCGGAATCACGTCGAACTGCACCTGCTGTTTAAGTCGATAGCCGGGTACGTAGGTCTGCACCTTCGCGATCATCTTCTCTATGCTCTCCTTGATGGCTTGCTGATCCGCCATTTCAGAGAGGACGAACACGGTATCTCGCATGATCAGCGGCGGCTCGGCCGGATTGAGTACGATGATCGCCTTTCCGCGCGTCGCACCCCCGAGCTTCTCGATCGCGCTGCGCGTGGTCTCAGTGAATTCATCAATGTTGGCACGAGTGCCGGGGCCCGCCGACTTGCTCGCAATCGACGCTACGATTTCCGCGTAGTGAACCTTTGCAACGCGTGAGACAGCCGCGACGATTGGAATGGTGGCTTGCCCGCCGCATGTCACCATGTTCATGTTCGTCGCGTCCTCCTCCTCGAGATTGATGGCGGGAATGACATAGGGGCCGATAGCCGCAGGAGTCAGGTCAATCACCTGCACACCGTGCGCCTGCAGTACTTCATTGTGGTGTTTATGTGCACCGGCGGAGGTTGCATCGAAGACAATTTCGATATTCTTAAAGATATCGAGGGCCAGCAAGCCGTCAATACCTTCGGCCGTTGTTGCCACGCCCAAACGGGATGCACGCGCGAGGCCGTCTGAGTTGGGATCGACGCCAACCATTGCGCCCATTTCCAGATACTTGCTGTTCCGTATCACCTTGATCATCAGATCGGACCCGATGTTGCCGGACCCGATGATCGCTACCTTCGTCTTGGTCATTGTGTATAACTCCTTGAGTGATCAGTCCAGGATGCGCCCGCTTGCCTGAGCGGTGGATCGTACGTCTTGAACGAGGTTGCCGAGGGCGAAACCGATGTGTGCTGTGTCAACACCGACCGCTACGAACCTCGCGCCGCAATCAAGCCAGGTTTTTGCCTCCGTCGCCGTGGGTGAGAAGACCCCCGGCGCGATGCTGGCATCAAGTGCACGAGCAATCGTTGTGGCAAGTGCGGCACGCACTGTCGCATGATTGATTTGCCCGGGCACTCCCAGTGCATGGGATAGGTCGACCGGACCCAGGAAGATGCCGTCGAGATCGGGGATGCCCATGATGCTGTCAAGTGCTTCCAGCCCCGCGGGGCCTTCAATCATCAGGAGAACGGCGGTTTCGTTGTTTGCCGTCTCAAACCAGCGTGGAGAGCAACCGTAGCCGCCGGCTCGCACCCAGGGATTGGCGCCACGATTACCTTGCGGCGCGAAGCGGGCGGCCCGTACAGCATGTGTTGCCTCTTCGATTGATCCGATCTGGGGGACCAACACGCCAGCTGCACCTGCGTCGAGCGCCGCACCGATGAGAGAGGCATCATTGCATCGCACGCGCACTATAGGAAAAATGTTAGAGGCCCTTGCTGCGAGAATAAGAGCGGGTAGCGTTTCGGTTCCATAGCTGCCATGTTCTGTATCGAGAATAATGCCGTCGAATCCGGATTGGGCCGCGATTTCGACGAGCTCCACCGCTGGGATGATGGAGAAAAGCGCCAGGAAAGGCTCGGGTGTGCGAAGGCGAAGACGAAGATTCGTCTCTCGGTGCGCCGAAGAAGGGCAATCGCCGCCATTTGGATGGGCCGCTGTCACGATTGCCCTCCAATTTTTGGCATTCCAGGGGCAGTTTCCAGCGTGAACAGGTCGGCTCCGGGCGCCGTGTCGCGGCGGATCAAGGCCCATTTGTCCGGCACGCTCACAGCGGCTTTCGCCTCGCGTTTATCGATCTGATCCTTGCGCCTGATCAATTCATACGCGTTGAGAATTCGCGGGTTCGGAGTATCCGAGAACCATGGCGCGTTGGCCAGACGCCGGGCGCGGCGATGAACGTCCACCACGCCAAAATCAAACTTCTCCATATGACCTGTTCTCCTTGCATCCTGTCTGATTTGGCTCAACAGACTTTGATCATTGGCTATACCAATCTGCTAATTGGTGTAGCCAATGTATAACTTGGTGCGTCCAATTGTCAACTACTTAGTCACCGATCAGTGGTGTAACAATTTAAAAAAGACTGTGGCGCTGACTTGTACTTCTGTTTTGGCGACGGAACTCAGGAGGCGAACAGTTTCGCAACGCACCCGATCCAATGTGTCATGCCAGTTGATGTTGCGACGGGTGGCTGCGATGCTCCTGAAGGTTTTGTAGGTAGATGAGCGTATCTGGCCGGTAGGTCGGGACCTGGATCAAGCAGCGATCGGTGCCCGGTTGTTGTGTGAGGTGCGGTTTTCCGATTGCGTGGATGGCTGGGACGTTCCGTTCTCGTGCAGGGAAATCTGAACTGGCGATTCCAAGGCCGGCAGGCAGGTGTGATGGTTGATGTTTTTTTTGGTTGAACCAATTGGATTGATGGTGTAGCCTTGGTTTTGAGGGCGAGGTGTCGCCATCAACAAACGAATACGATTACCCCGAGAGCAAAGGATAAAGATGAAAATCGTTAATTTCACAGTCGACGGCTTGCGTCGACTTGGCTTTCTGCTCGATGACGAGATGGTCGATCCGCTAGCGACCAACATCGGAGAGAGATCTGAGAACAGGGCTCTGTTTGCCGATACCGCAAGCTTCATTCGTTCTGGCGAGGCTGGCAGGGCGGTGGCGAACGCAATCGTGAACTCCGGCGAGGGTAGGCACTCGCTTGGCGACGTGCGATTGACCTCGCCGCTTCTACCTTCGACTATTCTCTGTAGTGGTAGCAACTATCGCGCGCATAACGCTGAAAAGGTCGGCGCGCCTATCAGCGGCAAAGAGCCGGAGTTTTTCGTGATGACATCGGACTGCGTGGTGGGACCAGACGAGCCGATCGTCTACGACCCCGAACTTACACAGAAGCTCGATTGCGAAACCGAACTGGCAATTGTCATCGGCCGGGAAGGTCGACACATTCCGGTTGAAAGGGCGCTTGATCACGTTTTCGGCTACACGGTTGCCAACGACGTCACCGCGCGGGATCGGCAGGTTCGGCGATCGCCTGAAGGTTTCACCTGGTACGAAGTGGGTCGTGGCAAAGCCTTCGACAGCAGTTCGCCGCTAGGACCCTGCATTGTCACCGCTGACGAGATCGGGGACCCGCAGACCCTGACACTGCGTACCCGGATCAATGGAGAGTTGCGACAATCAAGTCCGACTGCCGACATGATCTGGACGTGCGCGGACCTGATTCATTTCTTCTCGATCAACTTCACCCTGCGTCCCGGCATGGTGATCCTTACCGGAACGCCCGCTGGCACGGCTTGGTCGACCGACGCCGAACTCGGCGGAAAGTGGCAAGGCCAGGAGGGATTGGTCGCGGCGACACGCTATTGCTTGCCAGGCGACGTCATTGAAAATGAAATCGATCGTATCGGCATTCTGAGGAATGCGGTCGTTCATATCTAAACACCGCGCGCTGAAATTCGAGAACAGCTAGATTTTGGCTGTTCGGCGCGTAGGGGCTGTTGCGTTGGAGGGGGGAGGCGGAAGCTCGGCGGCAATTTCGGGTATGCAGCAACGGCTAGGCCGCGATAGTGCCGCCGAGACCGTTTCGTATCCGAGATACGGGGTCCGGCTGACATCCTCAGTTATGAATTGTGGCAACTACTGTGTTTTTCTTACGCCGCGAAAGGTGGCGGAGTTGCCGGTCGGGGGCCGCATTGAGCTTACCGTAAAGGGTGCAGTAGTGCTGCTTGGTGACATTCTCCCCGAACATGGCCCGCACATCAGGCCCGTGGCGCTGGCTCGAGGTGGTGAATGTCATCTCGACCAGGTCGGCGATGACCGACGGAAGGAATGCTCCCAATGGAGTTGATTGGAGCCACACGGCGCAGTGTTCGATTTGTCTGCGCAAGATCGGCGCGACAGGAAGACGACCAAGCGGCCATGCGACAACATAGGTGCTCTCCCACCTGTACCGATCCCTGACGACCGAAGGAGTTATACAATGTAAGAAGCATCGTAGAACGTTCGAACTGGTCACCGCGGGTGAGCGAGAAGTGATTCGTTGCTTCACGCCAGCACGCTATCTGTACCGATTCGGATGGGTACACGACTAGGTGGCATATCTGTTCTCGCACCGCGGCTATAACGCGAACTTGCAACCGAAGTGGCAGGCTGAACTTCGCGCCATATGAAACGGCAGCAGGCAACATCACGCTGGAACAACCTGCCAGATACTTTAGTATTACTAAAGTAAAACGTCATAAATGATGAGCAATTAAACAATTGTGACATTACTGTAGGAGACGATGATGGCCGAGATATTTGCTATGCACGAAGGGGCGTTCGGTCGCATTTCGCTGCTGCCATTGCGGACAGGCTTAGTTTCCCATGCGCACTCGGAAGCGCATATTGTCTGGTGGCTCGGTGGCGCTGACGCTGAAGCGAGGATAGGCACGCAGGTTTTCCGTCTCAGCGAAACGCATGCTGTCGCGATTAAGCCATTCGAACAGCACGATGGGAAGCTCTTGTCGTCAAGTACGCCGGCCATTTTCATTTCGGTGTATATCAATAAGGAGTGGTTGGACAAAAGGGCCGCCACGGCAGGTAGGCCGTTCGTGTTTGCCTCCCCACGTATTGCCGTCAGTCCCGAGCTGCGCGCCAGTCTCTGGAAGGTTTTGGACCTGATATTGTTCCACCCGGAACTGGAAGAGAAGATTGAGATCGCAGCTGAGGAGCTCATTACTGGTTCAATTCAGGCGTCGCTGGTGACACACTCACCAGGTCCGTTGGCTGCAGGCCTCCCGCTGCTCAGTCGCAAGTTGAGGTTGGCGATAGCGCTCATGCGCGAAAGAGTTGATGTACGCGCCACTATCGACGAGATTGCGAGCGAGGCAGGATTATCGAGGGCACGACTGTTCGCGCTATTTCGCGACCAACTCAACACTACGCCGCAGGTGTTTTGGAGCACAATTCGCCTCGAGGAGGCTATTCGCAAGCTAGTGATCGGAGATGTGCCCTTGACAAATGTTGCAGATGAACTGGGATTCTCTGCGGCTAGCAATTTTTCGCGTTTCTTCAAGGAGCATACCGGGGTTTCCCCTTCCGATTACAGGCGCGCAGCGACAGCCCCGCGTGTTGGTGTGGCGTGCAACGCCATTGGGAAATTGCTGTATTTCGCGAACGAAAAATTTGCGTAATATTAGTATGACTAACGGTATCGCTGATACAACCTTAAAGTAGATCAAGGCGGGCATGCCGTCAGCCAAGCTTATTTGCTGGTCGCAGGGACGGCGGAATGGCCTCTAGCAGCGCGTCTATCACCACCCGAAACTTGTAGGGCAGGTAGCGGGTGCGAGGCCAGATAACGTGCAGCGGGACCATGATCGACGAGGCTTCACCGAGAACACGGACAAGTGCCCCCGACTGCAAATGCTCGTTCACCAGCCAGTACGGGACATGAGCTAGCCCAGCACCGTCGAGAGCGGCGGCAGCTATCGCCCCGATGTCGTCGAATCCAATCCGGTGCGCGATTTCCGTCTCCACCACATGCCCGGTGGCGTTCGTCAGTGGCCATGGGAATGCCCGGCCCCCACGCATGTAGTTGATGCCTAGGTGTGCGGCGAGATCGGCAAGATCATGCGGGGTTCCATGACTCTCGAGATAGGCGGGCGAGGCGCAGAGCACCATGGGCTGCTCGCCGAGCCGGCGCGCCACGATGGCATCGCTGTCGGCCAGGAGGCCGCTGCGGATCGTTAGGTCAATGCCATCGTCGACAAAGTCGACCAAGCGATCACTGAAGATCCCCTCGAGCTGCAGTTGCGGATGGCGCTTCGTCAGACGTAGCAGAACGGGCGTCACGTGCAGGCGACCGAAGACCACCGGCGCGCTTATCCGTACCCGGCCTGCCGGCTCGTCGCGCCCTGCTTCGAGGACGTGCTGCGCGGCGTCCAGCTCCTCCAGTGCACGGGCGCAACGCTCGTAGAAGATCCGGCCATCATCAGTCAAGCTCTGGCTGCGCGTTGTTCGCACGAAGAGCCGAGTTCCCAGCCGCGCCTCAAGCCGGGCGATTGATTTGCCCACTGCAGAGCGGGTCAGCCTCAATCGCGCCGCCGCCTGCGCGAAGCTTCCCGCTTCTACTGCTGCCACGAAGGCGCTAATTCCGGCCAGCCGATCATGTGAGACAGGTTCCACTTATTGGTTCCATTTTATCTGCATACCGCCGATCAATATGAAGCACTCCGTTGTCGGCAGAACCATTATCCTGCGTCTCTCAACATATTAATACGAGAGAACGCTATGCCATTCTCAATGCAACGCTGGCAATTGCCTACCTATGGTCGCGCAAATCTAAAACTGGCTGAAGTCGCTGTGCCTGTGCCTGGCCCTGGTCAGGTGCTGGTGAAGGTGCAAGGCATCGCATTGAACTACCGGGATCTGCTTATCACCCGGGATGGGATGGGCATGCCATTGCCGCTTCCGCTCGTGCCAGCTTCCGACATGAGCGGTGAGGTTGTCGTTCTGGGACCGCGTGTTACTAGCTTCTCGGTGGGCGACGCGGTGATCAACACTTTCTTTTCCGGATGGGTCGATGGCGTCCAGCCCCGCACCAGCGTGATGCACGGCGTGCCCGGGCCAGGCATGCTGTCCGAATATGTCGTGCTCGACGAGGACTCGCTTGTGCTTGCGCCGCGTTCGCTGGACCCGGTTGAGGCCAGCACACTAACCTGCGCCGGCCTGACTGCCTGGTTTGCGCTCGCCGAGAGTGCGTCGACTCGTCCAGGTGACACCGTGGTTGTGATCGGAACTGGCGGCGTCGCCCTATTCGCAGTGCAGATCGCGCGAGCTCAAGGCGCACGGGTCATCGTGATCTCCGGCAGCGACGACAAGCTGCAACGCGTCAAGCACTTGGGCGCTGCCTATGGCATTAATCGCAAGCTGACGCCGGACTGGGCAGCAATGGTGCGTGAGATCACCGGCGGACGCGGGGCCGACCACGTTGTGGAGTTGGCAGGTGGAGATAACTTCGGCCAGTCGCTGGAGGCATTGACACAAGGCGGCCGTATATCGGTTATCGGCATTCTGCAGGGAGACGAGCTGCGGACCTCCGTCTTCCCACTGCTGCAGGCACGCGCCACCGTGCAGGGCATCGGGGTCGGGCCGCGGCGTGCGCTAGAAGACCTGGTGCGCGCGGTCGACTGGCAGGAACTGAAACCCGTGATCGAGAGAACATATCCGTTCGACCAGCTCCCAGACGCGCTAGACCACTTGGAACGAGGCTCGTTCGGTAAGCTCGTGGTGACCGGCCCCGGGATGTGAGGCCGACAGGCGTGGGAGTCTCGCGATCCCGCTGATGTCAGTCGTAACAGGCGGTTGCCGGCCACTTGCAAAGCGATGTGGGGTTTCTCGCGGACTCCGGCGATCTTGGTTCCAGGGTAGGTACCGAGGACTGCATCGCCTCGCTTTGCGGACGCTGAACTGTTGAAGCGCAGCGTCCAATATGCTTCCAACGATACGCTACCCGTGGGGCATGTGAAACCATGGCAGGCGATCCGGTGCTGGGTCGCCTTGCTGTAGAGAAAAGGAATCGCGACGTCCTACGTTTTCGCTTTCCCGATCTCGAACACAGTGACATTTTGGTTCTTACATGGGGGGTGTTGGGAT
The DNA here is from genome assembly GCF_044909315.1 of Caballeronia udeis. Taxonomy (GTDB): domain Bacteria; phylum Pseudomonadota; class Gammaproteobacteria; order Burkholderiales; family Burkholderiaceae; genus Caballeronia; species Caballeronia udeis_A. The sequence goes on from NZ_JBIYEB010000042.1 coordinate 15,764, forward strand.
GAGTCGTTTGTAGTAGACCCCGTCCTTCATCACGACCTTGATGTTGTCGCGATCCTGTAAAAGCTTGATGTTCTCGACCGGATCGCCCTCGACGAGCAGCAGGTCGGCGAGGTAACCATCGCTGACAAGACCGAGGTTTGGTATGTCCATGATTTCTCCACCCCATTTAGTGGCCGCCATCAGGGCATCGGCGGGAGTGAAGCCAACAATGTTGACGAAGTGTTCCAGGTCGCGTGCGTTGGTGCCAATCGGATTCCATGCGAACCCGTAGTCGCCGCCCGGGAGAATCCGCAGACCGCGTTTCCTGAGTTCGCCGTACACCTTCGAGCATTGCTCAAGCATGGTGAAGAGCTCGCTTTTTTCGACAAACTCTCTGGTAATGCCCCACGGTTCTGCCTCGTACGCGGTTGCGTAAATTACGCCGATGGCCGGGGCGAGAAACACGCTGTCGCGCTTTGCCTCGAGCAGGTCATACGTCTCGCCCTCGATGAAATCGCAGTGGTAGATAACGCGGAAGTCATACTTCAGGGCAAGCTTCACGGCCGCATCCGCACGGGCGTGACACGACAGCCAGGCGCCGCGCATATGGGCCTCTTCCGCAGCGGCGGCGACCTCCGCTTCCGTATAGGAAAGGCGGCGGGCGAACCCCGGACGTCCAGCAAACATGTCACCCGAGATGTTGAGCTTGATCGTATCGACACCCTCGCGAATCAGCATTCTGACCGTTCGCCTGATTTCTTCGGTGCCGTCTGCAATCAATTCGAAGCCTTGGTGGTTCGTGTGGTACTGACGTTCGTCGCCAAGACCTCCTGTTGATGTGAGTTCCGGCGAGGCCGCCCGCATGCGCGGCCCCGGGAATTTTCCAGCATCGATGGCATCGCGAATCACCGCCTCGAGCCGGAACTTCGCCGAAGCCGCCGAGTACAGGCTGGTGAAGCCGGAGTCCAGCATCAGCTTGACGTTCTGCAGCGCGAGGATTGTATGTTCTTCAAGCGGAATCAGCCCTAGGTCACCGAACTTCGCCATGTTGCTGTAGGTCACGTGCGAGTGGGCTTCGACGAGGCCGGGCATCAGCGTCATGCTTTTCCCGTCGATGGTGTCATAGTAGGATTCGCGCGTAATCCCGCCATTTCCGCGCGCCACGGTGCGGATCAGATTGCCTTCGACAAGCGCTTCGCCCACGAACGTTGGCGCACCCGTGCCGTCGAAAATCTTCACGTTGGTAAAGAGTTGTGGATTCATGTTTTGCCTCGCTCCAAAAAGTGGCTGTCCAGTCGTAGTCGCTGCACGGCCTTTAGTTTTTACAGGCTAGCACGCACTAGAAGAGCAGGGTATTGGTCATACACCTGGAGTGCACGCGTGGACCCTGAAAAAAATGGACTGTCTGATAAGCGAGTGCCGGCGGAATCTCGGGAGCGTGTGAAACATAGCGGATTCCGGAAAAGGCCTGCTCACGGGGCTGGACTCTTTGATAATCTTGAGGACAATTCGATAACCCTGAAATCGAACACGGATCTAGAATGCATCCATAGGATTCGCTGGCGAAAGTTGTCAGGATCAAGACGTCTGGCGTGAAGTGCGTGGTTGTTGACACCGCTGTCATATGCATGGGATTGCACATCCAGCCGATCAAGGGTTGTTTGAGCGGTGTCGCGAACACCTCGTGAACACTGAGGTGCGGCACGGACCGAAGCTCTAGCAGACCTGCAACCACGAAGCACTACGGATGGCATTGCAGATTGGTCGCTACGCACAAGGCGCGCTCAGTGATGCGAGCGGTCACAGCATGCGGATGATCCTGAGGAAGCTGCAGCTTCGTTGTGCCTTCGTTCTAACCGCTCTGATCAATCTCCGGGTTACCGCGGACATGATGGCGTAACGCTGGCGACACCCGAAATAAGTTGTTCACGGCCGAGCGCGGGTCACTGATTAGCTCAGGAGCAGTACTGCATCAAAGAGGGCTCCCGGATGGAATGTGGAACATCGGCAAGACAAGGGGCTAGGCAATCTCTCAACAGTCGATTTTCGACTAATCTGACTTAGGAACGGCTACATTCGTCGCACTATGGAAAGTTTGCGAACCATCGAGGATTGCCAGCGCTCACCCCGCGCAATTGCGGCGCTGGCAAGCGATTATCCGCATGGCTATTATTTTCCGCCGCACCGCCACCTACGTGCACAGCTGATTCATGCATTGAGTGGCGTGATGACAGTCATAAGCGAGCACGGGAGTTGGGTCGTACCGGCGGGACGCGCCGTGTGGATGCCGACTGGGTCGGACCATGCGGTGCGGTTTTTTGGCGACGTCAGCATGCGCACGGTCTTTGTGGCCCCTGATGCCCGTCCCTGTCTTCCAGACGCGTGTGAGGTCATCGGAGTGTCACCGTTCCTACGCGAGGCAATCGTCGCCGCGACACGCGTACCGCTTGACTACGAGCTTGGGGGTAGGGATCACCGAGTCATGGAGCTGATTCTCGACGAACTTGAGTCAGCGCCGCGGTTGCAATTGCATGTGCCTATGCCTCGAGACCCGCGACTCATGCGCCTGTGCGAGCAGTTGATCGCAAGCCCTTCCGGACCCGTGACACTGGCAGATCTTGCCACCGGGGTCAACGTCAGCGAGCGAACGCTCGCCCGGATGTTCCATCGCGAACTCGGGATGAGCTTCGGCCAGTGGCTGCGCCGCATGCGCCTGTTGCTAAGCCTCCCACGTCTCGCGGCGGGCGCCTCAGTATTGCAGGTCGCACTGGAGCATGGCTATGAAAGTCCCAGCGCCTACACCGCGATGTTCCGGCGCACGCTCGGGATCGCACCAACCGTTTATTTGAACGGGCGGAAATGAATGAAGCGGGGTTGGCCGGAAGGGTGCTATCAAATTGTTGAAGATCGAACAATAAAAACGTGAAACATCAGTATTCCTAATATATATAGCAAGACAATACAGCATTGAATTCCCTGTTTCTATTTCTGATGCCTTGAAGGTTTGCATGCCTACCCTCACGCAGGCAAGCCGGTATTGTGGTGCGTTCACATTTTGGCGGCAGCGCATGAACTGGTTTGCCATCTGGTCGTAGGCCGATGCCAATTGTTGCCGATGATGTGCTCACTTGAAATGGAAAATCACTTTCTCGCATACCTGCGTTCGCGAGTACGCGTTTTCTGCCCGGTTGTCCGTATTGCGACGAAGGTTGGCATTGCTTAACGGTACGGCCAAATCAGGAGTTGCTAGAGTAAGGTAACTTTCCTAAACACACCGGGTGTAAGCCATGCCGAGTCTGCTTATATATTTTTTCATCACGCGCTGGTCGCTGTCCCGGCGGGCCTGCACCGCCGCTGCGTCTATGGCAGCGATCTGCCCTGCAGCAGCTCGCCGAAGCGTGCCCTCCGCGCTTTCATTCGCCGTTACGGTTTCATCAGTATGACGACCACCGAACTTCTGGCACCCGTGCCAAGCCAGCAGATACCCGTGGCTGCTGCTGCGCCTACTCCACCCGCCGCGCCTATGCCACCCGCAGCGCCTACGCCACCCGCTTTCGGGCTACGGCTTGCGATCGGACTGGTGGGAGTGCTGCTCGCTTCGTTTGCCGCCGGGCTGAACGAACACGTCACCGACGTGGCAATGATCGACGTGCGTGGCGCACTGTCGATCGGTCACGACGAGGGAACCTGGCTGACGGCGCTCTTTGAGGCCACCAATGTCTCAGCCATGGCGTTCGCACCCTGGTGCTCAGTGACATTCTCTCTGCGACGTTTCACGATCGGCGCGACCCTCGTTTTCGCACTATTGGGCTTCCTTTGCCCATTCGCCACCAATGTCGAAACGCTTGCCGTCCTGAGGGCGCTGCAGGGGCTTGCCGGCGGGTGCCTGCCGCCTATGCTGATGACGGCGGCGCTGCGCTACCTGCCGCCCAACGTCAGACTTTATGGACTCGCCAGCTATGCGCTCACCGCTACGTTCGGGCCCAATCTGGGCACCCCGTTAGCCGCCTTGTGGATCGAGTACGTCGGCTGGCACATGGTGTTCTGGCAGGTGGTGCCGCTGGGCCTCCTGAGCAGCGCGGCGATCGCCTATGGTCTGCCGCAAGATCCGCTGAGGCTGGAACGCTTTCGCTCATTCAACTGGGTTGGCTTGCTCACCGGCTTTCCTGCCATCTCGATGCTGGTGATCGGGCTTAACCAGGGCGACCGGCTTGATTGGTTCAACTCGCCGCTGATCTGCTTGTTGCTCGTTGGAGGGGGGCTGCTGTTCTGTCTGTTCCTGTTGAACGAGTGGTCACACCCGCTGCCTTTTTTCAAGTTGCAGCTATTGGCCCGACGCAATTTCACCCATTCGCTGGTCACGCTTGCTGGAGTACTGGTGATCCTGTTGGGCGTGGCTATTATTCCCGCCGACTATCTCGCCGAGGTGCGTGGCTATCGGCCCCTGCAGATTGCACCGCTGGCGCTGGTCGTCGCGTTGCCGCAGCTTATCGCGCTACCGGTTACGGCGGCGATCCTCAACATCGAACGTGTTGACTGCCGCTGGGTGCTGGGGATTGGCCTGACCCTCATCGCGCTCTCTTGCGCCCTCGGCAGCTTCATGACCTCGGACTGGGTGCGCGAGAACTTCTACCTGCTCCAGTCGCTTCTCACTGTCGGCGAACCGATGGCTGTGATTCCGCTGCTGCTGCAAACGACTACCGGACTGCCACCAACCGAGGGCCCGTTCGCGTCAGCCATGTTCAACATGGTGAAGGGTTTTGCCGGGGCGATTGGCATCGGACTGGTGGAAGGGGTTGGCACCGTGCGTGAACACTATCATTCCGCGATGCTCGTCGACAAGCTGGGCGGTGAACCCTTGATCTCCGGACAGGCCGCCGATCACACGGGGACATTCGCCCAACTGGCTGGCCGGATTCATGAGCAGGCGGTTGTGCTCATGTCGGCGGACCTCTATATCGTCATGGCGGTCTTTGCCGCCGCCCTTGTGCTTCTCATTCCCATCGTGCCTGTGCGCGTTCGTCCGCCCCGTGCGCCCGCCCAGACAACTTCTCGCTAAGCGCACCGAAAATGCCACTACCTGCTCAATCATCCCGAAAGCCGGTCCTGCTAGGGGCCTTAGCCTTGCTAATAGCCGGCTGCGTCTGGGGCGGCACAAAGCTGCTCTCCGAACCCAGCGCCGAAACGACGAACGATGCCTATGTCAGCGCCGACTACACGCTCGTTGCGCCGCGTATAGCCGGCCAGATTGCTGACGTCCTGGTCGACGATAATCAGGTGGTGAAAGCGGGTCAGTTGCTAGCCCGCATTGACGACCGGGACTATCGTGCCGCTCTTGCCAGCGCGCAGGGCGAGCTGACGGTAGCGATGGCTGTGGTGAGTGATTTCGATGCGAAGATTGCGCAGCATCCTGCGCTCGTCGCACAGGCGCAAGCAACCTTGCACTCCGACGAGGCCGCCATCGACTTCGCGCGTGCCAACGCCACGCGTTACCGCAATCTCTCCGCGGGCGGCGCCGGCACGATGGAGGAGCAGCAGCACGCCGTGACCGCGCTCGAACAGCAACAGGCGGACCACGATCGCGACAGTGCTGCACTGCAAGCTGCCCGGCAGGAGCTTGATATTCTGCGTGCGGAGCGTGTCAACGCGCTCGGCGCGTTGGCACGCTCCCAGGCCGCGCTCGATCAGGCGAAGCTTAACCTTTCCTATACGGAAATCCGCGCACCGATTGACGGTATGGTCGGTCAGCGCTCGATCCGCATTGGCGCAATCGTTAGTGCGGGTACGCCGTTGCTAGCAGTGGTACCCCTGTCACAAGCGTATGTCATTGCCAACTTTCAGGAAAACCAGCTTGCCCGCATGCACCCGCATCAGCCGGTGCGCATCACCGTGGACAGCTTTCCGGGCCTTGTTCTAACGGGCCATGTGAATAGCCTTGCGCCGGCGACGGGCGTCGCGTTCGCGCCGATTGCGCCAGACAACGCAACTGGCAATTTCACCAAGATCGTTCAACGCCTGCCCGTCAAGATCACCGTGGATCCCGGACAGCCTGGAGCAGCCCGGTTGCGAGTGGGTCTTTCGGTCGAGCCGACAGTCAATGTCGCCGCAAGTGATGCATCAGTTAAAGGAACGGGAGCAAATTGATGGAGCGCTCCATTTCCATTCGGTCCGTTCTGCTGGCCCTGTTCTCAGGTGCCATGCTTGCCGGCTGCACGCTCGGACCGGATTTCCAGCGGCCCAATGTTGCGGCAACGAGTGATTTCGCCCGTGCCGATCACGCTGAGGCGCCGAGCCGGCCCGTTGAGGCAACGCTCGCGCCCCAGTGGTGGGCCCTCCTTGGCGACCCTGAGCTGGTCGCGTTGGAGTCGCGGCTCGCGACCGACAACCTCGACGTCCAGGCCGCCTCCGCGCGGCTGCTGGAGAGCCGGGCCGGGTTACGCATCGCCGGTGCGGAACTGTATCCTACGTTAACCGGTGCGGCGTCCTACAACCGCGAGCAGGCGAGCCCGAATGGCATTGTTTCGCTGCTGGGCACGAATCCCGTCGGAGCACAGCCCGAATCTGCGAATGGAACCACCGCATTCGGTGTGTCCAGTTTGCCCGGCTCGAGCGGATCGCCCGCCTACAACCTGTGGCAATACGGCTTCGATGCGTCCTGGGAGCTGGACCTGTGGGGCCACGCACGGCGCGGCGTGGAAGCAGCCAACGCTGCAATGCAGGCATCGGCTGAGGAACGCCGCGCTGTGTTGCTCTCCGCTCAAGCCGAGCTTGCCCGCGACTATATCGAGCTGCGCGCCACGCAGACCCTGCTTGACATCACGAACCAGAATCTTGCGCTCGCCGGCAATAGCGTCAAGCTGACACGACTGCGGCTAACCGAGGGCGTTACGACCACCCTCGATGTCGCCAACGCATCGGCGCAGGTTGCATCGATCGAAGCTCTGATGCCACCGCTGCAGACGCGCCGCGACGCACTGATCAACGCACTAAGCTTCCTGCTCGGCGAAGAACCCGGTGCACTCGCACAGACGTTGGCAGACCCGCGCGATATTCCATCGCTACCGGCCCAAGCGCCGATCGGCTTTCCGTCGGAACTGGTACGACGGCGTCCCGACATCCGGCGTGCGGAAGCACAACTGCATGCCGCAACTGCCGAGATCGGCGTTGCGCAGGCCGACTTCTATCCCCAGATCTCGCTCTCGGGTAGCCTTGGCTCACAGTCGCTCCAGCTTTCCAGCCTGGGCGACTGGGCTTCGCATCAGTTCGTCTTCGGTCCTTCGATTTCGCTGCCCATTTTCCAGGGCGGAAGACTCAGGGGCACGCTCCAGCTGCGCAAGGCTCAGCAGCAGGAAGCGGCGATCATCTTCCAGCGCACGGTCTTGCAAGCCTGGCACGAAGTGGACGATGCACTGTCCGCCTACGATGCCGAGCAGCGCCGCCGTGACCATTTGAAGGAGGTGGTGCAGCAGGACCAGCTCGCGTTTGCGGTCGCGCAGCAACGGTATCGCGAGGGCGCCATTGATTTCCTCAACGTGCTCGCCGTGCAGAAAGACCTGCTAAACGCCGAAAGCGATCTGGCGCAGAGTCAGGCAGGTGCTGCAGTCAATCTCGTCACCCTCTACAAGGCCCTCGGCGGTGGTTGGGAGACGGCCTTCCCGGAGGATTCATCCGCTGTGGAGCACACCGGATCCATGCCACTGAAAACCGTCGGTACCGCAACCAATGGATCGGCTCCGCAATGACCGCTTGACCTTGTGCACATCCATCCATTCGGGAGGATGCCGGTGCCCAATTGACCAATTGCCACGCCGGTGACATTGCCGCTTGGGGTTCCTGGTTCCTTTGTCGATGATGAGGCTGGCAATGTTATTTCCCGTCGCAGGAAAGATCATCAACGGCGATGGAAGAAGCACTTTTTCTAACGGAGGTGGGGCCTGGACGAATGCTCTGATGCACATGTGTCCGGAATAGGTGTCGTTCCAAAACTTGCAACTACGTGTACGGCGACTTGATCTTTTGTCATTTAACAAATGACCCTTTGATCTGGAAACTAACCATCGGTTCGCGCAAAATCCGTAAGCAAGCTGGCTCGTAGTTTCTATCCAGTGGTTCGCGCCTTCGGTTGAACATATCTTGGAGAGGCAATGGTGTCCCTACATGTCAATGGTACGGGCTACGAGTTGGATGTTCCAGATGATATGCCGCTGCTTTGGGTGCTGAGAGACGTCATTGGTCTCACCGGAACTAAGTTCGGCTGTGGCATTGCCCAGTGCGGCGCGTGTACGGTGCATCTGGACAGTGACGTTGGCCGCGCTTGTGTGACCCCGGTGGCCGCCTTGGCAAACCGCAAAGTCACCACCATCGAAGCCGTGGCCAATTCGCCTGTCGGGAAGCGGGTGCAACAAGCATGGCTTGAGGTTGATGTCGTGCAATGCGGTTATTGCCAGTCGGGACAGATCATGTCAGCGGTCGCACTGCTTGGCCGCATCCCAAGACCGACAGATGCGGACATTGATCTCGCAATGGCAGGAAACATCTGTCGTTGTGGGACATACGAGCGGATTCGTGCAGCCATTCACCGGGCAGCGGAGGCAGCATGATCGATAAGAATGAGGTCGAGTACGGTCGGCGTGCCTTCCTGAGAATTGGCGGCGGTGTTGGTTTAACCGTAGGCGGAATGCTCCTGTTTGGCGTTAGTCTGTCTGCAACTGCGGCTCCAGTATTGGGGAAGGGCAATTCGCTAGTTGATTCTTCTGATCTCAGTGACACGCGTGGTGATTTCATCCCGAATGCATTTGTGCGTATTGCACGAGATGGGCGCATCTGCCTCGTCATGCCGAAGGTGGAAATGGGGCAAGGTGTTTACACGTCAATTCCAATGCTGATTGCTGAGGAACTCGAAGTATCCCTCGACAACGTTGAAATCGAGATCTCAGCTCCGGTTGCCGCGCTCTATACTGACCCGCTGCTAAGTGCGCAAATAACGGGGGGATCGAACTCAATGCGCTACGCGTGGGAGCCCTTGCGACGTGCAGGGGCTGCCGCACGCGTTTTGTTGATCCAGGCTGCGGCCAGTCAGTGGAGCGTCCCCCCGGAGAGCTGCCATGCCGAGAACGCACGGGTCATTCATGGGCCGACCGGCCGCACGCTGGAGTACCGGCAACTGGTTGAGAGGGCTACGAGGTTGCCGATCCCTCAGGACCTCGCCAAGACCGTTACGCTGAAGGATCCACGGCAGTTCCGCCTTATTGGCCGGCCGGTGAAACGTCTTGATTCTCCCGAGAAGGTCAATGGCAGTGCGGTATTCGGTATCGATGTCCGGATCCCGGGAATGCTCTACGCGGTTTCTATTACAAGTCCGGTGGCCGGAGGAAAGATAAAAGCGGTTGATGACCGGTTTGCCCGGGAAATCCCAGGTGTACGCCAAGTCGTTACGCTCGAACATACTGTCGCGGTCGTCGGTGATCATACCTGGGCAGCAAAGCGAGGTCTTGATGCCATGGTGATCGAATGGGACGATGGACCGAACGCGTCGCTTGATACACGGATATTGCAGCAGGATCTGCGAACGGCGGTATTGAAAAGCGGGGTGGTGTCCCGGCAGGCCGGTGACGTTGAGGAAGCGTTCGCCAAACACACCAGGCATTATGAGGCCGAGTACACTCAGCCGTTTCTCGCGCACGCTCCCATGGAGCCGCTGAACTGCACGGTTCATGTCAGGCCGGACGGTTGTGACATATGGACAGGAACGCAAGTGCCGGTCTGGGCGGTGGACGCCGGCGTGAAGTATACGGGCTTGCCGCGGGAGCGAATCGTCCTCCATAACCGGCTCCTTGGTGGGGGCTTCGGCCGGCGCAGCGAAGTGGATATTGTCATCCAGGCTTTGCAGATCGGAAAGCAGGTGAATGCGCCACTCAAGCTTACGTGGATGCGGGAAGAAGACATTCGTCAATGTACGTTTCGACCTATGTACCACGACAGGATCGCGGCGAGTCTCGACGAACACGGGTGGCCCGTAGGTTGGCGGCATACTGTGGCCGGCTCGTCTGTGCTTGCGCGTTTTCAGCCGAAGAACTTTCAAGGCGGCCTTGATCGGGATGCCGTTGCCGTCGCATCCGATCTGCCCTATGCAATTCCCAATCAAAGGATCGAGTATGTCAGACAGGAGCCACGTGGAATCGTCACCGGCTTCTGGCGTGGCGTAGGACCGGTACGAGGAACCTTTGTCGTTGAAAGTTTTATCGACGAACTGGCGGTGCAGGCAAAGACCGATCCCGTCGCTTATCGCCGGGCGCTGCTGTCGCCTGCGCCGCGTGCGCTTCATGTTCTGGATGTCGTCGCCCGTGAGGCGGGATGGGAAAAACCCCTTGATGCCGGCGCGGGACGTGGCATAGCGGTGATGCATGCGTTTGGCAGTTTTCTGTCTGCGGTTGTCGACGCAGACGTTTGCAATGGCGAGGTCCATGTGCGGCGGGTGGTGATCGCCGTAGATTGCGGGCATGTCGTCAATCCGGACACAGTCGATGCGCAAATTCGTGGAGGCGCGATTTTCGCCATCACTGCCGCGCTATATGGAGGTATCACAATCGATCGAGGGCGAGTCGTGCAGGGCAACTTCAATGACTATCGCATCATGCGCATCCATGAAACACCTCGCATTGAAGTTCACATGGTACAGAGCAACGAATCGCCGGGCGGGATAGGTGAAGCTGGGTGTGCGGTCCTGGCGCCAGCCCTCGCAAACGCAATCTTTTCCGCGACCGGCAAGCGCTTGCGTCACCTGTCAGTGGGAAGCCAGCTGGCTGACGGCAACTTCGCTTGAGGACAAACGGTAATGAATGTTACTACGTTCAGTAGCGTTTTCGTGTCAATACTCGCAACGCTCGCATTCACTGCAAACGCTCAAAGTCAGGATCCCAATTCCAGACTGATCGAACGAGGGGAATATCTTTCGCGGGTCGGAAACTGCGCAGCCTGTCACACGGCGCCCGGTGGTGCTCCGCTATCAGGTGGCTTACCGATGGTTTTGCCGATGGGCAGGATCTTCTCAACGAACATTACTCCCGAGCCGGCAACAGGAATCGGTAAGTACGCCGAACGAGATTTTTCCCGCGCACTACGTGAAGGAGTGGCGAAGGACGGCCACAACCTCTATCCGGCGATGCCGTACACATCCTATGCGAAGGTGAACGACGCAGATATGCATGCACTATATGTATACTTCATGCACGGGGTACGTCCGGTACAGAAGGAGAATCGGCAAGCGGACCTCAGTCGGCTGCTTGGCATTCGCTGGCCGCTAAAGATCTGGAACGCGATCTTCCTGGACTCAAAGGTATATGAGCCTGTGCCGAGTCATGATGCGCAGTGGAACCGCGGAGCCTATCTGGTCCAAGGTCTGGGGCATTGCGGAGCATGCCATACTGCGCGCGGCGTTGCCGATCAGGAACTTGCGCTCGACGGCTCGCGGGCCGGATTTCTCGGAGGTGCGTTAATCGATAACTGGTACGCATCCGATCTTAGCGGAGACTCGATTACGGGACTGGGACAATGGACTGAAGCGGACGTCTCGGAATTCCTCAAGAGAGGTTCAAATCAACACGCTACCAGCTTTGGGTCAATGGTTGAAGTTATCAATCAAAGTACGCAGGGTATGACTGATGCGGATGTGGCTGCGATGGCTCATTACCTGAAGTCATTGCCCCCGGCTCCTGATTCGGCCGAAGAGAAGGCCGCATACATTTCGCAATCTACTGTGGCCGCGCCTATTTTGGATGGAACGTCGGTACAAAGCGGGAAGGGCTTGTATGCAATCTATTGTCTGCAATGTCATGGCGCTGATGGGAAGGGAATGGCACCACTGATTGCGCCTCTTCAGCGTAACCCAAATCTGCTCGAACCAGATGCATCATCATTGATCAATGTCTCGCTGAACGGCACCGGAAGGGTGGTGATCCAAGGCGTCCCGATGGCATACCCAATGCCGTCTTTTGGAGCGGTCATGAGCGATCGTGATATTGCAGAGGTGCTGACTTACATCCGCGGCAGTTGGTGTAACCACGCGGATGCGGTAAGCGAAAGGAGCGTCACGTTAATGCGCAACCGAACGAAATCTCCTGCACAGTAAGAGTAAGCCTCGCATTGTGTTTTGAGCGGCGGATGTAGGTCGCATGAGTTTCGATGAGCGCATTTTGAACAGCACGGGTGTCCTGTTGAGGATCGGGTATTCGCCGTGCACTCAGAGTACTCACTTCAGCTTTCACAAATATGGACTTTTTGATAATCATCAGGACGGTGCGATAAGCCTGAAATTGAACGCCGACCTAGAATGTATACACAGGATTCGCTGGCGAAAGTTGTCTGGATAGAGTTCAGACAACGAGGCTCAGCTTATTCCCGAATGGATGCAGTCACGAGACAGCGGCATGTAACGGGATAAAGGAAAAGCTGACCAGGCAGGGGATGGCCATGATGATGGTCCACTGCCGCGGCAGTTGCCGGACCTCCTGCGCTGCAATCGACGCGCTGGCGAAGTCGCGCGTACGTCTGTCGGGTCTGAACGGCGTCAACGCCGCGGATCTGATCAACGCTGCTCTTGAATACCAACACGCGGCATCAGAGGACGTGAGCGTCACAACGTTTTCAGCGGCGTTGCAGGGACACGTAACCGCGATTTCACCGAAACGGAAACGAAGCGCCGCATAAAAGGGCAGTGTGCCAGACGTACCGCCCCATCTTCAATTCACCCAACCCATTCTGGAAGGACATATGAATCTCAAATATGACGATGTAGGGACAGGTACACCGGTCGTCCTCGTGCACGGACTTGGCGGTACCGGCAACGTTTTCGGGGCGCAGGTGGCGGCACTTTCACCCAGCTTCCAGGTTGTGGTCCCGGACCTGCGTGGCTGTGGACGTAGCGACAAGGGGCCGATCTCCATCGAGGCGCTTGTCGCGGATGTTGTGGAACTGATCGACGGCGCGGGTTTTGAAAGCGTCCACCTCGTAGGGCATTCGCTGGGTACCGTCATCGTGCAGCGCTTGGCCCTCGAGCATCCGCAGATGGTGCGTAGCATTGCGCTGATCGGGCCGATCCAGGCAGCGCCGGAGGCCGCGAAAACAGCGATACGCGATCGTGCGGAGCAGGCCAGGAAAGCCGGTCTGACAGGTATCGCCGACGCAACCGTGAAAGGCGGCACGTCGCCGGAGACCAAGCGCGACCATCCGGAACTGGCGGCTTTCGTGCGGGAGCTTGTCATGCGACAGGATCCTGAAATGTACGCGCAGACCTGCGAGATGATTATCGGCCTCGAACCGGCCGAAATCGAGAAGCTGCGGATTCCGGCGCTGGTTGTGACGGGTGACCAGGATGCAACGTCTCCGCCCGCAACTGCGAAGGCAATTGCCGGCAAGATTCCTGGCTCGAAGTATGTCGAACTTCCGCAGTGCGGGCACTGGACGCCCATCGAAAAAGCGGCAGCAGTGAATGAATTGCTGCTTCAGTTCCTGACGAAATAGAACGGATGACCCATGCGGCGGTGTCGCGCTGAAGTCAAGATTTGCAGGGGCTCGACACCGCAGCCAGGAATGTCAATTTCGCCGAAATCCATGATCTTGACTTTTGTCTTCGTGCCAATAGGCACGTCATTGAATCACTACTTTCAGCTGGGAATATGAAGCTAGTACGCTTTGGTCATAAAGGTGCTGAGAAGCCAGGTATCGTCGGGTCGGACGGGGTTGTCCGTGATCTGTCCGCACACGCCGCAGACATTGATCCCCAACTGATCGGGTCGGGCTCACTGCCGGGCCTCGATTCAGGGGAAATCGATGCCTTGCCGGGAGCGCCCGCTGGTTCCCGGCTTGGTTGTCCCATCGGAAATATCGGAAAGGTGGTTGGAATCGGACTGAACTATCGCGAGCACGCAAAAGAGGCTGGCGCCGAGATCCCAAAGGAGCCAATCATCTTCCTCAAGGCGAATACGGCCATCACAGGTCCGTTCGATGACGTCATTCTTCCGGAAAACTCAACGAAATCGGACTGGGAGGTGGAACTCGGAGTTGTGATAGGGCGCCGTGCGAGAAATGTTTCAGAAGCCGTAGCGCTCGATCATGTCTTTGGATACGTCATTGTGAATGACGTATCGGAGCGTGAACATCAGCTTGAGCGAGGTGGTCAGTGGACAAAGGGCAAGAGTCATGACACGTTTTGCCCTATCGGGCCCTGGCTGGTAACTCGGGACGAAGTGGGCGACGAGCAGGCGCTGGATCTGTGGTGCGAAGTGAACGGTGAGCGAGTACAGCATAGCAATACAGCGGACATGATTTTCTCTGTCGCGCAGTGTGTGAGTTACATCAGCAAATTTATGACTCTGCTTCCGGGCGACGTGATCCTAACGGGAACACCGCAGGGCGTTGGCCTTGGTTTCAATCCGCCGCGTTACCTCGACGGTGGATACACCATGCGGCTTGGTATTGCCGGTCTTGGCAAGCAGGGCCAGTTGGTCAAGCGCTATGACGAGCACAGGTAAGACATCAATGTGTGCAGTGAGATCGCTTGGGATTCTGGAAGATCACCGTCGTCAAGTTGAAACCTTCGACCCGCTGACTCGGTAGATTCAAATGCAGAGTTCCGACTTGAAGAAAGCTTTTTTGGTACTGTGTTTGCCGAACAGTCCGGCCCACACTGACGGCAATGATTCAGAAAATCAAACTGGGGTTTTTGTATTGTATCGGAGGAAGTTATGTCGCTTAAAGGTAAACGGATTGTCATTCTCGGCGGATCGTCTGGAATGGGTTTCGCTACGGCGAAGGCTGCGGCAGATGAAGGTGCACTTGTCGTAATTGCGTCTAGCAGCCAGGAGAGGGTAGCGAAGGCACAGGAGCAACTGCCGCCGAGTGCGGAAGGTCATGTGCTCAACCTGCAGGATGAGGGTAGCATCAAGTCGTTCTTCGAGAAAATAGGAGCGTTCGACCATCTGGTGTACACCGCTGGCAATCCTTTGCTAATGGCTAATCAGAAGGATTTGAGCTTCCAGGATGCGCAGGCATTTTTTGGCGTCCGCTACTGGGGTGTCTTCCTGGCCACGAAGTACGGTGCAGGCCAGATTCGTGAGGGTGGCTCGATTGTCCTCTCCTCCGGGATGGCAGCGCGCCGCCCCCGTAAGGGCTCGTCCGTGGTATCGAGCGTCTGCGGGGCGATTGAAGCGCTCGCGCGTGCGCTTTCGGTAGAACTCGCGCCGCTCCGGGTCAATGTGGTTTGCCCTGGAACTGTCAGGACTAGTCTTTGGGATAGTTTCCCCGAGGCTGTCCGTGAGGCGACATTTCAACGCGCAGAAGAGAACCTTCTCGTCAAGCATGCCGCTGAAGCGCATGAGGTGGCCGAAGCTTACCTCTATCTGATGCGAGGCAGCTTTACGACGGGCCAAGTCGTAGTTGCCGATGGTGGGGCATCGGTGGCCTGATAGCTCACCGCCTGACATGCGGGTGCGAGTACGCCGGTGCAATATCGGCGGAGATGCGGCGACGCCTTTACGTGTGAGATGGATCACTTCTCGACATGACGCACCTGCCGCCAACGGTGTCTTGTATTCGGGCCGGCAGCTTCGGACTGACTCCATCAGCTTTGCGGTGTGGTGTCCGATGTGCCGGCGCAAGTTCGGCTAGACGGGCAGACCCCGGCTGCTCATACCTACCCTGCACTGCTGGGGAAACACGGCCGTGCTCCACGTGCACCGGCCACTGACAAGTTCGGATGACGGAGGTTCTTGTCTGACCGGTGCCACTCGGGATACCAATTTGGAGCGAGGACCGACGCTGGACGTTGTCAAGTTCCGTTCCAGTGCGGATTCAGAAGGGCCATCAACGACAAACAAAGGGTGTCTTCGAATCTTGACGGCGAAGTCGCCTCGCCTATCAGCCCACCTGTTTTGCGTAGACAGCGCGGCTCATCGGTCGACGTGTACCGTTTGCGCCAATCGACCACCGAAGATTTTCGCGCCTTCTGCCATCCTCACCACGGCAGGATTTCACCATGACGGTCAGTAAACCGAAGTCCCGGCACGCCCGCGTTGCGCTCGACCATATCGACCACGAGCGGGATGCTCTCCGAGATCTCGAATGTTGCCTCTGGTCCGCCCATTTCAGTACGGACCCAGCCTGGAGCGACAAGGAGAAGTGCGTGCGAGTCGTCCGGATGGCGTGTCGAGAACGCCTTCATCAACATATTCAGCGCCGCCTTGCTCGAACTGTAAAGCTCCCAGAATCCGAAACTGTTTGTAATGCTGCCGATCTCGGACGACATCGCTGCCATCACGCCGTTCTCCACGACAATGTCACGAAATACCTCAATGACACGCATTGGACTAAGTGCATTCGTCAACATCATGTCGAGGAAGTCGTTCTCATCCACCTCGGCGGATGTCAATTCATTTGCCTTGCAGATACCCGCGTTAACGAACAGCGTGTTCAGCTTGCGCCCCTCAAGCCGTGCGCGCAGGGCCTTCACCGAGGTCAGGTCTACGATATCCACCGTCTCGAGTTCAAGCGATTCCGGATAGCGTTCGCGCAGGCTCTCAAGTCCAGCGGACTTACCCCGCGATGTCGCTATTACGTGCCAGCCCCGTCCACAGTATTCCTCTGCGAGGGCAAGGCCAAGGCCACGCGAGGCACCTACGACAAGAACATTCTGCCTGACTGTCATTCCAATTCTCCTACCTCAAATAGCTGTCAGATACGGAAACGGGTTGTGATATCCGTGTTTCCTCATTCGGCGCTGCCTCTGTGTTGAGCAAAGTTAAAACATTCGAATTCTCTATACGTAAGTCAAAGAGATAACGCATGCGGTCTCGACTCAGATAAGGAATACTAAAGTAATAGTCTTTAAATTATCCGATCTCGAACACAGTGACATTTTGGTTCTTACATGGGGGGTGTTGGGATGAGTCGTTTGTAGTAGACCCCGTCCTTCATCACGACCTTGATGTTGTCGCGATCCTGTAAAAGCTTGATGTTCTCGACCGGATCGCCCTCGACGAGCAGCAGGTCGGCGAGGTAACCATCGCTGACAAGACCGAGGTTTGGTATGTCCATGATTTCTCCACCCCATTTAGTGGCCGCCATCAGGGCATCGGCGGGAGTGAAGCCAACAATGTTGACGAAGTGTTCCAGGTCGCGTGCGTTGGTGCCAATCGGATTCCATGCGAACCCGTAGTCGCCGCCCGGGAGAATCCGCAGACCGCGTTTCCTGAGTTCGCCGTACACCTTCGAGCATTGCTCAAGCATGGTGAAGAGCTCGCTTTTTTCGACAAACTCTCTGGTAATGCCCCACGGTTCTGCCTCGTACGCGGTTGCGTAAATTACGCCGATGGCCGGGGCGAGAAACACGCTGTCGCGCTTTGCCTCGAGCAGGTCATACGTCTCGCCCTCGATGAAATCGCAGTGGTAGATAACGCGGAAGTCATACTTCAGGGCAAGCTTCACGGCCGCATCCGCACGGGCGTGACACGACAGCCAGGCGCCGCGCATATGGGCCTCTTCCGCAGCGGCGGCGACCTCCGCTTCCGTATAGGAAAGGCGGCGGGCGAACCCCGGACGTCCAGCAAACATGTCACCCGAGATGTTGAGCTTGATCGTATCGACACCCTCGCGAATCAGCATTCTGACCGTTCGCCTGATTTCTTCGGTGCCGTCTGCAATCAATTCGAAGCCTTGGTGGTTCGTGTGGTACTGACGTTCGTCGCCAAGACCTCCTGTTGATGTGAGTTCCGGCGAGGCCGCCCGCATGCGCGGCCCCGGGAATTTTCCAGCATCGATGGCATCGCGAATCACCGCCTCGAGCCGGAACTTCGCCGAAGCCGCCGAGTACAGGCTGGTGAAGCCGGAGTCCAGCATCAGCTTGACGTTCTGCAGCGCGAGGATTGTATGTTCTTCAAGCGGAATCAGCCCTAGGTCACCGAACTTCGCCATGTTGCTGTAGGTCACGTGCGAGTGGGCTTCGACGAGGCCGGGCATCAGCGTCATGCTTTTCCCGTCGATGGTGTCATAGTAGGATTCGCGCGTAATCCCGCCATTTCCGCGCGCCACGGTGCGGATCAGATTGCCTTCGACAAGCGCTTCGCCCACGAACGTTGGCGCACCCGTGCCGTCGAAAATCTTCACGTTGGTAAAGAGTTGTGGATTCATGTTTTGCCTCGCTCCAAAAAGTGGCTGTCCAGTCGTAGTCGCTGCACGGCCTTTAGTTTTTACAGGCTAGCACGCACTAGAAGAGCAGGGTATTGGTCATACACCTGGAGTGCACGCGTGGACCCTGAAAAAAATGGACTGTCTGATAAGCGAGTGCCGGCGGAATCTCGGGAGCGTGTGAAACATAGCGGATTCCGGAGAAATCCAGTCACTGAGCTGGATTGCCGGATACGCGACCGGACGTTCCGATACCGGAATTTCTGTTCACCAAATCACCTTGATATACGTCTGATTTATTCTTGAGATCTGACCGAGCTTCCGCACCGCTTATGTGCGGATACGTGAATTCTTAAGCGTTGGCAGAAGTTCGATAGCTCGGCGACTCCCTAGTGAAAGCACTCGGGGGCACTACTGAGCGAGTGCCCGACATGGTCCGCTTCAACATCATTCCCGCGAGTGTGGTACGGACTCAACGGATAGGCCATGAACCCAACGGCAGGCAAAGGATGCGGAACGAAATAGCCGTTAGCTAGCTTGTGATATCGGGAATTGAGCCGGCATTATTTTGCTTGTTCTTCCGCCGAATTAGGATAACCATAACGGCATACCTGTTATGAAAAAATGTCATATGTAAGGTTATACAACAAGTTTTTTTATCGTGGAGCAAGTTAAATAATCTGTATAACTAACAATTGCGCCAGTGAAATTAATATCGGTTAAGTCGACAAGTAGAAGTAAGGGGACGTAACGCACACGCTATCTACTGGAGAAACTTGCATGATTTTTTGGGAGCGAACGCTCAACAATATGAGCATATTTGCCGAGGTGGCCAGTAGTGGCATGTTGCCCCGCCGGCGAACTGCGCAACATGCCGAAACCCGGCGTCGGGCGCGGAATCGCCCGGCTGGAGGTGCTATTTGAAGTAGGACGGTTCGACCGAAATCAGTGCCCGGTTCCTTCTTTTCGCGCGTGCACAGATCGCCTCAACTGCTCTTACGATCAGCCGGTTGATATGTGTCCCGTCTCTTTAGACCACAAGGTTTGCAGAAAAGGTAGATGCAAGCGCGCTGCTCTGCACAGCGATGTCAAGCAAATTGCGTTCACATTAAACCTTGATTTTCCCGTTGGCCTTGGTCGGGCACGTCATCGACCACTTCGGCTCATCTGCCTGTTAACTTTTTGCGACGGGCTTTTTTTTTCGATATTTCGGAAGGAGGCGCTACGTTATCGTCCATTTCGCAATAACCAAATCACTCATCCACACGGAGAAACAGATGAAACGAACAACGCTCTCGACACTCTCGCTGATGCTGTTAGCCGCCGCAGGCGCAGCACATGCACAAAGCAGCGTCACGCTATACGGCACCATCGATACGTCGATTACCTACATTCATAATGCGAATGCAGCTGGTCAAAACCAATGGTCGGTCGGCAACGCGAGTTACGGGGATCTTTCCGGTAGCCGCTGGGGTCTGAAAGGTCAGGAAGACCTGGGCGGCGGCCTGAAGGCGATTTTCCAGTTAGAAAACGGGTTTAATCCGAGCACCGGGCAACTTGCGCAGGGTGGCCGGGAGTTTGGCCGCCAAGCATTTGTAGGTTTGTCGTCGGGTCAATATGGCACGTTCACATTAGGTCGCCAATATGACCCGCTGGTTGACCTTGTGCAGGGCATTACCGAAGACAACTATTTCGGGAGCGGGTTTGCAACCGCAGGTGACGTCGACAACTACGACAACAGTTCCCGTACCAACAACTCGATCAAATACCTGTCGCCGGCGTTTTATGGCCTGCAGGTCGAGGGCCTGTATGCGTTCGGCGGCGTTGCGGGACAGACGGGCTCGGGACAGACCTGGTCGGCCGCCGCCGCGTATAACAACGGCCCGATCTCGGTGGCGGCGGGTTACTTTGTGGCGGACAATCCATCGGTGAACGGTCTCGTGCGCCCATCGACGGCAACGGGCTCCGGCTGGGGTGGAACGTCTGACGGCACCTTTGACGGCTCGCTGATCAACCTGGGCTTGCAGAGCGCGAAGTCCATCAACATTGCTCGCGTCGCCGTACAGTATGTGGTGGGTCCGTTCACGCTCGGCGCGGCTTATAGCAACTCGCAGTACAAGTCGGATGGACAATCGGCATTCGCGGCGACCGAGAAGTTCAACACAGGGCAGGGTTTCCTCAACTACCAGGTCACCAAGGCAATCTTGCTGGGCGTGGGTTACAGCTATACGAAGTCGAGCGGCGAAACGGGGGCGACGTACCATCAGGTCAACTTTGGCGCGGACTACAACTTGTCCCCGCGCACTGATGTATATCTAGTGGGCGCCTGGCAACACGCAAGCGGAGAAACGCTCAGCGCAAGTGGCACCGCCGTGGTAGCCGCACAGGCGTCCGTGGGCTCCTACGGGTACGGTGGCACCAACACGCAGGAGGTGGTTAGCCTCGGACTGCGTCATAAGTTCTGATGATGCTGCAACTGCAGTGCTCATAGCGAAAGAACAGCGCGTAACAGATTAGAGCCGGTCGTCAGCATGAGCTGACAACCGGCTTTGTTTTCGCGCCCCTGCGGGGAGCGCCCACGGGGGGGATGAAAGTCATTTACACGCGCAGCAATCGAGGTTCAGCTATGCCATACCGTTATGGAAGGTATGACGTGATGGCGGTCCTAATCTGATGAAAGAAGAACGAGAATGTTGAAACACCGAGTTTGATGCAGTTCTAGCTACAAGGGGTCCACTATGTTTTCTCTTATTGGAGTCACTGGCCAGGTAGGAGGCGTTGCTGCCCGGCTGCTTCTCGCAAACGGATGTGACGTTCGCGCCGTCATTCGAAATCCAGACAAGTCGTCGACGTTGCGGGAGGAGGGGTACGAGGTATCGCTCGCTGATCTGCGGGATACGCAAGCGTTGGCGATGGCGTTCCAGGGAGCGGAAGGCGTCTTTGTGATGTTGCCCCTGAACTTCGATCCGTCTTCGGATTTTTCAGAAGCGCACGAAATCGTTTCGTCTTTGCACGACGCGATTGTAACCGCACAACCTGGCAAGGTCGTCTGCCTGTCGACCATTGGGGTTCATGTGCCGCAACCAAGCCTGCTTACGCAGGTTAGCTATCTGGAGCAAGCGCTCAGCAAGCTCCCGATGCCGGTCGCGTTCGTGCGTGCTGCGTGGTTCATGGAGAACGCCTTATGTGATGTTGAGCCTGCACGTGAAAGCGGGGAGATTCCCTCCTTTCTTCAGCCTCTTGGCCGGACGATTCCCATGGTGGCAACGGCCGATATTGGACGCGTGATTTCAGAAACACTCATGGAAGAGTGGGACGGTCTTCGGATCATCGAACTTGAAGGTGACAGGCGCATTAGCCCGAATGATATCGCCAAGACCTTTGATCGGCTGCTGGGACGGGAGGTCCGGCCGAAGCTGATTCCCCGAGACGCGTGGGAGGAAATGTTTCGCGCGCAAGGCATGAAGAATCCTGGCCCGCGCATGCAAATGCTCGATGGCTTCAACGAAGGCTGGCTGAAGTTCGACGGCCGTCGGACTGAAACACGAATTGGGCGCGTGCCTTTAGATATCGTGCTGCGTGAGCTTGTTCGAAACGCGGGCTAATCCGGACTCAGTGTCTGGCCATGGCGAGGTGCGAGCGGTGTTCGAGATCGGGTGGTGAGAAGATCCACGCACTCCTGCGTGGTGTGTGACGACGAGAATGCTATTGCGTAGCCGATGCCGTATGGATATTGAAGATCGTGACGACAACTGTCGTTGCGTATCGGAAGCGACTCGGCAGCTAGAGACTGTATAGAAGCATTGAGCAGTTATCCAGACGACATCGCGGCGTGGTTTCCGTGTCAGTCATATGTCGCGCAGGTCGCTGCACGAAGCATCGTCGAGGCCGTGGCGACATGTGTTTTACCTGCACCCGCTCCAGGTCGATTTTTCCAGTTTTATTTTTATTCCGCACGAGATGCGTCCGGGATTGCGGTGCACATCGGCGCATTCATGCCGTTACGGCATCGAAAAAATGCCATCTGTGCTATGGAAAAGGCCGATTCGTCGGGCCAGAATGCATGTGAGTTCGTGATGGCAATCAGTCCAACGATGTAACGATATTTTCATATCGATGAGGGTCAAGTAATGTCTCAACTAACGACGCATTTCTCTAAACGTAAGAGATTCGTACTACAGATCATAACGCTGGTTGTCGTCGGAAGCAGTGTTCTACTGCTTAAAACGCATGCATCCGCTGCGTCCGATTCAGTGAATGCCGCACCCACACCCGCACCTCAGGTAACGGTAGCGCAAGCCCGTATGTTTCAGGTGGATGACCGTCAGGTATTCACTGGCAGGTTGCAGGCCGTCGACACGATTGACGTACGGCCACGAGTAAGCGGATACGTGGATGAGGTGCTGTTCAAGGAAGGCGCCCGGGTGCACAAAGGCGACGTACTGTTTCGGATCGATCCGCGTCCTTATCGCGCCGAGGTAGACCGCCTGGCAGCGGAACTCGCGCAGGCCAAGGCGGAGGCAGCGCAAGCCCGGTCCGATTCGGAGCGAGGTAGGCGATTGCTCACGCAGAGTGCGATTTCGCAGGAAGGGTCGGAGCAACTTGACACTGCGGCAAGCACCTCTCGGTCGAAGGCGCTTGCTACCGGCGCGCAACTCGACGCGGCGCAACTGAATCTTAGCTTCACAGAAGTGCGCGCGCCGATCGACGGGAAGGTCAGCTATGCGATGATCACCGCAGGTAACCTGGTCACGCCAGATGCGGTCCTGACCCGCGTCGTCAGCGTCGACCGCATCTACGGATATTTCGACGTCGACGAGCAGAGCTACCTTACGCTCCAGCATTTTCGCGACAACGGTCATAACGTGCCTGAAGTTGCAATGGCGCTCGCGGATGAGCACGACTTTACACACCCCGGACATCTGGATTTCGTTGATAACCAGCTCGACTCTGGCTCGGGAACCATTCGCCTTCGAGCTGTATTTGCAAATGCCCAAGGTGCGTACACGCCAGGACTCTATGCGCAGATCCGGCTTCAGGAAAGTCATCCGGTGCCTCGCATCCTCCTGAGGGATACGGCAGTGGGAACTGATCTCGGGAATCAGTTTGTGTACGTGGTCGGACCAGATAGCAAGATCATCTACCGCAAGGTGTCGACAGGCCCGGTCTTTGCCGGCCTGCGTGTCGTCGAAAGCGGTATTCAGCCAGGCGAGCGGGTGGTCGTTGATGGCCTGCAACATGTCCAACCGGGCATGGTGGTACAGCCGGTCACCGTCTCAATGGATACGGACCTCAACGACCGTGAGAAAGCCGAACTCGCAAGCGTAGCCAAGCCCGTCGCCGGATCTGACGCGACCGCGCTGGCTGCGCGATAACCGCCTCATCGAGACTCTAGCCATGAAAGGCATAGCCAACTATTTTATCGACAGACCGATCTTCGCTGGTGTTCTGTCGATTCTGTTCGTGATCGCTGGTGCCATTGCGCTCGCGATGCTGCCCGTCAGCCAGTATCCCGATATCGTACCGCCGACCGTTGTCGTGCAGGCGAACTACCCGGGAGCAAGTCCTGAGACGATTGCGCAGACGGTGGCCACGCCTCTTGAGGAGCAGATCAATGGCGTCGAACACATGCTGTACACATCGTCGCAAGCGACGAGTGACGGACGGCTTGCGCTGACAGTTACCTTCGCACTCGGCACCAACCTTGATACAGCGCAGGTCCAAGTGCAGAACCGGGTCGCGCAGGTGTTGTCGCGCCTACCCGATGAGGTTCAGCGACTCGGCGTGACAACCCAGAAGAGTTCGCCGGAGGTCACGCTGGTAGTGCATCTGGTGTCGACGAACCATCGCTATGATGGTCTCTATCTCTCGAATTACGCTCGCACACACATTCGCGACGAATTGTCCCGTCTCGATGGCGTGGGTGACGTGCAGATCTTTGGCGCGGGTGAATACAGCATGCGCGTGTGGCTGGACCCGCAACGCATGGCACAACGCGGACTGACGGCACCAGACGTCATAAAAGCGATTCGGGAACAGAACGTTGAAGTGGCAGCGGGTACCCTCGGCGCTCCCCCGATGCATACAGATGATGCATTTCAACTGAATGTGAATACACAGGGGCGTCTCGTTTCCGAAGACCAGTTCCGCCGCATCATCTTGCGTAGCAGTGGCGACACGGGCGTCGTACATCTTGGCGATGTCGCGCGCGTCGAACTCGGCGCGGACCTGTACGCGCAGCGCAGCTTGCTGGACAACGATCCGGCTGCTGGTATTGTGCTGTTCCAGCGTCCAGGTAGCAACGCGATCCAGACGTCGAACGAAGTCATGGCGACAATGAAACGCCTGAAGGCGAATTTTCCGGAGGGGCTGGACTTTCGAATCATACGCGACGATACGCAGTTCGAGCGCGCGTCAATCGAAGCGGTCGTTCATACGCTTTTCGATGCAATTGCGCTTGTAATACTTGTCGTGATTCTCTTCCTGCAGACGTGGCGCGCATCGATCATTCCGTTGATTGCGGTGCCCGTATCGCTGATCGGCACGTTCGCTGTCATGGACGTGGTCGGCTTCTCGCTGAATACTCTGTCGTTGTTCGGGCTCGTGCTGGCGATCGGAATTGTCGTTGACGATGCGATCGTCGTGGTTGAAAACGTGGAGCGGCACATCGAGCTGGGACAGAGTCCGAAGGAAGCGAGTCGACGCGCGATGCGGGAAGTCACGAGCCCGATCGTTGCTACGGCACTCGTGCTGTGTGCAGTGTTCATACCGGCCGCTTTTATCAGTGGGCTCACCGGCGAGTTCTATCGCCAGTTCGCGCTGACGATCGCTATCTCGACGGTGATCTCTGCGTTCAACTCCCTGACGCTGAGCCCGGCGCTTGCCGCACTACTGCTCAAGTCTCACGACGCGCCTAAAGATCCACTTACGGTATGGATTGACCGCTTGTTCGGCTGGTTATTCAGACCGTTCAACCGACTGTTCGTGACTGGTGCGGGTCGTTACGTCGGCGGTGTGAGTCGGGTGCTGGGCCGTTCGTCGATCGCGCTCGTGGTGTATGGCGGTCTGATTGTGCTCGCGGCGGTCGGCTTCATGCGAGTGCCCACTGGCTTCGTACCGGCGCTCGATAAACAGCTCATTCTCGCATTTGTCCAGTTGCCGAGCGGCGCGTCGCTCGACCGCACAGAAGGTGTCGTGCGTGAGATGAGTGACATCGCAGCTCACGAACCTGGTGTGTGGCGCTCCGCATCATTCCCAGGTCTGTCGATCAATGGGCTCACGAACAGTAGCGATTCAGGCGTGATCTTCCTTCTTCTCAAGCCGTTTGAGGAACGGAGGAATCCGTCTCTGTCGGCCGACGCGATCATTGCTGCACTGAACAAGAAGTATGCGGCTATCCCTGGCGCCAGCATTGGCGTCGTACCCGCGCCGCCGGTGGACGGCATGGGCGAGACGGGCGGTTTCCGGATGCAGATTGAAGATCGCGCTGGGTATGGTCCGGCGGAAATGCAACGCCAGCTTGATAAGCTCATTGCGCTTGGCGCGAAGGAGCCAGCATTGAGCCCGCTTTATTCGAGCTTCGACGCACACGTGCCGCAAGTCCGGGTAGACATAGACCGTGAGAAGGCGAAGATGGAAGGTCTCGACATGACGGACGTTGCCGACACGCTTCAGGCATTCACGGGCACCTTCTACGTCAACGATTTCAACCGTTTTGGCCGCACGTATCAGGTGAATCTCTCCGCCGAACCGGATTTCAGGCGCACGTTCGAAAACGTCGGGCAACTGAAGGTCCGCAACTCGTCGGGCGCCATGGTGCCACTTGGCTCGTTCGTGTCAGTGCAGCGCACCGTCGGGACGGAGCGCTCGATGCACTACAACGGCTATCCCACCGCGGAAATCAATGGTGGCGCCGCACCGGGTTACAGCAGCGGACAGGCGCAGGATGCGATGGAGCGCATTGCGCGAGAGAATCTGCCGAGAGGCATGGTTTTCGAATGGACTGATCTAACGTACCAGCAGATCCTTGCAGGTAATACGGCCGTACTCGTATTTCCTTTGTCCGTGCTGCTGGTGTTCCTCGTACTCGCCTCCCTGTATGAGAGCGTTTCGCTCCCGCTGGCGGTCGTCCTGATTGTACCGATGGTACTGCTGTCAGCTATTGGTGGCGTGTGGCTTACACACGGCGACAACAACATATTCACGCAGATCGGTTTGATCGTGTTGGTCGGCCTCGCGTGCAAGAACGCAATTCTTATCGTGGAATTTGCGCGCGACGCACAAGGGCGCGGCATGGACCGCAAGCAGGCAGTGCTTGAAGCCGCGCGGCTACGTCTACGGCCGATCCTGATGACATCCGTGGCGTTCATCATGGGGGTTGTTCCACTGGTATTGGCCCACGGCGCGGGGGCGGAGATGCGACATGCGATCGGTGTGGCCGTCTTCGCGGGGATGCTGGGCGTTACGGCGTTCGGACTGATGTATACGCCGCTTTTTTTTGTGTTGGTACGCGGGTTCGTGGAACGGTGCGAGGCGCGCCGCAGCAAGGCTATCCAAAGCGCGCCGGTTCTCGGGGAACATTGAGATGAATAGGCTGAATCCTTTCTCGGCCGGTGCAGGAATTCTACTTGCACTGACGCTCGCGGGGTGCGTGTCCGTCGGACCCGACTACCACGCGGCGACGCCAACGGTACCGAAGCTGCTCAATGTCGATCCGATGCGTGAGAACAACGGGACCTTCCAGGCACAATGGTGGAAGCAGTTTGGAGATCCGACGCTCGATGCCCTGATACAAATGGCCGCACTCGATAACCTCGATCTGCGCATTGCACAGGCACGCCTTCGTGAGTCGAGAGCCTTCGTGAGCGGCGCGGAGTCGGCGCAAATTCCAACCGTGGCCGCCGGGACGAGCTTCGCGCGCGCCTATGGTCAGTATCCGGGGATAACGACGGACCAGGTTAGCTACGACGTGTATCGCGCAGGGTTCGACGCCAGTTGGGAACTTGACCTATTCGGTGGCATTCGGCGCGAAGTGGAGTCGTCGAAAGCAGAACGCGATGCACAGCAGGCGGCATTGCGTGGCACCCAAGTTTCCGTCATCGGCGAAGTGGCACGCAACTACTTCGTTATGCGCGGTTCACAGGCACGAATCGCCATTGTCGAGAATGACATCGGGACGCTCCGGGAGACGCTGCGTCTCGTGCAGGCGCAGGCGAATGTTGGCACGGGCTCGGAACAGGATGTCGCAAGCGCGGGCGCGCGGTTAAGTGCGGTGGAGGCACAGTTGCCAGACCTCCGGATCGCCGAGCAGACTGCACAGTTCCGGCTCGCGGTGCTGCTTGGCAAGCGACCCGGCGAACTTGGCGTCGATCTGTCGTCGCGCACTTCCGAACCGATTGCCGTAAGCCTGCCGATGGGGCCAATAGGGGATGTGCTTGCACGTCGACCCGATGTCCAGGAAGCGGAGCGTCGGCTGGCGGCTTCGACGGCGCGTATTGGCGTTGCGAAGGCCGACTTCTATCCGCACGTCTCACTGAGCGGGTTTCTCGGCTTTCTCTCGAGCCACGGCACGGATTTCATGACAGCGGGCTCGCAGGCATGGTCGATCATGCCGGGCATTACGTGGGATGGTTTGAATGTACAGCGCGTGCGTGCGAATTTGCATGCCGCGCAAGCACGGTCGGACGCTGCGCAGGCCGCTTACGAGCAAAGCATTCTTCTCGCGATCGAGGACATTGACAGCGCAGTCACGTCCTACAACGAAACTCATGTGCGGGTCGGCAAACTGATCGATCAATTTGCGCAGAGTCACCGCGCAGCGGATCTCGCGCGTGTCCGCTACCGAGAGGGATCGACAGGCTTTCTGGAACTGCTTGATGCCGAGCGGGTGGAACTCGCTGCAGGGGACGATCTGGCGCAGGCTGAGTCGGATATTAACGTGCGCGCTGTGGCACTGTATAAGTCGCTTGGCGGGGGGTGGGAGGCCTGTGGTGATGACCGTTGCGATGCACTTGCGCAGACCCAGGCTTCGACTGAAGGCACACAGCCCTCCACGACGCGCTAATCGAGCTGGCTCAGCTGTACCGCCGGCCTTCAATGGCCGGCGCACTGTCGTTCGCCCTATGAGATAACCCGACTGCCATAGGATGAGCTGATTTTTCCCAATGCAGCGGTGAACACGTTCGCCGACGACTTGTGTGGGGATGCGATGCCACGACGTTATGACAGACATGACCTGACGTACGTAGAAGTCTTGGCTGGTATTGCTGAAAATATCATTAAGTTCAGCGAGTGCGAAAAATAGAGGGTGGAACCTGACGTAACTGGATATCCACGGAATGTCGCTGCGTTGGACTGGTTAAGGAAATGCGCATCGAGGAAAGGCAGTTAATAAATTCTGCGACGCAGCCTTTTTTCACTCATTCAAACTTTCGTTGATACACAGGAGCAGGAAAATGATCGTTAACATCCGCAATCTGGTTATTGGTCTCACGGTGGTTCTGCCTGTACTTGCGAGCGCCCAGGAAAATAGTGCCCCCATCACGCGTGCTCAGGTACGTGCTGAACTGATAGCTCTCGAAAACGCAGGATATCATCCGAACAAGTCCAGCCCATACTACCCGGCAGACATTCAGGCCGCCGAGGCCAAGATTCATGCGGGCAACGCAGCAGGCGGAGATCCGCAGACCTCCTATGGTGGTGTAACCAGCGTGAACTCAGAGTCTGGGGACCAGGGGGCCGCGAAGCCTTAAACCAACACACTGTTTTCGCATCATGGAGCAACCATGTGGGACGCGCGTCCGTAAGCGCACGAAATCTGGAGTTTCGCCCGCTACATTACTTGCGGCAGGTCGGGCAGTGTCTGACATGCGAGAAATTCCGTGTGGTTGCTCGATCCCCATCGAACTGTGCATTGACGTCTTTTTGGACGAAAAGTGACGATGAGATGGGACTCCTGTCTTTGATATGTGCCTTCGTTGCGGTTGGCAAGTTCGGTAGCTCTGAAAAAGCATTGGACATGCCTCACCTATCCAGATCCAGTCGTTTCAGGCTGGTGTCCGACATCGATGAGCACCCTGTACGCAAACAGCCGAATCGCTCGAGACGGCATGTCGCCCTGAGAGAGCGTGTGGAAACTGTTCTAAGGCTATGGTGTTGACTCACGTTTGCGTATTCGCGGACCGGCTGATGGCTCCAGTGCTGAATCTAACCTTCGTCGTTGTTGAGCCTCGCTATTGGGACAGCTATGTTGATTTGCTTCGGACCGCGCGGGCGTTACTCATCAGGCAGAAGATTTTACGGGATCGCTGCATTCTTTGGGCAAAATTATTCGGTTATCTAATGATTTCATGGTATTGCCTCATTCAGCTTGCTTTGGAGTCGCCCTTCAAGCTTAGACCGGGTACTGTCTGGCTAAACGACATCGTCGGCACAGGCTCCGCTTTGCTAAGCCCCGTCATTGAAAGACCTGGGAATCGGGGAAGCGGACGCAATGTGACCGATTCAATGATGTCGCTGACCATTGGAGCATTTGGCATCTTTTGGTTCGGCCGCGCTTGCCTCTTTGTGATGGCGTTGGATTGCTTTTCATGGACCTTGGCGTGGACCTTGCTGACGTCAGTCAAAAATCGGGATCATGCTCTGAAGGTCATTTCAATCATCCATGTCCATATTCGGACAGCCTACATGACGTACAATTTTTCCGGTAGTGGAGGAGGCGCCGTGGTCGGGTGGGTCTGGGGTCAATGGGGCTGGGTAGGGGTTTGTGCTGCTGGGTTCTCAATTCTGGCTGTTCAATTGGTTCGGTGGCTGCTGCCGCCGCAAACATAGGTCGTCATGTCAAAAATCGCTGACGAGCTCGTTGTCGATATGCAATTCCATCGGCTTGAAAGGCTCTGCATCTCTCTCTTTGATGGATGGTGCGAGGGAAGAAGCGTAATACCGCTTGTTTACCTCATGAGTGCATGGCCGATTATTTCCCCGACCGTGCTTGCCACGAGTCGATTGTTACATGCTCTCAGGGAACTCCAGCAATATCACCCGGAGATGTTGACGCCTGATGAGCATCGAGTTGTCACGCTGATCTTGGCGATCGATATCCATGGGGTGGAACGGGATGCGGAACGCCTCTCGCCATGACGACTGATCGAATGGAACTTGCGCGACTGCATGTAGGTATCAAGCAGCGTGCAATTGAATCCACGGTTTGGTCCTCCGAGAGGCCGGACGCCTGGAGTGCAGTTCGCGGAACTTAGAGCTTGCCTACGGGAGTGCATTTCGGCATGGGGCGCAGTTACCGATTCGCCCGACGCTACGATGCGCGACAGTTCCTCGATATATCACCGTCCCAAGGCAGGAAATCCATCTATCCGAAAGTGACGCCACAATTCGTGCATAACGATGAGTGTTAGGATGGCATCGCAATCAATAATCGTGCATTGAGATTGATCGTTGTGTCAGATAATTTGGTATGCATAGTATTTGGATTATATTGATACACAGATAATTTCGTGCACCTTTCATGGGTCGGGAGTCTCGCTTTAACCACGAAAAATCTGCAACTTGAGATAGAGGGAGGCGGCGATAGAACGGGAATTTGTAAAGTACATTGGAGTTCAGGGAAACCCCAGTCACAGAGTTGGATTCTTAGATACGCAATGGGACGCTCTGATAAGCATGCGATCGGCCATACTTCTAGAATTTGTTCACAGGATTCCTCGAAAAGATAAAGTCAGGAGACAGTGTCATGCTCACCACGCACGAGAGCCCAGAACAATGTCAGGTCGTTATCCGGGATATGAGCGAGCACGGCCAGTCGAATACCGTCGCAATCTGTCGTACCTGCCCGAGAGACCGACCACACACCGGAGCGGCGGGATTGTTTCTGTATAACGAAATCAAAGAAAGGCTGACCGGTCAGGGGATGACCGTGATGATGGTCCATTGCCTCGGCAGTTGCCGGATGCCCTGCGGGGTTGCGCTTGACGCGCCAACAAAGCCGCGCGTACGTTTGTCGGGTCTGAAGGATGTCGACGCCGCGGATTTGATCGACGCTGCTCTGGAATACAAACAAACGGCATCAGAGGACGTGGGCGTCACAACGTTTCCAGCTGCGTTGCAGGGACACGTAACCGCGATTTCACCGAAACGGAAACGAAGCGCGGCATAAAAGCGCGGTGCGCCCGACGTACCGCGCCACAGACAGTGTAGATAACGGATCAGGGACGCCTCAATCTTGCGACTATTCCTTCCGCGCTGGCGTCGATTGTGATCGCATCGCGGACCTGAGCCGGCACACGCTGTAGCATTGATAAGCAAGGCCGACGGCGTGGACGGACTGGCTTTCAGAGTTTTGGCCTAGCTAAACATGGCGACATAAATACTGCAGCATTATATGATTACGTGGTTACTCTTTGGAGAGGCGACCATGCGCAAGCTCGAAATTGCAGACCCGCAGATCATGCAGGTTGCGATTCAACAGGAGATCGAACGGAGCGAGGAATCGCGGTATGACCATCGTCTCCATGGGGTGCTGCTGGTAAGCAGCGGTTACTCGTGCACTGAAGTGGGCCAGTTGTTCGGTCAGGCGGCCACGACCGTTCAGCGATGGGTCCAACGTTTCGAGCGCGGCGGCTTCGAGGGATTACGGGAAGGTGAGCGGCCCGGACGTCCGCGTACGTTGGATGAATCGCAATGGGCTCGCATTGAGGCTGACCTGCGCAAGACACCACGCGACTTCGGATTTGAAGCGGGCCTGTGGGATGGACCCGTTCTGTCGGAGCACTTGCGTCAGCGCTACGGCATCGAGCTGGGCGTGCGACAGTGCCAGCGGCTGTTTCGCCAGATGGGTTTTCGGCTGCGCAAACCGCGCCCGCAAGTCGCCCAGTCTGATCCCGTACGGGTTGCGACAGTAAAAAAAACTGCGGCGCCTGGCAAAGCGCGACGACGTTGAGTTATGGAGCCTGGACGAATGCCATTTCCAGCAGCATGGATCGCGCTGTCGCATGTGGGTGGCCCCGGAGGTTCGCGATCCGGTGTTGATGCACGCGCCCACGCGCAAGTCGGTGGCGTGCTTTGGCGCCGTGAGCCTGAGCACCGGGCGCTTCGTCTGGCAGGTGTGCCCTATCTTCAACGCAGAAACGTTCATGTCCTTTCTGCGCCGGCTACTGCGTCATCGACGTCGTGGCAAGCGCATCGTCGTCGTGCTGGACAACGCCAAGTACCACCATGCCAACATGCTCAAGCCAAGGCTGCACAAATACAGGAGGGACCTGACGTTGCTGTTCCTCCCGCCATACAGCCCGCAACTGGCACCTATTGAACGGGTCTGGAAGCTGACAAGGCGTCTGGCGCTGCATAACCGGTACTTCGCCACGCTCGCCGAAGTCCTCTCGGCCGTCGAGGCCTGTTTCCGGCGCTGGATCGGACCAAATGAAGTTCTACGGAGATTATGCTGCATTATTTAAGACGCTGTGTTTAGTTGGTTCTGGCGAAAATCACTTCGCCTTGAACATCTTTATTTTGTATTGCAGGCCGAAACTGATGGGCTCGATGTCGCGATGGGCCATCGATCTTTGATCGAAGCCGATCTCCCCGCCGGGCGCATGATCATTCCCTTCGAAAATCGGACCAGGCGCCAGGAGAACTACTCCATTATTCTTTGCCAGGATCGCCAGCATGATCCTGTGGTGAAGACGTTCTGCGACTGGCTGGAAGAAGGCACGCAGTTCGACAATACTATTGTGCCGGTTCTCAAAAAGAGTATGTTCAGTGCGTCAGAGCTTTGATCACAATGTCTTTCCAGTTCCGGCCGTGACATTTTTCAATATGTAAGGCACGGATAGGAGCTCTGCTCGAAGCGTCGCACGGACATAGCGGTTTCAACGGGGGTTGCCGACGATCGACGAGATAAAGTCGAGGAATGCGTTGGTCTTCGCGGGCATATGATTTCGGGAGGGATACAGCACATAGAGAGGCCAGCGTTCGTCGCACCAGTCGGGAAACAGATTGATCAGTCGCCCGCTTGCAATAAGGCCTTCAATGCCGAGCTCCATGACTTGAGCAATACAGTATCCGGCCAGACATACCGCATGCATCGTACCTGCGTCATTAACCATTAATCGGCTTTCGGGGTAGAGCTCCATTTCCTCGCCATTGCGATGGAACTCCCATTTAAATGGGAGACCTGTCTCCGGATTCCGATAGTTCAGGCAAATATGTGAGGAGCCGCGCAACTCATCGGGGCTACGCGGACGGCCATGCTCTTTCAGGTAAGAAGGCGATGCCACCGTGAGTATTCGTGTCTTGAGCAACTTGCGAGCTATCATGGAAGAGGACTTGGGCTCGCCGAAGCGGATCGCCAGATCGAAGCCCTCAGAAATGAGATCACCGAGTTGGTCGCGCGTGACAAGGTCAAGCTTCAGCTCGGGATAGGCTTTGAGGAATTCGCTCAGGCGCGGACCAAGAATAAGGTTTGAGAAGAAAGGATGAACGTTCACCCGCAGACGTCCACGCACCGTCTCCTTGCTGCAGGCAGTTGATGCAGCGGCCTCTTCCAGTGCAGTGAGTAGTGGCACCACCTGTTCGTAAAGGCGCCGCCCCTCGTCGGTAAGGGTTACAGAACGAGGATGACGATCGAACAGACGCGCGTCAAGTCGGGCCTCGAGCCGAGCGATCGCACGGCTGACCCCGGGTTGCGACATATTTAACGCTTCAGCGGCGGAAGCAAAGCTGCCGCTACTTGCCACTGCAGCTAGCACGCTCATCCCATTGAGGGTTCGCTCGTCGAAAGCCATATACCTTCTCCTGTCGGTTGTATCTTTCCGCGACAGCGATGCTAGCGAAAAGCGAAGACCTAGTGATGACGTGGGCTAAGCAACAAGACCCAAGTGTCGTCGGTTCCCTCGTGTCCCTTGACCGCTTCAAGCATCTGCTCGAATGTCACTTAACAAGGTGATGCTCGAATTCTTTATAAGATTTGAAGGTAACTAATCGGCGCCAGAACAGGTCAATGATGTATTGGGTGCACTGCGAACGGCGTCGTCTCCATGTGTCCGCCCGACAGTGCTGAGGGTGTAAATCGACTATCCATGGAGCGCTTGGGATGAAACGCAATATGATCGCCAATGAAGGTAGTGATGAAGTAGTAGCTATGGTTAAACCCGGGATTGAGCCTAAGTGTCGGGGATGACCGACGGCTTCACAGGAACCTTGTAACAGATTAGGTTTGAGGTGAGTCTCAAGAAATTCGTCCGCAGCGCCTTGATCAACCAGTAGCGGAAGCTTCCCTGCCGTGGACCTGATGAGGTCGCACGCGTCATATGCCTCCATGTCGTACGGTCCGGACCCAGATAGGCTTCGAGCGCTTTCTCGCCCCACGGCACCCGGGAAGGTGCGACGATCGGGGAGAACGCCGAGACGCTGGAATAACGGCCCGGATTGCACTGCGGCACGAGCGCGCCATGACCGCCCATTGAGTGACCACTTATGGAACGGACTTCTGACGCTAGGAATTCCGATTCTAGTAATTCGGACAGTTCCGTAACAACATAGTCGTACATTCGGTAGTGGGCTGCCCAAGGTTTCTGGGTTGCATTGACGTAGAAGCCCGCGCCTTTTCCAAGGTCGTTGCCCATGTCGTCAGCAACTTGCTCCCCGCGAGGGCTGGTGTCTGGTGCGACTATGATAACGCCATGTCGAGTTGCGTATTGTTGAGCTTTAGTCTTCGTGGAGAAATTCTGCTCTGTGCAAGTAAGACCTGCGAGCGGGTACAGTACGGGTAGTTTCTTCCCGGATAGCGCCGGGAAAAACACAGGGAAGTTCATAGAACAGTCGCGCGAGGGGGACTCGCGCCGGTATACGTCCTGCCATCCGTCAAAACAGGCACGGTGTTCTATCCTTTCCATTGCGATTCCTGTAAACGGGCGGATCGGTATGAACGATCCGCCCCGGTTTTTTCTACTTCAGCACACCACTGCGCTTGGCGATGTGTGTGGCTATCACGTCCATTAGTGGAGGATTGAGTGCGTCGTGTGGTGCGAGTCCAAGCTCGGTAAGCCGAGCTCGAACGTCGTCCATTTGTTCCGGTTTTGCACCGCCGCCTTCGATCACCGATGAGACGAATGCCGCAAAACGTGGCTCTTCCCAGCCGTCGTCGTCGGACAGTTCGGTGTGCACGAAGTCGAGACCGTAGAAAGGATGGTCGCGGTTCTCTATTCGACCATACATGTGCGTTCCGCACCCCTTGCAGGCATGGCGCTGGATCACTGCCTTCTCGTCGACCACCTGCAGCTTTTCCGGATGAGCCGTGACTTCGACCTTGTCACGCGGAACCACTCCTACCACTGAGAAAACTGCCCCCACGGGTTTCCAGCACTTGGTGCAGCCACAAGCATGGTTGTGTGCCACGTTACTGTCTACCCGGACTTCGACTTTATCATTCCGGCAATTACAATGGAGCGTACCGCCGGCGAAGCCGGGTGCACCCTTTTTGACACCGGCGTCTACTGAAGGGTGAATTGCCACAGTACTCATTTTGACTTCTCCCTTGTTTTCAGAATAAGAATCGACGCAATAACGCTGCACCGGTGACTGCGCACGGTCGTGTCTTAGTAGTTGATCACGGTGCGAATCGACATGCCGTCGTGCATCAGGTCGAATGCTTCGTTTATCTGATCAAGTGGCAATCTGTGCGTGACAAATGGGGTAAGCTCGATGTCACCTCGCATGGCGTCTTCCACCATGCCCGGTAGTTGTGAGCGACCCTTTACACCACCAAATGCGGTGCCTCTCCAGGTACGGCCTGTCACCAGTTGGAACGGACGCGTCGAGATTTCCTGACCGGTTCCCGCGACGCCGATGACCACGGACTGTCCCCAGCCACGATGCGCACACTCCAGCGCGGCACGCATGACGTCGACGTTGCCGATGCATTCGAACGAATGGTCGACGCCCCAGCCGGTCATTTCGACGATCACCTGCTGGATCGGCCTTTCATGGTCTTTAGGGTTTACGCAGTCGGTAGCGCCGAAGGCTTTCGCGAGGTGGAACTTCGAAGGGTTGGTGTCGATCGCAAAGATGCGCCCGGCCTTGGCCTGGCGCGCTCCCTGAATTACCGCCAGACCGATTCCGCCAAGTCCGAACACGGCGACACTGTCGCCCGACTGAACCTTCGCGGTGTTGTGCACTGCGCCGATACCCGTTGTCACGCCGCACCCCAACAGGCAAACCTGTTCGTGGTTGGCAGCGGGGTTTACCTTCGCCAGCGAGACCTCGGCGACCACGGTGTATTCGCTGAATGTTGAACAGCCCATGTAGTGGTAGATCGACTGGCCGTTATAGGAGAAGCGGGTTGTACCGTCGGGCATCACACCTTTGCCTTGGGTCGCACGCACGGCTACACACAGGTTCGTCTTACCGGATTTACAGAACAGGCATTCGCCGCACTCGGCTGTATAAAGCGGGATCACGTGATCGCCGGGTTTGACAGACGTCACGCCTTCGCCGATTTCCACGACGACACCTGCGCCTTCATGCCCGAGCACGCAGGGGAACAGACCCTCCGGGTCGTCGCCCGACAGTGTGAAGGAGTCCGTATGGCATACGCCCGTATGGGTGATTTTTACTAATACTTCGCCTTTTTTTGGCGGTGCAACATCGATCTCGACGATCTCCAGGAGTTTTCCTGGCACGAATGCAACTGCAGCACGTGATTTCATGTCAGCTCTCTCGATTGGATGACGAACACTAGCAATATGAGTATCTGGACAGGCCGGGCCGTGCATCATCACCGCAGGTAGGTGCGTACGAGATCGATAACGCCTTCGATCGATGCGTTGGCGTCGCCATCGAGGTTGATTGCGTTAGAAAACTCCTCGCGCAAATGGCTCTCGAGCACGCCGGCCATCAGGCCATTGACCGCGCCGCGCGCTGCGGCGATCTGCTGTAGGACCGGCGCGCACTCAGCACCGCCCTCCAATGCCCGCTCAAGCGCATCGATTTGCCCGCGTAAGCGTCGGACGCGGGTAAGTACAAGTTTGTTGTCTTGGGGGGAATGCGGCACGCGACCTCCGATAGATACTGGGCATGAGTATGTGGTATCGCCACCGTTCCTCTTTATCTCAGCGTCCAGTTTTTTCAGAACGTAACCGAAAACTCCGGGTGCGTGGCGACTACGCGGCTGCTGAGACCTATGCGAAGAGAACAGTGTGAAACACAAAAGGACTCCGGGAAAGTCCTAGGCAATGCGCTGGACGATCCGATAAGCATGCGGTCGGACACAGTCTTAGTATGGATATAGAGGGTTGACCGGCGAAATTTGTCCGAACAGAGCTTGGAACGCAGCGGACGCTTCCTTGCTCGAATAGATGAAAATGGGAGACAGCGTGATGTCCATCGCACAGAAGAGCCCTATACAACGCGAAGTTGTCCGTTCGGATTTGAAAGAGAGCGGGCAGCCGAATACGCGATTTTTACAGAACATCTGGTACTTTGCCGCGTGGTCTGCGGATGTCTTGCAAGAGCCTCTCGCGCGGCTCATCATCGAACAACCGGTCGTTTTGTTCCGTACCCGCGAGGGCGACGTGGCAGCTCTGCGAAACGTGTGCCCGCACCGCTTCACTCCGCTTAGCATGGGCAAAGTGGTTGGCGACACCATCGAATGCCTCTATCACGGTCTGCGATTCGCCCCTTCGGGGCAGTGTGTTCACAATCCTCACAGCGAGACTATTCCCAAGGCCGCCTGTGTCAGGCGCTATCCCGTGGCGGAGCGCGATGGGATCGTCTGGATCTGGATGGGCGCAGCCGAACTCGCGGATGAATCCACTATTGTCCGTTACCCGGAATTAAATCAACCCGACTTATTTACGTATACCTGCGGGCAAACGATGGAGATGCCCTTAAGTTATGAGTTGATGACCGACAACCTGATGGATCTCAGTCACGTTGCCTTTACGCACAAAACTACCCTGGGTTCTGAAGGCCTCGTCCCTGGTCAGACCGAAGTGCGTGAGGAAGGCGACTCGATATGGTGCCTGCGGATGGCGCCAAATACAAAGCCAGCACCATCCTTTTCCATGTCAGGTGCGTGCTCGGAGGACGACCTGGTCGATTACTGGCTGGACATCTGTTGGGATGCGCCGGCGAACTTCTATCTCACATCCGGGCACGCACCAGCCGGACAGGGACGTTATCACGGCGCTCAGATTGACTCCTTGCAGGTACTGACTCCGTCGAGCGCCACCCAGTGTTACTACTTCTTCATACATTTTCGCAACTATCGTCGCGACGACGATGCCATGACGCAGGAGCTGGCAAAGTTTATCCGTCAGGCGTTCGCGACGGAGGATGAACCAATGATCGCCAGCGTTCAGAAGCATATGGGCGGTCGCGCGCTGGAAGAAATGAAACCGGTGCTGCTGACGTGCGACGCAGGCGCAATGCGGGTGCGAAGGGCGCGCGAACGGCTTCTGGATCTCGAGGCGAATAGCGGGGTACTGACGGAGCGTCGTGAATGAATGAGTCGTGGTTTGAGGTAGACGTTGCGGTCAAGGAGATCGAGGCGGATGGCGTTGTCCGTCTTGAGCTGGCGGACAGGAAGGGCAGGGAGCTCCCCGGGTTCACTGCTGGCGCACACATCGATGTTGAAGTCACAGCTGACCTGACAAGACAATATTCGCTCTGCAACAGTCCGCGCGAGCGCCGTCGCTACGTGATCGGCGTGCTCCTGGAGCCGTCATCACGCGGGGGCTCACACGCTGTGCACGACACCATTCAGGTCGGTCATACAATCCGGATCCGAGCGCCGCGCAACCACTTCGCGCTTGATCCCACCGCAAGCCGCACCATCCTGTTTGCCGGCGGAATTGGTGTGACACCGATACTGGCCATGGCCGAAGATCTCAGTGAGTCGGGAAAGCCCTTTGAGTTGCACTATTGCGTGCGCACGATAGCTCGTGCCGCCTTTGTCCGGCGCATGGCGCAATCGTCATTTTCAGCCCATGTGCATCTTCATCTTGATGACGGGCCTCCTGAACAACGGCTTGAGATCGGGCAGGCATTGGGAAGCTCGGCCGATGAAGCGCACGTATACGTCTGTGGGCCTGCGCCGTTCATTGGATATGTCCTGGAGAGTGCGCGCGCAAGGGGTTGGCCAGAAGCGCGGCTGCATCGAGAGTTCTTCGCTGGGTCAACGTCAAACATCACATCTGCAGACGGATCCTTCGAAGTACAGCTACGCAGCACGGGTCAGGTCCTCACGGTTCCTGCGGATCGAAGCATCGTAGAGGTTCTGGGCGAAACCGGTGTCGCTGTGGAAGTCAGCTGCGAACAGGGGGTCTGCGGAACGTGTCTGACGCGAGTGTTACAGGGTGAACCCGATCATCGGGATGTATTTTTGACGGATGCGGAACATCTTCGCAATGACCGTATGACAGTGTGCTGCTCCCGGTCGAAAAGCGCGAGACTCGTTCTCGACTTGTAGGCACTGGAACAGCACGTCATCAGGCGCACTGATTGATCGTCAGACTGGTCGAACGGCGTCGATACAAGTGCGGCGTTGGTCTCATGAATCTTCGCTGGAATGGGTGCACCGCGGACGCAATTTTCCCATTTCAGGAGATGTTCGGCCATCCCTGCCCGTATGTCCTGTTTCCCTTCATCGCGATACTGCTATGGGCGGGCAACATGATGGTTTCGAAGCCGTCTTCCCAAGCGCCAAGATGCATCGGTTCACGAACCGGTGGAAATAAATTTCGGGGTTTTCGGTTGCATGACGAGAGGTTCGTCGCGCGGGGAGATGCGACATTTACAGCCGCAAAAAAAACGCGCATGATCGTTTCATGCGCGCATGTACCAATGTTAAATCATCTTAGAAGCGGTGACGCATGCCCACCGCGACGACTGTCTGATTGGCAGTTGACGACGGCGACAGCGTGTTGATCGAAGCAACGTTCGCACCGAAGTTGCCGAGTTCCCCCGATGCGTGCTGATACACGCCTTCGAGGTACACGTCGGTACGCTTGCTCAGCGAGTAATCGCCTTGTAGCGACACTGTCTGCCACTTCGGATCGCCCGAACCGTTCGAACCCGACACTTTGCCGTCGGTGAAAGTGTAAGCAGCGGCGAGGCTCATGGCTGGCGTCAGCGCATAACGGCCATTCACTTCGTAGTTGTCCATATGGAGGTTTGTGCCTGCCACGCCTGGCAGCGTCGTGCCGCCAACGTTCACGCCGGTGATGCCATCGAGTTGTGTATGCGTGTACACGAGGCCGACGTTAGCAGGGCCGTAAGCGTAGTTGAGGCCGGCGCCATAAGTGCGTTGCTGTTGTGCGGCGATCGCTGCCGTGCCGTCGCCTTGTGACACGGCGCCACCCACGTTATTGCTACCTGAGTTGTTCAGTTGCAGGTAAGCGGCTGCTATGCTCAGCGGGCCATTGTCATACGACGCACCTGCGCTCCACGCACGGTTGTTCGAGAACTGGCCGGCGGCGTTGCTGAAGCCGTAGAGGCCGCCGAACTTCACGCCGCCGTAGTTCGCGCTCTGGTACTTCACTGCGTTCTTGACCGAGAACGAATTGTCGAGGTTGTCGTTATCGAACGGGTGAGCGGCAAGGTTATTGCCATAGCCTGCACCGGCTTCCGAGAGCGGCGCCAGATAGTCGACTACGGAGTCGTATTGACGGCCGAGCGTCACCGTACCGTACTGGTCGCTTTGCAGACCGACAAACGCCTGGCGATTGAAGATCGTATTGTTCTCAGCGAACTTACCGTTGTTCAGGTTGAAGCCGCTTTCCAACGTGAAGATTGCGTGCAGGCCGCCACCCAGATTTGAACCGCCCCGGGTTCCGTGGAGGCTGTTGGGTTTAAGTTACGCTGTCATTGGGACAGTTTGATTAGAGAGTTGCCGGTAGTAGTTTGCTTC
>NZ_JBIYEB010000043.1:0-50703 GCF_044909315.1 Caballeronia udeis
TGTGAAAGTAGGTAATCGTCAGGCTCCCCATTCGCTGCAGCGACTGCGCAGCTAGACAAAAACCCCACCCCACAAAGGTGGGGTTTTTGCGTTTCAGGTCCACAATCGAACCAACTCGCGCTGAACATCCCACCATCACCGGCTTACGCTTTCTTCAGCACGCTAAAATAGCGCTTTAGCCGGATGTCCTTACGGCTTTTGCAAAACAGGTCCCCATGCTACGTCTAAGCGAAATCAAGCTGCCGCTTGAGCATTCGGAAAGCGAACTCGAGTCGGCAATTCGCTCACGTCTCGCGCTTATTCATGTCCCTGCCGATGGCCTGATCCGCTATACGGTATTCCGGCGTGCGCACGATGCGCGCAAGCGCTCCGACATCAAGCTCACTTACATTGTCGATGTCGATGTGAAGGACGAAGTCACCGCGCTTCGTTATCTGAACGATCAGCTGCATTGCAGTGTGACGCCGGACATGGCGTACAAGTTCGTCGCGAAGGCGCCGACGCAGATGACATCGCCGAGACCCGTCGTGATCGGCATGGGACCGTGTGGCTTGTTCGCCGGCTTGATCCTGGCGCAGATGGGCTTTCGTCCAATCATCCTGGAACGTGGCAAGGCTGTGCGCGAGCGGACCAAGGACACCTGGGGCTTGTGGCGGAAAAACGTGCTGAACCCGGAGTCGAATGTGCAGTTTGGCGAGGGCGGTGCCGGGACGTTTTCGGACGGCAAGCTATACAGCCAGATCAAGGACCCGAAACACTACGGCCGAAAGGTGCTCGAAGAGTTCGTGCTTGCCGGTGCTCCGGAGGACATTCTGTATCTGAGCCGGCCGCATATCGGTACCTTTCGACTGGTGGGGATGGTCGAGAAAATGCGCGCGACGATTCATCGACTCGGTGGTGAAGTACGCTTCGAATCGCGCGTTGAAGATATCGAGATCGAAGGAGGCAAGGTTCGCAGCCTCACGCTTTCCAATGGGGAAACGCTACCTTGCGAGCATGTCGTGTTGTCGGTGGGGCATAGCGCCCGGGATACGTTCGAGATGCTGCACGATCGCGGCGTCTACATTGAAGCAAAACCCTTTTCGCTCGGATTCCGGATCGAACACCCGCAAGGACTGATTGATCGGAGCCGGTTTGGCAAATTCGCGGGACATAAACTGCTGGGCGCGGCCGATTACAAAGTTGTCCATCACTGCAGCAACGGTCGAGCCGTCTACAGCTTTTGCATGTGCCCGGGCGGAACAGTTGTGGCGGCAACGTCTGAACCGGGACGGGTGGTCACGAATGGGATGAGTCAATATTCGCGCAACGAGCGTAATGCGAACGCCGGGATCGTGGTGGGAATTACGCCGGAGGATTTCCCCGGTGGCCCGCTCGCGGGTATCGCGTTTCAAAGACGTTGGGAAGAGCGGGCGTTCGAGCTGGGCGGTGGCGACTACTCCGCACCAGCGCAGTTGGTCGGTGACTTTATTGCGAGACGGGCATCGACATCGCTAGGGACAGTCGAACCGTCGTACAAACCTGGCGTTCGTATGACCGACCTGACCAGCGCATTGCCGGAGTATGTGGTCGAGGCGATTCGCGAGGCGTTGCCGCAGATCGACAAAAAGATCCCCGGGTTCGCCATGCACGACGCGGTGCTGACGGGCGTCGAGACGCGCACGTCGTCGCCAATACGTGTTCGTCGAAAAGACGATTATCAAAGTGTCAATGTCGATGGACTTTATCCTGCGGGTGAAGGCGCCGGATATGCCGGTGGCATTTATTCGGCAGCGATCGATGGGATAGAAGTGGCCGAGGCGCTGGCGTTGAACATGATGGCGGGTTGAGAGTCGCGTCGACTATGGTTGATACGTTGATTCAGCAGCGATAGTCAGATGAGGCATAAATAACCGAGGCGCTGCCGCTAAACACGACGGCCGCTTAGCGCCTCGCGTTAATCAAATACCGCTCAGGTAATTACACCCACCTGCCACGGTACGAACTCGTTCTGCCCATAACCGTGTGCCTCGCTCTTCGATGCCACCCCCGACGCGCAATCCAGCATCATCTGGAAAATGGCTTCTCCCAACTGATCGATGGACGCCGTTCCGTCGACAACCCCGCCGCAGTTGATATCGATATCTTCTTCTTGCCGCTCCCACAGCGCCGTGTTCGTAGCGAGCTTTAGCGAGGGCGAGGGCGCACAGCCGTAAGCCGACCCACGTCCGGTCGTGAAGCAGATCAGATTCGCACCCGAAGCAACCTGGCCCGTTGCCGAGACGGGGTCGTAGCCTGGCGAATCCATGAACACAAAACCCTTCGCATTAATCGGTTGAGCGTATTCATAGACCTCCACGAGCTTCGTCGTGCCGCCTTTCGCTACCGCGCCTAGCGACTTTTCGAGAATTGTCGTCAAGCCGCCGACCTTGTTTCCCGCCGATGGATTGTTGTCCATCGCCGCACCGTTTCGCGCGCAATAATCCTCCCACCACTTGATGCGCGTCAGGAGTTTTTCGCCGACCTCCCGGCTCACTGCACGTCGCGTAAGCAGATGTTCCGCACCGTAGACCTCGGGCGTCTCCGACAGAATCGCTGTGCCGCCATGCTGTACGAGACGGTCGACGGCCGCGCCCAGCGCCGGATTCGCCGAGATTCCCGAATAACCGTCCG
Organism: Caballeronia udeis; assembly: GCF_044909315.1. Classification (GTDB taxonomy): domain Bacteria; phylum Pseudomonadota; class Gammaproteobacteria; order Burkholderiales; family Burkholderiaceae; genus Caballeronia; species Caballeronia udeis_A. Next base: position 2,653 of record NZ_JBIYEB010000043.1, read on the forward strand.
AGCCTCCGCACTGCAATCCAACCACCAGGTGTGACGCCGGTACGGGTTCGCGTTTGACGCGGTTGGCATCGGCGAGCAGCTCTTTCACCATCGCAACACCGCGCTCGATGGTCTTGCGGGTGCCGCCGCTGTCCTGGATCGTGAAGCTGCGCAGTTTCGCGCCGTTGTCGTTTAAGCCAGCCGATCCGAGGATGCCCGAGATCTGATTCGTCTCGCAGCCCAGGCCGATGAACAACACCGAATGGAAGTTTGGATGCACGGCGTAACCGGCGAGCGTGCGACGCAGGATTGCGATGCCGTCACCAAGTGAGTCGATGCCACAACCCAGCCCATGCGTCAACGCAATCACGCCATCCACGTTTGGATAATCGGCGAGCGCTTCAGGACGCACATCGCGGCGAAAGTGATCAGCGATAGCCCGCGCCACTGTGGCAGAGCAATTCACACTCGTCAGGACACCGATGTAATTTCGTGTGGCCACACGTCCATCCTCGCGACGAATACCCATGAATGTAGCGGGTTTATCGACGAAATGGGTTTCGCGCATGTCGACACCGAATTCATGCTCGCGCTCGAAATCGGCCATGCCCAGGTTGTGGACATGCACGTGCTGGCCGCGCGAGATGGCATCCAGCGCCACGCCGATGATCTGGTTATAGCGCCTCACGGGCTCACCTTTGGCGATGTCGCGTGTAGCGATCTTGTGGCCCGGCGGGATCAGTCCGCTCACCACGAGTGGTTCGGCTTCAGAGGTAATGCGTGCGCCCGACATGAGCTGGCGCGTCGCGATCACGACATCGTCGTTGGGATGAAGGCGGATAACGGTGTGATCAGTAGGCATGGTAAGTATTCCTCAAGACAGCGCGGCCATGAGCCGTCGCTGTTCAATATTCAAGCCGAGTTGATGCGCAAGCTCGACAGCCTGTTTGAAGCGGCGTTGTTTTTTCTCTGCGTGATTTCGCGCGATGTCGGAGAGCCGGTGATCCAGGAACGGATTCTCGAAGCGGTCGCGGACATCGACGAGATAGGCGCGTGCGACGTCGTGTTCGCCGAGGGCATCGAAGACGGGGAGCACTTCGTCGCGCCATGTCGATTCCAAGGTCGTGCGCCACGTTTCGTTGCTCATGGCGTCGCGCACATTGATGTCGGCAGCGGCACGATCCGCGAGCCAGAGTTCGGCGAGCATCGTATGGCCGAGGTTGAGCAGCAGAAGCTTGAGGCGCTCGTAGCGGGCCAGATCGTCGGTGAGGACGATGTCCTCGTGCTCGCACGGCAGGACCATGCCGGGTTGGCGCTCGATTGCCCACAACGCGTAGGGCTCGGCAATGGCGCCAACAGGATGAATCGGCTCGGAGACAATGCGGTCGACCAGCGAGTTCACCCAAATGCAATCGTGCTGCAGATAGTGGATGAAAGCGTCATCTGCTTGCCATTGCTTTGCAATATCCATAACGAGATCGCGCAATGTATCGCCGTTGCGCGATATCAGTTCGCAAGGGAGCAAGGTCACCGGTTCTGCACCTGCGATAAACCGGTCGTGCAGCAAGACCGTGAGCTTGGCTGGAAAACCTCGCGGGACGGAGTTCTCCTGAAGGTTTCGCGCAATGTCCTCGTCAAAGGAAGCGTAGCCGGTGTCGCCGGTATTCGAGACGATCACCTTGACGTCATGCCGCGCCCGTGCGCGCAGCGCGGGCCAGTCATCGGCGGCGTTCAGGGCTTCAGTGATCGCGTCGCATTGAACGGTGACATCAATGGTCGAATTGCCCTGCCGACCGCGAATTCGCACGGGGTACACGCTCGAGGCCCGCAACGCATCGATCCGCGCCCGGCTTGCCGCATTCGAGGTGCTCTGCACGACGGTAATCCGTCCGAGCGCGTTTGACGGCCCACGTCGCGCAGCCTCCGCAACGAACAAATCGACGTGCGCTTGAAGAAAGCGGCTCGTGCCGAACTGGAGAATCGGATTGCTCATCGTCGTCTATATCGGCGTGTCAGCACTCGACCAGTGCTTTGATCACCCCTGCCGACGGATCGAGCAGCTTGGAGAATTCGCTCGGTAAATCGCTCAGCTTGAGCGTATGCGTGTTGAGCGCCGCCGTGGGAATGAGGCCTGCACGCATGGCGGAAAGCACGGTTTCGAAGTCGTCCGGCGTCGCGTTACGGCTAGCAAGCAGGGTAGTTTCGCGTTTGTGAAACTCGGGGTCGGCAAACGAGATCCGGTCGCTAACTATCGATATCAACACGTATTTCCCGCCATGTGCGACGAATTCCAGGCCGCGTTCCATCGCTTTCACGTTGCCCGTGGCGTCGAAGACAATATCGAAAAACTCGTTGCCGGTGAGCTCCGCAAGCTGTTTTGCGTCTGCCGCGGCGCCGGTCGTATCCAGACGCACAATGTGGTCTGCATTCAGCAGGGTTTGGCAGAATCGCAACCGATCCTCGCGGCCATCGAGTACGGTCACTTCCGCGCCGCGAAGCTTGGCGAAGATCAACGCCGCCATGCCGATCGGCCCGGCGCCAACCACCAGGGCGCGCTGCTTCGGCTGCACGTCGGCTCGCGCGACAGCGTGCGCTCCAATGGCCAGGAATTCGATCATCGCGGCCTGATCGAGCGTCACGCCATCGGCTTTGAACACAAATGCCTGCGGTACGGCGAGTTGCTCGACCAGGCCGCCGTCGGTATGGACACCCAGGACGCGAATGTTCATACAGCAATTAGGCTTTTTAGCCCGGCACGCAATACATTTCCCGCACGCAAGATAGGGCATCACGTAGACCTGGTCACCCTTCGCGACGCGTGCGCCGGCCGGCGCGGATTCCACGATTCCCGACAACTCATGCCCCATCACCCGCGGATACGATAGATACGGCTGATTCCCTGTGTAGATATGCAGGTCCGTACCGCACACGCCGACACGCTTGATGCGGATCAAGACGTCGTCGATACCGGGCTCGGGTGATGGCCGATCAATCAGAACGAGCGAGCCGGGTTGTTCGCAGATAACAGTTTTCATGGGGATAGGATGATTTTTTTGGCCTTACCAGAATGCATGTTAATTTCATAAAACGGAACTGGTCAAGCCAATTGGCTCCGGGTAGGGGTTTGGCCTGACCATTAGCAGCATCCTTGTTTAGAATTCAGCCTCCGCCAATGCGGCCAGTCTGTCCAGGAAAGGAGCTTTCGTGGCTGTCAAACCCATGGAGACGCGTCGTCTCTACCTCCAGATCGCCGATAAACTGCGCGCGCTGATCGACGAGCAAGGCTTTGCGCCGAATGGCCGCTTGCCGTCCGAGCGCGAACTGGCGCTGATGCTGGGGGTGTCGCGGCCGTCGGTGAGAGAGGCGCTGGTCGCGCTGGAACTGGAAGGTCGGGTTGAAATCCGGATGGGGTCGGGCGTTTATATTTGTGCGCCGTCCGCCTCCGGTTCGGGTCCGAATCTGCCGCCGGGAACGGAATTCGGCGAAAGTCTGCTCGAAATCATGACTGCGCGAATGGTGATCGAGGGCGCGATCGCGGCGAATGTGGCTGCGTTTTGCAAACCGAAGGCGCTCAAGGCGTTGCGCGAGATCTACGAAAGCATGGCGCGGGAAGTGGCAAACGGACAGATTCCGCTGGCAGCGGACCGTGCGTTTCATTTGGCTGTAGCGCAGATGTCCGGAAACGACGTGCTGGTGCGCACGGTGGCGGGACTTTTCGACGAACGGCATAGTCCGTTGTCGTCGAAATTGCGTGTGCATTTTGAGGGGGAGGAAACCTGGGCGGCCGCGTTAAGCGAGCACAAGGACATACTGGACGCGCTCGAAGCGCGCGATGCCATTCAGGCCCAGGCTTCGATGCAGCGCCATTTGAAGGCGTCGTACGAGCGGCTGATGACCCGCCGCAAGCACTGACAAGATTGCATCAGGCCAGTCCGTGATCAATGGGACTGGCCGCCGAACAACGTACAACCAGTATGCAAGCAGCATTCAACCAGGATAAGCCTCGTCCACTTTCAGCCCGGCGAGCTTGAAGATTACGCGCAGCGTCTGGGGCGCAATCTCGCGCCGCGAGGCGAGGGTCGTCAGCACGAAATCCATCACTTTCGCGTACTTGAGCATGGTCAGGCACGTTTCCATGTCGGTGGTGCCGTCGCGCATGACTTCTGCGAGCCGCAACATTTCGCCGGAAATTTCTCGGGCCATTTCGAGTTCAAGTTGCTGTTTTTCGCTCCACTCGGGCATTGACGTGAGCTTTGCAAGCATTTCCTGAAACTGCTGTTCGGCTTTACTGTCTCGGATTGGGTCCATCGCCGTCCTCATTTTGTGTTCGCGTGTTCCCCGCGGGAACGCGCCGTGTACGTTAGGTGTTACGTAACAGGCTGTACGTCGACATTCACCGGTGCGTTTCACCGGCCGTTGCCTCAAGCGTTGCCGAGGTCATCGATTCGTCGCGCCTGCCTTGCTACCAGGGCGTTTTGCTATAAAAGTCGCGGCCTTGTGCCGCCGTAATATCCGTCCATCCCGTTGGTTGTCCCGTTCTAAATGCACGAAATGTTCCATCTGAAACCGAGGTTCCTCAGTGCTCTGGCGAGGCGATTCGAAACCTCTGTCAGTTCCCGATGCTGCGTCATGCGGGAGCGTCTATGCGCTTTTGGGTAAACTTGCCCATTTACATCGATACAACCAGCGGTTAGCGCACACTTCGCGCCGAAATTCCGCGTGACCCCGCCTACAGAATCACTACGGTATCCAGACGATGGCCAAGAAGTCCCGGGCGCCGAACGCGCCCATTGCATCAACGGATTCGTCCGATAAAACGCCGGAAACATCGGCCAAGCACGACATTCGTCCCGGTCAGTCCCTCGAACTTTTGAAGGAGCTGCACATCTTGACGCGCGACGGCAAGATGAATCAAGACAGCCGTCGAAAGTTGAAACAGGTCTACCACCTGTTTCAGTTCATTGAACCCCTGCTTGCGGAAATTCATGCAAAAGAGGGTTCGGTGACGCTGGTCGATCATGGAGCGGGAAAGTCTTACCTTGGGTTCATTCTCTACGATCTCTACTTCAAGGCTCTGCGCGATCGGTCACATATCTTTGGTATTGAGACACGTTCGGAGCTGGTTGAAAAGTCGGAGGAATTGGCCGCACGCCTGGGATTCGAGGGTATGTCGTTCCTGAATCTATCGGTGGCCGAATCGATTACGTCAGACCGTTTGCCTGCGACCGTGGACGTCGTCACCGCACTGCATGCATGCAATACCGCGACCGACGACGCGATTCATTTCGCTTTGCAGAAGAAAGCGAAAACCATCGTGGTGGTGCCGTGTTGTCAGGCTGAGGTGGCAGCAGTTTTACGTAAGAACAAAGGTCATTCGCTCTCGAAGAATGTGCTGACGGAGATGTGGCGGCACCCGTTGCACACGCGCGAGTTCGGTAGCCAGATCACGAACGTGCTGCGCTGCATGCAACTGGAATCGCATGGGTATCAGGTCAGCGTGACGGAACTCGTGGGCTGGGAGCATTCGATGAAAAATGAGTTGATCATCGCGCAATTCAAGGATCTGCCGCGCGGAAAACCGGCCCAGCGTTTGTCCGATGTGCTTGAAACGCTCGGTCTGGAGGAGATGCGCGAGCGGTTCTTTACAGCCTGATCTTACGGCTCGATTTCAAGGTTTGACCCCGGCGTCGCGTTTCATATATTCGAGCCAGCCGGCGTGGCCGAGACGGCGCAGCGTGGCCATGTTGCGTTCGTAGATATCGGCGGCATCGGGGAACGCTTCGACCGCACGTTCAATGCTGGCCTCACGCAGCAAATGGAAGACCGGATAGGGTGCGCGGTTCGTGAAATTTTCGATGTCGTCAGGTTCGGCGTCATCGAATTGATAATTCGGATGAAAGCTCGCGATCTGTAGTTCACCTTCCAGCCGAAGCTGTTTCAGGAGCGTATCGGCGAAATGGAGGGCGTCGTTGTAGTCGCTGAAACGGCCAAGCGCGTGCGGGACGATCAACAACGTGGTATCGGTTTGTTCCGGGTCCGTCTCCGCCAGATGCTTCAGTTCGGTTTCAATATCGGCGAGCACATCTTCTAACGTGCGCGCCGGGCTCACGGTGTAACGGATCTGGTCCTTCACATACACGGCTTTCGCAAACGGACACAGGTTCAGGCCGATAACGGCGCGGGTGAGCCAATGCCGCGTTGAATCGATAATCTCTTCGTTCACGGTTCGATCCTGTCTTTACCGCAGGCCGCCTTCACGAGCAGCGCGGCCGTGGCGGGCGCTGTACGCATCGGTCCGCAGCCCGGGCCGAAAGTCTGGCTCGCGGTGTACACGCCCTCTACCAGCAACGCCAGGGAATCGGCCAGAAATTGAGGATCGGCCGCACCCGCCGCAGTCGATAACTCCAGCAACCGGGCAATCAGATACTGCTTGTTGTGTGCCACCGAGACCCGCGCCGGATGCTCGCGATCTGCGAATTCGCACGCCACGTTGACAAACGGACAACCGCGATAATCCGGATTCGATGCCCGCTCCACAAGGTCAGTAATGCTTTGCACGAGCGCCTTGGCCGGTTGTCCCGGATGCTTCGCGATGCTGTCTTCAATCCGTTCCCGGAAGCGCGTGTCCATGCGCGTGAGGTACGCCACCACCAGATCGTCTTTCGACGAAAACTGCCGGTACACGCTCATTTTGTTCACGCCGGCGCGTTCGACCACTGCGTCAACGCTGATCGCCCGGATGCCATCGCGATAAAAAAGATTCTCTGCGGCGTCGAGCAGTTGTTCCTGCGCGGTAGCGCCGTCCATGTGCCGGCGGACCGGTTTTTTATCGGCGGCAGAGCCTTCATTCGATACGCGTACCACGATCATGTCCTTTAATTTCGAAGGGATTCTTGACATGTTACCGAGCAGTCACTAAGCTCGCAACCTAAATGTGACTGGACGGTAACGTTGGTCGAAACGTTGGTCGAAAGATAACCAGAAGAAACCGGAGCGAAGGATGAATTGGGCAGCCAGACGGCTTTCGGGCCGCATGCATTACGCGTGGATATCGGTGGGAGTCGTGTTTCTTGTGTTGCTCGCGGCCGCCGGCACGCGTGCGACGCCAAGCGTCATGATGTTGCCGCTCGAACAGCAGTTCGGCTGGAGCCGCGCGACCGTCTCGCTCGCGATCTCCATCAACCTGGCGCTGTACGGTCTGACCGGGCCATTCGCCGCCGCCGCGATGCAGCGTTTCGGCGTGCGCCCGACGGTGCTGGCGGCGCTGGGGACGCTGGCGACGGGCGTGGGGTTGTCGACGCTGATGACTGCTCCATGGCAGATGATCCTGATATGGGGTGTGCTGGTGGGCGGGGCTACCGGCGTGGCCGCCATCACGCTGGCCGCGACCATAGTGAATCGTTGGTTCACGTCGCATCGCGGACTGGCGATGGGGATTCTCACGGCCAGTTCGGCCACCGGTCAGCTTGTGTTCCTGCCGATGCTCGCGGCGATCACCGAGCGCTTCGGCTGGCGTCCCATGGTGCTGGTCGTCGCTGCTGCCGCAGCGGTGGTGTTGCCCCTGGTGGCGTGGCTGCTGCCCGAGCGTCCCTCCGATGTCGTGCTCCGCCCGTTCGGCGAAGTCCCTGATTCGCCGCCCGCTGTTCCCGTCGCGCAGAAAAACCCGATCACGCTCGCCTTCGGCACGCTGGGCATGGCGAGCAAGACGCGCGATTTCTGGTTACTGGCGGGCAGCTTTTTCATTTGCGGGGCGAGCACGAACGGGTATATCGGCACGCATCTGATCGCGATGTGCGCCGATCACGGCATGACCGAAGTGCAAGGCGCGGGGCTTCTGGCCGCCATGGGCATTTTCGATCTCGTCGGCACCACGCTGTCCGGCTGGCTGTCCGACCGGTTCAACGCTCGCGTGCTGCTGTTCTGGTATTACGGCTTGCGCGGGTTGTCGCTGATGTTCCTGCCGCACGCGTTTGGTATCGACTTCTACGGCTTGCCGGTCTTCGCCGTTTTCTACGGGCTGGATTGGGTGGCCACCGTACCGCCAACCGTCCGGCTCGCAACTGACGTCTACGGCAAGGAGTCGGCGCCGATCGTATTCGGCTGGGTCGTGGCGGCACATCAGTTCGGCGCGGCGTTTGCGGCGCTTGGCGGAGGCATGCTGCGCGCGAGTCTCGGCACCTACACCGTCGCGACGATGATTTCCGGCAGCCTGTGTATTGTCGCGGCCGTGATGGTCTTGCGGATCAACAAGGCATCGCGCTCGATGCAGGCGGTGGCGACCTGAGAGCGGCTCTGCTGGACGGCGTGCCCGTGGAGCAGCGAATTTTTAATGCCGCAGCGCGGGTTTGCCAGCTTGGTTATTCTTATGGTCTCGTAGCGTGCGTGTTAGCGCATGCTGTCCGGACCAACCAACCAGGGACTGCCGCATGACCGAAAAAATCGCACCTACTGAAGTCGCAATCGATGCGCTGCTGGCCGGCCGCTGGAGCCCGCGGGCAATATCGAACCAGGCGGTGAGCCGCGAGCAATTGCATAGCGTGCTGGAGGCTGCACGCTGGGCGCCGTCTTCGTACAACATGCAGCCGTGGCGTTTCCTGACCTTTGACCGCAACCACGACGAAGCCGCTTTCCAGAAGGCTTTCGCCACACTGGTGCCGTTCAACCAGGGGTGGAACGCCAATGTGCCCGTACTGATTTGCGTGCTGGCGAAGACCTTGACGCCCAAGGGCGACGTGAACCGCACAGCTCAGTACGATGCGGGCGCGGCGGGTATGTCGCTGGTGCTCCAAGCACACGCGCTCGGCCTGGTGGCCCACCAAATGGCGGGTTTCGATGTCAACGCGTTCCGCGAGGCGTTTTCGCCCCCGGAGGACGTAGAAGTGATCGCGATGATTTCGCTGGGACATCACGGGGACCCGGCCTCGCTCGACGCAGCCCTGCTGGAGCGCGAAAACGCACCCCGCGAGCGGGCGGCGATTGGTGAAGTCGCATTCGATGGCGCTTGGGGTAAGGCGTTCAAATAAGCGGTCTTGAACGGCAGTAAATGCTGGAAAGCGCGGTGGTCGAACAGACGCCGCGCGATCGCACCAGAAACGCTCACTCCTCCGCTGACGACAACGGCCGCGCCACGTCCTCCAGCGACTTGCGTTCCGCCGATACCCCCCAGACTCCTGCCACAACCGCAGCCAGCACCATCAGTGCAGAACCGATCAGATAGCCCGCAAACACGGCGCCGCGCTGATGCGTGTCAATGAGCTTGCCGAACAGCGCCGGCCCCACAATGCCGCCCAGTGCCGTCCCGAAGGCATAAAAAATCGCTATGGCCAGTGCCCGGATCTCGAGAGGAAACGTTTCGCTGACGGTGAGATACGCCGAACTCGCCGCCGACGATGCAAAAAAGAAGATCACCATCCAGGAAATAGTCTGTGTCGTGCTCGTGAGCCAACCCTGCTCGAACAGGTATCCGCTGATAGTCAGCAAAACCCCGGACATACCGTACGTGAAGGCGATCATCTTGCGCCGGCCGACGATATCGAAGAGTTTGCCTAGCATGATCGGCCCGAGGAAATTGCCGGCCGCGAACGGCAACACATACCAGCCGATGTGATCCCCCGGCACACCGTAAAAATCCGTCAGCACGAGCGCGTAGGTGAAAAATATCGCGTTATAGAAAAACGCTTGGGCGGTCATCAGCGTCAATCCGACTAGCGAACGCCGCCGATGCACATGAAAGAGCGAGCGGAACACTTCACTGAGCTTCGTGTGATCCCGGGCGTGCAGACGCAGTGGTTTGACGGGATCGGTGAGCAGTGTCACGCCATGTTCGCGAAACTTCCCCTCAATGCCATCCACAATTTCCTTCGCCTCGTCCACGCGGTCATGCGTGATCAGCCAGCGCGGGCTTTCCGGAACCCACGTGCGCATGAAAAGGATCAGCAATCCCAGGATCGCGCCGATCAGAAAACACGCGCGCCAGCCGTAATCGGGGGGCAGCAAGCCCGGATCGAGCAGCACGATCGACCCTGCCGCGCCCAGCGCTGCGCCCACCCAGAACGTGCCGTTGATCGCCAGGTCCGTCCAGCCGCGCACGCGGGCGGGGGTGAACTCCTGGATCGTGGAATTGATCGCGGTGTATTCGCCGCCAATCCCCGCGCCGGTGAGAAAGCGAAACAACACAAAACTGGCGAGATTCCATGAAACGGCCGTCGCTGCTGTCGCCGCCACGTACAGGAACAGCGTGATGAAAAATAGCTTTCGACGCCCGAGCCGGTCCGTCAGCCAGCCGAAACCCAGTGCCCCGATCACCGCGCCCGCAATGTAGGCGCTGCCGGCGAGCCCGACATCGGCGTTCGAGAACTTCAGCACGTGACTGGTTTTCAACGCGCTGGCAACTGCGCCAGCGAGCGTGACTTCAAGCCCGTCGAGCAGCCACGTGATCCCGAGCGCCAGCACGATCAGCGTATGAAAGCGGCCCCACGGCAGCCGGTCGAGCCGTCCAGGCAGATCGGTTTCGATAATTCTTGCCGGTGCTTCCTTGTCTTCGCCAACTGCGGGAACAGTCCTGGTGTTGTTCATACATTCGGCCGGTAAGGTGGGAATGACCGGCTGCACGCGCCTCCGGCAGAGAGCATTAATTACCGGGTTTTCGAGCAAAATCCGTTCCCCCGGCAATGTTTTTGATCGACGGTTGATGTACTGCGCGTTACGTGCTAAAAACGCGCTCCACTTTTTGTTTGCGGCGCTGGCGGAGTTCTCGCTGCCGTCGCTCACCTCATGACCTATTGCGCGATCGATTTCGGCACGTCGAATTCAGCGGTCGCATTGCCCGACGGGGCATCGATCCGGCTCGCGCCGGTCGAAGGCAGCGCCACCACGCTGCCGACCGCTGTCTTTTTCAACACGGACGAGGACGAGCAAGCCTACGGGCGGGCCGCGCTCGAGTCTTACATCGACGGCTTCGACGGCCGCCTGATGCGCTCCATGAAGAGCATTCTCGGCTCGCCGCTGGCTGAGACGAGCACGGACCTGGGCGACGGCTCCGCGATCCGCTACGTCGACGTCATCACGCTGTTCCTGCAGCATCTGAAGCAGAAGGCGCAGGCCGTTTCCAGCACGCCGATCACGCGAGCGGTACTGGGCCGCCCGGTATTTTTTGTCGACGACGATCCGCGTGCGGATCAGCTCGCCCAGAACCAGCTTCAAGCCGCTGCGCAAGCCGTTGGCCTGACGGATATCCATTTCCAGTACGAGCCGATTGCCGCTGCTTTCGACTATGAAGCGCGCCTGACGAGTGAAGGGCTGGTGCTGGTGGCCGATATTGGGGGCGGTACGTCGGACTTTTCGCTGGTGCGGGTCGGGCCGGCGCGCGCAAAATTGTTGTCGCGAAAAGACGACGTGCTCGCGCATTACGGCGTCCATGTGGCCGGAACGGACTTCGATCGCCGCGTGGAGCTCGCGACGATCCTGCGTGAGCTGGGTTACCAGTCGATGGCGCCTGAAGGCCGCGAAGTGCCGAACCGCGTCTATTTTGACCTCGCGACCTGGCATCTGATCAATACCGTCTACGGGCCAAAACGTGTCAATGAACTGCAATTGATGCGGCACCTCTACAGCGACTCGAAGCACCACGAGCGCCTCATGCGCGTGGTCGAGCGCCGCCTCGGGCACGCGCTGGCGTCGCACGCGGAGGCCGCGAAGATCGAAGTGGCGGCGGGCGGTGAGACCACCATCGGGATGGAGGAGGTGGAAGAGGCGCTGCGTATCGGCTTCACCGAGCAGCAACTCATCGATGCAGGGCTGGAAGAGACACGGCGGATCGTGGCGGCTGCACGGGAAACGGTGCACCGCGCCGGTGTAGCGCCCCAGGACGTGGGCGCGGTCTACTTCACGGGCGGATCGACCGGACTCGGTTTCCTTTCACAATCGCTCTCTGACGCGTTCCCCGAGGCTGAAGCGGTGTTCGGCGACCGGCTGGCCAGCGTGGCGACCGGGCTCGGCATTTATGCGCGCCGGCTATTTGGTTGACCGGTATTACTTGCTATTACCGTCCGGGCAGTTATTTAAAGTAATTTCTCATTAACTACTGATAAACCCGTGATGTAAAAGAAAAAACCCCGCGAGTGCGGGGTTTCTTGTCTGCTATTCAAGCGGCAATAAAACTCAGGCCGGCTTGATGTTTGCAGCTTGCTTGCCCTTCGGGCCGGTCTTCACTTCGAAGGTAACCTTCTGGTTTTCCTGAAGCGTCTTGAAGCCTTCCACGCGAATTTCAGAGAAATGTGCGAACAGGTCTTCGCCGCCGCCGTCCGGCGTGATGAATCCAAAGCCCTTTGCGTCATTGAACCACTTGACGGTACCGGTTTCCATGTTACTTGTTCCTAAAGATGTTGAATAAGGCCGAAGCCCGAATGTGCATGAAAATCAAGGAAGGGGCAATGGGACCAACCGGAGTACCGTGATGGGCGAACTACGAAAGACCAATTCACTCGCCACTTGAAATCCTGCAAGAAGGTTTATACGGCGAATCAAACCCAAGGTCAAATAATATCCGACCGTAAACAGGGGTTTTTTGAGCCGGTTTCGCGACATCGCAACGTCACATTACAAATCTTTCGGTAGATATTTTCCTATGCGCCGGATCCGTTCAAACCTCAGTCGTAACAGATAGAGCGTTAAGCGGGCACACCCGTTAAACTACGCGCCACGTTGGGGCAGGGCACGAATTTAGCTGAAGGTTCGCATTAACCCCGCATAAGGTATTTGAAAGTTTTTTGACTGAAGGAGACGTAGTGAAAAGTTCTATTCAACGGAACATTGGGCCGGTTGCGCTGCTGCTGACCGGTCTGGGTTCCATCATCGGCTCGGGCTGGTTATTCGGTGCCTGGAAAGCAGCCAAGATTGCAGGGCCTGCGGCTATCGTTGCATGGGTTATTGGCGCAGTGGTCATTCTTGCCATTGCACTGACTTACGCAGAACTGGGAGCAATGTTTCCGGAGTCTGGCGGAATGGTCCGGTATGCGCGTTATTCGCATGGGGCACTCGTTGGATTCGTCAGCGCATGGGCAAACTGGATTGCAATCGTTTCAGTGATTCCCATTGAGGCGGAAGCATCGATTCAATACATGAGTACCTGGCCATATCAATGGGCACATGCACTTTTCGTCGATGGGTCGCTTACACCGACCGGACTTGGTTTATCGGCATTATTGGTGATCGTATATTTCCTGCTGAATTACTGGGGCGTTAAATTATTCGCCCGCGCCAATTCCGCCATTACCGTATTCAAGTTCATTATCCCCGGTGCGACTATTCTCGGTCTTATGCTGACCGGTTTTCACAGCGAGAACTTTGGCACGAGTTCGAGTTTCGCACCTTATGGCTGGTCCGCAGTCCTGACTGCGGTTGCTACCAGCGGTATCGTATTCAGCTTTAATGGTTTCCAGAGTCCGGTGAATCTGGCTGGCGAAGCGCGTAATCCGTCGAAGAGTATTCCATTCGCGGTGATCGGCTCGATCCTGATGGCACTTGTAATCTACGTGTTGCTGCAAGTGGCGTATATCGGTGCGGTCAGTCCTGGCGATGTGCTGAAAGGCTGGAGCCACTTCAACTTCGCATCGCCATTCGCGGAACTTGCACTGGCGCTTAACCTGAACTGGCTCGCGTTCCTCCTTTATGTCGATGCGTTTGTCAGCCCGAGTGGTACCGGCACGACCTACATGGCGACGACCTCGCGCATGATCTATGCAATGGAGCGCAACAACACGCTGCCGAAGATCCTGGGCCACGTGCATCCGCTCTACGGCGTGCCGCGCCCGGCGATGTTCTTCAACCTTGGCGTCGCGTTCGTCTTCATGTTCTTCTTCCGCGGCTGGAGCTCGCTGGCGGCGGTGATTTCGGTCGCCACCGTGATCTCGTACCTGACTGGCCCCGTGAGCCTGATGGCGTTGCGCCGCGCGGCCACGGACCTGCATCGCCCGTTGATGATCAAAGGCATGTCGATCATCGCGCCGTTCGCGTTCGTGTGCGCCTCCGAGGTGTTGTACTGGGCAAAGTGGCCGCTGACCGGCGAAATCATCCTGCTGATGGTGGTCGCGTTGCCGGTGTATTTCTACTATCAGTCCAAGACCGGTTTTCACGAGTGGAGCGATGACCTGAGGGCGGCGTGGTGGCTGATCGCGTATTTGCCAGCGATGGCCGTTGTTTCGCTCATCGGCAGTACGGAATTCGGCGGACGCGGATTATTGCCCTACGGCTGGGATATGGCGTTCGTGGCCATCATGGCACTGGGATTCTATTATTGGGGCGTGCAAACCGGGTATCGGTCCCAATATCTCGAAGAACGCGAAAGCCACGACGATATCCTCGCCGAGGTCGGTGCGTGATAGCTGGCTCATAAAACCCCGTTATCTCAATTAAAAAAACCCGCTTGAGCAATCAAGCGGGTTTTTTATTTCGATTCGTGGCAAATCGCCACATTTTGTGGGGATTTAGGCGTCGCTGAAAACGTAATTTGTCATGGCCAACGTTTTCTGAAATGTGCCCAGCGACTGAATGCCGAGTTCAAAATCATCGTCGGCCGCTCCCAGCGCACCGAAAATAGGCAGCAAATGTTCATCGGTCGGATGCATCAGCACCGCGTGGGGCGCCTGTTTCCGGTAGTCGAGCAACGCTTCAATGTCCCGTTTCTCCAGCCGGTCCTCGAACCAATCGGTGAATTCGGCCACGCGCGGATCGGCATCTTCCGGCCGCGCGCTGAAATCCGCCGTCCGCAGGTTGTGCGTGATCTGTCCCGATCCCACGATCATTACGCCGTCGTCCCTTAGCGCTCGCAGCGCGCGGCCCACGCGGTAGTGGTGAGCCGGATCGAGACGCGGTTGTATCGATAGCTGCGCGACCGGAATTCCCGCGTCCGGGTACATCAGCAGCAGCGGCACCCACGCGCCGTGGTCAAGACCGTGCTCAGTAATGGCCGCTGGAACGCCCGCTTGCGTCAGCAGCGTCGCGGCTTGCTTGCCAAGACTCGGCGCACCCGGCGCGCGATACTGGATCTCGTAAAGGGCACGCGGAAATCCGTAGAAATCATGGATGGTCTCCGGCTGCTCGGCAATGCTTGCTACTGGCTGCGCCGTGCCCCAGTGCGCGGAAAGCATGAGTATCGAACGCGGACGCTCGAAGCGCGTTGCGAACGAGGCGAACTCGACGGAAGGCATCGACGGGTCAATAGGCAGCGTCGGCGCACCGTGGGATATGAAAATGGTCGGAAGGCGGGTCATGGCAGCAAATCTCGAAAAGAGGCGTTACCACGACTATAAGGACTCGCAATGCGTTGATAAACAGCTAGCGAGGCAATGAATTGTGTCACCGGTGTTGTTAATGATCCGCGTCTCTCAATCCCGGCCAGGCTGCCGCGATCGGGCTTCCGAGTGCAAACATGTCGATCACGCGCTCGACCGTCTGATCGACCATTTCATCGATAGAAGCCGGACGATGGTAGAACGCCGGCAGCGGCGGGAAAATGACGCCGCCCATTTCGGTGACCGAGGTCATATTGCGAAGATGCGCGAGGTTGAACGGCGTTTCGCGCACCATCAACACCAAGCGGCGTCGTTCTTTCAGTACGACATCGGCAGCGCGGGTGATCAGGTTGTCCGATAGCCCGAGCGCGATGCTCGCCAGCGTTTTCATCGAACAAGGTGCGACGATCATGCCGTCGGTAGCGAACGATCCCGATGCGATGCTCGCCCCGACGTCGCGGACGTTGTGCACCACGTCCGCGAGCGCGTGAATGGTGGTTTTATCGAGATCCAGTTCGTGCTGGATATTCAGCCAGCCCGCACTGGAAATGAGCAAATGCGTTTCTACGCCGCCGAGGCGACGCAATGTTTCCAGCAACCGGACGCCGTAGATCGAACCCGTTGCACCCGTGATGGCGACGATCAGCCGTCGCGGCACGGGCGCTGCAGGCGAAGAACGTGCGACGGACAATCTCAGGCAGCTGCGAACAATTGTTGCAGCTCACCGGATTCGTACATTTCCATCATGATGTCCGAGCCGCCGATGAACTCGCCGTTCACGTAAAGCTGCGGAATGGTTGGCCAGTTGGAAAATTCCTTGATGCCCTGGCGGACGCCTTCGTCTTCGAGGACATTGACCGTCTTGATATCGGTCACGCCGCAAGCCTTCAGGACCTGGATGGCGCGGCCGGAGAAACCGCACATGGGGAACTGCGCGGTGCCCTTCATGAACAGCACGACGGGTGCTCCTTCGACGATTTGCTTGATGCGTTCTTGCGTATCCATGGTCTTTCCTGCGAGGCGTTGTAATGCGGGTTGATTTTGGGTAGAGCGGTGAGGGATGCGCTGCTTCAAGCGAAATTTCACGCGCTAACAAGCTGAAATGATAGCGGATTTCAATCTGGGTGGCTGAAAGCGGTTGGGACGTCTTGTGACCCGTTTGCAGTCGCTTGACGCGTGCATCAGGCCGTGAAAAACCCTCCGCTTACACGCTCGATACCGGCCAGGTCGCGCTCCGATCGTACGTCTGAAAAGCCGCGCGCCGTCAGCTGCGCGCGTACGTCTGCGGCCTGATCGTAGCCATGTTCGAGCCAGAGCGAGCCGCCGGTCGCCAGGAAAAACGGCGCGGTCTGGATGATGGCGCGGATCGCGGCGAGCCCGTCGGCTTCATCGGTGAGTGCTGTGCGCGGTTCGAAGCGCAGATCGCCTTCGGACAAATGCGGATCGTTTTGCGCGATGTACGGCGGATTGCTCACGATCACTTCGAAGCGCAGCGCGGGTTCGAGTGCATCCGTCCAGTTGCTTTTCAGCAGGGTGATCTTGCGCTCAGGGCTGAGCAACCGAGATGCGTTGCGGGCGGCTACGGCCAGCGCTTCAGCCGATCGGTCGACTGCCCAGACCCGGGCATCGTCGCGAGCAAAAGCAATTCCCACCGCGATCGCGCCGCTGCCCGTGCCGAGATCGAGTACACGCGGCGCTTCGATTCCCGACATCTGTTCAAGCGCAATTTCTACCAGCAGCTCCGTTTCCGGCCGCGGAATCAGCACATCCGGCGTGACCTCGAACTCAAGCCCGAAAAATTCCCGCGTGCCCACGAGCTGAGCGATCGGTTCGCCCGCCGCGCGCCGGCGTGCCAGCGCTTCGAAGCGCCCGACGCTTTGCTCGGCCAGTTCCTCGTCATCGCGTGTGATCAGTTCGGTCCGCCGCCAGCCGAGCACGTGCTCGAGCAGGATCCGCGTTTCGAGCGCGGGCAGCGCGGACGCGTGCAATAACGCGGCAACCGTCGTCATTCCGAATCGCCCAGTGCCGCCAGCAACTCGGCCTGATGTTCGCTGACGAGCGCGGCGACGAGTTCGTCAATATCGCCATCCATGATTGCATCGAGCTTATAGAGCGTCAGGTTGATCCGGTGATCGGTCATCCGCCCCTGCGGAAAGTTATACGTGCGAATCCGTTCCGAGCGATCACCCGAGCCGATCAGGCTCTTGCGCGTGGCCGCTTCCTTCGCGTGCTGCTCCTGATTCTGCTTGTCCATGATCCGCGCGGCGAGCACCTTCAGCGCGCGATCCTTGTTCTTGTGCTGCGAGCGGTCGTCCTGGCATTCCACGACAATTCCCGTCGGCAAATGCGTCACGCGCACGGCCGAATCAGTTTTGTTGATGTGCTGGCCGCCCGCACCGGAAGCGCGAAACGTATCGATACGCAAGTCAGCCGGATTGATCACCACTTCGCCGATTTCATCGGCTTCGGGCATCACCGCCACCGTGCAAGCCGACGTGTGGATACGCCCTTGCGTTTCGGTCGCCGGCACCCGCTGCACCCGATGCCCGCCCGATTCGAACTTCAGCTTCGAGTACACGTTCAGGCCCGCGATCCGCACGATCACTTCTTTATAACCGCCGAGATCGGAGACGCTTTCCGACATCATTTCGACCGTCCAGCGATTGCGCTCGGCGTATCGAAGATACATGCGCAGCAAGTCGCCCGCGAACAGCGCGGATTCGTCGCCGCCCGTGCCTGCACGGATTTCGATGAAGATATTGCGGTCATCGTTAGGATCTTTCGGCAGCAACATGGCTTGCAGGTCCCGCTCGATGGCCGCCATCCGCTCGCGCGCCTCGCCAATTTCCTCTTCGGCGAAATCGCGCATGGACGGGTCGGAGAGCAGCTCCATGGCGGTGGTTTCGTCGTTCGACGCTTGCCGCCACAACGCGTATTGCTCCACGACCGGCCCGATCTCGGCGTTTTCCCGCGTGATCTTCCGATACTGATCCATATCGGCGGTCACATCTTCGCGGCTCATCAGGTCATTGAGTTCGGCCAGCCGGGTAGTGAGCTGGTCGAGCTTGTTTTGCATGCTCGTTTTCATGGAAGGCTGGAGCGAAGCTCCGGAGAAGACAGCGATCAGGAACGCAACCGCAAAGATGCTCACATGCGGCGCAACTGCAGAAGAGACGAGAGAGGGGCGCTAAGTGTCCGACGGATCGGACGGCTCGTTCGACCCGGACGGGTGGCCGTGCTTGTAAAGCCCGCCCATCAGGTCGATGAGCTGGTCGCGATTCTCGTGGCTGGCACGGCTGAGCGCGTGCGTGGGGCCGTGGATCAGCTTGTTGGTCAGCGACTGCGACAGCGCTTCTAGCACCGCCGCCGGGTCGTCGCCACGCGCGAGCATCTTGCGGGCGCGTTCGACTTCGGCGCGGCGCAGGGCGTCGGCCTGCGTATGCATGTGGCGAATCACCGGCACGATGCTGCGTGCATCGAGCCATTGCATGAAATTCTGCACACGGGTGTCGATGATCGATTCCGCCTGCGCCACCGCCGCTTGCCGGGACGCGCTGCCTTCACGAACAATCGCGCCGAGGTCGTCGACGGTATAGAGGAATACGTCTTGCAGCTTGCCCACTTCGGGTTCGATGTCGCGTGGCACGGCGAGATCGACCATGAAAATTGGCCGGTGGCGGCGCGCCTTGACGGCCCGTTCCACTGCGCCAAGCCCGATGATCGGCAACGTGGATGCCGTGCACGACACGATGATGTCGAACTCGTGCATGCGCGCGGGCAATTCGGAGAGGGGAATGGAACGGCCGTTGAAGCGTTCAGCGAGCTTTTCGCCGCGTTCGGCGGTGCGGTTCGCGACCACAAGTTCGCGCGGCTTTTGCGCGGCAAAGTGCGTCGCGCACAACTCGATCATTTCACCTGCGCCAATGAACAGCACGCGCTGGCCCGAAATGTTTTCGAAGATGCGCTGGGCGAGACGCACGGCCGCCGCAGCCATGGAAACCGATTGCGCCCCAATTTCAGTGGTTGTGCGCACTTCCTTTGCAACGGCGAAGGTGCGCTGGAACAACTGGTTCAGATAGGTGCCGAGCGCGCCGGCTTCCGACGCCGTGCGCACCGCGTCCTTCATCTGGCCGACGATCTGCGTCTCGCCGAGCACCATGGAGTCAAGCCCCGAGGCGACGCGAAACGCATGCCGCACTGCTTCGGATTGCGGCAGCGCGTAGACGTGCGGCGCGAGTTCGGACACCGGCAGGTTGTGATACTTGGACAGCCAGTGGATGGCGGCGTCGCGTGCGGCTTTGTCGTCGGTGGCGCAATACAGCTCGGTGCGGTTGCACGTGGACAGGATCGCAGCCTCCGGCGCCGCTTTCCCCAGCGGCCCCAACCACAGGTCTTTCAGCGCGCCGAGCGCCGGTTTGATCTGTTCGAGCGGAAACGCCACGCGTTCGCGCAACGCGACAGGCGCAGTGTGGTGGTTGATTCCGATCGCGAGGAGCTGCATGTTATGGGCCTGATCCGATGGCCTTGGATACCTTGGAATTTAGCCCGATATTATAGCCTTTCACGAATTTCTTCAGTCCCAGCCTGGAAACCTATGCCAGATAAGCCACCTGGAACACAGTCCGCTTCAATCCGGTCCACCTGGTAACCGTAGCCGTAGAGCGGCGTCAACCGGTAACCGTTGTCCGGGCGGAGATTCAACTTCGTGCGCAGACGGGACGCGTGGGTATCCAGCGTCCGCGACGCCATGTCGCTCCCACGCGGCCACATCACTTCCATGATGTGCGCCCGCGACACGGCACGCGACTGGTTCGTGAAGAGTAGCCGGGCGAAGCGGAATTCCTTCGGCGTGAGCAGGACGTGCTGATCCGCGAAACTCACGCTCAATTCCGAAACATTGAACCGATATTCGCCGAAGTGCTCGGCAACGGGCGTGCGAACCGCGCTTCGGCGCGCCAGCACTTCCACGCGGGCGGCCAGTTCGGTGCAGCGGACAGGCTTGGCGACGCAATCGTCGGCGCCAGCTTTCAGGCAGGCGACCATGTCCGACTCGTTCTGGCTTGCCGCGATCAACACAATGGGAAGCTGTGGCGCCAGTTGCCGCACGCGTTCGATGATTTCCGCGCCGATCATGTCGCGCGTTTCATTGGCGGCGATCAGCAGGTCGAATGTGTCGTGCCTCATTCGATCCAGCAACACGGGCGCCGTGGGGAAGAAGTGGCAGAAATGGCCGTCCAGGACTAGCGTCCGGCGGATGAGTGCGGCGTGATGGACGTCCGCGTCAATAATGGCGATTCGCATGATTTCCGACGTCGCCGCGCGCGCTGAGGGCCGGCCGGGCGGCGCGGCACTTGCTTGCCATCGCCATTCCAGGCCCCTAAACTCAGTCGCTACGCTGCAAACGCCATCCAGACCTTCTAGGTTTACAGAACCGAAAATGCTAGTTCACCGATCCGATTCAACCCATAGGTTTAGTCTTAATTCCACTGGAATGCGCTGCTAATGGGGTGGCCTGGGATCGTATTTCTCGGTTTGGTGGTCGGGCTGGCTGCCGGATGGCTGCATCCGCTGCGGCGGTCGGTCTCAAGACCGTTCGGCCGGATATGGGCGGCCGGACTTGCGGGCGTGGTGGCGGCGATGGTCGCGAAAATGCTCGGCAATATCACCGGCGCATTCCACGATGGCGATTCTCTCGAATGGCTCGTGTGCGTGCTGTTCGCGCTGGTCGCCGTGACCGTTACCGTAGGTCTGGCGGCGCGTCGCTGATATCCCGTTGACCGTTGGTGATCTTATGGTTCGACGTAACAGAAGGTTCGACGTAACAAAATTCTGCAGGTGACTCCATGAACGATCGACTGAATTCCCCCGATGGCCAGACTTTCGCCCGGCGTATCGAATTGCTGCGTGGCGCCATGGCGCGTGAGGTGCTCGCTGCCGTGCTGGTGCCGTCGTCGGATCCGCACATCTCCGAGTACTTGCCGGAACACTGGCAGGGGCGGCAGTGGCTCTCAGGGTTCACTGGCTCGGTCGGAACGCTGGTCGTGACGGCCGATTTCGCCGGCGTGTGGGTTGACAGCCGTTATTGGACGCAGGCCGAGGCGCAACTGGCCGGCACGGGAATCGCGTTGATGAAGATGATGGCCGGACAGCAATCCGCGCCGCACGTGGACTGGCTCGCCGCGAACGTGGCGGCCGGCGAGACGGTGGCGGTCGATGGCGCCGTGCTCGGCGTAGCGGCGGCGCGGACGCTGAAAGATGCGCTGACGGAGCGCGGGATCGTGTTGCGCACGGATCTGGACCTGCTCGATGCCGTCTGGCCCGAGCGGCCGGGTTTGCCGTCGGAGAGTGTGTACGAACACGTCGCGCCCCAAGCGAGCGTCGCACGTCCGGAGAAACTGGCGGAAGTGCGGCGCGTCATGCGCGAGAAGGGTGCGCAGTGGCATTTCATCTCGACGCTCGACGATCTTGCGTGGCTGTTCAATCTGCGCGGCGCCGATGTCACCTATAACCCCGTGTTCGTTGCGCACGCGTTGATCGGACTGGATGACGCCGCATTGTTTGTCGGTGACGGCAAGATTTCCGCTGACCTGAAGGCTTCGTTGCTGAAGGAGAACGTGCGGGTTGAGCCGTATTCCGCCGTCGCGAATGCTCTTGCTACGTTGCCGGCCGGTTCCACGCTGCTTATCGATCCGCGCCGGATCACGTTCGGCTCGCTTGCGAAAGTGCCGGCTGAAGTGAAGATCGTGGAAGCGGTGAACCCGTCGACATTCGCCAAGTCACGCAAGACCGCTGCCGACGCCGCACACATCCGCGCGACCATGGAACAGGACGGCGCGGCGCTGGCGGAATTCTTCGCATGGTTCGAAGATGCGCTCGGGCGCGAGACGATCACGGAACTCACCATCGACGAAAAACTGACGGCCGCGCGTGCACGTCGACCGGGTTTTGTGACGTTGAGCTTTGCGACTATCGCCGGCTTCAATGCGAACGGCGCGATGCCGCATTACCGCGCGACCGAAGCCTCGCATTCGGTGATCGAAGGCAATGGCTTGCTGTTGATCGATTCGGGCGGCCAATACCTGAGCGGTACGACCGACATCACGCGCGTGGTGCCTATTGGCACGATTACGGCTGAGCACAAACGCGATTTCACGATTGTGCTGAAGGGGACCATTGCGTTGTCGCGGGCGCATTTCCCGCGCGGCATTCGTTCACCCATGCTCGATGCCATCGCTCGCGCGCCCATCTGGGAAGCAGGTGCGGATTACGGCCACGGCACGGGGCATGGCGTCGGTTATTTCCTGAATGTGCATGAAGGCCCGCAGGTCATCTCGCACTACGCGCCGGCCGAGCCGTACACGGCGATGGAAGACGGCATGATCACCTCGATTGAACCGGGGCTTTATCGGCCGGGGAAATGGGGTATCCGCATTGAAAACCTCGTGATGAACGAGCCCGCCGGCAAGACCGAATTCGGCGATTTCCTCAAGTTCGAAACGCTGACGCTGTGTCCTGTCGACACACGCTGCATCGACCTGACCCTGCTGCGCGACGATGAACGCGCGTGGCTCAACGACTATCACGCGACGGTCCTCGAACGCGTTTCGCCGCATGTCTCGGGTGCGGCGAAGGCGTGGCTCGAAAAACGCACGCAGGCAATCTGAACGGAGCGAAAAACGCATGGCGATCAAGGCAGTGGTGTTCGATTTCGGCGGCGTGCTGATCGACTGGAATCCCGAGTATGTGTACAGCCGGCTGATTCCCGATGCCACCGAACGGCGCTGGTTCATGGACAACGTGGTCGTGTCGGACTGGGTGCTGCAGCAGGACGCGGGGCAAACCATCGCCGACGGCAATGCTGAACTGATTGCCAGGTTCCCCGAGCACGAGGCCCTGATCCGCGCGTTTTACGAGCGCTGGCAGGAAATGGTGGCGGGCGTGCTGGAAGAAGGCGTGGCGCTGGTCGACAAGCTCGAAGCTGCGGACGTGCCGCTGTTCGGGCTCACCAACTGGTCCGCCGAAACCTTTCCCTGGGCGTGGGAGCGATTCCCGGTGCTGCAGCGGTTTCGCGAAGTGGTGGTGTCGGGCCGTGTGCTGGTCGCCAAACCCGATCCGGCGATTTTCGCGCTGATGTGGACTGAAATCGAAAAACATCTTCCGGGCATTCAGCCGCAGGAAGTCGTTTTTATCGATGACAACGCGAAGAATATTCGTGCCGCCACCGCGCTTGGCTGGAACGCGGTGCATCACACGAATGCCGAGCAGACCGAAGCGCGCTTAAGAGCGCTCGGTTTGCCCGTGTAATCATTTTCCGAACAGGTTCTTGAGCGTGTCGCCGATGCTCTTGAGCACGCCACCGGTGTTTTTAGCCACGCCTTCGGGGTTCACGCCGACCGCCTTCGCGAAGCCCGCCGCAAGCTTTTTCATCAGGCTCTCGTTGAGCGAGAACTTGGGGTCGCGCAGATCGCCGTCGAGTTCGAAATCCAGCTTGATCTGATCGTGATTCTTCAGCGCGGCGATCGCGATCTTGGTCGGAATGGTGAGGAAAGTGTCGAGCGGATTGCCGTCGTCCGATAGTTGCAGCCGGTTCAGCGTGACCGAACCCGGCGCGTGGATCTGGTAGTTGTGCACGGTCGCGTCGAGCGTGAGATCGAGCGTGCCGCCCGTGACAGTGGTCTTCGCGCCCGCTTTCTTCAGCAGATACGGATCGAGCGTCGCGATATCGACATTGCGCAACGTCGTGTGCGTCTGCGAATCCCTGCTCGCTATTTTCATCCAGCCGTTGAACGTGACCGTGCCCGTGTGGGACGGTCCTTTGATCGACCCGCTCATGTCGAGCTTGGTTGGCTCGGCGAGCGCGGGAAGATGTAGGTTATCGACGTTGGCTCGCGCGTCGGAAATCAGGACCTTGTACGGCGGTGTTTGCACGGATTCATCGAAGAACTCCATCGCGCCGCGCTCAAACGTGACGTGATCGATCAGCCGGTCTTCCTGCGCGTGTGCCGCGGCTTCGCTTGAACCCGCCTGGGCCTCGCGCGTCGACTGGCGCAGATTCGGTAGCAACTCGATTCTGCCATCGGGGAGACGGGCGACGGAGAGATAAAAGCCGTCCACCGTCACATGTTGCAGATGCACGCGGTGGCTCAGGAGGGCGCGCATATCGACGTTCACCGTCACGCGTTCGGCGCGCAGCGTGTCGTCCGTGGGCCAGCCCTGCGGGCCCCGCAGGCGCACGTGGCTCAGCGTAATACGCGCATACCCGACATCGATGTCCTCCACCGAGCCGAGCGGCCCCAGCGTTTCGAGCACACGCGCCTTCATTTCATGCGCGACGAACAACCCGCCGCCGACGACTGCCAACAGCAACACCGCGATGACTGCGCCCGCCCACAGCGCCACGCGTCGCGCCTTCGTACCCGCCATCCCGATGTCCCCCATCCAGGCCGCCCCTGCGGGCGGCGATCCGGTGCGTTGTTGTTGGCCCCGCTGGCCGTGCTTACCGGACGATCGGCTTATAGCGCAGGCGTTTTGGCTTGGCCGCTTCCTCGCCCAGACGATTGCGCTTGTCGGCTTCGTACTCTTGATAGTTGCCGTCAAAGAAGGTCACTTGTGAATCACCTTCGAACGCAATGATGTGCGTCGCGATCCGGTCAAGGAACCAGCGATCGTGCGAAATCACCATCACCGATCCCGCGAATTCCAGCAACGCGTCTTCGAGCGCGCGCAGCGTTTCGACGTCCAGGTCGTTCGACGGCTCGTCCAGCAGCAGCACGTTGCCGCCTTCAATCAGCGTCTTGGCCAGATGCAGGCGGCCGCGTTCACCGCCCGAGAGCGCGCCGACAGTCTTTTGCTGATCGCCGCCCTTGAAGTTGAACCGGCCGATATACGCCCGTGACGGCGTTTCGTACTTGCCGACCGTCAGCACGTCCGCGCCGCCCGAAATCTCTTCGAACACAGTCTTGTTGGCATTGAGCGCGTCGCGGCTTTGATCCACGTACGCCAGCTTGACGGTTGGCCCCGTGACGATTTCGCCCGAATCTGGCTGCTCCTTACCCGTCAGCATGCGGAACAACGTGGATTTCCCCGCGCCATTTGGCCCGATGATTCCGACAATCGCGCCGGCCGGGATCTTCATGTTCAGGTTATCGATCAGGAGGCGGTCGCCGTATGCCTTGCTCACGTTCTTGAACTCGATCACTTCATTGCCCAACCGGTCGCCGACAGGGATGAAGATTTCCTGCGTTTCATTGCGTTTCTGGTATTCCTGACTGTTGAGTTCCTCGAAGCGAGCGATACGCGCCTTCGATTTCGCCTGGCGTCCCTTCGGATTCTGGCGCACCCATTCCAGTTCTTTTTTCAGCGCTTTTTGGCGCGCGGATTCCGTCGATTCTTCCTGTTTCAGCCTGTCCTGCTTCTGGTCGAGCCAGCTGCTGTAGTTGCCCTTCCACGGAATGCCGTGGCCGCGGTCGAGTTCGAGAATCCATTCGGCGGCGTTATCGAGGAAATAGCGATCGTGGGTGACCGCCACGACTGTGCCCGGGTAGCGCGTCAGGAATTGTTCGAGCCAGTCCACGGATTCGGCGTCCAGGTGGTTGGTCGGTTCGTCGAGCAGCAGCATGTCGGGTTTTTGCAGCAGCAGCTTGCAAAGCGCCACACGACGCTTTTCGCCGCCCGACAAGTGTTCGATTTTCGCGTCCCACGCGGGCAGGCGCAGTGCGTCGGCGGCGACTTCGAGTTGTTGCTCGGGCGTGCCGCCGTCGCTGGTCGCGAGGATGGCTTCGTATTTGGCTTGCTCGGCGGCGAGGGCGTCGAAGTCGGCGTCGGGTTCGGCGTAGGCCGCATAGATGGCGTCGAGCTTTTTCTGCGCGCTGAAGACTTCGCCGAGGCCGTCTTCAACGGCTTCGCGTACGGTTTGCTGCGGATCGAGTTGCGGTTCCTGCGGCAAGTAGCCGATGTTCAGGTTCGGCATCGGTGTGGCTTCGCCTTCGATTTCCTTGTCGACGCCCGCCATGATGCGGATCAGGGTCGACTTGCCGGAACCGTTCAGGCCGAGCAGGCCGATCTTGGCGCCGGGGAAAAACGACAGCGAGATGTCTTTCAGGATCTGGCGCTTGGGCGGCACGATCTTGCCGACGCGGTTCATGGTGAAGACGTATTGGGCCATTTGCGGATTCGGTTGTCTTGAGGTTTGCGGTTTTCGGTTTTACGGCGGGCTTCGGCCGGACGGATTTCGGTTCTTAAGTCTCCGCCGGAAAACCCCTGGATTCGGTACGCGGCAATGCGTTTCCCGCAGCGCGCGGGAAGTGACGACATTGTACTTCGATGAATATGGCTGTCCGGCGGGCGTTTATCTGCTTTGACATCGACGCCGCGTGTTCTCGGCGCCAGGCCGCGACGCCGCCGTGGCGCGAACACGTGCCGCTGCGATGGCGGCTGAAGCTCCACGTGCCGTCGCGGCATCGGGCGGTGGCGCCGTCCGGGGCTTTGCCCGAACGCGAATGCGCGGGGAAGTGGACGGTTTCGCCGTCATGATTACGATAGGTCTGGTGCTTATCGAGGTCGGATTTGTTCGGGGCGGAGCAGGCGTAGGCGAACGAGGCGGTGCAGTGAAGGTCGCGAGCAAGCCAGAATTCAACGCCGCTGTTGGTCTGCTGAGCGTGCCCCTCGAAATGCTCCGTCAATGAGTAAATCAGTTCGGTCTTCATGGTCACCGCCCAAGGTGGGTTGCGCGCGGTTGGGGAGCAGGGCGGCCGGCGCGATGCAATAAAAAAGCGGAATCCTTTTATCAGGGACTCCGCTTTTAATAACAACCTCAAACGACGATTTATTACATCAGACGTTAAACAGGAAATTCATCACGTCGCCGTCGTGCACGACATATTCCTTCCCTTCGGCCCGCATCTTCCCGGCTTCCTTCGCGCCTTGCTCGCCCTTGAACGCGACGAAGTCATCGAAGGCGATCGTCTGCGCGCGAATGAACCCGCGCTCGAAGTCCGTGTGAATGGCACCGGCGGCCTGAGGCGCGGTGTCGC
Organism: Caballeronia udeis; assembly: GCF_044909315.1. GTDB lineage: Bacteria > Pseudomonadota > Gammaproteobacteria > Burkholderiales > Burkholderiaceae > Caballeronia > Caballeronia udeis_A. The sequence goes on from NZ_JBIYEB010000043.1 coordinate 29,954, forward strand.
CGATATGAATCGTCCACGCCCGCACTTCCTTCACTCCCGCCGTGAAATACGTCTGCAGGCCAAGCAGCTTGTAACCCGCTCGAATCACGCGATCCAGGCCCGGCTCTTCCATGCCGATATCGGCGAGAAACTCCTGCTTGTCGGCGTCGTCGAGATCCGCGATTTCCGCTTCGATCGCTGCGCACACTGCCACCACCGGCGCACCCTCGGCCTCCGCGTGCTTGCGCACCGCGTCCAGATGCGGATTGTTTTCGAAGCCATCGTCCTTCACGTTCGCCACGTACATGGTCGGCTTGGCCGTAATCAGGCAGAGCGGCTTGATCAGCAGCAGCTCGTCTTCGCTCAGGTCCAGCGCGCGCACAGGCTTCGCCTGATCGAGTTGCGCCTGGATCTTTTCCAGCAAGGGGACGAGCTTTGCCGCTTCCTTGTCATTGCCCGAGCGCGCCGACTTGGCGTAACGGTGATGAGCCTTCTCCACCGTCGCCAAATCCGCCAGCGCCAGTTCTGTATTGATGACTTCGATGTCCGCGAGCGGGTCGATCTTGTTCGCGACGTGAATCACGTTTTCGTCTTCGAAGCAGCGCACGACGTGCGTGATGGCATCGGTTTCGCGAATGTTCGCGAGGAACTTGTTGCCCAGGCCTTCGCCTTTGCTCGCGCCGGCCACGAGGCCCGCGATATCGACGAATTCAACAATGGCCGGGACCACGCGCTCGGGATTGACGATTCCCGAGAGTGCGGCCAACCGCGGATCCGGCACTTCAACCACGCCGACATTCGGCTCGATCGTGCAGAACGGATAGTTTTCGGCGGCGATGCCGGCCTTGGTCAGTGCATTGAACAGTGTGGACTTGCCGACGTTAGGCAAGCCGACGATGCCGCATTGGAGGCTCATGGAATCCTTCGAACTGGTGAAACGGCGTGCGCCGCGTGGTTCAACGCCGGGTGCGCGTGTCGCGGGTTCCAACCCCCCCGGGACAAGCCCCGGGACCCACGCGCATAGCGGGCGGCCACGTCGTGCGGGCCGGAAAAACCGCTATTGTAGCGCCACGGGCGGGTTGGCTGGGCGGGTGGGAAGGGCAGCCACAGGGTGTCGCACCCGCTGAAACGCGGCATTGCACATCGAATCCCGGCCTACCCCGGCGGCTATAATGGCCATATGACTTTCCAATCACGAAATTTTCATACGGTCGTGGTCGGCGGCGGGCTCGTTGGCAAGACGGCGGCGCTTGCGCTGACGCAATCCGGCCTGCGCACGGCGCTGCTGGCAACGCCCGCTGCGCCCGCGCCCGCCGCCGGCAGCTTCGATTCCCGCATCTACGCGCTGTCGTCGAGCTCGCAGGCGCTGCTGGAACGGCTGCGCGTGTGGCAGGCGCTGGAGCGCGACAAGCTCGGGCCGGTACTGGACATGCGCGTTTTCGGCGACGCCTTCGCCGAGCTGCATTTCTCCGCATTCCAGGCTGCCGTGCCGCAATTGGCGTGGATCGTGGAATCGTCGCTGATCGAACGATCGCTCGACGCGGCGCTGCGTTTCCAGCCGAACCTGACGTGGATCGATTCGCGCGCTCAGGGCCTGACCATCCACGACGACGCTGCCCATCTGACCCTCGCAAACGGCGACACGCTCGAAGCGGACCTGGTGGTCGGCGCGGATGGCGCGCATTCCTGGGTGCGGGCGCAAACGGGGGCGAAAATGCTGCGCCGGGATTATCGGCAAACGGGTGTAGTGGCGAACTTTAAGTGCGAAAAGCCGCATGGCGAGACGGCTTACCAGTGGTTCCGCGATGGCGAGATCATTGCGTTATTGCCGTTGCCCGGCGATCACGTCTCGCTCGTGTGGTCCGCCAAAACCGAACACGCCGATACCCTCCTCAAGCTGGATCCCGCCCAGCTCGCGGCGGAAGTCGAGAAGGCTACGCAGAACATGCTCGGCGCGCTCGAGTGCGTGACGCCGGCGCAGGGCTTTCCGCTCGCGCTGCAAACCGTGGACCGGCTGATCGGTCCACGCGTGGCGCTGGTGGGCGACGCTGCGCATCTGATTCACCCGTTGGCGGGCCAGGGCATGAACCTGGGTTTGCGCGATGTCGCCGCGCTGGCCGAAACCCTCGCCGCCAAGGAAGCATTCCGTTCGGCCGGCGACCCTGTTTTGCTGCGCCGATACGAACGCACGCGTCGCGAGGACATCCAGAAATTGACGCTCGCCTGCGACGGCTTGCAGAAACTCTTCGCCATGCCCGGCACGCTCGCTCGCGGGCTGCGCAACACAGGCATGGCGCTCGTGGGTGCACAACCGCTTGTCAAGCGCTGGCTCGTGTCCGCGGCGCTTGGTTAAGACTGGCTAAGAACATCCACTTACTTCAGATTGACGGAAACTCGAATGAAAATCACTCTTCGCCGCGCCCTGGTCGCCGCTGCCACGTTGGCCGCGGTGTTTGGTATCGGTATTGCGGCACAAGCCGATCAAACCACCGACAAGATCAAGGCCACGCTGCAATCGCGCATTGGCGACGCCGATATCAAAAGCGTGGAAAAGTCGCCGGTTCCGGGACTCTACGAAGTCAATCTCGGGGCGCAGATCGTCTACACGGACGCGACCGGCAACTATCTGCTGATGGGCGATCTCGTCGATACCCGCACGCGCACGAATCTCACTGAAGCGCGTCTTGCAGAAACGAACAAGATCGATTTCGCGAAGCTGCCGTTCGAGAACGCGGTCAAGGTGGTGAAGGGCACGGGCGCGCGCAAGATCGCAGTGTTCTCCGATCCGAACTGCCCGTACTGCAAGCAGTTGGAAACCACGCTCAAGTCCGTCGATAACGTCACCGTCTACACCTTCCTGTATCCGGTCTTGTCGCCGGATTCGTCGGTCAAGTCCAAGTCGATCTGGTGTTCGAAGGATCGGTCCGGCGCGTGGGAAGGCTGGATGCTCGACCACACGCCACCCACAGCTGCTGCCAGTTGCGATACCACGGCCATCGACAAGAACCTGAAGCTTGGCCAGTCGATGAACGTGACCGGTACGCCGACTGTTTTCCTCGCAGACGGACGCCGTTTGCCCGGCGCGGTGCCGGCAGATCGGCTGGAGAAGGAATTGTCCGCGGTTCACTGAAATTCGCGGTCGATTAGTCGACCAACGACGAAAGAGGCGCGCGACGCGCCTCTTTCGCTTTCATGAAGTTGCGCGACCCGTTTCGCCACAGACCGCGCAGGCACTAAACGCCGGACCACACCATCACGCCCGGCGACAAGAACAAAAGGACCTCGACGCATGAACGCCATCCGTTACACCATCGTTCCGAAAAATCCCGCAGCGCATTTGTTCGAAGTGACGTTGACCGTCGCGCAACCCGATCCGTCTGGCCAGCGTTTCGTGTTGCCGGTGTGGATTCCGGGCAGTTACATGATTCGCGAATTCGCCCGCAATATCGTCACGCTGCAGGCGTTCAACGCCGCCGGTCGAAAGCTCGCCATCGATAAAACCGACAAACACGCGTGGCAAACCGCGCCGCACGATGGCCCGATCACGCTGCGTTACGAGGTCTATGGCTGGGACCTGTCGGTGCGCGCGGCACATCTGGACGACAGCATCGGATTTTTCAACGGCACGAGCGTGTTTCTCGCGGTGGAAGGGCAGGCGGAGGCGCCGTGTATCGTCGATATTCAAAAGCCTTCGGGCGCGCAATACGCGAACTGGCGCGTGGCCACGGCAATGCCCGAGGCGCGCGGCACGAAGCGCTATGGCTTCGGCACATATGAAGCACCCAACTACGATGCGCTGATTGATCACCCCGTGACGCTGGGTGAGTTCGCGCTCGGTTCCTTCGACGCCCACGGCGCGAAGCACGACATCGCGATCTCAGGCCGCGTGACCGGACTCGATATGCACCGCCTGGAAGCCGACCTCAAGCGTGTTTGCGAATCGCAAATTGCGTTGTTCGAGCCGCGTACGAAGAAGGCGCCCGTCGATCGCTATGTGTTCATGACGGTCGCCGTCGCCGATGGTTACGGCGGCCTGGAGCATCGTGCATCGACCGCGCTGATCTGCAATCGCGCCGATCTGCCTGTTGCCGGGCGGCCGGATGTGACGGACGGATATCGAACGTATCTTGGCCTTTGCAGCCACGAATATTTCCATACGTGGAATGTGAAGCGCATCAAGCCGGCTGCGTTCGCGCCGTACGATCTGTCGCAGGAAAATTACACGTCGCTGCTGTGGTTGTTCGAAGGCTTTACCTCTTACTACGATGACCTGATGCTCGTGCGCAGCGGCCTGATCAGCGCGAGCGAGTATTTTTCGCTTCTGGGCAAGACGCTCGGCGGCGTGTTGCGCGGGTCGGGGCGGCTCAAGCAGACCGTGGCTGAAAGCTCGTTCGACGCGTGGGTCAAATATTATCGGCAGGACGAAAACGCGGCGAACGCTATCGTCAGCTATTACCAGAAGGGTTCGCTTGTCGCGCTCGCTTTCGACCTGTCGATCCGCGCGCAAACCGAAGGCAAGAAGTCGCTCGACGACGTCATGCGGCTGCTGTGGCAACGCTACGGGCGGGATTTTTATCACGGCAAGGCGCTGGGTATCGAAGAAAGCGAAGTGGAAGCCTTGTTTGCCGAAGCCACCGGCGCCGACTTGAAAAAGCTCTTCCGCGAGGGTGTCCACGGCACGCGCGATCTGCCGCTCGATACGTTGTTCGAGCCCTTCGGCATCAAGTTCGCGCCCGATGTCGCGACCAACGGCACGGCAGCGAAACCGTCGTTCGGTGCGCGGATTCGCAATGGCGCGGATTGCGTGCTCGCGGCTGTCCACGAGAACAGCGCGGCGCAGAAAGCGGGGTTATCGGCGGGAGATGTGCTGGTCGCAATCGATGGGGTGCGCGTAACGGGATCGAATCTCGACGCGCTGCTTGCGCGCTATTTGCCAGGCGCGAAGGTGGAAGTGCACGCATTCCGGCGCGACGAACTACGCGTCGCGCAGGTCAAGCTCGATCCGCCGGAAGTATCGCGTTATGTGCTTTCTACCGCCGATGGCAGCGGCCCGTCGAAGCAATGGCGCGAACGCTGGCTGAAAGGTTGAAGGTCTAAACGCAGTGATAAAGGCGGATTGTTCTATTGCTGCAACAATCCGTCACGAGTGCGCAGCTTGTTCCCGGCGTCGTAAAAAAGAAGAATGCGTGCTGTCAGAGCGCGATCCGTGCTCGAACTCAACAGACCAGACAGAGGAATCATCATGACGACCATTCTTCAAATCAATTCCGCAGCCCGCTCGCAAGGCGCCCAATCCACGTTGCTGGCCGACGAAGTGTCGGTGAAGCTGCAGCAAGCGCATCCGGGCGCGAAGCTGGTGGTGCGCAATCTTCTCTCCGACAATCTCCCCCACCTCAACGACGCCACGCTCGGCGCGTTCTTCACGCCCGCTGACCAGCGCACGGCTGAGCAGAGCGCAATTAATGCCAGGAGCGAAGCGCTCATCGCCGAACTGCAAGCAGCTGATGTGGTCGTGATCGCAGCGCCGATGTACAACTTTGGCATTTCGTCGCAGCTGAAGGCGTACTTCGACTGGATCGCCCGCGCAGGCATCACGTTCAAGTACGGCGCGAACGGCCCGGAAGGCCTGGTGACCGGCAAGAAGGTGATTGTTGTGTCGGCACGCGGCGGCAAGTACAGCGGTACGCCGAACGATTCGCAAACGCCGTATCTGAAGGCGTTCCTCGGATTCCTGGGCATGACAGACGTCAGCTTCATCTTCGCTGAAGGCCTGAACATGGGTCCGGACGCTGCCGGCGCCGCCTTGGCTACCGCACGCGACTCGATCGCCGCGCTGTAAGCTTTTGGAATAGCAGCACAGTTGTAAAAAACCCGCCGTGTCGTGAGACATCGGCGGGTTTTTTTATGCTGGCGCGTCGGGCAAACGCCAGTCGATGGCGGGTCGCCCGTGTTGCTCCAGATACGTATTCGCCGCCACAAAATGCCCGCAGCCCAGAAAGCCGCGATGCGCTGACAGCGGAGAAGGGTGGGGCGCCTCCAGCACGCAGTGCGCTTTCCCGGATGCCACCGCGGACGCGATCAACCCCCGTTTCGCCTGCGCATGCGCTCCCCAAAGCATGAACACAAGATGCTCGTGCCGAAGGGCAAGTTCGTGAATCAATGTGTCGGTGCAATGCTCCCAGCCACGTTTCGCGTGACTGCCGGCTTTGTCGCGTTCCACCGTCAGTGATGTGTTCAGCAACAGCACGCCTTGCTGCGCCCATGCGTCGAGGCAACCATGAGCGGGCGCTGTAAAGCCGAGGCTGGCGTTGATTTCCTTGAAAATATTTTTCAGCGATGGCGGCGGCCGAACCGGCGCCGGCACCGAAAACGCCAGGCCGTGAGCTTGCGGTGCACCGCGATCTTCGCCGTGATACGGATCTTGTCCGAGGATCACGACCTTCACATCGCCGGGACGAGTCAGGCGCAATGCGCGGAAGACATCGGCGGGATACACGGTCTTGCCGGCGGCGCGCTCGGCGTCGACGAACGCGCACAACGCGGCGTAATGCGGACTCTCGATGAAGGTCTTCAGATGTTTGCGCCAGTCCGCCGGCAACGCGTCGAACTGACTTTCCAGCGAGGCGAACGGTTGGGCTTTCGATGCCTCAGTTTCAAACAGCGACGCCTGACTCATTTCACGCCGCCGTTGGACCCAGCCGCTTTGGGCTCGCACAGATCGTAGCCTCGGCGTGCCTTGCTGGCGTCTTCGGGCTGGAGATACAGGAACGCGCCGCGCATTTGCGCCGCAAGGGTGTCCAATGCTTTCTCGTTGCCGGATTTCAGTTCGAGTTCGAGTTCGCTGATCGGCGTGGTGCGGCGCTCGCCGTCCACGTCAGCCGTCACTTCGCCGAGATCCAGCGCCGCTTCAATCTTCGCACCGTCAATCTCGACGTCCCAGATCACGCGCGAAAAATCCGTGCGGAACAGGGCGATCAATTCGGGCGCGGCGTCGCTGAGCGCGGTGGCGGCGTTTTCCTCGTCGCAGATTTCAAGCAGGGCGGGGATTTCCAGCGCCTCCCCGGTAACCGGCAGTTCCCACTCGTGCCGGTTGTGCAAACCCTGCTGGGATTCGCCGGCCGTCTTGTACGTTTGCAACCACTGATCCGGCGTACCACGCAGGCGCACCGCACTCTTAGCCTTGGCGAGTGCGCGATCCGGGGTGTCGAAGTAGACGTTGGTGAGCTGGATCCTGCGACCTTCCTGACCGGTGCGTTGCGTCAGGTCCTGCGCTATTTCGCCGTGTTCGGACGTAGGCAGCGCCAGTTTGATCTCGCGTTCAATACTCAAAATAAACTCCGTGCAACAGCGTCAGAAGAACATTCGCGCCAGTTCGGTACCGGGGTCGTCGGCGCGCATGAACGCTTCGCCGACCAGGAACGTCTGCACGTCCATGGCGCGTAGCCGGTCGACATCGACGCGGCTCAGAATGCCCGATTCGGTCACCACTATACGGTCCTCGGGAACCATGTCCAGCATCCCGATCGTTGTTTCAATCGACGTCTCGAACGTGCGCAGGTTGCGATTATTGACCCCGATCAGCGGCGTCTTCAGCGTGAGCGACTGCTCGAGTTCGTCGCGATCGTGAACTTCCACGAGCACCGCCAGGCCGAGCGAATGCGCATACGCTTCCAGATCGCGCATTTGCGAGGGCTGGAGTGCGGCGGCGATCAACAGAATGCAGTCGGCGCCCATCGCGCGGGCTTCCAGGATCTGATAAGCATCGACGATAAAGTCCTTGCGCAGAACCGGCAGGCTGCACGCCGCACGCGCTTCTTCGAGATACGCGACACTGCCCTTGAAGAACTGCGCATCGGTCAGCACCGACAAACACGCGGCGCCGCCTTGTTCATACGATTTCGCGATATCGGCGGGGACGAAGTTCTCGCGCAATATGCCCTTCGACGGACTCGCTTTCTTCACTTCCGCGATGATCGCCGGCTTCCCCTCGGCGTGCTTCGCGCGCAATGCGCCGACGAAGTCGCGCGAGTCGCGCGTACTCGCCTGCAAACGCAATTCCTCCAGCGACACGCTTTCCTGCGCGACGCGAATTTCGCTACGTTTGACTTCGATGATGCGCTCGAGAATGTCACTCATGTCCTGCCCTCGTTATTTGGCGAATTGCTGGGTGAAGCGCACAAGTTCATCGACTTTTTCACGGGCCTGGCCGCTCGCGATCACCTCTTTCGCCAGCGCCATGCCGGCTGCGATCGATTCCGCCACGTTGGCTGCGTACAGCGCCGTGCCCGCATTCAGCGTCACGATTTCGCGCGCGACGCACGGCTTGTTGTTCAGCGCGCCGAGCAGCATGGTCTTCGATTCCTGCGCGTCCGCCACCTTCAGCGTCCGGTTTGACACCATCTGCAGGCCGAAGTCTTCCGGGTGAATCTCATACTCGAGCACTTCACCGTTGCGCAGCTCGCCCACCACCGTTGCCGCGCCCAGCGATACCTCGTCCATGCCGTCCTTGCCGTACACCACCAGCACATGCTTGGCTCCCAGGCGCTGCATCACGCGCACCTGGATACCGACGAGATCTTCATGGAACACGCCCATCAACTGATTCGGTGCGCCGGCCGGGTTGGTCAGCGGACCGAGGATGTTGAAAATGGTGCGCACGCCGAGCTCACGGCGCACCGGTGCGATGTTTTTCATCGCCGGATGATGGTTTGGCGCGAACATGAAACCCATGCCCGTTTCGGCAATGGATGACGCCACTTGTTCCGGCTGAAGATCGATATTCACGCCCAGCGCCTCGAGCACGTCAGCGCTGCCCGATTTACTCGATACCCCGCGACCACCGTGCTTCGCAACCTTCGCGCCGGCGGCCGCCGTGACAAACATGGTGGCTGTCGAGATGTTGAAGGTATGCGAGCCGTCGCCTCCGGTGCCGACGATATCAACGAGATTCTCGCTATCCGGCACGCTCACGTGATTCGCGAACTCGCGCATCACGGTCGCCGCCGCCGCGATCTCCCCAATGGTTTCCTTCTTCACGCGCAAACCCGTGATGATCGCGGCGGACATCACCGGTGACATTTCGCCGCGCATGATCATGCGCATCAGGTGCAGCATTTCGTCGTGGAAAATCTCGCGATGCTCAATGGTCCGTTGCAACGCTTCCTGGGCCGTAATAGTCATGATCGGATCTCGGTTCACGCGCGAATGCCTTGCGCCGGGCTCTTGACGAAATTTTCGAGCAGCGCGTGGCCGTGCTCGGACAGAATCGATTCCGGGTGAAATTGCACGCCCTCGACCGCGAGTTTCTTGTGACGCACGCCCATGATTTCACCATCGGGCGTCCACGCCGATATTTCCAGGCAATCCGGCAGCGACTCGCGTTCGATCGCGAGCGAGTGATAACGCGTCACGCTGAAGTGTTTCGGCAGATCGGAAAACACCCCGCGGCAGTCGGTTTCGATCGTGCTTACCTTGCCGTGCATGATGGTTTGTGCGCGCACTACGCGTCCGCCAAACGCCTCGCCAATGGCCTGATGGCCGAGGCAAACACCCAGGATGGGGATCTTTCCGGAAAATTCGCGCAGCACGTCGAGCGTGATGCCCGCATGTTGCGGATTGCTTGGTCCCGGCGAGAGGCAGATCCGCTCGGGATTGAGCTTCGCGATTTCATCGAGGGTAATTTCGTCGTTGCGGTAAGTCCGCACATCCTCGCCCAGTTCGCCGAAATACTGGACCAGGTTATAGGTGAACGAATCGTAGTTGTCGATCATCAGCAGCATGGTCTGTCTCCGGATCAGAAGTCGCTATCGAGGCCGTCTTGCACCTGCTCGGCGGCGCGCAGCACTGCCCGCGCCTTGTTCTCCGTCTCCTGCCATTCCGACTCGGGCACCGAATCCGCGACCACGCCCGCTGCGGCCTGCACATACAAATTGCCCTTGTGGATCAGCCCGGTGCGAATCGCGATGGCGAGATCCATCTCGCCCGTGAACGACAGATAACCGCAAGCGCCGCCGTACAGGCCGCGTTTCACCGGCTCCAGCTCATCGATGATTTCCATCGCCCGCACTTTCGGCGCGCCCGACAGCGTGCCGGCGGGGAAGGTGGCGCGCAGCACGTCGAAATTCGTCGTGCCGGGTTTCAGCTTGCCCTCGACCGAACTCACGATGTGCTGAACGTGCGAATACTTTTCGATCGCCAGCTTGTCCGTGACCACCACCGATCCCGTCTGCGCAATCCGGCCGACGTCGTTACGCGCCAGATCGATCAGCATCACGTGTTCGGCCACTTCCTTCGGGTCGTTCAGCAGTTCGGTCGCGAGTTCGGCATCGCGCTCGGGCGTGTTGCCGCGCGGCCGCGTGCCGGCCAGCGGGCGAATGGTGACAATGCGTTCCTCGCCGCGTTTTTCCTGGCGCACCAGAATTTCGGGCGAGGCTCCCACCACGTGAAATTCGCCGCCGAAGTTGTAGTAATACATATACGGCGATGGATTCAGCGAACGCAACGCGCGATACAGCGAGAGCGGGTTATCGCGGAACGGCTTCACCAGCCGCTGGCCTACCTGAACCTGCATCAATTCGCCCGCAGCGATGTACTCCTTTGCCTTGCGCACCGCGTTCAGGTAATCGTCCTTCGCAAACTCGCGATACGTCTCCGTACGCACGCTCGCCGACGTCACTGGCGGCTGCACGGTCGTGCGCAAACGGGCACGCAATTCGCGCAGGCGCTGTTTGGCTTTTGTATAGGCTTCGGGCGTGGTCGGATCGGCGTAGACAATCAGATAGAGCTTGCCGGCGAGGTTATCGATAACCGCCATTTCCTCGGTCAGCAGCAACTGGATATCGGGCAGGCCGAGATCGTCGCGTGGAGCCGAATGGGCCAGCTTTTTTTCGATATAACGCACGGCGTCATATCCGAAATACCCGGCCAGACCGCCGCAAAAACGCGGCAGTCCCGGGCGCTGCGCAATCTTGAAGCGCTTCTGGAATGCTTCAATAAACGTCAGTGGATCAGCTTCACTTGTTTCAATGACGTTGCCGTCCTTCACCACTTCCGACACGCCGTTTTGCACGCGAATCATGGTGCGGGCTGGCAAGCCGATAAACGAGTAGCGCCCGAAGCGCTCGCCACCCACCACCGATTCCAGCAGGAACGAGTTGGCGCCATTGCGCTCGGTTTGAGCCAGCTTGAGATAAAGCGAAAGCGGCGTTTCGAGGTCGGCCAGCGCCTCGGCGATCAGCGGAATGCGGTTGAAACCTTCATTCGCCAGCGATTGGAATTCGAGTTCGGTCATGTTCTGATCCTTTACGTGTCGCTTGTTGGGTTTGGCGACATCGAGCACACACGGGGCGTTGCGGACAATTTACCGCACGGCGCGATCCACTATCGGCTTCGTTTGTGCATCGCCTGATGCTCGAATCGCTGTCCCGAACATTTGGACTGTAGCCGCGTTGCTGACGCGGTACGGCCACAAAACAAAGTTTGGGCGCAGCGGATGATGCGGATCAGGCCAGGCATCAAGGTAAAACAAGTCGGTGGGATCGGCGCGCGGAATGCGCAGCGAAGCAAAAAACGGTTGCCGAAGACGAGCTTCAGCGACCCTCGGGCGAGGTTAGCGCGACCAGCGACGCCAGGGCCAGGCTCCCCGGTCGATGCTGCTCAGACTCCGTTTTTTGTTCAGAAACATGAGGATTGAACTAGTCAGTCGATGTTGTCGCGCCGGGTGCAGCGGGCGCGGCCATGGTTGCTGCTATTGCCTGTGCGGCAGCTAGCAGGGAAGAAACTATACCATCGGATTTCACGAGGTGCACGGGTTTGCCGTGGTTGTAACCGTAAGGCACTGTAAGCGTTGCCATGCCCGCTGCACGGCCCGCCAGCGCGTCATTCTCCGAATCCCCTATAGCCACGGTTTCGCGCGGCAGCACGTCAAGCCGCTCGCAGGCAATCAGCATGGGCGCCGGATCCGGCTTTTTTTGCGGGACGGAATCGCCGCCGAGTACCACCTTGAAGTATTCGGCCAAGCCGAACTTCGCCAGCAATTCGACAGCGAACCTGTGCGGCTTGTTCGTCACGCACGCCAGCGGCAAACCTAGATCCCGTAACGCTTTCAGGCCTTCCGTGACTTCGGGATAGAGGGTGGAGCGCTGTCCGTTGATGCGTGCGTATTCCGTCTGATAGATCGCAAGTGCGTCTTCGAACTTCGTGCTTGCTTCCAGCGCTGAAAACCGCACGGCCAGTACGCTGCGGATCAGGTTCTCCGAACCCTTTCCTATATAGCCAATGACTTCGTCCCGGTCTGCGGCTCTTGTGCCGATACGCGCCAGCATGCCGTTGAGCGCCGCGACGAAATCGTCGGCGGTGTCGATCATTGTCCCATCCAGGTCGATGATCGCCGCGCGCAGCGTCTTGTTCGTGAACGCCGGAAGCTCCGCGGTGAGTTCGCTCATCGCGCTTCTCCGGTATTCGCTTTGGCCAGCTCGGCGCGCATTTGCGCGATAACGTCGTGGTAATTGTGGTGGCCGAAAATGGCTGATCCGGCCACGAACGTATCCGCGCCGGCTTCGGCGATTTCCCTGATGTTGTCGATTTTGACGCCGCCGTCCACTTCGAGATGAATCTCGCGTCCGGTCCGCTCGCGGTATTCGTCGATACGCCGGCGGGCTTCGCGCAATTTTACGAGCGCTTCGGGAATGAACGACTGGCCGCCGAAGCCCGGGTTCACGGACATGATCAGCACCAGATCGACCTTGTCCATCACGTAGTCGAGATGACTCAGCGAAGTGGCTGGATTAAAAACGAGGCCGGCCTTGCAGCCGTGGTCGCGAATCAGCGACAGCGTGCGATCGATATGATCCGAACCTTGCGGATGAAAGCTGATCACATTGGCGCCGGCTTTTGCGAAATCCGGCACGATACGATCGACCGGGCGCACCATCAGATGCACGTCGATAGGCACATCCGTATGCGGGCGCAGCGCCTCGCAGACCATGGGGCCGATTGTCAGGTTCGGGACGTAGTGGTTGTCCATCACGTCGAAGTGGATCCAGTCCGCACCGGCGGCGACCACGTTGCGGACCTCTTCGCCGAGAATGGCAAAGTCGGCGGACAAAATACTGGGGGACAGGCGAAATTGCGTCATGACGTCGGCCGGTTGCAAGCGGAAAATGCATTTTACAGTGAGACGACCTTTTTGACCGCTGACCGAATGGCCTGCGTCCCGTCCTGCGGCCCTCCGCGGGTGTTTCGCTCGATTGACAAAACCCTTGCGGGCAGTGACGGTCTGTTGCGGGCACCGGCTGCATCAAGCAGAATGCGTCACCTGACGTTCACGCAAATTCGCGCAACCCGCGCCGGACCTCTGTCCTTAAGAGGCTCAGGGGTTGGGGTTAGCACCCGCGCAGCACATTTTTGAATTGGAAAAGCGATGAGCCAGTATGAATTCAGCGTTTCCGTCCAGACGCAATATCTCCCTGAACAATCGGATCCGGACGCCCACCAGTTTGCGTTCGCCTACACTCTGACCATCCGGAACACGGGCCAGGTCGCAGCACAACTGATCTCGCGCCACTGGATCATCACTGACAGCGACGACGTGGTTCAGGAAGTAAAGGGACTTGGCGTGGTCGGCAACCAGCCGTTGCTGCCGCCGGGCGAAAAATTCGAGTACACGAGTTGGGCTGTCATTGCGACGCCCGTTGGCACCATGCGTGGTTCGTATTTTTGCGTAGCTGAAGATGGTGAGCGTTTCGAGGCGCCAATAGCCGAATTTTCGCTGCACATGCCGCGTACGCTGCATTGAACCTGCGCCAAAGCACGTGCGGTTGTGCCGCCCGCGTTTCTCTTAGCGCCTGTTTTTCTTCTTGCCCGAAGCCGTCCACACGACGATAAAGATCAGCAGAAGCAGCGCCACGAGAGACTCGAGCGCAAAAATAAGCATTGGGTATTCGTCGAATAGATCAGACATGGCGGTTCTCATCAAGAACGAACATTGTATGCGTTTCACTCGCTCGCTTGCCGGATTGGCAGGATGGGCGGCGTCGCTCACAGCGGCCGTCCTGCTCGCTTCGTGCGGCGGGGTGGGCACCAAGTCCGGATATCTTGCGCCGCCGACTGGTGCGCCGATCATCACGGGACAACGCGCGGCTAACCGCCTGACTGCGGTGAGCTGGCAGCAAGTGCCCGGCTGGCAGGACGATTCACTGCTCGGCGCGACGGCCGCAATGCGCCAGAACTGCAGCCGTCTCGCGCAACAGCCCGCGTGGCGCCGGGCGTGCGCGGCGGCGCAACGTCTCGACGATCTCGACATGAACGCTGCCCGCGAATTCTTCGAGGCGTACTTCACGCCATTCCAGCTGGCCAACACCGACGGCACGCTCGACGGTCTCGTGACCGGTTACTACGAACCGTTGTTGCGCGGTGCGCGTACTCGTCACGGGCCTTATCAGTACCCGTTGTATCGATGGCCGTATCGGTTCAAACCCGGCACCGCGTTACCAACACGCGCGCAGCTTGAAAGTTCGGGCGTTTTGAACGGCAACGAACTGGTGTGGGTCGACGATCCTATCGAAGCGTTCTTCCTGCAGATCCAGGGCTCGGGACAAATCGTGATGGAAGACGGGACGACGATGCGCGTCGGGTTTGGCGGGACGAACAACCAGCCATACAAATCGATTGGGCGTGAGTTGCTGGATCGGCGCGAACTCACTCCTGCACAGGCCACGATGCAAGGTATCAAGGCGTGGGCGAAAGCGAACCCGTCGCGTGTCGATGCGTTGCTCGACGTCAATCCGCGCTTTGTGTTCTTCCGCGAGATGCCGGGAGCGGAAACGCTGGCGGCCGGCGTGGGCACCGGACCGGTGGGCGCGCTGGGTGTTCCGCTTACCCCTGAACGCTCGATTGCGGTTGATCCTTCTTCTATCCCGCTTGGTACGCCGGTCTTCTTGCAGACCACTCGCCCGTTGAGCAATGCGCCGATGAACCGGCTGGTGTTCGCTCAGGACACCGGCAGCGCGATCAAGGGCGGCGTGCGCGCGGATTATTTCTGGGGTCTGGGCGACGACGCAGGGGATCTCGCCGGCCGGATGAAGCAGGCCGGCAGGATGTGGCTGCTGCTACCGAATTCGTAGCCGTGTGGGTTGAAGACGTTGCGAAGGTAATTGCAAGCGCCGGCTTTGACCGGTGCTTGCCCAATCGACTCGAGGCTTTCGGCGAATCGATCAACCGCGGATTAGCCGGATCAGCTGGAATCTCGAATACGGGTACCGCTCGCGTAACAAGCGTCGGCTCCGACCGGCTGAAGGCGGATGCAGAATCAGCTTGCCGCTTTCCGCCGATCGATCACCCGCCGGGCCTTTCCGACGGACCTCTCAATCCCGTTCACATCCAGCACCTTAACCACTGCGCTGACACCGATCAACGCCTTGATGTCATAAGCGAGCGCGGCTTTGGCCTGATCGAGAGCGCTCGTATCCGGGGCCGTCTCAGGACAAGGCTCGACATTCAGCGTAAGCACATCGAGCGGGCCTTCCTTCGTCAGCACAATCTGATAATGCGGCGCGAGCGCGTGTTGTTTGAGCAGCAGTTCTTCAATCTGCGTGGGAAATACATTCACGCCGCGCACGATCATCATGTCGTCTGAACGCCCCGTGATTTTTTCCATCCGGCGCATCGTTCGCGCGCTGCCCGGCAAAAGCCGAGTGAGATCTCGGGTCCGGTAGCGGACGATTGGCAGCGCCTCTTTAGTCAGCGAAGTGAACACGAGTTCGCCTAGTTCACCGTCCGGCAAGACCTCACCGGTTTCAGGATCGATGATCTCGGGATAGAAATGGTCTTCCCAGATCGTTGGACCGTCCTTCGTCTCCACACACTCCGACGCCACGCCTGGCCCCATCACTTCTGATAAGCCGTAGATATCGACAGCGTCAATACCCATTCGCTTCTCGATAGCCACGCGCATGTCGTTTGTCCACGGCTCCGCACCGAAGATGCCGATGCGCAGCGAGCAATCAGCAGGGTGAACGCCCTGGCGCTCGAGTTCGTCGGCAATCGACAGCATGTAGCTGGGCGTCACCATGATGATGTCGGGACGAAAATCCTGGATCAGTTGCACTTGCTTTTCAGTCTGGCCGCCGCCGAACGGGATCACAGTTAAACCCGCACGCTCAGCGCCGTAATGAGCACCGAGGCCGCCAGTGAATAGGCCATAGCCGTAGCTGACGTGCACTTTGTCGCCACGCCGTGCACCCGCAGCCCGGATGGAACGCGCGACGAGATTGGCCCAGGTGTCGATGTCCTTCGCCGTGTAACCAACCACGGTCGGCTTGCCCGTCGTTCCCGACGACGCGTGGATTCGCGAAATCTGCTCGTGCGGAACTGCGAACATACCGTACGGGTAGTTATCGCGGAGATCCTTCTTTGTCGTGAACGGGAAACGCGCCAGATCGGCCAGGGTTTTCACGTCATCCGGATGCACGCCCGCTTCGTCGAATTTGCGGCGATACACCGGCGAGTTTTCATACGCATGGGCAAGCGACCACTTGAGGCGTTCGAGCTGCAGCGCCATTAGCTCGTCGCGGCTGGCCGTCTCGATCGGGTCCAGCGGAAGCGCGTTGTTCATCGAATGTCTCCTTCTTGATCGTCAGTCAATGGCCCTGGTCAAGCTTGTATGGGCGCTGTGTTTTGTAAAGCGGTTCAGGATTCCATGGGAACCAGATTGCCCTTTATCTGCGATGACTTGCCGCGGAACATCGCGACTGTTTCACCTTCACGGTTCGTGACGCGAATGTCGTAGATGCCGGTTCGCCCCGTCAGTGATTGTTCGACAGCTTCTGCCGACAAGCGGTCCCCGCCCTTCACCGCACGGAGGAATTCAATGGAACACCCCGCCGCGACCGTATTGATGTTGTACGAGTTACAGGCGAACGCGAACGTGGAGTCGGCCAGCGTGAAAATGAGTCCGCCGTGGCAGATGCCGTGACCGTTCAGAAAGTCGTCGCGGACGTTCATTTGCATGCACGCGTACCCCGGACGAACTTCCGTGAGTTCGAGGCCAAGTGCACGGCTGCATGCATCCGCTTCGTACATGGCTTGCGCGGTCGCGTTGGCGAGTTCTTCTGGCGTCATTGCTGCGTTCTCCCGGAGTTTGCTGATCGAATTTCAGAGGCCGTCGAAGCGGGGCGCACGTTTTTCCTTGAAGGCGGCGACGCCCTCGGCATAGTCGTGCGAGTCACCCAGTTCGCGTTGAACATCGCGCTCAAGATCCAGTTGCTGATCGAGCGTGTTGTTCGCGGCGGCACGGATAGCGTGCTTGATCGCGGCGAGTGCCTTGGCCGGCTGCTGTGCGAGTTGCGTGGCAAGCTTGAATGCAGCGCTTTGCAATTGCTCGTCGTCGACTGCTTTCCAGACCAATCCCCATGCTTCAGCTTGTTCGGCGCCCAGCTTGTCGCCCGTCAACGCGAGGCCCAGCGCCCGTGCTTCACCTACGCGCCGCGGCAAGAGCCATGTGCCGCCGGTATCCGGAATTAGGCCAATCTTCACAAAAGCCTGGACGAAGCTCGCTGAACGCGCCGCGACGATCAGGTCGCACGCCATGGCGAGATTCGCTCCTGCACCGGCCGCGATACCGTTGACGGCGGCAATCACCGGCAACGGCGACGCCTGCAGGCGTCGCACGAGCGGATTGAAATGCTGGTCGATCAGCGCGCCCAGATTGGTCATCGCCCCGGGTGTGAAGTCAAGATCGGCGAGATCCTGACCCGCGCAAAAACCCCGGCCCGCCCCCGTGATCACCAATGCACGCGCATTGCTTGCCTCCACCCGATCGAGCGCCTTGCTCAATTCTTCATGCATCGCCCGCGTGAAGCTGTTCAGCTTGTCGGGACGATTCAGCGTCAGCGTGGCGACGTGCGTACTGGCGTCGATATCAATGACGATTGAGTTGCCGTTGTCGGACATGGTGTCTCCTTGCTGGCTACGTTGCGCAAATACGCATGCCTTCGATACTAGCTGCGCCCGTCGCCGCTTTCCATTCGGCCGAACGGCCTATGTTTCCACGCGGCGTTGCGGGCCGGGCACCTATGCCGTTTGGCTAGCTGTTGCCGGTGCGGCCTTCGGTGCAACATGCACTCTGCTTTGGACAACACGGAAGCGGTTCGCTACGTAGGCTGCGTCGGACAATGCCGAGTTCGCTGCGGGATTGGCCCCCGTCCCGTGGAAGTCTGAGTACGCCGCTGTCTGGTTGACGAACACGCCACCGGTCAGGTTGATCGAGAGCGCGACACCGCCGCGAATCGCTGCGTCATAGGCTGCGTCGACTACTGCAGTGTCTGTGCTGTACACGGAAAACGTAAGCGCACCGTGTTCAGCGGCAATCGATCCCGCCAGATCGAGTGATTGCGCCGTCGAGTCTGTCGCAATGACGAAAGAGATTGGGCCAAACCATTCCTGCGTGAATTTCGCGGCGTCGGTGCGAACGTCCATTTTCAACATGAGGGGAGAGCGCACGTGGGCATCAGGGAAGGCGGGATGAGCAAGCGATTGACTATCCGTCAGCACTTCGCCCAGTTGCCGCGCGTCGGCAATGCGTGCCATCACGCCATCATTCTGAATGGCGCCCGTCAATTCGACCGCGCGGGCCGGATCGGAGACCAGCTTTTCGACGGCGGCCGCGAGCGCCTTCGCTACGTCGTCGAAGCTCATCTGGCCTTCGCTGGTGCGGATGCCGTCGCGTGGCACGTAGATGTTTTGCGGCGCCGTGCACATCTGGCCGGAGTACAGCGCCAGCGAGAAAGCAATGTTGCCGGCAACGGCTTTTAGGTTATCGACCGAATCGATCACGATCTGATTCACGCCGGCCTTCTCCGTGTACACCTGCGCCTGATGCGCATGGCGCTCGAGCCAGTTACCGTTCTGTGTGCTGCCGGTGAAGTCGATCAGCTTGATCTCGGGGCGCAGCGCAAGATCCTGGACGAGAGGGCCGTCGTTCGCGTCGGTCGCAAGCAGTGTGACCACATTCGGGTCGAATCCCGCTTCGCGCAGGACCTCGCGAGCAATGCGAACTGTAATAGCCAGGGGCAGGATGGCGCCCGGATGCGGTTTGACGATGACAGTGTTACCCGTGGCCAGGTCGGCGAACATGCCCGGATAGCCGTTCCACGTGGGGAATGTGCAGCAACCGAGCACGAGACCCGTGCCGCGCGGCACGACGGTGAAACGCTTGTGCATCGCGAGCGGGGGATTTTTGCCTTGGGGCTTTTCCCAATACGCGTCGGCCGGAATTCGGCGAAGCTCGTCCCAAGCGTAGGCCACTGCTTCGAGCGCGCGGTCCTGTGCATGCGGACCGCCGGCCTGAAAGGCCATCATGAACGCTTGCCCGGTCGTGTGCATGACGCTGTAGCCGATTTCGAAACTTGCCTTGTTCAGCCGGGTCAGTATTTCGAGGCTTACACCTGCCCACGCCTCAGGGCCGGCGGCGCGCCACTGACTTTGCGCCGCTGCGGATGCCGCCAGCAGCGCGTCGACATCCGCTCTCGGATAACGAATTCCGAGCGTGAGCCCAAATGGCGAACGCTCATTGCCGACCGTCTCGCCGGTGGTCGGCTGGTTCAGATCGAAGGTCCGGTTCAGGTGTGCTTTGAAGGCTGCCTCGCCGTCCGAATTGGCTGTTTCACCGTACACTTTGGGACTCGGCATTTCGGGAAACGGGCTCCAGTAGCCACGTGTTGCAATGGCGGCAAGCGCTTGGTTAAGCGTCGCTTCGTGCTTCGTGAATAGCGGATGTGTCATGGCGGCAAGGGATGAGTAACGGTGATGGACGCTTGGTCAATTAATTGACCGACCGGTTGGTTTGCGAATGTTAGCATTTTCGAGACGCGTGCGCGAAGCGTTTTCGCGCGAGTTCACATAGGAGGAATGAATGGCTTACGAGAATCTATTGACCGAAGTCCGCGGACGAGTCGGCTTAATCACGCTGAACCGGCCTAAGGCGCTCAACGCGCTAAACGATGCGCTGATGGATGAGCTCGGCGTCGCGCTAAAGCAATTCGATGTCGACGAGAACATCGGCGCGATCGTGCTGACCGGCAGCGAAAAAGCGTTCGCAGCAGGGGCAGACATCGGCATGATGGCCGGCTACTCCTATATGGACACGTTCAAGGGCGAGTACATCACGCGCAACTGGGAAACGGTGCGCACGATTCGCAAACCCGTCATTGCCGCGGTGTCAGGTTTCGCGCTTGGTGGCGGCTGCGAGCTGGCCATGATGTGCGACATCATCATCGCCGCCGACACCGCCAAGTTCGGTCAACCGGAAATCAAGCTTGGTGTAATCCCGGGTGCTGGCGGCACGCAGCGCTTGCCGCGGGCAGTGTCGAAGGCAAAGGCGATGGACATGTGCCTGACTGCACGCATGATGGGCGCTGAGGAAGCGGAGCGCGCGGGCTTGGTATCGCGCGTAGTGCCTGCGGCGAGCCTGTTGGACGAAGCAATGGAAGCCGCATCGACTATCGCCAGCTTTTCGCTGCCTGCAGTAATGATGGCAAAGGAGTCTGTTAATCGAGCATATGAATCGACATTGGCTGAGGGAGTTCACTTCGAGCGGCGCATGTTTCATTCGCTATTCGCTACCGAGGATCAAAAGGAAGGAATGGCGGCGTTTGTCGAGAAGCGCAAACCGGTTTTTAAGCACCGCTGAAAATCTTTTCGCGAACCCCTTGCGCGAGGGGGAAACGGGCACTAGAATTCCGTTCCTTCGCTTCACGAAGAGGCGAAGGGAAGTG
>NZ_JBIYEB010000044.1:0-47314 GCF_044909315.1 Caballeronia udeis
AAGGGCGTGCCATCGCACGAATTGCTCAAGCGCGGTCTGGCGATGGTGCCGGAAGGGCGGGGTATTTTTGCGCGCATGTCGATTCTTGAAAACATCCAGATGGGCGCATACCTTCGCAACGACAAGGACGAAATCGACAAGGACACCGACCGCATGTTCGGCTTCTTTCCGCGGCTGAAAGAGCGGGCCTCGCAGTATGCGGGCACGTTGTCGGGTGGCGAACAGCAGATGCTGGCCATGGCGCGGGCGCTGGTGTCGCGGCCGAAGCTGCTGCTGCTCGACGAACCGTCGATGGGCCTCTCGCCGATCATGGTCGAGACGATTTTCGAGGTGGTGCGGGCGATCTCGGCTGAAGGAATGACGGTGCTGCTGGTCGAGCAGAATGCGCGTCTCGCGTTGCAAGCGGCGAACCGCGCCTACGTGATGGACTCAGGTCTGGTGACCATGTCCGGTGACGCGAAGCAGATGCTCGACGACCCGAAAGTACGGGCAGCGTACCTCGGCGAGTAATTCGTGCTGTCGATAAGGGTGGCGACACGGTGGACTTCCTGTTCTGCGCCAAGCGAGACAAGACCGCGGCCTGCCGCTATTGAGGAGTAGCAATGACAATCGAGTTGGTAGGCATCGTCGGCGCGGGCGCGATGGGCAGTGGAATCGCTCAGGCAGCTGCCGTTGCCGGCCTGAAAGTCGTAGTGATCGATGTCACTGAGGCCGCGCTCGCGAAGGGCATTGCGACGCTTACGCACAGCCTCGATAGGCTGGTCTCCAAGGGCACGCTGGAAGCCGGCGCTCGCGACGCGGCACGCGCCCGTATCGATACCTCGACAGACTATCAGCGTCTTGCAGGGGTCGATCTGGTGATCGAGGCCGCGACCGAAAACGCCGAGCTCAAGACGCGCATTCTGAGACAGATAGAAGCCACCGTTCCCTCCGATACGATCATCGCCTCCAACACGTCGTCGATTTCGATCACCGCGCTCGCGACAACACTTGCGGATCCGCGTCGCTTCATTGGAATGCACTTCTTCAACCCCGTACCGCTGATGCCGCTTGTCGAAATAATCAGCGGCCTACAGACCAGTGCAGATACCGCCGACCGCGTACGCAAGCTCGCGCTGCAGCTCGAGAAGTCGCCGATCACCGTGAAGAACGCACCCGGGTTTGTGGTTAACCGGATACTTGTACCGATGATCAA
The DNA here is from genome assembly GCF_044909315.1 of Caballeronia udeis. GTDB lineage: Bacteria > Pseudomonadota > Gammaproteobacteria > Burkholderiales > Burkholderiaceae > Caballeronia > Caballeronia udeis_A. The sequence goes on from NZ_JBIYEB010000044.1 coordinate 1,196, forward strand.
CGAAGCCTTCTTCGTGCTGGCTGAGGGAATCGCGACTGCCGAAGAGATCGACGCCGGCATGCGGCTTGGGGCAAATCATCCGATCGGACCGCTCGCACTCGCGGACCTGATAGGCCTCGACGTGTGCCTGTCGGTAATGGATGTGTTCCTGAAGGACTTCGGTGATTCGAAGTATCGCGCCTGCTTGTTGCTACGGGAGATGGTCGCGGCGGGGAGGCTGGGCCGTAAAACGGGCCATGGTGTATTCAGGTACGACAAGACCGTGTAAACGTATGCACCGTCGCGCGGTGGCGCACAGCATGCGCTACCCACCGCACTCATTAGCCAGAAGAATCGGCACGCGTGACCTTGGGGTAATTGGCTTGCCGCAACAGAATCAGGCTCTCCCGACGTCGCTCTGCGTTCAACACGAGACCAGTGGCCGGCTTCGCACTGTATGGCGCAATACCCATGAACATCTATCAAAGGTCTCCGAAGCAAACGTATTTTGGCTCTAAGTATTCTTCTACCCCTGGCCCCTCCCTCCCCATGCCCGACTCCTTGATTCCGCCGAAGGGAGCGACTTGGCTGAAGACCAGGCTTTCGTTTATTCCGACTACGCCGCATTCAAGTGCCTCCATTACCCGGAAAGCGCGACTGATGTTGGTCGTGTAAAAGTATGCAGCGAGACCGGTCCGTGTGTTGTTCGCAAGGGCAATCGCCTCGTCCTCGTCTTTGAACCGGAGCATACTCGCGACTGGTCCAAGGATCTCATCGCCGCACACGCCCATTTCGGGACGAACGCCTGTGAGAACAGTCGGCCGAAAAAAATAGATCCTGGAGTGAGGCGCGATCCGCCGGTCGCCACGGTCGCACCTGTTTGCACGGCCTCGTCCACGAGGTTTTCTATTCCCGTGACAACCTTGTCGCTAATGAGTGGCCCAATCTGCGTACCCTCGACCTTTCCATCTCCCAGCGTGAGCGCCGATACCTTCGCCACGAGTCGCGCGACGAAATCGTCGAACACATCCACATGCACCAGGAATCGGTTTGCGCATATGGCAGCCTGCCCGGAATGCCGGAAGCGCGTCAATGGCGCCTTTGACCGCAAGGTCGACATCCGCGTCGTCGAAGACGATGAAGGGGCAGTTTGCGCCCAGTTCGAGTGACACCTTTTTAACGGTGGCTGAACATAGCCCCATTAACCTTTTGCCTCCGTCAATCGAGCCCGTAAAGGACACTTTTCTAACGCCCGCGTTTGATACCATCGCGTTCGTGACGGCCTTTCCTTCTCCGGTCAAAACGGATAGCACACCGCGGGGTAGTCCGGCAAGCATGACGGTACAACCGCCCGCCAAAGCCGCGCCGATACGCCTTGCAACCATGGAAGAGGGAAAGGTCCAAGCCGTCATCGCGGCGCACCCCCCAATCGGTTGATGCAGCACCCGGATCCGCTGGGTGCGGCGAGGTGCCGGGATGTTGTCAGCGTAAATTCTTCTCGCTTCTTCAGCGAACCAGTCAAGGTAATTCGCAGCCTGCGTGATTTCTGAACGGGCCTCGTGGAGCGGTTTTCCCTGCTCGCTGCACAGGATGAGGGCGAGATCCTCACGATGACTTTCGACCATACGCGCCCAATCCCGCAATATCAAAGTGCGCTCCTGGCCGCTCCAGTCCTTGAAAGCTGATTTGGCACTGGCGACGGCCTCATCGACCTGCTGCATTGTCACTTATGGCACAGAGCCAATGATCTCATGGCTCGACGGATTCATGACTGGCACCCTCGGCAGTGACGTGTTGTCGACCCAGACGCCACCGATATATGCCGATTGTTCAAAGAGACTTGCGCACCGTAGCTTCATAAGTCACCCCTCCATTCAGCGTTTATGTTCATTTGCTCGGCTTTTTCTCAACGTCCTTTCGCGGATGCGTCAGGATATCGGAGGCGGTTTTTCGAGGCAAATTGCATGACCCGCGAGAATGAGGGCCGCCATCTTCGAATTCCGGGCATCTCGTTTGTTCGTTGTGCTCGGATGCAACTCACTGACCTGCCAAACGTCCGTCGCGGTATCGACTCAGGGTACCGCCTGCGGGCCATATTGCGGGCAGACGCAGCAAAGCTCTCGCATGATGCTGTTGATAAACCACATCGGCATCAGGGTTTGCGATGAGTCTTGCAAAAATTATTTGTTTTCAAAAAACACCGCTGCCTATAATCCAGCCAAGGTCTGTTATGAAACCATTGTTCCGATATCAGACTTAAGACTTTAAGTTACTTGCCGGGTTACGTTGCTCAATGCACGAGCGTGCGGTTTCCGTTGATCGTTTGGCCATTCGAAGGATTCGCAAAATGTTCGAGTTGTTGCAATACCGCATGCAGCTCCTGACAATTGGCGCGGCATTTTTGCTTCATTTTCCCTTCGCAATCGACCATGCGTATGCGTGTACTCCGGAAACGTTCGTGCAGGTTGGATTGGCCGCCCCGATGACGGGCTCCCACGCGGGCTATGGCAAAGACAGCGCAAACCCAAAGCAACTGGCCATTGGCGAAGTCAACGCTCCGAGAGTGACGATCCGTGGCAACCCGGTCAAGTTCCAGCGGGTTACGGTTGACGATCAGGGCGATCTGCGCACCGCAGGCCAGGTTACCCAGCAAGTTGTCGACAGCCATGTAGTTGTGGTCGCGGTAATCACTCATTTCAATTCGACGACGACCCTCCCGTCGTCGCAGATTATGCAAAGGGCCGGAATTTTCATGATCTCGCCGGCAACGACGAACTCCGCAATTTCGCAGGCTGACCGGTACTCGGCGACCAGGTTAAAGGCAAAGAGGATTGCCATTCTCGACGATCGAACTACATTTGGCGCGGGAGATGGAAGAGAGTTGGAGCAGACGAAGGTGTGAGCAGGAAAAGTTTAGTGTGATCGTCAGATAGCGATGCGAGTCGCAGATATTGCACTCGAATCGAGCTATTAATTAGTTATACGAATTAGTTGCCATCTTATTGAAATGAACTTTAGAATGGGAGACCGCCGTGAGCAATTCTGTAGCCAATGTTAAGCTTTCTGTAATCGCGTTTTCGTGCGCGCTTTGCGCCGCCAGCGCTCACGCGCAGTCCACGGTGACCCTATATGGCGCGCTCGACGAAGGTATCGACTACGTCACCAACAGCGGGGGGCATTCTCTTGTGCGGATGCGGGACGGTACATACGATGGCCAGTACGGAAGCCGATGGGGACTGAAGGGGACCGAAGACCTCGGCGGGGGGATCCAGGCGATCTTTAAGCTGGAGGCAGGGTTCAGCCTTGAAAATGGCCAGATGCGACAAGGGGGACTTGAATTTGGTCGGCAGGCTTACGTCGGATTGTCCGACGACAAATACGGTACGGTTACGATTGGGCGCCAATACGATCCCGTCGTTGATTTCTTGCAGCCATTGACTGCAGGTGGTCAATTTGGCGGCCCGTTCGTCCATTCGGGCGATATCGATAATACGGACAACTCGTTCCGTGTGGACAATTCAATCAAGTACGTAAGTCCGAAGATCGCTGGCCTGACGTTTGGCGGAATGTATTCGTTCTCAAACACTAATGCGATTGGGCGCAGTACGACCGGTCTCTGGGGTCTTGGGGCGAGCTATTCTCTGGGCCAGTTTAATATTGCCGGCGTGTACGAATACATCAAAGATCCAGGTGCCCTGCTTGCCGACGGTGACTACGTTCCGAATACAACGGGAGCGGCGATTGGCTCAACGGGCCCGTTCAGCTACGTCGGGCAGCCGGCCAGTCAAAGGATCATGGGCGTCGGTGCATCATATGCGATCGGGAATGCGACGCTCGGCCTGGATTTCAGCGATACGGATTTCAAAGATGCGAATGGCACGACGAGCTCAGTGTACTTCGACAATTATGAAGCATTTCTGCGATACGCTTTAACCCCTAGCCTGACCGTTGGGGGTTCCTACACTTATACACACGGCAAGGTGAACTACAACGATCAGGTTCCAATCTATCACTCGGTCGGGTTGGCGGCATCGTACGCGATTTCGAAGCGCACATCCGTCTACGCGATGGCCGTGTGGCAGAAGGCAGCTGGCGGCGCCAGTGTGGCTGATATCCTCGATGGCGCAGTCGGTGACGCATCGAGTAACAACCATCAGTCGGTAGTCCGAATCGGCATTTCGCACCTGTTCTAGGAGACAGGCTTTTCAACTTCACCCCGGCACCGGCATCGCGGATCTGCTTTGGGCTGAACAGAAACGAATGCTAGTGTTTCAACGCAAATTTCCCTTTGTCGGGGAAGACGGCGATGAAAGGCTAGCAGTTCTTGGCAGAGCAGATAGAAGCAGTGCTCAAGCTATTGGAGTTGGGCATCCCGGTAGCGCAAGCGCACTCACCCGCGAGGATTTTCACTCGATTGCACCAGAAATCTCTTTAAGGAATACCCGCGGCTCCGGCTAATAGCGGCGGTGAGTAAGAATCACGTAAGTGTCGGATCTTAACTTACCTCTACGTCTTGATAAGACGGAATTGTCACGACATAAAAGTAAAACCGGAGACAGGGTATGATAAATGATTATGCATTGATTCTTAACTGTAGGTTTTCTGTTCGAATGAAGGCGATCGGCATAGGACTGATGTTGATTGCCTCGCTCACTGCTTGTGGAGGCAGCTCATCGGATAATTCAGCCTTTGTTGCGTCGTGGACTGCCGCACAAAATGATTCGAACGAAGATCTTGCATCCCTTGGTTACGGCGTATTGACCCCATCCGTTCAGACTTTTACCAATGAGACGGTTCGACAAGTTGCGCACATATCTGTCGGAGGCGAGTCAGTCAGGATTAAATTTTCAAACTTGTATGGGACATCACCTATTCATTTTGACAAGGTCCGTCTTGCCAGAAGCACCGGAATTTCGTCCATCGATCCGTCGTCCGATCTCCCGCTTACCTTTAATGGAAATGCTGCAGTAACCATTGCACCGGGCGCTGAAACCTGGAGTGATGAAGCGAAATTGAAGCTAAACTCGGCTAGTGATCTTGCAGTCAGCATTTACATTAGCGGAACTGCAGTGAACAACACTTCGCATCGGTTTGCCCTTCGTACCAACTATATTGCTGCCGGTGACGTCAGCTCCGCCTCCAGTCTAAACTTGAGCGATCCGTCGTCCATGACTACGTCCTACTACTATTTAAGCGAAGTGGACGTTAAGACAACTGCATCATCCAAGGTAGTGGTGGCATTCGGAGATTCCATTACCGACGGTGTCGGGTCCACGGCAGGCGCCAATTTACGGTATCCCGATCAGCTTTCGGCAATCGGAATCGGTCTCAATCTAGCGCCCCAGGTGTCAGTGGTAAATCAAGGTCTCGGTGGAAATAGATGGCTATACAACGTATTTGGTCCAAGCGGATCATCACGTTTTGCGCACGATGTCCTTGGAGTGACCGGTGTAACCCACACAATCATTTTTATGGGAATCAACGACATAGGCTTTTCGGGCGCTATACCTGGCGAGACTGAGTCTGCAAGCCAAATCATCGCGGCTATTTCCAGCGCAATCGCTCAAGCCCAAGCCGCAAATATTAAGGTTTTCCTTGCGACAATTACGCCTTTTAAAGGGGCCTCATATTATACAGAAGCAGGTGAGGCGCAGAGGCAGACGATCAATGCGTGGATCCGAGGCAGCAAGGACGTAGTAGCTGTCTTTGATTTCGATAAAGCCATTCAAGATCCAAATAATCCGACAGCTATCTTGGCTGCGTATGACAGTGGAGACCATTTGCATCCGAGCAGCGCGGGCTATACAACAATGGCAAAGACAGTTGATTTGTCAAAGTTCCAGTAGGCAACTCGCTAAAGAGGCTGTTTTGGGGTTTGAGGTGCAGTGGAACAAAAAAACCGGGTTAAGCATTTTTATGAGTCGGTGTCTGCTGGATCACGTAGGGGTCGTAACTCGCCCTTGGCCATCGCATCCGGCGCCGAGAACGAATAGCGCCCCAGCATGTTGAGGTGCTCGCGCAACAGCGGTGACAGCCGCCCCATTTCTGCGTCCTTGACCTCATAGCCTTGCGTGCGCAGCTGGATCAAGCTTGCCCCCGTATAGATGGTGTTCCACAACACGATCATATTGAGCATCAGGCCGAGCGCATCTAACGGGTCTTCCTGACCCTCGCGGCAATGCTGACTCTGGCTCGGCGCGCTTGCCATGGAAGACGGCGCGCGCGACGCTCTGGCGACCTTCGCCGCGGTTAAGCTGCGTCAACGTTCCCCGGCGTTTCGCCTCGTCGTCGATATAGGTCAGCGTGTGCAGCGTCTTATCGATGCGCCCGAACTAGGCGATGGCCTGTTCGAGTCGGGTCGCGCGCTTGAGCGCCGTCATGTCGAGGCGTACTGCCGGGTTATCGGGCAGTCTCGCTGCCTCTGCACGGCAGGTACGATCCAGCTCGACGGCCAGGGCGGTAAGTGTCGGCGCGGGGTCGGCCGACAGACGTAGGGTCCGGCAGATGATCTCAGGTAGCTTCCCATTTGGCGCGATCGAGCAGACCGGCACGTGGGCCGGACTAAGGCCTTAACCCCTTCACTTGCGTGAGAGCATCGCGCGGAATCTTCTCAAACATGGTGCGCAACCCGGCATCGGGCACGCTCGTATCCAGCAGCAGTTGGCATGCGTGGGTCAGGGTCGCCGCCTCGTCCAGATCCTTTAAGGCACGCTCAGGCGCGCAAGAAGATGCGCTGATGCTGTGCGAGCGCGACCGCCACATCGAGGTCGATGGGATCCGTGTGGCACTCGCTTCCTGTAATGGCGACCGCGAGGCAGTCTGCAAGGTGTTCGGAATCAGTAAGACGACGTTATGGAGAAAATAGAATGGGACTGCAAGTCGCAAGTAAAAGTGAAGGTCCATGGGGACCTCCGAGGAACTACCGGAGGTCGTGCAGTACTTTGAGCGGAGAGGACAGTGTTGTTTGGCATAACGACACATCGAGATTTGCTGTCGTCACATTGAAAACTTGCGCGCCAGGCAGCCAACCGCTCCTTCTTATCGCCATGCTTGCGAGCACGATCGCAACAGTTGAGACGGTGTCGGGCGCGTGATCTATTCATCCACCGCCACTACGGTCCTGACGATTTTCACCCGGCCCCTATTGATCTCATTGTGCAAGCGCCAGCACCGGCCTGCCATGTCCTGCTTAGTGCAGCTTGATCAACGGATGCGCACGCCCACGCAACCAATGGCTCACCGTATCGAACATCATCCTGGGGAAGCCCGTGAGGGTCATCACGTGCTTGCGGTAGATCAGCCTGTACACAACCGTCGCAAGCCAGCCATCGATGAATATGGGCCGAGCCCGAAGCCCGCTCAGGCTGCCGATGGCTCCTTTGTTGCCGAACCCGACCATCGTGCCCGCGTCGCGGTAGGTGAATTCTGGCAGTGCGTGGCCAGCGACACGGCACTTCATTGCCCGCGCAAGGAATAGCGCCTGCTGGTGTGCGACTTGAGCACGCGGCGCGAGAAAAGCATCCGCGCTGTGCGACGGACACGCGGCACAGTCGCCAAGCGCGAAGATGTTCGTATCGGTTGTAGTCTGCAGCGCGCGGTTCACCAGCACCTGCGCGCTTCGGTTCATGACAACGCCATCCAGCACGCCCAGCACTGGAGGGCCGGCAACACCTGCTGTCCAGATAGCGATGTCGCTCGTCAACCAGATGCCGTTATGCGTGAGCACTGCGTCTGCACGCACCTCGGTAACATGCGTGTCGGTCAGCACATCGACCCCGAGACTGTCGAGCATGAGTTGTGCACGATCGGAGATCTCATCGGACAAGGCAGGCAATATCCGGCCACTGCTTTCGATCAGCCGGATGCGGAAGTCCCGCACCGGGTCGAGCGCAAACAAGCTGTAGCGATTGAGCAGTCGAACGGTATCGAGCAGCGCAGCCGCGAGTTCAACGCCCGTTGCACCGGCGCCCACAATGTTGATGGACACGGGCTCGGTCGCTTGTGCTGGGTTCGTGCGGCGCGCGTGGTTCGCGCGAATGCACGCGTCCAGCAGCTTGCGTCTGAACATTTCCGCGTGCGCGACCGATTCGAGCGGCAGCGCGTGCTCGGCCGCACCGCTTACGCCGAAGAAGTTGGTCACGCTGCCCAATGCGAGCACGAGCGTATCGAAAGCCAGTTGCCGCGCAGGCAGAATCTCGCGCCCATCGGCATCGAGTGTGGCGCCGATCATTGCGAGCTGTTCCGCGCGATCAATACCGGCAAGTTCGCCTTGTTCGAATTCAAAGCCGTTGCGTTGCGCCTGCACCGCATATTGCAGCTGATGCGTAGCCGGATCGATCTGTCCAGACGCTGCTTCATGCAGCAGCGGCTTCCAGAAGTGAGTCGGCGAGCGGTCGACAAGCACGATCTGCGCATCACCGGTCTTTCCAAGTGTTTCGCCAAGACGTGTTGCCAGCCCGAGACCGCCGACACCACCCCCGACGATAACGATCCGATGCGGTCTTTTGCGGGTCGTGCGTGCTGCATGTCGATCAGTTGCGGCCATGATGTCTGTCCTCCTGAAACGTTACGTTGTGTCGAGTTGCGTCGGACCGTTCTTCCGGATCAGCACGAACATGCCAATGAGCCACTGCGCAAGGTCATCAGCACGTTCTCTGAGGCCGAGTATAGAATTCGGTAAAACCACAGCACAATTTAATGTTTATACACAATATATAGGTTGGAGCTTATGCTAAAAGCAGCGACTTTCCGCCAGTTGAAAACGCTTCATACTGTAGCGAAGTTGGGTAGCGTGTCACGCGCGGCTGAAGAGTTGCGTCTGACGCAGCCGGCGGTGTCGCTGCAGATTCGCTTGCTGGAGGACGGAGCGGGCGCGCCGTTATTGCAACGCGTCGGTCGGGGTATACAGCTCACAGCGGCAGGCGAAATCCTCGCGCGTTACGCGCTTGAAATTCTTGATCTATGGAATGGTGCCGCCGACGACCTGGCCGCGCTGCAGGGAGAGCAGGGCGGCACGCTGCGTATTGGAGCAATCACCACGGCTGAATATCTGATTCCGCCGTTCCTCGTGCGCTTCACCGAACAGCGGCCGCAGGTGAAGGTGCAGTTCAAGGTGGGTAATCGTGCAGACATTATCCGGATGCTGGCGACGCATGAGATCGATCTCGCGATCATGGGCAGCGCGCCGCGTGAGTTGCGTACGTTGGCGACGCCATTCGCGAAACATCCCATGGCGTTTGTTGCTTCGCCGTCGCATCCGCTGATGAAAAAAAAACGCCTGTCGCTCGACGATCTGAAAAGCGAAAACATGTTCGTGCGTGAACGGGGTTCGGGTACGCGCTCGACTGTCGAAAATCTATTCAAGCAGGAGGGCCACAAGTTGCACATTGGCTCAGAGCTATCGAGCAACGAAGCGATCAAGCAGCTTGTTGAAGCGGGCCTTGGGATTTCGTTTTTATCGTTGCACGCGTGTTCACTGGAGTTTCAGGCAGGCTTGCTCGCGCTGCTGCCGTTGCCAGGCAATCCAATTGAGCGGGACTGGTATGTGATGCATGTCTCCGACAAGCGCCTGCCGCATGTGGCCAGCCTGTTTCGCGATTTCCTTATCGATCAAGGTATGTCGGGCGCCGTCCCGATTCCGTTGCCTACGCTCACCGCGGCGAAGCGCCGGTGTCATGATTGAAAAAGTTGACAACGCGATCCACGCGTAGCGCCGGCGCTTGCTGTATGGAATGCTGCTCTGTGCGATCGATAAGGTATCCTCTAAATGGTAAATTTCTAAACCGGTTTACCCATTTGCACCAGAACCTTCATCAGCGTATACCCGGGCGCTCGCTTATGCTGTCGAAAGAGATATGCCGTTCCGCGGATAAGGGTATGTCCCGCGCAGCGCGTAAGTTTTGCGTCAGTAATCAAGCAGAGTATCTGATCAGCGCCGACAAATATCGGTGACCTAAACCGGAGACAAGTGATGCGTATGCGATCCCGTTCGCTTGCGGCATGCGTTCGCACCGCGACGCTCATCGCAGCGTTCGCGTCCTCGATCACTGCCGAAGGTCACGCGTTCGCTGCGCCCTATACGCTTCCTGTTCCGTTTTGGCTTTACGCATATGGGTCCGCCGTCGCACTGCTCATTTCTTTCGTATTCTTCGCGTTATTTTCGGCCGTAAATACATCATCGAGATTCTCCGAGAACCGTTCAGGGTCGCGGCGGTTTCGCGTGCGAAGCTGGAGTCTCTACAGGCTTATTGCTTGGATCGCACAAGTCGTCACCGCACTCATCCTCCTTTTTACGATTGTCTGTGGTTTGATCGGTACGCCCAATGCGCTGTTGAATTTCAACATGACGTGGTTTTGGATGATCTTCATGCTCTTGAGCATGTATGCGGCATGTTTGATCGGCGACTTCTATCAAATGGTCAACCCATGGAACGCCGCAATCCGGTTGGCAGGACGTACGGGTCTGGTTTCTTTCAAAGGGATTTTGCGATACCCGCGACGGCTCGGCTACTTTCCAGCCTTGCTTGCTTACTTTGGCCTGATTGCTCTCGAACTATTTGGGAATGCAAGTCCTGAAAAGTTGAGTGTGTGCCTGCTTGCGTACTCTTGCCTGCTATTTGTGGGGGCATGGCTATTTGGTCGTGAAACATGGATCCGGCATGCGGATGTATTTGGAGTAGTGTTTTCGCTTGTATCTCTGCTTGCGCCGATCGAATGGGTGGCGGCCGACGGCTCGTGGCGCATAAAGCTGCGGCTTCCGTTCTCAGGGTTTTCTACGGTAGAGAGTCCATCCTTCAGCATGACGTGTTTCATCGTCTTCATGCTCTCGTCCACTGCATTTGATGGAATTCACGACACCATATTATGGAATACCGCATACTGGGCTAAGCTCTTTCCGATCATCAAGCCTGTCATCGAAAATTACTCAAATGATTTGTACGGTAACGCAGCGAAGGTCTACTACTTGTGGCAATGGCTCTGTCTTGCGCTATCTCCGACGCTGTACCTCGCGGCCTATGCTGCGGTCTTGGTCGCAGGCAAGTGGTTAGTGAGGAGCCAGCGCGCGCTCAACGAACTCATCCTGGACTTTTCGTGGTCACTCGTGCCGATCGCATTCTTCTACAACGTCACCCACTATTTCACCGTTGCAATCAGTCAGTCGCCACAGATCGTCAGGCTTGCCTCCGATCCATTCGGCAAGCGATGGGATATTTTTGGCACTGCTTCAATAAGCATCCCGCCTCTCATACTCGACGCGGGATTCGTCTGGCATGCCCAGGTCGCATTGATTCTCATGGGCCATATCCTGAGCGTTTATCTTGCGCACAGTCAATCATTTCAAAGCTTCGGATCTCGTTCAAGGGCCATCCTCAGTCAGGTCCCCATGGTAGTTCTAATGGTCCTGTTTACAGCAAGCGGCCTGTGGATCCTATCATTGCCCATGGCAGCGGCCTGAAGCCATTGGCGCATTCAACTGTGGAACAAGGAGATCTCTTATGCAAAAGACGGCGGCTGCAGACAACCAATTGGTGCTAGGCACATTCCTCGCGGCAATCTTGCTGTTCGTTGCAATTGGCATTGGCTATAAGGTTGCGAAGCCCTCAAACGCCGCGCATAGCCCTCACACGCATGCGTTCAATGTGACTGCAGGGAAAAAGGACGTTGGTCAATTACTGCCAGTGCTGTCGGTCCAGAAAGGAGACCTTGTTGTGATCAACATCTCGTCTGCGCAAGCGGGAATGATCATGGTCCACGGGTTCGATGATATGCCGCAGGTCGATGCCTTGCATCCAGCCGTTTTTCAGATGCGCGCGACCCAGACGGGGCGATTTTCGCTCCATCTTCACACGTCTAACGGAACTCAAATCGACATCGCGACTATCGAAGTCTCGCCCGACGACTGATTTTGGTGCGCGCCTGACCGTTGGCAATTTTTATTACACAATGAGGAGACTTCATGATCTGGCTAGAAAGTGCGCAGGCGGCTTTGATCGTCGCAATGTTTACCACACTCGTCGGTTGCGGCGGAGGCCATGATGACGCGGTGTCCGAGGACCCTACTGCAGCAGCGGTGGCATCGTATGTAGTCCCGAAGGCGACATGCGGAACCGGTGATCATCCAGAGACCGGCTTGCAGGGACAAGTGCCGGCTGCAATGCGAGCAAGCTTTGCGGGGTTTAATTGCAACCTCGAAGTGGTCGGCCAACTTCAGGGAGAAGGAGCAGACTGGTCAGCGGCGATGTATAAAGATAGCTCGGGGCGTGTTTGCGCATATCATGCGATGCTCGGCGCACCCACGGTTGCGAGCGGAAACAGCGGTGGCCTCATTAATCCCGGCGTGCCGGTGATCGACATTACCGACCCAACGAAGCCGGTGCGGACGGAATCTCTCACATCCCCTGCCATGATTGACCCTTGGGAGTCGCTGCGAGCGAGTCAAAAGCGTGGATTGCTGGTCGCGGACAATGGAACCAATGGGGGGGGTGGGGGATCACAGATCGATATTTATGACATCGCGTCAGACTGTAGTCATCCTCAATTGCTTTCAAGCATTGATGTTGGAACGGGATCTGACGGGGGTGCCGTCGCCCCGAAAGCGCCATCGGGGCACGAAGGTGGCCTGTCCCCTGATGGACTCACGTATTATATTGGCTCACTGAAATCGAACGCGTACTATGCGATTGACATCTCCCTACCTGCTCATCCTAAATATATTGCATCGGTCGATTTGAGCACGCTGCCCCTTGGCGGCGTGGCGCACGGGTTGTCGGTAAGTGACAATGGCAACCGAGCCTATCTTGCATCGATCGGGGGAGACGGCATAGGTATTGCGAGCTTGCCCGCGCCGCTGAATGACGCGAATGCCAAAGTCCAGAACGGCTACTACATTATGGATACCACGCAGGTGCAGGCGCGATCCCCTGGCGCACAGATGAAGCTTATTGCCGCTGTGCCTGTCAGAGACGGTAGTACCTCGCAGCACACAATTCCTATTGTTGTCGCGGGAAGGCCATATCTGGTTGACGTTGATGAAGGCGGCGCGGGCGGACTTGCGGATCCGGCAACGAAAAATCCCGGAGCAGCGTGTGCGGCAGGCTTGGCTCCATTCCCAATGGCACATATTTACGATATGACGAACGAGGCAAATCCCGTGCAAGTATCGGAGACGCGCTTGGAAACTCATGTAATCGCCAATTGTGAAAAGGTGCTCCCGGACGTAGCTGGTCTGAGTTTTTTCACGTATGGCAGTCACTATTGCACGGTGGACAATCGTGATAACGCGACGGCGATGGCTTGCGCATTCCAGAATTCTGGTATCCGTGTCTTCGACATTCGTAATCCGGCCGCGCCAAAGGAGATTGCCTATCTCAATCCTCCGGGGACAACCACGAGCGTCCCGGGCTCTGGGCATAGCGGAACTGGACAATGGCACTCGGGGTCGCCGGACTGGTGTTCGTCACGTCTTGACTTCGACTTTGCTAACCACCGCTTAGTGACAGCATGTCAGGACAACGGCGAACTGATCATGGCTTTCAAAAACTCAGTTTGGCCGATGCCCGAAAGCACTCCGGCTATGGACGCAAGCAATTAACGCGCGATCTGTGTAATGGGGAACGCATCTGCGGTCCCCATTAAGGTCAGGCCGGACACTCGGGACAAGGGCGTATGGCGAACAGGCTAGATTTAGATTGTAGGAAGATCAGAATTATTAGCGGTGCACGTTACACGAGAATTTGGGGCTTCCGGGGTACAGGAATCCTTATATTGGCGATGGCGCTGAACATGTTGCCGGGCCATGCCTGTGCGTTCGAGGCCGACGTTCACTATGGTTTGACGCGATGGCTGGCGGGAAAGGCGGGGTTCGATAAAGGGGAGGCCGAAGCTATCGCTCTCGGCGACCAGAGGGTAGACGGGGGGCTCATCCAAAACATGAAGACGGCCCTTCAGTACGCGTGTCTCTCGCCATACCCTGAAGATGCTGCTGAGGTCCAGAGCTTGCATTATCCGAGCGCGCAGCCAGTTCCGTCGCAGCCAGAGCGCCGCGTGGTGATACCGGGTGATCGCCAGGCACTTGCGCTTGCCGAGAAACTGGTCGCGCAGGCGCATGGCAAAGCGGGCTTCATGCTTCAGTTGTTTGGCCGATCGCTACACCCATTGCAGGACTCTTTCGCCCATCAGGGCGTGCCATCTCTCATGGAGTCGCTTTCCCCGGAAATTGATTGCGACCCGGGTCTGTCGATGAGCGCTCCGAAGGAGCGTCAGTCCAACGGCTACCACCGTGCTGAGCTGACAAGATATTGGCCGCAAGACGTTCTACAAATGGCTCAATCAACGTACGCCATGATGTCGAAATATCCAGCCGTTGATGGAAAAATAAGGAAACCGGCCTTGTGGGGGCCATTGGCTCAAGAGATCGAAACATTCTCCAGAGCGGCCACCAAAAGTGAGAAAGCGACCTGGTTCCAAGGTCAAGGATTTGATGATGTTTCTTTCCTCGATGGCACCAGCCTGCCTGATGGAAAACATTGGACGCCCGTGCGGTGGCATGGAAGAAAACTTCCGAGCTTTACAACTAACGCGTCATCACAACCCGGTGTCGATCCGGCGATTCTTCAGTTTTACAACAGCCTATTCAGTGACTGGTTGACCGGCTCGGCGCACCTAGGGAAACTGGCGACCTATATACGAGCAGACGCAACCCGTGTCACGGCCGGTCAGGCGAACAACGTGGAACTTGAACTTTGGCTGTGGCGACTCAGGGATCATGGATCGGTAACTGCACTACTTGCTGATAGCAACCTCAAACAGTCAACGATGCGGGAGAAAGCGACAGTGTCGATCCAGCGGCCGGGTGCAATCGAATTTTTCCGAACCGTCTCTGATGGCGTGCTGCCGCTTATGATCGAGAGCGATAAACCTTCCCCGCTTCTGCCGTATGTAGTGTTCCGCATCTCTAATGCTACGCCTCAGCGCACCATAGCCATCGTAAGATTGCTTGATGCTCCGTACGAGACGTTAGGCATCGTCTCGGATGTCATTAACGGTCGGAGGAAGGTGACCGGACTCGTCTCAACGTTCGACTATTAAACTTGAAGTGCCACTTCGTGCCAGGTGCAATGATGTCGCGATGCGGTGGCTTTGTCGCGTTAAGGCGGAAGAGGTAGTATCCGAGGCTGACAAATATGTTTTGACTGGCCAATGAAGAAGACCAAAAGCCCGCGAAAGACGCTTGCTGCGGGCATCGCCCGAGTGCTAAAGCGCCTTCACTGTCCGCTCGATGCGATGATGCAGTGCGTGCGGTGGTAAGTCGCCTATTCAGTGAGTTGGGGTAGTCTCGAAGAAATGATGGCCAAGCGCGACAAGGTGGCGGCGCGGCGCTTCTTTGAAAAGCCGATTGCTCGGAACGGTGTACCCGAGACGATAACCATCGACAAAAGCGACTCTAATCTGGCTGCGCTGCTACGAATATCAAGAGCCAGAGAAGCCGCGGCGGCACGGTATTCCACCGCCGGGCGACGTGGGCGTGATCTCCCGTCCGCCGCTCGACCGTGGACAACCAGCGGGCCAACACAGAATGATCGATATGTCCCGCTGCAGAGCTCAACTGCAAATTGTCCGTGGAGGCGACCGAATCTGATGGGATCAATCTCCCAGGACAGCAATGTGCCCCGGGATGCTTTCTGTTCCTATCGGTGCAGTCTCACCTGCGTCCACCAGCATCCAACTTAGGGCGGAGGCGATCAGCGCAATGGCCCCTGCTGTCATGAGCATGGCCTCATAACCACTCCCAAAGCTCAGCTGCGCAAACGACGATCCACCGATTTGGCCTTCCAGCATCTGCGCGGCGTGAAAATGGCCGCCTGTGATCATTCGCGCGAGCTCTTTGCTCACCGGCAGGGAGTACCGTGGAAAAGTGGCTGTAAGCGACGCTTCCACACGGGAAAACAGGATTGCACCAAGCGTCGCAAATCCGATCACAATTCCGCTGAATTTAACAGTCCCCGATACTCCGGACGCCATTCCCGCGCGGTCCGCCGGGATGACCGTCATCCCGACCCGTGCGGTTTCTTCATTGAGAACTCCGGCACCGCAAGAGGCGACGAGCATACTTACGAGGATGGGCTCGTAGGCAAAACCGCGCATCTCGGTGGAAGTCCATATCAAGCCCACCCCGACCAATGTCAACCCGGTAGTCAGCAGCAGGCGCCCGGACCAACTCGGCGCCAGCCATCGAGCGACGACACGGGGAATCACGAACAGCGGCACTGCCATGGGTAACATCAGGAGTCCTGAGGCAAGCGGCGTATGACCCATGCCGTTCTGAAAGTAGAGCGGCAAATAGGTCAACATGGTCAGGAACGCCATACCATAGGCCAAACCCGCGATATTTGCACCTACATACGTTGGACGTTTAAAGAAATAAAGGTCGACCATTGGCCTGGGCTGCCGTGTTTCGACTGCCAGGAATGCAGCCAAAAGCGCTCCTGCTCCGATGAACTCCCCCAGTATCAGGCTATTTGACCATCCGGCGCGGTTGCCGGAGATAAGGGCAAGCGTAAGCAGTATCAGAAAGCCGCTGAACGTCGCGACGCCTGCGATATCGAGCCGCTTCGCCTGCGGGTCTTTCGAATCTTCGACCGCAAACAACGTCAACGCGATCATTGCAATACCGACCGGTAAATTTACAAAGAAAACCCAACGCCACCCTAGATACTGAGTGATAAGTCCTCCGACGACCGGTCCGAGCGTGATCGCGGCGCCGACTACCGAACCCCAGAACGAGAACGCACGGGCACGTTCAAGTCCACGAAACGCGTGAGAGAGCGTGGCCATGGCCGCGCTCAGTTGCAAGGCCGCGCCTACGCCCTGCAGTGTGCGCGCCCAATTGAGCGCTGTATCATTTTGCGCTGCGCCGCATAGCGCCGAGGCTAACGTAAATAGTATGAGTCCGATGATCAACATCCGCTTGCGGCCAAAGCGGTCGGCAAGCGTGCCGGCTGGCATCAGCATGGCTGCAAACGTCAAGGTATAAGCACTGATCACCCATTCCACCGCGGCGAAATCGGCATGCAGCGAACGCGCAATCGAGCTTAGCGATACGGAGATGATGTTTCCGTCAAGGTTGATCATGAACGACGGAACAGAAACGCATAGCATGACCAGCAAGTTTTTTGACACTTTCATATTCTTCTCCAACAGCGGTCGATAGTATGAAAAGAGTACCGGGCTTTCCAGTTCCTCAATTCGTCGACCAAGTTTTGATGGGCGAGAAACCCTCGCGAACTCGTTGGCCGGCATGCGCGGGACGAATCAATATCCATTACTGCGCGCGTCCTGCGCATCGGCGCTGATGTACGGTTGCACGCGCGACCTGACATGGTTGGGATGCAGATGCATGCGACCCGCTTACGCCGGTCGAATCTTTCGGCTGGATCAGCATTGGCTCAAGTGACGCAAGACGACGCGGAACGTCGATCCTGGCCTGGACTGAGCCGTTTATTCGACGAGCTGCGTCGCGGGATCACGCAAGATTGCCCGATCTCGTGGTTTTGGTTCACAAAATGACAACGATTGCATATAATATAATCATGTCATATTTATTTGATTAATATCAATGATATTCGATTTTGCAATCGTTGTCATTCACGTGTTCGGTGGTAGGCGAATCGAGGACCCGTCTGGGTAGGGTCGTGGGGCGTTGATTGGACCTTGAGGAGCCGTGAAGAGGGCTGCCGGTTTGATACACTCATCGCCGCACGAACTTTTATAGGTACGGATAAGGTAGTTCCCGGGGTACATATGGTGAATTTGAAACAAGTCGCCACTCTTGCGGGGGTTTCGTCGTCTACCGTTTCGCGCGCGCTCGCGGCGCCGGAACGCCTGCACCCCAAAACGTTGAAAAAGGTCAGAGAGGCAATTGCGTCGCTTGACTATGTGCCATTCGCGCCAGCTCGCGTGTTGCGGTCAGGTCGCTCGCGAACCATCGGTATCGTTGCTCCGACACTAATGAACGAGTTGTACGCGCGAGCCGTTGATACCTTGGAAAGTGAATTTCTTCAATTGGATTACACGGGCTTGCTGACCTGCCATCGTGACGATCGAGACTTGGAGTTGCGTATCGTCCGGACACTTATCGAGCGTGGAGTTGATGGCCTCGCGCTAGTCGGTTTAAGCCATCATCCTGACGTGCTCACCTTGCTGCGCAGGCAGAAACTTCCCTACGTGTTGATGTGGGCGACCGACCGGGAGCGCGTTCATCCGACTGTCGGCTATGACAACCAACGCGCAATGGGGCGCGTTACCGAACATCTCGTCAACCTTGGGCATGTCCGTGTTGGCGTGCTGACGGGCCCGTCTGATGCCCATCAGTTGTCGGCTGTCAGGCTCTCGGGCATACGCGAGGAGTTGGGGCGTCATGGAATAGCCTTGCGCCCTCAAGCCGTCATCGCCACGCCATATGACCCTGAGTCAGTTCGCGGCGCAACCCGCCAATTACTTTCTCAGGCGAGTCCTACAGCACTCATTTGTAACAACGATTTTATAGCTGCATCCGCGATCGCTGAGTGCAGAGCGCTGGGGATCTCCGTTCCGGGCCAAGTCTCGGTAACGGGTTTTGGCGACTGGGATCTGGCTAGGATCGGTTCACCATCACTCACTACGGTCCACTCCGACGCGGTCAGGATCGGACGGCTAAGTGCTAAAAACTTGTTGGCGCAGATCAACAACAGGGGTGTTCAGACGGTCGAGCAAGACGAGTTCGAGGCGGAACTCATTGTGCGGGAAAGTACTGCTGCTCCGCCGGCTGTATAGGTCCGCTCGCTCTCGAACGACATATCTCAGCGCCTCTTTACACGATCGCGGCGCCCAGTGAGGCCAGTCGAGGCCTCGCTGCTCATCCCGGAGGCGAACCGGCTTAACTGTCCCTGCCTCCTGCCTCCTGCCTCCTGCTGCAGGCGAAAAGGCGAACCGTTGGTTCGGTTGAGCAAAACTGAACTGATACCAGGACATCTACAGTCGACGGCTGCTCCTTTTGGCCGATTCGCGCTCCCGGCAAACGCAGCCATTCACTGATCACTGCCGTAAAAAACCGCGTGGAATTGCGCGGCGCAATCGGGCCGCGCGCGCTCTCCGCCTGCCCCAAGATCCGCAATATCTGCCTGAGTCGATGCCCCCCATCGATCCTTGTGTTCCTCCTGATGTAAATCCTGCGAACCGAATCATTGACATCGCGCTTCCGCGCGTCCTAATATAATGACAACGATTGCAAAAAATCAACTCTTTGATTGTTATAGAAATTTTGTTACATTTGCATTGAAATGCAATCGTTGGCAATATTGCTCAACTGCTTATGGAGACCGATATGCAAGATCGCAGGCGAAATTTTTATGGCTGGGGCTACGAAGGAAATGATGTATCTCCGGAAGAAATCCGCGAGTTTGAACAAGCGTGGACGCGTCTACTCGGTGTCAGCGGTTTCGAGCCCATGCCGTTTCCAACAGAAGATTCGATCAAGTTGCGGGCGCCTCGAGTGACAGTGCCCGAATCGCTCAAATCGATTTGCTCGATTGGGCAGCATGACCGGCTGTATCACACCTACGGTGCGTCGACGGTCGATGTAGCCCGCGCGATCCGCGGGGAGTTCAAGAATCCTCCGGACGTCGTGGCTTATCCCCGAACGGAAGACGATATCGTCAGCTTGTATCGGTGGTGCGAAGATGCCAGCCTCGCGGCGATTCCTTATGGCGGCGGCACCAGCGTCGTTGGTGGCGTCAACCCGCCGTCGCACGATCGGTATCGGGGGACGGTGTCGATTGATATGAAACATTTCGATCAGGTCCTCGAAGTTGACATGAAGTCGCAAGCCGCGCGCATCCAGGCAGGCGTGTTAGGCCCGCACCTGGAGCAGCAGCTCAAGCCAACGGGTCTCACCATGCGATTTTTTCTTCAAGCATGGGAGTTTTCCTCGCTCGGCGGATGGATTGCAACACGCGCCGCTGGGCACTTCGCAACTGCATATACGCAGATCGATGACCACATCGAAAGCCTCAAAGTAGTGACGCCGGCTGGCAATATCGAGTCGAAGCGCTTTCCGGTATCAGGCGCAGGGCCCAACCCCGACCGGCTATTTCTTGGATCCGAAGGGGCTTTGGGCATCATCACCGAGGCTTGGGTGAAGCTTCATCGACGCCCGACTCATCGCAAGATGACGAGCGTGCGCTTTACTAGCTATGACGACGCTGTCGAAGCGGTGCGAATCATCTCGCAGTCCGGGTTAAATCCAGCCAACGCCCGGCTTGTCGAGCGTGAAGAAGCTGCATACACCGGGTCAAGCGACGGTACCTACGACATCTTGGTGCTTGGCTTCGAGTCGGCGGATCATCCAGTCGACCCGTGGATGAGCCGGGCACTCGAAATCTGTGGCGATCACGGCGGCAGTTGGGATGAGGCCGGGCTCGGAAATGGCCCTGAAAGTGCTGACTCCGACGCCAAGAACTGGAGAGACAAATTTCTCCGAGGCCCGGCACTGCGAGAACACGCTATTGCTCGAGGTGTGATGCGGGAAACGATGGAGACTGCAATCACGTGGGATCGCTTTGCTCAACTGCGCGACCATGTCAAGAAGGAAACCAATCGTGCAATTCGAGAAGTCACGGGACGACCCGGTTCAGTCACGTGCCGATTCACCCACATCTATCCGGACGGACCTGCGCCCTATTTCACATGGTTTGCCTATGGCGATAAAGCTCGTATCCCTGAGCAATACGTGGCAATCAAGGCGATCGCCGAGCAATCGATGGTTGATGCTGGCGGCACAGTGACTCACCACCACGCGCTGGGGCGAGATCACCGTCCGTGGTACGACAAGGAGCGCCCCGAACTGTTCTGTACTGCATTGAAGGCGGCGAAAACCGCGTTTGATCCGCATTCGATCCTGAACCCTGGCGTACTTTTCGATCCTTCATAAGCTTGCTCAATGAAACGTAGGAGGTGTGATGGCAGGTACTCTTTCGGGAATCCGAGTTCTCGACCTTAGCCGCATCCTGGCGGGGCCCTGGTCGACGCAGTTGCTCGCGGATCTGGGCGCAGATGTTGTAAAACTCGAGCGACCGGGCACGGGCGATGACACACGGGCATGGGGGCCGCCGTTTGCACCTGGCGACGATGGAACGCCCAGCGCGGAATCTGCTTACTTTTTAGCCGCGAACCGGGGAAAACGTTCCATCGCAGTGGATTTCAGTGTGCCAGAGGGGCAAGAAATCGTGCGTGAACTGGCAAAGACCGCTGATGTCATTATCGAAAATCTCAAATTCGGTGACATGCAGCGATACGGCCTGGACTACGAAAGCCTTCGTAGCTTAAATCCGAAGCTAATTTACTGCTCCATTACGGGTTTTGGGCAGACCGGTCCCTACCGGGAGCGAGCAGGATACGATTTCGTCATTCAAGCGATGGGTGGCCTGATGAGTATCACGGGCGAAACTGACGAGAAGCCCGGAGGCGGTCCTCAGAAATGTGGCGTTCCCATTGCCGATATGATGACCGGGATGTATGCAACGGTAGGAATTTTGAGTGCTTTGCATGAACGCCAGACCAGCGGCGAAGGGCAGTATATCGATATGAGTTTGCTCGATACCCAGGTCGGCTGGCTGGCAAATCACGGGCTTAATTACCTTGTGTCCGGAGCGCCTGCAAGGCGCTGGGGAAATGCTCATCCGAATCTTTGCCCGTATCAGTCATTCGCGGCTAGTGATGGGCATTTGATCATAGCCGTAGGGAATGACCGGCAGTTTCAGGCGCTGTGCCGGGTTCTGTTGATGCCGTCTGTCGCTGGCGATTCACGTTTCGCTACGAACAGCGCCAGACTGGCAAACCGCGATAGCCTAGTGGAACAGATCGAGCATCTCCTTCGCACAAAGTGTCGAGACGAATGGCTCTCGGCGCTCGAAGAAGCGGGGGTGCCCGCGGGTCCGATCAATACCGTCGCGCAAGCCCTTGCGGATCCGCAAGTGGTCAGTCGGGGAATGAGCTTCTCGATGCAGCACTCGATGGGTGTGCATGTACCGCAAATCGCAAACCCGATCAAGTTTTCGCGCACAGCGATCGAATACCGGCGTCCGCCACCCATGCTTGGCGAGCACACTGCGGAAGTTCTTGCTTCTATCGGGTGGACTGACAAAAACCAGGACGAACTACACGCTGCGGGAGTGATTTACAGACCTGGACGAGATGTTATCGGTGCGAGCTGAGTAATAGCGGATTTTTCAGCCCGGTAAAAGTCAGTTATGACGGAGATTGGAGCAGGCGCGGCTCGATGAAATGACTTTGTGATGGTCGTTGCTGGCCAACGATACACAGTGCGACGAAGATCGCAACTGTTGGTCGGCAACCGAGTCATTCATTGGATTCAAAACGAGATTGGTTGGATTTTTTGCCATATAGTTAGTGATACTAATTAAAATCAGGAGACGACGATGCATTCCTTTGATGTAGGTGGAACCATCATAATCGCTGGAATCCTTGTTGCATATCTAGCCGTATCATTCTGGCTCACCTTAAGACTGCGTAGCAAAACCGCCGGAGACTTCATGGTTGCCGCGCGGTCCATGCCCGCGATCGTGATCGGGATTCTGATGATGTCGGAGTTCATTGGCGCAAAGTCCACCGTCGGTGCCGCACAAACCGCGTTTGAATCCGGTCTGGCTGCGTCTTGGGCAGTGTTGAGTGCCGCTATCGGCTTCCCGCTGTTCGGATTGTTTCTGGCGAAAAAGCTGTACGCCTCAGGGGAGTTTACGATTTCAGGGGCGATCGCCAAAAAGTATGGGCGCTCTACGCAGATAACTGTTTCGCTGATAATGATCTATGCGCTCTTGCTCGTGAATGTGGGTTATTACATAAGCGGCGCTGCTGCAATCTCGAGCGTTTTACGGATTTCCTTGCCTTCGGCTGCCGTGATCACCGCTGTCGTGAGCACCTTCTATTGTGCAATAGGAGGCATGAAGAGCGTGGCTTACGTCTCCATCATGCACACGACCATCAAGTATGTCGGTGTTTTCATTGTCCTCGCGGTGGCATTGAATATGACTCATGGCGTGCGACCGATGCTCGCACAGATGCCGCATTACTATTTCACATGGGACGGAAAAATCGGCGCCTCGACAGTCGTGGCATGGACCATTGCTAACGTTGGCGCGATATTCTCGACGCAGTACATTATCCAGGCGATGTCTTCGCTTAAAAAGCCTGAAAGCGTAAGACGATCGACATATATATCGGCTGTCCTTTGTATACCGATCAGCGTCGCGTTAGGATTGGTAGGCATCGCGGCGAAATATCTCTTCCCCGGGATGAATAGCCTATATGCATTCCCAATCTTTCTGAATCATATGAGTCCGATCGTTGCCGGCTTCGTTACCACATCGCTGGCAGCGTCGGTATTTGTCGGCGTGAGCAGCGTAGGGCTTGCGATCTCCTCCTTGATTGTTCGCGACTTTTACGTCCCTGCCCGGCATCCTACTCCAGAGGCAGAGTTCAGAATCTCGCGCTTGCTTTCCATCCCAATTGGGTTCATCCCCTTGATCTTTGTGCTTTTCGTTCCCGAAGTACTGCATCTTTCATTTTTTACGCGCGCACTTCGCCTGTCCATTTCCGTGGTGGCAATGATAGGTTTCTATCTGCCTTTCTATCGCAGCAGCCGAGGTGCGACACTCGGCCTGTTGGCAGCAGCGCTGTCGACGACAGCTTGGTATCTGCTTGGCGATCCGTACGGAATTGACGATATATACATCGCGTTGGTGACGCCGCCCCTGGTGATGTTGATCGAACGCTTCGTCGCAAAAAAATCTGATAGGGAAATGAAGGAAAAGGCCGTATCAAACAGTGGACTGATATGACTTTCCGTGTCAATCGGAATCGGTGTTCGTTTTCGTTTCATAGGTACGTAAATTTCCTGAGGGCGACGTAGCAGTAAGTCTCGACGGTGGATCACACTGATATCCGCGGGTTGGTTACCGCATTACAGAGGTCCGCCCCTTGAGCCTGCCGCTATCTAAAGCCGCAAATCGGATGGGACCCATTGCATAGTCCAAGCGCGGGTTGCTCGGGTGCCGGGCTACGCCGCCTTCAGGAAACTCCTCGCGTCAGATGTTCGACAGATACGCCCGTTACGCTGCCTGCGCTTCGTACGGCACGGAGAGCGACATCGCGAGTCGGCCGATGTCCCAGATGAACCCCGCCAGCTCGCGGGCAACGGCGACCACCGCTATGTTGACGTTTTTGCCGCGTGCTGCCAGCTTGCGATATCGCCGGCATAGTCGGACCTGCGCGTCCCAGGCGCGATCAATGATGGGCTTCGGAATGCCTTCGTGCCGACGCTGGATGTCAGGACTCACACGTGCCGGGTACCGGTAACTCCAGGCCGCCTCGACCAGCAGCTTTCTTGCGTAGCTGTTGCCGGTCTTTGTAATGCTGCCCTGACGGCGCCGGTCTCCCGAAGAATGTTCTGATGGTGTCACGCCGAGCCACGCCATCAGCTGGCGCGGATGTTCGAAGCGCGACAGGTCGCCCAGCTCGGAGAGCATGCCCACGGCGGTGATGAACTGTATGCCGCGCATCGCCTGCAGGCCCAGTATGGCTGGATAGAACCGCCAGCTGACGACGGCTGCATGCAGCGTCGCTTCAAGGCGATCACACTGTGCGAGCCTGTCTTCGATCGTGCGACGGCACTCGTCGAAGGTCAGTTGCTGCCAGTGGTTGGGGAATGCAAATGTGCTGACCCACCGCCGGTGCGCGGCCCCCCAATCGGCGTGACCTGCATAG
This sequence comes from Caballeronia udeis, assembly GCF_044909315.1. Classification (GTDB taxonomy): domain Bacteria; phylum Pseudomonadota; class Gammaproteobacteria; order Burkholderiales; family Burkholderiaceae; genus Caballeronia; species Caballeronia udeis_A. The sequence continues at coordinate 25,991 of NZ_JBIYEB010000044.1, forward strand.
CGAACGCCATGCGCCAGAAGGAACGACTTCAGCCGCTGGCGTGCCTGTCTGAGATCCATTTTCGCTGCTGCCCATGCGCGGGCCAGGTCCCGGAACGCCTCGTCTTCAACATCCGGTACGTGCACTGCTGACAGATCACCGGCGCGCAGCGCGCGTACGAGCTTGACCGCGTCGCGCCGGTCCGTCTTGACGCGCTCGCCCGGCTTCTTCGGAATCAGGGACGGTGCGCATACCATGCATTCAAATCCTTTCTGGACGAGATCGCGGTACAGTCCGTAGCCTGAAGGGCCGGCCTCGTAGACAACATTTACGTGTCGCGCTTTCGACTGCAGACGTTTGCACAGGTGATCGATATCAGTCTTCGTCGTACCGATTTTACCCAGCAACTCCACCTCGCTAATGCCGACCGCGTACGCCGCGGTGATCGACTCCTTGTGTACATCAAGACCGACGTACACCGTGCTATCGTGTTCCATGCTGGCCTCCGCGCTGGAAATCGCCGGGGTGTGCCCGGTGCACATCGTGCGGCTCTGGCAGCAATGCTAACCCGCGTTTGATTCCTCACGGCGGGCCAGCCGCTGACTCACGGAAATGGAATGGACGCCTCCCACCTCGTAAATGGTGGAAGCGATGAACAGACACACATACTCACTCACGGACCGGCCGTAACGGTACGGTCGGAATAGAAGATCATTGAGGTCTTCAGAGCCAACCGGAGGAGGTCCGCCATGAACCATACGGCCATAGGCGTCGACATTGCCAAAAGCGTCTTTCAGGTGCACTGGGTCGACCCGCACACAGGTGAAGTCGTCAACAAGCCAGTCAAGCGAGATAGGTTTCTCGACTACTTCGCGAACCGGGAACCTTGCCTGATCGGTATGGAAGCGTGTGGCGGTGCGCAGCATTGGGCACGCCAGCTCACGAAGATGGGTCACCTGGTGAAGCTGATGCCGCCGAAGTTCGTCAAGGCGTTCAACATCGGCAACAAGAACGATCCAGCGGATGCGCGCGCCATCTGGATGGCCACACAGATACCCAGCAAGCCGGTCGCGGTCAAGACAGAAGCGCAACAGGCCGTGCTGGCACTGCACCGCATGCGGCAGCAACTGGTGAAGTTCCGCACGATGCAGATCAACAGTCTGCGAGGCATGCTAACCGAGTACGGCGAAGTGATGGGCAAGAGCCGCGAGACCCTGGACAAGGCGATACCGGGAATTCTGGCAAAGCTGTCGGACCGTTTGTCTGCCGTGCTGATCGATTCGTTGCGGGAACAGTGGAGTGGCCTGACGGGGCTGGATCGGCAAATTGCCGGGATCGAACAACGCCTTCAGGCATGGATGAAAGACGACGTCGCATGCCAGACAATCGCGGCCATACCGGGCGTCGGCTTGTTGAGCGCCACAGCGGCTGTCGCGACGATGGGCGACGCGAAGGCCTTTCGCTCCGGTCGGGAATTTGCCGCTTGGCTCGGCCTGGTACCGAAACAAACGGGCTCTGGAGGCAAGGTTCAACTGCTGGGTATCAGCAAGAGAGGCGACACCTACGTGCGAACGCTGCTGATCCACGGCGCCCGTAGTGTGCTGCGACACCCAGACAGGGCTGGCGCATGGGTCGAGCAGCTTGGCAAACGCCGACCGTTCAACGTGGTAATCGTGGCGCTAGCGAACAAGATCGCTAGAACCATCTGGGCACTTCTCGCCCACGACAGGCAGTACAGCAGCGCATACGTAAGCTCGAAACCTCTTTAAAAAATATGCGTTACAAAGGAGCTGTTCTCACAGGAGGCACCTCGACAGGTTGCGTTGGCAATCGCGTGCAATGACAAGATAGGTCGGACCGGGACTCCCTAAACCTGGGTATGACGAAGAGCCTTCAGCTCGACACGGAAATGAGGTGGGAGTCAGCGGATTTCATCGGGGCCCGCAGCCGAATGATTGGCTGCAACAGGCCGGATATAAAGCAGCAACCGTCCCATCGAGTCATGCACACGAAAAACCTTCGCAAAAAGGGAGGCGTCCATATAAAAGTCATACTGCCTTAAAGGTTAAGCCGAACTGAGCGTCACGAGAACCGTTTTAATCTATCTTCGAGATATCATGACAATCTTTCAGTTAAAGGAACAACAACCATCCATCGCGGACACCGCCTACGTGAGCACAGCGGCAACAGTTATTGACGATGTCCATATTTTGGATGGAAGCAGTGTGTGGCCTGGTGCGGTTATCAGAGGAGACAACGATCGAATTACTGTTGGGAGGGGCAGTAATATTCAGGACGGTGCGATCTTACATGCGGATGCGAACCATCCCTTGTCGGTGGGTGAGGATGTTAGCGTCGGACATGCGGCGGTCCTCCACGGGTGCACGATACACGATGGGACCCTGATTGGGATTCACGCGACGATTCTTAATGATGCGGTGATAGGTCGGCACTGTATTGTTGCTGCCGGCGCGGTGATTTCAGAGGGCAAGCATTTTCCCGACGGGTCGCTCATTATGGGGGTTACCGGAAAGGTGGTGCGGCAGCTTTCCGAGGACGACATTGCGGAGGTGCTGGCCAATGCCGAAGACTACGTGGCAAAGGCCGGCCTCTACAAAGCGCATTTAAAGGAACGTTCGTAAAACGATCACTGGTCGAAAGCTTTGCGGGTTCGATAGATCATCAATGTGGCTTTACCTCAAGCCGGAACTTGTGCAGCAGCGGCTCGGTATAGCCGCTCGGCTGCGCACAACCCTCGAACACCAATGCACAGGCTGCCTTGAACGCAAGCGAGGCTTGGTAATCCGGCGCCATCGGCTTGTACTGCGGATCCTCCGCGTTCTGCGCGTCGACGACCGTCGCCATGCGTTCGAGCGTCTGCTGCACCTGCTCCTTCGTCACCACCCCGTGGAACAGCCAGTTCGCTATGTGCTGGCTCGAGATGCGCAGCGTCGCGCGGTCTTCCATCAGGCCGACATCATGGATATCGGGCACCTTGGAGCACCCCACGCCTTGGTCGACCCAGCGCACCACGTAGCCGAGAATACCCTGCGCGTTATTCTCGATCTCCGCCTTGATCTCTTCGTCGGACCAGTTCGCCTTCTCCACGACAGGGATTGAAAGCAGGCCATCGAGCAGTTCGTCGCGGACGCCCTCGTAGCTCGTGCGCTCCAGCTCCTGCTGGACGGCCTGGACGTCGACCATGTGATAGTGCAGTGCGTGCAGCGTGGCTGCGGTGGGCGAGGGCACCCAGGCGGTGTTTGCGCCCGCCTCCAGATGGCCGATCTTCTGCTCGAGCATGGCGTGCATCAGGTCGGGCATGGCCCACATGCCCTTGCCGATCTGCGCCCGGCCGCGCAAGCCGGAGCTCAGGCCCGCCAGAACGTTGTTGCGTTCGTAGGCCTTGATCCACGCCGACGCCTTCATGTCGCCCTTGCGCAACATCGGACCGGCCTGCATGGCGGAGTGCATCTCGTCGCCGGTGCGGTCGAGGAAACCCGTGTTGATGAAGGCCACCCGTGCCGAGGCCGCGCCGATGCATGCCTGCAGGTTCACGCTCGTGCGGCGTTCCTCGTCCATGATCCCCATCTTGATGGTGTTGCGCGGCAGCCCGAGCAGGTCCTCCACGCGCCCGAACAGTTCGTTGGAAAGCGCGACCTCGGCCGGGCCGTGCATCTTCGGTTTGACGATGTAGATCGAGCCGGTGCGCGAATTGAGCTTGCGCTGCAGGTCGTGCATCGCGCCAAGCGACGTCATCACCGCATCGAGGATGCCCTCGGGGATCTCATGGCCCTCGCGGTCGACGACGGTCGGGTTCGTCATCAGGTGGCCGACATTGCGAATAAAGAGAAGCGAGCGGCCATGCAGCTTCAGGGTCGATCCGTGCGGCGTTTCGTACTCGCGATCCGGGTTCATGCGGCGCGTGAAGGTCTTGCCGTTCTTCGTCACTTGCTCGGCGAGATCGCCCTTCATCAGGCCCATCCAGTTGCGATAGAGCTGGACCTTGTCGGCGGCGTCCACAGCGGCCACCGAATCCTCGCAATCGATGATGGTCGTTACCGCGGCTTCGAGCAGCACGTCCTTGACATGCGCCGCGTCCGTCTTGCCGATGGGATCCTGCGCGTCGATCTGGATCTCGAAGTGCAGGCCGTTGTGTTTGAGCAGCACGGTCGAGGGTGCGCTCGCGAGACCCTGGAAGCCGGTCAGTTGCACTGGACTCTTCAGGCCCGTCGTGCCGTTCTTGAGCGTGATCTTCAACTGGCTGCCTTCGATGGCGTAGAGGGTCGCATCGGCATGTGATCCGTTCGCGAGCGGAGCGGCTTTGTCGAGGAAAGCGCGCGCGCGGGCGATCACCTTGGCGCCCCGCTTAGGGTTGAACGCCTTCTGGCGTTCCGCGCCGTCGGTATCGGGAATGGCATCGCTGCCGTAGAGCGCGTCGTAGAGGCTGCCCCAGCGCGCGTTCGCGGCGTTGAGGGAGTAACGCCGGTTCGACAGCGGCACGATCAGTTGCGGGCCCGCCTGCTCGGCAATTTCGCGATCGACGTTGGAGGTGGTCGCCTTGGCCTCGGTAGAGGCCATCGCCGGCACGATGTAGCCGATGCGTTCGAGAAATGCGCGATACGCTTTCAGGTCGCGCACCGGGCCCGGGTGACTCTGGTGCCACGTGTCGAGTTCGCTTTGCAGGCGATCGCGTTCGGCGAGCAGCCCGCGATTCTTCGGCGCGAGATCGTGGACCAGCGCATCGAACTCACGCCAGAAGGCCTGCGCGTCGACGCCTGTGCCGGGCAGCGCTTCCTCATTGACAAACTTGCTGAAAACAGCCGCGACCTTGAGGCCGTTGTGCTCGATCATTTGACTCATATCATCGTGTTTAAGGTTGATCCGAAGACGCTAGCAGCGCCTGCTGTTTGCTGGGAAAGTTATCTGTTCTGCTCCCGCTTCGCACGTCGAGAGCAGCAAATTTGGACGCGCGCATCGAGCCTCTTGTCCTGACTCACGGCGTTGGCAAAGGGAAGGGGGACTTGTGAGGGAAGGCATTGCCAAGTACGAACCATACGCGCACTACGCAAGGGCTTCCTCGACAAGTTCGATCCAGTGTCGAACCGGAGTTCGACGCGCGCCGTCCAGGTGCATTTGACAACCGATGTTCGCTGTCGCTATCACATCAGGACGTCCGCTTTCTAATGCATCGAGCTTGTTATCGCGCAGCGCCGTGGCCAGCGCCGGTTGAGTGATGGAGTAGATGCCTGCTGACCCGCAGCAAAGATGTGCGTCTGGCACGGTCGTCAGCGCGAAGCCGAGTCGTTGTAGAACGGTTTCGACCGTTCCCCCGAGCTTTTGTGCGTGCTGCAACGTACACGGACAGTGGAATGCGATTCGCTTAGCCGTCTTTGCGGGAAGAGACTCCACCTGTTCCGCACCAATCACTTCCACGAGGTCGCGCGCCAGTTCGCTGATCCGCGCTGCCTTCGCGGCGTAAGCAGCATCGTCGCGCAACAAATGGCCGTATTCCTTCACGAACGCGCCGCAGCCGCTTGCGGTCTGAACGATGGCTTGTGCACCCGCTTCGACTGCTGGCCACCAGGCGTCGATGTTTCTGCGCGCTTTTTCAAGTCCCGCATCTTGGTCGTTCAAGTGATATTCAGTTGCACCGCAACAGCCGGCTTGCGGAGCATATGTGACGCTGATCCCCAGCCGGTCGAGGACACGGGCAGCCGCCGCGTTGGTGTTCGGGGACAACGATGGCTGCACGCAGCCTTCGAGCATCAGCATGCGCCGCTCATGTCGAGCCTTCGGGCGAGCCTTCGGTTGCACGCCGGGCACAGGTAACTTTCGCTTGAGGGCGGCTGGAAGCACGGGACGAAAGAATAGCCCTGTCTTTAGCAGCGAACCGAATACAGCAGGATTGGGCACGACGCGTCTCAGTCCTTCGCGCATTAGTCGTTGCAGCGCGGGACGCTCGACACGCCGCTCAACTTCCGCGCGCCCAATGTCCAGTAAGGCATGGTACTTGACCCCTGAGGGACATGTGGTCTCGCAGTTGCGGCAGCTCAGGCAGCGATCCAGATGCAACTGCGTCTTCTCGGTAACCGCCTCTCCCTCGAGCACCTGCTTGATCAGGTAGATTCGTCCGCGCGGTCCATCCAACTCATTGCCGAGAAGTTGATAGGTCGGGCAAGTGGCGTTGCAAAATCCGCAGTGAACGCAGGAGCGGAGAATGCTTTCCGCTTCTTCGGCGCGCGCCAACGTCTTTACTTGGTCGCTGAGATTGGTTTGCATGAGTCTCTTTCCTTAAAAGTCCGCGTACATGCGCCCAGGATTGAGAATCGATCGCGGGTCCAGCCGCTCCTTGAGCTTTCGCTGGTAACGAAGGACAGGTATCTCAAGCGGATGAAAGGGTTCTATTCCATCTCGCGCAGTAAAACACGTCGCGTGGCCGCCGGCGGCCTCGGCGATGTCCCGGATGGCCTTCGCTGTTTCGTCGCTCTTGAGCCAAAGTTGCGAGCCTCCCCAGTCGAGCAGCACCTCGCCAGGTAGAGGATCGGCGAGCCTGTTACGGGCTGTCGATAGACGCCAAAGTGGACGAGGGTCTTTGAAAAACGGGAGTTGTTGCTCGCGAAGCATGCTCCAGAAAACTGGATCCAGTTCCTCGCCACCTATGCGTCCCAGTGCCGCCTGTACCGAACCAGCACCGCCTTCAAGGCGAATGTGAAGTTTGCCGTCGACGTAGCACGCACCGCTTATCGGCAAAGAATCCTTGCGCCACTCGCTCAGACAAAGCGAGGCTTCCGCCCAGGAGATGTTGAACGTAACGCTGCGCTGCTCGCGTGAACCGGGTAGTACCTTGAGCGAAACTTCCGTCAGAATGCCCAGGCATCCGAAGCTCCCCGCAAGCAAGCGGGACATGTCGTATCCCGCAACATTTTTCATCACCTCGCCTCCGAAGCGAAGGTGCTGCGCCTGCCCGCTAATGACGCGGCAACCAAGCACGAAGTCGCGCATTGAACCCGCCCAAGGCCGTCGAGGCCCGCACAGGCCGCTCGCAACCGCCCCGCCTACGGTGGCCCTGTCCTGGAACTCGGGAGGCTCACACGGCAGCATCTGCCCGGCCTCACGCAGGGTTTCACTAAGCACGACAAGCGGTGTGCCGGCACGGACCGTGATCACGAGTTCGGTAGGGTCGTAGCTGACAATGCCCCGGTGCGAGCGAGTGTCGAGTTCCTCTCCCTGCACCGGTCGACCGAGAAACGATTTGCTGTTGCCACCCGCTATTCGCACAGGCGAACGCGTGACGTAAGCGCACTTGACCTGCTCGATGAGTCGTTTGCTATCGTCCTTTGCCTCGAATGCGTGTTGCATCAAAACCGCTCCAGTGCCGGGAATGTCAGCTCACCGTGGTGGACGTGCATCGAGCCAAACTCTGCACAACGATGCAACGTCGGGATGTTCTTGCCGGGATTTAGCAAACCCGCGGGGTCGAAAGCCGCCTTGACTGCATGGAACAAACTGAGTTCGTCGCTGTTGAACTGGGCGCACATCTGATTGATCTTTTCGCGGCCAACCCCGTGTTCACCCGTAATGCTGCCGCCCACCTCGACGCAGAGTTCAAGGATCCGCGCGCCGATCCCTTCTGCGCGTTCCGTTTCGCCCGGTGTATTCGCGTCGAATAGGATAAGGGGATGCATGTTACCGTCGCCGGCGTGAAAAACGTTGGCGACCTGGAGCCCGTATTCAGCCGAAAGCTCACTGATGCTCCGGAGAACGCGCGGCAACTCTCGCCGGGGAATGGTGCCGTCCATGCAGTAATAGTCAGGTGAGATCCGCCCGACCGCTGGGAACGCGTTCTTGCGGCCTGCCCAGAAGCGTTGCCGCTCCTCTTCGTCTCTGGACAGCCGGACGTCTGTGGCGCCCGCTGCCTGAAGGATAGCTTCTACTCGCTCGCAATCTTCCAACACGTCAATTTCCGCGCCGTCAAGCTCGCACAACAAGATGGCTTCGGCGTCGACCGGGTAGCCGGCGTGAATGAAGTCTTCCGCCGCGCGGATGGCTAGGTTGTCCATCATTTCCAGTCCACCGGGAATAATCCCGGCACCGATGATTTCCCCAACCGCGCGCCCGGCATTTTCGACATTGTCGAAGCTTGCCAAAAGGACCTTCGCGCTTTGTGGCTTGGTCAATAATTTCACCGTTACTTCCACGATGACCCCGAGCATGCCTTCCGAGCCAGTGAATAGCGCAAGCAAGTCGAAACCAGGGCAGTCCAGCGCGTCCGATCCAAGAGTGAGCAGTTCGCCGTCGATCGTCACGATCGTGAGCTTCTGAATATTGTGGACTGTCAAACCATACTTCAGGCAGTGGACACCGCCCGAATTCTCGGCAACATTTCCGCCAATCGAACAAGCAATCTGGGACGACGGGTCGGGCGCGTAGTACAGACCGAACGGGGCAGCGGCTTGTGAGATCGCAAGGTTGCGAACGCCGGGTTGCACCCGGGCAACGCAGGCTTCTGCGTCTATTGATATTATTTTTTTGAACCGCGCCATCACGAGCAGAATGCCCTTTTCAAGTGGAAGCGCGCCTCCAGACAAGCCGGTTCCGGCTCCTCGTGCGACTATGGGCACTTGGCGTTTTGACGCAAACGCAAGTAACGCCTGAACCTCTTCGATTGTCTCTGGCAGCACGACCACCATTGGAGTGGCGCGATACGAAGACAGGCCATCGCATTCAAAAGGCCGAAGGTCTTCCTTCTCATGCAGGATTTCGCATCCTGGCAGGAGTGCGGACAACTCGGCGAGAATTTGGGCGCAATCGTGCGACGGCAATGCACCATCAATTTTTTCGTCGTAGTGGTAGCTCACGGATGTCCCCGCCGTTCAAGAATTTAATCCTTAGGATTATTCTTTCCTCAAACGGCCTGGATGTCGACATACAATTAGCTGGTCATACCACTTTCTGTTAGTCATGGTTGCACGACGATCGAGTATTCGCAGTACAGTATTGAGTTGTAGCGGTCGAGGTTGAGTTTCGTCGTGACATGTTGCTACTGGTCATACCAGTAAGAAATCAGAGGTAGGGAGGTGAAATGGATCGGCAAGTTGCGGATGTGGTTGCGGAACGTATCGAACAGTTGATCGCCGATGGGGTCCTTGGAGCGGGGCAGATCCTACCCTCTGAGAGAAGGCTTACTGACAAGCTGGGAGTATCGAGATCGGCACTGCGGGAAGGGCTCAAATCACTGAGGGCCCGAGGGATTATCGAAACGTCGCAGGGACGGGGCTCGTTCGTCGCGAACCTGAGTGCGCAATCGCCGCCTACACCACTAATGCACCTGCTAGGATCGCAGCCGAGAACACTCTACGATTTACTCGAGGTGCGCGGCTTCCTTGAGGCAGAGTCCGCTGGCCTTGCCGCATTGCGGGGCACGCCTGCGGACTTCGCGGCGATCACGCGACATTACAACGCCATGGTGGCGGCAAATGGGACTGACATCAGTGCTTCCGATCACGCCCGGCTCGATCACGCTTTTCATCTGTCCATCTGCGAGGCTTCACATAATCCGGTCCTGGTGCACACGTTGAGTTCCCTGACGGATCTCATGCTGAGTTCCGTGTTGGCTTCGGTAAATAATTTGTATCATCGGCAACCGCAGAAGCAACAGATCGACCGACAGCATGCACGGCTGTGCAACGCTGTGACAGGCAAGTTGCCAGAGCAGGCGCGCAGAGCGGCCGGCGAACATATTCGTGCCGTTAGCACGGCCTTGAAAGAGATCGAATTGGAAGAACAAAGGCTTATTCGCGCAACCCTGCGCGTTAACGGTTGGTAGCAGTCAGCTTCCGGTTGATTTGCCGCGGCCGCAGGCGTGCAAGTCATGGCCTCGTGGGGACGCTGTCCGGCCGCATTCAACTCCGGCGGCGGTTCTGCTTCGCGAATTGCTGGAAGCCTGCTACGAAAGCGGCATCAGTCAGCTCAATGCCTTCCGGCCGGCATCTGTTTATGTACGCGCCCCTTTAGCCATCGAGCTCCGCTAGCTTCTGTACTGCCTGAAAACAGGCTCAGCCATCGGTACGATCAGGTGAGACGCATCGACAGCGATCGAGCCGGGTATCGCACTGATTGGACCTTCAATCGGTAGTAATAAAACGCTGCCAAGACGGCCATGGAATTTTAAAGTGAATCCGGCAAAGCCCATTCAACACCTTTAGTACGCTCTGCTTCGACTGAAAATCACATTCCGCTCTCCCGCATTCGCACTAATCTACATCGGCCTCGCACCGCGAGCCCACAGCGGCTTTCTCGCGTTGTCGATCAGTAGACCTGGTTAAGGATGTAAGATGAAGCGGTTCGATAATGCCAAGATTGTCGCGACCCTCGGGCTCGCCAGTTCCGATAAAGTAACAATCAGGAAACTGTTCGATGCTGGGGCGGACGTTTTCCGGGTTAACTTCAGCCACGGTAGTTGAGAAGAGCATCTGCGACGACTTACCGCCATTCGGGAAATAGAATTTGAGTGCGGTCGACCGATCGCAATCCTTCTCGATCTCCAAGTTCCAAAAATCAGACTTGGTACGATCGAGGGCGGCTCCGCGCACCTGTCCGCCGGGCAGAGATTTCGCCTCGATCTTGATTCGACACCAGGCAACGGCGAGCGGGCTCCACTGCTTCATCCGGAGGTCTTCACGGCGGAACGCAGTTGCTGCTCTTCCGGGGATATAGTCGTTATTGCAGTCGGTCTGCCTTTCGGAGAATCAGGAATAACGAATCTACTTCATATTTCTAAATGCAGGGATCCGGTGCCAACGACACAAATCGCGATGATTGGGGGGCGGTGATGGTCGCGTCTTCGGCCAAAGGCTGTTGATCGTCATTGCATCTCCAAAGGAACGTAGCGCTGACGGTTATATTTGCGGGCTGCTCGAGTCAGAGGCGGTCTTTGTCGTGAAAGAGTTGCATCCACTGGGGGTAGGGGACCTTGGGCTGCGACACCTTGTCGAGGCGGGCACGCTGCTCTGGCGGCAATTCCAGCTCTTCGGCCTGGAGGTTGGCAATTAGCTGTGCCTCGTTGCTTGCGCCGACAATCACTGTGGTGACCTCCTTGCGGCCAAGCAGCCATGCCAGGGCAACCTGCGCAGGCGTCGAACGCAGTTCTTCGGCCACGATGCGGAGCTCGTGAACGATGGGATCAGCAAGGACCGGATCGATAGGAGGGAAATTCAGGTTAGTGCGTCGTCCTTTGGCCGGCTCACCGCCGTTTGCGGTGTACTTGCCGCTGAGATAGCCGCCAGCAAGCGGGCTCCAGATCATCAACGCCATCCCGTGATCACGCGCCACAGGGGCGACCTCATGTTCAATGTCGCGAGAGGCCATCGAGTAGTGGACCTGGTTGCTTGTAACTTTGGCCCAGTGCGCAAGCGAGGTAATTGCGTTCACCCGCTCAAGCTCAGAGGCAGTGAAGTTGCACACGCCGATGTGCCGGACTTTTCCCTGTGTTACAAGGTCGTCGAGCGCGCGAAGTGTCTCGTCTATCGGCGTCAGTGCGTCACGGTCATGAAGCTGCAGGAGGTCGATGTGGCTGCGTCCAATGCGCTCGAGGCTTGTTTCCACACTACGGATGATGTGTGAGCGGCTCAGGCCGACCTGGTTCGGACCAGAGCCAGTTCGCAGGCGTACCTTTGTCGCGACGAGCATCTGGGATTCGTCCAGGTGGAGGTCATGCAGGACCTCACCGACGGCCTTCTCCGAGGCCCCCTGCGAATATGCATCTGCCGTATCGATCAGATTGACACCGCGCTCAATGGCAATTCGCGTTAGTGCGGTTGCCTGTTCGCGGCCGAGTCCTGCAATCGATGCCCAGACACCAGATCCCGCACCGAACGTCATTGCGCCGAGCGTCAGGCGTGACACTCGCAGACCAGAACGGCCGAATGTTACGTATTGCATTTTCTTCTCCGTGAATGCCAAGTCTCAGCACGATAGGGCAACCGGGAACGCTCGCCTAGACCGTACAATGCGAAGAACCCTTTCGTTCGGAGCGAGTAATCGATGCGCATTGACCAGTTGGCAGCCATGCGACTGTTTGTCCGGATAGTTGAGTTAGGCTCGTTCGGGAAAGCGGCCAAAGCAATGGGAATGTCGTCCTCAAACGTGACAGAGCGAATTGCGAAGCTGGAGGAAGCGCTGGGAATCAGGCTTCTTGCGCGCAGTACGCGAGCGGTTGCGCCGACAGTGGCCGGTTCCCGGTATTTCGAAGTATGCCGACGACTGCTGAGTGAACTTGACGAGATCGAGGCATCGCTTTCCGACTCACAGGAAGCGCTTGCAGGACGCGTTAGGGTCAGCGCGAATATGTCAGTGGCGCGCTCGATCATCGTGCCGCAACTGCCGCAGTGGTCTGAACAGCATCCGAAGATTCATGTTGAGCTGATTATGAGTGACCAACGAAGTGACTTTGTGCGCGAAGGGATAGATTTCGCAGTCAGGATCGGCGGACTGGAGGACCAGGACCTGGTCCTGCGGCCTCTTGGCCGTCCAGTGCGCGTCACTGTCGCCTCTCCCGAGTATCTGCGTCGAGTGGGCCGACCGGAGAAGCCAGACGACCTTGTGCGGCATCGACTTATCGATTTTCTGCTTCCGCAAGCTGGCGAGAAGCTGGAATGGGAGTTTGAGGAAGCAGGCAGACCTGTGCATATGTACCCGCCAACCATCGCGGCTGTCGGGGACTCGGATGCGAGATTGCAGCTTGCGATAGCCGGCATGGGTATCGTCCAATCGCTCAGTTTCATCGCCGCTCCCGCTCTGAGGGAGGGGAAGCTCGAGCGCATTTTGGCGAAATGGGAAACGCCTGCGCCGAAAGTTGCGATCCTCTACCCACGCGACCGTCATCTACCGGCGCGGACAAGGGCAACCATGGACGCCTTTACCGTGTGGATCCGGACTGCAATCGAGAACGCCGCATAACTTCAGTGCATCATTGTGCGATGGCTGGTCGAAGTCGCCGTGACAGTGGACTTGGGCTCAAGCAAAGCATCAATGCCGAACTTCCTGTACCCGCGTCCGATACCGGATTGCTTGAACCCACGGCGACTCCTGGCTGGCATCGGTATCTCCGCAGTCCTGATGCTGAGCTGATTTTCCTGGTTAATTGCGACCGCCATTGCCGCATGGAGGGTCAAAGTCTGCTCCCAAACCAGTGACGATGTTTCCTTCGCATCCGACCAGGTCGCCGGCATGACCGGTTGCCAGAAGCTTGACATGCACTCCTTCCAGACAGAGGTGAAAGTCGATCACATGATAATGATTTTCGGGGCCTCGTAACTTGAGTCTGGTTGGTGAGATCAAGGTGTGTGTGTTGCCATGGCGGCGTTAAACACATTGGGGTTGAGCCCGAATTGCCCGGGAAGCTCGTCAAGTTCGATGGGCGCTGGCACCTTCGGCTTATCATACCTTGCGAGCCTTTCCTTGAGTTCACCGTTGACGACGGCGCACCGGACTTGAGCAAGCAGATCTGCTGCGTGCAGTGACCACCGCATTCGCTGTCTTTTGCACATACGCTGATTCAACACCTGATTGACTGCTGACTAGAAGCGATGCCAGATACCAGCAATTAAGATGTTTGCTGTGCCAAAGTCTGTCGCCTTGTCGTACGGGTACGCAATGTAAGCATCGGTACGCTCCGAAAGGGTATAGTCGTACGCGATGCTTGCTGTCTCACGCGATTTATGTGGCTGTGCGTCAAAGGTGATGTAGTCGCGAGCACAGGATGCGAGAATCTGGTTTGACGGATTTAGAGTGATCGCTGTTCCAATTTTCCCTATGTCGTCCTTGCGCGAGATGTCGCCGTAATTGAAGTGTTGGTACTCCGGGACGTCTTTGGCGAGGGACACCGTATAGCGTACAGCAGCATGGGTATCCATTTGATTCGACGCGGGTCCGAGGTTTGCAGCTGACGAGGAAGGACAGGTTCGGATTTTGATCCGTTGTACACAAAGCGTTGCGGCGAAGGTGTTGTTCGTGTAGTCAACAATCGCGAGCACGTTGTTTGTGCCAACTGATCCAGGGACATTGCCAAAGCTATAGGCAAACGTGTTGCTAAAACCGGATCTGGTACAAATAGGTGGCGTAGCCGAGATGTATCTTATAGATATGGATACCTTATCGATTAAACAGGATAAGATTCTAGACGGCGGGCGCAACGATGTCCTCGAGCACGAAAACGGAGAGGTCGAACTGCCTCTTGCGAATGCGATGTATCAATTCGATGCCTGAAAACGTGGTCGCGGCACTCGTGAAACGTTTGGACCCGAGTATCACGTTCGTCCTGGACTTGATGTGACTGTGGCGCGACAATCTGGATGAGAGACCTCATCTTGTTTGACGCGCGGCAATGTGACGATGGTCCTGTTCAATCAAATTATTGAGGTATTTCGAAGAGTGCCCCTCCGTGTCCTCGGGCAGCAGGCCATCAGTCTTCATCTCACGCACGGCCCGGTGCGAGGCGGCATACCCATCGAGCGTGACCGTCTCTGGTGGCCGGCCCAGATGGTTGATGGCCTTCCTGAAAAAGGATTTTGCCGCAGCCACATCGCGCTTTGCCCTGAACGTGAAGTCTACCGTCTGGCCGACCCGATCCACCGCCCGATATAGATAAACCCATTTTCCACGGATCTTCAGGTACGTCTCTTCAACCCGCCAGGGCCATCCCACAGGTGTTGCGAAACGGTTCCAGCGCTTGACGAATTCGGGCGTATAGCGTCGCACCCAACGCAGGATCGTCGTGTGAGCAAGCGACAACTCTCGCTCAGCCATCATCTCGACGAGATCGCGCAGGCTGAGCTTGTAGCGCAGATACCAGCGCACACAAAGAATGATCACGTCACGGTCAAAGTGGCGACCGGTGAACAGCCCGTCCAGACTCTTCAGCTTGATCATCGCCGGCTCTCAAATCGGTCACGCCGACACTGTACGTGTACGTCACAGCTGCGAGGCGACCTCACGTATCGTGACTACTACGTTTTAGTACCACTGAAAAATCTCACCCAACGCGCTGAGCGTCTACACCGCCTGCAAATGATGCTCGACGAGATTAACGGTCCAATGAAGTCTCCTTGGAAGGACCTCTCATTTCCCGGGATCGCCCACGATCCTCGCGGTAAGACGGAAGTGCTCGCTGATAAGCGACACGGCATCGTCAACCCGACGCTCGAGCACCGCGTCCACGATCCGCCGGTGTTCGTCCTCGCGAGGCATTACCGCGACTTGACGCGACAGGCTCCTGTATCGCTCGGCGTGGTCGAAAAGTCGCATACATGTATCGACCATCCAGTGTGAGCCACAACCCGAAAAGAGTTGCATGTGAAATTCGCGGTGCGGTTGATCGAAAGCCGGATTGGCCACTGGTGGATCAATCGATTCGTAACGGGATATTTTCGAAAGCCGGTGATAACTTAGCAATACACGCTCCTCCCACTGCGCGTCGCCTTTGAGTACTGCCTCGCGCATGGCGGCCTGTGCGGTCCACACACGTGCGTGGGTGAGGTCGGCGAGGCTATCCATACTGATCGGCGCGACCGCGAAGCCGCGCTGCTCCAGATAAAGCACGAGAGCTTCCGCCGAAAGCCGACTTAATGCTTCGCGGGTGGGGATGGTGCCACAACCGTAACGCTGGGCCACCTCGTTTACGCGCAAACGCTCGCCGGGCTTAAGCAGTCCGCGCAGGATGTCCTGCCGCAGCTTTTGATAGACGGCGCTCGCGGTGGTCTGTGAAACCTGCATTTCCGCATCGTCATAGCTCTGAAGAGGCACTAGGTACTCGCTGCTCAGGGGATCAGGATCTACTATACCGGTGTTTACCCGGAAAAATCAATATTATGATGACCGACGTAGGTTTATATATTATTCTTCAATTTAATACTGATCATATATCAAACCAGACATCTTCTTTTTACTTGAACTTGACTTATGCGACTACTTACCTTTAGCACTGGCCCCCAAGCGTCTTCGCGTGTGGGCGTGATGCGCAACGAAGACCGTGTAGTGGATATCGCCTCCGCCTCAGCTCTGCTTCACATCGCACTTCCGTTCGATCCGACCGACATGGTCTCGCTGATTAGCGCAGGCGCTCCCGCGCAGGCCGTGCTGGAAGATATTTTGCGTCGCGCTCCCGACGACCTGCCGCTTGACGCCGCGACGCTGCACGCTCCCATTCCTCGCCCGCGCAAAAATGTCTTTTGCGTAGGCTGGAACTATCTTGAGCATTTTGCGGAAGGCGAGAAAATTCGCCCGCACGTCAAGGACATGCCGGCGTTCCCGACCTTCTTCACGAAGGCACCTACGACCGTCACCGGCCCCTTTGACACGGTGCCATACTTTGCTGACATCTCGGCTCAGCTGGATTGGGAGGTGGAGTTGGCCGTCGTGATAGGAACCGGAGGCCGGGACATCGCGAAGGAGCGTGCGATGGAACACGTCTTTGGCTATACAGCCCTCAACGACATCACTTGGCGCGACATCCAGCGCCGGCACGGCCAACAGTGGTTCAAAGGTAAGAGCCTCGATGGCACATGCCCCATGGGGCCATGGATCGTAACGCGCGACGCGCTTGATCCAGCCGGCCTAGATCTGTCGTGCCGTGTCAATCGAGCGGTCAAGCAGTCTTCGAATACTCGGAGCATGTACTTCGATATTCCGACCATCATTGCCGAACTCTCACTTGGTCTCACCCTCGAGCCAGGAGACGTCATAGCGACAGGTACGCCCCCCGGTGTCGGCCATGCGCGCACTCCGCCGGAATTCATGAAGCCGGGTGATGTGATGGAAACCGAGGTCAGTGGTATCGGCACGATGCGCAACCCGATCGGCGTCATCTGAACCCGCCGACGATGGGGCGGCAATCTCTGCCTTAATCTATTGCTTTGTCTTGACAGGAGACACCATGAGCTTTTCTATTCGACGCGTCGTTACCGGCCACGACGCGAACGGCAAGGCTTGCGTTGCGATCGACGGGCAGGTCTCGAACATTGCGCCACTTCGCCAAGGCGCCACTGCGTCGGTGATCTGGAGCACCGAAGGCTTTCCGGCGGACAACACCGAACAGGAAGACGGCGCCAAGCGCCGGGTAGCGACCGCACATCCAGACGGCACCGTGTTCCGGGTCATCGAATATGCCCCTGGCGTGACACCACGCAACCATCGTACGGATTCGATCGACTATGCCGTCGTGCTGTCCGGCGAAATCGACATGGATCTCGACGGCACCGAGGTCCACTTGAAGGCGGGAGACGTGCTCGTGCAGCGCGGCACGATCCACGACTGGATCAACCGCGGGACAGAACCGTGCGTGATCGCGTTCGTATTGATCGCGGCAAAACCGGTCAGCGTAGCAGGCGACGAATTGCACGCAACCGGCTAGCCGGGCCGACTGTTCCCACCGCACAGACCCTATCGCGAACACCCGGCCGGCTCGTCGATCGCGCCAATCGAGGTGGTCACCGAAAAACATGAGGAGCCCCCTTGAACCTACTCTCGCGCGCAGGCTTTTCCAGCGATGCGGACTGGAAGCTGTACAACCGCATTGCCAGCCGCCTGCTGCCTTTCCTGATCCTGCTTTATGTTATTTCATTCGTAGACCGCATCAACATTGGTTTCGCCAAACTGCGCATGGCGGGTGATATCGGACTCAGCGACGCAGCCTACGGATTTGGCGCAGGCATCTTCTTTCTTGCCTATTGCTTGTGCGAAGTACCGAGTAACCTGATGCTCGCCCGCGTCGGCGCGCGCTTCTGGATTGCACGGATCATGATTTTGTGGGGCATTGTGTCCGCTGCCATGATGTTCGTGCACTCGCCGCTATCGTTCTACGTGATGCGCGCATTGCTCGGTGCAGCGGAAGCCGGCTTCTTCCCCGGCGTGATCCTCTATCTAACCTACTGGTTCCCCGCTCGCCAGCGTGCTCAGGCAGTCAGTCTGTTCCTGCTCGGCATTGCGCTTGCCGGTGTGCTTGGCGGGCCACTGTCCGGGTGGCTCATGCAAACACTCGACGGCCGTGGGGCCCTGCACGGCTGGCAATGGCTGTTTCTGCTTGAGGGCGCACCAGCAGTACTGGCAGGTATCGCCACGCTGTGTGTGCTAGACGACAATCCGACGAAGGCCGGCTGGCTGGGCCCCGACGAGTGCCAGCGCGTGCTGGGTACGTTGGCGCACGAGCGGGCAGCCCGGGATGCGCAGGGTCATGCGCACCGACTCGGCGACGCACTGCGCAGCGGCGATGTCTGGCGTCTTGCACTCATCAACTTCACGCAGATTGGCGGGATATACGGACTCGCGTTCTGGCTGCCCCAGATCATCCATGAACTGGGCGTGAAGGGACTGATCAATACCGGCCTCATCAGCGCCATTCCGTTCGGCATCTCTGCCATTGGCATGGTACTGGTTGGGCGGCATTCCGACCGGTCCGGCGAACGTCGCTGGCACGTTGCCGGACCGGCGCTGATCGGCGCGTTTGGCCTCGCGCTGAGCGGCACCTTCGCCACGATGCCCACCATTTCACTGCTCGGTCTTACGCTGGCCGCCTTCGGCCTCATCAGCGCGAACGCCGTCCTCTTCGCCCTCCCTGGTACGTTGCTGTCAGGTACGGCTGCAGCTGCCGGGATTGGCTTGATCTCGATGATCGGCAATATCGGCGGCTATGTCTTCCCGTTCACGATCGGCTGGATACGGGAACTCACGGGCCGACCGTCGTATTGCCTGTTCGTGCTCGCGGCTGTTTCATGCGTAGGCGCGCTTGCAATGCTGCGCATGCCGTCAACCGGGCGTTCTCGAACCCACGTAGCTGCCTAGCCGGGTAACCCAGAATTCATTGTAGTCGTGGTGATTGCACCGATTTTTCCATAAAATTAGAACTACTTATTATGAAAAACATTTCTACTCTCAGGAGACTTTTCGCACTGGCATGCGGCGTGAGTTCTGGCGGCGCTTTCGCTCAATCATCAGTGACGCTTTACGGCGTGCTTGATACGTTTGTCGGCTACCAGTCGGCCCAGGTTGGCGGCAAGTCAACGCAACTCGTCACGCTCGCCAACAATGGAGAAATGACGAGCCGCTGGGGGCTGCGGGGCGTTGAGGATCTGGGCAGTGGGTACAGCGTGCGATTCGACCTCGAAAACGGCTTCGATCCCTCCACGGGAACAGAGCAAAACAGCTTTCGCCTGTTCGATCGACAGGCGTGGGTCGGTCTTGCCGGTAACTTCGGTGAAGTACGCTTTGGAAGACAAAATACACCGATGTTTGTCTATGGGACTGTTCTCGACGCTTTCGGCTCGGCGACCTATGGCTCAGGCTATAACGACTTTGCGAACTGGCTCTCCCGTGTCGACAACGACATCTCGTACATTTCGCCGAAGATCGCCAACACACAGATCGAACTGCACTATTCGGCGGGAGACGTGCCCGGAGCGCTTGCGGGCAATGCCGTCTACCAGGCGGCCATGCAAAGCCAGCAGGGACCGCTCTACCTGGCAGGTGCGTATCTCAACGCGGCCAACGCGACCAACAGCCACCGCGTTCAGGAGATCATGGCGGGTGCCAGCTATGACTACGGCCAGGGGAAAGTCTACCTCGCTTGGTTCCGCGCCAACGAGGTCATCTCTGCCACTACCGGCAATGCGCTGGCCAATCCTGCAGGCAAATATGATCCGTCGGTCGGCCCCGTGGGAAACGTGCCGGGAAACTACCACAGTACCTTTAGCGTATCGGCCGACTACCTCATCACGCCCGCTCTGAGCGCAGGGGCCGCTTATGCGTACATCAAGGACGATTCATCGCTGGGTAACAATGCCGAGCAGATCGGCGCGATAGTGAATTACTCGCTGTCCAAACGGACGCAACTGTACGCTGTGGCTTCGTCGCTGAAGAATTTTCGCAGTGCGCAGTTTCGCATGGCCGGTGCCAGCATCACGCTCGGCTCGTTGCTGACACCGGACAGTGGCCACAATGAGTTGGGCGCACAAATCGGTATTCGGCATCAGTTTTGAGTCTCCCATACCCGAGCGGGGCACGGTGTTCCTCAAGAAGGGAGTGGTGATGCAGATGCGCTATAAGAGACGGTTTCAAAAAGACGTGAAGGGGGCTGTTAACTTCATGGACATGCTGTAATGGGATGGTCACCCCCACCTCTCAGCGAGTAGGCTGCTGAAACTTTCCAGCGGAGGCCATGCCATGCAAAACGTCACGTTAGTCGGGATTGATCTGGGGAAACACTCATTTCACGTTCATGGGCAGGACAGAACCGGCAAAGCGGTGTTTCGGAAAAAGCTCTCGCGCAAGCAGTTGCTTGAGTTCTTCGCCACCTTTCACGGCTGCACTGTCGTGATGGAGGCCTGCGCTGGCGCTCATTGGATGGCGCGAAAGCTTAGAGATTTTGGACATGCGGTCAAGCTAATCTCTCCACAATTCGTGCGCCCTTTCGTCAAGAGTAAGAAGAATGATTTCATTGATGCTGAAGCCATTTGTGAGGCTGCTTCGCGGCCGTCGATGCGGTTCGTGACACCGAAGACCGTATCCCAGCAAACACTTTCAGCACTGCACCGGGTGCGCCAGACCCTGGTGCGCGATCGGGTATGCGCTACCAATCAGATGCATGGGTTTTTACTCGAATTCGGTATCAGCTTGCCCACGGGACACGCCGTTGTGAAGCGCCTATCTTTGGTGCTCGCCGAGCACGAATTACCGCCGCGCCTCGTAGCAATTCTTGAACGCTTACATGCGCACTTTAAATATCTTACCGAGCAAATCGGTGATATCGAAAAGAGCTCCAGCGGCAGCTTTCCGACGACGCCCTCGGGCAACGCTTGTTGACGATTCCTGGTGTTGGCCCCATCACCGCTAGTCTTCTCGCCTCGGAGCTCGGCGACGGGAAGCAGTACCGATGCAGCCGAGACTTCGCCGCCGCAGTGGGGCTGGTCCCAAGGCAATACAGTACAGGCGGTAGATCGACCCTGCTCGGGATTTCCAAGCGAGGCGACAAGAATATCCGCCACCTGTTGGTCCAGTGTGCCCGGGCATTCATGCTTCGGCTGGGTAAACATTCCGGACCCATGGCAGATTGGACCCGGGCGATGCTCGCGCGGCGACATTCCTGCGTGGTTGCGTGTGCGTTGGCCAGCAAGTTTGCACGAATAGCGTGGGCAATCGTGAGCCACAACACAGTGTTTGAAGAACAGGTGACTGCCTCCGTTGTGTGACCGGCATCTCCTAGCAGGCTGCGGAAATACACCTCTCCTGAAGCGACGCCTTTCGCTCTGTGCGGCTACCGCTGCGCAATTTTCTGCATTGCGAAATTTCAACGCGAAT
>NZ_JBIYEB010000045.1:0-45013 GCF_044909315.1 Caballeronia udeis
GAGCACTGGTGGCGAAGCGTGTTCATGTCAGGATTCGCGAGAAAGAGGGGTTCAACTGTCCGTCGCTCTGGCGAGCACCGTGCTTTTGGGGCACCCATGAATTAAAACTGCACGCTGTGGACACTTAGGGTAGAGCGGTTAAAGCGTTTTCTTTGCGTCGTTTCTTTGTCGCTTTGGACAAAGAAATGACGCGCCGCCACGCGCAGTGGCTAACAGTGATAAAGAAAATAGCTCACTCAAGCAGACCGCTAACACTGAAAGCAGCAACCCGGCATTGACCCCGACCGCTAACGCAAGAACCTGGCACCCCGGCACTAACCCCTGACCACCACCCGCCCCCCTCACCCCGACCCGAACGACCACCCCCCGACCGACCAAACCCCACCCCCGAGTGCGAACGAAAAATAACCGAGTGCGAACGGAAACCCCTTGCTAATCGGCCCTCAGCACAATCGTCGCCAACGGCGGTAAAGTCAGCACCGCCGACCACTCCCGCCCATGACTCGAAATATTCTCGGCGTGAATCACGCCCCCATTCCCCATATTCGATCCGCCATACACCGACGCATCCGAATTTACGATCTCACTCCAGCGCCCCCCGCGCGGTAACCCCACCCGATATCCCAGCCGCGGTACCGGCGTCATATTCGAAATCACCACACACTCACGCCCCTCACCATCCGTGCGACGGAACGCAAAAACACTATTGGCCGAGTCATCGCCAATCAGCCAGTCAAACCCCCGAGGATCACTATCCAACTTGTACAGCGCCGGCTCCTCCCCATACACCCGGTTCAAATCACGAACCAGCTTCTGCAAACCACCATGAAACACATCGTCAAGCAAATGCCAATGCGGCGATGCATCGTGATCAAACTCGCCAAACTGACCAAACTCACCACCCATGAACAACAATTTCTTGCCCGGATGCGTCCACATGAAACCCAGATACGCCCGCAAATTAGCAAACTTCTGCCAATGATCCCCCGGCATCTTCCCAATCAACGAACCCTTCCCATGAACCACCTCATCATGTGAAAGCGGCAAAATAAATCGCTCGGAATACGCATACACCATCCCGAACGTAAACATGTTGTGGTGGTATTGCCTATACACAGGATCCTCTTCCATGTAGTGCAACGTGTCATGCATCCAGCCCATGTTCCACTTGAAATCAAAACCAAGCCCGCCATGCTCAAGCGAAGCCGTCACACCCGGCCACGCAGTCGACTCCTCAGCAATCGTAATCGCACCAGGAATCTGACGCACCTCATGATTCAGCCGCTTGAGGAATGCTATCGATTCCAGATTCTCACGGCCCCCATACATGTTCGGCACCCACTCGCCCTCCTTGCGCGAATAGTCGCGATACAACATGGAAGCCACCGCGTCCACACGCAATCCATCAACGTGATAACGCTTTAACCAGGCCAGCCCCGACGCCACGAGGAACGCACTGACCTCGTTACGCCCGAGGTTGTAGATCATCGTGTTCCAGTCCTGGTGATACCCCTCGCGCGGGTCCGCATGCTCGTAAAGCGGCGTGCCGTCAAACTCGACAAGACCATGGGTATCGTTAGGAAAATGCGCCGGAACCCAGTCGAGAATGATCCCCAACTCCGCTTCATGCGCGCGGTTCACAAACTCGGCAAACTGCTCAGGCGTCCCAAACCGCGCCGATGGCGCAAATTGCCCCAACGGCTGATAACCCCACGACCCACCAAACGGATGCTCCGCAATCGGCATGAACTCCAGATGCGTGAATCCCATGCTCTTCGCATACGGAATCAGGCGCTCGGCAAGCTCATGCCAGTTCATGCCGCGGTTGCCTTCCTCCGGCACCCGCAGCCACGACTCCGCATGAACCTCATACACGGAGATCGGCGCGTCCACGGTCTGCCTCGGTCCGCGCGTATTCATCCATTCGCTGTCGGTCCAGGCGTATCCGTCAATAGCATCAGCATCCGCCACCACCGAAGCCGTCGACGGCGGCCGCTCGCTCTGCATCGCGCACGGATCAGCCTTCAACGGCAACGTGTGGCCCTGCCGCGTCACAATCTCGTATTTGTAGCGCGTGCCCGCGCCAACGCCCGGCACAAACAGTTCCCAGACCCCGGCGTTATGGCGCAGCCGCATGGGATGACGGCGGCCGTCCCAGGAGTTGAAATCGCCCACCACGGAAACACGTCGCGCATTCGGCGCCCATACCGCAAACCGTACCCCGGCCACGCCGCCATGTACGATCGGCCGTGAGCCGAGACACTCCATCACCGCATAAGGATCGCCGCCGGACACGCGGTTCAACGCTTCATCGGTTAATACGGGGCCGAACGAATAGGTATCGGCAACTTCCTGCGGCGTGCCATGCCAATCGATATTCAGCCGGTACGCCTGCATCTCGTCGATAAACCCGATAAACAACCCCGCCGGATGAACCTGCGTCAGCGTGCCAAGCGGCTTGCTGCTGTCGCGCGCAAGCACCTGCACGCCGCTCGCACCCGGCAACAGCACGCGAATCACAGGGCCGGCGTCGGTCTGATGCAGCCCGAGCTTCGAAAACGGATCCGGATGGCGGGCTTCGACGAGCGCGTCGATATCGAGCGGATGCAGACCTTCGGTCAGCAGCCTGTCGTCTATGCGCTTATTCATTTTCGTTTCCATCAGAGGTGTCCTTGAATGCGTCCACGGGGCGCGAGCCGGGAGCGGGCGGTGCGCCCGTATCGCCAAGCAGGCGGCTCGCCAGCGACGCGAGGCCACGCAACGGCAAACCAATCCAGGTCGGACGGTTGGCCGCTTCATAGCGGATTTCGTAAGCAGCCTTCTCGATCAGGAACAGATCGAGAAGGGCGGCGAGCGTGGCTTCATCGCCGGCAACCGGTTGCGGAGAAGCCGCCACCGCAGCGCGGTATTCGAGCAGGAACGCTTCCTCGCCATGACCGCGCAGGCGCTCGAACAGCGCGCGCTTGCGATCGGCGGTTGCCTGCGGCGCATTTCCGGTCGTCGGCTGCGCAGCCGCGCTGGCATAAGACAGGGAACGCAATAAGCCGGCCACATCCCGCAACGGACTCGATTTCTTGCGCCGTTCGTCCAACGGCCGCGCCGGTTCGCCTTCGAAGTCGATCAGGAACGCGTCGCCTTGCGCCATCAGCACCTGACCCAGGTGGAAGTCGCCATGAATACGGGTGCACAACGCATCGGCGCTTTCCGGCACGAGCTTTTGCACGGCCGCAAGCAACAGGTCGCGGCGATCGAGCAGGCTCTGCGCCATCGCCCGGTCATGCTCGCTGAACTCCAGCAGTTTGGAGGCGAGGATGTCGAGCGCTGTCACGAGCAGCGAATGCGTGCCGTCGTTCCAGCCGCGCACGTCCTTCTTCGACGCCTTTTCGGGAGTGAACGCCGGGTCGTCGGAGGGTTGGGCGAGCGCCACGTGCAGTTCACCCAGGCGCTTCCCGATGATCCCTATGACCGTCCGGTAGCCTTCTATGCCTTGGATTTCCTTCTCGCGGTCCATCGAATGGTCGTCGGTGTCCACGGCCAGCGCGAGTTCATCCACAGTACGGCGCAGGTAATCGAGCGCGTAGTTCCACGCATCGCCCTGGTTGTCGATAAAGCCTTGCAAGATGCACAGCGTATGCGGCACATCTTCCGGGTCCACGCGCACCACTTCGCCGAACAGCGGCGCCGTATTCTGGTAACCGAGCTTCGTCAGGTGCCGGCTCATTTCGGCTTCCGGATGAATCCCGCCAACCAGGCGACGCACCAGTTTCAGCACGATCTGATCGCCGATCACGAGCGAGCTGTTGCTCTGCTCGGCAGCAAGCCAGCGAATTTCCGGAGGCGGTTCACCAGGCCTGAAATTGGCAGCAAGCGCGTCAAGCCGTTCGGTCGGAATAAAGCGGATCTCGCTCTTCTGCACCGTAGGAACGACTGCCCGCTGCAGGAGCTTC
This sequence comes from Caballeronia udeis, assembly GCF_044909315.1. Taxonomy (GTDB): domain Bacteria; phylum Pseudomonadota; class Gammaproteobacteria; order Burkholderiales; family Burkholderiaceae; genus Caballeronia; species Caballeronia udeis_A. The sequence continues at coordinate 3,948 of NZ_JBIYEB010000045.1, forward strand.
TTCAGCACGCCGTAGGTAAAGTTCGGGACGGCGAAGGCGTCAGTGATATGGCCGATATTACGAACCTGGCGCACGCGTGCGAGTGCGAGCTGCATATAGAGCGGCGAAGTTGTTTCGGTGCCCCATGCAATCGTGAGCGGGAGTACGTAGCGTTCGACGTGATCGCCGACATCGGCTTCGATCTCCGTGAACGCAAAGCCCGCTTCCGGAATGGTCGTCAATGCCGCGAGACGCACGCCGATCAGCTTCTTGTCCTTCGATGCAAACCAGCGTCGCTTGCTCAAATAAGACGGCAGCACTTCCGACTCCAGCAAGCGCACGTTTTCCGGCGTCGGGCCGGTCTGGCCGGCGCGGATCACCATGGTCACGAATTCGGGCAATTGCTCGGACGGCGCCTGGCTCCATGCCGGACGCTGATTGCCCGGACACAGCTGGAACCACAGGAAACCGTACGGCGGGAAGGTCAGCAAATAAGTGAGCTGGCCGATCGGCGGGAACGCGGAATCAGCGGTCATTTCCAGCGGCACCGAGCCGGCATACTCGGACAGGTCGAGTTCCACCGCCTGCGGCGCTCGTGACAAATTGGCGACGCACAAGATTGGCGGTTCACCTTCGGTTTCACGCAGATACGCAAGGATCTTGCGGTTGTTCGGGCGCAGAAAACGTATCGTGCCCCGACCGAACGCCTGCTTCCCGCGGCGCACCGTGAGCATCTTGCGGGTCCAGTTGAGCAACGAATGCGGATCGCGGCTTTGCGATTCCACGTTCACGGCGTCATACCCGTAGAGCGAACCCATGACCGGCGGCAGCACGAGCTGCTCCGGATCGGCGCGCGAAAACCCGCCGTTTCTATCCGATGACCACTGCATCGGCGTACGCACGCCGTCACGGTCGCCCAAGTGGATGTTGTCGCCCATGCCGAGTTCATCGCCGTAATAAATCACGGGCGTGCCGGGCATGGAAAGCAGCAGCGAATTGATCAGTTCGATCCGGCGGCGGTCCCGCTCCATCAGCGGCGCGAGACGCCGGCGAATGCCGAGATTCAGCCGTGCGCGACGATCGCTCGCGTACGTGTTCCACAAATAATCGCGCTCGGAATCCGTGACCATTTCCAGCGTGAGTTCGTCGTGATTGCGCAGGAAAATGGCCCACTGGTTGGTCGGCGCGAGATCCGGCGTCTGCCTCATGATGTCCGTGATCGGGAAGCGGTCCTCGCTCGCAATCGACATGTAGATGCGCGGCATCAGCGGGAAGTGGAAAGCCATGTGGCATTCGTCTTCATCGCCGAAATACTCCTTCACGTCTTCCGGCCATTGGTTTGCTTCGGCCAGCAACATGCGGTTCGGATATTCCGCGTCAATCGTCGCGCGAATCTTCTTCAGGATCGCGTGCGTCTCAGGCAGGTTCTCGTTGTTCGTGCCTTCGCGTTCGACCAGGTACGGCACGGCATCCAGCCGCAACCCGTCAATGCCCATGTCCAGCCAGAAGCGCATCACCTGCAGCACTTCCTTCAGCACGGCGGGGTTATCGAAGTTCAGGTCAGGCTGGTGGTTGAAGAACCGGTGCCAGTAGTACTGTCCCGCGACCGGATCATGCGTCCAGTTGGACGGCTCCGAGTCGATGAAAATAATCCGTGTGTCTTCATACTTCTTGTCGGTATCCGACCAGACGTAGTAGTTGCGATGGTTCGAGCCGGGCTTCGCGAGGCGAGCACGCTGAAACCACGGGTGCTGGTCGGACGTGTGGTTAATCACCAGTTCGGTGATCACGCGAATCCCGCGCGCGTGCGCTTCCTGGATAAAACGCTTCACGTCGGCGAGGGTGCCGTAATCGGGGTGCACGTTGCGGTAATCGGCAATGTCGTAACCGTCGTCACGCCGTGGCGATGGATAGAACGGCAGCAGCCAGATCGTGTCCACGCCGAGTTCGGAAATGTAATCGAGCTTCGCAAGCAGGCCGGGGAAATCGCCGATGCCGTCGTTGTTCGCATCGAAGAAGGACTTGATGTGGATCTGGTAGATGATCGCGTCTTTGTACCAGAGCGGATCGTTGCTGAGAGCCGAGTTCTTGTTACGCTTCACGTGTCGCTCCTTGAGCCGCGACAGTGTCTTGTCCCGGCTGTATGAGTTGTTCTGTACCACGTCGGCGAGTGCCGTCGTGATGATGACTGTCAGGTGACGCCCATGTGATGCTCAGAGGGTCGTCTGCGCTCGCGGCAGTCCCCACGTCGGCGCGATTCGCCAGATCGCGAACGGCCGCGTGTTCGGGTCGAGCCGAATATGCTGCCGTCTGCCGCGCCATTCGAAACGTTCGCCCGTTATCTGGTCCTCCACGGCCAGCGCGTCCCATTCCTGCACGCCCCAATTATTCAACGTCTGCCACGGCAGTTCCACGTCCGCGCCTTGTTCGTTGAACGGATCGAGATTGATCGCGACCAGCACGACGTTGTCGCGCGCCGCATTTGCTTTCTCGAAGAACAGGATGTTGTCGTTATGAGCAGGAAGGAAGTTGACGCCGAGATGCGAATGCAGCGCCGGGTTTGCCTTCCTGATCCGGTTCAGCGCGGTAATTTCCCCGACGATATTGCCCGGCCGGTTCCAGTCCCAGGCCCGGATCTGATACTTCTCCGAATCGAGATATTCCTCGCTGTTCGGCAGCGCGGCTGCTTCGCAGAGTTCGAAGCCGCTATACACCCCCCATAGTCCTGACAATGTGGCCGCGAGCGCCGCGCGGATCACAAAACCGGCGCGGCCCGAGCGTTGCAGGAAACGGGGGTTGATATCCGGCGTATTGACGAAGAAGTTCGGCCGGAAATAATCCCTCGCGTCCGTCTGCGTCAGGTCGTGCATGTATTCCAGGAAATCGCGCTTCGACTCCCGCCAGGTGAAGTATGTGTACGACTGCGAGAATCCGAGCTTGGCGAGGCGGTTCATCACGCGCGGACGTGTGAACGCTTCAGCCAGGAACATGGCGTCGGGATGACGCGCGCGCACGTCGCCAATCACCCATTCCCAGAACGGCATGGGTTTCGTGTGCGGATTGTCGACGCGGAAAATCTTCACGCCCGCCGCGATCCAGAACAGGAATACGTCGCGCAACGCGAGCCAGAGTTCCGGCTTCGCGTCCTGCGCGTAGAAGTCGGGATTCACGATGTCCTGATACTTCTTCGGCGGATTTTCCGCATAACGCAGCGTGCCGTCTGGGCGCCACGCGAACCACGTGGGATGCTCCTTCAGCCAGGGATGATCCGGTGAACATTGCACCGCGAAATCGAGTGCGATTTCCAGGCCGTGCGCACGCGCGGCTTCCAGCATCTGCTTGAAGTCGTCCAGGTTGCCGAGTTCCGGGTGCAGGGCGTCGTGGCCACCTTCCTTGCCGCCAATGGCGTACGGGCTGCCCACGTCGCCGGGTAGAGCCGTCAGGGTATTGTTCTTGCCCTTGCGGTTCGCCACGCCAATGGGGTTGATCGGCGGGAAGTACAGCACGTCAAAACCCATCTGGCGAATCCGCGGCATCTTGCCGATCACATCGACGAAGGTGCCGTGGCGGTTTTCGTCGTCGCTCATCGAGCGCGGGAAGATTTCGTACCAGCTTGCAAAACGCGCGGCGGCGCGTTCGGCGTCGATGCGATACGTCACCGGGTCGCGTGACAGGAACGGCCGATGCCGTGCCACCTCGATCGCCTGCGCCGTTTCCGGCGCGAGCGCCAGCGCGAGGCGCGCGTCTGCATCGGCTTTGGCGAACTGCTTGACGATCCCTTCCAGCGGTTCCGTCTGCGCGCCTTCCGTGGTTTTCACCTCGGCCAGGATCAGCGCGAACAAATGCCGCGCTTCCTCGAGTTCGAGTTCAACCGTTTGTCCGGCCTTCAGCTTCTTCTGCATGTGATCGATCAGCGAAGCGAAGTCGTCGCGCCACGCGATCACCGTAAATTCATGACGGCCAAGACGATCGAGCGGAATGTGCGTGGTCCACAGGTCGTTGCCCAGCGGAATGACAGGGACCATGGGCACTTCGTGCCAGTCGGTTTCATCGGCGGCGCGCCATTGCACGGCGGCCGCGATCTTGTCGTGGCCTTCCCCAAAAATCGCGGCGGTGATTTCAGCCGCTTCGCCCACGATCCGCTTCGCCGGAAAACGCCCGTGATCGACCGATGGCGTCACGCTTTCGATCGCCACCCGCGGCGCGAGCAGCGCGTCGTTCACCGACTTCTTGTCGGCCGCTTTCGAGCCGCGCTTGACCTGCGGTTGCGCGAGCAGGATGGGCGGCTCGGCAGCGCCCCGCAACAGGCGCACTTCGCCCGCTTGCAGCAGGAACGGCGCGAGCGGCAGCGGCGTTTCCGCCGTGTCCTCGCCAATCGGCCGGAACCGCGTGAAGTTGCCCGGTGCGCCGTCCAGCAGATGACGCGTATCGACATAAACCGGCGTGGTGAGATCCGGGTTGAGCACGATCAGCGCCGCTTCGGCCGCGATCCGCAGATCCGGCCCGCTGCCGCGCAGGATGGCCGCGTAAGGCGTGCCCGCGCCGGTCAGCGCGCGCAGTTCGCCGGTGCTCGCCAGCGCCGCCGAGTTGCGTTGCAGCGCGTTGGCATGCGCCACTTCCGTCGACACGTTGAAGCGCGCTCCTTCCCTCGCTCGCCGGAATTCTTCCGCGCTGCCGTGGTTGTAGGTGAGCGGCTGCGTGACGCCGTATTCGAAGCCCATGGGCACGAGCAGGCCGGTGCCTATGCCCGCGGCCGTGTACAACGCGCGCCGGTAGGCGCGTTCGACCAGCGACGAGTCGCTGGTGTCCGGCAGATCGTGCAGCAGGCGCGAACCGTAGGGCTCCTCGGGGAATGCAATGGGCGGCGCGATGCGAAACAGCGCGGCGTGTTCATCGAAGAGCCAGTTGCTCTGGAAGTCCCACCATCGCGACGATGAAAACACCGAGTCGAAACCGGCATCGGCGAGAGCGGCCAGGTCCTGGCGGCTGATGCCGACGCTCCATGCGAGCCATTTTGTCTGCGGATGACGTTCGCGAACGGCCGCGCCCAGCCTGCGCCATACGTGCGCCGGCACCTTGTGCGGCGCCTCGAAGCGAAAGCCGCCAATGCCGGCATCGGCGAGCAGCATCAATTCGCGCGCCCACCATTCGGTGAGCGCCTGGGCCGCTTCGCCATCGCTGAAATTCGCATACGCCACGCTTTCTTCATGCGGCGCGTGACGCGGGTCGAGCCGGGCCTCAGCCGCTTCGAACGGATGAAACCAGTGGCGGTTGTCACGGAACAGGCCACCTTCGGCGCTGACGTGGCCGAGCGTGATGTCCACCAGCATACTCAGGCCGTGCCGGCTCGCCTGGCTGGCCAGCAGGCGCAACCCCTCACTCGCGGAGACGTCCGATTCAAATACCGCGTTAAGTTTGTGATGGTCGGCTACGGCCTGTCGGTGACCGTTGCTGCCTGGCTGGAACGGTGCGCCGATCAGGACGTGATCGAAGCCCAGCGCGGCCGCATGTTCGAATTGTGCGGGCCATTCAGGCAACGGTCCGACGAGAGGCGGGTCGATGAAATAGATTCTTGGGGCATACGCTTGAAGCATCTGATGGTGTTCCATCGGTCGTCTTTTCCAGTTCGTCCTGCTATGGCGTGGATGCGGGAAAACGCGATCGCGCTCAACCAGGCAATAAACCAAACCGCAAGAACGGCTACGGCAGACGAGCCTCAGACAGTCTTCAAAGCACCAGTTCCGGGGTGACGAGTGCGGTGGGTATCGGCATCAGACGACATCAGAGCTCGAGTCATCAGACGATACGCCGTTCGCTGCGGCGCCAGGGTCGCTCAAGGGACACAGCACGTAGCGTGCCGCACCTCTTCACGGTTCCCGGCGCATGTCGAAGCCTGAGCGTAGCCAATGGTTCGCGACCCGCATGCGGGTTCAGGGCAGACGACATCCGCTAACGGTGCACTGCAATCCACTACACCGTTAGCGGCCAACCGTGTAACCGTACCATCGAACGGGGCAGTGTGGAGCGTCAGGCGCTGCGTGCGACGAATTGCGCCTGTTCCGCTTCGCGGCGCTCGGCCCCGGCCGCCATGACCGGCACCGACCGAACCCTGACCGGCAAGCGGCGCGTGCGCAACGGAGCTTTGGCAGGACGCGCATCGGTGAGACCCGCGTATAGCTGGACATATCTCGCTACCGCATGGTTCCATCCGTAATCGCGCGCCATTGCGTTGCGTTGAAGCGTGCGCCATTGTTGCGGACGCATGAAGGCGTCGATGGCGCGTGCAGCGGCGGCGGTCACGTCGTGGACACGGTCGCCGTCGAAGAGGAAGCCGGTCGCCGGGCGCGAGGACGTTGCGCCCTCGAAGCCGCCGAGGGGCGATGCCTGGAAAGCCTTGTGACGTCCCACAGCGTCAACCGCTTCGGCCGCGTCCACGATCGTATCCGCCAGCCCGCCCACGCGCGACGCCACGGGCAACGTGCCATAACGCATGGCGTAGATTTGCGTGAGGCCGCACGGTTCGAAGCGGCTGCCGTGCAGCAGGATGTCGGCGCCTGCATGCAGCATGTGCGCGCGGCGCTCGTCGTAACCTATATGGACGCCCACCCGATCCGGCCAGGTCTGCGCCAGCCGCTGGAACGCGGCTTCTATATGCGCTTCGCCCTTGCCGAGCACCGCAATCTGCAAACGCGGATAGCGTTTCAGCAGCGCGGGGATGGCTTCCACGGCGACATCGGCCATTTTCTGCGATGTCATCCGGCTGCCGAGCGCAATCACCGGCGCGAAAGGGGCGGCCGGCAGGCCGAACATCTGCTGCAGCTCGCGCTTGCAGGCGTGTTTGCCGCGCATATCGTCGAAACAAAAACGGCGGGCGATCATGGGATCCGTCTTCGGGTCCCACGTATCCACGTCGATACCATTGATGATCCCCGACAGCTTGCCGGCGCAACTTTGCAGCACGCCTTCCATCAGGTGGCCGAAGCGCGGGGTGAGGATTTCGCGAGCATACGTTTCGCTGACGGTCGCGAGGTGGTCGGCGTGGACAATGCCGGCTTTCATCAGACTCAATGCACCATAAAACTCGATGCTCGCCGGTTCGGTCAACGCGGGCACGAGCCACTTGGCAGGTACGCCGAGCGCTGCACCAAGCGAGAGCGAATAGTTGCCCTGGAACGCCAGATTATGGATCGTGAAAACGCTTTTTGCGTGCACGCCGGCCTGCTTCATCAAGAGCGGCGTGAGTCCTGAATGCCAGTCGTGCGCGTGCACGATGTCCGGCTTCTTGAACCCTCGAACGCCTTCGGCGATCTTCACCGCCGCCGCCGATAACGACGCGAAACGAATCGCATTGTCTTCGTAGTCACGTCCTTTCGCGTCCTGGTAGAGGCCTTCGCGTGCGTACAAATGATCCATGCGCAGCAGGATCACAGGCACGCCGGTGTCCGGCATGCGGCCGCGATACAGCGCGCCGTCTCCGCCGGGAAGCCCCGTCACTGAAGCAACCTTCTGCAATCCATCGACCATCTGCAGCGCTTTCGGATAAGCCGGAATGAGGATCGTGGCATCGACTCCGGCTTCACGCAACGCAGCGGCGTATGCGCTGACCATGTCACCCAGTCCGCCGGTTTTTGCTAGCGGTACCGCCTCGGAAGCGACAAGCAAGACGTTCAAGGACAAGGGTGACTCCTGGCGTTTGATGGATGAAAAGCGATGGGATGCGCTCGGACCGCAAGGATCAGCGCGCAGACGCCCGGTGCTTTTATCGGAAGGAAGAAGGGATGCCGGATAGCTAGAGCAAGGCGTGTGCCAAGTTCTTAGGAATCTGCAGAAATCGAAGGAAGGCGATGAGCCCTGACAAGCGCTGGGATCGACGTCGGGCGGCTATGGGGAGCCGTGTAAAAAAGCACGCGTTGCCGGCGGCGTTTTTACACGGGTTATCCAGGAATCGTTATACGAAAGACGGGACTGCCAATGCGCTGACGCATCAACGCAAAGAAATTATCAGCCATCCAGACTAATTTATTTATAACTTCATTCGATGCGGCAATTACGCCCGAAGCCAATTGAGCATGGTGGCAATATTTGCTTCGCAAGTCTGCTCAAGGTCCAAGCAAACTAGCCGCCGTGTTGACACATAAACCGATCACCGCGGCATTAAAGAAGAATGACAGGACGGATTGCGCGAGCGCTGCTCGCCGGACTTCATTGGAGCAGAGCACGACATCCGACGTCTGCGATGCGACTGCGATCGTGAACGAGAAATAGAGGAAGTCCCAATAGTCCGGCTTGAGGTGGGCATCGGGAAATTTCAGCGATGTCTCGTCACCCTCTGACTGATAGTAGTGTCGTGCGTAGTGCAGCGTGAAGATGGTCGGGATGAGGAACCATGCGCCCAGCATGGTGAACCCGGTCAGCAGATAGTGGAGCAACTGACCGCGCAAGCCGAGGTTCTTAGCCGCGGCCAGCTCGAACACAATGGCGATGAGACTTGCTATGGCGGCCAGGCTGATGATGAGCAACACCATGCCCGCGTTCTCGTCCTCGCGTTCGGCGAGCTTCTGCACCTTGTCCTGATGCGCACGCGCCATCTGAATCCAGATAAGCACAAGATACAGCCATACGGTACTGTCCCATCCTATGAGGCCGCGCACGACCGGCGTGTAGTCATGTGGAACCAAAAGTGTCACGATTACACCAACCACGAGGGCAATGACTGCCCGCGGACGATAGCGAAGTACTTGAGGAACGAGATTCATTTTTATAGCGCTCTGGTTATGGCGTTAAGCTGGCGCGGCACGGTATCGTGCAAGCCATCGCAAGATGCTGGAGTCTCAGATGCTTCAGATGCTTCAGGTGCTTCAGGTGCTTCAGGTGCCGCGATTATTGCCCGTGTGCAGTTCAATTGCCAGCGGACCAAGGACTGGTCATTGACGGTTTCATCGTGCATGCTTCGGCCGCACGCAAGGTGCGGTTTAACCTATTCCAGGGATATCGACAGGTGCAATCGATCATCGCCTCTCTGAACAATGCGAATTGGGATCTCACCACATGACACCACTCGACCACCCCATGGCGCGCGCACAGTCGGCTACCCGCCGGCGCTTTGTTCTTGGCGCGTGCGCATCAGCAGTCGCGCTCGCGTTTGCTTCCGCAGGTTTCGGTTTTCCAACATTATTCACCCAGGCTTTCGCCGATACCCCGCCTGCGGGTCTCGACGGTTTCCTGTTGCTCTCACGAAAACTGACCGGCCGGACGACCTTCGATCCTGCGCTGGCGCAGCGTGTGTATGACGCGCTGTCGAAGTCGGACAGCGAGTTTGCGGGCAATGTGAGCGCCCTTAACGCATGGCTCGCGGCGCATGGCGGCGTGCCCTCGGATACGGTGACGCAGGCGCTCAAGGCGGATACGCCCAAGCTCGCCGTCACGGTCACCGCGATCATGCGGGCGTGGTACCTCGGTCTCGTTGGCGATGCCCCAAGCGTGAGCGTGGTTGCTTACGAGCGCGCGCTGATGTTCGATCCCGTCAATGACGTGCTGACCATTCCGTCGTATTGCCGCGACGTGCCCTTCTACTGGACGCAGAAGCCGCCTGGCGCGGCTTGAACCAACGCATCGAGATTGCAAGCATCAAGCCGGCGCGCTGCCTGACAGCTCGATTGAAACAGGATCGACAGCGCGACCGAAGCAAATAAAACCTACCCTCACAGGACAACAAATGGCAAATTCGAATTCGGCCGATGTGGTGGTTGTCGGATCGGGGGTTGCGGGCGGACTCGTCGCCCATCAGCTCGCGACCGCGGGTGCATCCGTGATCCTGCTCGAAGCCGGGCCGCGTATTCCGCGCTGGCAGATCGTCGAAAATTTTCGCAACTCGCCGGCGAAATCGGATTTCGCTACGCCGTATCCGTCGACGCCTTACGCCCCGCATCCCGAGTATTCGCCAGAGAATCATTATCTGGTCCAGAAGGGCGAGTACCCGTACGCATCGCAATACCTGCGGCTTGTAGGCGGGACCACCTGGCACTGGGCCGCTGCCGCATGGCGCTTGCTGCCTGCCGATTTCAAGCTGAAGACGCTTTACGGCGTAGGCCGCGACTGGCCGATCCCCTATGAAACTCTCGAGCCCTGGTACTTCGCTGCAGAGGTTCAGCTTGGCGTGTCAGGGCCGGGAAGCAATGTCGATCTCGGTTCGCCGCGCTCCAAGCCGTACCCCATGGACATGCTGCCGCTGTCCTACATGGACCAGCGTTTCTCCGATGTCCTCAACGCCCAGTCCTTCCACGTCGTGCCGGAACCGGTCGCGCGCAACAGCCGTCCATACGATGCCCGCCCGACTTGCTGCGGCAACAACAACTGCATGCCGATCTGTCCCATCGCGGCCATGTACAACGGCATCACGCATGCCGAGAAAGCCGAGCGTGCAGGTGCGAAGCTGATCGCGCAAGCGGTCGTCTACAAGATCGAAAGCGATGACAAAGGCCTGATCACCGCCGTCCATTACAAGGACCCGAACGGCAACAGTACGCGTGTCACGGGCAAGCTTTTCGTGCTTGCGGCCAACGGTATCGAAACACCCAAGCTGATGCTCCAGTCGGTCTCCGACAAGTTCAAGAGCGGCATAGGCAACAGTTCGGACCAGGTCGGCCGCAACCTGATGGATCACCCCGGCACCGGCGTGACCTTCCTTGCCAATGAGCCCATCTGGCCCGGACGTGGGCCAATGGAGATGACCTCGGTGGTGAACTTCCGCGACGGTGCGTTCCGCTCCGAATACGCGGCGAAGAAGCTGCATTTGTCGAATGGCGTGTCCACCATGTCGGTCACGGCGGACCTGATCGCCGAGGGGGTGACCGGGGCGGAACTTGACCGGCAGATTCGCGACCGCGCGGCGCGCACGATGAACATCAACAGCTTCCACGAGCATCTGGCCGAGCCGCAGAACCGCGTGATTCCATCGTCGGATCACAAGGATTCGCTCGGCATCCCGCAGCCCGAGATCTATTACTCGATCAACGACTACGTGAAGAAAAGCGCAGTGGACACGCATGCGCAGTACGCGCGGATTGCGGAATTGTTCGGTGGCACGGAGATCAGCTTCGACGACAAATTCGCGCCGAACAACCACATCATGGGGACGACCATCATGGGCGCGGACCCGAAGGATTCCGTCGTCGATTCCGAATGCCGCACGCACGACCACGCGAACCTCTTCATTGCCGGTAGTGCGGTGATGCCGACGGCGGCATCGGTGAATTGCACGCTGACGCTCTCCGCGTTGTCGCTGCGTCTTGCCGACAAGCTGAAGAAAGAACTTTGATTGCGCGCCGACGGAGATCCATGATGAAGAACCCCAAACCTCACGACGCGAAGACCTCCAAGAAACTTGACAAGCGCCTGGGCGGCGCGCTCGCCGCTCTTGCGCTTGCCATCACGGGCGTGAGTTTCGACACGCTGGTTCAGTCGGCGCACGCGCAGACTGCCGCGACTGAGCCCATGGTCGTGCAGCGCGATACGCTGGCCGGCGCGGACCTGATCAAGCGGGGCGAATACCTTGCGCGCGCGGGCGACTGCGTGGCATGCCATACCGCCGACAAAGGCCGTCCGTTCGCAGGCGGTCTGCCGATCAGCACGCCGTTCGGGACCATCTATACGCCGAACATCACCAGCGATCCGGATACCGGCATTGGCCGCTGGACCGACGCCGACTTCCTGCGCGCGATGCATGAGGGGATTGGCAAGGGCGGTGAGCGTTTGTATCCGGCTTTCCCTTACGCCGAATACACGAAGGTCACGGACTCTGACGTGCTCGCGATCCGCGCTTATCTGAATACGCTTACGCCGATCCGCTACACACCGCCGCGCAATGAGCTGTCGTTTCCGTTCAACCAGCGCTGGCTGATGGTGTTCTGGAACATGTTCAATTTCAAGGAAGGCCGTTTTGTGCCCGACCCGCAGCAGAGCGCGGAATGGAATCGCGGTGCTTATCTGGTTGGGGGGCTGGCGCATTGCGAGGAATGCCATACGCCGCGCAACCTGACACAGGGCCTGAAGACCAGCGAGCGCTTCAGCGGCGCCGAACTATCCGGCTGGCACGCGTTCAACATCACGCCGGACAAGAACGCGGGTATTGGCGGATGGACTGACGACCAGCTGACGCAATATCTCGCGACCGGGGCGGCGCATGGGCGGGCGAATGCGGCTGGCCCGATGGCGGATGTGGTGCAGAACAGTACGCAGTACATGACGCCCGAGGATTTGCGTTCAATGGTGGTGTACCTGCGCTCCGTGCCGGCGCAGAGCGGCGGCGACATCCGTCCGCGCGATTCCTTTGGCAAGCCGACCAACGCCGACATCACCGCGATGCGTGGCACGGCGATCAGCGGTGTGAACGGAGCGCAATTGTTTATCGCCAATTGTGCAACCTGTCATAACTGGACGGGCGAGGGGCGAGGCGGCAATGCGCCGGGCGCGTATCCGTCGCTGATTCATAACAGCGTGGTCGGGGCATCGGCAGCTAATAACCTGACCATGGTCATGCTGCACGGTGTGAGCCGTCAGACGAAGGACGCCAATGTGTTCATGCCCGCGTTCGCGAATGAACTCAGTGATGAGCAGATTGCCGCCATCAGCAATTATGTGACGAAGACGTTTGGCAATCCGCAGTCGACGACTTCCGCCGATCAGGTCGCCAAACTCCGCTCAACACCGCAATAAATACAGTGTGATCGAGCCTTGCATGGCAATTATTGCCGTGCAAGGCTGATCGTGTTGCGCATCGGCAGCGGCCGTTCCAGAATGTGGATGGATAATTTGTTGGAAAGCGAGTTGGCGCGCATAACTGCGCGTTTTGTAAGATTAAGATTGCTGCCATGACTGCTTCTACTTCCCCCGTCGTTTGCTGGCATCCGGCGAACAAAGTTGGCCGTGACCTCGTGGTTGGCGATTTGCACGGCTGTGTCGACGCGCTGCGTTATCTGCTCAGCGAAATTGCTTTCGATGGTTCGCGTGATCGCCTGTTTTCCGTGGGCGATCTGGTCGATCGCGGCAGCGATTCGCTGGCAGCAATCGACCTGCTCGATAAACCCTGGTTTTACCCCGTGCTTGGCAATCACGAAGACGCGTTGTGCGCGGTTGCAGCGGGCAAGATGCAGCGTCACATGTGGTATTCGATCGGCGGCGCGTGGGCGGCAAACCTGCCCGATGAACAACTAAAGGCAATTGCCGCGAAGCTGGCGAGTGTTCCATTGGTGCGAATTGTCGGTGATGGTCCGACGCGGTTCAACGTGCTGCACGCGGAGTTTTTCGGCAGCGACGCGGATCTGGAAGTGGCGTATTTCCCCGACGACGTCCGCCAGCAGATGCTGTGGGGCAGGTCGCTTGCGCTCGGGACGGGGAAGGCTGCGTGGCAGAGGGGGTTGTCGCCCACTTATTGCGGCCACACGCCCATGAAGGCGATCAAGCAGATCGGGTCGCAGATTTTTATCGACACGGGCGCTTATACCGACGACGGGCGGCTCACCATTGTCGAGGCCGGCACGGAGCGGCGCTGGTCGGTCAAGCAGGGTTGGGCAAGTGCCGAGGGGGCGCGGGAGTTGGCATTACCGTAGGAATGGGCTTTGCTGGGATCCCCTCGAATCGAGCGAGATCTCAAGCGAGGCGCGCAGTGACAGCATCCCAGGACCAACAACCGCAGAGCGATGTCAAGGGCTGCCCCGAAGACCTGCCACCAGGTCTTCGCTACGTCGATGACTCCCGCCCCGGCTACACGCGCGAGTGGAAAAACGGCGCCTTCGTCTATTTCAACACCCAGGGCAACCCCCTCTGCGACGATGCCGACATCAAGCGCATCAACGCGCTCGCCATTCCGCCCGCTTACACCAACGTCTGGATCTGCCCTGACTCACGTGGCCACCTGCAAGCCACCGGCCGCGATGCCCGTGGCCGCAAGCAATATCGATATCATCCGCACTGGCGCGAAACCCGCGATGCGACCAAATACGAACGGATGCTGGCGTTCAGCGCTGTATTGCCGAAATTACGCGCACGCGTTGCCCGCGACCTCGAACTTGAAGGCATGCCCCGCGACAAGGTCCTGGCCACCGTGGTCAGGCTTCTGGACACCACGCTGATTCGCGTTGGCAGCGAAGAATACGCGCGCGACAATAAATCGTACGGACTGACCACCCTGCGCAAGAAACACCTGAGCGTCAAGTCCGGCACGCTGCGTTTTCAGTTCCGCGGCAAAAGCGGGATTGAACACGATGTCTCGGTGAGCGACCCGCGCATTGCCAGGATCGTGAAGCGCTGTATGGATCTGCCCGGTCACGACCTGTTCCAGTACCTCGATGCAAACGGCGAACGCCACAGCGTCAGTTCCTCGGATATCAACGACTACCTCCACGACATCACCGGCGCCGACTTCACCGCGAAGGACTACCGGACCTGGGCCGGCAGCGTGTTCGCGCTGGCTGCGCTGCGCAAGCTGGCGTGGGAAACCGTGACGGAAGCGCGCAAGCATGTGGTCGGCACGATCAAGGAAGTATCGAAGATATTGCGCAACACGCCTGCCGTGTGCCGCAAATGCTATGTCCATCCAGCGGTGATCGAAGCGTTCGAAGCGGGCGAACTCGCCGGTTCAATGCCTCCCTCGCGCCGCTCCGGCCTGAAGTCCGACGAAGCGATGCTTGCCATTTTTCTGCAGAAAGACGCGAAGCGCCGCGCTCGGGAAGCAGCGCGCAGTCGTAAGGGACAAGCGAACGGGGCTGATCCTCGGCTCGCCCGGTTGCTCGCCAGGTCCAGTCAAAAGGCGAAAGCGGCGGCGCTCAAGAACTCGTCGAAGGACGTCGGGATGGAGGCGCTGGCGGCGGTATCGAAGGGCGCTGCAGCGAAAAACGCATCGACAGCAGCATCGACAGCCGCACGCCCCGCGACCAAGAGGATCGCGCGCGTGCGGTCAGCGACGGCGGTGGCTATCGGCTAGTGTGGCTAGCCGACCTTGCTCATCTCGAAGACGTTGGTCACCGCCTCGCCATTCCACTCGTATTCCAGATACGCGGCGTGATGGCAATCGCGCAACAGGGTGGTGCGGAAAGCGGCGAGGCATTCGCCCCCGTCATCCCGCACCGACGGATACGCGATCCCCGGTGCGCCCGCTTCCCGCGCAGCCCTCCCCAACACCTGCCCCGCGACGTAACTCGATGGCGAAAGAATCGCCGGATCGAGCGCGGCTTGTTCCAGCCGACCCTTGCATAGATCGATGACATCGCCTTGCGCCACCACGGTGTAGAGCCGCATTTGCTGACGCAGCGGCGCTTGTTGGGTGTCCGCCAGAAACAGCGCCGAGTGATACCGCGTTTCCTCAATCGCGGTGCGCCGGTCGCGCGCGCAATAAAACACGCCGTAGCTGCCATCGGAGAAACGGCTGCCGTTCGGGTTCAGATGGGTGAAGGCCGCCATGATCGGGCCGTAACCGGCGCCGAACTGACGCTCGGAGACCGGCACCAGATCCAGGTCGCCCACTTCCGTGCGCAAGCGGTCATTGGTCATGGCCTCGAGCGCGTAAAGAGCATCGAAATCCTGGGGTGACGCAACCCGGTCGAACAGATTGACGGCGGGAAACCGCGTGGGAATCACCCGGTAGGCCGGCGACCAATTGAGGGCGGCGTGTGGCCAGTCAGCGTGCCAGTCGTTTTCAGCTTGCGGCAGATTGGATGGATCGCTCACGCCCAACCGCCTCGCATCGCATCAAGATATTGGCGAACGGCCACGAGATCGCTCACGTTGCCCGCGAGCATGCGGTCTAGCGCGCGCCGTCCGCCAAATGGCGGTGCGGCATTCGCGCGCTTGATCCAGCCATCCGCGGCTTCAGCTTGCGGCAACAGGATCTGCAACGCCTTGTAAATGCCGAGAATCAGCGAAAGCCGCTCGAGCGTGTCTCGCCCGAGACGCGCCGTTTGCGGCGTGGCTTTCCACTTGAAGAACGTGGACCGCCCGGGAGAGCCGAGCAGGACGATCTGCTCATCGGCTGACAGCGCCCAGTCGCGCGCGATATTGAAAAACGCCCGCAAGCCCGCCGCGGACATGTCCGCGATGGAAGGCTGCGGCGAAGGAATGGAACGCGGTACGCGTTGAACACGTGACATACGAAAAGTCTCGTTAAGAACTTGATTCACATATTAGTCCATTTGTGGACTATATCAAGTTTTAATCGAAACTACACACTGCGTCCGTGTTTGCGCCTGCGTGGCGGCGGAGCAAAAAGCTGCCACTGACGATATTTAATTCGCTCCGGGAAGTGTCATTCCTGGACGGTTGCGTCGGAGTCCGTTGGGCCGTAGCGGCGCCCCGACACGTGAGCGCGCAATACTTCCGCAATCTCGGATGTAGTGAATTCTGCCGGCACGACGCTCAATTGGCTGCATGGATCGCTTTTGCGCGCCCATTCAACCATTCGGTACGGTTTGCCCCATGGTCTCTCCACTGCCTCGGATAGCCGGCATTCATGCAGTGGCAGGGCGTGTTCGGTTTTCATCGTGGACTTGATGTTCTGAAACGATGCGCTGGCGGCCATGACGTGTCCTCGCGGTGAAAGCCCTGACTAAAAGCCGCCGTTGGCGGCGGCGATAAAAGCTCGCGTTTGTAATGTGCCCTCTGACAATTAAGTGCAACTTAAAACCAGGCGGGTTTACGTGCACACTGAACATCGCCGCACGAATGCTTTTCCGTCGCGTGGCATTACTGTATATTCATACAGGTGAGTGCTTTTGCATGGACACGAAACATGAACAGTCATTCTTCTGCTGAAGCGGCCGCGCTCGCGCGTTACGTGCAGGCCACCCGTGCGGTTTCGGCCGCATTTGACGCCACGCGCCACGAACCGGAACTGGACGCGAACGGCCGCACAGTCGCGTTGGCGCTGCAACGGCTGGATAGCGCGCTGCTTGAACTCGACACTTCGCAGCGTTCACTGGACGCTATACTTTCGCGCGCTGGTGGGCACTGAACAATCTGGAGCACTTGCTGTGAGACCTGTTTTATCCACACTCTCTTCGAACATCGTGCTTGCGGTCCTGGCCGGATTCATGGGTTTGGGCTCGTTTGCGGCTGCTGCGGCTGAGCGATACGTCGAAGTCTGGAATCCGCCCGAAGCGCAGATGCATAAATCGAAGGCGAAACCGCGCGGCGTGCAGTCTGCGCAGGTAAAGAAAAAGCGCAAGAGCGGCCCAGCCGTCAAGCAGGTCGCCGATAAAACCAACATCGCGCCACCGACGCTCACGCCTGCTCCGGCGAATTCGGGGCACGCGAAAACGGCGCCCGGAGGGACGGACTCAACGCCGCGCCTGCCGCCGCTGATTGGACCGGACGGACGTGTCTTGCGCGTGTGAGTCTGCGTTTGATTCCGCGTGTTTAATGCGTTGACCCCTACGCGGCGGCCATCGTTTTTAAAAAGCGGATCGCACAACTCCACCGTCCACTCGAAGCGCGGCGCCATTCGTAGCCGAAGCCGCTTCCGAGCACACATACACCACCATATTTGCCACTTCTTCCGTCGTGGCAAAACGCTTGAGCAGCGAACTCGGGCGCGCGGTTTCGAAGAAGCCTTTCTCGAACTCCGCGAACGATTTGCCGCCCATGCCCTTCGCGGCCATTTCGTCGAGACCGTCGGAATGCGTCGGCCCGGGCAATACCGCGTTCACCGTCACGCCCGTGCCCGCGCAGTGTTCAGCAAGTCCGCGCGACAACCCGAGTTGAGCCGTCTTCGTCACGCCGTAGTGAATCATCTCGACGGGAATCTGGATGCCGCTCTCGCTGCTGATGAACACCACGCGGCCCCAGTTCTTCGCTTTCATCTTCGGCAGATAAGCGCGTGTCAGCCGCACGCCGGACATCACGTTGGTATTGAAGAAACGCAGCCATTCGTCGTCCGGAATGTCTTCGAACGGCTTTAGATCGAAGATTCCGAGGTTATTCACCAGTACATCGACGGCCGGATAGCGCGCAACCAGTGCGTCGATCTGGCCGGCGTCAGAGAGATCGCCGGCGAAGCCTTCCACGTTCGCGCCGGGCACGTCGGCCCGAACCTTCGCGAGGGCTTCATCGACGGATGCCTGCTTGCGCCCGTTCACGATCACGCGCGCACCTTCACGCGCCAGTCCGGTGGCAATGGCAAGACCAATGCCTTTCGTCGATCCCGAGACGAGCGCGAGTTTGCCTTCCAGGTGGAGATCCATGAATGTGTACTCCTTGATTAGCGGGTATTTGTGATCTGTCAGCAGCCAATGAAAACCGCCCGCCACAAGGGATGTTCACCTTCTGGCAGGCGGGCTGATACTCCGGTCGGCTTATGACTCTACAGTCGTCCCATGAGCAGCAGCACGATCACAATGATTACCACCACGCCCAGGATCCCGCTTGGACCATATCCCCAGCTACGGCTGTGCGGCCATGAGGGAAAAGCGCCGAGTAGCAGCAGGATCAACACGACAAGCAAGATTGTTCCGATCATTTCACTTCCCCTTAATTATTAAAGTCTGCTGAAGAGTGAATGGCGATGCCGCGCTCAGTGCGGCGTGAGTATCGGCGCTTGCTTACTTTCGTATGCGCAGTGCCAATACCCTCGCGATTGCCGCTTTCATTCAGCAAGCGCTGTGCCTATCGCGGGAAAGCATGTGGGGCGGGGAGGATAGCCGAGGGAGAGACAAAAAGCCGACTGGGTCAGTTCACTAGTCGGCAAATTCTGCGGGTGCGCGAGCGGTTTGAAAAAACCGCTCGCGCTCTAACGTGCAACGGGCTTGAGACCGCGTTTGGCAAAGCCCGCCAACAGCGCCGTTCAGGACTCGCCTAGAAGAGTCCGCGGAACACCCAGAACAAGCCCGCAGCGAGTGCGATCGAGACCGGCAAGGTCAGGATCCATGCAAGCGCGAGGCTGCGCACGGTACGCCATTGCAGCCCTGAACCGTTCGCCGCCATGGTCCCGGCCACGCCCGAGGACAGCACGTGGGTCGTACTGACCGGCAGGCCGTAGACATCCGCGGCGCCAATGGTCAACATCGCAACCAGTTCCGCCGACGCCCCTTGTCCATACGTCAAATGGGTCTTGCCGATCCGTTCGCCGACCGTCACCACGATCCGCTTCCAGCCCACCATCGTGCCAAGACCAAGCGCCACCGCCACGGCCACTTTCACCCACGTCGGAATGAACTTGGTCGCATGGTCGAGCTGGCCTTCGAAGTTCTTGAGCACGGCGGCGTCGTCGGCGGCGAAAGCGGGCGCTTTTTGCTTGCCCATCAGACGCAGCGCTTCAGAGGCCACATACATGTTGTTGCGCACGTTGTTCACGATGTTCTGCGGCACGCTCGCCATCGACGAGGAAGGTCCGACCTGCGTGTCGATGATATCGGTGAGCTGCTTGAGTGCGACCACCGTGTCCGGCTCGACCGTCTTGGTCTGCACGTAGCGCTGCACGGTTGCGCGCGGATCGGCAGCAGGCGCGGCGCCGTTGGTGTACTTGCCGAGCACTTCGGACGCGTGATGGCCCACCGACACGAAGGTCTGCGTCTCGGCGGGCGTGACGGCCTTGTTCAGCGCATAGGCGGTCGGTACGGTGCCGATCAGGATCAGCATGATGAGGCCCATGCCTTTCTGGCCGTCGTTGGAACCGTGCGCGAACGACACGCCGGTGCAGGTCAGGATCAGCAGGCAGCGGATCCAGAACGGCGGCGGCGTGTTTTTCTTCGGCTCTTTATACAGCGCGGGTACGCGCACCACGAGCTTCATCACGTACAGCAGCAAACCCGCCAGGATGAAACCGACCACCGGCGAGAACAGCAGCGATTTGCCCACCGCAAGCGCCTGGCCCCAGTCAACGCCCGAGGTTCCCGACGGGCCGTGCATCATCTGGTTCATCAACCCGACGCCGATCACCGAGCCGATCAGCGTATGGGAGCTCGACGACGGAATACCGAGCGCCCAGGTGCCGAGATTCCAGATGATCGCGGCGATCAGCAGCGCGAAGACCATCGCGAAACCCTGCGACGTGCCCACGCCAAGGATCAGTTCGACCGGCAGCAGCTGCAGGATGCCGAACGCCACGGCGCCGCTCGATACCAGCACGCCGGCGAAATTCCATATGCCCGACCAGACGACGGCGAGGTTCGGCGCGAGCGAATGCGTGTAGATGACGGTGGCGACGGCATTTGCCGTATCGTGGAAGCCATTTACGAATTCGAACCCAAGCGCGATCATCAATGCGACGCCGAGCAGGACGTACGGCAGTATTGAAGACTGCCGGACCGACTCCAGGTCCTGCACCAGATGCGTCACGCAATAGATAATGCCAATGCCAATCACGACCAGGAATATAGGCATGCTCAGCCGGCGTCCGAGCGATCGGGGTCCGTTGCTGTCGTTACTGTCGGGTAGAGTCAAGTCAGGCATGGAACGTCCTTTGAGCTAGAGGCTGCGCGTGTACGGAAGGGGATTCAGGCGTAAAGAGATACAGACGAGACACAGACGAGACGCAGGCAAGGCGTTGCTTCTGGCTACGGCGTGAGCCATGTTTGCACAGGCTTTATGGCGTTTTGATGACATTTGAAAGGATTGAAATTCGTCTGAACTGAAGTAGCGGTTTGCGGCTTGCCGCCCGGCCAGGGGCGCCGCTCATGATGGAGAGGTTATGTTGCAACTCGTCGAGTTGAGGATGGTTTCCCTTGATGCACCGAATGGCCCGCCGGACGAAGCGCTCGCGCGACTAAGCCGGTTCGCGATGGCGCGCCGGACGGATTTCATGCTGCGATCGCGCAAAGCCGGGACAAATCTGGCGGAGTGGGAAGTCACGATCGAGGCGCACGATGACCACCGGGTTTTCGTTGCATCGCACCGTGGCTGGCCGCTGGTCCGGCGGATTGAAACCGAGGCAGGGCCGTTTGACACGCTGCATGCGTGGATCAAGTCGGAAGCAGCGCTGAGCGATCTGAAGACCCTGCTCGACGATGCCAGCTTTACCTTGAGCGAGGCCACCGAGACGGCGATCGTCGAGTGGGATACGCCCGGCGAGATGGATACCGGTGTGCATGTGCGCGCCACGCTGCGGCTCGATGCGGGTCGCCCGGCAATGCTGACGCTGATGGCCGTTCCCGACGCGCGCGAGGCGCTATTCGCGACCGCGCATGAGATTGTGGAGACGCTGCCGTTCCTGATCGTGCCGATCGCTATCGACAACACCCTGCGCGAGCCGGTCAAGGCCCGCAAGCTGAAGTTGCCGAAAAACGCCAGTCCGACTGATGCCTTCGTCGAGATCGGCAAGTCGGTTGCGGCGCAATGGTTCGGCAACGACGCCGCATCGCGCGGCGGGCTCGAGGTGGAACACGTGCATCAGTTGCGGGTGGCGCAGCGCCGCCTGAAGACGGCGCTCAAGCTTTTCCCTGAATGGGTCGGCGACACCTGGACTACTCAGATCGCGCCGGACCTGAAATGGTTCGGCGACTTGCTGGGCGATGCCCGCGACTGGGACGTCTTCACCGACACCACGCTCACCGCGTACGCGGCATCCGATGACCCGCAGCACAAGGACGCGTGGACACCGACGCAAAGCGCCGCCGATACCAACCGCGCCGCCGCCCGGCAGCGCCTGCGGGACGCGATGAATTCCTCGCGCTACGCCCGGCTGGCGCTGTCGTTCGTCGAGTGGTTCAGCACGCTCGAAGCGCCTCCGGATCAGGCGGACCAGACGCTCGCCGCGTATGTGCAGAAGTGCATCACGAAGCATTATCGGAAGATCGAGCGTGCACCCGATCTCACCACGCTTGATCCGTCCACGCGGCACAAAGTGCGGATTCACGCCAAGCGCTTGCGTTACGCGCTCGAATTCTTCGCCTCGTTGCTCACCAGGAAGACCTATAAGGAAGTGGAAGAGGCCTTGGGGAATTTGCAAAGCGTGCTGGGCGAAGGCAACGACGCTGCCGTGGCCGCTCAGCGCCTGGCCGATCTGGACGAAGCCGGCGAGTTCCAGAAGGGTTTGGCGAAGGGGTTTGCCGTCAACGCGCAACGGATGAGCGCGGTGGAAGGCGAGCGGATCCTCCGCAAGATAAAACCGCCACGGATCAAGTGAGTGAATGCATCGATATAATCGTCGCACTCTCTTATCGCACCGCTCCGCGCTCGCCCCATGACCGACGAATCCCGTAGTACACCGCACGATGCTATCGAAGTGGCTGGTTCAGTCTGGCTTCGCAGCGGGGAGGCTACGCTCGGCGGCGCGGCGCGCATCGCGTTGCTCGCGGCCATCCAGCAAACCGGTTCGATCACCGGCGCGGCGAAGGCCGTCGGCATGAGTTACAAGGCGGCGTGGGACGCCATCGACACGATGAACAACCTCGCCGGCACCTCTCTCGTCGTGCGTGCCACGGGCGGCAAGGGCGGCGGCGGGACCACGTTGACGGCGAAGGCGCTGAGACTGATCGATACCTATCGGGTTATCGAACGGGAGCACCAGGCCTTTCTCGAACGGGCGGGCGCGGCTATTGAAGGTTTCGCGCAGGACTGGCGGCTTATTGGACGAATCGGAATGAAGACAAGCGCACGCAACCAGCTGTTCGGCACGGTCAGCAAAATCACACGCGGTTCCGTCAACGACGAAGTCGAACTCGCGTTGCCCGGCGGTCAGTCGATAGTCGCCGTGGTCACGCATGAAAGCACCGGGTCGCTCGGTCTCAAGGAGGGCGTCGAGGCGTTCGCGCTCGTGAAGGCGTCGTGGGTGATGCTGATGGTCGACGAAGGCAAGGAGTCCGCCGCACCCGTGCGGATCTCGGCGCGAAACCAGTTGCGCGGCAAGGTGTCCAGCGTGACGCCGGGCGCGGTGAACGCGGAGGTATCGCTGGCGCTGGACGACGCCACCACGGTCACGGCCATCATTACCAACGAGAGCGTCGCAACGCTCGGTCTCGTGGAAGGCCAGGCCGCTATCGCGGCGTTCAAGGCGTCGAGCGTGATTCTTGGCGTGACGGACTAAGGGCATTGAGCGCATCGTCCGGCTGCACGAGGCCTTCTCGCAAATTCACGACCTGATCGCCGAACATGGCGACGTCGTCGGGATCGTGCGTGATGAGCACCATCGGAATGTCCAGGCGGCTTTGAAGGTCGGCCAGTTCCTGGCGCATGCGCTGGCGCAGGGCCATGTCGAGCGCTGAAAAAGGCTCGTCGAGCAACAGCAATTGCGGATGCGGAACCAGCGCGCGCGCCAACGCAACGCGTTGCTTTTGCCCACCCGACAATTGCGCCGGGAATTGCCGCGCGACCTGGGTCAGATCGAATGCCCTCAGCCAGTAGTCCACATCGGCGTGAGCCACGTGCTTCGACGGATTCCACCAGCCGCGCTTCAGGCCGAAGGCAATGTTCTGGCGCACGTTCAGGTGCGGGAACAGTGCGTAGTCCTGGAACAGGTACGCAATCCGCCGCGCTTGCGGACTCAGGTCAATAGCGTTGGCTGTATCCAGCAGCGTGGTTTCATTCAGTACGATCTCGCCCTCGTCCGGCGTAAGCAGACCTGCGATGGTTTGCAGCGTCAGACTTTTGCCTGCTCCCGACGAGCCGAACAGCACGATGCGCTGGCTGGTCGAACGAAACGCAATATCGAGCATGAAATCGCGCTCGGGCGTGACGAAATGCTTGCGCAGGCGGACGGTCAGGGCGGTCGTGGGGGACACGTTTAACGCACCGATGCCGTGGAGCGCTGCGGCAGCAGCCTTCCGGCGGCGAGCAGGATGACCACGCACGTGACCGAGGTCACGATCACGAGAATGTTTGCGGTGCTGTCCTCACCGGCCTGGACTGCCGCGTACACCGCGACCGAAAGTGTCTGCGTCCTGCCCGGCAGGTTCCCCGCGATCATCAGCGTGGCGCCAAACTCTCCCAGCGCCCGCGCAAACGCGAGCAGCGCACCGGCCAGGATGCCGCGCGCGGCGAGCGGCAGCGTCACGCGAAAGAACACGGCAGCTTCACTGATGCCGAGCGTGCGTGCAGCGCGTTCGAATTGCGGATCGACGGTTTCAAATGCGGTACGCGCCGACTTCAGCACGAGCGGAAATGCGACTACGGCGGACGCAATCACCGCGCCTTGCCACGTGAACACCAACTGGATGTCGAACTTGTCGAGCCATGCCCCGATCACGCCGCGCCGGCCCAGCAGCACGAGCAGGTAATAACCGAGCACGGTGGGCGGCATGACCAGCGGCAGCGTCAGCAACGAGTCGACGAGCTCACGCGCCGCCGAACGCCAGCGCGACAAACCGAATGCCACCGCAACGCCGAGCACGACATCGATTGCTGTCGCCCATCCAGCCACTTTCAGCGACAACAGCAGTGAGATCCACGCCTGGTCCATGTTTCTACGTCTTATAGAGCCGCGTTATCGTTATTTCGCCGGCGGTTTGAAGCCGAATTGCGCGAGCGTCTTCTGACCGTCCGGCGACAACACGTACGCGATGAACTGCTGGGCATCGGCGGCGTGTTTGCTTTGCGCCACCTGGGCGATGGGGTAGGTAATCGATGTTTGCGTCGGCACGCTCAGCGCCACTTTCACGCGATCGGGCATCACGGCGGCGTCGGTGCTGAATACGAAGCCGGCATCCACTTCGCCGCGCGCCACGTAGTCCAGGCTTTGGCGCACGTTGGCCGCGAGCACGCCTTTGGCGCTGACCGCGGCCCATACGCCGGCTTCCTTGAGCGCGCCTTCTGTATAGCGGCCGACCGGCACCGATGCCGGGTCGCCGTACGCCACGCGTTTCACGCTAGCGGCGGTAAGGTCCTTGACACTGGCGGGTGCGAAGCTGCTGTCTTTCGGCACGATCAGCACGAGCGAGTTTGCAGCAAAGTCCCGGCGCGAATCAGTCGCGATAACCTTCTCGCCGATAGCCTTGTCCATGGCTTTTTGATCGGCGGAGGCGAATACATCGGCGGGAGCGCCTTTCACGATTTGCTGCATCAACACGTCGGAGGCGCCGAAGTTCATCAGGACTTTCGTGCCGGGATGCTGTTTCTCATAAGCATCGCCGATAGCTTTGAACGCATTGGTCAGGCTTGCTGCGGCGGAGACGACGATTTCATCGGCGTGGGCGGAGGATTGCAGCGTGAACGTGAAGACAGCTGCAAATCAGCGAGTGTTTGAGAGTGAGCACGGTGGACAAGTCGCAGGGAATGGAAAGCGTATCGTAATATAGTTGTGGCTATAACGGTAGGCTGTTCGTTCCCGAAAAGAATGCGAACGCCCCTTTACGATTCCGACGTCCCCGAAAATCTCACGTCAATATGTTGAGCCGGCGGTGCAACGGGCTTGTCATAGCGTCCCGCTTTCCATCGGGCGCGAATATAGGGCTGCTCCCGGCCTGACAAATGCAGGGCGATATCCGTGATCCAGCGTTGTGTTGGCACCGAAATGCCATGCAGCGTGATGGCGATCATTGCCAGACTCACGGCAACCGGCGCCGCCGCCAACTTGCCCGGTTCCGCGCGCCAGGCGAACGCCACGAACACCAGCGCGGCGAGTGCGCCGACTCCGCATCCTGTCACCACTTCCGACACCGAATGGGCATTCAGCAAGATCCGCGACACGCCGACCACGATCCCGATCAGCACGCCCGCCGACACCCCGAACGCGCGCACCCACCGAGGGCCCGGCAAACACGCGACGAACAACGCCACTGGCAATACCGCCGACGACACCATTGCATGACCGCTGATGCCGGTGAAATCCAGGTCGCGCACGCCCACTCCCCAACCCATGAACGCGATTTTCGTCAGCAACACCAGCCCACTGGCAGCGCCGAGCACGGCAAGCCAGCAGGCGGCGTAACGCCATGGATAACCAAGCGCCAGCCATGCTGCAACGGCGAGCGCGAGCGGAATCATGACGCCAACGCTGCCGAGCGCGGTAATGGAGAGCCAAAGCGAAAGCGGCAAGTCGGGCATGAAGGTTGATTCTGCAGAGCGGGGAAAAACCACAGTATACCTGTCAGACGGGTTCCGAAATTTTTAGAGGAAATCTAAAAATAAACCACGAATTCGAAACAATTTACCGCAACGTACGGTAACAGACGCGTATATGACGGCAAAGTGACGCAATGTGAAATTCTGTAGCGCACACACGTTCCCGGAATAAATGCTATTGTGCACTGCACAACATTCGTCATCCCCACCGGGGTTTGGCGGATCCATTCCCCCTGTGCGGACTATTATTCGATGCCAAAAAGCCTGACAAAACTCTGGCTACGAGGCTTGAAACGCCTTGTAGCGACGCAGATCGCTCCGCCCCGAGCGCCGAAAACGCGCGCTTCGGCGCAGCCTGTGCGCGCCAAGACGGCCAAATCGCCTGCGGCGAAACCGAAAATCTCAGCCAAGCCGCGTGTTGTCCGCGAGTCGCGGGTACGGCCGCGCGCTTCGGCGTGGGCGGCGGGCAAGTGGACCCGGTCGTTTCACTCAGCTCCGCCAACAGCCGGCCGCTTCGTCAATCACCTGGCTTACGCGTTGTATCTGCCTACCGGCGCATCCCTCGCGGACATGCCGCTGGTCGTCATGATGCACGGCTGTCAGCAATCGGCTGACGAGTTTGCGCAAGGCACACGCATCAATTTGCTGGCCGACCGCTTTGGATTTGCCGTGCTCTACCCCGAGCAATCGAAAACTGCCCACGTTCACCGCTGCTGGCACTGGTATGAAGATTCCGCCAGTTCAGGCGGCGGCGAGGCGGCGGCGGTTGTTTCTCTCGTGCGCGAGGTGGTCGAGCGCCACCATTTCGACTCCGAGCGCATCTATCTGGCCGGCATGTCCGCCGGTGCGGGGCTCGCAGCCATGCTCGCCGTCAAATATCCGTCGCTGTTCGCGGCTGTCGGATTGCACTCAGGCGTGGTCTTCGGCGACGCGCACTCCGCAATCGATGCAATGGACGCCATGCGGCGCGGTAGCCGCAGCGACCCGGTCGGCTTGATCGACGGCGCGGTCGACGTTGCCGATTACCCCGGCATGCCGGCCATGATCGTACACGGCGAGTTGGATTCGGTTGTATCGAAGACCAATGCCGAGCAATTGACAACGGAATTCCTGCGCCTGAACCGGTTTATCGATGCAAACGGCGCCTGGCGCAGCGGCGAACGCCGTGAGGAAAAGTACGCCGACAGCACGGTGACGGACTACGTCAAGGGCGGCCGGCGCGTAGTCAAGACCTGCATCGTGCGCGGGCTGGGTCATGCCTGGAGCGGCGGTGACGACACCGTGCAGTTCCATTCGGCCAAAGGCCCGGACGCATCGGCCATGCTGTGGGAATTCTTCAAATACCAGCGCCGTGTGCAAACGGCCGTGCGCGATGAGACCCTGGTTTAGCCTCGAGTGTTGTAAAAAAGTTTTTCGTATCAACGAGATTCTTTTTGAGCGCTAGCATTTGATTAGGGGTTACCCTATACTTCGTTCAAAGCACTAGGTACTTACCCTAATCATCCAAGCGAGGTTCATCATGTATCTGCTCAGCCGCCTCTTCCTGTTCCTGACGAAATCCGCCGACCAGCGTGACAAGGAGCGTAACGACGCTTATCTGGCCGAAGCCACTGACATTTACGACCTCGAATACCGCATGCAGAAGCTGGATCGTCGCGCTTCGTCGCGTCATCCCGCGTGGCTCGCACAGTAATTCTGCGGTAGTTCGACGGTCGATAGAAGGACAAGCAGGATTCGTCACGCCGAAATCGGTGTTGTCGAAGCAAAAAAATGCCGGCCACGAAGGCCGGCATTTTTGCGTCTGCGGATTGCTCGAGCGACAGGGGCGGGCTCTTTGCGCCGCCCAGCGCCAGGCACCCTGGCTCAGACCAGCTTGACGCGCACGTCTACGTTATTGCGCGTCGCGTTCGAGTAGGGGCACACCTGATGGGCCGTCTCTACCAGCTTTTGCGCTTCCGCCGCGTCCAGTCCCGGCAATGAAACGCGCAATTCAACGTCAAGCGCGAAGCCGCCTTTATCGTTAGGACCCACGCCTACGTCAGCGGTGACGGTCGTGTCGGTGGGAATCGCTTTCTTTTGCTGACCGGCCACAAACTTCATCGCGCTCAGGAAGCACGCCGAATAGCCAGCGGCAAACAGCTGTTCCGGGTTCGTGCCGGCTGCGCCCGAACCGCCCAATGCCTTCGGCGCGCTCAATTTCACATCCAGGTTTTCATCCGACGATACTGCCCGGCCGTCGCGGCCGCCCGTGCTCGTTGCCGTTGCTGTGTAAAGAATGCTCATGATGTTCTCCTGTTCGATAGTTGCCGCTTGGCGGCAGAAAGAGGGACTGCAGTTCCAAGTTACGTCATGCGGTGCCAACGGAATTAAATATATCGCACTAATAGTTTGTGTGCAAACTAAATTGACGGGCGAATGATTGATTGTGACTATCGAAGGGTTTCAGGTTTCGTTGTATTCAATCAGCGACGCGCGCAGTCGCACCAGATCGTCGCGCAACTTGATGAGCCGGTCGGCGTCCGAACCGGCTGCGCAGTAGATCACGCCGGGAATATCGCGGATGGCCTTCTTCAGTTCGCGGCCGGCGTCGGTCAGATGGATATACACCTGCCGCTCGTCTTCAACACCCCGCACGCGCTTGACGTACCCCTGCGTTTCGAGACGCTTGAGCAGTGGGGTCATGGTGGCCGAATCAAGGCTCAGCCGTTCGGCCATCTGCTTGACCGTCAGGCCGTCGCTTTCCCACAGCACCAGCATGGTCAGATATTGCGGATAGGTCAGCCCGACCTTGTCCAGCATCGGTTTGTACGTCTTGGTCATCGCGAGCGAGGTCGAGTACAGCGCGAAGCAAAGCTGGGCGTCAAGTTCGAGCGGGAATTGCGGGGAAGAGGTCATGGCTGTCGCGCCTTGGGCACGTTAAAACGAGATATGACGATAGTGTACGCAAATATTTATCGCACTAAGGAAGTGATGTATCCACGCCGCGACACGCGACAAACCAAAACGCCGATGACTAAGCAGTCATCGGCGTTGATTGGACCTGCTTACTGGCAAAGGCTTATACCGGCGGTTCGGACGGATCCGGAATGTCAGGTGAATCTTCCGATTGCACGCCGAAACAGCCGCGATACGTCGCGTAAAACGAGCAATACAACGCGGTCGTGACGAGGATGGACGCCGGCATCAACACCGCGAGCGCCATTTCCTGCGCGGCGCCGAGCACCTGCATCAGCGCGCTGAGCCCGAACGACACCGCGATCGCAATGCCAATCCACAATACGCCGTAGATAACGAACGCGCCGCGATTACGCCAGCAACTGACGAAGCTGAAAAACAGCGCTTTCACCGGCGGGACGTCGTGCCACGCGACCAGGATGGGCGCGAACCAGAACAGCATGGCGACCGGCAGGTAACAGATCATGGCGACGAGCACCGCGAGCGGATTGAAGCTTGCCGCCACGGTTTCCGGGTCGACGGCGGGGCCATTGCCGAGCATCATGTCCAGCAGCAGCCCGCCGTCCGCCAGCGCCGACGCGGCGAAGATCAGGCCCATCGCGGCCACATAGATCACGCCCAGCACGAGCAGGCGGCGCGCGACGATCTGCCCATAAGCACGAAATCCTTCGATGAGCACCGTCGGCCAGACCGGCTTCTTCGCGATGGTGTTGCGGCAAGCCGCCATGAACCCCACGGCCACGCCGGGAATCAGCAGCAGCGGCAGCACCGGGCCGATCAGCGGCAGCCGCGAGATCAGCGTCATGGCGAACAGATAGGCGAAGAACACCGTGAGAAACGCGAGCGGATTCCGGCGAAACAGCCAGATACCCTGACGGAACCACACATAGCCGGTTTTGGCCGGGACTTCGATCAATTGCATTGATTAATTACCGTGAACGGGAGGAAGCGCAACTTTGATGCGCTCGCGCAAAATGCGTTCGAAATGGCCGGGATCGTGCGGTTTTAACATCTCGGCTTCGCGTGGCCGGTAAAAATCGTAAAGACGTGACACCCAGAAGCGCAACGCACCCGCGCGCAGCATGTCGTTCCAGTGATGCGCCTCGGGCGGCGTGAACGGCCGCACTGTCTGATAGGCGCGCAACAACGCGTCGACCCGCGCATTATCCAGCGCGCCGGTTGCCAGATCGACGCACCAGTCGTTCACACAGACGGCGACGTCGAAGAGCCATTTGTCGTTGCCGGCGAAATAGAAGTCGAAAAAGCCACCGAGCCGCGTTTCATCCGCCGTCGGATGCGCGAACAGTACGTTGTCGCGGAACAGGTCGCAATGGCACGGGCCTTCCGGCAATAACCGGTACTCGTCCGATGCAAAAAACGCCGCCTGATGAGCGAGTTCGCTGGTGATCAGCTCGCGCTGTGCGTCGCTCAAATGCGACAGCACGGCGGGCACGTTCTCCTGCCACCACGCGAGGCTGCGCAAGTTCGGCTGATACATTGGGAAATCGCGGCCGGCCAAATGAAGCCGCGCCAGCATCTGACCCACTTCGATGCAGTGCAAAGCGCCCGGCGCCAGTTCCGGCGCGCCGTCCAGCTTGGTGACGATTGCCGCCGGCTTGCCGTTCAGCGTACCGAAAAGCGCGCCGTCGCGACGCGGCATGGGGTCCGGCACCGGCACGGCGTGGGACGCCAGATGGCGCATCAAATCGAGATAAAACGGCAGTTGCGTGGCCGTGAGATTCTCGAAGATCGTCAGCACATACTCGCCGCGTGTGGTCGTCAGGAAGAAGTTGCTGTTCTCGATACCGGATGCAATGCCACGGAAATCGACGGCTTCGCCGAGTTCGTAATGTTGCAGCCAGTCGGTGAGCTGGGAATCGGTGACAGCGGTGAATACGGCCATGCGGGAGAGCGTCGGTGAGGTTGAACATGCAGGATGACCGACGGGTATGTCAGTCAGGCGTAGTGCCACCGTGACACGGCGGCGCAGCGCTTAAGCTCAGCGGATGAAAACGGGCAGCGGTCAAGGCTTCGGTGAACGCTTATCAAGTACTCGATAATCGCCCGATAAGCGCTCAGCGAGCCTTCATAAAGGCTCAGTACGTCAGGTTCCAGGAAGGCAGGCGCGTGCTGGGCTTGCCGTTGTCGCGCACAGTGGGTGACGTGTCGGCCGGTGCGCTCATCTGGTAGCGCGTGCCGAAATTCGAGCGCACGTCGATTTCAACCGGCTTGCCTTTGTCGCGGTATTCCGTGATTTCGGTGCCGTTCGTGCTTTGTTCATGGTAGCTCGGCAGGCGCGGCGGCGAAATCTCGACCTTCGAGGTGACTTGCGCGGCGGGCCGGTTGATGGCCTTCAGGTCCGGCAGCCCGGCATTCTCTTCAGGCGACATGACGTGCGCCGGAGGCTCATCCGTCGCGGGGGCCGGTTGCGCGTATGCGCCCATGCTGGCTGCGGCGAGAATGGCCGCGATGGCGACAGATTGAAGCGGCTTCATGATGTTTCTCCAGATGAGTGCCCGAATTTTAGCAAAACGCACTCGCTAAAGGGACGTTGGGTCCCTCTCAAAAGGCTTATTTTGCGCTGGTTTCATTGAAAGCGCGTTTGCTTGGTGGCATGTGTTGAAGAAACGCATCGCCGGGAGGGGTGTTCACGGGCGCGTTGTTCTTCCGTGTTAATGTCGATCATCCGAAGAGGTAAACGCGTCTTTGTCACGGTTGTCTGTCAAGCCGCTGGCGCAGAAGTTTTTGGTTCGTGTACTAACGCGTGTACTTTCCCATCCCCGTGCCCTCAGACGGCCTCCTTCGTCGGTTCTGGAATAAGGAAATCGCAGTGCGCACTGTCGAACGTGAACGTTGCGAACACACTTGTCGAACAGGGAGTGAATTCTATCCAGACGCGAGAATAGAGAAGAATGCTGCGAAGATCTGGGCGAGACTTTGATTTGAATTAGATTCAATGTATCCGCATCCATTCGCGGGTTTTAGCATGGCCCCTCGAATCCTCGAACTACCATATAACCGCTGCTCACGGGCACAGGTGGGCCGAGCATTTACGGCGGATTTTGCGCGAGCACTTGGAGCAACAAGCTCTTGTTGCACGGCGCGAAATGGTTGCAATCGGCGGGGTAACCCGTCTTGAGTTACGACTCAGCGCGGTGGCATCATCATTGACACGCGTCGGTTGAAAACAGCAATCCAGGCGTCGTGCTCGATTTTCAAATTGCGTATCACCGCCTCAACGAGCGCAACCGAAAGAGCTTCGGGGTCGCCGTGTAAGAAACGATTTCGTGCATCTTGCACGCGAGCAAAGACGCACGCTGATGCTTTCCGCACCGACGGCGATCAGATCATCTAGATACCTCGCTCCGAAGAGAATTTGATAGAGCTGCTTCATGTGCGAGGTAACGCTATCGTAGCCCCGCATGCGAATAGGGTCAGGGGCAAGACCCGAAAGCTGGAGAACGAACTTTCTACCCGATTGCTTCAGCGAACAAAGGCGGGAGTACGGCCGACAAGCGCGGGACTCGCTTTTTTTCAACAGGCGCAGCTGGCTCTCCGGCATGCGGACGAAGCGGCCAGGGCCGCGCAGCGCGCACGACTGTCGGGGCACGGCAGCATGGGACTAACCCCTAGCGTGGCGGGCGTGTTAGGCCTGCCCTTCATGCGGGCGATGCGGAGCCGGTACCCCGATATTCGGCTACGGGTTGTCGAGAGCCTGTCAGGTTCGTTGAATTCAATGCTGGCCTCTCG
This sequence comes from Caballeronia udeis, assembly GCF_044909315.1. Classification (GTDB taxonomy): domain Bacteria; phylum Pseudomonadota; class Gammaproteobacteria; order Burkholderiales; family Burkholderiaceae; genus Caballeronia; species Caballeronia udeis_A. The sequence continues at coordinate 36,612 of NZ_JBIYEB010000045.1, forward strand.
CCAGATTGACCTCGCCGTTTTGTACGATGTAACTCGCACGCAGCACTTCAGTGTCACCCGCCTGCTCACGGAACGGCTCTATGTAATCGGCGCCAGTCATTCGGAGCTACCTCCACGTGATGAACCCCTCTCTCTGGTGAATTTGGGTTCCCTACCCCTCGTCCTCCCCAGCAATTCGCACCGCCTTCGTTCATTGATCGACGAGGCCTTCGCGCGGATTGGACGCAAGCCGAACGTAGTGGCCGAAATTGACGGACTGGCGATGTTGATGGAGGCCGTTGGAGATGGCTTTGGCTTCACGGTGCAACCGGGCGCCGCGCTCGCGAGGCATACCGATCCGAGGTTTCTCGCGAGAGAAGTCATTGACGAGGACTTCCATCGTTCGAGCCATCTGGCAAGTCTCTCAGATGACGAGTTGTCGCCAGCGGGACACGCAGCTCGCATCGTCCTTGTTGAGACGGCGACGGAGCTGGTTCAATCCGGGGGATGGACAGGCGCGGCGATCGCCCCCTGAACTTGGGACTTCACGATGAGGAAGACGTGTTTCATTTGGCCCCGTAGATGACATACAGCAGGACGCCTACACTCCAATCCAAGTTCTTTTTAAGGTTGGGTCTATGTTTGACGTCCTGGTCATTGGCGGAGGCAACGCGGCCCTTTGCGCGGCGCTGATGGCTCGCGAAGCCGGCGCATCTGTATTGCTCCTCGAGTCTGCGCCTCGAGAATGGCGCGGCGGAAATTCCCAGCACACGCGCAATCTTCGATGCATGCATGACGCGCCGCAAGATGTACTTATCGATGCCTATCCCGAAGAAGAATATTGGCAGGACCTGTTGAAGGTAACGGGTGGATTGACAGACGAGAAGCTGGCACGCACGGCGATCCGTGCATCGTCGACCTGTCGAAGCTGGATGAGAAAGCATGGTGTCCGGTTTCAGCCGCCGCTGTCCGGCGCGCTGCATGTTGCCAGGACCAACGCGTTCTTCATGGGCGGGGGCAAAGCGCTTGTCAACGCATACTACCGTAGTGCGGAATCATCAGGAGTACAGATTCGCTATGACGCGACGGTCGATTCGATCGAACTCGACGGGGATCGCTTTGTAGCAGCACGCCTCGGGAATGAACGCATTGAGGCCAGGACATGTGTGCTCGCGGCTGGAGGATTCGAGTCGAATCGGGAATGGCTGCGGGAGGCGTGGGGCCAGGTGAATGGCGAATGGGTGGCAGACAATTTTCTCATTCGCGGCACACGTTTCAACATGGGTGTATTGCTCAAGTACATGATCGATGCCGGTGCCGACGTTATCGGCGATCCATCGCAATCGCATTGCGTCGCGATCGACGCGGGCGCCGCTCTACGATGGCGGCATCTGCACCCGCGTCGACTGCGTTTCACTGGGGGTTGTGCTCAATCGGAACGCCGAGCGGTTTTACGATGAAGGCGAGGATTTTTGGCCGAAGCGCTACGCAATCTGGGGCGGCTCGTCGCGCAACAACCCGGCCAGATCGCATATTCGATCATCGATTCGAAGGCGACCGGGCGCTTCATGCCTCCCGTGTTTCCGGGAATCAAAGCGAACACTCTGTCGGAACTGTCGCGGGCCATTGGCCAGGACGAAGCCAGGTTTGTGCGAACGATCCTGGACTACAACACCTCGTGCCGCGTCGGCAAGTTCAACCATGCTGTGCTGGACGATTGTCATACGGAGGGCATAAGTCCTCCCAAGACGCACTGGGCACAGCCAATCGATCGTGCTCCTTTCTACGCCTACGCGCTGCGTCCGGGAATCACATTTACCTATCTCGGGCTCAGGACGGACGAAACGGCTGCTGTTCATTTCGATGGCAAGCCGAGGATCGCAAGCGAGTTCAGGTTTTAGTTGTAGTCAAAGTAGCGCTTGATTTCGCCGTATATACAACGGCGCGAAAACGCCGCGTCGTTCGTCGTTTCACCCTGCTCGAATGCAAGCGCGACGTCGTCCTCGGTCATGGTCGCCAACATCAGTGCGGGGTGGGCACGGTCCGCCTGTTCCAGGTTGGTCAGGTGAAGCAGAAGCTCGCGAAAAGCAATGGCACCGGAGGGATCAGGGTCGCCAGCAAACACGATCTGGTCCGATTTGACCAGTAACTCACGCGCAGCGCGCTCGCGGTCCTTTTCGAGGAGGGCGACCACCTTCCCACCCGTGATCTCGTGGATCGACAAAGGGGCGTCGCGCCGTACGGTGTACCGCGTAAAGTCAGTGCGGGGATACTGGTTCCAGAGATAGCCGCGCCCGTAGTTGAAAGCGAATGTGCTGAACGGGTGCGCCTCAAGCGTAAAGATGCGCTGGTCGGGATATTTCTGAGCGGCGGGCTGCGCGAGCGGCCATGGGTTTTTCGGTGACGAAGACGATCATTTCCGTGCTCCATGCGTATGGAAGGTGGGTACAACACGCGCGGCTTGGCCGCGAACTGATAGCGATGATCCGCGGGGCGGAGCCAGTACGACACCCACCGTTACAGGGCAATACCCCCGCTCGCGACACAATGGAGTGTCCAGGTGGGGTCATGCGCAAGGTCGAACTGTCGTGCGGTCCCACGCAGATCGTCGCGATAGCGGCCTTATCGCTGTCGAAGCGCACCGGTATATGCCGTCCCGCCAGTTCGCGCTCATCCGGCTCACATTGCCCCGAGCCGGGGCCGTCCGCGATGGTCCAGCCGCCTACTCGCGGGGTGGCCGGCCGCCGGCTACCCCGGCGGGTGGGCGGAAAACACCACGGCCGACCCGTTCATCCCGTACCGTACCGACGGCCAAAGGAGCAACGCGTCGCAAAAAGCTGTATAGACGCAAAGGTACTGGCCACCAGGAAAACCAGCCACATAGCTGATATCTAACTGCTCACTGGACTGACGCTTCCACCCGGCGTCGCGCATGAGTCTCTGCCCGGGACAGTGACGCGCTTCATGTCGGATTGCCGGCCGCGCATGAGTCGGACGCAGATGAGCGCCCGCGCGAAACGGCTCGGTATGCGCCTGTCGTTCCCCGCAACGGCGCCATGCGCGTCCGGCGAAACAGGCGTGTTCGAGTTGCGCTTCAACGATGGAGAGGCGACCATGCGCAAGCTCGAAATTGCAGACCCGCAGATCATGCAGGTTGCGATTCAACAGGAGATCGAACGGAGCGAGGAATCGCGGTATGACCATCGTCTCCATGGGGTGCTGCTGGTAAGCAGCGGTTACTCGTGCACTGAAGTGGGCCAGTTGTTCGGTCAAGCGGCCACGACCGTTCAGCGATGGGTCCAACGTTTCGAGCGCGGCGGCTTCGAGGGATTGCGGGAAGGTGAGCGGCCCGGACGTCCACGTACGTTGGATGAATCGCAATGGGCTCGTATTGAGGCTGACCTGCGCAAGACACCACGTGACTTCGGATTTGAAGCGGGCCTGTGGGATGGGCCCGTTCTGTCGGAGCACTTGCGTCAGTGCTACGGCATCGAGCTGGGCGTGCGACAGTGCCAGCGGCTGTTTCGCCAGATGGGTTTTCGGCTGCGCAAACCGCGCCCGCAAGTCGCTCAGTCTGATCCCGTACGGGTTGCGACAGTAAAAAAACTGCGGCGCCTGGCAAAGCGCGACGACGTTGAGTTATGGAGCCTGGACGAATGCCATTTTCAGCAGCATGGATCTCGCTGTCGCATGTGGTTGGCCCCGGAGGTTCGCGATCAGGTGTTGATGCACGCGCCCACGCGCAAGTCGGTGGCGTGCTTTGGCGCCGTGAGCCTGAGCACCGGGCGCTTCGTCTGGCAGGTGTGCCCTATCTTCAACGCAGAAACGTTCATGTCCTTTCTGCGCCGGCTACTGCGTCATCGACGTCGTGGCAAGCGCATCGTCGTCGTGCTGGACAACGCCAAGTACCACCATGCCAACATGCTCAAGCCAATGCTGCACAAATACAGGCGGGACCTGACGTTGCTGTTCCTCCCGCCATACAGCCCGCAACTGGCGCCTATTGAACGGGTCTGGAAGCTGACAAGGCGTCTGGCGCTGCATAACCGGTACTTCGCCACGCTCGCCGAAGTTCTCTCGGCCGTCGAAGCCTGTTTCCGGCACTGGATCGGACCAAACGAAGTCCTACGGATACTATGCTGCATTATTTAAGAAGCTGTGTTTAGATCATGTAATGTTCTGCCGCGCCTCGCGCATAAGCTACTTTCGATACGGCTAGCCGCTTGTCACACCCTTTCACCCCGCGCAGCGCTAATAGTACATTTCTACTATTTGACCGGTAGTTTGCAGAACCATACAGTGGCTAATTTCGTCGTCGGTGGAAACAAATCCACCGATGTCGGCGACGGGGGCGCCATTGTATAGCGGGTGAATCACGGGAGTGTCGGATGCGTCGAAGCGGATTTCGAGTATATGGTTGTTACCAGTTTGGATTTGGACGCGCCGGCTGAAGTATTCGTTGCCTGAGTAGAAACCGGCGATGGCCCTCGGGTCCGTGACGTTGCTGATGACTGTAGTGCCACCGGTTTTTGTAGGACTGTAGTAGACCTCGGTAATGTTGCCGTTGGCGGTCGCGACAATTACGTGCGAGTAACGGTCGTCCGTGGTGTAGAACGCGCACATATCGATGATGTCGTCTAATGCGGCAACCTGCGTCTGTTTCCGACTGCCTTGTCCGTAGGTGATCTCGATAACTTTGCCGTCCGTGGTGGCAATCAGGGCATGACGGGAATTGTCGTCTACGTCGTAAAAGCCTGAGACCCTTGCTGCATTTTTTATAGTGGCGATTTGCACCTGGGAGATGCCGTGTGTGCCGTAGTAAACTTCTTTGACGCCTCCGCTGGTATCGATGGTCAGTACGTGTCGATTGTTATCGTCATCGGTGTAGAAAGCAGCGAGATCGATTAGGCCATCGACTTGGATCAGATGTGTTTCGGATACCGGAGCATGTTGAAAGTATACCTCCGAAATATCGCCGTCTGATGCTGCGACGATGATGTGACGGTCTTTGTCGTCGGGTGAGTAGAAGGCGTCGCAGCGAGTGGCGTTGGAAATGGTGACAAGATTAACGGCGGACACGCTTTGGACGATTTCGTCGAGGACGCGCTGCGGAATCAATACGCCGCTGCAACTGTTAAAGTAGGTCTTCTCGGTAGCGGTTTCGATGTCGATGTCACAGGTCCCATAGGCAATTTTGCCAAAGCCGTTATTTCCCCAAGATACGTCCCAGGAGTTTTTAATCAGCCAATATTGCTCTATCTCGGAGTAACCGATGATGAGGATGTCGTGGCCGCCGACGTTTATCGCTGCGCTCGTCGGTGAGAAGATGCCGTCACCCTTGTAGAAAGAAAATTCGTCGTAACACGTGATGCCAGCTGTCAGGGGACCGATTTCGCTGAGATAAGACTTGCGCTGCGCGACGTCGAAAATGTCGCTGTTACTTTTTACCTTGACAGCGTGAGCGTCGTGATCGGGAATCGTGATCCGCTGCGGGACATCACCATTCCACGAGGTGTGGTGCGGAAGGAAGTCTTGGAAATAAGGTAACCGTATTTCGGTCACTACGCCCCGGGATTCGATGTCTTTGAGCGCCAAATCACAGTCCCAGCCTGAGCAGTCGTCAGTATGCGTGCCGCAGAAAGCAAGGTCGGCTTCGGATAAATCAAGAGTGACGCCGTGTTCTATCAGCGCCATGGACTCAACCAGGCCTATAACAGCGAAAGAGGTACAAGTACCGCACCCGCCTTGGGCTTTGACGGGTGTGACGTAGCTTTTCCCGTCGCGATTGCGCCAGTCGACAACTTGATCAAATTTCTGCGGGGATCCGGGTTCGGGCAGCGGTGATCGGTCAGGCGGAGTTTTTATTCTCCGAGGGCGACCGGTGGCAAGCCTGCGCAATTCGTCGATGCTGAGCTTCGAATAAGGCGTTTCGCCGGCGCGCCATTTAGCACCTTCTTGTTCCAGGCGCTTATTGAGAAGTTCGATGTCTATCATGATTTCCCACCTTGCTTGGAAATTTTGCGTCCCATGCTGAGATGAATCGAAAGCATTCGTGCATGCAAATTGCTCGAAGAGGCTTCGGAGTTCTAGTTAAGGCTGGCGCATGGTCCATGGCGCCGTATGAAAGAGTATCTACGACGCGGGGTATAGATCGAAGCTCTTGAGCCAACTCTTTGACTCGATTTTTATTTAAATTGGTAACGATCGCAAGCTACAGACGTAGGCAGTCGCTCGGATAAAAACAACGTGCCCTTTTTCAGTTGGATCGCGCTAGTAATCGGGAAAGACTTCCGTCCATGGCCGCCGGCGGTAATCGGTCGGAGAAAAGCCGCTTATCGTCGCTTTATTGAGAAAATTCGGACCCCAGCGCGTGTCCCAACCTAAAAAGGTCTGCTACATATGTGGCGATACGAAAAGATGAAATCGTTCGGAGCTAACTTCGAGTGAACCGCTCCATGTCGGATCGCTCTTTTAAAGGGGGCACCTCACGCCGCACGAATACTGACGGTTAAGGGAAGGGAAGCGGTCGCTTAGAAATAGAAGCGAGAGTTGGCTGATATAGGATTCGACCGTCCCGCGACTCAACCAGGTTACGCCTGAACCCGCCAGATTGCTGACCTAGACACGAGGCTGGTCGAACGTCGTCGATAAAGGCCCGATGAGTGCCATTCGCGCCGCTGCAGCAAGCAGTCCATCTGACCCCGCGACAACGATGACGCTGGGCGGAAGTGGATTGAAGTCGATCTATTACGAAGCGATCGGTTGCTTCAGCCAGTTGGGAATAGAGGACGTTGGATCAAGCACAAGACCTCGAACAGCAGAGTGAGCCGGATCGAACTCATTGTTTTATTTGACATAATCTTTAAAATTTTTTTGGTTTGCTGTAGGGGCAAAGTAGTAGTGTCGTACTTGGGCAAAGTACAGATGTCGCACCCAAGCGATCTGTAGCGCATGCCGGTGCGGTTTCCCCGCTGTGGAGACCGCCATGACGCGCACCGGGACGATCACGATGAGCATGCAGGAGCTTGACCGGCTGAAGGTCATTGAAGCGGTAGCCGAGGCTCGGCTGATGACTTGGCGCGCGGCTGAACGGCTGGGTTTAAGCCGACGCCAGGTCGAGCGGCTCGTGATGCGCTACCGCGACGAAGGCGCCGCTGGCCTCGTTTCGCGGCGGCGTGGTACGCGCAGCAATCATCAGTTGCCGCAGACGGTACTTGATCGGGCACTCGGACTGATCCACGAGCGCTACGCGGACTTCGGTCCAACGCTCGCGTGCGAGAAGCTGCATGAATGCCATGGGCTGGTGCTGTCAAAGGAAACCGCGCGTCACCTGATGATGGACGCGGGTCTGTGGGTGCCGCGCAAACAGCGCCCGCCGAAGGTCTATCAGCCGCGAGCACGACGGGCCTGTTTCGGCGAACTCGTGCAGATCGACGGCAGCGACCATCGCTGGTTTGAGGACCGAGCGCCGGCCTGTACGCTGTTGGTGTATGTGGATGACGCGACGAGCCGGCTGATGACTCTGCACTTCACCGCGAGCGAATCGACCTTCAGCTACTTCGAGGCGACGCGCATGTACCTGGAGCACTTCGGCAAGCCAGTCGCTCTCTACAGCGACCGTGCGAGTGTGTTCCGCGGCACGCGTGCGGCAACCACCGGCAACGGCGTCACGCAGTTTGGCCGCGCGATGTACGAGCTCAACGTTGATACGTGGTGCGCGAACAGCAGTCCGGCGAAGGGCCGCGTCGAGCGTGCACACCTGACGCTGCAGGACCGGCTCGTCAAGGAACTGCGGCTGCGCGGCATCAGCACGCTCGCCGCAGCGAATGCGTACGCGCCTGCATTCATGGCGACCTACAACGCGCATTTCGCGAAGCCGCCGCGCAGTACCTTCGATGCGCATCGGCCGCTGCGCGATGACGAGGATCTCGACGCGATCCTGACCTGGCGGGTGATGCGCAAGGTGTCGCGCTCGCTGACCGTGCTCAACGACCGCGTGATCTACCTGCTGGAAGATACCGTAGCCAACCGTAAGCTGATCGGTCGTTACATCGACGTGTGGGAGTATCCCGACGGTCGCATCGAGATCCGGGCCGCTGGCGTAGCGCTGCGCTATGTGCCGTACGACAAGCTCGCGGAGATTGATCAGGGTGCCGTGATCGAGCACAAGCGGCTCGGCCATGCGCTGCAGGTCGCGCAAGTCCTGCAGGCGCAGCGCGACAACCGTCCGATCTCGGGCTCGCCATCACGTACGAATCGTGGTGCGGCGGTACGCAACCCAACCCCTCGCCCGGCACGAAGAAGCAACGCGCATTCACCCGAGAAGACCGTAAGCGTCATCTGAAGGCCGCATGTACAGGCAGCTGGATAGTGTCCAAAGTAGTCCCCACCAAATAAGTGATGGGGACTACTTTGTCTAAAGA
>NZ_JBIYEB010000046.1:0-44839 GCF_044909315.1 Caballeronia udeis
TGCTGCCCACCTCCGCACGTATCGATCCCATTCGCTAGCAGCCCAGCCTCTCGCGTGTCAACGTCATCCGCGACGGTACTGATCGGATGCTTACCATGTCACCGTGTCTTCGTGCCGAAGCAACGTTGTCCTTGAGCCCGTCACCGAATGCGAATCCGTCCTGTCGCGATGTTCTTGTCGTTCCGGCGGACACAAGTATCTACACGGCACAGGTCGGTACGTGCTTGCCGAGCGCCCGCAGGCTGTCGGCGATTTCGTCAAGCTTACGCAAACGGCAATGGCCCTTCGAAGTGTCCGATATAGCAGAGATGCGATACCGCGCTGCCCGTGTGGGCGGCTCCCCAGCGATGTAGCATGAAGGCGGGCGGTTCGAGATACGACGCGGGTTCGGCATCCGGCTCGAGGCGCAATGCGATCTGCGTCGTCGTGCTGGGGACCCCGGCGAGCCACACAACCTTGCGCCGCGTTTCCTCGTGTCGCCTTGCATTCCCGTAATATCTCCCGCAGAATCCGTTCGACAAAAATACGAGTTGGAGGGTGGGCTGATGAATCAGGCGGACGCAGACCTCATTGCCGCAGTAAAGATACTGGATCGGCAGAAAGCGGAGGACGCGATCAACGGCGGAGCGAACGTGAATGTGGTGGACTCCAAAGGGACGACCCCACTGCACTGGCTCTGTCACTTCGTACCTGGACACTACAGGATCGAGGCGGTCCGGTTGGGGCCTGTTGTCTCCGACTCCGATGTTCTCGGGATCCTCGATCTGCTGTTAAAGAAGGGCGCGAACGTGAATGCCGGAAGGACGGGGACGGCTGTGACTCCACTACACCTGCTCGTTCTCGACGCAGTTCCGTTCGCCTGCATTGAACCGCTCGTTACCCGACTTTTGGCCGCTGGAGCTGACATCAACGCAAAGACGAACAAAGGCCATACACCCTTGACAGTGGCGAAAGTGGCTCAGGAAAAGGCTGGAAATATCGATTCGTTGACAACAGTTGCCAGCCTTCAAAAGCTCGGAGCAGTCTCGAGTGAACCATAACGTATCTGTGCCTCGATAAGCTTTATGTATTTCTTGCTGCCTCAAGCTTTGTCAGCGGCGCTTCATTCGAGGCAATAAGCTGGGGGAGAATGCCTGCCTTTCTCGACGGAATGAAGCCGCCAAACTTCTCCCGTATGTCGAGAATCAGCTCAGCCGCAATGAGTCCGGCTTGAGCACATTCCCAGAGGTCAACCTTGAGCCAGGGGTCATCCTCGAAGTCGAAAAAGCTTGTGTGGATCTCGGGCGTGTCACCGCCCACGAAGAGAAAATTGCGGAAGCTGTTCAGCACGTTGGCGTGCGCAGTTTGCTCATCGATCTGATCCTTGATTTTCTTGATCTCGTCGGAGTGTTGCTGGAAATGCTCGCCAAGCCAACGGTACGCGGCCCGCGATGCCTTCTGGGGGTCATGCGTCTGGCCGTCCGCTGAGTCGAAATAGTTCGTCGTCTCAACATGAACCAGCGAATAGGCCGCGTGCACCGTCGACTCAAGAAAGTAGCGCAAATTCATTTGCGCTTGGATGCGGTGCTGACGCACTAGCGACGTTAGACAGAGGGTGTGAAACTTCTTCATCTGCGACAAAAATCTGATGAAGATGTCACAGTCCTTGATAGGCCAGTCCATGATGTTCGACAGCAGCATTGAGACCTCACGTGCATTGCAGAAAAACTGACCATATCGTTCCTACGCCCCAAGGATCATTTCATGTTCGTTGGACGAGAAAATTTCTATACTCATGACTAGTTACTCGGACACAAAAAGCTGTCGGATAAACCGCGTTTACCGCGACCCGCATTTGAATTAATCATTTGACGATTCGTCGCCGTTACGCCGCTCGCGCCCCCAATGGATACCGGGAGGCGGTTTGGATCCGTAGTAACCCTTGCTTAGGCTAGATGGGACACGCATCGTTTGTTTGACCGTCTGTTCGATCTTTTCGCCAGCTAGTTCTATCCCGTGCGCTTCAGCCTGCATCCGCACATAGCCTCGTTGCATCTTCTCACGATAGGTATAAAGGCCCGGATTGCCAGGATCATTGACAAGGATTGCGCCAAACTTCTTATCTCGGAATTTGCGAACGCGCGCGCAGAACTTTTCATAGGTGAGAACCGTGCTGTCGCGGCGTTGTTTCATGATGTACTCGTACGACGAGAACATAGCCTTCATGAAGCGATCCAAATACTCTGAATCGGCCGTCGCCCACAGCACCTCCTCATACTCGCTGCTTCGTTTGTTGACCGCTTCCTGATACGGCCGCTTCAGTTCGGCACTGATGCTTTCGATGGCGACCCGAAGTCCGGTGTGATAGTGATCCCATTCGATTTGCGTTACCAATTTCGGATCGTCGAAGGCGCACCACAACATTTTTTCCGTGATGAAGTGTGCGTAGTACGGATAGCCATCGCAAACCGCCGCGATGCGAATATAGATCTCTTTATCAACAGAGACATTGAAGCTGCTGGCGGCCTTGATCACGATATCCCAGCGAGCGTCCCAGCTGAGCTTTGGAAGCTCGATGCCTTCGAGTTGGCGAATCGCAGATTGATGTGCCCCTAATAGCTCGTCGAGCGATTTACCGACACCCGTGAAAATGAGCTTTAACGGAACCTTCTTATCGCCCATGTGTTTTAACAGGTCTGCAAAAGCTGCTCGCTCCTCAGGCGCCGTAATGCGGTCGAATTCGTCGAGAACAACGATAGGCTGGTCCGAGTGCAGGCTTGCAGCCTCTCGAAGGACTTCGACTGCATCAGCTAGGGAAACAATCTCATCATGCAAGTTCGATTGGGTCGTCTCGCTGGCAAGAGCCGCTTTCAGGTAGCGGAATTCCAAGCCGATAGACGCGGTGATCTTCGTTTTCCGTAAGCGAGATGCATCTATTGCTTGATACGCTATATTTGCGACGATGCTCTTAAGCGTCGCATCAGGACTGCAGCCAATATCAATATATTCCGCGTCGGAGCTTTGATACTGATTTGCAGCGGTCGCGGCCAGCGACGACTTTCCAACACCTCTGTCGCCATATATAAATATGTGTCGGCCAGATGCGAACAATGCCTTCTCAATCCGGTCCAGTTCCTGTTCTCGTCCAAAAAGATGTTCCCGGCTTTGTATCGGCTGCGATGCAAAAAGAACCTCGTTTAAGCGATGTCCGAATTGGTGTTTGTCGTAACCGGAAATTGCCATTTGCCCCCCTAGCGTTTTTTTGCTCTCGTCCAACAATCCGACAGATTAACGAAGAAACGAGGAATCAGGTACGTTATCTGCCTTCCGCAGACGATATCCATTCACACGCTGATAACTAGCACTTTAGCTGGCGCGACTACGCGTCGGTTTCGCTTTGGATGGCCGACGCGCGGCTACCGTCAATGCGATTGAAATATGGGCGTCCCGCACCGGCTTTGCATAACACCTGTCCGCACCCTGATATCTGTATCCGGCCTTGACATGTCCGTCGACCCAGCCATGCCTACGGCGTGCCATTCCGCCCCTAGCTCGTCCACTGGAGCCCGCATGCCTGACGTCGGGCCGCCCTTGCCAGTCGCGCCGTCGATGTGGCACTCTGTCTTATCTTCCGATGAATGAGTGCTCCCATGAACTACCTTGCGACGTTGCCCCCGAAAAGGCGCTTCTATGCCGCGCTGGTTTGCCTGCCGCTCATTTACCTCATCATGAAGGGCGTCACGCTCGGCGGGACGTGGGCGGGCAAGGTCGGCGGCATTCCCGCCGTGCTGGCGGTGGGTCTGCTCTTCTGTATCGCGGCGTGGAAGATGCAGCGCATCGCCGCGGCGATCGTGAGCCCGTTCGTGCGCGGCTAAGTAACGGACCTTCTGTACGCAGATGCCTCGACTAAGGGCGAATTTTGAAGCCGACTGGCTCTCTCATCTTAGAGAGCATATGGTCACCGTTCAGGGGTGGTCTGCGGCACAGGTGTCTGCCCTCGACGACGGTGACGTTTGTGTGCGCTATTGCGATGCGCTGCGACGCAGGATTGTTGCCGCACCGCGAGCTGTAAAAGCCGCCGATGATTTCGTTTGTCCGCCCGAACATCTGGCAGGTTGGAACGCGTTTCAGGAAAAGGTTGAAAACGGGCAGGATATCAATCCGTACCTCAGTAAGCGTCACGCTTCATTGTTCAACTTAGATGGCCTCTTGGGAGAATGGGGCGTGCATCATTTTCACCTTGGCATCGGCGCTGACACAAAGAATCCGGCTTACATGGCCAGGACCGGCTCGCTTCTTTATGCACTTGTTACCGACACCGCCTTCTGTGCGATCAACGTTTTTTCGCATGAGAGCTTCGAGGACAGTAGCGTGCTGGAAAGCATTCACCGGAACTGGCCGGAGATGATTCGCAGGTATCGTGCGAATGGCGTCACCGGAGCGACATGGACCTCGGACCAGCGTCGAGCTCTGCGCGGTAAGAACGGGAACGTCCTCACCACCGTATCCGACGGTACTGTGTATTTGCCAATCACAGGAGGTGTTATGGCGTCAGGAGTGAATGCTGAAGCGGTGCGGTTCGCGGACTATTGGCAGATGAGAGTTCGCGAGCTTCAAACCGCCCTTGAAGACAAGCTCGACGACCTTCTGCTCACCTTGGGCCAGAACGGCTACGCTGGGGAGCCCGAGATCGAGGCAACGCTCCAGTTTTCAGAAGCTGGGGTGCACGCCTTTTTCCCCAAGTACGGCGTCCGCGCAATTCTGAATGTCACGGATTCTCCGTTAGGTGACAGCCGCCTCGGCAGCCGCATGTCGTAAAACCACATCGCGGCGGCCGCGCTGTGGCATGTTCTGGTCAGTCGGCACACAACGCACAAGCCTCTATGCCGGTGGATCTTGACTGCATGACAGTACGAGATACACGGTGTTTTTATAAGGGCTATCCACTTAGCGCCAACGGAGCGAACATGTCGGCGTGAGTGAATCTCAGCCTACCCCTATTGCGGGCGTCGACTATCCTCGGACGCGGAGCCAGTTTGAAGAATGGTTTGCCACTGAGGATGATTGCGCACGTTATCTTGAGCGACTGCGCCGGCCAGATGGATTCACTTGCCCGAGTTGGGGTGCGCTCAAGATCCGGATAAAAACGTGCGATAGCCGCACCGCACAATCATGTAAATCAACGACTTCGGGCGCTTGTCTTGTCGCAGTCCGTACCACAACTGCACCAGAAGCAGGAAGCCCTACCCATTGGGCGTGACCCGTCATCACGGCGCTTCCTGCTGCGGGAGAGGCTCGCGCGCGGCGCGGCCTGCGCACTGTAAGTCGCGTGATACGTGGCGGCCTCGGCCCGGCAGGTCTCGTAGTAAGCCGGCAGGTCACGGGGCAGGTGACCCACGAACGTCCCGACCGGCGCCCGCGCAACTAGGTGCCGATAGAAAACCGCCGTACTGGCCAGGACCGTGTCGAGGTCCGGGATGTGCATCGTGTCGTCGTCGTCGAGGTGCGCCACGAAACGGTCGCGGTAGGTTTTCATGTCGGTGAGGTACTGGTCCCAGCCTGCGCGGTCGAGCCCAAGGGTCGCGAACAGGGCCGTGAGGAAGGCGGTACGCGCTTCGGTACCCTGTACGAGGCGTCGCCAGTGATGGCGGGCCTCCCAGTCGACGAAGTTGCTGTTGATGGTTCGACCCATCTGGGAATCGTCCTTCAGGCGGCCGCGGCCATCTTTGGTCTGATAGCCGACGCGGTAGAACGCCACGTTGCGCATGATCGCGCAGCTGAGCAGCGCCTGGCGACGGGCGAATCGACGGTCAACCGGCATCCGGTTCTCCGGACGGTTCCTCGGTGTGCCGGCCGGGGCCGGCTTGCCGGCGCCTCAGCGGCCCGGCCAGCACCGTCACGTGCTCGGGAAAGGGGACCGAGCGCGGCCTCATCGCCTGTTCATGCGTCGCGAGCGTAAAGGCCCACAGGCGCGACCGGAGTTGCTCGGACGTCTCCGCCGGCGGCAGCGCCGGTCGAATGTGTCGGGTCATCGGTTAATCCTCCGGCGGGACAGGCGATGTACTTTTTTCGTCCCGTGTACGCTTTCGCCGTACACACTGCTGAAAACGTACGCTCGCTTGGCCCGGGTCATTTCTTCGGGGCTGGAAAACGGACCGTGCCGTTCTGGATGGCGGCGATCGCCTTCTCCCTGGCCAGTTCCGTCGCGCGCTCCTTCCGGGCGGCGACGCCGTGGTAGATGTCCTCCGACGCAATGCCGCCGTTGGCGAGCTCGACCCATGCGGTGCACCGGTACCCTTCCTGGACCTTTTCGTGGTTAACATCGAAGACGATGTAGTGGTTGTCGTCGTAGCGGATCGCCATGGTTCAACTCCTCGTGTAGGTGCTGCAGCAATGCAGGTTCAGACAACCCGTCCTTAGCGCGGGCTGTAGCCCGCGTCGCGAAGCCCGCTCGCGACGGCCTCGATGCCGGTGATCATGAGGGATGCGCGCCGCTGCCGTTCTTCATGCGGCAGGTGCGCCTCTGTCATCTCATAGAACGTGTCGAACAGTGATCGCTTGGCAAACTGCGCAAGCTGCTCAGCCACCTCGGGAAGCATCGTCGCCGTAACCGTGACCGGCGTGTCGCGGTCGATTTCTTCCTGGGTGCGCTGCCGGGTGTCCACTTTCGTCTGGAAAGACATCTACATCTCCTTTTTTGAGGGTGACGTCAGAACGAGCAGTACAGCTGCCCGGGGAGCCAGGCTTCCCAGTCCCACGCATACAGGCAGTCGCCGCGGCCATCCTCGGTCTGATAGCCGACGCGGTAAACGCCACGTTGCGCACGATCGCGCAGCTGAGCAGCGCCTGGCGACGGGCAAATCGACGGTCAACCGGCATCCGGTTCACTCCCGTCAGAGGTCCGCCGGCGCTGGCCCGCGGTTGCACCGGGGTCGGTGCCTCCGAGTGCGGCGAGTCTGGCGAGGGCGGCGGCTCGGTCCGCGGCCGATGGCGCGTTCGCGTCAGTGGGCTTCTGTCGGCCGCAGTGACCGGCACACCAGCGTTGGCTGAGGCCCTCGGCGAGGGAGATCATGCCCTCCTGACGCACGCTGATGGCCTGGTCGTAATAGAAGCGCAACCCACCGAATTTTTCCTTGACCTGGTCCGCCACTACCTGGGGGTCGCCCTGGCGCGTCGCCCACTGCAGGCTCGTGCACAGCGCGTCGAGCAGGTCGAACCAGCAGTCGCAGGTTTCGATGCCGAAGGCGATCGGCGCGTCGCGGTCGTGGCGTCTCGCGAAGGTCTCCGGGTAGCGCGTACACAGTTGGTGATCCAGTTCGGGACTCATTGCAAAAACCTCGTGAATAGAAGACTTCCAGGCATCATGTTGTTCCTCTCCGTTATCGGGCCTGCCTCGCACCGCACACGGCAGTTGCGTCTGGGGCGGGGCAACTTCACCTGTGACTTCAGAACATCCGATACCTCTCGAGGGGGAGGCCGTGCTGCTCCACGTAAGTGTTGTAGCTTTCGATGGCTTCTGCGTTCTCCTTCCGCCAGAGCTCGGCACACCTGTCGCCGGACGCGGCCAGCACGTCGCGGTCGATTTCTTCCTGCGTGCGCTGCCGGGTGTCAACATTCGTCTGGAAAGGCATGTACGGCTCCTGTAAACACCCTAGACAGCGGTTCGCCAGCGCGCGGAACTGCCGGAGAGGTGGCTCGTCCAGTCCCACGCATGGGCGCAATCGCCTTCGTCGCTGTAGCCAAGGCAGGCAGAACCGGTCAACAGCCTGTCAAACTGACCCCGCCAGGGTTCCGGAATATCGGCGAGCCTCACGACGGTGTCCGTCCCTCGCGCCGGATGATGGGGACGATACGCTGCAGGAACAGGCGGTCATCATCGGTCATCGGCTTTTTTCAGAAATATCGGGCTGCTCAGAGAAGCCCTTGTCGGGATCGCCTTCCCGGTTGAGTATTCCGCGGAGCTGGCGAAGCTCCTCTTACCGCTTGATCTGAACCCGGTACTTCTCGAGTGGCAGACCGTGCTGCTCGACGTACGCATTGGAACTCTCGATGGCCTGTGTGTTCTCCTTCTGCCAGAGCTCGGCACGCCTGTCGTCCACGGCCCTTGCAAGCCCGGCTTCCGCGGCCTGTGACACATCGATACCGAGGTCGCTGGCTTCAGCCAGCAGGCTTTCCGCCAGTTCAACGTTCATTGCCCGCTTCGGGCCACCTGCGCAGGCTGGCAGGTATGCAAGCAATGTTTCGGTCAATACGTTGTCGTCGCCACGCAGACTCAGCCAGCTCGCACATAGACCATCCGAATATCGTGCCCAAGCAAGCGCGATGTCGCTATCGGACGCCATTTTCCTGGCCTTACCAAGGCAAACTTTCATCCGCTCAAGATCCTCAGGAAATTGTTCCGCGATCTTCATGGTTCAACTCCTCGTGCCGGGCCTTGCCAGACGGGCTTCCGAGCGGACTGCCCAATGATCAAGGACTTTATCACGGGCCAAACGCAATGGTGATACGTGCAGTTATCGACATTGAAACCTGCCCCCCGTGGTCCTCTGGCAGCGGTAAACTGCAGGCTCCGCGTGTCAGGGCCGGGCGGGAGGCCCCTGTCGTGCTAACCACTTCGACAATCAGGTGCTTTCATGGCGAATACGCACAAGACCAGCAAGGCCCGAGCGGCTCGCAAGCTGGCTCGTGCTGCCCGAGGCCTTGTTCCACAGGAGGGGTGGCAAGCCTGGTACGACCTGAACGACCAGGCACCGGCACTTGCGGTCGACGGTGTGCGCTATGGCAACCAGCGAAAGTTTCGAGCGATGCTCAAGGTGCATGAGCGCCGCGTGAATCGCCGACAACAGGAAGCTCAGGCGAGAACGACCGTCGCGATGGAAGTAGGTTTCTGATGTGGTTCACCCTGCAGTCATCCGGCTGCACTAGCCGCTACGATGGCGACCCAGCCATCCACTCAGTCCAAAGGAGAAAAGTCATGAGGTAGATATCCACTACCGGGCATGATCATGAGCAAAAGCAGAAGGAAAACGCCCATCTTCGGGCATACGACCAGCGTCTCTGAAGCCAAAGACAAGGCGATATGGCATCGGCGACACCGGCGCGCCGAGCGAAGCGAAATAAAGCTTGCCGGCGTCGACTACATCGCCAGAAGCCACCGGGCGCACTCGGACCCATGGTTGATGGATAAGGACGGCAAGCGCTGGTGGGCCGAGGCTCAACCGTGCGACATGCGCAAGTGAAACGACAGCAAAGGTAGCCGCGCCCTTGGGAGAGCAACCATGACGAAGGAGATCGAGACGGAAGCGGAGTTTTTCGCGGGAAGCAGGGAGCACCTGCAGCGATAGAAGACGAGGCGGGCCATCTTCGATGATGGCGAATGGCTGACGGCTGAATTGATTAATACCCTTCAGCTGTCGCCACCGGTAAAAAAGTCGCACCCTGCCAATGACTGGAAGCGGGCCGGGCTCGTTTTCAGCGTCGCCCATGACGGCGAAGAGTACTTTCCGGGCTATCAGTTCGACGCAATGTACCAGCCTAAGCCTGTCATAAGCGACATTTTAAAGGCGCTCGGACCGATGACTGATTCGTGGGAAATTGCCGCGTGGTTTCATTTTCCAAATGGTTGGATCTCCGAGTCACAACCCAGCCGGGACGTTGCAGCTCCGGTTGCTCCCAAAGACGCATTGGATCGGACGGACGAGGTGGTCGCAGCCGCTCGGAAGATGCAGGGAACGTATGTAGCGTGACGTTAAGCAATCCTGTCAGCCACGCTAGCTGGGCGTTGCACAATGGTGGTGGAACACCTAGGAGAGGCCATGACCAAGGATATGAATACGGAGGCCGAGTTTTTTGCCAGGGGCAAACGCCTCGCGCGCCACGTCTGGGATGCCGGGCCCGATGCCGAAACGTTCCTGAAGACGGCTCCTCCTCAAAATTCGACCTCTGCCCTGGCGGCCCTGAGAATTGTCTCCAGACCGACGCCAGACGCTGTCCCCCCTGGCGGCCTTTTGCCGGCGAGGATCTCGAGGGGGCTGAGACCGCCCAGCGAGCCGCGCGGGTTTGTAAAGAACACCCATTTGGTACTGCCCGGTAGCGTGCCGAGGGCTCGGCTAACAGCCGCCAGCGCTGTTGACGAATACGCCGGATCGGCCAAGAAGGCCGGGTAATAACGGGCGCCGGATGGGCCGTCCACATAAAAAAGCGATCGGCGCCGAAGCCAGCCGCGCAGGGCAAGTTCGGAGATGCCCAACCGCTGCCGCAATGTTTCCCGGTCGAGCAGCTGGCCACATTCGAAGAGGGCCTTTCGCAGTGCAAAGGCTTCTTCCATCATCGCTGTCCGGTAATCGCGTGCCGTGGTGCGTTTGCGTTCTGTCATGATGCGTTCCGTCATGAGCATTGAGACTGCGGCCGCTGGCTGGGTCGCTCTTTTCGGTACGATGTTACCTAGAACCGGTAACTTGACCTGCAGCCGACGCCGCGGAGAGGCCATGACGAAGGATATCGATACGGAAGCGGAGTTTTTCGCCAGGGGCACTGCCCCACGCAAGGCCGTTACAGCCACATGCTGACGCTATTTGAGCCGATGCGCAGGACGCTCGTCGGATATGGACTCGATGTGGCGCAGCTTGTCGCGCTGCTGAAGTCGAAACTTAAGTTGGCGAACAACAGATGAAAAAAACTACGAACCAGCCTGGCATCAACACTGAGGGTAAGCCTGAAGTCGCTAGCGACGATCGGGCAATAATGCGATTGGCTATTGACTTGTCCGCCAAGTGCGTCAGCGAGGCGGGCAAAGTCTCTCCCAAGGTTGGCGCAGTTGTGGTCCGCGACGGTGTTGTTTTGGCTTCGGCGTTCCGTGGCGAGCTGAAGGCTGGGGAGCATGCCGAATATACGTTGCTCGAACGGAAGCTACAGGGCGTGGACCTTAAAGGCGCCACGCTGTACTCGACGCTTGAGCCGTGTACTCACAGGAACCATCCAAAGGTCTCATGTACCGATCGAGTAATTGACCGAAAATTAAAACGGGTCGTTATCGGTACGCTCGATCCGAATCAGATGATTCGCGGACTTGGCGAGCTTCGCTTGCAGGATGCTGGCATTGAGATTACCCGCTTTGATCCCGACCTCGTTCTTGAGTTGCGCGATCTAAACCGGGAATTCTCGGCGTTGCATCCAGTTCGAGGCATCCAGCGTGATGCGTTGCAAACGCGCGAACCGTTGAAACCGGAGGTCGGTCCGAATGGCCTTCGAATTGGCTACAACAGCGAGGGCGACAAGGTTGAATGGATACCGTCCGACGAGGAAGAGGGTGAGTTTTGGCCGATGCTCCTCCGCCGAAACGATGCAGCAATCCTCAGAGAATATAACGACCTTTGGGATAAGGTCTGGTGGAACCGTCATCAAAACTGGATCTATAAACTCGAAAATGGAATCGAGAAGCTCCGGGCCGGGCAAGAGGAGTTACTGGCAACAGCGAAAAAGGCAGCGAGACGGATTGAACGGAAATTCGGGAAAAAGAATCTAGGTTGGGATGACTTCGAATGGGGTTTGCTGAGCGGGCGCATGTCAGCCCTTAGCTGGGTGCTGGGGGCCGAGTGGAACGAGTCGCTTGATACATAGGGGCCACTTCAGAAATCGGAATTTAAACCAGAGCTCGTGCCGATTGTTCAGAGATTTCAGCAATTATGAGGGGTCCGCTCGTGTAGGGGTGCGCTTCAAGATCGGACGTTTGCGTACGCCCGGGGGCGCCTCGGAAGCGCGGCTACGCGCCAGCCTTGAGCCACCAAAGCAACTCTGGCCGCGACGAATAATGCGGCTCCGCGATCCAGATAGCGAAGTCAGCGTCCCACTGATCGAGCAAATAATCAGCTAGGTCGAACTCTTCGTCGAGTGCGCCTTGGCCGTCTTCGTGAAGGAACACGTAGCGCACTCGCTCGCCGTCCCAGTATGCAACCGCGAAGTCAGTCAGATCCGCAGTCGTACTGCGCGGCTGATCACGCAGCAACATGGCGACGTGGGCTTCGAATTCTTCGTGCGTCACGTATATCTCCCTGCCGCGCGCAGCGGCGAATCAACCAATCTTCTTGCCACAAAGCCTGCTGCGAATCTATTCATACGGCTCATAGCGCGATGTTCCGTCATCCCAGAGCAGTTGATATTCAACTTCTGGCCCAAAGACCGACGCGATGTAGCAGATCATGGCCGCGTCGAGGTAGGTATCGCCATGGAACTCGCGGTGGTCTACGAAGATCGAAACTGGCTCGGCATGCGGCCGGCGTGCAAAAAAAACGATTCCACGCCCCGGATCATCGATCTCATCGATGACGATCTGTGCGCGCTCGATGATTGGCTCCGCCAGTTCAGGATTCAGTGTGTATCGCGGCCAGTGGGAAATGCTGGCGATATCGGCTGCGGCCGCGCGCGGATTGAGACGGAGCAGTTCCGCTCGTTCGACCCAGCAGTCGAGGGTTGCGTCCGGAAGGTCTGTCGGGTCCATGATGTCTCTCCGAAAAACGGCCTAACTCAGCGCTATCATTAAGGCAGGAGGTGGCCCATGTGCGCAAACTACGATCCGTCTAAAGAAATCGATTTTGAGGCATTCAGCGAATTTCCGCGTCCGACCTTTGATTATCCACCTGAGACGTGGAAAGACTACGCGGCGCCGATCCTGCGCATGGACAGCGGCGAGCGACTGACCGATCCTGCCACCTTCGGCATTGTGCCGCGCAAGCACATTCCCAAGGGTGTGAAGCTTTTCGACACGATGAATGCACGCGCTGAGTCGATCGGGGAGAAGCGCAGCTTCAGCGGAGCATGGAAGAATCTCCAGCTCTGCCTGATCCCGTGTCGCAGTTTTTACGAGCCGAATTATGAGACCGGATCGCCGGTGCGCTGGCGGATCGGCTTGGGCTCTGGCCAGCCACTCGCTCTCGCCGGCCTGTGGCGCGCTTGGAACGATCCAGACGGCCCTTCGATGTCGTTTTCGATGCTTACCATCAATGCCGAGAACCATGAGCTCATGCGGCGCTTTCATAAGCCGGGGGCTGAGAAGCGATCGGTGATCATCCTGCGGCCTGAGCAATACCAAGACTGGCTTGGGTGCCGCACAACGGACGAGGCGCGTTCGTTCCTAAACCTGTTTCCCGCTAACGAGATGGCCGCCGCGCCGGCGCCGATTCCACCGCGGCGCCCGAAACCGAAGTCTGAGGTTAACGAATCGCTGCTGTAGAGCTACGGTTGTGCGGCACATCCTTGGTTCACCAACGCTTACCGGTGTATTGACCGTCCGTCGGCAATTTGATCGTGATGCCACCTTGTGATCCAAGTCGGACGTGCTCGTCCTGTAGGCGAGCTAATAGCGACTTCGCAGCACCGACAATTTTCCCTTGGTTATTTGCTCCCAGGCCGTAATGGATTTCCAGGGCCTCATCATGCGCTCGGTCTATTACGCGGCGGTAGCGCACCACCTCTAGGATTAACCGGCGAAGGGCTGGATCGCGACAAATCCGCCACAAATCACGCAAGTCCCCATTTGAGACCGGGTCGAAATCATCGACTTTGAGTGACATGATTCTGCATCAGAAAGGCTGTATGGATATACAGTATAGGCGATGCGCAGCGTTTATCGTTGAACTGGCGAAAAGCGGGGCGCCAAGTATTCGTAGGGCGCCAGAGTAATTGCGACTGGCGCCACAGTTTTGCAACTGGACGACGAAGTTAGTGCGACTGGCCGACGGCCGACCGTCACGATAGTGAATTTAGCGAAAAGCATTCGTGGCGCATCTCGCTTCCTTCGGGCGCTACCGCTCCTATGGGCACGCAAAGGCGCGCTGCCAGACTCCGAATTTGCGAGTTGCATGCGGCGCGGCCGAACGTCTTCAATACCGAAGCACTGGAGCGCATCGGCGGGTTATATGGCATCGAGGAGAAAATCCGGGGCAAGCCACCCGATGCTCGACCAGCTGCAATTCTCTATGCGTTCAACCGCTGGAAAGCGCTCACGCGGTACTGCGAGGATGGTCAGTCCGAAATCGACAACCTGCCAGTCGAACGCGCCTGCACGGTGTTGCAATCACGGCCGAAACTACCAGCGGGGGTTTTGACGATTCGATCGAGTCAAGCGCGACGGGAAGTCGAATGGTTCGCCACCAAATTCCCCCGACCACACGCGACCAGCCAGAATTCGACGCGTATACGCTCTTCACGTTGCTGTTGTTGGTGAGTTCACTTTGCTATTCCGGAGATTACCGGACGGCAAGCGTTACCTTTCAGATTTTTGGCCGCGCTTATTCTCGACTTTTGGAGAACAACTTTAAGTCGGGTTTATGAAAGAATTTTCGTTGAAATTATTTGCTCCTTTATCCACGACAGAACTTGATGTGTTTTTTCTCCAAGAGTAAGCAACTGAGTCGCTCGTGCTACCCAACCGTCAAAGCTTTTCCCGAAATTCTCTCCCTTAATTGGTTTTGCATCGAGGCCGCTTGCGCGCAACTGCAGAACCAAGTCCGCTGTCTTTTTCTGACGTATCCTCAAGCGTTCAAGCGCTTCGGAAATGGATAAGCGTTCCGCTTTATTGGGTAGATTATTCTCATATCCCTCTTCCAATTGAAACATTTTTGCCGTAGATTTCCTAACGCCACGGATGGCCTGATGATTTGAAAAATCGGTGCGATTTGAGAAATGGAAAGAGAGCAGTAATTTTTCCAGGCACTGCCCAGTAAAGTCGCCGGTGTTGAGGAAAAGTACAATGCGATCTCGCTCTTCCTTTGTTGCTTTGTATCGATTACACATTGCTTCAAAGTGATTGATTAACTGCGGAAAAAGCTTGTCAAATTCGAACTTATAGTTCTGAGCGCGCTCAAGACGCTTGGCTGCATCCCAATCCCATTCTCTACTACCCATGATGTCGTCATCTGGTCGGGAGCAGATGTCGGCCAGCTTACCCAGCAATCGGAGTAATGTAGATAATTCAAGTTTTTCACCTAGCGAAATGGCTATCGGCGGACTACCTTTGACAAACACACAGAGTACCGGTAATTTTTCTCTGGATATTTCCAGCAAATCAATCCAGTAAGACATGATTTCGGTGGAGTCTTCTACTAATTTCGAAATAAAGCCACTTTTTCTTGCCGCTTTTTGGACAGACTCCAGACCATTTTCTAGCGCAGCACCATAATCTCGAATCGCTTTGTGAATTTGGTCGTCCGGAAGATCGCGAAAATAATCGCGCAATGGACTTGATAGATAATTGTCGTATTCTGTTCTCTCTTCTATTTCAAAAACCTCTCCCGGCATGAGCAGCGTGGAGCCTTTCTCATCTGCGAAAGCAACAGGCCTACGAGGCAAAGAGCCATCGAACACAATGAATGCTACTTTCGGCCCCATCGCCACATCCGCATCCAGATAATTCATGATAATTTCTTTGTGAACCTCCCGATGCGTCGGATCAGCCGTTACAAGACAGCAGAGAATTTCGTGTTCGATATCAATTTTCTCAAACCAGTTAATAATGGCGCGAGGGGTCGCGTGTGAGATGCGCATAGTTTCACCTAGAGATCAATATGTTGTATGCGAGCACCTGCATGCTCATCTGAGTACTTACGCGCCCCAGCGTCCTCGTGAGGAAATGCGTGGCTCAGCAATTGGACCATACGCGTTTGCCACCCTTTCGCAGTAGCTTTCCAGTGCTCCAGCACTGACCCGCGCAAGCGTAGGGAAGAAGCCACTTTCGGCCCACCGAGCACCGGCCGCCCAAGCTTGCGGGCAATCGCTGCGCCGATGCGGCGGTTTTCTTCCGCAGCGCCCCGTTCCTGGTTCGCCTCCCGGCGCACTCACGCGCTCCCAGTCAGTACGACTTCCCCCGTGCTTACGCGCGGCGCGCCTCTCTGCGCTAGCCCTCGAAATCATTTTCGAGCCACTCATGATAGGCGCTCCGATTACCCCGTCTGTCGTGTTTCTAGAATAAAGCAGATGGGTTTCGACCGGGCACTAATCGAAAAAACACTTGGAGCGCCCGGGGAAGCGGTTTTGACTAGCCCATTGGTCGCGGCTGCTCACTTCGACGCCTGCAACGAGACGACGTGGAATTCGGCAGTATTGCCTCGCGCAGCCTCCCTCGTCGGGATGTCTCCCTCGCAAACCACACCCGAGGGAGGCTTGATGACCATGCATCGAACTCCGCGAGCAGTAAATGCGTGAATCGCGGCAAATGCTACTAATTTGACGGGAATGTAGGCGAGGCGCGCCAACTCTGTCGCACCGTCCCACGTAATTGTGGCGCCAATGATGGGGCTGCGGCGCAGAGCGACAACCCCTTGATTTACAACCGACACAGTCTCTGCAATTGTGGCCGCCTCCGTTGCCCGTAGGGCGCCAGAGTAATTGCTACTGGCGCCGCAGTTGCGCACATCTCGCTGACAGGGATCGAGACGCGGCCGAGCTGGCGGGCGACGCGTGCTACATCTGTGGCGCGAGCGTAGGCCTGTCGCACGAACTGTGTCGCTTGGGGCCCAGTCGGCCAGACTGACGTGCCGTGCCCTCCGTAGCGATCTCACTGTCTGGTAGTGCGCAATAGCCCCGCGTGTTTAAGCCATAGTGTCGTCGAAGTGGACGATATTTTTATTTACATACCTAATGGGTATTAACTTTCAATCATATTTTTAATACCTATATTGTGTTATTGAAGATGGGGAAGATTTTGCTTGAATCACGCGTCTGACTCGTATAGAAAGTATTTGCAGGTTGCTGATAAACGCGTCCCAAAAAAACACAAAAGGTGAGCCTATGTCTGCGTCAGCACTGCGTGTACTTTTTTTTACCACTCTTTTTTGTTCCGGTTGCGCGGTCAAGTACGATCAGAATTGGCTGTCTGAAGAGTGGACCCAGGCCCTCCAGACATACAACATCAAAGCCATATATCCTCCAACGGAAGACATTCACATTGGCGATGTCTTTGCGCTCGCCACTGGAGAACGCGATAAGCGTGGAAATTTGATTGAAGGTGCTCTCTGGAGCTCAGTCAAATTAGCGTATGTCCCGATGCAGGCACAGCTAGACGATTATTACAGTAAGGTCCCGAGTTTTCCGGCAACCCCTGACGCACCCTCAGGGAACGGAATATGGCGACAACCGACTACTGACGTCGCCTCGCATGCTGCGAGCGGGGTAGCAGGCGCGTCTGACGTGAAAGTTGCTGCGGAAAAAAAAGTGCCTGTGGTTAAAGGGAAAAAATTAAACGCTCATGCGGCTTCGCCGGTTATTCCGCCAACTGTAGCTTCCCATACTCAACCACCTACTGGTACGGCTGATTCTGATAAAAAGCCGATAATAAACGTTTATGCAGCCGATCCCGTATGGAATCGGCTGCCGCTGGTTGCGTTTCCAGGCTTCACTATCGCTCATGCTGATGCGCAAAGCTTCGGCGCGAGCGTGCCGCTCAGGTTTTTTCAAGCGATTTTTGGTTTTGAAAGAAACCATCAAGATGATGTTTCAATTACGATCAGGGCGGCGGAAACTTATGGCGTCCCTGCAATCGTTGCGAAACAAGCACTCATAAAATTCTGTAACGATCAGAAAACTATTGGAACGTGTGAAAGCAAGAACATAAATATCGAACTTAACACGTTAAGCGGCACAGATAGCCCGCCCGGAAACGAAGTCGCACTTGTGAACAGAATTTATTTAACGCGGAGCATTGAATATACCTACAAATCGTCAACCGCAAAGGGAGCTCAGGCAAATCTTTATGTCCTTCTTCAAAAGGCTCTAACGAATCAGCAAGCGCTCACTACTGCTTTGTCCAGCAAAGCCGCAACGCAATCCGGCACGGCAAAACCGAGCACGCCTGGCACGCCGACCGATAAAGCAGCCGCGGCCCCGAAGGCTGCAGCGTCGGGAGTGGCGGCCGCCTCTGACGCATCGTCAAACACGGTCCAAGATGCCGGGCAGTTGTCGTCTGCTGACTTGACTGCTGTAAAAGCCTCTATGGATAACTTGTTGGCGTCCTTGCAGGCCGCTAACCAACAGTTGGGTGCATCACCGGTGCCAGGATCGACTTTTTCCGTCGGCTCGATAAGCGAAGATCAAGTTTCCTTGATTCAAACTTTTGATAGGCCGCTCGCCATTGGCTATAGGTACGTCGCGATTGCGGGGACTAACCCCGCAGGTGGTGGCCGTTGAGCGAGCTTCATGCGTTTTACGAGGGAGATTAGCGATGAGAGTACTTAGAAAAATTGCTCGGATTATAGTAGTTTTGGCGCTCGTACCAGCGGACGTTGCATATGCCGGAACCCCGCTCCAGCAAGACGGAGGCGCGGAAAAAGCCGCGGCTACAAGCCTTCCGGCCTCAAGTGCTGACGTTAGTTCAGACGTCTCTGCCGTTTCCTTGAATAACCCGATTAATGTACTGCCTCCTCCCGAAAAACGTGGGCTGAATGGGCCGGCGGCCGCGAAGGTACTTAACCCAACCGAATAGTTTAGGTAGAGATGGCCGGGCGACTCATGAAACCCCCTTCGCGGCGTCGGCCATCTCTTCAGTCCAGTCCGGATCAGGCATGGCATACAGCTTGTTCAGCCACTCATGCACTCCCTTGGCCTCCTTCGCTGCCCGTGTCTTCGGGTTATCCATCAGGCGAGTGATTTCGGAAACCGCAGCCCGGAGCGCTTGCCCTCGTGTCGGGAAGGTGGCCGTGAATTCGTGCAATGACGGAAGGGATCCTGTGTAGACGCTGCCAATGCCCAGCGACGTGGAAAAGATCCATGTACCTTCCTCCGGCTGCGCAAGGCAGATTTCAGCGGGAGATGAGCCTGAGCGATTGCGCGGTGCTTGCGCGCGGATCACTTCGCAGTCGGTGAAAACGCCATGCTTATTTGCCGTGTGAATGGGATGCTTACGCTTCTTCGGGGCGGCGTCGAGCAGATCTGCGAGCGGTGTGAGGGCTGTGTGGACGCCTGCGATCGTTCCCGGCGAGAGCTTGCCGAACAGGGGGTCATGGAGGACGCTCTGCAACGCCTGCAAAAGTTGCTTTGCCTGCACGGCACTAATCTTGTCGCTCGTGGCCTGGCGTAGGGCGCCAGAGTAACTGCGACTGGCGCCACAGTTGCGCGACTGAAGTGACGAAGCTGATGAGACTATCCGCATGAAAGCTGCACGGACGGTGCGCTCACCTGGACGGAAAGTGTTGAGCTTCCGACGTTTTCAGAGAATGTTTTGGTCGCCGCGCACCAAGCATGGCCGTCGAGCCACTGCTTACCTTGCGCCTCGGAAAATTTTACAAGGCGCGGCGGCTCGCGCGGCATCTATGGCGGATGGCGGCGAATCCGCTGACCTATCCTGAAGCCACAGGTTCCGGCCCTCGCTACCCCCCGGCATCCGCAGCACACCGCCTTCCCGTGGAGGTCGCCATGTTCAGGTCGCTCTTGCTTGCGCTAGCCATCTTGGTCCTTCCCGGCGTGGTGCACGCGGCCCAGCCCGCTGACCCGCCGGGTGCACCACGATACAAGAACTGCCAGGGCCGAGCTCACGAGATCGACCGGGTTGACCCATCCCCGGACAGCACGCCGGACCGGGCCATGTTCAGTTCCTATCCCTGCTGGGATCTCGGCGGCTATGCAACCTGGCACTACGATGATCCGGCGCGCAGTCACAACTGGGACCCGGGTCCGGAGATCGTCCTGACCCGAGATCCGAACCATCCCGACAGGGCCTGGATTGAGGGTATCGGATGGCTCCAGCCTGAATGGTCTGTCAGTTCGGCCCAGGTGTTCGTCAACCTGCATGGCAAGGATGGGACGATCCTGTGCAGTGTCTCCTTTCCAACTGAGCACCCCGGCAAAAGCAATACCGACCTGCCTCCCCGAGATGCCAACCACAATCCCCTGCGCCAGGCGCTGCCGTCTACCTGTCCCACCACGTTCGGAGATTACGACCACGCCGTGCTACGACTCCAGTGGTCCCAGTAAACGCGCAGCGTCGCAAGGCCCCGTGGCCGCGGGCGACGTACGCGCGGCTGGACCCGCGTAGCCCTCCGTCGAAGGCGGCTCGCGTGCGGAGGTTCACGCCATGACAGCTCCCGCCTTTGAAGGATTCGCCGCCCAGCCCAGGATGTTGCTACGTAACCTGCCACGAGGCATGGCAGCTGTGCAATCGCCGTGACGATCTCTCGCACCCTGCCAAGAGACGTGCGGGCTGCCCAGATAGAGTCACCCCAAAACGCACATGGAGTTGGTATGACTGAGGCACAGGTACGCCGTTGTCTAATCACGCTATTTTCGATGACTGTATTTAACTACGCATCCGCTGACGAGTGCACGAAAACCCTTTTGCAAGACGTGAGCACAGTGCAAGCGGATTCCGCAACCCGGTTTGCAATGTCCACCTTGCTCGACAGCTCACTGACAACTTCGGAGCGCTCGCAGATAGGAGCAACCGTTCCGATCTATGGTGTACCTGCCTCATTAAACAGCGATGACGCAAAATCCACAGCCAGCAAGTTCTTCCAACAGACAGGAATCAACTGGAACCAAAAAACAGCAGTCAACATCATTTCCCAGACTCTCTCAGAAAACGCTGTTGAAGCGTACCGGATCTGCGTTTCGGGAGCGTTCAAGAGCGGACCACGCGTAATTGCTTACAACGCGACCAAAGATTCCGTCGACGTGAAGGTCTCGTGGCTCGCTCCGACACACGCTGCGACCCACGCAACAGCGTACTTTCAGGTTTCCGGCGCCGAACAGCGTGGATACTGGAAAAGCTGGCGTACAGGCGAGTACAGGTACTTCACACTCAAAAGAGTAAAAGGCCAAGACATTCGATTCGTCGTAACGATCGGAGGCGAATCCGACGAGGCGTATGTGCCCTATATCCCGGTCATCACTGTCTCCGAGAACCGGACCGTCATGCGATTCCCGAAGATTGGCGATCCCGGCACGGACCACGATGGCAATCGGCGAATGGGAAACGATGGTACAGGGCATAACCAGGGGCCGGTCGGAGACTGCCGTTACGCGCCTGCCGGTGAAGCGATCGATCCTACTGTAAGCGCGGTAGTCGTTCCCATAAAAATAAGTCTTGGTGACAACTCATATGCAAAGCTAACGAAAAACGATCCGAAACAGGTTTGCTACGAGGCCGTAATGGCACCGTTCGGGAGCGAGAAAGGTGGAGACCTCGGCTTTTACGTTAACTACACGCTGGTGACGCCGGTTTACACCGTGTCATCACCGTGAGCTTCTGTGGCGAACCATGACAGAGCCTGCCTTTGAAGCGTTCTCAACACGGCTTGGGATGTTGTTGCGTGACCTGCCATGCGGCATGGTCGCTGATCTGGGTGACTTCGCGCTCGCCTACTGGAACGGACACGAGGTGGTCTACGCCTTCCTCCGTGATGATGGAACCGACCAGATCAACGAGGAATTCGACCCGGCCGACAGGAGCGACTGAGAGCTGATATGGAGACTGGCCGCAGGGTAAGCCCGGCGGCATCGCGCGAGATGCGCAGGTGCATCCACAGGGGCGGCCGTGTTGGTCAATCGCGCGAACTATGGCGCGAAAGGAAAAGGGGCTGTGGCACGATGCGTCACAACCCCTTGATCCGACTCGTATGCCGGGTGCAGTTACTGCGGCTGCCGACGGTATTGTCGGCTTGTTTCGAAGGTCGCGGCTCTAAGGCGTCGACAGATGAACCGGGGGTCGGAACGCACTATTCGCCTGGCACATCGACTGATGGTGGACGCACACCAGCAACCCTCCCAGCGCAAGCGGGATGACTCGTTTCATGACGGTTCTCCACCTAGTCTTGGTCGCGTACGAAAAAATCCGTTTCTTGACGGCACCCCGGATTGCAGGAGCCCCTTGCCTGAGGGTTGGAAATTACAATGGCTAAAACGCGGTTCAGAAGCTGCGTCCTGGAGGCGGTCCATGAGGGAGCCACCGGCCTGTTTAGGCTGGGCGTCACTCAACGAGC
The DNA here is from genome assembly GCF_044909315.1 of Caballeronia udeis. Taxonomy (GTDB): domain Bacteria; phylum Pseudomonadota; class Gammaproteobacteria; order Burkholderiales; family Burkholderiaceae; genus Caballeronia; species Caballeronia udeis_A. The sequence continues at coordinate 21,942 of NZ_JBIYEB010000046.1, forward strand.
ATTGCGCGCCCGATTTCGCTGCTCGATACGCTCGCGCATCTCCGCTATGGCCTGATCGTGAGGGATGTTAGGTACGTCCTCGTCGAGCGAAGCCCGCACCTCGGCGTGAAACCAAGCGTCGTAGGCGTGAGCCTCTTCGAGACTACTGTGCTCTGTCAGAGCGGGGTCGATTGGAATTTGCCCATAAAAGCTACCTCTTTTTGAGACCTTCATCTTTTTGAGACCTTCATGATAGGGCACGCCCGTTGGAGCGTCACCTCGGTTTTGGCTTAGGGGTGACAGCCCGAATGGGTCGAGATGCGCGCAGCGTGGCTCGATGCCGTCCGCGATCGCAAGCAACAGCGCCGCGCGAGCGTGGATGCGGCGCTACAGCCCGACCCGGCCGCAAGGACGGGGAAGCCCCGAAAAGGGCCTAATGCGTTATCATGAGTATTGATTTCTAGACGCTTTTTGGAGGCAACATGCCTGTCCGCCCAACTGAATTTAGGCTCGAACGGCTGCCGAATGAACCGCGAATCAAAGCGGCTCCGGAGCGGAAAAAGTACAGCCTGGAGCAGCAAATCGAACGCGCGAAAACCGCCTCGGAAGCGGTGAAAGCTGGTCACTTTTATACGCTGGACGAGCTCATTGACGACGAGTAACTAGACGCCATATCCGCAACTAAAAATAAAGAATATGGCTCTGAAATTTGCACCGGCAGTCCATGACGAAGATTTGCCTGACATTCAAGAATTTGACGAGAAACGCGCGAGATTTTTCGACATTCCGAAAAGACGCGATGCAACGCACCTAAAAGCAGAGGCGAAGCGTCTCTATTTGCAATGGAAAGGCGCGCCGTCCTTGCTTACTGGTGAATTCCGCGACGCGAATAATCCGACTTTCCGATGGGTTCCGGTAGACCGGGATTTCACAATCGTTCTTGAAATCGATGGTAAGGACATGGTGATTTTGAATATCTATCACCAAAGCTCGGAACATCCCGCATCAAGATAATTTCGCGACAGCTCATTCCGGATTGACGGGGTGCTCTGCGCCTTTGTCGAGATTTGCGCTGCCGCGCAAAAACACGGTTCAGCCGCTAAAGAGTGAAATAAATAGCAGGCCTTCGCATCGCAGGATGCGGAGGCTTTATTTGCCGTATGCTGCAGCTAACCCGATACTAGCCGGAGCCAGCAGGAAAAAGAGGCGCCCGGAGGCGCGTTTCAAGACAAGTTGTATTACGACTTATTAGAACTTGTGACGGATGCCGACAACAGCAGCAACCTGGTTCGACGTCGACGACGGCGACAGGCCGTTGATGTCGGCAACAGCGGCATGGTCGGTCGAATCCGTACCCGACGCATGTTGATAGATCGCATCGAAGTAGAGGTCCGTACGCTTGGACAGGAAGTAGTCCGCGCCAAGCACGCCTTGGTGATACTTCGCGTCGTTCACGCCGTAGCCCTTCGTGTAGTCGTATGCAGCGCCCAGCAACAGAGCCGGCGTCAGCTGATACTTGAAGTTCAGTTCGGCGTTGTGGAACTTGGCGTTGCCGCTCAGGCCGTGCGGGTTGAGCCCCGTGCCTACCGTCTGTCCGAGATCCTTGAATTGCGTGTTGCTGTACGTTGCGCCGACGGTTGCCGCACCGAACGTGTAAGCACCGGCAGCGGTGATCACTTGTTGCGTCTTGGCCGATGCATAGCCCGAGTACACGGTCGAACCGGTCATGTTCGAAGCCGTCGTGCTCGACGTCGAGTTGTTGCCGAAGAACGAGAAGTTCGGGTTCTTGACGTTGAAGTAACCGGCGCCCAACACCAAGGGACCTTGCGCATAGCCAAGACCGGCCGAGAAAATCTGGTTGCGGTTGAATTGACCAGCAACGCCGCCCAGGCTGTACAAGCCACCGAACGTGAGGCCGCTGTAGTTCGCGCTTGCATACTTGATCGAGTTGTTCACCCGATTCGAGTTGTTCATGTTGTCCAGGTCGCCCGGGTGCGCAGCGTAGAACGACGCCCACTGGCTACCCACTTCGAACGCGCCGGTGTAGTCCACCACGGAGTCGTATTGACGACCGAGGGTGACCGTACCGTACTGGCTCGACAGACCGACGTAGGCTTGACGGCCGAATTCGTCGCCGCCTTGACCCAGCTTGCCGGTGAACGCGTTGAAACCGTTTTCCAACACGAACAGTGCCTTCAGGCCACCGCCCAGATCTTCCGTACCACGCAGGCCCCAACGATCGCCTTGCAGGTTGCCGGCGCTCGGTTCATAGAGCTTGTTACCACCGATATTGTTGGCGTAGACGAAGCCCGCGTCGACAATACCGTACAGCGTCACACTGCTCTGAGCGTGAGCGGCGCCTGCGAATGTACCGAGCGCAGCGAGAGCGAAAAGCGATTTTTTCATTGATGATCTCCAGAGTGTTGAAACTATTTGGCAAGATGGAGCGCCTTCAGGATATGGAAAAATTTGTACTCCTAAAGGCATTCCTCGTAGTCACAATGCGACTATAAGACTGCTTCATTGACTGATCAGGTCGTGGCCGTCACATGGGTGGATTAAGAAACTGCCATCCATCGTTCCTGGCACGCGCGATCGGAACCAAGTTGACTGCGACCGCTAGTGGGCGCAACGCGGCGCTAGCCGCGACGCCACAACCGATCCAACCAGGTCCGGGTAACCGCCCTCCCCAATACAAGCAAACAAGGGCGAACAACAGCTCGAAAAATACTCCGCCGAGGACAACGACCCGAAATTGAGACCGACTCAACTTCGCGATTTCATCGTCATCCACCACGATTCCCATTACCGCCACCCACCCAAGAGGGGACTTACCGTAATTCGGGAAAAATTTAAGTTTTCCAACTACGCCGAAGAGTCGCGCCGGCATCCAATGCCCCAATTCGTGAGCTGCTGATCCCGCAACGATCGCGGCTAGAGCAGCCACAGTCGCACCGAGAAGCGGGGCAGAGGGCAAGTGATAGAACGCCATCAACGCCATCATCAGATTCATTTCCTTTCTCCTGTATTTGGATCTGGTTACCGGTACGAATAGGCGATGCCGATCGAGACTGTTTGGGTTGTTGTCCAGTCAGCTGGTTCGTACGTATGGGAGGATTGGAAATTGGAGGCACCGTATCGCCAATGGGCCATCGCATACGCTGCTGTGACGTGCCAACGCTTGCTAACTGCATAGTCGACGCCGAGGGAAGCGGCGATCATCGGCCTGGAACCCAACGGGTAACGCACGTTACTCTCGAATGACGCGGCACCAAAGGTCTCGGCAACCCCCGCGTCGAGACCGACTACTAGGCGCGGAGTGAGGGCGTATTGAGTGAGCGCCCCAATGCCGGCATATCCGTTCGTGTAAGTGTCTTCCCCGGCGCCAGGTGCGTGGCGGAGCCAATAGTGACCTCCAAGGGAGACGTAAGGCGTAACTTGTGCCTTTTTACTAACCTCGAAAGCTCGACCCAAGCGCCCGCTAAGGTCGATCTCATAGCTCGAATGATTTTGTGCAAAGGACGACTGGACTGGCTCCTCGCTGCAATACGAGGTCGAGCTCGTTCCAGGAAGGCCAGAACACTTCATTGTCATTGTGACGATCGACCCACTCGTATATTCGATTTGACCAGCAGTGACAGTCGCATTCAACTGCGTGTAAACGTTCGATAGCCCGAAAAGAGAACCTTGGCGACTGTACGTCAGTGCGTAGGAGGGCATGCTGCCGATTTCGCTGTCCATATATCCGTCAGGGCCTGTCGGCAACCATGAGGGCGCGCCATTGGATTCGTGGTAGGCAATATTCTGACTGCCGATGGACAGACCAATCTCATTGTTGACCGCCGTAATGGCGTCATTTGCCTGCGCTGCACTACCTGCCAACGTTGCTATCAACATCAAAGCCAATTTCCCGAGGATGCGTACTGTTGGTCTCACCGCTAACTCCTTCATGTATTTCGATTTATGGTGTCACAATAAATAGGCACTAGCAAGTATTTACTGTGTCACAGTAAAGACGATTCGAGAGATTTGTTGTGCCACGCAAACGAATTACAATGCAGCCATGGAAAATGACTCGAAACGTCCACGCGGACGCCCGCCCCTTCCGCCCGAGGACCGCCTGCGCGTTCGGACAATCAGGCTAACGGACGCCCTATGGGCGAAGGTCGATCGGTACGGCATCGAATGGCTACGGCGCTTGATTGCCGACGCAAAGCCGCCCCTCAAGCCGAAGGATGAGCCGGGAGAAAAATGAAAGACTTTCTACCATCGCCCCTCCTCCTAAGATCCGATCAAAGGACGCGCACCCCACTCGCCCGATAGACCCTATCGGGCATTTCGTGCGGCGATTTAGGGTAATTTCATGGATTTTTTATTGAGGCCAACTTCGCCCTGCTCCAGAGCGCCTCTTGCCCCGGGAAAGCGCGTGAGCCGCTCGTAGTACTACGACAACGCCAAGCCGGCACCGTCCGCTAAGTAGAGCATGGACTGTATATATTTACAGGGGTTTACGATGCCCACTGGTCGCGCCGAGCGGGAGAACAGCCATCCCAGCCTGTGGTGCGGCTCACAATTGCGTAGCCCTAGGGGTCCCCTTGATTTCGTTGCATTTTACGGGGATAGCAGCGCCTAGGCGCCATGCGGCTTTGCGAAACGGCCCTATTAAAAAATCTCATTAAATCAAGCACTTCCTGTCTGGTCTCTTTCCCGTTGCGGGAACGCCTTTAGGCGACCGCTAAAAGCTAGGGGTATGGCGAGTAACGCAACACAAGACCTGTTTAAGCATTTCAGCGCAGTTCAATTGCTGGAAAGCTCACCTGGCAGCGAACGCTTCGCGGATCTGTTTGGCACGTTTCACTTCGTCGCTATGCAAGTAGATCGACGTCGTCGAGATCGAAGCGTGACGAAGATTGTCGCGTACCGTTGTCAGATCGGCACCGCGCGCGAGCGCGTGAGTCGCGTGCGTATGTCGAGTCCAGTGCGGGCTCGCGCGACGCAGCTTTTCCGCGAGTACCGGGTTGTCCGCTTCGATGACCTCGGCCGCTTTCGAAAAAAACCGCCGTGTGATCTCCCATAGCCGTACACCGCTGATGCCTGCCGCACTGTCCTGCTCAAGGCTGCCGATGAGCGGGGTGTCGGGATGCCAGCGGGTTGGCGTGACCGGTAGCCTTCGCTCCACCAGATAGCGGTCCAGCGCAGTACGGGCCAGTGGAGGCAGCGCAACCTTACCCGCCTTGCGGCCTTTCCCGATAAGGCTCACCCAATGATCGCCGCGGGCGTCGGTTTCGATGTTGCTGAGACAGGCACCGACCAGTTCACTCGCACGCAGGCCGGTCGCATACGCGAAGTCCAGCACGAAGCGCAGGCGTTGCGCCGCTGGCGATTCCCAGCCATACGACCACTCCAGTCCGTCGGCAATGGCACGCACGAGCATCCACTCGCCCTCGGTAAAGGCGTGGGAGGTGTCGAGCACGGTTGAGCGACTGGAGCCGCGCACCTTGACACCAGCGAACGGGTTGGCCAGGAGATAGCGCTGCTCGATCAGCCAGCGGAACATCGCGCCGAGCACCGACAGCGCATAGGAGGTTGAGCGGGCCGACAGCCCACCGGAGAATGGTCGCCACTCTGGCGAGCTGCGGGCTCGCACGGGACCCACCCAGCGCTCGCGCGGCGTCGGCCGACGCATGAAACTTCTGTACGCGATCGCATCCTCCGTCGTTAGCGACGACAGGGCGCGGTCACGCTCGACGATCGCCCAGAGGATCAGGCGTTCGGCCTCCTTGCGGTAGGCTCGCTGCGTGGCGGTGGATTCGTGCAGCGACAGCCATGCCTGCACGGCTGTGTAATCGTTGTTGGCGTCGAGCGTGCAGGTGTGCCGCGGCGCGCGAAAGGTGCCCGACGAGCCATTGACCTCGTGCGGCAGTCGGAGCGCCTCCCACGGGACGATTGCGCCAGGACCGGAGGCTGCGATCAGGGCGCGCGCCCGCTCCGTCAGCGCGGGATACGCGGCGAAAAACGCCTCAATCCGCCGCGCGGCAGCTGGGCCAAGCCCGGGCACGGTTTTCCACCACTGGCGCCGGCGGGGAATCCGCACGGTCAGATCGGCCAGGGTATCGATACCGTGTGCACGCAGTGCGTTCACGGTCCGTACCGGGAACCATTGGCCAATGTCATCGCTGACCTGCGGCGCCGGCGCCTGCAACGACCGTAGCACCCCGATCGCGCGCATCACCGCTTTGGCCCGCTCGATACGTTCGGCTGCAGGATGCTTGAACAGCATGGCGAGATCTTCGCGGTGAAGTCTGCGAGCCACGTCGACCAGTTGGCGACGGATGCGTCCCAGGATGCCACGCGCAGACTGTCCCTCGCTCACGCTCCCGGGCAAGTAACGCTTGATCGCTTCACGCGCTGGCAGACCCACATACCAGGCATGCAGCGCGGCCAGTGAGTCTGCATCGGGAAAGCCGTCCGGTGTCGGGGCAGAATCGGAGGGGAATGTGAGGCGCGTTTTCATGAAGCCAAGTTTAGCCAGAAAACATGGCCCTTAAGATAAGAAAACTTATCTTAAGGGCACTGAGCGTGGCTCATTTACTTATCGGCCACCGATTTAGATGAAGTCTTGTTGCCCAGGGGGCGAAAGGCAAGACCCTTGGCCCGTTGCACGAGGGCATCTTCAGTACTTCCCGCGCCGGGCTACAGCACGCTGACGGCGATGACTATGACGCCGTGTGTAGACTTGACTTGATGTTAACGACATCTTCGCTGGTCAACTGCCGGCGGGTACTTTGCTTGGCCAACGTTGTTTATTTGGCCGTATACCCTAAACCCAGGACGCTATCTACAGGTCTTGGATTCCGGACATCTCGCGCATTAGCGTTCAACGACGTACAGGGGCGTAGCCTCACGTAGACGCGTCGCAGTCCCGCGAAACGAGTTTGAATGGATTCCACGTCTGAAATACTACATATACCATACAATAATATTATACTAGGTACTTTACACTCAAAAATATCTGCAGCCCGCGAAAATATCTCATTGGGGACCAATAAATGAAAATAAACACCTTTCGTTCATATTAATGTTGTTACAAATTGTTCCAATGATAGTCTGACTAAAGCTGATCATTTGTAGAGTTTCTCAAGTTGAGATAAACGCGCGATAACAAGCGCCGAGTGCATCGAGCTACCGTCATGTTGTAAAGCCGAAATAAAAATTATTATAAACTAATATTAGTTACTATGGGGAAAGCTGGGACTCATCCTCGCTTAATCCCTTTTTTTAATTTAATTGGCCCTACTGTTCTATCGACACGACCGCTATGCGGTGTTCGCGAGTCGCAAGATCATCAAGACGGCTGAGAGTTGCCAAAAAACAAAATACAAATGCACTCAATCTTTCTACCGGCGGACGAAATAAAACGTCGAAAATGTCGCGTTAACCTGACTTGGCAATGCGTGTGCGCGTGCGTGCTGGTGCTGTTCATGAATGGGTCCTTTGCATCCGACGCGTGGTCCGATCCTCCCTACGAACAGGACTTTCTCGCTAACGGCGGAACAGGATGCGCGACCATGCATATCAACGTCGTACAGGCTCAAACCTACGAAATCGAGTGGCGAATCAGATTTAAAACTAATTCTGAACGAATATTAATTAAAAAATCAATTGGGGTGCCGGGCAGCGCGGGCCGGAGAGCACCCGGAAACATTGGTATTCCTTTCTCGTGGTCTGTTACGAGTAATCGCATACATCTGAGCAGTGAACCGAACGCTGTCACTAATGGCGTAGATGCCACGGTATGGCATAAAGCTGGAGATGGATTTCAGATTCTAACTCTAGGAGGGGTTCCGTTAAGTACGGGACATGTTTCTGTTAATGCATGTGTCAAAGACATCCCTGGCGAACTACAAAACTTTGAATTTGCTTTCGCAATCGCCCACTACGCACACTGAGACCGACAAATGCCCAAATTGACTGTAAATATCGTGCCGCCGGGCACCGTTGAAACCGATGCAAATGGGACGCCATCGCCGCTTGGCCACATGTGGTACACCATCACCGACGACAACGGTAACACTAGCCAATACGGGTTCGCGCCGGCTGCCACCGCCGCCGGAAGTCCGTTCGGCCAGGGCCAAGAAACGTTCAACGACAACGACACGTATTCGCGCATTTCGTACTCAAAACAAGTTGACATTACTGATGCGCAGTACAGCAAGTTGCAGACGTTTGGTGACGACCCCCAATCCGGCGGTTTTGACGTTACTTCCTACAATGGACTTACAAATAATTGCGTAACCTTTACGTGGGACGCTCTTAGTCAAATCGGTATTGACCGTCCGTCATCACCCTTCGACACAAATCCGAGTTCGGACGGCAATATGATTGTGCCGATACTCGACGCAGGAACTATGGATATGGCACTCGATGCTTTTTCAGGTTCTGACGGAACGAGCAACGATGTAGATACAGGATATCCGACTGGCGACTGGAACGGCCCGTCAGTAACAATGCCAGATAATCAGACGGCCGGCGCAACTGATCCTGCCGGTGGCTCGGGTGGCTCGGGTGGCTCGGGTGGCTCGGGTGGCTCGGGCGGCTCGGGTGACTCTGGCGCGGCCGGAGGAAGTGGAGCCGGAAATCAAGGCAGCGGCGACATGCACAGCGGCGGCGGAGCAAAGGATCCGCTGGTCCTAGACCTCTCAGGCGCCGGGATCAATCTCACAGCCCTTTCCCCTACATCCACTTTCTTCGACTATGCCGGGGACGGGTTTGCAAACCGGACGGCGTGGATAGGCGCTGGCACAGGGTTTCTAGTTCTTTCGGAAGGTCAAAACGCAGGACAGTTAGTCACATCGTTCAGTGAACTCGAGGGCCTGGACGCAAATCACGACGGCGTTATTGACCAGTCAGATCCCGCCTTCGCAACTCTAATGGTCTGGGTCGGGAGCAGCACATCAGGGCTTGCTTCGGGGACCGGCGTGCTCGTTAGTCTCGCTGCCCTTGGCATCATTTCGATCGATCTGGATTACGCTGTCGCAAATCAAGCGCTGCAGGGCAATACGATCACTGCAATAAGCTCGTTTACATTTGCGAATGGCGTGACGCATCAAATCGCCGCCGTCGATCTTGCTTATAGCAATCTTGTTACGACGCCGGACTCTGCGGTCACGATATCTGGGACCGTGGCGGCGCTACCGAACGTCCTAGGTTCAGGGACGCTCTATGATCTACGTTCTAGCATGATGGGCGACAGCACGCTTGAGCAACTGGTGCAGAGTTTTGCCTCATCGCAGAGCACCGACGCTAGCATGATCGAGGCATCCGTGCGTTCGATCATGTATCAGTGGGCTGGCGTGACCAACGTGGATCCGGGCTCACGCGGGCCGGAAGTCAACGCACAACAACTGGAATTTCTTGAAAAGTACCTGGGTCAATCATTCGTTGCTGCCGATAACGGGTGGTTGAACAACACTTCCAACCCGGGCCTGAAGGCGGGTGCGGACATAACACAGGCATGGACTGGCATCTACGACGCGACTCTGACGCGCCTCGTGCTTCAATCAAGTGTCGCGCAAATAGTGCTACCCGAATTCACGTATAACGCCGCGTCAGATCTTGTCGCGCCCACGGGCACCCTTGCTGTGGCGTTGGCAAATGCCTTTGCGCGATTAGGCGCACCGGATTCAGGCAATTGGGGGCAATGGGATCTTGAACTACGTGCGGCCGACGCCGCTAGGCTCGACCAAGGAATATCAGAAGCTCTGTATGAGGAAATTGTGTCTTCGGCGACGACGGATGAGGTCGGCTCGCTCGCGAACGCAGTCGCGTATGGGATGAACGTGAGCGTCGGATCGAACGGATCATTCATCGAAATGGGCACACCGCTGTCCGACCTAATATACGCTGGTCAGGGCATATCAGAGTTGCATGGCGACGGAGGCGGGGCGAATTTCGCAACGCCGGGAACATTCGGCGACACGTTCATTTATAAAGCTGGCGACGGGCAGCTAGAGATTGAGGAAACTGACCGTTGGGGCGGCACCCCTTTGGATACTTTGTTGCTGGGCTATTCGATTAGTGAATCCTCCCTAAAGGTTGAGGCTAGTTCCAACGGTAGCGGCCTTGTCCTCACCGATGGCATTGCTGGGGATCGAGTCCAGATTGACAATGAGCTAGTCGGCGGCTGGTTCGGTTTGCAACAAGTCGAGTTCGCAGATGGTTCGGTTTTGACAGCCGCACAATTGACAGCGATGGAAATGGGCGGAACGACTGGAGCAGACACCCTAGCCGGTGCTTCTCAAGCAGAGGTATACGACGGCAAAGGAGGCGGAGATGTAGAGATCGGCCGCGGCGGCAACGACACGTTCGTGTTCAACGCTGGCTACGGCAGCCTGGAGATCAACGAGGTTGATAGTGGCAGCGCGCCCGCCAATGTGCTTCAACTGGGAGCGGGCATCGGTGCCGCATCGGTCACAGTCAAGGGCCTGTCGAACGGACATATCGTATTGACGGACGGCATATCGGGCGACCAGGTGACGATCGACAGTACGGTATTCAGCAACATGTATGGAGTGCAGCAGGTGCAATTTGCCGATGGCACGACATGGTCGCGACAACAACTGATCCAGATGTCGACGTTGGGGACTACGGGAAACGATACGCTGTACGGCTCGAGTGGCGCGGACCTGTTCGATGGCAAGGGCGGCACTGATGTCGAGACGGGCAACGGCGGCAACGACACGTTCATCTACAACGCGGGCTATGGCAGCCTGGAGATCAATGAGGTTGATAGTGGCAGCGCGCCGGCTAACGTGCTGCAACTGGGAGTTGGCATCAGCGCTGCGTCGGTGGCAGTCAAGGCGTCGGGCAATAACATTGTGTTGACGGATGGTGTGTCGGGCGACCAGGTGACGCTCGACCTGATGTTGGCCTTATCCTACACCGGGGTACAACAGGTGCAGTTTGCCGATGGCACGACGTGGTCGCGTGCGCAATTGATGCAGATGGCACACACGATCAGCGGCACGAGCGGTGCCGATACTTTGACCGGTACCTCGGGCGCCGACTTCTTCGATGGCAAGGGCGGCAACGATGTCGAGACGGGTGATGGCGGCAACGATACGTTCGTGTTCAATGCTGGCTACGGCAGCCTGGAGATCAACGAAGACGACTGGCAAAGTACTCCGGCCAACGTGCTTCAACTGGGAGCGGGCATCAGTGCCGCATCGGTGACCGTCAAGGGCCTGTCAAACGGAAGTATCGTATTGACAGACGGCATATCGGGCGACCAGGTGACGATCGACAGCACGGTGAGCAGCAACATGTATGGAGTGCAGCAGGTGCAGTTTGCCGATGGCACGACATGGTCGCGGCAGCAACTGATCCAGATGTCGACGTTCGGGACCACGGGAAACGATACGCTGTACGGCTCGAGTGGCGCGGACCTGTTCGATGGCAAGGGCGGCACTGATGTCGAGACGGGCAACGGCGGCAACGACACGTTCATCTACAACGCGGGCTATGGCAGCCTGGAGATCAATGAGGTTGATAGTGGCAGCGCGCCGGCTAACGTGCTGCAACTGGGAGTTGGCATCAGCGCTGCGTCGGTGGCAGTCAAGGCGTCGGGCAATAACATTGTGTTGACGGATGGTGTGTCGGGCGACCAGGTGACGCTCGATCTGATGTTGGCCCTATCCTACACCGGGGTACAACAGGTGCAGTTTGCCGATGGCACGACGTGGTCGCGTGATCAACTGGTGCAGATGGCACACACGATCGGTGGCACGAGCGGCGCGAATACTTTGACCGGCACTTCGGGCGCTGAGACGCTCAACGGTACATCGGGTGCAGATGTCTTCGACGGCAAGGGTGGCAACGACGTGGAGATCGGCGACGGTGGCAACGATACGTTCATCTTCAACCAAGGCTACGGCCAGTTGGAAATCAACGAGCTAGACTTCAACGCGAGCCCCAACAACGTGTTGCAACTGGGGGCGGGAATCAGCGCAGGTACGTTGAAAGTTACGGTTGCGGCGGACGGCAGCAGTCTGGTGTTGACCGATGGCGTGTCGGGTGACCAGATCACGGTCGACCATATGTTGACTGGTCCCTATTACGGCGTTGATCAGGTGCAGTTTGCCGATGGCACGACCTTATCGGCGGCCCAGTTAATCCAGATGGAAATCACTGGCACGACAGGCAACGATACGCTTGTCGGAACGCCGGGTGCAAACGTGTTCGACGGCAAGGGTGGCAACGACGTCGAGACCGGGCACGGCGGCAACGACACATTCGTCTTCAATCATGGCTACGGCCAACTGGAAATCAACGAGGTCGACTACTCGGTGAGTTCCGACAGCAATGTACTGAAGCTGGGTGCGGGCATTAGCCTGAATGCGATTGCTGTCACCTTCAGCGGGTCGAACCTGATCCTGACGGACGGCGTGACTGGTGACAGTGTCCAGTTGGACGGCATGGGTTCTCCGTACTGGGCACCGGGTTCGGCGCAAGGCATCCAGCAGGTGCAATTTGCCGACGGGACGACCCTGAGCGCGCAGCAACTGGTCACTCTCGCGCATCAAATAACGGGTACCAATGGAAACGATACGCTGACAGGTACGTCGAATGCGGACACCCTTGACGGCAAGGGCGGCAACGACGTTGAGACTGGCAACGGTGGCAACGATACGTTCATCTTCAACCAAGGCTACGGCCAGTTGGAAATCAACGAGCTAGACTTCAACGCGAGCCCCAACAACGTGTTGCAACTGGGGGCGGGAATCAGCGCAGGTACGTTGAAAGTTACGGTTGCGGCGGACGGCAGCAGTCTGGTGTTGACCGATGGCGTGTCGGGTGACCAGATCACGGTCGACCATATGTTGACTGGCCCCTATTACGGCGTTGATCAGGTGCAGTTTGCCGATGGCACGACCTTATCGGCGGCCCAGTTAATCCAGATGGAAATCACTGGCACGACAGGCAACGATGCGCTTGTCGGAACGCCTGGTGCAAACGTGTTCGACGGCAAGGGTGGCAACGATGTCGAGACCGGCAATGGCGGTGGCGACACATTCGTCTTTAACCAAGATTACGGGCAGCTAGCCGTCAAAGAACTCGACTTCGGGGGAAGCTCGAATGTGCTACAACTAGGTGCTGGTATCACTGCGGCGTCGCTGTCCGTCGCAAAGAGCGCCGATGGCAATAGCCTGGTGCTCACCGACGGAATTCCAGGTGATCAGGTCACCATTGACAATGTGATCGAAGGATCTGTGTGGGGCGTGAGCTCAGTTGACTTTGTCGATGGCTCATCGCTCACTGCACAGCAACTACTGGCGATGGCAACGCCGATAACGGGCACGACAGGTGCAGACACGCTGACGGGCACGGCTCTCGGAGACGTCTTTGATGGAAAAGGCGGGGCCGACACCGAGATCGGCGGCGGTGGCAACGACACGTATTTGCTGCAGCCAAGCTATGGTGCTTTGACCATTGAAAACGGTGTCGCGTCGAGCAATGTCGCGAACGGCACGCTGTCGATTCTGAACGAATCGCCCGACGACATCTGGCTCAAGCAGGTTGGTAACGACCTGCAGGTGGAGGTAATGGGTACCAGCACCGAAGCAACGATCCAGGGATGGTTCTCGAACGGCTATAGCCAGTTGAATTCGATTACCACGACAGACACGTCTGGCACGAAGTCCGTGCTGGACGCGCAACTCAGTCAACTGATCCAGGCAATGGCGACCTATTCGGCTCAAAATCCTGGATTCGATCCAACCTCGGCCACCAATTCTTCCATTACCGACCCAACGCTGCTGGCTCTCGCCAATAGTAGCTACCACCATTAAGTCCTGGTAACCCCGCGTTGGCGTGACGTAGTCGTTCACGCCAACGCGGCTTCATCGCAAGAGCCTACCCTTCGCAAAAATCTCTAGCCCTTCGGGCCGGCGTACGGCTGTTCGCCCGAATGACGATACACGGCCAAACATCCGCGTCTACTTACGAACGCATACAGCTGAAAGCGCGAACAAAGGTAACCGTTAACCTCAACGTTTGCTTAAATTTGCCGATATCCAGTAAGTAGCGACGTCGCGGTGGAATAGCGACGTTGGTCCTGCAAGAGGAGCGTCAGTTGAACAGGCGGCGTTGCATTTCACAGTGAAGAGTCGCCTGCGCAAGTGATCATATTTTCAGGACGTCGCCGTGTGCGGTTTCCGGGATAGTGCCCCAATGATATTGCGAAAATTCCCCTTCGTCCGAATTTGAAACTGAACGGCATCACCAAGGTCCATAAAATGTATCGATACGAATACTCAGGATGACCGATCAAATGCAGGAGCCGGCGTCAGGGAGTATCCAAGACCCCGGTTTGATGGCGCTCGTCTTGATCGCACGTTTTCACGGGATTGCCGCCGACGTTGAACAGCTTAGGCACGCGGCAGCAATCAAATCCGCTTTATTTGGCACGCAAGACCTGGTTCTGGCCGCCCGCTCTATCGGACTCAAGGCACGTGAGGTTCGGACCACGTCCGAGCGACTATCAAAAACGCCTTGCCCTGCACTCGTTCTCGAAAATAACGGACAACATTTTATTCTGGCCAATTGTGATGGCCAGAAAGCGCTGACGCTCGAACTCGGAGCCAGTGCTCCGGTGACGCGCACAATCGATGATGTGATTCAGCGCTCGGGTGGGCGGATGCTGTTGTTTGCGTCCCGTGCGTCGCTTGCGGGCGATCTCGCTCGCTTCGACTTCTCGTGGTTCATTCCAGCAGTGGTCAAGTACCGTCGCTTGTTGCTCGAAGTGTTGCTGGTCTCGGCCGTGTTGCAACTCTTCGGACTTATCTCGCCGCTGATGTTCCAGGTGGTGATGGATAAGGTCCTCGTCAACCGAGCGTACAACACCCTCAATGTTGTCTGCATCGCGTTGCTAGTGAGTTCCGTGTTCGAGGTGCTGCTCACGGGCTTGCGCAACTACGTGTTCTCGCACACGACCAATCGAATCGACGTCGAACTTGGTGCGAGGCTGTTCCGGCACTTGCTGACGCTTCCGATGGCCTATTTTGGCGCTCGCCGGGTCGGCGACACGGTGGCCCGGGTTCGAGAACTTGAAAACATCCGGAGTTTCCTGACGGGCCAGGCATTGACCGCGGTCATCGACTTATTTTTCTCGTTCATTTTCATTGGGGTCATGTGCATTTACAGCGTATGGCTGACGATGATCGTTGTCATTTCGTTGCCGGTTTATGCAGGGATATCAGCAGCGTTGAACCCCGCGCTACGTAGTCGGCTCAACGAAAAATTCGCGCGCGGTGCAGACAACCAGTCTTTTCTTGTCGAGACCATATCCGGCGCTGAGACAGTGAAGTCGATGGCGGTCGAGCCACAGTTCACGCGCCGCTGGGACAACCAATTGGCGGCGTACGTGCTCGCGGGATTTCGCGTGAGTAACATCGGCAATATCGGGCAGCAACTCATTCAGCTCGTCGGCAAGCTAGTGACGCTAACAAGCCTGTTCTTTGGCGCCAAGCTTGTTATCGACGGCAAGCTTTCAGTCGGACAGTTGATTGCCTTCAACATGATGTCCCAACGCGTCGCGGCTCCGGTGTTGCGGCTCGCGCAGTTGTGGCAGGACTTCCAGCAGATCGGCATTTCGATGAGCCGACTGGGCGACATTCTTAATTCGCGCACCGAACTGCCGCCGAGTCGCCAAGCAATGCCGCCTTTGAGGGGCGATATCAGCTTCGAGAACGTGAAATTTCGCTATCGGGTGGACGGACCGTTGATCCTGAACGACGTTTCACTCGACATCAAGGCGGGTGACGTCATCGGCATTGTCGGTCGGTCCGGCTCGGGCAAAAGTACCTTGACCAAGCTGCTTCAGCGGCTTTACGTCCCCGAGGGTGGTCGGGTGCGTATCGATGGCATGGACCTGGCACTGGCAGATCCGGCCTGGCTGCGTCGTCAGATAGGTGTCGTGCTGCAAGAGAACTTGCTGTTCAACCGTTCGATTCGACAAAACATCGCCGTCACCGATCCTGGCATACCGTTGGAAGCGGTGATCCACGCGGCAAAACTCGCGGGCGCACACGAGTTCATCTCGGAAATGCAGGAGGGGTACGACAGCATCGTCGGCGAGCATGGTTCCAACTTGTCCGGTGGTCAACGCCAACGTCTCGCGATCGCACGGGCCTTGGTCACCAATCCTCGGATCCTGATTTTCGATGAAGCGACCAGCGCCCTGGATTTTGAGACCGAGCGGGTCATTCAAAACAATATGCGCTCCATGTGCCAGGGACGCACGGTGATCATCATCGCCCATCGCTTGAGCGCCGTTCGACACGCCAACCACATCTTTGCGATGGACAAGGGGCAAATCGTCGAGCGTGGTGGTCACGATCATCTGATGGAACAAGGTGGCTACTACGCACACCTGATTTCACTGCAAAACACCTGAACCTGGACTTCCATGAATTCGATCAGATTACAGGCGATCGCTGATCTGTGGCGTCGTTACAGTTCAATTTTTCGCGCGGCCTACGAGATTCGCCACCAGCTCGATGCGCCGCAGCGACTGGGCCATGAACTGGCGTTTATGCCGGCGAACCTTGAACTCGTCGATACACCGGTTCATCCCGCGCCCCGTTGGACGATGCGCATCATCGTCGCGCTGGCACTGATCATTGTGTTGATTAGCCTGCTCGGAAAACTCGATATCGTTGCGACGGCAAAAGGCAAATTGATCCCCAATGCACGGGTAAAAATTATTCAGCCGGCGATAACGGGAGTTGTACGGCAGATCAGTGTCCGTGACGGGCAACGGGTCAAGGAAGGCGATCCCCTACTCACGCTCGACACCACGCAGGCCGCAGCCGATTCGGACAAGGCCCGCGCCTCCAAGATCGACGCCGCCTTGGCCATCGCGCGTTCACAGGCGTTGCTGGGTGCACAGCAACGTGGGCATTCCCCGATCGTGGCTGCGGTCCACGGGGCGTCGGCCGACGACCACCAGCAGGCACAGCATTATGCCGATGGCCTGTACCGCGAGTATCAAGACAAGCTGGCCAGCGCCGAAGCTGAACTCGGAAAGCGAACGGGGGAGCTTGACAGCACTGTTCACGAAATCGAAAAACTTGAGGCGACGGCGCCACTCACGCGCCAGGCCGCGAACGACTACAAAGGGCTCGCCGCAGGGAAATATGTCGCCAATACGGACTATCTCCAGAAAGAGCAGACGGCGCTCGAACAAGAACACGAACTGGAGGCCCAACGCAGCCACCGCCAGCAATTGGCTGCGGCTGTCGTTCAACAACATGCTGAAATCGCCTCGACGACCTCGCAGTTCCGGCGCGCGCAGCTCGATGAGCTAGACAAAGCGAGCCAGCAACTGACACAGAGCACAAACGACGAAACCAAGGCGCAGACCCGTCAAGGTCTGCTCACGCTCTCGGCGCCCGTCGCCGGCACGGTTCAGCAACTCGCTGCCCACACGCTCGGTGGGGTGGTGACGACGGCGCAAGCGGTCATGGAAATCGTCCCGGACGACTCGGTCGAGGTCGAAGCGAATATCGAAAACAAGGATATTGGATTTGTGAAGGTGGGGCAGGATGCGATTGTCAAAATAGAAGCGTTTCCCTATACCCGCTACGGCTTCCTGAAAGGGAAAGTGACGTCGGTGTCCAATGACGCAACTCAGGATAAGAAGCTGGGACTGACGTTTATCGCCCACGTCAAACTGCCGACGAACCAGTTTCGTGTGAACGACAAGCTCGTTGACTTGACGCCTGGCATGGAGGTCACCGCAGAGGTCAAGACGGGAACGCAAAGCGTCGCGCATTACTTTCTCGATCCGCTCGTGCAAACCGCGCAAGAGAGTATGCGTGAGCGTTGATATTCGCGTCCAAGCTTTGGCCGCGCAGGTCGCTAAGACGCCGCCAATAGCACCGGTCGTGGGCAGCTACCGTCGATGCGATGGCTGGGCTCGAATCGGCGCAATTCTGGTCCTGAGCGTGCTAAGCGGCAGTGTCAGTGCCGTCACCACTGAGTTCGACGTGTTCCGGACCGAGCGCACGGTGGCGCCAGTCGCCGCAGGCGCTTTGCTGGGGCAAAACGGCGTTTGCGAGTTCGGCGCGATTGAACAACCCTTGAGTTTGCGCGAGACGATCGAGCGGACGCTGTGTAACAACCCTAAAACGCGCGAGGCGTGGGCGAATGTCAAGGTGCAGGCCGCCAACGTCGGCGTGACCAAGGGGGCTTATTTACCCACGATTTCCGGCACCTGGCAGGGTGTGAAAGACGATTCGACGACCGATGTCACCGGCAAACCGCAGCTCAGTTCTGCCAGTCGCGCCTTCGTGCGCAGTGACAGCGCATCGCTGAATTGGGTCCTCTACGACTTTGGGGCGCGCGGTGCTGCACTCGATAACGCGAAGGAGTTGTTTGCCGCCGCGCGGGCGAATCAAGATGCGGTCTTGCAAACCGCATTTGCCCAGGCCGCCAAGGACTATTACGCGGCGGAAGCAGCGCAAGGCGCCCTAGTAACAGCCGAAGAAGTAGAAAGCGATGCCAACGACAGCTTCAAGGCCGCAACCGAGCGCGTCAACCATGGTGTCGCACCCATCACCGATGCATTGCAAGCGCAGACCGCCTATGCCCAGGCAGTATTCAGCCGTGCGAAGGCTGAAGGGGATCTGCAAACGGCGCTTGGCACGCTTGCAGCCGACATGGCAATGAGCCCGGACACATTGATTGCACTTCCACCGGTTGCCGGCGGCGTTACCCCGGATGCGGAATTCGGTCGCTCGATCGCCGATCTGATGGACGAAGCCAAACGCACCCATCCGAGCGTCGTGTCGGCTGAAGCGCAACTTGACGCGGCCGCGGCCAAAACGCGACAGGTTCGGGCTCAAGGTCTGCCGAGCATATCGCTTGTCAGCAAATACAGCACTAACAACCAGCCTGCGTCGTTGGGGCTGGGCGTACCGACCTTTCCGGCAACGGGACGGGATTGGTATGTTGGCGTGCAGGTGACTATCCCGATTTTTGAAGGTTTTGTGCGCAACTATCAAGTCCGCCAGGCTGCGGCGCAAACAGAAGTACAGCGCTACACCCTCGACGAGACGAGAAATCAGGTGGGACTGGATGTTTGGACGACGTATCAGGCTTTGAAGACAGCGACAGAAAATGTCCGAAACAGCATGACCCTGCTCGAAATCGCTCAGCGCTCCGAAGATGCCGCGCAGCACCGGTACGTAGTCGGGGTCGGCAATATCCTTGAACTCCTGAACGCGCAGTCCGCACTGGCGACGGCGAAGAAGCAGCGTATCCAGTCGTTGA
This sequence comes from Caballeronia udeis, assembly GCF_044909315.1. Taxonomy (GTDB): domain Bacteria; phylum Pseudomonadota; class Gammaproteobacteria; order Burkholderiales; family Burkholderiaceae; genus Caballeronia; species Caballeronia udeis_A. Next base: position 41,253 of record NZ_JBIYEB010000046.1, read on the forward strand.
CCGATTGGCGGACAGCGCGGTTACAACTCGCCGGGAAGTTGGGGAAATTGGGGATGGACCGGATCACCGGCGAATAAGCTCGCGATGGGTCCGGAACCGAAGTGGACCAACAGATTGCACAGCCTGATCGCACGTCGTATTTGCAAGAACGTACTTGCTTTCGAGAGTGCTTGAGCCGGAGGCAGAGTCGTTGGACTCGCGCTTCGGCCAACGGGTACAAGTAGCGTAGCAGCGTGCCTGCTGTGGGCGGAACGTACGACGCATTTCGACGAATGCAAGAATCGGATAAAGACGAGCAACGTAGTGACCAAAGGTTTGGTATGGGGTGCGGCTACCTAGAGAGCATTGAACCTGCGTCGGGCGTTCTGAACCGCGGCTTCTCTGCTTCAGCGGCGGTAACTGACGCGGCCGGAAAAAATTTCATAACTAAAACAGAGGCAATATGCAATCCGTTACTGTGGGGCAATGCTTCAGGGGCGCTTGGAAAGACGCGGGATTAGCCATTCTCAACCGGCCTTTGATGGCTTTGATCATATTCGCTTTCCTGCTGCTCACAAGCTACGCGCAGATCGAGCTGCGACTGGCGATCGCAGCGGCTGCGGCAGCAGGTGGACCGCGCTTTGGGCATGCGGGAGTTTCGCTTGGTTTAACGATTTGTTCAATCGTGCAGATGTTTGCGATCGCAGGTTTACCAGTGCAGGTCATGCGGTATTCCCTTCTCGGCGCCGAGGAGGCTCGCTCGCTCGATTTTTTCGACAAAGGGTACTGGCGATACCTTGGCCTGTGCGTGCTGCTTGGTCTACTGGCCACGGTGTTTGCAGTGGTCTGTACCGTCGTCTTCGTTTTCACGTTGCTGGGTCATGGTCATCACAGTCGTTCGGCTTTTCTCATGCCGTTGCTGATCGCGCTGGTCACGGTCGGTTTGGCGGTGTTCATTTTCATAAGGCTGAGCCTTTTGTTCTGTCATGCGGCAATCGGAGCGCAGGCCTCGTGGGGCGCCGCATGGCGCGATACGCGAGGGCATTTCTGGTCGATCACGATGATTCATATTGTGACTTCACTACCGCTGATAGGTATCGTGATTGTGTTCGTCGCGATCAAACGGACAGTTATGGGAAACTTGACGACGGATGGGTTCGCTTACTGGTCGTCGGTTGGCTGGGCACTGTGGATGATCTTCGCGCTCTCGTTGGCGGCGGCATGTTCTGCGTGGCTGTATCGCCGCTACTCTGCATCGATTCTCGAAGCGATGTGACGCGAGGGCGGCTCGGAATATAAGCCGGAATGTGCATGCGGTGAGATTGCATGCACACGGCCGACAGTTCGGGTCGTTGGCCGACTGAAAAGACAGCTGTGCAATTGGCCGTTCAGTTGCGTGGCGCATACAAGACCGACATTTTCACTGTGTTCCTGAAGCGTCCTGTCGTTGACAAAAATGCGGAAGATGCCGCAAGGAAAATTGATTCGCAATGCAGATACTGTTCATCCATCAAAACATTCCGGGTCAATTTCGGCATCTCATTGCGGACCTAATTGCACAGCGCGACACGCAGGTTTGGGCGCTCGGTGAGGCGAGCCGCGTCAAGGCAAACTGGAACAGCGCGGTACCGGGCCTTAACCTCTACGGATACGTATTTCAAGAAAAGGCCGTCACGCCGCTTAACGCCTATCTGCGTACGACGGACGTCAATTTGCGGCGAGGATTGGCCGTCGCGACGAGTCTTGAGACTCTCAAAACCAAAGGGCTGAACCCCGACGTCGTGTTCGGTCATCCGGGTTGGGGCGAAATGTTGTTTGTCAGGGATGTGTTTCCGCGTGCCCGAATCGTCAACTACTGCGAGTTCTACTTCAATACGGAGGGGCAGGATCTGGGCTTCGATCCCGAGTTTCCCGAAAAGGCAACACTCCGATACGACGTCCGCGCGCAGAATATGACGCAAAGTCAGAGTCTATTAGCCGGTGACGTCGGGATAAGTCCCACGCATTGGCAGAAGAGTCGCTATCCCAACGCGCTAGGTGGTCAGATTGAGGTCGTGTTTGACGGGATCGATTGCGATATTGTCAAACCAAATCCAGGGGCAACATTCGACCTCGGGACGGAGGGTGCGAGTCTCTACGCAAAAGACGAGGTGATCACATTCGTCAATCGGAATCTGGAACCCCACCGCGGATTCCACGTCTTCATGCGAGCGCTTCCTGAGATACAGCGCCTGCGTCCGAACGCTCACGTGGTAATTGTCGGTGGCGACGGCGCTTCCTACAGTCGACCCTCATCGAAGGGCACCTACCGGCAACACTATTCCAAGGAGATCGATGGCCGCGTGAATTGGGATCGCATCCACTTTGTCGGACGTATCCCGTATGCGCGCTACCTGAGTCTCCTGCAGATATCGACCGTACATGTATATCTGTCCTACCCGTTTGTGCTTTCGTGGTCGTTGATGGAAGCGTTGGCGGCGTCTTGTTTGGTCATCGCGTCAAGAACCCCAGCGATCGAGGAAGTGATCGAAGACGGCTACAACGGCTTGCTCGTCGACTTTTTCGACCATGCACATCTAGCGCATCAAATCGACGCCGCATGCAAGAGCCCTTCGAGTTTCAGAGCGATCAGGGATCGCGCTCGCCGGCGTATCGTTGACGACTACGAGTTGCACAATGTGTGTCTTCCACAGTTAAAGCAATTGCTGCTGTCACGCATCGCCGGTTAGACGCAGTCAGTCATCGGATTGACGGTTTTATTTTTGCAACGGTGACAGTTTTAATTCGGACTACGGTCAGCGTCACGCAGAGCGAAGCTCATTTACACTCAGGCCATTCACCAGGCTGGGCAGGACACGGTCCGCATAGCGGGCGATCGGAAAATCGAACGTGCCACGCAAGTTAATGCCTTCCAGATACGTGGGTGCGATTCGCCGCAGGTCCACAGCTCTAAGGACGTCCCCACTCATCGCCTCGATCTGACCAACGGCACGTTGCATATGCATCGTGTTCCAAGCCATTACGGCGTTGGTGAGCAACGCCAGCGATGACGACACGGCCGCGAGTGATTCGTGATACTTCGTTAGTTCCGACGGAATCTTGCCGATGTGTATCGCCCGCTGCACGGTGTGTACGGCTTCACCACGATTGAGGACATGCTGAAGCTCGCTTCGGAATACCGGATTGGTGAAATAGTCGATGAGGAAAACCGTACGGAACAACCTTCCTATATGAACGCCACCGTCGTACACGGACTGTCCACGCGCCGCTGCGCCGAACCGGGTCAACGCCTCGACCGCCGTGCAGCGACCGCTTTGAACCGACGCTGCCACCCGAACGAACTCGTCCCAGATACTTTCGATGAGGTCCAGGCGCACGTCACAGTCGGTCACGGCCACGAGCTCCGCCGGCACGGCGTGGTGCCGTGGCACATGCAAACGGCGGTCGCGCAGATGAGCGAGTCGCGGACACAGGTCGAAGCCCAGCGCCCGGGCAAGCCCCATTGCGAAATCGGTGTTTATATGGACAAGTGGGATTTTTTGTCAATCAATCAACGTTCCGCTCCGTCAGGCCGGCGTTGTTCTGGGTCGTGTTCATTCGGCTCTCCC
>NZ_JBIYEB010000047.1:0-43307 GCF_044909315.1 Caballeronia udeis
GCCCTTATGCTGGCCATGCTGCTGAACTCGGCCGCTCGCGTGTGACCCTGGCGACTAGACCCCCAGCTGAGAAAACTAATTGTTCAGGGCCGACTCTTTACTCCCGGGTCGCACAGGATCTCGCCGAGGCTATCGGGTCGGGACGGTATCCGGTTGGAGCGTTGTTGCCGACCGAGATGGAACTCTGTGAGCACTACGGAACAAGTCGTCCCACCGTGCGGCTCGCTCTGCAGGAATTGCAGGGAATGGGCTTGGTATCGCGACGAAAGCATGTAGGCACGCGGGTGGAATCGCGTTCTCCGTCGGGTGCATACACGCAGTCAATCGCCTCGCTCGACGGCCTTGTTCAACTTGCTGAAGACCAGGAGCGTGTGGTCAAGGCGGTCGACGAGGTCGTGGCAGACCGGGCGCTCGCACGCGAACTGGGATGCACGCCGGGCAGCAAGTGGGTGCGCATGCAGATACTGCGGCTGGACCGCAAGGGCGACACGTTGCCAATTGGATGGACAGACGCGTATCTGGACCCCGCCTACGCGGATATTCCGAAGCTGTTGAAGGAATCGCCGACCGAGCTTGTCAGCTCGCTCATTGAATCGAAGTTTGGCAAACGGGTGGCGGAAGTCGAGCAAACCATTTGCGCGATCTCACTCGCAGCAGGGATGGCGGAAAGCCTGAATGCGGGAGCAGGCACGCCGGGGTTGAAAATTATTCGTCGATACCTCGACAAGGCGAACGAAGCCTTCGAGATCACGGTGACGGTTCACCCGGCCGACAGGATGCAGGTTTCAATGCGGCTTCGGCGCGACCGGCCGTAAAAGGCTTGCCCTGGCGAAATGCGTTGGCGCTTGCCGAAGGACCGGGCAGAACGTGGGCCGCAGCTACCACAGCGTGTGCGCAAACCAGCCGCCAAGCATGAGGTTCAGCAAACGATGCGGCGTCACCACGGCTGCAATGCCGGCCACCGCAAGGCCGATGAACGATCCGCTCATGGCCGCTGCGTGGCCGCTGACGTTACCTTGCCGGATAGCCCAGATCGCACGTGCGAGGCTAAGCGCGGTCAGCACCGACAGACTGTGAATCCAGGAAAAATGACCGTGGTTCAACTCCCGGATGTCGAACGAACTCAGCACGGTGACGAACATGGCCGCCACCCATACGCGGCCCATCAATTTGTGGCGCGTGGTGCCCTTCTGCAAAAGAAGCATTGACGCCCCGACCACGATGGACAGGACGGCCGCGGTGATATGGACGGCAATGACGGTACGCATGCTGGACTCCCGGCAAGACGCGTGAACGCAATGCATGGAGTCTGTGCAGCAGCCGGATTTTTTTCGAGCAGCTTGCGACGAAGCCTGCGAATCCCGTCGCCAAGGGTTGGTAAATCAGCGCGAAGCGTGCAGGTCGCCGGCCGGGTCTTTTTCTTCAGCGCAATGCCGGGAATCTCCCGCTTGACGGGTATTTTCTCAGGGATGAGGACCCGCGCTGCGGACACTCCGTCCCAACGCGCTTTCTCCAACATTGCCCGCGCCAAAAGCGTTCGCGCTGCCGGTGTACACACCGCTACCGTTGTTATTGAGGTTGATCGAGTTGTTGCTGCCATCACCCGTTGCGTTTGGCCATGCGTGCCCCAGCCAGTCGCTCCCGGAACTCCCGGCGTTCGGGTGTGCGAAGACCGGACGACGCACAATCTGCGTGCCGCCGTACAAGTAGGGCTGTCCGAATTGCATCACCGCTATCACGCCCGGATTGCAGCCCGTCTGCACAACGATGCTCTCTTGCGTGAACGCACCCGCCGTACCCACTCCGGCGGCAACGCTGCCGCCCACGTGCACCGCGTCGCACACTGATGACGTAAATATCACGGCGCCTGCCGGGACATCGACTTCGAGCAGTTCGGTGCCACCCACCACTACGCTGGCAAGCGGACCCGCCGCGAGAACACCGTCCTGCACCGGCCCGGTCTTGATGAAGTCGATCCTCAGCGCGAAGCCTGTCAGATGCCTCGCCTCGCGCATCAGCACGACCTTGTACGGTACCGGACGAGAGGCATCGTCGATCCCGGCAAAGCTGCCGCCGCTCGCGCTCACGCGCATGCCGACGCCTGCAACACTCGTGGGATACACGTCTTTCAAGTCCTGCAGCGGTGCGCCGGAACGGATCAGCCTGACCTCGAGGGTATTCGCCGTGCCCGTGCAGGCGAACGGAATGTCCTGCAACTCGGCGACCTGTACCGAGCCCAATACATCGCCTACGCTCAGGGTGGGCAACGCAGAGATACTCGCTGAGGGCAGCAAGATGACAGGACGCGGTTTGCCCTCGCCCGGAACGCAACCCGCATGAGCGAGCGGCGCCCCGCCGAAGCCGGCGGCGGCCAGCACGGACAGGTATCGAAATAACCTGAAAACAAGCCCCAGAAGTGCTCGCGTATTTTTCACATTCTCACGGCCTGACGCCGCTCCTTGCGCCATCATTCATGACTCGCTTGCATGGCCGTCATCCGCGCTCCGCGCAGGGCCTGGTCCGGATCTGTCACTGCCTGCTCCCGCTTCATCGCTACCTCGTCAATCAACCGGGCTTGCCTTTCGCCAGCGCACCGTCGCTGTTGGCGCCGCCGAACAGTTGCGTCAGGTACTGCGAATTCTTGTTCATCGTCGCCATGACCGTGTTGAGTGCGGTGAACTGCGCCTGGTACTGGTGAGTGAGCTGGGCCGTATAGCTCGCGAGCGTATCCTGCTGCGTGCTGATGCCCTTGAGGTCCGCGTTGAGCGGATCCTGGTTATTCGCAATCAGGCCGCGCTCGTCCAGGAACCCGTTCAGGCTCTTGGTCATCTTCGCGGCCACGCCTGTCGTCGGATTGAACAGGGCCGCGACTCCTTGCGGATTGCTCGTCAGCTCGTTCGTAATCTTCATGCCGTCAGCTGTAAGCGTCCCGTCCTTGTTCAGCGTAATGCCGATAGCGCCAAGCGAGATGTTGGCGCTGCCGTTCTTGACGCCGCCGCTGACAATACTCGCAAGCGTGTTCTTGATCGTGTTGAACATCGCATTGCCGAGCAGCGGTCCGCCTTGCGCGCCCTTGGCTTTCGAACTGTCGAAACCGGCAACCTGGGTATAGGTGGTCACCAGGGTGTTATAGAGGTTGACGAAGTTATTGATGGCAGCCGATGCCGACGTGGTGTCCTGCGCCACGGTCAGCGTCTGCGGCGTGCCGGCAGGCACGCCAATGGCCGCCGCGGTCAGGTTCAGCGTGACGCCCTGGATAGCGGTGGTGACCGTGTTGCTTGAACTGGTGCCGGCCGTACCGTCGATGGTGAACATGGCGTCTTTGGCGGATTCGGTCTGCGTCCACGGGCTCGTGGCGGACACCGATGCAATGGTCGACGGGTCCGTGGCGCTGGCGCCCGCCGTGGACGTTACGCCGAGACTGGACAGGCCGGCATCGTCGGTCACGGCGCCCACTGAAACATTGATCGTGTTCGATGCGCCCGTGGCCGACGAACGCAAGATCAGGTGCGCGCCGTCCGTGCCGGTCACGACGGTTGCGGTGACGCCGGGATTACTCGACGACGAGTTGATCTCACTCGCAATGCCGCTCACGGTGTTGTTCGCCGACGTGATGTCGATGCTCATCGGCTTGTCTCCGACCGAGACGTTCATCGTGCCGGTGCCCAGTGCGGTCGAAGCGCCGAATGCCGCCGACGAAAGCGTCTGCGCGCTGGCAATTTGCGTCACCGCGACGGAATAGCTGCCGGTCGCCGCCCCGCTGCTGCCGCTTGCCGTCAGCCCCGTGCCGTCCGCGGTAGTGGTGAACTGGCCCAGGGCGCTCCCGTTCGACAGCGGCGCAATGCCCGCCTGCAACGCCGACAACCCGGCCTGCAGGGCGCCGATCGCCGAGAGCTTGGTGTTGTCGTTGCGCTGCTGCGCGATCAGCGAGCCGGTCTGGCCCGCCACCTTCGCGTTGACGAGGCTCGTGACCAGCGACGACACATCCAGCGACGCGTTGCCCGTCGAGCCACTGATGACGGACTGCGCGGCGGACGCCCTGGCCGAGTTGGCGGCAGCCGTCGTGTCGGCCGCGCTCGGGATGGGGGCGACAGGGGCGGCCACGCTTGAAGGGCTGGGTACGCTGGGCGCGCTGGATGCGCTGGAAATCGTCGACATTAAAATGCTCCGTACGTCAGGTTTGCTGTTGAGCCTGGATGAGAACCGCCTATGGACTGCCCGCTTGCGGCAAGCAGGACCCGCGACGCGATGCGGCAGCCGCGCGTTGCCCGGGCTGGGCACCGTCGGCTGACCATCGTCTATCGGCACAGTCATGGTTGCGCACTTCAGGCAAGGGTGAAACGGCGAGCAACACGCGCCTCCCGCGGGTTCTTTCCAAATCTTTAAAAAGATTTCCACGCAGCTGTCCAGGCCGTTCGGGACCGTCGACGCCCGCGCCCTGCCGGCATTTTTTGATTTTTATTTCAATATTTTTCGCGGATGCTTGAGCGCGAAGCACGACCACGTGCAATCCAGGCGGGAGCAGATCAATGAAATGTCGTGTAGAGAAGCCGACGGGGCTGCGCGCCGTCGTCGAGGCACCTTTCTTGCGGGGCGTTTCATCCGCGATGCAACGGGTCGCACTGGATTGTGACGCGCGTTAGTTCGTTTTTAAAAATCGTTTTAAAACCGGAATTCAAAATAAACTTGCGGCTCTAAAGGCGGCGCGCATGGACCCCAGGCGAACGTCTGGAAATTCAAGCGCTTGGGCGGGGATCGAAGCCGGGAAAACCGGCCTCTCGCCGCGTCGGCGGCTGTGTCCGGCAGTCGCCGCCCGGCTGAGTGAGGTAAAACAGACGGCCAGCATTGGTTTGTTTTCGAAGCCCATCCGCCAATCCAGTACACTTATTGAATCGAAAGCAATGGTCCAGACCAGAGAAACCGGGTCCGGTGTTTGATAGTTAAGAGGGAGAAACGTACGTGGCTAATGACAAGATGCTGGCGCAAATGAGCAACAAACCGGGGTTTATCGCGGCCCTCGACCAGAGTGGCGGATCCACCCCTGGCGCCCTGCGGGCGTATGGAATTCCGGAAAGCGAGTACAACGGCGACGCCGAGATGTTCAAGCTGATGCACGAGATGCGAGTACGCATCATGACCGCACCGGCCTTCACCGGTGACAAGGTTATCGGCGCCATTCTCTTCGAAGCCACCATGGACGGAGAGGCAGAAGGGAAGTCCGTCCCGGCCTTCCTGTGGGAAGACCGCGGTGTGGTTCCGTTCCTGAAGGTGGACAAGGGACTCGAGGCGGAAGCGAACGGCGTGCGTCTGATGAAACCGATCCCCGGGCTGGACGCGCTGCTCGAGCGTGCCGTCAAGCTGGGCGTATTCGGTACGAAGATGCGCTCGGTTGTTGACCATGCGTCCGAGGAAGGGATCGCAGCCATCGCCAAACAGCAGTTCGAAGTCGCGGCGCAAATCCAGGCGCACGGTCTCGTGCCCATTCTGGAACCCGAGGTGTCCATCAACATTCCGGACAAGGCCGCAGCGGAAACCATCCTGCTGGCTGAGCTGCTCAAGGGTCTCGACGCACTGCCCGAAGGCAGCAAGGTCATGATCAAGCTGACCATCCCGGACGTGGCGGATCTCTATCGCCCGCTGATCGAGCACCCGGCCGTCGTACGCGTGGTGGCGCTCTCCGGCGGCTATTCACGCACCGACGCATGCAATCGCCTGACGAAGAATCATGGCATGATCGCGAGCTTCTCCCGCGCGCTGATCAACGAGCTCAAGAAGTGGATGAGCGACAACGAGTTCGACGCAACGCTGGCAACGTCTGTCGACGAGATCTATCAGGCCTCGGTCGTAAAGGTCTGAAGTTCAGGTTTCACCGGGGTTTCACGCAGGTTTCATGAAGCTTTGATACAGGCCGCACTTGAGGCATGAGTGCGGCCTGTTTGTCATGCCGCACGAGCAACGCTTGCTTGCGGCAATTCAAGACGGCGCGACCAGGTGGCAAGATGGCGGAACGCGATGGGTGTTTTGCTCAGGATCGCGCTGTCGTACTGCTTGCCTGCGAACCTGATGAAGTCGTTGATCCGGAAACCCTGGCCCCGGTAGAACTCAATCAGATGGGTAGCGGGCTGTGGTGTGTCCAGCGCAAGCTCCGCATAACCGCGAATGGCGGCCCAGTGATCCGCATAGGCCAATAACGACTTTCCGATCCCCCTGCTCTGATAGGCAGGATCAACACCGAATTGGCGAACGCTCGCAATATCATCCCGCCGATAAAGCCCGCATAACGACTCGCTATCCTGGGTGTAAAGCGTCATGGTTCCAACCAGCCGTCCGTTGCGTACCGCGACATAACAGTCGCCGCGCGTGGCACGCGCACGGGTAACCAGTGCGGACTGGTCAACACACGTGCAGTTGAGCCCCATCGCGCCCAGCCGCGCGAATGACCGGTGCAGCATCTGGGTCAACTCTTCGAACGAATCGCATGCCGGGTCAAAGCGCCTCAGTACTACGCTGCCCACACCACGATGAACATAGCTGATACGCGTGTGATTCTTCGTTGCTGTGCTTTGCCTCGACATGACACCCCCGGTCTCATCATTTGCCAGAAGTGTAGGATTCCTCGACGGTTGATAACAAGAAAAAATGCCGTAAATATTTCATGTTTTACGGCATATATATGCAAGTCGCTTGCGGCTTTACGGCATTTTTATTTGCGGCGGTGCAGGTCTTCGTGGTCCTTGCCTGGACGACAACCAATGCACTCCGCCCGCGCCGCGACGTGAGTCAAATTCACAAGACGGCCACGCCTCGGGTCAGAACAAAATATCCTGCAGCCGGTAATACGCGCCGACCAACGGCAGCGTCCACGCACGGCCGGCATGTCCGGGCACCGCCGGCCAGGGTAGCGAACGCCACGGGTTGGCTTGTTCGGAACCCGACATCACGTCGGCCATCATGCGCCCCATATGCGTCGACATCTGCACGCCGTGGCCGCTGTAACCCATCGAATAGTAAAGTCCTTCGTGCTGTCCCGCACGGGGAAGCCGGTCTACGGTGATGTCGATGAGACCACCCCAGCAGTAGTCGATCCTCGTGTTGGCCAACTCCGGAAAGTACTTCGCGAGGCCCTTGCGCAGCACGTTGCCGCTCTTTTCATCGGAACGGGGATTGGACATTGCGAAGCGCGCGCGGCCGCCCCACAGCAACCGGTTGTCGGGCGTCACCCGAAAATAATTGCCTATGTTGAGCGACGTCACATAGCTGCGCCGGTGGGGAAAAAACGTATCGAGTTGCTGCGTGGACAGCGGCTCCGTCACCACGATAAAACTACCCACCGGCGCCATGCGCCGCTGGAACCACTGCAACGGCCCCACGCGCGATGCCCCCGTTGCCACCAGCACCCGGTCCGCCCTGATGACACCGCTCGCCGACGTGAGCTCGTAGCGCTCGTCGTCGAGGCGTTTCAGTTGCGTCACCGCCGCACCTTCGAAGATACGCGCGCCGTGTCGCGTGGCAGCCTGTGCCAGCCCGACCCCGAACTTGCCCATGTGCATCTGCACGCCGTTGCGCTGCAGCAGCCCGCCATGAAAACCATCCGAGCCGATCTCGCTACGCATGCGGTCCGGCGGAATCAACTCGACTTGGGGATCCACTTCGCGGCGCAACACCTCGTAGGTACGCGCCAGTTTTTCAAAATGCCCGGGCTTGGCCGCGAGCTTGAGCTTCCCCGTGCGGACCAGGTCGCAATCGATCTGATGACGGGAGACGATCGACTCGACGCTCGCCACCGCACTTTCATACGCGCGATAGAAACCCCGGGCCTGCTCCAGTCCAACTTTCGCGGCCAGCGAAGCGAAGTCCTGTGCAACGCCGGTATTGCACTGGCCGCCGTTGCGCCCTGACGCCTCGCTTGCTATGCGCCCTGCTTCCAGCACGGTGACCGACACGCCGCGCGTGGCGAGTTCGAGCGCAGCCGACAAACCCGTGAAGCCGCCACCGATCACCACCACATCGGCGCGGCCTTCCACGGGACCCTGCACACCTTCGCTGAATACGGGCGCCGTATCCAGCCAATACGAATCAAGCTTCATTGATTTTCAGTTGAATGTGGCGCGGTTCGTCAGGCAGCCCACCACACATGTTCGGCGAACGAGAAGCCCATCATCGCACCGGTCGGGATCGAGCCCAACCCCTTCAACCGCTTGTCGTTCGCGTCGAGCAAGCTGATGAACGACGGAATGCCGATACCGCCCTGATCCGCCACCAGCACCTGCATTTCGCCGTACATCGCCTTACGCTTGGCTTCGTCGGTTTCAGCACGCGCGCTCAACAGCAACTGGTCGAAGCGGGGGTCCTTCCAGCCCGACTCGTTCCAGGGCGCGTCGGACTTGAAGAACTGCGTGAACAATACGTCTGCGCTAGGACGTGGATTGATGCTGCCGAAACCGAGCGGATGTTTCATCCAGTGATTCGACCAGTAGCCGTCCGCGGGAACCCGGTTTACGGTCAGGTTCACTCCAATCTTTGCCGCTGTCTGCTGCATCAGCTCGGCCATTTCGACGGAACCGTTCGCGTCGGTCGTGGCGTAGATCGGCGGCAAGGCCGGCCCGACCGCGCCCGCTTTCTGCATGTAGAACTTGGCCTTGTCGAGATCGAACTTGCGCTGCGGCAACGAAGCGTTGAAGTAGCGGTGGCCCGGCGGGATCGGCTGGTCGTTGCCGACCACTGCAAAGCCCCGGAACACGGCCGTGCGGATCTGCTCACGGTCGAACAGGTTCTTCATGCCCATCACGAAGTCGGGATTGCCCGTGAGGGTGTTGTCGCGACGCATGATCAGGTCGGTGTAAAGACCGGATTTGGTTTCCTTGACCGCATAACCCGGGGTCGATGCAATCCGCTGTGTCGAGCGCGGATCAACGGAGTTGATCAAGTGCACGTCGCCCGCGAGCAATGCATTCACGCGGGCGGCGTTGTCGCTGATACCCACCAGTTCGATCTGGTCGAGGTACGGTTGTCCGCTTTTCCAGTAGTTGTCGTTACGCACGCCGACCGTGCTGACACCCGGCTTGAAACTCTTGAGCTTGTAGGGTCCGGTCCCGACGCCCGAGCCGAAGCTGGTCGTACCGTCCTTGACGATCACAAGTTGCGGCGTAGCAAGAATCACCGGCAAGTCGGCGTTCGGCACATCCAGCACCATGGTCACTTCGTTCGGGCCGCTCGCCTTGATATCGGCGAACTGATCGGCAAGTGTCTTCACCTTCGACGCCGTCTGCGGATTCTTGTGACGCATCAGCGAATAGACCACATCGGCCGGCGCGAGCGCCTTGCCGTCATGGAAAGTCACACCCTGGCGAAGCTTGATGATCCACGTCTTCGCGTCGGTACTTGATACGGACTCCGCTATATTCATGCGCGGCGTCAGGCTCTCGTCGAGCTGCGTCAGGCCGCTGTAGAACATGAAGAAGCGGATGTAGTCGCTACCCGTCGAACCCAGGGCCGGGTCGAGCGTGTCTGAGACCGACCCTGCGTCGTACGCCACCCGGATGCTGCCGCCCTTCTTGGGGGTATCGGCGGCCCGCGCAGACGCCGATACGGACAACAGGCCGCCGCCGGTGACTGCCATCATGCCGGTGCCGGCCAACACGCGCATCATGTCGCGGCGGCTTACGCCACCGCTTTTTGTATCATCTTTCACTTGACTGACTCCGGACGGGTAAGGGATCTGAAAAACGTTCGGGAGGCGATGGGGAGCAGGTTTTATCGCGTCTCTTCAGCAGCATCGTATGCTTGCAGAATCCGCGTGAAACACCGACAAAAACCGCGAAACAGCATAAACCGCTTGTTATCGCATCGCTAACGCGGTGCTTTGCATGGCCGCCAACCCGGTGATGAAAACGTGCTCGTTTTCCCTCATGTGTCAGGCAACGGCGGCCTGCTCCACGTCGAGCAATTGCGGATATCGCCGAAGCACGCCGGCATGGAGTTCGTCGATGATTCCGGCGCCGGCCGTCATCGTGCCTGCCGCTTCCCTCGCGTCGAGTGCATCGAAGATCTTGTGCTTGAGGAAATGACGCCATACCACCGGTGCGCGCGCCAGGATGCCGGTCAACGCGTCATAACGCTCACGTGTCCACTTCGCCTCATACGCGCTGCGCTCCGCGCCATAGTCGAAGTGAGCGGTGACCGTCCGGTCCGTGATCCGCTTCGCCTCTTCGCGCAGTTGAGCCGTCTTCGCGGCGTCGATCTCCCCGTCGACCAGCACCACGCCATAAAGCTCACGGGCCTGATCGACGCGCAGGTAACCGCGCCGCACGTCCTCGGCCACTTTCTGAGCGTCACGTTCGTGCGGATGGCCGTAGCCTCCGCCGCCGCAGCCTTCGAGGCGGATGACATCGCCGGGACCGCACATCACGAGGTCGGTCACGCCCAGGTCCTCCTCGTCCTCGCGGCCCGGATTGCGGGTAAAGCGCGAGACGGCGCCCGCCTTGCCGCCAAGCACGCCCCAGGACGCGAAGCGCGAGCGGTCGCGATTGCGCGCGGTCACCAGCGTGCCCGGCGAAAACACCCTGAACTCCATCACGGTCCCCAGGCCGCCGCGGTACTTGCCCACGCCCGCGCTACCGGGCACGACGCCATACCTGGTGATCCGGATCGGCACTTCGGCTTCGTTGATCTCCACCGGCGTATTGCGCAGGAACGCCACGTTTGCGCCCGACGCATCCGACCCGTCGCCCGAGATCATGCCGCCCGCGCCGCCGCCCACCGGACCGATGGAAGCGATCACCGCGCGACCCCGGCGGTCCACGGTCTTGACGTTGAGAATCGACATGCCGCCGGCCGGACACGCCGGCAAACGTTCCGGGCACACCATGGAGAACGCCCCGAAGGTCACGTACTGCGCGACCTTCGCGGTCAGGCTGCGCATCCCGACCGCCGCCGGCGGAACGCAATTCATGATCGTGCCTTCAGGCAGGATGCAGCGCGCCACCTTGAGCATCCCGGCGTTGAGCAGCAGATCGGGATTGAGCGAGTACAGGATGTAGTTCAGCCCGACGAGCGCGAGCACGTGCCGCTCCTTGCCGCCCGTGGGCATGTTCAGCGACGAATTCAGTTGTGGATCGCTGCCGGTGAAATCGAAGACGAGCGAACCGTCCTTGACTGTCAGCGTCAACGCAACACGCAGGGGTTTGCCATTGACCGAATCCTCATCGGCGTATTCGGCGAAGAAATATTCCCCGTCCGGCATGCTCCTGACAATCGTGCGCGCCTGCTCTTCCGAGTACTCGAGCAGCGCGTCCATCCCGGCGCGAAACTGCTCGATTCCGAAACGTTCGATGATCTCCAGCACCCGGCGCTCGCCGGTCATCAGCATCGCGATCTGCGCCTTCAGGTCGCCGCGATTCTGCTCGGGTGCGCGCACGTTGATGGCCATGTGTTCGAGCAGGACCTCGTCCAGCACGCCCGCGCGAACAATCCTGGTCGGCGCAAAGCGGATGCCTTCCTGGTAGATCTCGGTCAGCGTGCGCGACAGGGAAGCCGGCACCGCCCCGCCCATGTCAGTGTTATGAATATGTCCGCCGACGTAGCAGACAATCTCGCCGTTGAAAAACACCGGCTTCCACATCATCACGTCGGGCGTGTGGGTCGCCACGTAGCCGCTGTACGCGTCGTTGGTCATGCAGATATCGCCCGGTTCGTAGTGATCGATCATGTCGATCACCGCGCCGAAGTCGAGACCCGGATACCACGTGGCGCCCAGCGTCTTCGGCGAAGCGAACGTAAGGCCGCGTGTGTTCATCAGCGTGCAGGAGAAGTCTTCAGTTTCCTTCACGAAGGCGGAATGCGCGGTGCGCACGAGCGTATAGGCCATGCTTTCCGCTGCCGCGACGCAGTAGTTCGCGAAAATCTGGAGGACGGATTTATTGAATGTCATGTTGCCTTTCCAAAGTCAGCTATTCAAACGGCTTCGAGAAAAAGATTGCCGTACTCGTCCACACGGGCGTTGAAACCCGGCAGCACGCAAGTGGTGGTGTCGTCCTGGGCAACGATCGCCGGGCCGGGGAACCGATGCCCGGCAAGCAGCGCCGTGCGCCGGTAGAGCGGGACGCGGCGCCACGCTCCGTCGAGGTAGGCATCGATCTCGGACTCGGCCTTTGGGGCGCCTTCGGCCGACGCTATCTTTGGCAACTCGGGCTTGGGCGTGGGTGCCGTAATGACGAGCCTGAGCGCGACCACTTGAATGGCGGACTTTTCATCGCTATGACCAAAGAGGCGTTCGTGCTCGCGATGGAACGCCTGCGCAATCCCTTCGATGTCACCCTTGGAAATTGCATCGGCGGTAAGCGGCGTATCGATCTCGAACGACTGCCCGCGATAACGCATGTCTGCGGAAACAACGAGTTCAGCCGTTGCGTCCGTGCCGGTCTCGCGGATCACCCAGGCGCGCGCATCGGCTTCCAGCAGCGCGAGGTCGTGGCCAAGCCGTTCGAGGGATGCGCGGTCGAGTGGATAATACGTCGTGCGAACGAAGTCGTTCTTGGTGTCCGCGATCAAGCCGCCGAGCGCGCTCAGCACACCGGGCGTAGTCGGGACCAGCACGTTGCGCACATTCAGCGCGCGGGCGAGGAAACAGCCGAGCATGGGCCCCGCGCCGCCGAATGGCATCAGCGAGAAGGTACGCGGGTCGATACCGAAGCGCGAGCTCAAGCGGCTCACGCCTGCATACATGCCGGAGATCGATACCTCGATGATCGCCGCCGCTGTCTTGTAGACGTCGAGTCCCAGGCGTTGCGCCAGCGGTTCGATCGCACGCAGCGACGCATCGACATCCACCTTCACCGCGTTATAGCCGAGCGCTGCGCTGCCGAGCACGCCGATCGCGGCGAATGCGTCCGTGATGGTCGGCCGGGTTCCTCCGCGGCCATAGCAAACCGGGCCGGGATTCGACCCCGCGCTTTCCGGTCCGACCTTGAGCACGCCGAACTCGTCGACCCAGGCGATCGAGCCGCCTCCGTCACCGATCGACGATACGGAGACCGACGGAATATGAATCTGGAATTCGCCGATATATTCGCCCGTCGCGTACTGCGGCTTGCCGTCGACGATCAACGCGATATCCGCCGTCGTCCCGCCGATGTCGAGACTCATGCAGTCCTTCACCTTGCAGAGCTTCGCGAGATACGCCGCGCCGATCACGCCGGACGCGGTGCCGGACAGGATCATCTGCACGCAGTTCTGCTTGCCGTTCTCGGCGCTCATCACGCCGCCATTCGACTTGGTGACCTTGAGGTCGGCTCCAATCCCGCTTTCCGCCAGCGCCGCCTGCAACTTCGTGAGGTAATTCGACACGCGCGGTTGCACGTAGCCGCCAATGGTCGCCGTGACGGTGCGTTCATATTCACGGATGATCGGCCAGACTTCATGCGAGCATGAGACGAACATACCCGGCATTTCCCGCTGGATGATCGTCTTCACCTGCTGCTCGTGCGCAGGGTTGCGGTAGGAATGCAGCAGCGACACCACCACGCCCTCGCAACCGGCCGCCTGCATGCCGCGCACCGCGTCGAGCACGCTGGTCTCATCGACCGGTGTTTCCTCGTCACCCTCCGCCGTCAGCCGGCCCACCACGCCGAACACCCGGTCGCGTGGAATGAGAGGCGCGGGACGGCTGGACATCAGGTGGTACATGTCGGGAATCTTCAGTCGCGCAATGTCCAGCACGTCCTCGAAGCTGCGCGTAGTGACGAGCCCTAGCTTCAACCCCTTGCGTTGCACCACCGCGTTCACGCCGACGGTCGTACCGTGCGTGAAATAAACCACCTCACGCGGCTCAATACCATAGCGTTCCCGCAGGCCTTCCATTCCGGCGAGCACTTCACTCCCCGGACTGTCCGGACGCGAAAACACCTTCAAGGTCCGTATGGTCCGCGTCGCTTCGTCGAGCACGGCGAAGTCGGTGAACGAACCGCCAATATCCACTCCGATTCTCAAACCCATTGCGTTGTCCTTGCCTGTCGAAAATGATGAAGCGTCCGGACGCGCCCGCTGTTTTGGCGGCGTCGCGTCACGAGGCCTGTCAGCGGCCGATCTGCTTGTTCCACTGTTCAATCCACTGAGGTGAATGGTCCGAGACCTGCTCGAACTCCACCCAGATCGATTTGTCCTTCGTCGCGACGCGTGGCGCCACACGGGGGTCGTACTTCACATTGCGATTCGAGGCCGCGTATTGCATCGCATTGACAAAACAGCTCTGACCATCGGCCGATGCCAGTTCGTTCAGGAACTGCATGCCGAGCGGCGAGCCGTTCCTGACTTTCTGCGCCATGTTCGGGAACGCGACCGAGCCGGGCGACGGACTGATGAAACCGATGTCGGGATTGTTCGCGTCATGCTCGGCCCACGCACGGCCGTCGTAGTACATCGCGATATCGACATCGCCGGAGCGCATGGACATGAGTGGCGTGTTCGGGTCGTTGTAGAACGTCGCGTTACCGCTTGCCGACATGCGCTTGATCTGGTCGAGCGCAGGCTGGATGTTGGTGCTGGACCCGCCATAGACCTTCGTAAAAAGCGTGATCAGACCCGGTGGCGTAGCCACGTACGCAATGCCGGGGAGCGCAGCCTGCCACTTTCCGGTCACGGTTCCGTCGACGAACTCCTTCCACGTCTTCGGTGGATTCTTCACCGTCCTGGTGTTGTACATCAGGCCGAAATCACCAAACGTGATGGGGAAACCGTAGCCCTTTCCGTAGGCTACGAGGCGCGGATCGAGTTGCGCCATGTTCGGCACGCTGGCGGCTGTTACGGGATCCAGCAGATTCAACGACATCGCCTTGTATGCAGCCTCAGGTATACTGACGATCACGTCGATAGGCGGCTTCGCGGGATTCGCCGCCACCTGGTTGACCCACTGCAGCGGGTTGCCCAGCACAACGTCAACGGACCTTCCGGTGGCCTTTTCGAACGGCTCCACGAAGCAGGCACGGTACGCTTTTTCCCACGATCCGCCGAATGCGGTAACGGTCAGGTCAGCGGCGCGTACGGTTAGCGGCAACCCCGCGGTCAAAGCAAGAACAGCGCATAGGGTGAAAGTCCAGCTCGATCTCATGGGTGCCTCGTGGCAAGCGGTAGCAAACGGGTAGCAAACGGTAAAAGATGATTCATGCGTTGAGTGCGCGCAGTCCATAGGTGCGCTCGACCACCAGCAGCAAGCCGACGGCAATCAGCATCTGGACTGTGCTGATTGCGGCAATTGCCGGATCGAGCTGGTTCTGCAGGTACGACAGCATCACGACCGGCAGCGTGGTGACGTTAGCGGTCCCGAAAAAGTATGAGACCGGCAGGTTGTCAAGCGAGATCAGCACCGCGAACAGCGCACCTGCGAATACACCCGGGCTGATAAGCGGCAGCGTCACGAAATAAAACCGCTGCAGACGGTTCGCGCCGAGCACGGCGGCTGCCTCCTCGAAATTGATGCCGACGTTGCGATAGACCGCGAGCACGGTCCGCATCACATACGGCACTGAGATCACCGTATGCGCGATCAGGAGCGCGGCGAACGACACACCCATACCAAGGCTCGAGAGAAAATAGAGCAGCGAAAAGCCGATCACCAGGGCGGGAATCGCGACCGGCGCAAGCAGGAAGGTGGTCAGCGCCGCTGCGATAGCGCTTCGACTGCGGCCGAGCGCAATGGCGGCAGGCACTGCCAGCAGGATCGCGACAAACGCCGAACTGAGCGCAAGATAGACGCTTGTCATCAGCGAATCAATGAACGGGCGGTATTCAATCAGCCGCCTGTACCAGCGCAACGACATCCCGTGATAAGGCACGGTAATCGCGTTGCCTGCCGTGAACGACACCGCCACGACCACGACAATTGGCGCAATGAGGAATGTGAAGAACAGCAGGTTATAGAGCGTCAGCGGCACACGCGCCACGCTCGTCCTGCGCAGCAACGCGATCATGTCCGTACTCCCCGGCCACTGGCAAACCGCTGCTGCAGGAAGAGGCAAACCAGCACGATGAAAAGCAGCAGGTTACCCATTGCCGCAGCAAAGCCGACGTCCTGCGTCAGGCTGAATTGCTGGAAGATCAGCACGGGCAACGTCACCACCCGGCCGCCGCCTAGCAGCAGCATGGTGACGAAACTGCCGTTGGTCAGCATGAACACGAGAATGCACCCGGTCACAATGCCTTCAATGCTCAACGGCAGCGTCACGTTGAGAAAGGTGCGTACCGCGCCGGCGCCAAGAATGCGTGCGGATTCTTCGAGCCGCCGGTCCACGCCCTGCAACACGGGCGCAATCGACAACACCATGAACGGCACCATCACATGGACCAGCCCCATATACACCGAGCCCGCGCCATTCAGCACGTTCAACGGCCGGTCGATCAGGTGTAGCCCCTGAAGGATCTCGTTGACCATGCCGTGGCGCGCAAACAGGATGCTCCAGCCGAAGGTGCGCATGATGATCGACGTGAGCAGCGGCGCGACGAGCAGGAACAGCAGCACCGGACCAAAGCGGCCCGCGCGGCGCACCAGGAAGTAAGCCACGGGGTACCCCACGACCGCGCAGATCGCCGTGGTGATAAAACTGACCTTCAGCGTATTGCCAATTACACCCATGTAATAAGGATCACTGATCAGCTTCGCATAGAACCGGAAGCTGAAAGCCGCTCCGTCATGCGCGGGTGCCACGCTGCGAAACACGTTTTCAAGCAATGGCGCGAGAAAAAACACACCGAGGAAGATAAGCGCGGGCAGATAGAGGAGGCTCGGGCGCACCCGCCGTTTCGCGATCTTGGTCTCGATCCGCTGCGATGCAATGGTGTCGGCAGTCTGCATTTACGCCGCCTTCGCCAGAGCCGGGCCAGTGTCGGCCTCCAGCAACACGGCGTTCTCGGCATCGAAGGAGGCGACCACGTGCGCGCCCGCGGGACGTGCACCGCCGCCCGAAGACGACGTCGCCATTTCATAGGCGTAAACCGGCAGGCCAAGGGCCGCGACCTCAACCCGGTAGGCATGGTGCGCACCACGAAACACATGCTGCACGATACGTCCGTCGAAACGGACATGATGTGATTGCGGCGCGTCGAGCGCGACTTTCTCGGGGCGGATTGCAAACTCCGCCCGCTCGCCGGAGAGCCTGACATCGCGCAGCGGCACGACCACTTCCGCCGTGCTCCCGTGCGGCCGGAGCTTCACGGCCTGCGCATGCCGTGCGATCACATCACATTCGATCACGTTCGCCGTGCCCAGGAACTCTGCGACGAAACGCGTGCGTGGCTGTTCATAAACATCGCGCGGACTGCCTGTCTGCAGGATCCGCCCGCGATCCATCACGACCACGCGGTCACTCATGGTCAGCGCTTCCTCCTGGTCGTGGGTCACCATCACGCTTGTGATGCCCAGCTCGCTTTGTATCTGGCGAAGCTCGAACTGCATGCCTTCGCGCAGGTTCTTGTCGAGCGCGCCGAGCGGTTCGTCGAGAAGCAGCACTGCCGGATTGGTGATCAACGCACGCGCCAGGGCAATACGCTGCTGCTGGCCGCCCGACAGTTGCGCGATGTTGCGTGCCTCGATGCCAGGCAGCCGGATCGTGTCCAGCATCCTCTTCACCCGCGCAGCAATCTCGCCCTTCGGCGTGCCCGCCATGCGCAACCCGAAGCCGATGTTCGCGCCCACGCTGAGGTGCGGAAACAGGCTGTAGTTCTGGAACACCATACCGAGGCCGCGCTTGTCCGGCGGCAGGCCGGTGACGTCGCGGCCGCCGATATTCACGGTTCCGGTATCGGGCTGATCGAATCCGGCGATCAGCCGCAGCGTGGTCGTCTTGCCGCAACCCGATGGTCCGAGCAACGCAAGCAGTTCGCCCGGGTGAACATCCAGCGTCATCGTCTCGAGCGCGGTCACCGCGCCAAAACGCTTGCTGACGCCGTCAAGAAGCAAACGCTCCGAACGCTCGACGCTGGTTTGCGAAGGTGATCTGGTTGCTGTTGCCATCATGGAAGGTCCCGGTTGAGAGCGCGCCGCTCAGGCGTGCTACCTGCGTTTGTCGATGACATCGCGGATCTGGTAATAGCTCCCAAGCGCCGGCATGAACCACGGCTTGCCGCGATACAGCGGGTGCGTGAGCATCGGCGTGCCATAGGCGCTGCTCTCGGGTGCTTGCCCTTCAAGGATCAGGCGCGCGATCTTGTAGCCGAGGTAAGTCATCATCACCACACCGCTGCCATTGCAGCCGAGCGCGTAGTGGATGCCGTCGGCGGTACGGCCCAGGTGCGGCAGGAAGTCGAGCGTGAGCGCCACCGTGCCGCCCCAGCTATAAGACACCTTGACGTCGGCCATCTGCGGAAAACGCTCGACCATTTGCGCGTGCAGGATTGCGCCCGACTGGCGCCGGTCGAGGTGATAAAAGCGCGCGCGGCCGCCGAAGAGGAAGCGCTTGCCGTCAGGCGAATAGCGGTAGTAATTGACGACGCGGCGCGTCTCCGAGATACCGCGACGCTTCGGTATCAACGAAGCCTGCAGGTCGGCGGGCAACTCTTCGGTCGCGATCTGATGCGACACGACCGGCACCACGCGGCGCTTCAGGTCCGGCATCGATTCGCCCGTATAACCGTTGGTGCAAATCACCACGTGCCGGCTCGCGAGCGTCCCTCGCGCGGTCTCGACGCGATACCTCGCTCCGGAGCGCGTCACGCTCTTGACCGGGGCCTTGCTGCAAACCGCGGCGCCCGCGCCGCGCGCGGCGGCGAGCAGTCCGGCGAACATCATCGACGGGTGCACTTGTCCCGCCCGCTCGAGCAGCACGCCGCCCGCGTAAATGCCGCTCGCCAGCTCGCTGCGCAGTTCGTCGCGAGAGAGGATCCTGGCGCCCGCCGACGCGTACGCGTTCAGGTTCACGATGCGCTTCTCCCACGCGGCCAGGTGCGCATCGGTCCACATCGCATTGATGCGGCCGGCCTTCAAATAAGCGCATTCGATTGCGTTGTCCCTGAGGATGCTTTCGAACACGCCGTAGGAAGCGGCAGCTTCGCGCAGGAGCGCTTGCTGGCGTTGTTCGGATACAGAATTGCCCAGTTTCTTGCCCGAGGGCGCCTTGCCCACGTTCACGCCTCCCGACACCTGTCCGCCGCTGAGCGTGCTCGCGCCAATGCCGGGCACGTCAGCCTCGAGCACAGCCACGCTCAGGCCATGCTTTGCGAATTCGAGCGCGCACGACAGCCCCGCATAACCCGCGCCGACAATCGCCACGTCGACGTCACGCGGCACCTCGGACATCAGGTCGTCGTGTGGACGCCAGTCTTTCCACCAGTACGGGGTGTCGGTGAAATCGGAGGAAAACACTTGGCTGCGCGTCCACACGGTGAGGTCCTTGATAGGTCTGGACTTTTCCGTGCTACATTGTGGCACGGTGTTCCATAAACTTGTTGAGGTGCAAAGTATCACGCACATTTATCGTGTGCAAGCGGTCACAGAAATGGGGTGAGTGGTCTGTGCCTTATGCGGCAGACAATCGGAAACACCGCCCTCGCCAGGGTCGGCGGCGGTGAATGATAGGACTACGACACACTGAAATCCTGTCGCTTCAGTGGGTTAAAGATGCATCAACCGGCCACGGGTAGATCCTCGCTCGCCGCATCCAACGCCTGCCGCGTAATACCAACAATCTCATCGATATCCGCTCGCGTGGCGACCAGCGGCGGCGCAAATCCGATGATGTCGTTAATACCAAGCGGACGAACGATCAGGCCACGCGCAAGCGCCGCCTGCGCAACCCGGTTGCTGACCTTGAGCGCGGGCGCAAACGGTGTGCGTTCGGTCTTGTCGGCCATCAGTTCGAGTGCGGCAAGCATCCCCTCGCCTCGTACATTACCGACGAGCGGGTGATCGTCGAATGCCGCATGCAGGCTCGCCTGCAAATACGCGCCGACGTCAGCGGCATGACGCGTCAGGTGCTCGCGCTCGAGGATGTCCAGGTTCGTCAGCGCTACGGCGGCGCACACCGGATGGCCCGAGTAAGTCCAGCCGTGACTCATTGCACCTTGCTCGCGCGAGCCGCGTTCGATCACGTCCCATACCCGCTCGCCGACAATCACCGCGGACAGCGGCAGGTACCCGCTTGTAAGTCCCTTCGCGACCGAAACCAGGTCCGGTTCAATACCGTAATGCGCGGAACCGTTGCGCGAACCAAGACGCCCGAAACCGCAGACGACTTCATCGGCGACGAACAGGATGTCGTACCGCTTCAGTACGGCCTGGATGGCCGGCCAGTAGCCGGCCGGTGGCGGCAGGATGCCGCCCGAGCCCATGACCGGTTCGCCGAAGAATGCGGCGATCGTATCTGCCCCTTCGGTTGTTATCAGGCGTTCAAGCTGCTCGACGCAATTCGCCACGAACGCGCTTTCGCTCTCGCCGCTACGGGCGTCGCGATAGAAGTCAGGACACGCCGTATGCAGCACCTGCGGGATGGGCAGATCGAATGCCGCGTGGAACTTCGCTTGCCCCGTGAGGCTGCCGGTTGCAATACCCGAACCGTGATAGCTGCGGTGTCTCGCGATGATCTTCTTCTTGCGCGGCCGCCCGAGCACATTGTTGTAATACCAGACCAGCTTGATCTGCGTCTCGTTGGCATCCGAGCCGGACATGCCATAGAACACCTTCTTCATTCCCGGCGGTGACCAGTCCTCGATCAGACGTTGCGACAGCTCGACGGCCGGGTCGTTCGAGAAGCCTGCATACGTGTGATAGAACGACAGCTTGCGGCTCTGGGCCGCCATCGCCTCGGCCATCTCTTCGCGTCCGTAACCAATGTTCACGCAATACAGCCCGGCGAATGCATCGATGTAGGAACGGCCCGCATGATCTTCTATGCGAATGCCCGACGCCCGTCTCATCAGGCGCCCTTCCAGTTCGCCGGAAGCATGGTGCGACGCATGCGTCCCGGGATGCATGAAGTGGCGCCGGTCGGTCGCAAGGATCGCATCGCTCAACGAGACGGATGCCGGGTTCATGAAGGTATCGATCGGGTTCATGGCTGCGCTGCGGGTAAAGGGTTATGCAAGGCGTCAGGGGTGTCCCACTCCGGATGCCACGCCGGCTTGCTCACGCGGCCATCGGCGCGGGCAAGCGCGCCGATGCGCGCCATCGACGCGGCATCGAGTTCGAAATCGAATACCGCGAGGTTCTCCCCGATACGCACCGGATTCGATGACTTCGGCACCGCCGCGACCCCGGGCTGCTGGATCAGCCAGCGCAAGATGATCTGCGCAGGTTGCTTGCCATGCAAACGCGCCATGTCTGCAATGACCGGGTCCGCAAGCAGCTTGCCGCTGCCAAGCGGCGAGTGCGAGATCAGGGCCATGCCATGCCGCGAACAGGCAGCGAGCAGCTTGGCCTGATCGAGATACGGATGGTATTCACACTGGTTCGCGACCAGCGGCAACGGCGAGAGCGCCACGGCACGATCGAGGAGCGCCACGGGAAAATTCGATACGCCGATATGACGCGTCAGGCCGCGGCGTTGCGCATCGTTGAGCGCGCCGATCGTTTCTTCCAGCGACACGTCGGGGTTGGGCCAGTGCACGAGCAGCAGGTCGACGTGATCGAGTCCCAGCCGCGCGACGCTCGCTTCTGCCGCGCGCCGGAAGTCGGCCGCGCGCAACTCGGTATGCCAGACTTTCGTGGTGACAAACACCTCGTCGCGCGGCACGCCGCACACGGAGAGCGCCTGGCCGACCGCCTGCTCGTTTTCATAGCGGGCGGCCGTGTCGATATGCCGGTATCCGGCGTCGAGGGCCGCGCGCACGGCACGGACGCCTTCATCGTGAGTGGATTGCCAGGTGCCCAGTCCAATCCGGGGGATCAGGGCGCCGTTAGCGGCCACGACCTGCGCGAGCGCAGGCGCGTTAAGAGGGAATGTCATCGCAAGATTGTTTTGGGGATTCCGAGATTTTTAATCCCGTGCCATAATGCGGCACGCCATTCCATATTTAATGGGTACAAAGTAACACGCGCTTTTTTGCGGTGCAAGCGGACGAAGCGGGCGCCGCTACGGGTGCGTGTTTCCCTGCGGCCTCGAATCACGGGAGGAGTGCATGAAGAGTTTGTTGAAGAGCCTGGAGATACTGGAAGCGGTATCGCAAAACCAGCCGGTCAGCGTGGGCGTACTGGCGCGTTTGCTGGACATGCCGAAATCCAGCGTCCAGCGGGTGCTGCTGACCTTTCTCGAAGCCGGCTGGCTGCGTCAGACCGGGGGTGACGTGACGCGCTGGGAAGTGGGCGCGCGGATCCTCGGCGTGCGGCCTGCCGCGCTTCGCGGTGGCGCACTGTATGCCGCCGCGCGCGAGCCGATGCGCGAGCTGCGCGAGTTGACCAACGAGACCGTTCACCTGTCGATTCCGGACAGCACCAAGTCGATGGTGCTGATCGATCGCGCCGATTGCACGCAGACGGTGCGCACCTTCAGTCCTATCGGCGACCTCAGCCCGTTCCACGCGACCGCCACCGGCCTCGCCGTGCTCGCGTACATGAGTGAGGCCGAGGTGGATGAGATCCTGGGTCGCGACCTGCCGAAATTCAGCGAGACCACCCCGTGCGACCCCGCCGAGATACGGCTCGAACTGGAACGCATCCGGCAGCGCGGATATTCGATCAACCTGTCGCAGTATCGACGCGCGGTGTGCGCCATCGGCGCCGCGATCATCGATTCCGACGGCGCTCCGGTCGGCAGCATCTGCATCTCCATGCCGGAGTCCCGCTACGAACCCAAGCGCCTTGACGAGTGGGGAAAAGCGGTTGCAAAGGCAGCGGCGGCTATCAGCGTTTAGGGCCGCTACAGGCGCGACGCGCGTGCCGCATCAGTGACAACATTCAGGCGTACGCTGTCGTAAGGTTGATCACGCCGACCGAACCCACCGCCAAAGGATCTCATCATGCGAATCGAAACGTCATTCCTGTTCGACCTCGACGGAACGCTGGTCGACAGCGTGTACCAGCACGTTCTTGCGTGGAAGGAAGCACTCGATGCGGAAGGCATCGACCTGTCGGTATGGCGCATTCATCGCAAGATCGGCATGAGCGGTGGGCTCTTCACGAACCAGTTGCTGCGCGAGACGCACGGGGAAATCAGTCCGGAGCTCGTGGAGCGTTTGCGGCGCTCTCACGCGGACGCTTATCAGCAGCTGCGGGCGCAGGTTTGCCCGTTGCCCGGCGCACGCGAATTACTTGCCGCGCTTACCGAGGCGGGCACGCGCTGGGCTATCGCGACGAGCGGCCGGATGGAAACGGCGGCCGTCAATCTGGAAGCGCTCGGGGTGGATCCGGCGAAGACCGTGGTCGTGACACGCGACGACGTGAAGTACGCGAAACCTGACCCGGATCTCTTCATTGCAGCGGCGTCGCGTCTGGGCGTATCGATTGAACATACCGTGGTGGTAGGCGACAGCATCTGGGACATGCTCGCTGCGCGACGCTGCCGCTCGCTGGGTGTGGGTTTGCTATCGGGCGGATACGGAATGGATGAACTGGAGCGTGCCGGCGCGTTGCGCGTGTACGAAGACCCGGCGGACTTGCTGCTGCACCTGGATGAAGTTGCCGCGAGACCTTGAGGGCCGACGTTGCAAAGACCTTCGTGTGCCTCGCTTTTGCAACGCTTAACCGCTGCGGTAACCGACGAAGACCCCTGTCGATCAGGCGGAGGCGTTGAACGCCTTATTGTTCCCCTGAATTGCCAGTGGACCCGGGTGCGAAAGCGCGGCATTTGACGCAGTATCCGTGGAGCACCAGTTGCCGTCCGACGACTAAAAAGCCCAGACGCTCCCCCACTTCCTTCTGCCGCGCGTCGAATAGCGGATCGTGGAACTCCTCGATCTGACCGCAACTCACACAGATGGCATGGTCGTGATCGGGGGTATTGTCCAGCTCGTACACAATCCTGGTCGAGTGCAACGTGCCGCTGCGCAGGATTTTCGCTTCAACTAACTGCTGGAGCACGCGATAGATGCTCCCGAAGCTGATGTGGAGATTCTCGTCCGCGACCTGCCTGCAAACATCCTCTGCGGTGAAATGCCTTTGCTTTTGATCGAGAAAAAAAGACAACACCTTCATTCGCGGCACCGTTGCCCGCAACCCCACCCTTCGCAATTCCTCTGCAACATCAACAGACATTGTCAGACCCTCATCGCACGGCCAGGGGGAATCCGGGCTGTACGAATCGAGAGGCCGCGTTTGATCAGATCGGCGTGTATTTGAGTTGGCATTGAATTGGGCTGTCCAGACCGGCGTGTTCCGACCCCGGACTTTAGCGATCCGTTGCTTAAGGATTGCTTAAGCGCCCTGCTGGAAAACAACTTGTTGACCGTCGTCGATTCAAATCACCCAACACGTAATCAGCGTTCGATGACTCATGAAACCGGTTCTAAATAAAACTTCATGAATGCAGCGTCCTCCGGATAGTGGCTAGTCATTAGCCTGCATGAACCGGACAACAACGACTGTTCGTCGCAAGTCCGGTAACTCGCTGACCCTTCGCTAAACCTCGTTCCAGGAGAACACCATGAAGATCTCGATGATCACCCTCGCCTTTGCAGGATTGCTGACCACCGGTTCCGCATTCGCTGCACAAACCGCGCCGCCGACGCAGGCTGCCCAGACTACCGTCCAGAGCGCCGGCCAATGGGTTCCGCCGTATGGACAGGCCGTCGCGCCGAAAACCCGGGCGCAGGTTTATCAGGAGCTGGTGCATGCAGAGCAGGATGGTCAGCTTGACTATCTGAACTCCACACTTTATTCGCATGGCTAAGCATCTGGATGTGACTCTCACGCGGTCTTGCCGGACCGGCGAGGGTCATCGGGTCTATACATTCCGGTGAGTTGATAGCGCACTTTCGCGCAGCGCTTTGTACGGGTAAGCAGGTTGATGAACGCCCCGAAGAGCAATGCGCGCCGATCAATCAATTGCCTGTCAAACGCTATAAGCAAGTCGCAATCCGCCCCAATGGCGACCTTCAACCATGATCGGCGCGGACACGTCTTTCATCAGCGCATATTCCCCGGCGCCCATATCACGCCGATACGTCTGCAGCAAAAACGGCTTGGTGTGAGACCCTGAAGCCAGGCCGGTCCGGTCGTTGAAGATGCGCCGGTTACGCGAATGAGCGGCGTTCCAGGCAGGATCGGACCCTTGCGATTGCGAGAACTTCTTGTTGTGCGTGGGCAAGTAGCCTTTGGTGTCGACGGCGGCACAGAACACCACGCGCTTGTCCAGCGCCAGCAAGGGTTCCTGGATTTCCGGCAGGATGCGGTCGGCAAGCTGGATATAGCGGGTAGTAAATTGCTCCGGATTGGTGCCGGCAATCGGGTGATAGGCATGATCGAAAAGATCAACCGCCGAGATCTCGCCGCGCGATATGGCGTGCTCGAATGCCCGGCCGATCTTTTGCGCGGCCGTCATGACCGCCTCTATGAACGGCGTATCAGGCGTGTCTATGCCCGCTTCCGCCGTCAGCTCGATCAAGGTTTCGGACACGCCTAGCAGCTTGCTCAACTGGTCGCGTGCCTTCGTGAAACTGCCGCTTGACTGCTCGACTCCCGTGACCATCTCGGACACCTGTGAGGCGAGCCCACTGCATTGCTGGTCGATCGTTTCAGTCTGCAAAGCGATCTGCTCGGCTTCAACACTCAGCTCGGTGATCGCTTTCCCCGTCGCCGACACAACCTCGCCGATCGCATGCGTCCCCTCCTTGACTCGCTGCGCGCGTACGGCACTGGCGGAACCTTCGGCCATCAGCAGGTCGGCCTGACCCGACAACCTGGTGAGTGTCGTCCCTATCTCCGACGTGGCCTGGGCGGTCTTGGCGGACAGCGCCTTGACTTCCGCGGCGACCACGGCAAAGCTCTTGCCGGATTCCCCCGCGCGGGCCGCTTCTATCGCGGCATTCAAGGCCAGCAAATTGGTCTGGCGTGCGATGACCGAAATTTCTTCGGAGATCTTGCTGACATCGCTCAATGACTCTCGCAAGGTCTCGATCTCGGCCGCCATCACCGAAACGCTGTCCACCAGGTTATGAATCTCCGCCAGCGACACCCTGACGGTCTCCTGGGACTGGCTGACATCGGACGCTGCCTGGTCAGCGACAACACGCATCTGACGCGCCGCCGCGGCAATCCGCTGGTTGCCTTCCATGGTCGACATCGCGGAGTGCTGCAAAGCGTGGCACAAATCCGTCTGGCGCGTCGCGCGGGCCGCCACTTCCTCCACGTGTCCCGAGACATCGCAGATCTCGATGCCCAGCTTGCCCGCATGCTCGGCGATCTTCGCGACCGCCGTCAGCGTGCGCCCGCGTTGCCCGAATCCGAAACCCGTCATCCCTTGTCCCCCGGTATTTTAATTTGCGTGGAATTCCCCGGCGGCTTCTCGACATGCCGGGTCCGCGAATTCCGCGTGACGTCCTCCGGTATAACGTCCGGTTGCAGGGAAAACTAAAGGGAACGAAGGGAATGGATGCGATACATCGGGTTTGCCCTATCCCGCTGAAACGGGCACGCTGCCGAGGCAGCCCTCGGCCCCCGTGACTCAATCCCGATCGGGTGCTCCCAACGGAAACAGCGGCCGGTACGGACGCGCCTCGTCCACCGCCCGCGCGAATGACGGACGCGCCAGCAGTCGTTGCCGGTACGCAATCACGTGCGGGAACGACGCTTCAATGCGATGCGTCCAGTCCGCATAAAACAGGAACGGCGCGGCGCCGCAGTCGGCCAGGCTGAAGTGATCGCCCGCGGCCCATTCACGGTCGGCCATGACGTTATCGAGCCAGCCGTAGGCGGTGTCGAGCATAGCGCGTGCGTCGGCAACACCTCGCGGGTCCCGTTCCGTTTGCGGCCGCAAGCTGTCGCCCACGATCTTCTGCTGCGGGGTCGAGATGTAGTTGTCGAAGAAACGGTCCATGAGGCGCACTTCGATTGCGCTGCGGGCATCTTCAGGCAGCAGCCGCACGGGGCCCGGATGATACAGCCCGAGGTGCTCGATGATGATGCTCGCCTCCATGACGGTACGGCCCGCATCCACGAGCACGGGGAAGCGTTTCATGGGCCAGAGCGCCGTCAGTTCCTCCATCACCTGCGGGTTTTCATGCGACAACGCGCGCCATTCGAATGGGATGCCGTTCTCGTACAGCGCGACCAGGACCTTCTGGCAGTACGACGAAAAAGGATGGGCGTAGAGTTTCAATGTCATCGGATCACCTCGGGTTGAGAAAGGCATATTGCCTGATAGCGGCGCCGGGATGGCTGCTTTCCCTAACGACGAACGGCGCAGCCGGCAATCGACATCCCTCCTCAAGCTTTGCAAGAACTCTGCCACGGTGAGCGGTTTTCTTTACAAAACCGTTTCGGAAGCGGGAGGTGTCCGCTTCATCCTGCCGGCGAATGACTCCGGCTTGAAAACGCCGCGATACAGGCACGCCGCACCCGCTCGACAGCCGTGGACCAGTTCTCGTCGGCGGTTTGCCGGAACAGGCGCAGCGTATGTGGATACCACGGTGAATCTTCACGCTCGCGCATCCAGCGCCAGTCAATATCTTCCCGTGGCAGCAACACCCAGCACGGCGTGCCCAGCGACCCGGCAAT
This sequence comes from Caballeronia udeis, assembly GCF_044909315.1. Taxonomy (GTDB): domain Bacteria; phylum Pseudomonadota; class Gammaproteobacteria; order Burkholderiales; family Burkholderiaceae; genus Caballeronia; species Caballeronia udeis_A. The sequence goes on from NZ_JBIYEB010000047.1 coordinate 27,629, forward strand.
GTGTGCCGCGGAGGTATCGACGCAAATCACCAGATCGAGCTCGCCGATAACCGCAGCGGTATCGGCGAAATCGTTCAGGTCCGTCCCGAGGTGCAGCAGCGGTTGACCCGCCGGCGGCGACTGGCCCTCTTCTTCTCCCTGCCCCTTTTGCAGGCTCACGAAGCTGACACCCGGTACGCTCCATAGAGGTGCAAGTGTCGCCAGCGACGGCAGCGACCGGTTTGCGTCGTTGTGATGCTTTGGATTACCTTTCCAGACCAGCCCGATCTTCGGGCTGGACGGAAGCGCCGCCAGCCGCATACGCCAGTAATCGACGAGCAAGGAGTCGGGTGTCAGACGGATCGCACCGGGAACCGCATCCATGGTCGTGCGCAGATGCAGCGGCGCGCTCATCGGGCTCGTCCAGTAATCGTACCTGGGCGCCCGGACCAGCGCGGTCTCGTGGTCGAGGACCGCATCGACGCCCTCTACAGCCGCGAATAGCCGATGCAGCGCAGGCGCGCAGGCAAACGCAATATGCACCGCGCCCTGCGCCTTGAGCAGGGGGAAGTAGCGGCCGAACTGGATCATGTCGCCAAGGCCGTCTTCTTGCCAGACCAGCAGCGACTTGCCCGCCAGCGCTTCACCCCGCCACCGGGGGCAAGGCAGCAAGGACTGCGTCTGATGATGGATAAATTGTGGCTGGTCATAACGGGAATCGTAAAACTGCCATCCCTCTTCGAATTCGCCCATGCTGAGCAGCAAGGTTGCAAGGCTGACTTTCGCGTCGTGATAGCCGGCGCGAATCGCGAGTGCTCGCCGGAAAGCGGCCTCGGCATCGCTCAGGTAGCCGAGTTCCTTCAGGACGTTGCCAAGGTTGTGATGACCCTCGGCGAGCTCGGGGCGCAGGGCCAGCGCCTGCCGGTAAGACACAACGGCCTCACGCGAGCGACGCAGCGCCCAGAGCACGTTGCCCAGGTTGTTATGGGCTTCGACAATCTCCGGACTGATCAACAGCGCTTGCCGGTAGGCAATCTCCGCCTCGGGCAGCCGGCAGAGTGTGTGCAGGACGATGCCCAGGTTGTAATGAGCTTCCGCATAGTCGGAGCGGAAAGCGAGCGCCTGCCGGTAAGACGCCTCGGCTTCGGGAAGGCGGTCGAGCGCTCCCATCAAGGCACCCAGGTTAAGGTGAGCTTCAGCGTAATCAGGGCGGATAGACAGTGCCATCCGGCAAGCAAGCTCCGCTTCGGGGAGACGCCCCAGCTCCTTGAGCACGTTCGCGAGATTGTTCAGCGCCTCGGCGTATTGAGGCTTGAGGACCAGCGCCTGCCGGTACGCCGCCTCGGCTTCCGGCAGGCGGCCAAGCTCCTTCAGCACGTTGCCCAGGTTGTTGTAAGCCCCTGAATCGGGAGACAGCAGCAGCGCCTGCCTGTAGGCGCTTTCCGCTTCGTCCAGACGACGCAGGTCATAGAGCACGATGCCGAGGTTGTAGTGGGCCTGTGTGTAATTCGCGCGAAGCGCAAGCGCATACCGGTACGCCGCCTCGGCGTCATGCAGACGTCCAAGGTCGTAGAGCACGGTGCCCAGGTTGTTGCTGGCCTCTGCAAGGTCCGGGCGGATGCTCAGCAGTTGCCGGTAGAGGGACTCGGCCTCCGGCAGGCAGCCGAGTCCCTTCAACAGCATGCCGAGATTGTTGTAGGCATCGACGAAATCGGGCCGGATCTCAATCGCCTGCCGCCAATACGCTTGCGCGTCTTCCAGTTGGCCCAGGCCTAGCGAGCAGACCGCCGCCAAATTCAAGGCCTCCGCCAGCGCGCTTCCCGTCAAGACCGCATGCGGTTCGAGCATCGGCCTGACTATCGACAACGCTTGCGCGTACTGCCCGGCCAGACATAGCGAAGCTGCCGACTGATGCCAGTCCGAAATGGAAGGCGCGTGCGTGGGGACAGAGGTCATGGATAGGTATTCGAAGCCAGGGTCAGCGGTTTCTGGTCAGGGTGCGATCACCTCGCTCCACGCGGCATGGAATCGATGAGCCGTGGTTCAAACGCCCGACGAAAAGGGGGAAACGCTCATCACGAAGGTTACGATAGTTGCTATCGGCGTGACGGCTGGAAATGAGCGCATTGCTGCACGCTATTCGGAGGATGGAGACGCCAAGGTGCGCTTGGACAGTCTTAGGGAGCTGGCGCAATGATGCCTGGTCCGCGATGGAAAGCGGAAAGGCCTTGATGAAACGCAACTGCCGTAATCAGGAATCAGCCCGGCTAGTCAAAGCTTACAAATACGCTTAAGGATTTTTAAACTCGGCCCAATACCGACGCGTTCCCTTTAAGCACGGATGAAGGGACTGCGCCGGCATTGGGCCGCTCACTACACTCGCTTAGCGCTGCGTCCCGCTCGTCACGCCATAACGCGCCGCCGGAAGCCGATGTGAAAGGTTAGGCACCAACGCATGGCGAGCTGCCTCGAACGCATTCCAGTCAGCCGCTTCCGGCAAGGAGGGAATCGTGACCAGCTCGCCCTGGTCGAGGCCGGCGAGCGCTGCGTCCACCATGTTTTGCGACGTCATCACGATACCTTCCGGCAGATAGCTCACCGGCGTGCCCGCGATGTCCCAGAACTCCGTGCTGGTTGCGCCCGGCAACACGGCCTGGACCCGCACGCCCTTGGCTCCCAGTTCATGGTGCAGCGACTGGCTGAACGCGAGCACATACGCCTTGCTGCCGCCATACACGCCGTTCAGCGTCTCGGGCGACACCGCGACAATCGACGAAATGTTCACGATCGTTCCACCGCCACGCGCGACAAAACCGGGTACGACCGCCTTCGTCAAATGCGTGAGCGCGACGACATTAAGCGTGATCATCGCGTCCATCTTGTCGATGTCCGAGTCCACGAGCGGGGCAGTCGCGCCCACGCCGGCATTGTTCACGAGCATCGTGATGCTGGAATCGTTGCGCAGCACGTCTTCGACCTTTCGTACGCCCTCGGGCGTGCCCAGGTCCGCGACGACCACCTCGAAATTCCGTCCGGTGGACGTGGTCAGCATGCTTGCGAGTGCGTTGAGGCGGTCGCGATTGCGTGCCACCAGGATGACGTCATAACCGCGTTCGGCGAGCCGCTTCGCGTAGTCCGCGCCAATGCCGCTTGATGCACCCGTCACGACGGCCGTGCCTTTGTTCGCTACATTGCTCATTTCCGTTCTCCAGTTTTTCAAGTGTTCCGGCAGAGGCGCCGGTGTGTGAACGGAATACTAGAAGTGTGCGATCATGTCCTCAATGACATAGATACAACTTTTTAGGACATCGGCCGGAACTCCTTTCCCGGCGTGCAGGAGGCCATGTGAGAACGATCGGAATCATTGTTTATCCCGACTTTCAGGTGCTGGGGCTGGCGGTCTCGACCGTTTTCGAATTTGCCAATTCAACTGCCGCGCAACCCGCCTACGCGGTGCAGTTGTTGTCGGAACACGGCGGCGCGGTGCGTTCCTCGTCAGGCTTCGGCATTGCGACCGCCAGTTTCAAGGGCAGCGAATTCCACACGCTGATCGTCACCGGCGACAACACGGGCACGCCGCACTCCGCCGGCGTGGCTGCATTTCTGCGCGACGCGCTGAAGACATCGCAACGCATTGCCGCGACCTGCACAGGCGCGTTTGTGCTGGCCGAGGCGGGGCTGCTGGACGGCCGCCGCGCTACCACGCACTGGTTCTATGCCCGGGCGCTTCAGCGGGCGTATCCAAAGGTCAAGATAGAGGAGGACCGGATTTTTATCGTCGATGGACCGATCTGGACGTCCGCCGGCGCGAGTGCCGCGATCGACCTTGCACTGGCGCTTGTCGAGAAAGACCTGGGCACGGATATAGCGCGGCTCGTGGCTAAAAAACTGGTGGTCTATCATCGGCGCGCCGGTGGCCAGTCGCAGTACTCCGCGCTGCTCGAACTCGACGCGAAATCGGATCGGGTGCAGACCGCGCTGACCTATGCAAAGTCGAACCTGACCGCAAAACTGTCGGTTGAAGAGCTGGCAGAAGTTGCCCACCTCAGCCCGCGCCAGTTCAGCCGGATCTTTACCGGCGAGACAGGACAGTCGCCCGCCCGGGCCATAGAAAATCTGCGTGTGGAAGCCGCTCGCCTGATGATGGAAGCAGGACGGCATTCAGTCGATGTCGTCGCACGCGAGAGTGGTTTCGGCGATCGTGAACGGATGCGGCGCGCGTTCCTGCGTGCGTTTGGACAGTCGCCGCAAGCCATGCGGCGAATGACGGAATCGCAGCTGGTTTGATCAGCGGCCGGTGGATCATGCCCGCGTTGAAGACGCGTTAAGAAGCATGCAGACACGGCCGTTGAATCAACAAGAATGACCGTGCCTGCGGCTGAAGTTATACCGCCGGCGCCAGCTGTGTGAGTACGGTCGTCATGCTCATGGCTTGCTGGTCACTATCTGAAATTCCCGCGTCCTGGGCTGCCTGGGCCAATTGAGCATTGGTTAGTCCGGCAAGGCCGTCAAAACTATGACGGACAATGGTGGCGGTCATGACGGGACTGGTCCGTAACTCCCAGGTCCTGTCTTCAACAAGCCGTCGAAGCATATATTCACGAGCAGCCGTTTTCGCGGCAAGAATGCCGCGCGCTTGTTCTTCTGTCATGGTGTTCTCCCCGAGTGTGCCCTCGTTTTATAGCAACGCGGCGCGCTCCCGGCGGTTCGGAAGAACACACTTGGATTCATTCTTTTTCAAGGCGTACTCCCGAGTCCGAAGCAATGGTCTTCTGCGGGCCGGCAACCAGCGATAGCCGTATCCCGATCAACCCGAAGAAGACCTGCGTGCCCGCGTCTTCAGTCCAACGCCAGCCGTGCGATCGCGCGCTCAACCCCGCCGCGTCCGAACGGAACACCCTGCACGGTCATGGCGGCTTCGACGCCCCCGAGGCATCCAAGGATCATTGCGGGGTTGATGTCGCCGAGATGCCCGATACGGAATGCACGGCCCGCGAGTGGTCCGAGGCCACCGGCAATAGCAACTTCGAAGCGCTCGCGTGCAACGCTGCGGATTGCTTCCGGATCGATACCCTCGCTCACCTCGATCGTCGTCACCGACACCGAACGCGCCGCCGGCACCTCGCAGAAAAAGCGCAACGCGCCACCCTCGCTCCAGCATTGCACCGCGGCTTGCACCGCTTCGGCCAAGCGCCGATGGCGTTCCAGCACCTCGGCCAGGCCTTCGCGGAAGATCAGCCCCAACGACGCCTCCAGCCCGGCGATCAGGCTTTGCGGCGGCGTGCCGCAAAACTTGCGGTACGACAGCGGACTTTTGCGCCGCTCCCAATCCCAGTAGAAACGCGGTGTGGAATTGCGGCGCGAGACTTCCATTGCCGTTGCGTCCACCGCGACGAACGCGAGTCCCGGCGGCACCATCAACGCCTTCTGGCTGGCGCCGAGGACTACGTTGACGCGCGTTGCATCCATGGCGAACGGCGCGGCTGCGAGCGATGCCACCACGTCGACCACGAGTAGCGCCGGGTGATCGGCCCGGTCCATCGCCGCCCGCATGGCGGGTAGATCATTGGTGATGCCGCTGGCGGTGTCCGTGTGAACGATAAAGACCGCGACGATCTCGCGTTTCACATCCTCGCGCAGCACGGCTTCCACGTCCGCCGGATCGATAGGTCGGCCCTGGACCCAGGGGGTACGAATCACACGGCCGCCCATTGCCTCGGTCTGCACGGCCCACGATTCCGAGAAGTGACCCGTGCCGGCCACCAGCACGGCCTGACCAGGAGCAACCACGTTGGCGATGACGGCCTCCCACGCGCCATGTCCGTTCGAGGCATAAAGAAAGACGTCGGCCTGCTCCGTCTGCAGCACTCGCTTGAGGCCCGCTTCACACGCGGCAATGCAGCGGTCCAGGCGCGGGTCAGCCAGGTCCATCGGCTGACGGCTCATTGCGTGCAGGACTTCATCCGGCACGCGGCTGGGGCCCGGCGAATGCAGGAAGCGATGACCGGGTAGACGTATGGAGTCGTTCATGCGATAAGGTTTCGAAAGGGCGGATGGTTACAGATAGAGATAGAGATAGAGATAGGGATTGAGTGCGCTTGAATGTGGTTGTCAGTCAATTTCATTGCACCCCTGGCTCATTGTTGGTCAAAAGATTCTACAGGGCTGCGCAAAGGCATGCACTTTCGATTCGCTTAGCCGGCGAATTCAAGGATGAGAAATTCTCGACGGCGGAACAAACTGCAAGGGCGTGGTGTCTTTTCCTTGTTCGATAATTGACCTGTCTATTCCGGTCTTTGATCAGGAATACACATTAGATTTAAATCAACCCGGCCGCTGATTTCAAGAAGGCGGAACCGGAACAGCACTCCGAACCGCTTTCCGATAAACATTGGGCGCCACGCCATGCCAGCGTTTGAAGGCTTGGGAAAATGTCGAGGAATCGCTAAAGCCGAGGCGGAACGCAATCTCCGCCATGCTGAGTTGCCGGTCCTTCAGCAGTTCTTCCGCCACTGCGCGGCGAGACTCCATCAGCAGCGTCCTGAATGACGTGCCCTCCTCCTTGAGGCGGCGCTTCAAGGTGCGTTCACTCACATTGACGATCCTGGCCATCGCAGCCAGATCGGGCAATGAACTGCCCGGCACGCTGAGGTATTGCCGGACGATCGTCGATGTCCCCGACCGTGCTCGCCGGCGCTCTATAAGCTCCGCACACATCTGCTCGCACATGGTCGCGGTGATCGGATTGGCTTGCGGCAGCCGCCGGTCCAGGTACGCCAGATCGAACGACAAACTGTTCATCTTCGCCCCGTAATACGGGGTCGCTCCGAACACACTGCGAGTCTTGCCACGCCGGGGATTCGTCCGGTTCGGCTCCGCCCTGAAAGTCAGCCGCTCGATCCTGAAATCCGGGCCGGCAACTTCGGCGAGCAGGACCGCCGCTCCCGCCATATCGCCTTCCACAAGGAACCGCGTCAGGTCGCGATCCAGGTCCGGCTCGCCAAATGTCAGCACACCCAGATTGCCTTCCTCATGGTACGAGATCAACGTGAACGCGAAGGTGAGCGGAATGAAACGAAGCGCGAGCGTCAGCGCATCTCGCATGGTCGCGCTGCTGATCAGGCCGTAGCCCCACACGCCGTAAGCGGAGAAGCTATGCCGAAGCCCCAGTTCAATGCCGAGTTGATCCGGTGCACCCGTCAGCTTCAAGAGGTTGCTGATAACGCGAAGCTCCTGCGCGGCCAATAGTTCGGCATTGGGATCATCGAGTTGCGTAAGCGCAAGGCCGCTTCCCTCAAGCAGCGTGGCGGGCGAAAAGCCCTTCGAGCGAGCGTAGTCGACCAGTAGCCGGGTGCGTGCAGGGCCACGTCTGAAGTCCCAGAAACTCATCAGGAGAAACCCTTAAAAAGAGAAATTTGGCCCAAATACTAAAACACCTGTCCCGTTGCACCATTGGTGTATTCCCGCTGCAACCGCACCATGCATTTCAACTGGACCGGCATTCAGCGCAGCCGGAGAACCTGCACGCCCACACACGGCACGCAGGATTTCGCTATTGAAAATGCTTACGGGTGGGTGGCAAGGAACATGTTGATGAAAAGCTTTGAAGGGAAAGTCGCCGCAATCACCGGCCAGATCTATCTGCTGTGGTTTCATCGCAAGATGCAGGAACGTGGTCCAATGAAACCGCATTCGGCCCGCCCTGCCCAGGCCGCTTATTCAACGCCCAAGGACATTGCATGATGCCGGCTACTCACTCGTCTTCGCCCTCGTCACATCGCGATGTCGACTATGACGTGCTCATCGTGGGCGCCGGTTTGTCGGGCGTGGCCGCAGCGCATCACTTGCGCGAGCGCTGCCCCTCCGCCCGGTTCGCCATGCTTGAAAGCCGCTCCACAATGGGCGGCACGTGGGACCTGTTCCGCTATCCCGGCGTGCGCTCCGACTCCGACATGTTCACGCTCGGCTACAGCTTTCGCCCGTGGCATAGCGACAAGTCGATATCCGGCGGCCAGACGATCCTCGACTACATCCGGGACACCGCCCAAACATCCGGCATCGACAAGATCATCAAGTTCAATCACAAGGTGACCGGCGCGAACTGGGATTCGCAGGCCGCGTGCTGGGCGGTGCAGGTCAAGCGTACGGAGGGCAATGTCGAAATAGAGACGCGTTACACCTGCAAGTTCCTCTACATGTGCAGCGGTTATTACGACTACGACGAAGGTCACGCGCCGCGCTGGCCCGGCATGGAAGCGTTTAAGGGCCGCATAGTCCATCCGCAGCATTGGCCTGCCGACCTGACCTATGCGGACAAGCGCGTTGTTGTGATCGGCAGCGGCGCCACGGCGGTCACCCTGGTGCCGGCAATGGCGGACACGGCGCGGCACGTGACCATGCTGCAACGCTCGCCCACTTACATTTTCTCGCTGCCGGCGCGTGACAAATTCGCCAACACGCTGCGCAAATGGTTGCCGTCAACGCTCGCGCACAGGCTTATCCGCAGCAAGAATGTGCTGCTGACGATGTACCTGTACAACCGCGCACGACGCAAGCCGGAGGAGACCAGACAGTTGCTCATCAGGGCGGCGGGCAAGCAGCTGGGCCCCGAGTTCGATGTCGACAAACACATGACACCCCGATACAAGCCGTGGGACCAGCGCCTGTGTCTCGTGCCGAACGGAGACCTGTTCAAGGCGGTGCGCGCCGGCCGGGCATCGATTGCGACCGACGAAATCGAACGCTTCACCGAGACCGGTGTGCGGCTGCGAAGTGGCCAGCATCTCGACGCCGACCTCGTCGTTACCGCTACCGGATTGAAACTCAAGATGCTGGGCGGATCGGTGATCTCCGTTGACGGACGCCGGATATCCCTCGGAGATACGGTATCGTACAAGGGCATGATGTATAGCGATGTGCCGAATCTCGCGTCATCGTTCGGCTATACGAATGCTTCGTGGACCCTTAAGGCGGAGTTGATCGCGCAGTATGTGTGCCGGCTCGTCAATCACATGAAGGCAAATCATTACGATGTTTGTGTGCCGCGACTGAGGGACAACGAGGTGGGTTCGCTGCCCGCGGTCGACCTGAGCTCGGGCTACATCCAGAGAGCGTCGGGCATCCTGCCCAGGCAAGGACTTCACAAGCCATGGAAGTATCGTCAGAACTACCTGCTCGATCTTGCGTCGCTCAGGTTCGGCGCCTTGAGCGACGGTGTCATGCAATTCGAACGACGCCCCCCGACCACAGCCACGCTCAAGCGCGAAGCGCAAGAGCACGCATAAAAACAAGGTAAATACGTGACGCTGATCTTCCTGTCCATCATCGCCGTTGGCGTCATCGTGATCGCGGGCCTCGTCATTTTTTCGCTGTACATTGCACACCGCGTCGAACAGGCGCTGCCTCCGCAGGGCCGCTTCATCAACATTGGCGCGGACCGTATTCATTACGTCGAATACGGGAATGGGCCGCCTGTTGTCTTCGTCCACGGCTTGAGCGGGCAGTTGCGCAACTTCGCGTACCTGCACTTGAACGAGCTGGCGCAGACGCATAGGGTGATCCTCATCGACCGCCCAGGCTCGGGACATTCAACGCGAGGCGCAAGCTCGTCCGCCAGCATCCCGGCACAGGCCCGAACCGTGGCAATGTTCATTGACGCCATGGGACTGAACCAGCCGGTCCTGGTCGGACATTCACTGGGCGGCGCCATTGCGCTGGCAGTCGGCCTCAATCATCCGGACAGCGTCAGCCGGCTGGCGTTGATCGCCCCGCTCACTCACCTGGTCGAAGCTGGTCACGCCTTCGGCGGGCTGCTGATCCGGTCCCCGCTGGTCCGGCGGATCGTCGCGGTCACGGTGGCCATTCCGTTCGCTATCAAGGGAAGCCGCTCCATCATGGACATCGTGTTCGGTCCCGATAGCGTCCCCAAGGATTTCGCCATGAAAGGGGGCGGGTTGCTTGGCTTGAGGCCACGCAGTTTCTATGCGGCGTCGTCCGACCTGATGGCAATCGCCGACGAACTCCCGGCCATGGAAACCCGGTATGCAAGTTTGCGCCTGCCTGTGGACGTGCTCTACGGACGCGAAGACAGGATCCTGGACTGGCGGAGTCATGGCGAAGCGCTCAAGGCAAAGCTGGATAGAACAAATTTGCGACTGGTCGACGGCGGCCATATGCTGCCGGTTACAGCGCCGGCAGTGACCATGGAGTGGCTCCGGGAGATAGCCGGTGAACCGCTGACGACACCGGCGTCCCCGATCGCTCAATAGTCGCGATGACGACATGAACCGCGAACGTCTCACCCGCGAGCAAGCCCGCGAACAAACGCGCCAACGTTTGCTCGACGCCTCTCAAATCATCTTCACGAAAAACGGCTTCGTCGCGGGGAGCGTTGAAGAAATCGTATTGGCCGCAGGTTATACGCGTGGCGCGTTCTATTCGAATTTTCACAGCAAACAGGAACTGCTCATTTCGCTTGTCAAACGCGATCACCTTGCCATGCAGGCCGGCCTGCACGAGATCATGCAAGGGAAAACCACGCGTGAAGGCCTGGAAGACCGCGCGCTGCTTTTTTACAGCCACTTGTACCGCGACAACAAAAACTTCCTACTGTGGGTCGAAGCGCAACTGCTGGCGTCGCGCGACACGCACTTCCGCGTGATCTTCAATGCTTTCCTGCGCGAGAAGCTCGAGCAGTTAACTTTAAATATCCGCGAATTTTCAGCGCGTGCAGGCACGCCCTTGCCGGCGGAAACACTTGCGCTCGGGTTGATGGCGTTATGCAACGGCGTGCAGTTCTTCTATTCGCTCAACCCGCAAGCCGTGAGCGGGGAACTGGCTGAATCCGTTCTGGCGCACTTCTTCTCGCGCGTGGTGTTCGGACGTAGCATGCAGGTCATTGAACGGTCTGCACCGGTGCACCCCGCCGGCGAGTGATGGGTCGTTGGGCTCAGGATATTCACGCCCGCGCGTGAGCAGGGTCGCGATCGAGCGTGTCCACGGACTGCGGATACACACCTCCTGCACCCCTGATCATATCGACTGCCTTTTCAGCAATCATGATGGTCGGCGCATTCGTGTTACCGCCAATCAACGTCGGCATCACCGACGCATCGACAATACGCAGCCCCTCCAGACCTCGCACGCGTAGTTGCGAATCCACTACCGCATGAGCGTCCTGCCCCATCCGGCAAGTGCCGACCGGGTGATAAACGGTGTCGGTGCGCCGTTTCAACGCATCGCGAATCTCATCATCCGTGTTCACGTTCGCGGTAAACAAGTCCTTCGTGACCCATTCAGCAAGAGCCGGTGCTTGCATCAGCCGGCGCGTGAGCTTGAATCCCGCCACCATGTCGTCGAGATCGCGAGGGTCGTTGAAGAACGCCGGGTCGATGCGGGGTGGATCTCGAGAGTCCCTGCTCTGGAGTGTCACCTCCCCGCGGCTTCGCGGCCGCAGCAGACATACATGGCATGAAAATCCATGGCCCAGGTGCAACGTACGTGCGTGGTTATCCGCCAACGCCACAACAAAATGAAGCTGGACGTCGGGCGTTGCCAGGTCCGGTCGTGTCTTGAGGAACGCGCCGCCTTCGGCGTAGTTGGACGTCAGCGCCCCACGGCGCGAACGGCGAAAGCGCAGGATTTCCCGCAGCAAACGCGCGCTACCGCGCAACGAGATGCCCAGCGTGTCGAGGCTACGAGTCCGGAAGCCGAAGATGAAGTCAGGATGATCCTGCAGGTTCTTGCCCACACCCGGCAAATGCCGGACGACCGGAATCCCGAGCCGGCCGAGCTCCTGCGCATCACCCACGCCGGATAGCATCAGCAGTTGCGGCGTCTGCAACGCGCCCGCCGCCACGATCACCTCGCGGCGAGCTCGGATAACGCGGGTCTGGCCTCCCAGCGATACCTCAACGCCGACAGCGCGTGAGCCCTCGAAAATGATCCGTTGTACGTGAGCATGAGTCTCGACCGAGAGGTTCTTGCGCGTCGTCATATGCGGCAACAAATAGGCGCGTGCGGCGCTCCATCGCTCGCCATTCTTTTGCGTAACCTGATAGATCCCGACGCCTTCCTGCTCGGCGCCGTTGAAGTCGTCAGTGACGGGTAAGCCAGTCTGGCGCGCGGCCTCGAGATACCTTGCATGGAACGGATTATCGGTACGCAGGTCGCTGACCCAAAGCGGTCCATCGCGGCCATGCCATTCGTCTGTGATCCGCTCGTTGTGCTCGCTGCGCAGGAAGTACGGGAGCACGTCTTCATACGTCCATCCTTCATTACCCAGCGACGCCCAATGATCGTAGTCCGAACGATGCCCCCGCACATAGACCATCGCGTTGATGGCGGACGATCCACCCAACGCCTTGCCACGCGGCTGGTAGCCCTTGCGTCCGCCAAGGCCCGCCTGCGGAACGGTTTCGAATGCCCAGTTATTGATCCGGGTCGGCAACATGACGACGGCGGCGGCCGGGATGTTCACCAGTGCGCTACCCCCGCTCCCGCCCGCTTCAAGAACGCAGACCGTGACTGCGGGGTCCTCAGTCAGCCGCCCCGCGACGACACACCCAGCCGAGCCTGCGCCGATCACAACGAAATCGAAAACGTCGCTCATTCCGGTCTCCTGCCAGGTAGTCGGCGTGCGCCATGCCGCCGGCGTTTTGTTCACGTAATACGTTTGATCAGCCGCAACATCAGGTCGAAGGTCTTGCCGTAAGGGGGATGGAAAAGACGGGTGCCGTTCAGGCGCGTCTGGTAGAAAACAGGTTTCTCCTTGCTGAAGGTACGAAAGCCCCATTCGCCGTGGTAAGCACCCATGCCGCTCGGGCCAACGCCGCCGAAAGGCTGCGCTTCCTGCGCCAGATGCCACAGGCAGTCGTTGATCGTGACACCGCCCGACACCGTTTCGTTCAGCACCCGGTCGCGATTGACCGTGCTCCGGCCGAACCAGTACAGAGCGAGCGGCCGGTCGCCCCGGTTCACCCTGGCAATGGCTTGATCCAACCCGTCGTATTCGATAATGGGCAGCAGCGGTCCAAAGATTTCCTCGCGCATCAGACGCGAGTTCGCGGCCGCGCCGACCACCAGCGTTGGCGGAAATTTGCGCGTGGTCTCGTCAAAGTGTTCGCGACCCGGGTTCACTTCGACAATGCGCGCACCGCCATCGCGTGCTTCCTGCAGTAACGCAAGCAGCCGCTCGCGATGCCTCGTGCTGATGATCGCCGTATAGTCCGGGTTGGAGATCAGCGTGGGATAGAGGCGCGTAATAGCCGCCTTGAGTTGATCGGCAACGCTGTCAGCCAGACCCGCCGGCACGAGAAGATAGTCCGGAGCAATGCAGGTCTGGCCGGCGTTCAGGAACTTGCCGTAGGCAATGCTCGCCACGGCGGCAGGGATGTCGCAGGAGGCATCGAATATTGCGGGCGATTTCCCGCCGAGTTCGAGCGTCACCGGCGTAAGGTTTGCTGCCGCGGCCTGCGCGACCTGCCCGCCGACGTGGGTCGATCCGGTAAAAAACAGGTGATCGAACGGCAGGCGGGTAAATGCCTCCCCCACGTCCACGCCGCCGTTCACTACGCTCAGTTCATCCAGCGCAAACGAAGCGCCGACCAGATGGTCCAGCAACTCGGAGAAACGGGGAGTCAGTTCGGAGGGCTTGAGAAGCACCCGGTTGCCCGCGGCAAGGGCCGCCAGCGCCGGACCCAACGATAGTTGAATCGGATAGTTCCACGGCGATACGATCCCGATCACACCAAGGGGCTGCCGAAGCAGACGGTTGAAGCCTGGCCGGAAGTGCAGGCTGGTCGCGACCCGCTGCAGACTCATCCAGTGCTTCAGGTGTTTGCGTGCGTGGCGGATTCCCGCACGCACGACGAACAACTCGGCGATCCGCGTTTCATGAGCGGACCGGCCGCCGAAGTCGGCGTCGATCGCGCGCACGAAGTCGCTTTCATGATTCTCCGTCAACGCAAGCAGCCGGTTCAGCCGGTCCATGCGAACGTGCAGCAGCGGATTCGATTCCGCCGCGAATGCCTGGCGTTGCGCTTCGAAGCGTTCTTCCAGGAAAGAAGGCGGGCTGACCTGCATGGACTGTTTCCTGTATTTGGATTGACGCCAGCTTACCCCGCTTGATATCGGCTTGGTATCAACTTGGTATCGGCTTGGTATTGATCAGGCAGTTGCCGGTTGAGGACGCCCGTGGTGCCCTTTGAACTGCTCGCGTAACTGATGCTTGACCACTTTCCCTGTGGCGCCGATCGGAAACGCATCGACAAAGACCACATCATCCGGAACCTGCCACTTCGCCACGCACCCCTCGAAGAAAGCCAGCATTTCACCCGTGCTCAGCACGACGTTTGACTTTGGAACAACCACAAGCAACGGGCGCTCGTCCCACTTCGGATGGGGTACCCCAATACATGCAGCCATTGCCACGCCCGGATGCGCCATGGCGACGTTCTCTATGTCAATCGAACTGATCCATTCGCCGCCTGACTTGATGACGTCCTTGGCCCGATCCGTGATCTGCAGGAAACCGTCTGCGTCGATGGTCGCAATGTCACCGGTGCGAAACCAGCCGTCGTCCAGATTCTCGTGGTCCTGCATGTTTCCCAGCATTGCTTTCCTCCGGCCGCCCTGAGTGGCAGCTCATCCGGCTACATGGTGTCGTCGGGACGGTCATACACCAATGGCGTAACGGGACACTTGCTTTAGTATTCGGGCCAAAATCCGTGGTCTAGGGGTATCTCCCCATGAGCGTGGGCCTTCACTGCGTTGCCGCGGTCAGAGCGTCCAATGCGATGGGACGCATTGTCTCGGCCACTGTGTGTACCCCTCGTCCGTTCGTGAATTGGCGACGCGCAGTTCTATCCGCGTGGACCGCCGCCGTCACGTTGAGCGACCGCTCGCATGCCGGCCAGCGCGATCGTGGAATAAAGATCAGCGACTTCGTCGAGGGGTTTGACGCCCGTCTGCATGACATCGACAGCGCCGGACATGGCGGCGAGCAGCATGCGGGTCACTATCTCCGCGAGCGTCGCGTCGAGGCCGGTCTCAGTGACGATCATCGCGGCCCAGTCGGCAACCGCGGCGTTGAGAATCGTGCTCGCGTAGTGCTCATGCGGTCCCTCGCAGTAAAGCAAGCGGCGCAGCAACGGCCCGCGCTCGGCGATAGTCGCGAGCCATAAGCGCGTATTGACTCGCAAGCGTTCCTCGAAGCTCGTGATCGCGGGAAGCTCTTGATGAACGCGTTGCCTCATGACCTCGAACTCACGTTCAACGAGCGCGCCTATGAGGTCGTCGCGGTTCGTGAAGTATCGATAACCCAGCCGCTTGTCGACATTGGAGCGCGCCGCCACGGATTCCATGCTCACCGCCGACACCCCGCTCTCGACAATGATTTCCGCCGCCATGTCGAGAAAGCGTTCGCGCCGTTCAGCGCCGCTCAGGCGGCTGCGAGGCACATGGTCGGGATCGGGTGAGGCGGAGTTGGTCTTCACATCGGTTGCCATTGTTGAGTTCTCTCCAGCAGGAGATCGTTGGGGTGCAATCTGCAGCGATCAACCATGCGCGGCCGGCAGGCTTCATGAGTTCACCCAAACGAGCCGGGCCGAGGGTGTCCCGGATTTTGTGTAAACGGGTTTTCGTTTAACGCGGCGACATCCGGTCTTCGAACTGGATAGTGAAGCGGTTTAGGGCCGCCTTC
>NZ_JBIYEB010000048.1:0-42830 GCF_044909315.1 Caballeronia udeis
TTCAGCCGGATAGCCGCTGATAACCCCGCAGGACCGCCGCCCACGATCACGACGTCGTACTCCATGGATTCACGGGGACCGTACTGCTCGATGAGTGCTGCGTTATCCATGGTGTTTTATCGAAGGGCTATGTGATCCATTGCGACTGACACAAGCCGCGCACCCGGAGTTGGTATCGACGACCCGTTTCACGTAGACGGGAATTTTCAGGGACACCGTAGAAACGATCAGGACACCGCACCAGAACCGTATTTGCCTACCAGCAACGCACCGCTCGCGAAACGATCGAGCGAGTACGGCGCGAGCGAGACGTCGGTGGTCTGGCCCAGCGCATGCTGCGCAAGAATTTTTCCGATCCCCGGCGACAGCTTGAAGCCATGCCCGGAAAAACCGAAACCAACGGTCAGTCCTTCTATATCTCCGAGCGCTCCAAGCACGGGATTCCAGTCCGGCGTGACGTCATACACACCCGTCCACGATGAAGCGAGCCCCGCCATTTCGTAGGCGGGAAAGCGTTCGGCAACCTGCGCGCCGACTTCGCCAACATAGTCGAGCGAGATATCGCCTTGCTCGGTTTCAGGGGCATTCAGCGTTTCACCGACCACGCCTTCGGACACCAGCATCTGACTGCCACCGTAGCTGCGGAAATAAAGCATGCCCGGCGAGCCGAGATCCTTGAAGGCGGGCATGCTGAATGTGTAGGGAGCACCGTCGCACTCCAGCGCGAGCACCGTATGCCGTTCCGGTTTGACGGGCAGCGGCACGCCAATCCACTCCGCGAGTTCTGGGGTCCAGATGTTCTGCGTGCTGATCAGCGTCCCGCAACTGAAGGTACCGGCCGACGTTTCAATGCCGGTCACCCGGCGGCCATCGCGCACGAGTCGGGTGACGGTTGTGTTCTCCATGATCTTCACACCGCGCCGGCGAGCCGAGCGCGCGAAGCCGGTCGCGACCAGATAGGCATCGGCGAAACCCGCCTCGGGTTCGTAGCCGATCAAGGCGGCGTCGTCGAAGTGCGCGATCGGCAGCCGCTCACGGGCTTCAGTCCTGGAGAGCAGCTGCACTTCAATACCCATGTTTTGCTGCGCGTCGAGCGAAGCTTGCAGCGGCGCGAGTTTGTCGCCTTCAGGCGCGCAGATCATATAACCGCACTTGACGAGACCGCACGAGGCTTCATCGTCGTCCACATAAGCGGCGAAGTTGTTGAACGCATGCCACGATGAACGCGCGAGCTCCACGTTCTGCCGCACGGAATAGTGCGTGCGCAAAAGTCCCGACGACTGCGAGGTCGTGCCGGCGCCGATCGTGCCGCGATCCACCACGAGCACGCTTTTAGCCCCGAGCGCCGCGAGATGATGGGCAACCGACGCGCCGATAACCCCGGCGCCGATCACGATGAAGTCGTAATGGCTCATGGCACTTCCTGAAAGAAGATCGATGAGCGGATTCTAAGGAGTCGAAATGCTAAGCCGCTTTGTATTAGACAAACTTATGCAGACTGCGCGGATCGCTGCAGACTTTTTTGGCGGTGATTCAAACGGCTGCGATGCAATCGATTTCTATGTCGAATTTTCCCGCCCATGCGGGAACGCAAACGAAGATCCGGGCAGGCTGGTCCTTGGGGAAGTAGCGTACGTAGACCGCGTTGATGGCCGCAAACTTCTCGACCGACGTGCAATACACATTGCACTTCAAGACGTTCTCCAACGACGACCCCGCTGTTTCGAGGCAAAGCTTCAGCTGTTCGAGAGCCAGTTCGGTTTGACGTTCGATCGATGCGTTGACGACTTCGCCCGTGTCGGGATCGAACGGGGGAAGGCCCGAAACATACAGGGTATCGCCATGTCGGGTCATGACGGAGGCGGGTGCGTTCCATCTTTCCAGATACGAGGAAAGGGGTTCGACGCGGATGATTTGTCTGTTCATTGGAACGCTCCTGCGGTGAGGGTCTCGGATGAATGCAGAGTACCCCTGACCTGGCGACCAACGTTTCAGCTCGTGATGAAATGAGAATGTTGCCGGGAGCGCGGACCCCTCTCGCGATTCCCCGCACGCTTTGCATAAGCGCTTGTGATGAACTTTATAAGTGGGCCACCCGGCAGCGTGCGTCGACGCACCAGGCAAGACAAACGGCGCACCGCCATAAGGCGGCAGCGTTTCCCGTACGGCCGGACATGTCTTCCCTCATGATCGCCGGATGGTTTCCTGCTATGAACTTTTAGTTCTCAAAGGGAAACGTGGCACGATCGTTGCATTGCTGTATCGAACAGCGTTTGGCGTCTTCATTCGGCTGCAGCCGGCGGGTACAGGATGATCGACAGGAACTGGATGGGCATCTTGATGAGCTTCTCAGGACCGTGCGGGACATCGCCCTGGAACGTGAGGGTGTCGCCCGGATGCAGGACATAGGTTTGCTGGCCGTGCCGGTATTCAATCACGCCTTTCAGCATGTGAATGAATTCGG
Organism: Caballeronia udeis; assembly: GCF_044909315.1. Lineage (GTDB taxonomy): Bacteria > Pseudomonadota > Gammaproteobacteria > Burkholderiales > Burkholderiaceae > Caballeronia > Caballeronia udeis_A. Next base: position 2,465 of record NZ_JBIYEB010000048.1, read on the forward strand.
TGCCGGGATGCTCGAAGACCGGGAATCTTTCCGCTTCGTCATCCATCGTGATGAGGAACGGTTCGAAGATTTTTTTGGGGCCCTGGTCATAGGCAAGCAGGTGGTAGGTATGACCGCGTTTGGTGCCCTTGCGGACCACCTCCATGCCCGCCCCTTTCTTGACGAACTGAGCGCCACCGTCGGGCACGTCGTAGTTGCGAAATAGAGCGGACATTGACACGCCAAGGGCCTGGGCGATCCGGTTGAGCACGTCGAGTCCGGTCGAAGTCTGGGCATTTTCGATCTTCGACAGCATGCCGCGGCTGATGCCGGCCTGTTCGCAAACCTGTGCAATGGTCAGTCCATGGCGCTGGCGAAGTTCGCGGATGGTCGCACCAAGGTAATGCTCAAGCGGGTTCTTGCGGTCGTCCTCGGTTTGCATTGCACGCCTCATGAGAAAACGGCAGGTTAGCAGATCAGTTGGGGTACATACGTGTGAAGAGTTTCATGACATGAATTATTGTTGCATATCAATAAATTCATGAACATACTGCGAACTTGCTTGTGGATCGCCGCGATGGGTGACTTCCGAGTGGGTCGTAATCGGGCCATGCAAAAGAAGCATGGCTTTTTCAACCAACGATAGACGATGCAGGGAGTCACGATGAACCTGAACGATGGCGGCAACGCGCCGCTCACGGAGTTCGGCACAGAGCTTGGTACCGTCCCGCGTTTTGAATCCGCGCAGGACGCGCAAAGTTGGCTCGCGCAGCAAGGCGTGAAATACGTGCTGGCGCAGTTCGTCGATATCCACGGCGTGGCCAAGGCCAAGTCGGTGCCGGTCGCGCACCTCAACAGCATTCTGACCGCGGGCGCCGGGTTCGCGGGTTTCGCGATCTGGGGCGTGGGCATCGAGCCGAACGGCCCGGACTTCATGGCGGTCGGCGATCTCTCCACCCTCACCACCGTGCCGTGGCAACGCGGTACGGCGCGCATTGTCTGTGAAGGACATGTCAAGGGCGAACCGTGGGCCTACGATGCACGCGTGACGCTTAAAAAGCAGATCACTCGCCTGACCGATCGAAAATGGACCTTGTTTACAGGGCTCGAACCGGAGTTCTCGCTGCTCAAGCGGTCGGTGACGGGCGTGATCGAGCCGTGCGACGCCAGCGATACGCTCGCCAAACCCTGCTACGACTACAAGGGTTTGTCGCGTACCCGTGCGTTCCTGGAAAAGCTCACCGAGTCCATGCGCGCGGCAGGTATCGACGTCTATCAGATCGATCACGAAGACGCGAACGGCCAGTTCGAAATCAACTATACGTACACGGATTGCCTGACCTCCTGCGATCACTTCGTGTTCTTCAAGATGGCGGCGTCCGAGATCGCGAACGAGATGGGCCTGATCTGCTCGTTCATGCCCAAGCCGTTTGCGAACCGCCCGGGCAATGGCATGCACATGCACATGTCGATTGGCGATGGCGAGAGCAATCTTTTCTCAGACAAAAGCGATCCGTCGGGCATGGGCCTGTCGAAGCTGGCCTATCAATTTACGGCTGGCCTGCTGGCTCACGCCCCGGCGCTCACTGCGCTATGCAACCCGACCGTGAACTCATACAAGCGGCTGGTGGTCGGCCGTTCGCTGACCGGCGCTACCTGGGCGCCCGCGTATATCAGCTACGGCGACAACAACCGCTCGACCATGGTGCGCGTGCCGGGAGAGCGCATTGAACTGCGCCTGCCCGACGGCGCGTGCAATCCGTATCTGGCGACGGCCGCCGTGATTGCTGCGGGTCTGGATGGTGTGGACCGCGAGTTGTCGCCCGGCGCGCCGGCTAATGAAAACCTCTACGACTGGTCGCCGGCGAAGCTGCGGGAACATGGCATCGGCGTGTTGCCGCAGAACCTTGAACATGCGCTGGACGCACTCGAGAGCGACCGCCTGATCTGTGATGCGCTGGGTCCTGTCGCCGATGAATTCCTCAAGCTCAAGCGCATGGAGTGGCTCGAATACATGCGGCATGTGTCGGATTGGGAAATGAAAAGCTATCTGGAATTTTTCTGAGGAGAAACACGATGTGCGGAATCGTAGGTTTGCTGGTGAAAACACCGGCACTGCGCGAGCAGCTTGGCGCACTGATGGTGCCAATGCTGATCGGCATGACCGAGCGTGGCCCGGACTCGGCCGGCCTCGCGGTGTTCGGTGAGCCGCTGGACGCCGCCAGGCGAAAACTCAGCCTGTATTCGGGATTCACTCCTGAAGGCGACCGCTTCGACTGGAGCGGGCTGACCGCCGCATTGAACGGCGCCATGAATGTGGGCGCGCGGGTGGAGGCACAAGGCAATCACGCGATCCTGACCTTGCAGGGTGACCCGGAAGCGGTGAAGACCTGGCTGCGCGCCGCATTTCCGAAGGTGTACCTGCTTTCTACGGGACGTTCCATCGATCTGTACAAGGACATCGGCACGCCGGCGCAAGTTGCCGCGCGCTACGACTTCGCGAACCTGAAGGGCTCGCATCTCGTGGGCCATACGCGCATGGCCACCGAGTCGGCGGTCACGCCTGACCGGGCGCATCCGTTCACGGCCGGCGAGGATTTTTGCCTGGTGCATAACGGCTCGCTGTCGAACCCCTATGGCGTGCGCCGCATGCTCGAACCGCAAGGCATTCACTTCGATACCGACAACGATACCGAAGCCGCCTGCCGTTTTCTCGAATGGCGGTTGCGCGAAGGCGATGAATTGCCGGTAGCGCTGCAAAAGGGCTTCGAGGAACTCGACGGTTTCTACACCTTCCTGATGGGCACGTCGACGGAACTGGCGTTGATTCGCGACCCCTTTGCGTGCAAGCCCGCGGTCGTGGCCGAGACTGACGACTATGTGGCAATCGCATCGGAGTTCAGGTCTCTGGCGCACCTGCCCGATATCAAGCATGCCAAAGTTTTTGAGCCCGCACCCGAGGAGATGTACGTATGGAAAGCGTGATCTTTGACCTGGAGAAAGCGTCGGTCCGCGAGGTCAACCAGTTTCTTCATGGTGCGCCCGAGACCCTTGAAGGTCTCCACGTGACGGTCGTTTCGCCGAACGGCGCCCACAATCTGGCGGTCGGCGTGGATGCACCGGTGCAGGTGCTGATCGACGGGCACGCCGGCTATTACGCGGGCGGCATGAACAAATACGCGACGATTATCGTGGAAGGCAGTGCGGGCACGGGCGTCGCGGAAAACATGATGAGCGGCAAGGTGCACGTGAAGGGTTTCGCGTCGAATGGCGCGGGAGCATCGGCGCATGGCGGCCTGCTCGTGATCGACGGCGATGCCGGCCTGCGCTGCGGAATCTCGCTTAAAGGCGGCGACATTGTGGTCGGCGGATCGGTCGGCAGCTTCTCGGCCTTCATGGCGCAGGCGGGCCGCATGGTGATCTGCGGCGACGCAGGCGACGCTCTTGGCGACTCTCTCTACGAAGCCGTGCTGTATGTGCGCGGTTCGGTGAAGTCGCTAGGCGCCGACGCCCAATACGAAGAGATGACCGACGCCGATGTCTCGGCCGTTCGCGACCTGCTGAAAGCGGCGGGACTGAATCACGATCCGATGTCGTTCAGACGGATTGCTTCGGCGCGCAGCCTCTACCACTGGAACGCCGACGCGAACCAGAATTATTGATATTCCGTTATCCTAAGAAGGTCACAATGGAAGCCAAACCGATTCACTTCGCACGGCTGCAGCAAGAAGAGTCAGCAGGTTATGACCGCAGCACGATTGACTATATCCACGGCGCGGCACAGCGCGGACTGTACGAAATCCGCGGCCTCGGCGCGAAGCGCAAGGTGCCCCATTTCGACGACCTGCTGTTTCTCGGCGCGTCGCTGTCGCGTTATCCGCTTGAGGGTTATCGCGAGAAATGCGCAACAAAGACCGTGCTCGGTACGCGCTTTGCAAAGAAGCCCATCGTGCTGGATATCCCGATCACGATTGCAGGGATGAGTTTCGGCGCGCTCTCGGCTAACGTGAAAGAAGCGTTGGGGCAGGCCGCGACCGCAATGGGCACGTCCACCACGACCGGCGATGGCGGCATGACCCAGGAAGAGCGCCGCTCGTCCAAGACGCTGGTGTACCAATGCCTGCCGTCACGCTATGGCTGGAATCCCGACGACGTGCGCCGCGCCGACGCAATTGAAGTGGTGATCGGGCAGGGCGCGAAACCGGGCGGTGGCGGCATGTTGCTTGGGCAGAAGGTCAACCCGCGTGTGGCCGCCATGCGTACGCTGCCCGCCGGCATCGACCAGCGTTCGGCGAGCCGTCATCCCGACTGGACGGGTCCCGATGATCTCGCGATCAAGATCCAGGAGCTGCGCGAGATCACGGATTGGGAAAAGCCGATCTATGTGAAGGTCGGCGCAACGCGCACCTTTAATGACGTGAAACTTGCCGTCCATGCAGGCGCCGACGTGGTCGTGATCGACGGGATGCAAGGCGGCACCGCCGCGACCCAGACGTGTTTTATCGAGAACGTCGGCATTCCGACGCTGGCGGCTGTCCGTCAGGCGGTGGACGCGCTCGAGGACCTGAACATGAAAGGGCAGGTGCAGTTGATCGTGTCGGGCGGGATTCGCACGGGTGCGGATATTGCAAAGGCGCTGGCGATGGGCGCGGATGCCGTGGCGATCGGGCAAGGCATGCTGATGGCGCTCGGCTGCAACAGCGATACCTATTTCCAGAACGGTGGCCTGCATTCTGCGGCGGCTGACTATGCGGCACTGGGCACGTCGGCGGGTTTTTGCCATCACTGCCATACCGGCAAATGCCCGGTGGGTGTCACCACGCAAGACACGTTGCTGGAACAGCGCGTGCAGCCGGAAGAAGGCTCGCGCCGGGTACGCAATTACCTGAAGACGCTGAACATGGAACTGACGACCATCGCACGGGCCTGCGGCAAGCAGAATGTCCATCATCTGGAGCCTGAGGATCTGGTCGCGTTGACGGTCGAAGCGGCTGCCATGGCGCGGGTGCCGCTGGCGGGTACTTCATGGATCCCGGGTTTGACCTGAGTAACAACGCCTGAGTAGCAACCTCAGTCGAGGCACGTTGGATCCTGAATCGCCGTGATCAGCAGTTCAAGAAGCGCGGCCACGGCCTTGGGCAGCGTACGCCCGGCCATGGTCTGAACCTGGAGTGTCCGCTGATGCAATTCAGGGTTGCTGATGGGCACGATCGCCAGATTGTCCGGCTTGAGGCGGCTGCGCACGGTCAGGTAGCCGACCAGCGTGACCGCGTTCGTTTGCTGCACGAAGCTCTGGAGGGCGCTGCCGTAATTGCTCACGAACACGGGCTCGAAGCTCAGGCCTTCAAGGCTGCAGGCAATATCGAATAATTGCCTGACGGTCACACCTTCGTCGAATATTGCCAGCGGCCAGGGTTTCAAATCGGCGAGCGAGACAGATGACTGCTGCGCCAGCGGATGGTCTTGACCGACCAGCGCGAAGATGGGCGCCCTATGCGCGTAGTGCACGCTGACGTCCTTTTCCGGCGCAACGCTGAAGCACACGGCAATATCCGCGGTGCCGTCACGCACCCGCTGCGTGGCTTCGGTCGGCGTGTCCACATCGAGTTGAAAATGCGCCGCCGGCCAGGTCTTCAGGAAGTGCGCGAAAACCTGCGGCAGGAAGTCCCGCGCAACGCCTTCGGAACTCGACACGCGGATCGTCGCGCGACGGTCCGTCGTCAAGCCGCGAATCTCTTCGGTCACCCGATCCTGCTCCATCAGGCTGCGGTGCGCATGCGCGGCCAGCAGGCGTCCCGCCTCGCTCAGCACCATGCCTCGCGGCCGCCGCTCGAACAGCGGCACGCCCATCTCGTCCTCCAGCTTTGCAATCTGCCGGCTCAGCGCCGACACGGCGACGAACAGCCGCTCGGACGCTTTGCTCAGCGAGCCGCTTCGTGCGACTTCCAGAAAATAACGCAGCGCGGTGGTTTGCATGACGCATGCCTTGTAGGAGCTTTGCCGTTTCGGCAACGGAATCTGCCAAATATTGTCATTGTCCATAAATATCGGCGGTATCAAGATCGCGTCATCGATTTCCCGAACCAGAAGATGCACGCCTTTAGCCTGCTAAATCGGAGACCAGAAGTGACACGCGAGTCTGCTATTCAAGCTGCGGCCGATCTGTACGATTCCGGCATTTTTCTCGAAGACCTGCGTCGCCGCGTGGCGATGCGCACGGAAAGCCAGGAGCCTGAAAGCGGCCCCTTGCTGAGCGCGTATCTCAGCGAGGAGATCGCGCCTCTTCTGGCCGAACTCGGTTTCACGTTCAGGCTCGTCGACAATCCCGCGAAGGGTTCGGGGCCGTTCCTGGTTGCTCATCGTCACGAAAGCGATGACGTGCCGACAATCCTGACCTACGGGCATGGCGACGTCGTACGGGGCTATGACGCACAGTGGCGCGATGGCATGTCGCCATGGCAAGTTACCGTTGCCGGCGATCACTGGTACGGACGTGGCACGGCGGACAACAAGGGCCAGCACAGCATCAACCTGGCTGCGCTCAAGGCCGTGCTCGACGCGCGGGGCGGACGGCTCGGCTTCAACCTGAAGCTGCTGGTGGAAACCGGCGAGGAGGTGGGCTCGCCCGGCCTGCATGCGGTGTGCGAGATGCTTCGCGACGAGTTGAGCGCTGACGTACTGATTGCCTCCGATGGCCCGCGCCTGGGCGCCGCGCACCCCACGATCTTTCTCGGTTCCCGAGGCGTGGTGAATTTCAAGCTCGATGTAAGCCTGCGTGAAGGCGGCCATCATTCGGGCAACTGGGGCGGTTTGTTGCGCAATCCGGCCATAGTGCTGGCGAGCGCGATTGCGTCGATGGTCGATGCCAATGGGCGCATCCTGGTTGAAGGTCTCAGGCCGCCCGAAGTGCCGCAAGCGGTGCGGCGCGCGCTGGACGGCATTACCGTTGGCGGCAATCCGGGCGAACCGGAAGTCGACACAGGTTATGGCGAACCCGGCCTCACGCCGGCTGAACGCGTATTCGGCTGGAACAACATGGAGGTGCTGGCGTTCCGGACCGGCAATCCCGAGAAGCCGGTCAATGCAATTCCGCCGCACGCATTCGCGTACATGCAGATCCGCTTCGTGGTCGGAACGGACTGGAAAAACCTCGAGCAGATCGTGCGTCGCCATCTGGATCAACGAGGTTTCGAAAGGGTCAGCGTCGAGGTCGACCGGGGTACGCCCGCCACGCGCGTGGACCCCGACAACGCCTGGGTGCAATGGGCCGTGCGCTCGCTCAAGCAGACCACCGGCCGGGCGCCCGTGCTCCTGCCGAACCTGGGAGGCACGCTGCCCAATGATGTCTTTTCGGACATCCTCGGCATGCCCACGCTATGGGTGCCGCATTCGTATCCCGGCTGCTCGCAGCACGCACCCAATGAGCATTTGCTTGGAAGTGTCGTGCGCGAGGGGCTGTGCATCATGGCCGGGTTGTTCTGGGACCTGGGCGAATCTGACCATCCCGCCTTCGTGCGGAGGAGCGCCTGATGAGCACCGACTCCGCCGCCACCGGTTTGCCCGCAACACGACGACATGCCAGCATCTACAAGCTGATTGTCGCGACATCCATAGGTAACGCGCTCGAGTTCTACGATCTCGTGGTCTATGGCTACTTTGCATCGACGTTATCGAAACTGTTCTTTCCGACCACCGATAAAACCGTGTCGCTGCTGCTGACGCTCGGCACCTTTGCGCTCTCGTATCTCGCGCGGCCGGTGGGCGCGTTCGTGCTGGGGTCGTACAGCGACCGCAAGGGCCGCAAGGCGTCACTAACGCTTTCCATAGCCATGATGACGCTTGGGACCGGCATGGTCGCGCTGATGCCCGGCTACGCGACCATTGGTTTGCTCGCGCCCATCGGCATCTTCGCGTCGCGGCTGTTGCAGGGATTTTCGGCGGGCGGCGAGTTCGGCAGTTCCACGGCTTTCCTCACCGAGCATGCGCCCGCGCGCAGCGGTTTCATGGCGAGCTGGCAGTTCGCGAGCCAGGGCGCCAGCGTGCTGGTTGCGTCGGCGTTTGGCGCGGTGCTGACCAGCACGCTTACACCGGCGCAACTTGAAGGCTGGGGCTGGCGCATACCGTTTTTGTTCGGCATCCTGATCGGTCCGGTGGGTTGGTATATCCGCCGCCACGTCGATGAAACCCCGGAGTTCGAACGCACGGAGCGCTCCGCTTCGCCCATTCGCGAAGTGATGACTACGCAGAAGGAACGGATGCTGGTGTGTATCGGTTCGCTCGTGCTGACGACCACGGCGAACTACATGCTGCTCTACATGCCGACATACGCAAGCAGGCAGCTTGGCCTTGCGCCTTCCTATGGATTTATCGCGACGCTGGCAGCGGGTTTTATCGTCATGGTGCTGACACCGATGGTCGGCCACTGGTCCGATAAAGTGGGCCGCACCCGCATCATGCTTGGCGCAGGGTCGCTCTTTTTCGTGACCATATATCCGGCGTTCATGTTCATGAATGCTCATCCGTCGCTGCTCACGCTTCTCGCCGCGGTCATCTGGGTCGCGGTACTCAAGGCCGTCTATTTCGCGCCCATTCCCGCGTTGATGTCGGACCTGTTTCCGGTTCGCACACGCACTACCGGCATGGCGGTCGGCTACAACGTGGGCACGACGGTCTTCGGCGGATTCACGCCGCTTGCGGTGGCTTCGCTGATTGCGGTCACCGGCAATAACCTGGCGCCCGGCCTCTATCTGATGCTCGCGGCCATCATCAGTCTCTTCACGCTGCTGTGGGCGCGAACGCGCTTGAAAGTGCATTGAACCGTTGGACGAAATTTTCTGGACATGACCGATATGAAGGATTTGCAGCAAGCCATACAGTTCGCGATAGATCATGAATCGCTGTGGGACCGCAATGTCGACGGCGCCTGGGGCGTGCATGTTAACGACCCGCCGCCGTGGAACCGGCTGCTCGGCCCGGTGCACGATCGCGGTCCCGTTTCCGGCGCGATTTCCGTCGATGGCAAGGTGCTCACGACCTGGGGAGAACCGGATCGGGTCGACCTGACGTTCAGCATCGCCAAGACCTACCTTGCCTTGCTGGCGGGCGTGGCGTTCGACCGCGGCTTGCTGCCGGACGTAAGCGAGCCGGTGCATATACGCGTGCCGGGTATTGGCTTCGATGATAAGCACAACGCCCGCATCACCTGGGCACATCTGCTTCAGCAGACGAGCGAATGGCGAGGCGAGTGCTTCGGATTGTCAGATCAGGCGGACCATTTTCGTGCAGTGACCTTCGGCCGCGCGCCCGACGGCAAGAAGGGCGACCTGCGGCAAGTGCAGGCACCCGGCACGTACTGGGAATACAATGACGTGCGCATCAACCAGTTCTCGCTGGCGTTGCTGCATCTGTTCGGCCGGCCGTTGCCGGAGGTGTTTCGCGAGGCGATCATGGAGCCGCTTGGCGCCAGTGAAGACTGGCAATGGGTGGGCTATGACCATGCCTGGATCGAACTCAACGGGCAGCGCATGCAATCGGTGCCAGGCGGGACACACTGGGGTGGCGGGCTGTCGATCAGCGCGAACGATCAACTCAAGGTCGCGCGTCTTTTTATCGATGACGGGCTGGTGAACGGGCGCCGGATCATCTCGCGTGAATGGCTCGCGCGCATGCGAGCGCCTTGCGCGCTTGCGCCGTACTACGGTTATCTCGTGTGGCTCAATCATGAGCGCCGTGTGTTTCCGAGCCTGCCGGCGTCGAGCTATTTTGCAATTGGCGCGGGCAGTTCGTTCACCTGGATCGAACCTGAGCGAAAGATGGCGGTGGTGGTCCGCTGGCTGAACTCCGCTCACGCCGACGAGTTTTTCGGACTGGTGTTGAAAGGCGTGGATGAGGTCGTGGGGCGTTGAGCTGCTGGCGATCATGGCGAAGGGCAACGAACGATCGGGAAGATCTCCGTCGCGCTTCGCTTGCAGTTCGGCTTACAGAGCTCGGCTTACATCAAGGCTTCGCGTCCTCTGCTGCTGGATCCTTGGGTGGAGCAAAGCGGCTTTGTACGGCGACAAGCTGGTCATCGGTAGTCGCCACCAGCCACAGACGTGCGTGCTGCACGATCAGGCGGTTGTGATCCTTCAACGGACCCATGGCGCTGGCAGCTTTCCAGACTACCGGGCCTATCTTGCTTTTCCTGCCCGACGGTGCGCCTACCAGCAGGCAATAAGGTCCCAGCGGAAGAGAGACGTAGGGAAGTCCCGGGTTGGTACGTGTGCGCCAGTCGATGAAGGGCGTCTCGCTGATCAACAGCGGCGTGGGCAATCCGTACAGCACGCTGAAATCGTATAGCGCCAGTTGTTCACGCATGCCGACATAAATGCGCCGGATATCCTCGACCACCGCCGCGCGGATTTCGTCGTCGAACATGGCCTCTTCCGCGTAGCGGGCCGTTGCCTCGCGAGCCTCCAGTTGATACGCGCTGTAGAGGCCGAGTTCCACGCAGTCCTGCACGGCGCGCTGGACCTCCGCTACCGAGCCTGCATCTTCCGGCGTGCCTAACTGTGCAGCCCGCAAGAACCGCGCAAGTCCAGCGTCAAGGATCGCGAGGCTCTCCGCGGGCGCATCGGTGGCCGCGTCCTTATCGAGGGGCACGTAGATATAGGGCTCGGCCGCGAAATGCGATTTCTTGCCTTCATCGAACTTGATTTCGCCATCGGTGCAGTCCAGATAGCGAGTCCCAATTCGACCATGTTCCCAAACCCAGTTCTTAAGGAACGGGCGGAGTGGATGCAGTTTGTCTTGTTCAGCCATTGAAACCTCCAGGGAGGCCAGTATAGTTCCAAGCCGCCGATTGTCCACCGGGAAGCCGGGTGGCCGGAGTGCTTGCCCGCCAACCAACATGAGTGCATAACGGACTTATGCCGAAAGTCCGCCCGCATGTTCGGTGCATGGCTCTTCGCGCTGAGGGACAACGCAGGAACGGCCCGCCGCACCCTCCTCAGCATTCGGCCATACCAGCGCCTCGAATTGATCAGGCGCAACCGGTTCGGAATACAAGAAACCCTGGGCAAAATCACAGCCTACGGAGATGAGGAAATCGCGTTGCTCGATCGTCTCGACCCCTTCCGCAATGACCTGTAATCCCAGTTTGTGTGCGAGCACGACCATGGCTTCGCAAAGCGCCTGGTTGTCCGGGTCGAAGGAGAGGTTCTGGACGAATGAGCGATCGATCTTGAGGTAGTCGATGTCGAAGCGCTTGAGATAGGCGAGGGACGAGTAACCCGTCCCGAAGTCGTCGATCGAGATCCGGATCCCGGCATCGCGGAAGGTCAGGAGTTTCTCGTTCAATCCGGCATCCAGCAGCAAGCCCTCGGTTATTTCAACCGCAACACTCTCCCCGGGCAAGCCTTCCCGGATGAGATAGTCGGACCATTGGGTGCAAACCATGCTGTCCTGACGAATCTGCACGGGAGACATGTTGACGCTGATCTGGAAAGACGGATGGAACCGGTTGCGCCATTCACGGACCTGATGCACGGCCTGCTTGAACACCCAGTCGCTGATTGGAACAATCAGCCCGGTGTCTTCGGCCAATGGAATGAACTCCACCGGGCTGATCGTGCCGCGTTCGGGGTGCTGCCAGCGGATCAGTGCCTCGGCTTTGTAAATGGCGCCGGTCGCCAGGTGAGCGATGGGCTGGTAATAGACCTCGAACTGGTCGCCATGCAGGGCGGCACGCAGATCGTTCATGAGACGCCGGCGATTTTCCGCCGCCACTTGCAAGTCGGGCGTGAAGTAGCTGAAACGGTTGCGCCCGGCGTTTTTGGCGGCATACATGGCCTGGTCAGCGTTCTTGAAAAGAACATCGAGTTCGCTTGCGTCGTTGGGGTAAAGCGTGACGCCGGCGCTGGCGGAAATGAATGCCTCGTCCGGGCCGAGCTTGAAGGGTTCGGCCAGCGTCGTGATGATGGTCTTCGCGATTCGCTCAATACTTTCGGTGTCGTCCAGATTGGACAGGATGACGGTGAACTCGTCACCGCCAAGACGAGCGACGGTGTCGGATTCGCGCACGCATGAAGTGATGCGGCGGGCAGCCTCGATCAGCAGGATGTCCCCTGTGTCGTGGCCCAGTGAGTCATTGACCTCCTTGAAACGATCCAGGTCGATCAGCATCAACGCCATGGATCGTCCGGAGCCATGTGACATCCTGGCTTCATGGTCGAGACGGTCATGAAACAATTGACGGTTCGGAAGCTGGGTCAGCGCATCGAAATTGGCCTGTCTCCAGATGGTCGCCTCGAACGCCATCCGGTCCGACAGGTCACGACCGATAGCCAGCACCGAGTTCACCTTGCCCGACCGGTCAATCTCCGGTGTCAGGCGGATATGGGCGCATTGTTCCTGTCCATCCTTGCTGGCCCATCTCAACTCGAATTGCCCGCTTTTTCCGCTTGAGATGGCTTCGCTTATCTTCTTCTCGTAGATGAGGGCATTGGCACCGCCGGGGATCTCCGAGGGCCGCTTGCCGAGTGATTCGCCGAGGCTGCGCCCCACCGAGGCACAGAAGGCGGGATTGGCGTAAATGCGGCGGAGATCGCGGCCGTAGCGGGTAATCGTGTCCGGCGAGTTCTCGATCAACGTTCGCGACTCCTGTTCCCTCGTGACGAGTTCTGCCGTTCGATTGACGACGGTCTGCTCGAGGGACGCATTGATCTCGTTGATCTTCTGGATCTTCTGCCTGATCGCCGCACTCATTCTTTCAAAACGCTGCGCCAGCCTGCCCAGTTCATCCTTACCGCCGGCATCGCCGTGCGTTTCTGCAAGCACCTCCGCCTCGGCTCCCGCATCGTTACCTGTATCGTGCATCTTTCGCACGAGTTCCTTAAGCGGCGCCGATATGCTGTGGGAAATGAAGTACGCCAGGAAGATCGAGAGCAGGAACCCCGAGATGCCGACCAGTACGATCTGGTTGCGCACGGACTGGGCTTCCGCCATCAGCTTCTTTTCCGGAACCGTGCTGACCACAAACCATGTCGTGCCGGGAATGCTGCTGTAGGCGGCCAGGTAACGCTCCCCGCGCTTGCCCTCGAAGTCGACGAAACCACCCGGCTCGTGTGGCGCGTTGCTTGCGATCTTTGCAATCAGGCCGGGTTCGACTGCCCCGTCGGGGTTCGTCGAGGTGCCGTCGGCACGGACGATCAGCTTGTTATTGCTGGCATCGATAACGCAGATTTGGGTTCCGCTTCCCAAGGCGACGTCATTGAAAATAGTCGAGAAATGTTCGGGGCGAATCACCAGGACCAGCGTGCCGATGCGCCGGTTGTTGCTCTTGCCTATGATGGCACGCACCATGCCGAGGTTTTGCTGGCCAACGCCATTGTCGTAACTGCCCCAGTAAGGGCGGCCATTCTGAGCGGGGGCCAGCTCGACCAGGCGCATCACACCCCGGGTCAGTTGCGCGAACGCCTGGGTGTCCATGATCCGGTTGTTCTTGTCGAGCAGGTATTTCTGGTTGATGAAATCAACCGATCCGTAGTGCTCCAGAAGCAAGCGGGTCATATCCTGATGCGCTTCGCTCTGCTCTTTTGCGCTGCCGTGCGCAACCCGTGTCAGGGCGCCCTGAACTTGATCGGAGAGCACAACCACGCTGCTTTCCGTCTCGATCTGCTCCATGAGCAACGAGATGTTCTTGGACACCTGCTTGACCACTTCCTTCGAGAATATCTCCGCCTTGTCCCTGATCGCTTCGGTCGATTCTACATATGATATGTAACCCGAAATAAGTATGGGTATCAGGGAAAGCAGGATGAACGCGGTGATCAGCCGGTAACGAATTTCTATCCGGCGCAGCAGATCCAGCGAGAGGTAGGCGAACGTACCTCTCAGCCTGTTTAGCAGCGCGCCAATGAGTGAGCTCATTTGTAATGCATCTTCGCTTCGTTCTTGACGGACTCGTCCAGGAGTCTGGCTGCCTGCCTGGGCGTGATCTTCTTGAACAGCACATCCTGCATCAACCGATGCACCCGCTCGATCGAGTTGGAGGGGAGAACCGAATAGTACGGGCTGGAGGTCACCGGAAAGCGACTGACCCGGTTCGTGTAGTCAACAATCTTCTGGTCGCTCACAATCGCTCCCGGGGCTTGCTTGAATGGGGGGATGTTCTGGCGTTTCCTTTGCAGGATCGAGAACCCCTTCCCGGCGATGAATTCGAGAAAACGCATGGCTGCGGCCTTGTTGGGAGTCTCGCACACCGCAAACCCGGTTTCACTGCCAATGACAGGCACCACCCGCTCGCCGGGTGCATTCCAGGGCGGAATAAACACACCGACGTCGAAAGGATTGCCGTGCAGCAGCAGGCCGGCGGCCCAACTGCCGTGAAACGCCATCGCGACCTTGCCTTCCTTGAACAGCCGTATGCCCTCATCGTAATCCGTCGCCATGAACTCGTCCTGAACGTAACCACGCTCCGGCAACAGCAGGATCTTGGCAAAGATATCGGCGACCTGAGGCGTGTTCAGATCCAGCGTGCCGTCGCCCATTTTCCGCTTCCAGTCCGGCTCGCGTGTCACCACGTTGTTGGCAAAGCCAGAACTGAAGGGGCCGTTGCCGAGCATGTTCGGGAAACCGCCGTTCCACATGATGGGTGTAAAGCCCGCGCGTTTGAGCTGCTCGCAAACCATCAGGAACTCGTGGAAATTGGTTGGCAGTTGCTTGATACCTGCCTTCGCGAACATGGCCTGGTTGTAGTAGATCAGCGTTGTAGCCACGCCGCCGGATATTCCAAAATTCCTGGATTGACGACTGGTCCAGTCCCCCTTGAGAGGGTCGAGCATGTTGTTCCATGCCGCTGTCCCGCTGACGTCTGCCAGGATGTGTTGATCGGCCAGTTCAGCCGCGTAGGCATTAGGGTTGACACTTAGCAGATCAGGCAAGTTGCCGGAGGCGATCCGGGGCTTGATATTTTCTTCGACCGAATTGCCGATCATGAACTGCACATTCACGCTGATGTCCGGATTGAGCCTGGTGAATTCAGCGGCAATCTGGAGCATCTGCTCCGGCCAGTCCGGCGCCCATATCAACGCGGTAATGGTAGTCCTGGCCGGCGCGGTTGCACTGGCAGAAGAGGGGGCTTGCTGGTGACAACCGGACAACGACATGAGAATGAGGGTGACCAGACCAGACAGCAGGAGGGCAAACTCAATTCGTCGCACTTGAGGGGCCACTTTATGGTTTCGGGATAAATCGGCCCGGCTTCAGAAGGCACGTTGGACCCAGCTGAAGCCAACCGTTGGAACTTGCGTCGCGAAAGAGCCCAATGGCATGACCAGGGTGGCGTCTTTGCTGCGGTAACAATGCAACGGTCAGACAAATTGAATGGGACAGTGCCTAGACTGAATATCGGCAACACGCGTCAATACTTTAACTAAGGGGACCCCGGATTTTCCCGACCTGCTTCCTGTTCCAGCAGCTGGATCCAGAGCTTCTGTGCAATGGGTCCGTGAGCGGTGTCCCGACGGCGCGCTGCGTAGTGCTTGAGCGTGGCGCCCCGCAGGTGCCTTCCTTCCAGCGACACCAGCCGATGTTGCCTGAGGTCGCCGGCCACAAGATGAGACGGCATGTGGCCCCACGCCAGCCCTTGCACAATCAGTTCACGCTTCATCAACTGGTCAGGCACGGTACAGGTCGGCGCGCCCTCGATCAGGTAGTAACTGGCGTCTGATGGCTGTGTGCCCGTGTCACGAATGACGCACTGCACATAGGGCCTCAAATCATCGGGCGTGAGCAATTCGTCAACAGGCTGCCGGAGAAACCCGGGCGCTGCGACCGGCACCAGTTTCACTTCGAAAAGCTCGATGCTTTCGATCGCCGGCGACGGTTTGTCGAGGTGATGAAAGATCAGTTCGCAATCGCCATTGCGCAGCCGTTCCCACGGGCCGCTTATGGCCTCGAACAGCAACGTCAGCCGTGTGCCTGTATGGCTCCCGAAGAACCGTCTCAGCAGACCCAAGGTCTCCGGCAAAGGACAGAGGTCACCCACGACCACACGCAACTCGGCCTCTTGGCCGGCAGCGAGTTGGGCTGCTTCTCGCCGAAGATTTTCATATTGACGAAGAAATACGGCCGCCCGCGAGCGAAACGCGGCGCCTTCCTCCGTGAGCGAGACCCGATACCCGGTCCTGTTCAGCAGCACCATGCCCAGCTGCGCTTCCAGCGCCGTCACGGCCGCGTGGACGGTCGGATGCGTCCGGTTCAGACGCGCTGCAGCCGCGGCGAAGCTCCCCTCGGTCACTAAGGCCTCGAAGCATTGCAACTGTAGAAGGGTGGGTTCATTCATTGTAGGATCCGACTTCAGTCCTTGTCGAAACATCGTAATTTATTTCGATGGTGACCGATCCTACCATTCGTTCTCCCATTGAGGAGATCGACATGAAGGCAATTTCGAGGAAAGGGTTTGGTGGTCCGGACGTGATGGAAGTCGTCGATGTGCCGGAGCCTGCGGTGAGGCCGGGTTGTATCCTGATTCGCGTTCGTGCATTTGGCCTGAACCGGGCCGAACTCTATATGCGTCGCGGATTGTGGGGGGAGGTGGCCGACATTAGCGGCATCGAATGTGTCGGGACCGTTGCTGCGGATGCGACGGGGGTTTTGCGCGAGGGCCAGACCGTCATGGCATTGATGGGCGGAATGGGACGAACGATCAACGGTAGTTATGCAGAATACGTCGTGGTACCTGCATCCAATGTCGTGGCCGTTGAAACCACGCTTGACTGGGAAATTCTCGCTGCATTGCCGGAAGCCTATGCGGTTGCCTGGACGTGCCTTCACCGGAACCTGGAATTGAAGGCCGGACAGCGACTCGTCATACGCGGGGGCACGTCGAGCCTGGGACAGGCGGCTATCGACATCGGTAGCCAACTCGGTGCCGATGTGATTGCGACCACCCGTCGATCAGGCAGCGAAGCTTTGCTCCGTTCGCTTGGCGCTGCACACGTAGTGACGGCGCAGGAGGATTTGCTTGCGGCGCCGGATTGGCCCGGCGGCAAGGCTGATGCGGTGCTCGATCTCATCGGAAACAGCACGGTTCTGGACTCATTGCGTGCAACGCGGCGGGGCGGCCGTGTCTGCCTCGCGGGGTTTCTTGGGGGGCTTGCACCTCTTGCCGAGTTCAATCCGCTCGGCCAGATGGCAAGCGGTGTCCAGATGAGTTTTTTTGGAAGTTTTATATTCGGGACTCCGGAGTTTCCACTGTCGGACGTGCCAATGCAGCAGATCGTGGATTTCGCGGCGGGTGGTTTGTATCGAGGCCGGCCAACGCGGATATTTGGCCTGACCGAGGTGCCGATGGCTCACGAATTGATGGAGCGTAATGAGGCAAGAGGAAAGGTTGTTGTGCTGATCTAGTCGGTCCCCGGGGAATCGCGACCGGCCGAACCGGGGTACTCTCACTTCAAGCCGCTACGAGGCGCGCAGCACCTTGGCCAGCTCTGCCAGCCGGTAGGGTTTGGATATAAAAGTGAAATCGTCGAGTTCACCGTGATCCCGGCGGAGCGCCAACAGCGGAAAGCCGGAAGCCAGCACGATTTTCACAGCAGGATAATCCCGCCTCACAAGGGCTGCCAGCTCAATGCCGCTCATCCCATGCCCCATCATGACATCGCTGAACAGGATATTGATGGCGGGGTTCTTTTTCAGTATTTCAACCGCATCCGATGCGTTACTGGCCACCAATACTTCATAGCCGATACTTTGGAACAACTCGGAAGCCGCGCCCAGCAAGTCGGGTTCGTCTTCGACCAGCAAGACGGTTTCGACCGACAAACGGCCGGCATACTCGTTTGCACCGTTCACCTCGTCTTCGACTTTGGGAAGATAGAGCTCAATGGTCGTGCCTTCGCCCTCGACGCTCCTGATCACAATGTCGCCGCCCGACTGGGTGATGAATCCATATACCTGGCTCAAGCCGAGGCCTGTTCCGCGTCCGGGTTCCTTCGTAGTGAAAAACGGATCCAGAGCGCGCGACAACACAGCGGGTGACATGCCCGTGCCGGTATCTGCGATGGAGATCCTGACGTACGCACCAGCGGGAAGAGTGCCGACCGCGCCGTGCTGAAGTTCGACGATCTCCGTGCCGACTACGACTGTCCCGCCTTCGGGCATTGCGTCGCGTGAATTCGCCACGAGATTGAGGAGCGCTGCCTCAAATCGCGGACCATCCAGCAGGACCGTCGGCTTTTCGGAAGCAAGCTTGACCTGACACGTGATCGACGAGTTCCCGACACGCTGCAGCATGGGTTCGAACTCGCTGATCAGCGCATTGAGATTAACCTTCTCGATTTTCAGCGGTTGTTGGCGAGCGAACGAGAGAAGCTGCTGGGTGAGCGATGCGCCACGATCAACAGCGCGTTGCATCGTCTGGATCATCTTGACGTCCAGATGCGTTCGCGACTGGCTGGTGAGCACCTGTAAACCGTTCGACAGCACGGCCAGTAAGTTGTTGAAATCGTGTGCGACCCCGCCCGTCACCTGACCGATGGCCTCCATCTTCTGCGCATGGGCAAGCGCCTGATTGGCTTGCTCCAACTCCGCGGCTGCCCGCCTGGGTTCGGTTACATCGCGAGTGATCTTTGCGAAGCCGACAAGCGTCCCGGATTCGTCCCGGATCGCATCCACGATCACGTGAGCCCAGAATTGGCTTCCGTCCTTGCGAACGCGCCAGCCTTCGAGTTCCACACGACCTTCCTTGGCTGAGATGGCCAGCGTCCGGGCAGGCGTCCCGGCCGCTCGGTCCTCCTCGGTATAAAAACGCGAGAAGTGCTTGCCGATGATTTCGCCCGCCTGATATCCCTTGATGCGCTCGGCGCCTGCGTTCCAGCTGATCACGTCGCCTGCGGGAGACAGCATGTAGATTGCATAGTCCGTCACGCCCTGGACGAGGAGGCGGAACTGTTCTTCGCTCTGGCGCAACGTCTCCTGCGCGACCTTGCGCTCGGAGATGTCGCGCGTTATTTTCGCAAACCCGACCAAGGTGCCCGTCGCGTCGCGAATGGGGTCGATGACCACATTCGCCCAGAAGCGCGAACCGTCCTTGCGCAAACGCCATCCTTCAGCCTCGAACGTTCCATGTTCGGCGGACTTGTTCAAAGCCTTCTGAGGCAATCCCGATTGTTTGTCTTCGTCGGTGTAGAACAGGGAGAAGTGCCTCCCGATGACCTCGCTCGCCGTGTAGCCCTTGAAGCGCTGCGCACCGGCGTTCCAACTGACGATAATGCCGTCGGTATCCAGCATGTAGATGGCGTAATCCTTCACGCTGGTGACGAGCATCTCGAATCGCTGTGCGTCGGAGAATCCGGTCAGGGGCTGGTCATCAGAATGGGTCATTGTCGGGTGCGGAGGGAAACGGAAAGTTGAACATGACGTTCGAACCATTGTAACGTCAGACGATGTCCGGGTCCCGCAGGACCGGTTCAAGGAGCGGTTTCGGCCCGACGGAGGCGTCGATTCCGTGAAACAAAAGCACGAGATTCAGCATGATGGCGTGGCGCCGACGTGGTTCGCGTCAGTTCAGATCGTTGGTTCACATCATGCCGCCGGTGGAGCTGCCGGCGCCGCCCGTGCTGGATGAAGGTGTTGACGTCGCCGTGAGTGGATGAGCGAGACCTGCCGAGGAAAACAGCGAGACGGCGGCCGGATCGGGCATGCCATTGGCGTCGATAGCGCCTGCTGCCGCCAGCGCGCCGAGATCACTGTCGACGCCTGCTTGCCCGACAACAAACGGCGTAGTCAGAAACGCCGGCGCCGTCAGCGTGAGCGCATAGCGCTGCTGCAGATTCGTGACGGTTGCCGATTGCGCAGCCAGCACATCGGCCTGGTTTGCCAGCACCTGCTGGAACTGCGAGTTGCTCGGGAAGCCCGCAATCAGGCTGGTCTCGCTCGTGCCGAGTTGCGACGCGAGGTAGACGAGCATCAGCTCGGTCTCAGGCGTCGTATTGAAGGTGCCGCCGGCAAAGGCCACTGAATGCAGGGTCGTGCCGCCGGAAGTCACGGTGACGATGCATGGAAGCGTGGCGTTAAACGTGATGCTGTAGTGTCCGCCGCCGTCTGACAGGGTGGAGCCCGAGCCCTGGGCACAACTGAAGCTGACCGCCGCACTGGCGAGCGCCGTGCCGGTGGCGGCCGTGCCCGATAGGGTGATGTTTGGCGCCACGCTGGCGCCGCCACAACCGTCCAGGCCGACACAGACGTTTCCGCCGCACGCGGCGAGCGCAACCAGCGAAGTCACGCAAAGCGCAGCCAGCGCGGGGCGAACGAAACACGCATTGTCAGTGCTCATGGTCAGGGTCGCCTGCCGTTGATAGAAAGGGATAGGACGACCGGCCCCACGCAAGGGGACCGGCGCCACCTGCAATTTTAAGCCCGATGTCCCGGGGCTGTTCGCCGCGCTAATCACCCACGCGAGTACAGATTCCTTCGGCGTATAGATCAGACATTGGAGCAATTCCACACGCGTTGCAATGCAACGAACGGTGAGGTTGAAGCAGCAGGCGAATGCGTCGTCGCAACGGCGGATCGGCGGATTAACCCTGCACTCTGGCTACAGTGAAAGGCTTTTTGTTCTACGCTATATATGGGACCTGCAGCGCGTGCCGATGTCTGTCCCGCATCAAGGCTGGTGGGGGAAAGCTTCTGAATGAGTTGCGCCCCGGAGACGGTCCTCCCGCGCGATACGGTGCAAGCGGCTGGCGGGTGGTTTCAAGTCAGACCAATCACTTGACTCAACGCCCAAGGCAACCCGGGCGACGCGGCTCGGTCCGCGGCACGAGTATCTGCGGGCTCCCACACAATGGAGACTGATGATGTCGATTCGACTAGGAGAAGACGCACCCGATTTCACTGCCGAAACCACTGAAGGGACAATCCGTTTTCACGAATGGATAGGCGACCAGTGGGCGATCCTGTTTTCGCATCCGAAGGATTTCACGCCTGTTTGCACCACGGAACTGGGGTACATGGCTGGCCTCAAGCCAGAATTCGATAAGCGCAATACAAAAATTATCGGGCTCAGCATCGATCCCGTCAGCGACCACGAGAAGTGGCTCAAGGATATTGCGGAGACACAGGGCCACGAGGTCAGCTACCCGCTGATCGGCGACCCGGACCTGACTGTCGCGAAGCTCTACGACATGATTCATCCGGAGGCGAGCGGCGGCGGCCCGCGTACCGCGGCAGACAACGCGACCGTACGTTCGGTGTTTCTCATCGGGCCGGACAAGAAGGTCAAAGCCATGCTCGTCTACCCAATGAGCGCGGGCCGCAATTTCGACGAAGTGCTGCGGCTGCTCGATGCGCTGCAGCTCAACGCGAAACATTCGGTGGCGACGCCGGTGAACTGGAAACCGGGTGAAGACGTGATCATTCCCACATCCGTTTCCAACGATGCCGCGATGCAAAAATATCCGCAGGGTTTCAAGACCGTAAAGCCTTACCTGCGGTACGTTGCGCAGCCGAAGTAAAACGCTCGTTGATTAGAGCGGCGAGCGCCTGACAGTTCCCAAGTCCGGCGCCCGATGTGAGTCCGGCCGCGTTCCTGTGCCCGGCTTTCTGAACGGGCTGCGCGTGATTCGATTGCTTGCAGGGCAGGTTGGCGACGCGTCATGGGCAGCAATCCTTAAGCGCTCGCAAAAGGCGAGCCCCGGAGCGAAATCGTGTTGACCTTCCGCCAGCTATTCGATCAGCAATCGTCAACCTACACGTATCTTCTGGCGGATAGCACAACACGCGAGGCTGTGCTCATCGATCCGGTATTTGAACAGGTGCGCCGCGACGCAGCCCTGATCGAAGAGCTTGGATTGCACCTGCTTTACACAATCGACACCCACGTCCACGCCGATCACGTGACCGGTGCATGGATGCTGAATCGCCGCACAGGTAGCGAGATTGCGATCTCGGCTGCGAGCGGCGCCGAAGGCGCGGACCGCTATCTGAGTCATGGAGACAGGGTCGAGTTCGGCTCTCGGTACCTGGTAGTGCGTGCGACACCGGGCCATACCGATGGCTGCATCACCCTCGTACTCGACAACGAGACCATGGCGTTTACCGGCGATTGCCTGTTGATCAGGGGCACGGGCCGCACGGATTTCCAGAGCGGTGACGCGCACGTCATGTTTCGCGCGATCCACAACCATATTTTTACGCTGCCCGCCGCGTGCCTGCTTTATCCGGCCCACGACTATCGCGGCTTGACGGTCACCAGCGTGGCCGAGGAGCGGCGCTTCAATCCACGCCTCGGCGGTGAACTGTGTGAAGACGATTTCACCGGATACATGACGAACCTGCACCTGCCGCATCCGAAGCAGATTGACGTAGCCATGCCTGCGAACCTGAAATGCGGTCTGGCTGCGAGCTACCCCGCGCAGATGGGGGAGCCCAACTGGGCGCCGCTGTCATGCAGCTTTGCGGGCATCTGGGAAATCAATGCCCAGTGGCTGGAGGAAAATCTGCGTGCGGTCGAGATCGTCGACGTGCGCGAACCTGACGAGTTCAATGGACCGCTGGGGCGTATTCCCGCAGCCCGGCTCATTTCATTGGGTGACCTGGCCGGGCGCGCCGCTGAACTCACGAAGGAACGCCCGATCGTGACTGTCTGCCGGGCCGGCGGACGCTCGGCACAAGCGACGATCATGCTGCGACAGGCCGGCTTCGAGCGGGTCGCCAACCTTGCCGGTGGCATGCTCCGCTGGCGCGCGGAAGGACGCGTCGTCGAAAACGGCAGCGTGTGACGGTATCGTCATCCGGGCGGCGTCCGCGCTTCTGTTCCGCTTCGCTCGCCGAAGTGGAGCAACGCGGGTGCGAAGAAGCAGCCCATGACTGCGGACAGGATAATGAAAATCGAGGCTGCATCGACCAGCAGTCCGAAACGGATGAAAATATAGAAGCAGCAGAAAAGATTCAGCAGATGAAGGAAGACGCCCAGGATGGTGGACCCCTTGGGGACGGCTCTTAGAAATCCCGCGAACCGCGACTGAGTTCGGGGAACATACCAGATGATCAGTAGCCCAAAGGTCATGATGAAGGCGCTCTCCGCCCATTTCAGCCAGGTGGGGCGGCGCAGGAAACGTCCCTCGAAAATCGTCTCTATGACTTGCGCCTGTACTTCGATACCCGGCACCAGTTCCCCCAACGCGGTCGTGCGCATGTCGGTCACGCCGGTGCCGGTCAGTCCGACCAGCACCAATTTGTTCCGGAACCGTTCCGGATCGACTGTTCCCTGCAGGATGTCGCGTGCCGACACGTAGCGGTTCAGCGTCGACCGGATGGAGGCGAAATGCAACCAGATGTCGCCGCCGGGCTGCGTGGGCACCTGCGCATCCGCGACACCCACCGCCTGCACGCCCGACGCGTCGGCAAAAACGTCGATTGCCGATGAACCCGTGGCGAGGCGGAACATTTCCATCGGCAAACCGGGGACCAGTTTCTCTCCCAAACCCATGACGAGGGGAATGCGCCGGACCACGCCTTGTTCGAGCGCCACGCTCAGCATTGCCTGCCCGTGGGCCGCCGCCTGCAATTCGGGCAGGCTGGCGAGCACATAGTCGAACCGTTGCACGCGGGCAAGCGGGTCGGTGCCATGCACGAGGATCGGCGCGCTTCGCATGTCAGTGCTGGCGGCGAAAGTGGGGTGATCGAGTGCCGCGGCACCCAGTATGGTCGGCGCTGCGCGCAACGACCTGGCGAGAATGGCTTCGTGACTGGGAAGTGCCCGCAAGCCGGCGGCGAGAGCCGCTGCCGTTGCCGGCAGATTGCCGGCAACCTTGTCGGGAGAGGTCTGATCCGGTTCCGGCATGTAGATGTCGAGACCGATAGCCAGCGGTTTCAGTGCAGCAATGGCATCGATCAGGCTCGCTAGTCTGTTTCGCGGCCATGGCCATTGACCGACGGTTGCCAGCGTCGCGTCGTCAATCTCGACAATGGTCACGGGTTGAGCCGCCGGAATTCGCGGGAAGCGGCGTTGATACTGGTCGAACAGAAGTTGCCGGGCCGTTTTAAAGGAGTCAGGAAGCGTTTCGTCAAGCGCGGCCACAAAAGCCGGACGCGGTATGTTGCTGGGCCATTCGCTGGACAGGTTGATCAGGCTCAGGCCGAACAACACCAGCAGTGCCACCGGGCGCCCCTGGGCCGCCCTAAGCAGATTCCTGATCCTGGCCAGCCATAGGTCGTAGTAGCGTTTCATCAAGGGAAAGCCCGTTCACCGTCGATGACTGGCGCGGCTCACTGGATGGTGATGACTACGCGCCGGTTCATGTGATTGGGAACACCATCCGCCGTGTGGACCAGTGGCTCGCGCTTGCCGCGGGCAGCGGTCTCTATCTGTTGGGCGGGAATGCCTTGCTTGATCAGGAACGCTGCAACAGTCTGCGCTCGCCGCCTGGACAGGTTGTCATCGAAGTCCTGGGCGCCCGCCAGATCGGTGTGACCCACCACCACGAGCTTGGGCGCGGGCCAGGTAGCCAGCACGGTTTTTAATTGTTTGACCGTGGCAAGTGACTCCGGGGCCAATTCGGTGGCAGAGTCAAAGAGGAAAAAAATCGTGAATGTCATGGGGCGGGGAGGCCGGGCCGCAAGCAGCTCGCCATATCGCGCCTGCACACTGGATTGGCTATCCATTGTTTTTTCGATGGCGCCTCCCTTGGCGACGTCCACGCCGGCATACGCCTTGTTGATTGTCTGCTCTCCGGTGGCGCTGTGGACAATGACCGCGCCGACCTTGCCCTCGGGATCCGGCAATAGAATAATTTTGTCCGGGGGCGTGCTGCACCCGGACAGGACAGCCAGCATGACAAATGCCGCTGCAGAAGTCTGGCGGTGACATTGGAGGGCGGCCTTCAACGCGCACTCTCCCCGTTACCACCGACTTCGATGATGAATGCCGTGCCGCGCACGCCCAGCGTGGTGGTCGGCGTGCTGAAACGGACGGCATCCGGATTCGCCTTCGCCAGCTTGCCTGAAATCACTGCCAGGGAGCCGCGCTTGATGGTGGCATCGAGCACCCCGTCATGGGTCGTGGTATTGAACGCGAACTTGTTGAGCTCAAGAATGGAATTGGCGCCGGCCGAGAGTTGGGTGTCGTCGCGAAGCGTGATACCCACTGAGGATTCCGGGCCGGTCACTATGCGATCGCTCCCATAAACCTCGCTGCCGATGGCCGCGCCCGAACTTGTTCCGGCGCGCTCGACCTGCACCGTGCCCTTGACGGTCTTGACGACGCCGGCGGCATCGGCGGCAAGCGCATCGGCAGCCGCCACGCACCCGCAGGCAAGAATCAAGGCATAGGTGATGGCTTGGAGACGCATCGGTGGCACCTGATTGCGTAAGCGCTGCTTTTCCGCGGGGTAGCCTGGCTCCCCCATGTCGACCCGGAGGGTGAGGGGGCTTGTGAAGGACCTGCAGAAATACTGCTCGTGGAAGGCAGGTGGAGACGTTTCTGCGGTATCGAACAGAGTATGGCCCGGACCCGAACGACTCTGTGCGCTGCCGCGCATATCGCCGCCGGGCATTTCCCTGGCGGCTGGTTTGCGGCTACAAACAACGCTGTTTCCCGGCGAGCGCCGCAACCCGGCGCAACTCGTCTTAACCCGCCGTGATCCTCAGCAACCACGCGAGCAGCGGTTTCAATTTCTCGCGATATTCATTACGCGGCGGATGCACGAGGTAATACCCCGAGCCCGTTTCAAGCACGCGTTCGAACGGCGCCACCAGCGCGCCACTCGTCAGGTTCTCCTGCACCAGGTTCAAGTCTCCCAACGCCACGCCATGACCGCGCACCGCCGCGCCAAACGCAAGGTCGAGCGTGTCGAACACCTGCTCGCGATACGTATGCGACGCGAGTTCATCGCTTTCCTGTTGCAGCCATAACATCCAGCCGCGTCTGCCAAAGCTCGAATGCAGCAGCGTGTGATGTTTCAGATCGGCCGGCTCCGCCAGCGGATGGGGCCCAAGCGCGGTCTGCGGCGAACACACGGGTGTCAATCGTTCGCGCATCAGGCAGGTCGCCTCCAGTCCCTCCCAGCGGCCATTGCCGAACAGGATGGCCGCATCCAGCGTGCCTTCGCCGAAATTGGTCGGCAGGAACCAGGCGGTATCGATGTTCAATTGCGTGCCCGGCACGTCCGCATAGAAGTCGGGAAGGCGCGGCAGCAGCCAGCGCGCGGCCAGTGTTGGCGTGACCCGCAGCGTGATGGTCTGGCCGCCCGTGCTGATGATATGCATCGACCGGCGCGCGGTCGCCAGCAACTCTTCCACGATAGGCACAAGCCGCTGGCACTCGGCGGTCGGCACGACCATGCGCGTGTGCCGGACGAATAGCGCGCAGCCGAAATACTCCTCGATCTGCTGGATATGCCGGCTCACCGCGCTCTGGCTGAGGAACAACTGCTGCGATGCCGCCGTGAAATTACCGCATCGGGCTACAACGAGCAGCGACTGAAGCACGTTGAACGGCGGATAGCGTTCGATTTTCATTTATGCGAGTTATGCATGGTAACCATGAGATTTTACCGTTTGTCGCTTCAAAATTGGCATTCATAAAATCGCCTCGAAAGTTAAGGTTTTTTGCCTCTTGCCCCAAGCGCAGGAAGCCTTGAACGAGCAGGGCGCCGGGCGGTATGCAACTTCAAGCCGCTTCAATACCGCCTCACATGCCCGCTTTCAGACCATCCACTTCCAGGGAGCTTTTGCATGACTCAACCTTCAGACCGGCTGTGGGGTGGACGCTTCAAGACAGGTCCTTCTGCCGCACTGACCGCGCTGTCGCGCTCGGACCCGAGCTTCTTCCGCCTCGCACCTTACGATCTCGCCGGCTCGCGCGCCCATGCGCAGGAACTGCGCCGCGCGGAAATCCTGACGGCTGACGAACTGCAGCAACTGCTGCGCGAGATGGACCGGCTGGAGGCGCAGTTCCTGGCGGGCGAAGTGGGCCCGACGCTTGACGATGAAGACGTACATACCTTCCTCGAGCGCGAACTGACGCAACGCCTGGGCGCAACCGGCGGCAAATTGCGCGCCGGCCGTTCGCGCAACGACCAGGCGGCGAACGACCTGCGCCTCTTCCTGCGCGACAAGGCGCGCACGCTCGCACAAGCGGTCATCGATTTGCAGAATGCATTAATCGAACAGGCGAACGCGCACGTGCATAGCGTGAGCGCAGGGTTCACGCATTTGCAGCCGGCGCAGCCGATCGTGTTCGCACATCACTTGCTCGCGCATGCTCAGTCGATCTATCGCGACGTCGATCGTCTGGTGGACTGGGATCGCCGCAGCGCACGTTCGCCGCTGGGTGCAGCGGCGCTGGCGGGATCGGCGATATGCCGGCGGCCGGAGTTGTCGGCGGCGGAACTCGGTTATGACGGCCCGTGTGAAAACTCCATCGACGCCGTCGCGTCGCGCGACCACGTCGCCGAGTTTGTGTTCATCACCAGCATGTTCGCGGTGAACCTGTCGCGGCTCTCGGAAGAAGTCATTCTCTGGACCTCGCGCCAGTTCGGCTGGGTCGTCCTCGACGATGGTTACGCGACGGGCAGCTCGATCATGCCGCAGAAGAAAAACTCGGATATTGCGGAGCTGACGCGCGGCAAGGCGGGGAGGTTGATCGGCAACCTGAGCGGTCTGCTCGCGACACTCAAGTCACTGCCGCTCGCGTATAACCGCGATCTCGCTGAGGACAAGATCGCCGCGTTCGACAGTATCGATACCCTCGAACTCGTGCTGCCCGCCATGGCCGGCATGATCCGCACCATGCATGTGAACGCGGATGAAATGCGCCGCCAGGCGCCGCTCGGCTTCACGCTGGCAACCGAAGTCGCCGACTGGCTCGCGCTGCGCGGCGTGCCGTTCAGCGAAGCGCACGAGATCACCGGCGCGTTGGTGCAAGCCTGCGAGGAGCAGGGCATTGAACTCTCCGAGGTATCGGTTGCGACGCTGGCAAAGGTCGATGCGCGGCTGGAACCCGCAGTGCTCGATCACGTGACGCTGGACGCGGCGGTGGCGGCGCGCAGCGGTTTCGGCGGCACCGCGCCGGTGCGTGTGGCCGAGCAGATCACGCGTTTGCAGACGGCGCTCAATCAGCAGCTGGCATGGGCCACTTCATACGGCGGGCCGACATGCTGAGCGTTTCAAAGGAGGTCGCACCCGGCGACGCGATCGACGCCGGCACGGCCGACGCCACGCAGCTGGAATACGTGCACCGACGCCATTGGGGCCGCTACATTGCGTCGGCCGTGATCCTGGCGATCGTGGTTTATATAGGCCTGGCGTTTGCGCATGGGCAGATCGAATGGCGTTATGTCGCACGCTTCCTGACGGCGAAGTCGATCCTGACGGGCCTCGTCAACACCATCGTCATGACGGTGCTTGCGATGGCACTGGGCGTGGCGCTGGGCGTCATCACCGCGATCATGCGGCTGTCGACCAACCCGGTGCTGCAGACAGTCGCGCAAGCCTACGTATGGTTGTTTCGTGGCACGCCGGTGATCCTGCAACTGCTGCTGTGGTTCAACCTCGCGCTGGTGTTTCCGTCGATAGGCATCCCGGGTTTCTTCGAGTGGCGCACCGTCGACGTGATGACGCCGTTCCTCGCTGCATTGCTCGGGCTCGGTATCAACCAGGGGGCGTATACATCGGAAGTGGTGCGTGCCGGTTTGCTCTCTGTCGACACCGGCCAGTACGAAGCGGCGAAGTCGATCGGTATGCCGAGGCTGCAGGCGCTGCGCCGTGTGATCCTGCCGCAGGCCATGCGCGTGATCGTGCCGCCTATTGGCAATGAACTGGTGGGCATGGTGAAGCTCACGTCGCTCGCGAGCGTGATCCAGTACGCGGAGATGCTGCATAACGCGGAGAACATCTACTACGCCAACGCCCGGGTGATCGAACTGCTGATGGTCGCGGGTATCTGGTATCTCGTGGTGGTGACGGTGCTGTCGTTCATGCAGTCGCGCGTGGAGCGGTTTTACGCACGCGGCGCGGGTCGTCCGTCGGGCCGGCAATAGCCCCGGCGACTGAAAAGGAAAACCCACCCATGAGTTCTATCGGTTCAAGCGGTTCAATCGTTCGTGCGGTCGACGTGCGCAAGTCCTATGGCGACTTCAAGGCGCTGCAAGGCATTACCCTCGACATTCCGAAAGGCGAAGTGCTGTGCGTGATCGGACCGTCGGGTTCGGGCAAGAGCACGTTTCTTCGCTGCATCAACCAGCTCGAAGAGATCAACGACGGCGCGTTGTGGGTCAACGGCGAGCGCGTGGGCTACCGGCGCGTGGGCAACAAGCTGTATGCGTTGTCGGAGAAACAGGTCGCGCGCCAGCGGCTGGCAACCGGCATGGTGTTCCAGCGCTTCAACCTGTTTCCGCACAAGACCGTGCTGGAGAACGTGATTGAAGGGCCGGTGCAGGTGCTCAAGCGGCGCCGGCCGGAGGCGATTGAAGAAGCACGGTCGCTGCTCGAGCGCGTGGGCCTGGCTCACAAGTGCGATGCGTTCCCGGTGGAATTATCGGGTGGACAGCAGCAGCGTGTCGCCATTGCACGAGCGCTTGCCATGCACCCGCAACTCATGCTCTTCGACGAACCCACCTCCGCGCTCGATCCTGAACTGGTCGGCGAAGTGCTTGCCGTGATGCGCGATCTTACCAAGAGCGGCATGACGATGATCGTCGTCACGCATGAGCTCGGATTCGCACGTGAAGTGGCGAATCGCATTGTGTTCATGGACCAGGGGCAGGTGGTGGAGACCGGCACGCCGGAACAAGTTCTGTCGAATCCCCAGCACCGGCGCACACGGGAGTTTATTTCCGCTGTGCTGTCCTGATTTTTTATCCGTGACTCCAGAGCGTCTGGAACACGGTCTGACCTTTATCTTCAGCGAGTTTCCATGAATGTTTACCTTCGTCTGACGCGGCTTGCAGCGCTCGTAACCGGTACGGTCGCACTGACCTTGTCCTTGTCCGTGTCACTCGCACACGCCGGGACGGCTCCGTCGATTGGCAAAAGCACGCTGGTCGCGGCCATCGTGCCGAACTATCCGCCGTTCGAATACAAGGACCCGGCCACCGACAAGCTGATGGGCTTCGACGTGGACCTGGGCGAAGCGATTGCCGCGAAACTCGGCGTCAAGCTGCAGTGGGAAGAAACCGGCTTCGACCAGATGATGAGCGCACTGACCACTAACCGTGTCGATGTGATTCTTTCAGGCATGACCGACCTGCCGTCACGCCGCGAGGCAGTGAACTTTCTCGACTACGTCACGGGCGGTCCGCAGTTCTACACCGTCAAGGCGCGTGCCGGCGAGTTCGCCAGCATTGACGCGCTGTGCGGCAAGACGGTGGGCGCGAGCCGCCGTACGTCGTGGCCTGATGACATCGCGAACTGGAGCAACGAGCATTGCGTGAAAGCCGGCAAGAAACCGGTCAACGTGAGCGGCACGAACGGGTCCGCGGATGCACGCGTGCAGTTGCGCCAGGGACGCATTGACGCTGCGGTGCAGGGTGGCGAAACGCTGCCGTACCAGAACTCGGTGGAGGAGAACGCGTACGTGCCTATCGGCAAGCCGTTCCTGTCGCAGTACAACGGCATTGGCATGGCGAAGGGCAACACGGCGTTGAATGCGGGATTGACGGCTGCGCTCAACCAGCTCATTGCAGATGGCACGTACCAGAAGATCCTCGTGAAATGGGGCCTGCAGGAACACGCGGTTCAAAAGGCGCTGATCGATGCCGGCAACTGACTTGAATCCGGGTGCTCCGCGCTGGCCTGAGGGGCAGCGCTCATGCGTCGCGCTGGCTTTCGACCTTGACGGCCCGACGGGTGATGCCATGCTCGACGGCTCGATCTGGAACAACCCCTCGTACTTCACGCTGGGCAGCTATGGCCCGTGGCGTGCACTCGAGCGCCTGCTCGACATGCTGGATGAGCGTAAGGTGCCGGCCACGTTCTTTGTCCCCGCATGGGTGGTCGAGAACTGGCCGGAGCAGTGCGCGGCGATCGTGGCGCGCGGTCATGAGATTGGTTACCACGGCTATAAACACGAGGCATTCTGGACACTCGACGCGGATGGCCAACGCGCCGTGATGGAGCGCTCGGCGCAGGTGTTCGACAAGTATCTCGGGATTCGCCCGGTTGGTTTTCGCACGCCCTCCGGCGACTGGGGTCCGGACACCATCCGCGTGCTGATGGAAGCGGGCGTGCGGTATTCGAGTTCCATGCGTGGCGACGACCGTCCGTATTTGCTGCACGCGCCGGGCATGGCCGAACCTATGGTCGAGATTCCTGGCCGTTGGGAAATGGATGACTACGCGTCGCTTGCATATCACCGCAATCCAAATTTTCCGGCGAGCCTGGATCGGATTGCGAGCTACGACACAACACTCGATAACTGGCGGCGTGAGTTCGATGGTTCGCATCGTGACGGACTGTGCCTGACGACGCTGTTCCATCCGAAGGTATCGGGCAAACCGGGCAGGATCGCGCTGCTGGAAAGCCTGATCGATCACATGCATGCACAGGGTGGCGTGTGGTTCGCCACGTGCCGCGACGTCGCTCAATGGTGGCGCGACAACTCCGCTTCACCGACTCCGCAGGAAGCTCCCAGATGAACTCTTTACGCTGGCCGCAGAACGCGCGATGCGCGGTCGTTGTCACGGTCGACTTCAACGACGAACACGGCATTCTGACGCAAGAGCCCCGCATTGCGGGCCGCGAGAAATCGCTCTCCGTATGGCGTTATGGGGCGAAGCGCGGGGTGGATCGCGTGCTGGATGCGCTCGAAGAATTCGATGTGCGTTCAAGCTGGTTCGTGCCGGGTCGCGTTGCAGAAACGCACGTGGATCTGGTGCAGCGCATCGATGCGCAGAAGCATGAGATTGGCAATAGCGGTTACGTCTGCGAGGACTTCGACACGCTCACGCTCGACGCGCAAAAAGACGCATTCAGAAAAGGACGAGCCGCGCTTGCTCATGCGCTCGGGCGGCGTGCGCAAGGGTTCCGTTCGTTCACCGGCAACTGGGCGCCGGGCTTCGCGGACTTCCTGCGCGATGAAGGCGTGACGTGGTCGTCATCGTGGCGCGGCGATGATCTGCCGTACTTCCATCTGCCAGATACGGATGCAGCGCTCGCAGCGCCGCGTCTGGTCGAGTTGCCGTTGCACTACGAGCTGGAAGACGAGCCTTACTTCGCTTATAACCTCTCGCCGGCCGTTCCCGCCGGGCAGCCGCGCATCCCTTCGTATCGCGAAGTGCTGCGGAACTGGAAGCATGATTTCGCGGCGTTTCTCCGCTTCGGTTTGTGCTTCGTGCTGAGACTGCATCCGGAGATTATCGGCACGGCGGGGCGCATTGACGTGCTGCGCGAACTGCTCACCGAGATCCGCTCACACGACGACGTCTGGTTCGCGACCGGGTCGGAGATGGCGGCATGGTGGAATCAGAACGTTGAAGCCAACGAGCCGGGGCATCCGGTCGAAGTGTATGCACGGCATCGTCGGGAGGAAGCGTGAACGCATCGTCTTTATCCCTGTCTTTATCCTCGTCTTTTTCCTTATCTCAGCGCCTGGCTGCGTTCGTTGCGGAGACCCCCGCTGACGTGCTTCCCGCAACCGTCGTGCACAAGACGAAGCGCCATATCCTCGATACCCTCGGCGCGTCGTTGGGCGGTGCGACCGCGTTGGAAGCGCGCAGTGCCCGCGCCGTCATGGGCATGGGCAGCAGCGGTAGTGTGACCGCCTGGGGCACGGCACAGACGTTCAACGCCCGCGATGCGGCCTTTGTGAATGGCGTGGCGGCCCATGCGCTTGAACTCGATGACGCCGGCGGCTGCGATCACTCCGGCGCGGTCGTGCTGCCCGCCGCATTCGCGGCGCTTGCCTGCACAGAAAGGCCTGTAACGGGCCGCGAGTTCCTGATGGCAGTTGTGCTCGGCTACGACGCCGGCCGCCGTGTGCTGGAAGCGTGTGGCGGTTATTCGCCGCATAACAATCACGGCTGGCATTCGACCATGACCTGCGGCGTGTTCGGTGCGGCTGCCGCCAGCGCGCGCCTGCTGGGCCTCGATGCCGCGCAGACTGCGGCAGCATTTGGCCATGCCGCCAGTTTCAGCGGCGGGTTGTGGGGGTTTATCCACGACGCATCGCAGACCAAGCGCATGCATACGGGGCGCGCGGCTGAGGGCGGATTGCTCGCTGCGTTGCTCGCCCGGCAAGGCGTCAGTGGTCCGACACAGGTGTTCGAGGACGTGTGGGGCGGTTTCTTCAACGCGTTTGCACGAGACACGCAAATACCCGATGCACTGCTCGCGGACCTGGGCGTTGTCTGGAAACTCACGCGCTGCTCGATCAAACCGCATGCGGCGTGCCGCAGCACCCACGCAGCCGTGGATGCCACGTTCGAGTTGCTGCAGGGGCGAGCCGCGGACCTGGACAAGCTGGTTGGCGTGCACGTCAGCCTCAGTGCCTTCGTGAACCAGATGTGCGGCGGCCGTGACCTGAGCACGCTGGCTTCGTCGCAAATGAGCCTGCCTTACGCGATCGCCACGGTGCTGGTGAACGGCCATGCCGGGATAGGCGCTTATCTCGACGCGCAGCGTCGCGACCCCCGCATAGCAGCCGCCATGGAACGTGTCACGCTCGAGATCGATCCGTCGATGTCCGACCTCGACGAGCCCGTCATCACGCTCGCACTGTCCGACGCCGAACCGCGTTCGCGGCAGGTCAATGTGCCGCTTGGCGACCCGCGCAATCCGGTGTCCGATGCGGACCTTGCCGATAAATACCGCACGCTCGCTGCCATGACGATCCCTGAAGCAT
The DNA here is from genome assembly GCF_044909315.1 of Caballeronia udeis. Classification (GTDB taxonomy): domain Bacteria; phylum Pseudomonadota; class Gammaproteobacteria; order Burkholderiales; family Burkholderiaceae; genus Caballeronia; species Caballeronia udeis_A. The sequence continues at coordinate 36,270 of NZ_JBIYEB010000048.1, forward strand.
CGGTGAATGCGCTTGAAATCGCCGTGCTCGATCTGGAGAATCTCGCCGATGCGCGAACGCTGGCGCACTGGCTGCAAGGTGACGCAGACGCAAGACCTGTAGTGCGTTAATCGATATTCCGACCTCCGGCCCCGACCCTCAACAAGACCTTTATAAAGGTACGCCTTCCATGAACAAGCTGAATCCGATCCGTGCCGTTTCCGGCCTGATGGCACTTTGCCTGTCGACGTTTCTCTTCGCGAGCGGCGCGCATGCGCAAGCGTTGCCCGATGCTGTCGCCAAGTCCAAAGTGATCAAGGTCGCGGTGAACTCCATCTATCCGCCGATGGAATACAAGGACCCGGAAAGCGGCGACCTGGTCGGCTTTGATATCGACCTGGGCAATGCCATTGCCAAGGAGCTGGGCGTAAAGATGGACTGGCAGGAGTCGGCGTTCGAGCAGTTGCTGCCGTCGCTGGCAACGGGCCGTGTCGATATGATCCTGAGCGGAATGAGCGATGTCCCGGGCCGCCGCGACACCGCCGATTTTCTCGACTACCTGAATTCGGGCGCGCAGTTCTATATCCTCGCGTCGCGTGCGAATGAGATCAAGCAAGCGCCGGATCTCTGCGGCAAGTCGGTTGGCACGAGCCGCAGCACGTCCTTCCCGGCCGACACGGCCGCATGGAGTGCGCAAAATTGCGAGGCCGCCGGCAAGCCTGCCATTACGGTCTCCGGTACCGAAGATACGTCCGCTGCGCGCATGCAGTTGAAGCAGGGGCGGATTGCAGCGGGCGTGCAAGGCAGCGAGACGCTGCCCTATGCCATGAAGCTTGAACCGAATACGTACAAGCCGATCGGCGAGCCGTTCGCGACATCGCCTGAAGGGATTGCGTTCGCGAAGTCCAATTCGAAGCTGCGCGACGCCGTGCACGGGGCGCTGAATAAATTGATCGCAAACGGGACCTATGCGGCGATTGTCGCCAAGTGGAACCTGCAATCGAGCGCGGTCAAACAAGTGACGCTGAACGCAGCGGCAACCAAGTAGTCGACCGCGTTTGCCGGTGCGGGGGGTCATTGAAGCACTGGTTGAAGTTCGTGGTACGTTTAGCCCCTGTCCGATCCTGTCAGGAGCCAGGGTGTCCCGAACCGCTCGTTTATTGACCTTGCTGGAAAGGCTTCGCGCGAAGCGTGTGCCGGTCACCGCGTCCGAACTCGCTTCGGACCTGGGCGTTTCCGAGCGCACGCTGTATCGCGACATTGCGACGCTGATCGAGCAGGGCGCACCCATACACGGCGAAGCAGGCATAGGGTACGTGCTCAGGCCGGGGTTGTTCCTGCCGCCACTGATGTTGAGCGAAGACGAGATCGACGCCGTGGTGCTGGGCCTGCGATACGTCGACCAGCGCGGCGATGACGTTTTACGCAAGGCCGCCGCTCAGGCGTTAGCCAAGATTGATGCTGTATTGAACGCGTCGGGCAAGGACGCCATGCGTGCCCCGACCGTTCATTCCGGCCCTCCGGTGCAGGACTTTCCTGTGAACGCCGTGCCGCTCACGAGCCTGCGCGCGGCCATTCGCGGCCAGTGCAAACTCCGGATCGCTTATCTGGACGCGCAAGGCGAGCCGTCGGATCGTGTTGTCTGGCCAGTCGTCCTGGGCTTTCTCGACAATGTCCGGATTCTTGGCGCGTGGTGCGAAAAGCGCCAGGATTTCCGCAGTTTTCGCACGGACAGGATCACGTCTGCCGATGAGACCGGCGAGCGATATCCCGGGGCGAGGGCGGTGCTGTTACGCCGGTACCGGACGCATCTCGCGAAGTCGACGCCCTGGTAGCGGGTAGTCACGTTGCAACCTGCCCAAGCGTGATCGGGGTGCGGGACGTCGATCACCTTTCACCCTGGTGACGCTACGATCAAATCCCGCAGTAGTCTAGATTCCCCAGGCCGCACGCACGCGGCTGCGGATATCGGCGAGACGCGTAGCGGGTTCATTCGCGAACACGAAGCGCAGATACCGGCCTGCATCCGGACCCCATCCGGGCATTGGCGTTGCAGCTATCTCGCCCTTCGCGAGCAGCAGTTGCGAAGCCTCGGTAGAGGGAAGCCCAAGCTGTTCAGTGTCGATCAGCACAGACCACCCGCCATGCGGCCGGATGACCGGAAGGTCATGAAGCGCGTTCAAGATGACGTCGCGTCGATCCTGCCATTGCGCCACGGCTTGGGCCACGCCGTCGTCGGTCGACGTCAGGGCGGCAGTCGCACCCGGCATACCGATTCCGACTTGGCAGACCACGTTGGACAGGCTCGTCAGGCGCACGTCGGCCATGATGCTCAGTGGTCCTACGATCCAGCCTACCCGCCACCCGATCATGCGGAACTCTTTCGAAACCGCGCCAACCGTAATGGTTCGTTCGCGCATGCCGGGCAATGACGCGGGGTGAATGACGGGGAGGCCATCGAACACGATGCGCTCCATTGCAGCGTCATAAACAAGCCACGCATTCGCGCGCCTGGACTGTTCCGCGATTGCATTCCATTCGCTCATGTTCGCGACGAAGCCGCTTGGCATGGACGGCGACATGATGAGCAATGCGCGCGTGCGCGGCCCGACTGCAGCGGACAGGCTGTCGAGGTCCAGCCGCCAGCCGTCGGCGCCAGGCACCAAGCGGGCGAACTTCGGAATGCCGCCTGCCAGCCGGACGCGATTGATGAGACCGGCATAAGTCGGATCGGTCAGCACCACTTCGTCGCCGGGTTCCAGTATCGACAAAAGGACGTTGAGAATGCCGTTCAGGCCTCCCGCGGATATGATGCATTCGCTGTTGGCGTCGTACTCGATTCCGGTCGATCGCTGCATGCGCGCCGTCACTGCCTGACGCAGCGCAACCTGACCGGTAAAGGGCAGGTAGCTGTTGGCGTTGTCGTCGTCTATGGCTTCATGGGTCTGGCGAACGGCGTCGGCCGGCGGCCGTATATCCGTGTCCAGGTTCTCGAGCCTCAGGATGTTGGGATTGTTCGACGAATCCGCGGCGTCACCCATTTTGTCGACACCAATTCCGGGAATACTTTGCAGGCGAGTGACAGTCACATGAGCCTCCTAATTTGTTTTAATATATTAAAATGAAAAGATCGATCGATGCAAATCTTTCTCCCGGGTCGCTGTGCGACCGCCTGCGCGAGCGGATCCTGCGCGGTGAACTGGCGCCCGGCACCCAGTTGCGCCAGGACCGGATTGCCGAGGAATTCGGCACCAGCCACATTCCCGTGCGAGAAGCATTTGCTCAACTGGAAGCGCGTGGCTTCGTGACCATCGTTCCTAACCGCGGCGCTTTCGTGTCTGCCATGACACGCGACGAGGCGGAAGAACTGCAGCAGATGCGCGTTGCACTCGAGCTTCTCGCGCTCGACGCAGCTATTGACGTGTTCAGTACAGAGGATGCGGCGGCTGCGCGCGCCACGCTTGCGCTGGATGCGAGCGTGACTGACGTCGACCAATGGTCGAAAGACAACTGGGCGTTTCACCGCTCGATTTATGCGGCCTGCGGCAAGCGCCACCTGATGGAAACGCTGGAGTCGATATGGCAGAAGGCAGACCGGTATCTGCGTCTTGTCTGGCAGATCGAGGCCTATCAGGACACCTCGTTTGCCGAGCACACCCGGATTCTTGCCGCTGTTGAAGCGAAGGACAAACGCCTGGCGAAACGGTTGACGAAAGAGCATATCGTCGAGGCAGGTATTGTCATGCTCGACGCGCTGCGCGCTCATCGTTCGCGTTAGGCGTTTGACGCAAACAGTACGAAGGTCTCAACCCGGGCAACAACAAGAAAAGAACCATGACAAACGAATTTCACGAGAGAAACCGCCTTTCCTGGGATGCCGCCACGGCAGCGCATAACAGTCACAAGGGTGATCAGGCTGCATTTTTCCGCAATGGCGGTTCAACGCTGTTCCCCGAGGAAGTCGAGTTGCTTGGCAGTATCGAGGGACTGGACCTGCTCCATCTGCAATGCAATTCGGGGCAGGACACGCTGAGCCTCGCGCGTCTTGGCGCCAACGTGACCGGTGTCGATATCTCGGACGAAGCCATTCGCTTCGCACGGGATTTATCGGAGCAATCAACCATCTCGGCGATCTTCCACCGCGCCGACTTGCTCACCTATTTCGCGGAACAGGCAAGCACGCCGGGCCGGTTTGACCGCGTGTTCGCTTCTTATGGAACGCTCTGCTGGCTCTCCGATATCGACGCATGGGCGCAAGGCGTGGCGCATTCGCTCAAGCCCGGCGGCCGTTTTGTGCTGGTCGAATTTCATCCGTTCGCGATGATCTTCGACGAGCAATGGAACATGCGATACGACTATTTCGACCAGACGCCGATCGCAAGCGATGGCGTCAGCGACTACGTTGCGCTGTCAGGCGAGGGACTGGCGCCGGACGGCTACGAGGCCGGCGTCGAGACCTTTGTGAATCCCCATCCGAGCGTCGAGTTCTTTTGGGGAATCGGCGACGTTGTGACGGCATTGGCCAAAAACGGCCTGGTCATCGAGCAACTTCGCGAGTACCCGTATGCAAACGGGTGGAAGGGTTTTGAACGCATGCGCGACAGCGGCGGCCGGCGCATGGTGCCTCCGCAAGACATGGTGCGCTTGCCGCTGATGTACGGCATCGCGGCGCGAAGGGCGGGGCGGTGAACGAGTCGCGTGCGCTTCGAAGCCGAAAGGGTTGAGCTCGCAAGCCATGACCGGCGCTTAACAATCTGCTTAATTTGCAAATGTGGCGCCGGTCCGCACGTGTTATTTTTGTGGAAAATACATCCCTTAACCCCCTCTCACTGGAGAACGCCAATGACCGCCTTAGCCGCCGTTGCCGCCATACTTGCAGCGCTATTAATGGGGGCGATGAGCCCCGGCCCGAGCTTTGTGCTGGTCGCGCGCAACGCGATCGGCCTGTCGCGAGCGGATGGTCTGGCGACCGCGCTCGGCATGGGAGTGGGTGGCGTTTTCTTCAGCGGCATCGCGCTTGCCGGACTCTATACGCTGCTGTCCGCGGTCGAATGGCTGTATGTCGGCTTGAAGGTGGCCGGCGGGCTTTACCTGATCTACATTGCCTCGAAGATCTGGCGGGGTGCGTCCAGTCCGCTAGTCGTGGACGACGGGCGCGACGCGCAAAACCACAACCTGCGTAAGTCATTCTGGATCGGTCTTACGACGCAACTCAGCAACCCGAAGACTGCGATCTGGTACGGCAGTATCTTCGCCGCCTTGTTGCCGCAACATCCGCCTCTCTGGTGTTACCTCATCCTGCCGCCCATGATCTTCGCGATAGAAGCAGGGTGGTACACCATTGTCGCCGTGTGTTTCTCCAGCCGTCGTCCGCGCGAGCTTTACCTTCGCGCCAGGAAATGGATCGATCGTATTGCGGCAGGCGCCATTACTGCGCTGGGCCTGCGATTGATTTTGACCGCGCATAAAGCGGGTATCTGACGGTGACGCGGCAGCCGGGGCTACGCCCTGGCGAACCGCATCTGGATGACCAGCCACCAGAGGCGAATCGCGATATCAGCGAGATTCTGGAGACGAACCCGCGGTCCGTTGAATAAGCACCTTGACCCGTCTTCGAGAAGCCGGGCGCGGAGACGCGCGTTGCGGCAGCCGCTGCTGCATGGAGCGCGGAAAGGTAAGTAGGCGCAGTGGTATAGACAGGATTTAAAGCTGCAATTTATAACGGGTCTTCGCTGCCCGGAATACTGAAAATTCAGGGTTAACACGGATATAACTGACTTGTAAGCTATATTCTCCGCAAGCCACCTGCCTTTATCCGGCAATGCCGCCGCCCATCACTAAAAATATCTTCCCTCATCCGTACCTATAAAAACCTCTTGTATATACCGATTTTGTTGTCCTAGACTCAAGGCTATTCTCTTGTATAGACAAGATAGCCGCCAAAGCCAAAGGACTACCCGATGATCAAGCTCACCCCCGGCAACCTGACTCTGCCCCAACTGCGCTGCATCGCGCGGGAACGCGTCCAGCTGACACTGGATCCGGCAAGCCACGCCGCTATCGACGCCTGTGCGCAAGCGGTCGAGGACATCGCTGCGAAGGGCCTGCCGGCCTACGGCATCAACACGGGTTTCGGCCGGCTAGCGAACACGCACATCCCCGCGGATCAGCTTGAACTCCTGCAACGCAACCTGGTGTTGTCGCATGCGGTCGGAGTCGGTGAGCCCATGTCGCCGCCCGTCGTGCGTTTGTTGATCGCCCTGAAACTGTCGAGCCTTGGACGCGGCCACTCGGGGATCAGGCGCGTTGTAATGGACGCGATGATCACGCTGTTCAACGCGGATATCCTGCCGGTTATCCCGGTTAAAGGTTCGGTCGGCGCATCAGGTGACCTTGCGCCGCTTGCGCATATGTCGGGCGTGTTGCTCGGCATTGGCGAGGTGTTTATCGAAGGCAAGCAAGCTTCCGCACTCGATGGGCTGAAAGCTGCCGGTCTCGAACCGCTGACGCTGCAGGCTAAGGAAGGTCTCGCGCTCCTCAACGGCACGCAGGCTTCCACGGCGCTTGCCTTGTACAACATGT
>NZ_JBIYEB010000049.1:0-41953 GCF_044909315.1 Caballeronia udeis
GATCTGACTCTCCAGCTTCTCAGACTTGCGACCGAACTGCATGCGGCGCAGCTTCGCAATCGTCAGCTTCAGATGTTCGATCTCGATCACCCGGGAACTAAGCTGGTCCTGCAATTCGACGACCCGCTGCGCGTTCGCATGAGCTGACGCCGCATGCGCGCGCACTAGCGCTTTGAGCGCATCAATGTCGTCGGGCAGGTCAGTATCGGTCAGATCCATCGCGATAGTTTACGACCATCTGCTGCACGCGAAGCGCCAGGTAACAGACGTTTACAAAGCACTGCGCGGGCGTGCCACCTCGACCGGTTGTCGCCAGTCAAACCCTTCGAGAAGGAGCGAGAGCTGAGCGGTGGTCAACGCCACGACGCCAGCCTCGGCCCGGGGCCATGCAAAACGCCCCTTCTCAAGACGCTTTGCAAATAAACATAGGCCGCCATCGCTCCAGTACAACGCCTTCAGAAGATCACCGCGGCGCCCCCTGAAGATAAAAACATGACCGCCATACGGATCCTTCTCAAGCACCGTCTGCACCTTCGCCGCAAGCGAATTGAAGCCGGAGCGCATGTCGGTGACGCCGGCGGCGATCCAGATCCGGGTGTTTGCAGGCGGGCCAATCATCGGAGAATCCGCTCGAGGACCAGATGCAAAATCGCCGCGTCTGGCACGCCTTCTATCCAAACCGACGTATTGCCGTGCTGAAGCTGAATGCTGCCGTTTGCAGCCCCCGGAGGTACCGGCGCGTTGGTCGCCTCCGGCGCCGGGACCGCCGGTCGATCGGACTGTACATCGACAACGACAGGCAACATGGCCTCCGTTTGCACTATGTCGACCAACAGACCCTGGGCGTGCAGTTTGCGCCAGGCCCACAGCTGATTGGCGTTGATGTTGTTGTCGCGGGCGACCCGGGCAACCGAGGCACCGGGTTCAAACGTCTGCTCAACGACCGATCGTTTCCATTCCAACGGATGCCGTCGGTTCTGGCGCCTAACGGGTAACTCGACTGTCTGAGGCACTGTGTCCATTCTCGCTGTTTGTGGACACAGTCGGTCACTCGTGTCCGTCGCAGCCGATGATTGCATCTTCTACGGGAAGGCGAGGAACGGTACAGATCAGATGCTTACGTGACATGTCCGCTCCCGGATTCAGATCGGGCGTTCGCTGCGATGTCGTGAACAGCGGGTCGATCAGCGTCATTCGAACCGGTAGGTCGCTATCTCCTCGGCTGCCGCGCGCGGCTACGTCCGTGCTTTATTGTCCAATTCTGAAGCCGGACCAAGTCCAGCAGAGCGAACTCTGTCCGAGCTACCCGAATTCCCGCCTCACGCGGCGAGCGCTCGCGCTTAACCCGGTTTTCCGTTCCGCTGCTCCTCAAACCCCGACTGCGAGCGGTATCGATAACCGCAATTCCGGCTTCAGGGTTGGGAGGCTATGATCGACAACGTTCGTCGCCTGGGCGAGCGTGACTCAGCTCAGACGCGTTGCGAACACTGGTTGCGTTAGCTGGAAAAACACGCGATCCGCGTCCAGAACCGGAAGAGGGTCGTCAACGCTTTTGCGGCGCGCTTGCTTCGAAATCCCGGCAATATTGGCGAATCGACGTGAAGAACTCTTCGTCGCCCGACGCCTTTGCCACCATTACGAACGACATCAATCCCCGGAGCACGTAATTCCAGAAGCCGTCAACATGGGAATGCCACAGAGGGGTAGCAAGCATGCCGTTCATGTGGAAGCGTGCGGGCTGTCCGCCATATGTCTCCATGATGTGCGGAGATGCACCATGCACATAGCCGGAGTACGCTTTATGAAGAATCTTCATCGAGGCTTTTCCAATGCTCGGATCCGGGCCCGCCGCAGGGTTTTGTGTCAGATATGCGTGGATCCTGTCTCTGGGGATGTTGGGTCGCTTGACCGCCGTTTGCGTCAGTCGCTCTCCGTCCTCAAACTCTTCGAGATAGAAGGCTTCGATGAACTTCTTGTGCAGTTCGGTCTCCTCGTGCATTAGACCGAGCGCGAGAAAATTGATGTCTTCGCTGGCCTCGTCAACAATGCGACATACAGCGGCCTGTTCAGCAATGAAGCCCTGCGCGAGGAGTACACGTGCAGCTCTTAGCGCGCTTACCAGGCGAGCCATCTTCTGTAGCATCGCTTGAATCGTGCCTTTCTCCGCGTAACGGTACCCATGCGAAATCTTGGCTATTGTCGTCAGCTCTGGCGGGACCAACTGGTCGGCAATATGATGGACGTAGTTCTCCATTAGCCCCAGCGCCTGGTCGTATAGCTCGTCTCGCGTCATTTTTCGGCCCCCGATCGCCGTACTCCAGCAGTCCACGCGGAGATTTGGCGTCACCATCCTTCGGTCGATGGGGCTGTCGCCTCTCGCCGGCGATGTGGGCGAGTGCCTGTCCGATTTCCAACCGGAATATCCGCGCCTCATTGATGTACCCCGACAGCAAGAGCGCATCGATCTCTTTGTTCGTTACTAACGGCCCGCCGTGCGTCTGGGCGCCGGACAGCCGCCGTCAATTGATGTCCGCAGTTTTGAGACAATTCGAGCTGCCTGATCGTGCTCGCGATCTGCATCGCTTAGTCGTGGGGTTCGTCGCCTTCCGGGAGCGTGTCGAACTCTTCGAAGATCGAGAGCGCGCGCCGCGGATAGGTCACCGAGAGTTCATCCACATCTAGCTCGCTGCGCTGCAGCTCAAACGTTCCTCGAACTTCATTCATCTCATAGAACTGTACGGGCCTAGCGCGGCCGTTCAAGGCGCTCACGACCGCGTGCATGACGGTCCTGGTACACCTCGTGCCAAACACGATCTCGACCATCTCGAGTGGCGAATCGATGGCCCCCCGGGAACCCAGCAGGCGCCACTCCTTCTCATACTGCCAGTCGGGCGCTTTTCGCAGCAGCACGGCTTCATCGACCGCAACTCGGGCCTGTTCGTCATGGTCGAGGACCATCTTGGCGACCTCGCTCGCGCGCACATTCCGGTTCCCGCCATATTGGACTTCATGGAGCTGTGTTTGAGCTTCGGGCGGCACGCTGTATCCGATACAAATTCCTCGATGCTGCGCTCCGTAGTGGCTCCACATCAACGGACAGTTATAGCGCATCGCCAGCGACAAAATGCCCTTGTTATATTGCTTCAGCAGTTCGCGTTCGATAGCGTATGCGAGCACGAATGCGAGAGGGCCTGGAGGATCGTCGCTATAGTCCGGGTTCGTGGCGTCATATTTCAGCCCGTCGATCACCTGCTGCGCGGCGGCATGACTATGTTTCTCGATATGAGCCATGGTTTTCGGGCCGCGATACTTCACGGTGCGCGCGCCAGTTTTCATCTCATCTTCAACGCGACGACGGACTAGTTCATAAACGGTACGTTCCATGGTCGGAACGTCACAGTCAGCTTCAACGCACGGCTTCGTATCCAGCGGATCGTTGAAGGTGCTGGGGTCGGCATAGTAGACGGTGTCGGCGCACAGAAGCTCGATCGTCCGCTCGTCAAAGTGACGATATTTGTACAGGACAGCGGGGACCGTGTCAGTCATAAAAATCTCCGGATGCCGACTTGAGCGATGCGATCCCGGATCATAGGCCAGACTTCGGCGGTCTCAATGCGGTGCGATAATTTTCGCGATCTGCTCCAGCTTGCGCGTTAGCCTAGTTAGGCTCCGCCGGGTCAGCTTCCGCTTCTGCGGGAGATGTATGGGTCGCCTGGATCTGTTCGATTATGTCCGTTAAAACTTCGAAGGCTACCTCCGGCGTCGCTTTCGGGGGCGTTGGCTTCCTCGGGTTCCGGTGTGCGATCCAGTCCCGATACTTCTTGATCTGCTTCGCCCGCATGATCAATTGTGCATCCACCTCGACTTCGAACAACCCGAGGGTTTCGTCAATTTTCCACCATTCGACGGCGTCTTCGAATTTACTTGCAAGCTTTGCCGAGTAGCTCGCGGGATAGCCGGCGGCAATCAGGCCCTTTGCGTTTTGCAGATGTTCGATCACCCACCGCTCGAAGGTGGCAAATAGCGCGAGAATCGCCAGGTCTGATGCCTGTTCTGCTGCACTCGCGAGTGCGGACGTTGCCTCTTCCAGAGTTGCCCCAACGAACTGCGTGCGATGGAGCAGGTCCTCCTGCTGTTTAACGATCGAGCGCCTTGCGACCTTGAAGCAATCGTTCGCCACGATGAAGGCATCGTGGATCGGTTCGAGCGGATTAGTGAAACTCATAGTCGGAGACGTCCGTGAGCAGATCGAGGAACAGGCTTTCATCAACACGCTTCGCGCGCCGGACCTTTGCCTCGATCCAATACCAGTCGTCGCCATCAATACCCGAGAGCATGGGCCGAGACGTTTCGCTTGTCGCCTGACCGTTCACAATCGCCCGGATCGAGATTCCCGGCCCCTTTCCAACGTGAAACAGGAACGCGTGCCTCGCGACAGGGCCGATCAGATCGATTCGACCCTGCGCACCGATGATCGCTGCCCCGAGCGGCTCGATCTTGGCCAGCGATACGCCATCCTTTGATATGTGCAGGCTCGGTGCGTGGTACTTCGGCATGCCCTGCTCGTTGAGCTCAACGACATTATCTTGAACAGTCAGATCCCGTTCTGTACACCACTCTCGCGCTCGCACAAGAAACGCTCTCACGCGCTCCACGAACAATTGCGCCTTTTCCGCGTGCTGTTCCATTTGCTTTCTCGCATTGATTCGATTGCTTTGACGCTGGATGCGTGTCCCTGTACCGTCAAGCGTGCGCGGTTCGCGCTCGAGCCGGTACCGTGCCGCTTTGAACGCGTGCTCGCCTCGCAGCGGGCTGCTTTTTCTTCGCCGCTGTTGTCGCCTTGGGCGCTCTATGGGGGACATGATAGCAACGACGGCCTACGATTTGGAAACGCTCGAATTGCCACCCCCGGTCGGTTCGGGCGCGACGCTTAACACCGCTCTTACCTATGGCGTGCGTCACGCAGCACCTTTCACCCCGGTTGACCGCTCCGGCCAGGATGCTTCGTGAGCGCGCGCCGGTACTGGTCATTGTCGAGAATCAGATGGTCGACGCGCTCCTGCAGTTGCTTCACGTGCCGCCGCAAGGCGTCTGCTTCGGAGGTCGCCTGCAGGCGTACGGAGTCGTTTTGGAGTTTTAGAAATTGCTCTGTCCCGCGTAACTGCTCCGCGACTTTCCCAAGCGCTCGCGCACCGTTTGCCGACTCAGCGATCGCGGTATGCAATTCCTCGAGCAGCTGCGCGATGCGTGTCTCGGCGATCGAGGCCCGCGCTTCCGCCTGACCTAGGTCGCGCCTGAGCCGTCCGTTGTCTTCCTCGATGCGGCGCACACGCGCATGTGCATCTTCCAGCGCCGTTTGGGTCAATCTTGCGTGCAGCGTCTGGTCTCCGGCCGACAGCGCGCCCACTTCGTTATCGGACGACGACCTGGTCGCCACCAACTGGGCGAGCAGCTCGTGCACGGGTCCGAGCGCATCCCGCACAACCGGCTCCACTGCCCGACGCAGCGTGTGCACGTCGAACGCCGGCGCCGCTGATGCACTTTCGTCGGTGGGCAGTGGCGCTGGCGCCAGCGCTTGGGCGCGCTCGACCGCCTTCTGGATGGTCGTCACGCTCGGCCGCCGTGTGACCGTCATCGAGGCCGGCACAGCATCAATCAGGCGCGCGTAAGTCTTGGCCCCGTACAGGCGGCCCGTCACCGCGCGGATCTCGTCAATGACGCCATCGAGGAAACGCGCGTTATCCGTTGGGAACGCCCGGTTGCATTGCTCGATACCGGTCACAATCAGCCGCATCTGCGCGTTCGACCAACTCAAAGGTGTACGTGCCACGCGCTACTCCTGGGTTTCGATGCCGGTGGCATCGAAGCTCGATGTCGCATCGCCCAAGTTCAGCACTTCATCGGCCTGCAGCTTCGCCAGCATTGCAGGCGGCAGCTCGATGCCAAACGTGCGCGCTTTCTTCGCAAAGTAGGCGAGCCGGCCAGCCAGGCCCGCCTCATCGTCGTCGAGGTTGCTATAGCGTGGTTCGTCGTCGCCGTCGAAGGTTTCAACCACCATGACGTGATATTGCACAGGCTTGTCCCAGCCCATCAGGACCGTCACCGCCCGACCACCGATCGCGGTATTCAAAGTGCGCTGCGTCATCACTCTCCCCCGATGCGCCGGATCGCCGTTTGCGCGGCCTGCGCAGCGCGTTCCGCCTGCAGCTCCGCCCATTTGCCCACTAACGTCGGATCGGTCGTCAGAAAGAGCGGCTTATCGGCCCAGGCGGTCACCAAGTCGCCACGTGAGCCGATCTCGAACACGCGCAGATCCTCATCTTCGCTCAGGCCGTTGTCGACCAGGTCGCGGTACGAAACCAGGTTGTACAACTCCAGATCGATGCCGGGCCGCCCGGCGATCAGCGCAATCGCCGCTTCAAAAAACCGCCGCGCGGCATCTCGCGTGGATTCGAGTGCGAACACCTGGACGCTGCCCTCCCCGCTTTCCCAGATGATTCGATACAAGCTGACGCGGCAATCGTGACTGAGCATCGTCATCGTGCTTCTCCCGGTGTTCAATGAAGCAAAAGTAATAGCGTTGTTGAAGTAAAAGTTAGAAAACACGCTGCCGCGGTGCCGGCAATCTATAGACCGGCCTTCAGCGCATCGATGGCGTCTTTGAGCCCCATGATCTCGAAGCGCTCACGAAAGATCAGCCAAAAACACTCAAGCGTGCACACGCCTGTCTGTGCTGTGGTTTTCAGCGTGGCGGTCAGGGCCACCGGGTTCGGGTTTAGGTAGCGGATTTGTAGTTCCCGCTGGCCGTCCGGACGGTTCACGAATGCGGCGCGGGCGAAGATCCCGGTCTCGTTCGGATGCGCGCCCATGTCGATCGCAAACTCGTACAGGTGTTTCGCCCGTTCACCGACCGCATTGTTCAACGCCGTCACGCCGTCGAGCAGATGGTTGGCGCGGAACGCGTTGCGCACCGCACGCCGTTGCCGCTCGCCCTCCCCGCGCCGTGCCCACACCTCGAACAGTTCGGGTTTGCGATGGAAGTGCACCGCGTACAGTGCGCACTCAAGACAGCTGCGCACCAAGGCATAGGCTTCACACGTACGAGCCTGCAGGGCGAGTTCCGCGGCCGCGCGAAACGCCGCGTGCGCATTGACCAGCATCAGGGGCTCGCCGACCTGGGCGGGCGTCGCGTTCATCAGTCCGATCGCCTCGACGAACGCCTGGTCGACGGCGAGCAGCTTGTCATACCAAGGTCGGGTCGTCGGCTGCACGAAGCTCCCGTAGCCGTTGTGTGCCGCTTGCCGGAAGTAATCGCTCAGAGAGTCGTCTCCCCAACCTGGAGGAGACGCTGGCCATGCAGGGACGTCAGCCATTGGATGGCACCGCGAGTGAACGATGCTGCAATTTTGCCATGAACATGCGTTATTTTTACAACGATATTTATAACTGTGTTTTCAGCTACTGAACATTACCCCCATAATGTTCAGTAGTTTTATACTGGCGCCATCCCGTTCCCACCACCAAAAACAAGGGCTTCTAAACGATGGATGACACCCCTGACAAGCTTCGCCGCAACGTCGTCGCCCTTTCGGCCGCCATCTTGGCCATCGCCTTTTTCAACTTGTCCTTCCGGCCGACCGGCACGCTGCTCGGTTTTGCTGAGGTCAGCAATGTTTCCCCTCTCAAGGTGTGGGTCGCCCTGCTCGTCGTGCTGCTTTACGTCTTTTTGCGCTATCACTTCAGCGAGCAGACTTCTACCGAACGGGCCACGATGGTCACGGACTTTCAGAAGACGCGCCTGCAGGCGGTCCGGCAACACCTCGAACGCGCGGTGCGCGCCTATTTCCTGAAAGGCAGGAGCGTCGGGTGGATCGATGACTTCGAAAGCAGGTTTGTCGATCGCGACATCCAGGAGCGAATGCTCCGAGATGGTCCCGCCCTCGAGGTCGACGACCTCGTCGTCGGCGTCGATTCCGGCGAAGAACCGTGGTACGCCAGCATCGCCGGCGTGTCGTTCCACGCCCGCTGGACTTCCGGCGGGTACGGTCGCTCGGGTGGAAACAGGCATGCGTTCACGCTGCCTCGGCGCTTGCGGGCGCAGATCCTTGCCGGCTGCGCACTACGCGCCACGTCCTTTTCGCGTGGTGCGGTAGACGTGGCGGTTCCGACGGGACTCGCCGCGCTGGCCCTTTTGACATGCATTGTTAAGTTGGGCTTTTCCTTGGCCGGACTCGCATGATGATCGCCGAATCCACGTCATCCGCGCCCCAGCCCTCCCGGGCACTGGTTCGGGCTTTGCTCAACGCGCTGATCGATCGTCTACGGGCTGAACCCATCTACGCATCGCGCCAAGGCGACGGGCTGCCTGGTTGGCACCCCGTTGCGGCGGACTGCCACGACAACGCCGACCGATGGGTCGCATTGGGCGCTGGCGACGAAGCCGTGCGCGGCTGGTTGCACGAGCCGCTCCATGGACTGCCGCACCGGTTCGTCGCTCATTCGGTGGTGCGCCCCGCTGCGGCGGATCCGATCGATCTGGTTGATGTAACGCTCGTGGCGAGCGCGCCGGCGCTGGCCAACGAGCTGCAGGTGTTCGTCTCCCCACCGGCGATCGACATATCCACGGACGGCACGCCCATGGGGATCTCGTGAACGACCGCGCCCTACCCCTCATCAGCGAACGCGGCGCCGTGGTCGGCGGCGACGTCACCCCTGCGCCAGGCTCGCCGAACCGGCTAGAAAGCCCGATCCTGCCGCCAGGACTGACCGACGAGGCGATCGTCGGCCGTTGGCTCAAAGCCAAGGCGACCGGGCGCGGGCGGCTCGCGGCCACCACCCTCGCGCAGTACCGGATCGAGGCGGAGCGCCTGTTCTGGTACGCGCACCAGGTCGACGTGCCGATTTCAGAGTGGACCTTGGATGAGTTTTCTGAGTACATGGAGTTCCTGCAGGCGCCCGAGCCGTGGGCGATCCGGCGCCCCGGGGTGCGCCGCGGTTCGCCCGAGTGGCGGCCGTTTCTGGGACCCCTCTCGGAGCGCTCGGCCGGCCAGACCCAGAAAATTGTCGCGAGCCTGTTCGAGTGGCTGAGAGATGTCGGCTACCTGCGCGCCAATCCGGCAACCGGCCTGCCGACCGTGGGCCGGCGCGAACCCGAAAAACAGGCTCGCTTCCTGTCGGTCGACGATTGTGCGCTGTTGCGCGACGCGATCGTCTCGCGTCCCGACACCACCCGGGAAGCCCGGCTACTCAAGGCCCGAGATCTATTTTTAGTGGATCTATTCGCGTTGACGGGCGCGCGCACGATGGAGGCAATGCGCGGTTGGATGCGTCACATTCGGATTGAGCGGCTGCCGGATGCCCTGCGACAGGCACATCCCGAAGCGCCCGAATTCCAATGGCTGCTGAGGATTGAGCACGGCAAGGGTAACAAGGCCCGCTGGATTCCCTGTGATGAGATCGCGCTGTCGCTGCAAGCCTATCGGATCGCGTTTGGCTTGCCGCCGGTACCAGCGCCCGACGAAACCCGGCCCCTGGTGCTGTCAGTACGACGCTCGAAATGGGGCACTTGGAAAGGGATCAAAAGCCGCACGACGATTTGGAACGTGGTAACCGGCTTGTGCGGCGAGGCCAGTGAGTACGCTCGCCAAATCGGACAGGTCGATGATGCGAAGCGGCTCGCGCATGCATCGACGCACTGGCTACGACACACGTATGCAAAAGGCCTCGCGCAGGCTGTCTCCAATGGCTTGGACACCCGTGCCGCGCTGGAAAACATGGGGCACGCGGATGCGCGCACCTTCAACCAGTATGTCGACGACGAGCCGCTCAAACGGGCACTGGCGACCAGCTTGGCACGCCGCGCAGTCCTTTAGTGCCGTCCTTAGCGTCGTTATTTCGTCTCAGCTCGCCAATCGTCGCCCGTGGGATCGGCTAGTCCAATGTTGAACCGATCGAGAAATGGCGCCAATTCCGGATAGGCGGCGAGCGGAATCGACTCGCCCCGCCGCACCAGAACCGCGCGATCGCTGAATATCCCAATCGAAGGCTGATTGGCAAATCGCGACACGAAGTAGATCCCATCAAAATTGGCCGGGTTATCGTGAATTGCAGCACCCCAGAGATTCGGGGTTGCGTAGTCGCCTACCGCAAGGACGCGGGTATCAAAGCCGAGATGCCAGAGCGGCTGTGTGAGATCCGCCAAGCGCAGCACGCGCGCCTCTTCAAAGCCCAGAAGCGCCACGCTGCGTTCGGTTATGTCACTCTCGGCTATAAGGTGTGGAATCCGCACGTCCTTGCCCTGGTAGCGCCCCCGCATTACCGTTTCGGCCATACAGACATCGAACGACAAGGCCGCGTAGAGCACGCCGTACCGGTCATCAGGTGCGTCAAAGCGAAATACGTCCGGCGAAGTGGAGCGCCGATTGTAATGAATCGGGTGACGTGCGGTTCGGTGAATGCGCAATAACTGGGTGCTTGCAAGATTGAGCTCAAACGCTGGGAGCGCGGCCTTGCAAAAACCGTCTGGGGGAAGGGGGCAGTATCGGTGTTCCGTTTGTTCAGACGAATCACTCACAGCGCACCCTGCTCTTCGGTCAACTGACGCGACGCCATCGAGATCACCGGGCCGACATCCTGAGTTGGATCGAGAATCACCTGTGCCGGGGTCTGTCCTTGGAGTTCGCCGCTTTTCCCTAGCATGAACGAATGCACCACCCAGCAGTTCGCTTGGGTTTGAACGAAAGGCGAAAGCACTGGAATCAGCCGATGGGGTTCTGCGTCAAACTGCCACTTCGGATAACGGAATCCTCGCGTCTTTCCGGGTGGGACCAGCGCATACAGCTCGCCGCGTTGTCGGGCCTCATTGATCGATCGCTCGTTGCGCCCGGCATAGGTACGCGCATCCAGCAATGGAAGATTGTCCGAATGCTCGTATTCCGTGAACGCAAACTGCCGCCCCCGTGCGCGAGCTGCAGCGAGCGGATCTGCGGCTGTCGAGGTCGCCTGATGAGAGGGTGCCCCTTCTTGTTCACCCAGAAGTTGCAGCGTGTCCAGGTCCGCCCACGTCTTCGCAAGAACATCCTCCATGTTGGAAACAAATGCAGCGAGGAGGTCGGGATCTTTCATCAAGGCAACGACCATTTGCCCTGTCAACGCGCGCAGATGCTCAAACTCATGCCTGACTGGTCGACCATTCGGATTCCACAGCGCGGTGATGTCAAGTCTCGGAGACCGCAGACATTGATGCACCATAATGTCACGCCAAATCTCATGATCTTTGGGGGCGAGCAAAGAAACACCGAACTTCTTTGCCACATCCGCCATTTGCTCCCGCGCCCTGACTCGCGTGCGAAGACTCACATGGCCGCAATGGAACAGATTGTTTCGTTGCGAACGTTCAGCTTGCATCATCTCTTGGAAACTTTTAAACAGCAGCGCCAGCTCCGCAGTGTCGCGAGCTTTCCCCGCGACACTTGTGTCGCTGCTCTCCCAAGAGGAGGGACGATCGGGAGCCCCATGCCCAGGGTGCGACGCAGAGAGACGCACACCGCGATTAGTCCGGGGGGAGCGGATTTTCGAAGGATCATAGTTCATGAACCCATAATAGTTCATGACTTTCATGGGCGCAACTGCCGGTGTAGCTGCCTCCTGCGGATTACGCTTGGACGATCTCGTCCGGAAGAAAGCATCTCCAGCAAGCGGCTTTAGCGTCTGTATAGATCACAAAACTTCCCCGGTTGACTCCTAAAGCCAATTGAAAAGACCGAGGATATCGCTAGATCTCTTCGCGTAGATTCTGAGGAATCTGGCTCGATACATTGCTAGGCGGGCATCTCAGATAGACCGCTCTGGAAAAGTTTACTTGCGTTTACTGTTTACGGTCGCTAATCTTCACGTCAATTCGACCGTGCCGGTCCATTCCGGCTAAACCGGTCTAATCATTGAGAACGGTATTAAAGCCAATGGATACGAGCCTCGCGCACCCCGGGAAAACTACCGCCGACGATCTTACGCGCCTTGCGCACTTGTCGGACGTAATGCTCCAGAAAATCCGAGATGAGATGCTTGAACCCTTTCCTCGGAAAGAGCCTCCCCTGATCACATCGGCACGGGTTCAAGAGATGTGCGGGATCGACAAACAGCGGATGGCCTACGTTCTAAAAAAAGGCGAATTGCCGGAGGGACACCAGACGCGACCGGGCTCTCCGCGGTCATTCTCAGTGGCTGAGACAATCGAGTGGATCAAGGCTGAACTGAAGCCTGCACCACGGCAAGGTCCGGCTAAAGTGCTTGCCGTAGCCAACTTCAAGGGCGGCGTCACCAAGACTACGACGTCGACGTTGCTCGCGCAGGGCTTGGCAATGCGCAGGGGGCGACGAGTGTTGCATATCGACCTTGATCCCCAGGGTAGCGCAACGACGCTTTATGGCATCAATCCCCATGCCGAGGTAGACGCGTCGCAAACAATCATGCCGTTAATTGAGGCGTACTTGAACAACGAGTCGTTCGATATGCGGGGGCTTCCGGCGCCAACGTATTGGCCCAATCTGGATCTCATTCCGTCTTCAACCGAATTGTTCAACGCAGAATTCATGCTACCCGCGCGCGCCTCGGCAATTGACCACGAGGTTAGGTTCGAGCAAGTTTTGCACGACGGTCTCGCGAGCCTAAAGGACGAGTATGACTACATCATCATCGATACGGCGCCAACGCTCAGTTACCTGACTATCAACGCTGTCTTCGCGGCCGATGGGGTGATTGTCCCTGTTGTTCCCGACATGCTTTCGTTCGCCTCAATGGTCCAGTTCTGGCATCTGTTTGCCGATCTGATTAACGGAATGAAGGCGTTCGGAGACGAGCGAACCAAAGAGTTTGATTTCGTTGACGTGCTTGTTACGCGCTCGACACCGAAACCGGCCGCGCAGGTTCTACAGGCTTGGATTTCGCAGATCTACGGTTCACGCGTGATTCCTGTCGAGATCCCAGAAACGGACCTCGCGAGGAACACTAACATGCGGTTCTCCACGATATACGACCTTGCGAATTACGAAGGCGGTGCAGAAACGCTGCGACGAATTCGTACTCCAGTCGACCAGCTCGTGGACCGGGTAGACGATAAGGTGAGCGCCATGTGGGCAAGAGGAGTCTAGCTATGTCTTGGATAAAGGATCAAGCCGCGAAGGCTTCGAGCATTCAATTAACAGAGGCTGATCACGCCCGGGCTAGCGCGACGAAGCCCGGCGGCCCGCGAACGGCGCCTGGACAGCTGATGAATCTACAAGCGACCGCAGCTGCGCAGCGCGAAGAGATAGAGCGCCTCAAAGCAGCGCTCCAGGGAGCTGCAAAGGTCAAGCTTCCCGTCTCCCGCTTGCATGAGGTTCCGCACCGACGCCGACGATTGACGGCAGAGCAGTACGGTGAATTAAAGGCAAACTTGGAGCAGTACCCCCTTTCGACTCCTGTGAGCGTGGAGGTCCGCCCAGACGGTGACTGGAACATCATCGCCGGAAACAATCGTGTAGCTGTGTATAGGGAGCTTGGACGTGAGGAAATAGAAGCAAACGTCTTAGTCATAGAAAGCTCCTTGGTTGAACGCGTCGCTTTTTTCTCGAATTTGCTATCGCCGTCGCTTTCGGATTTCGAGAAGTATTGGAATTTCAAACGGCTTCAAGAAGACACTGAATTGAATCGCAAGGAACTTGCCGAGGCCGCCGGATTGGCTGAGTCACACGTAAGCCGCATCTTTGCTTTTGAAGGGCTGCCCGATGAGGCAAAAGAGATTTTGGCAGAACGTCCGGAGAGGTTGGGGAGTCATGCTGCAGCGAAACTTGCGAGCGCTGCGGCTGCAGGGAGAAGCACAGAAGTAATAGAAGCAATCCGGAGGCTAGTGGACGACATTGCCTTCACGCAGGAAAGCGCGGTTAAGCATGCAGCCGTAAAGCCCCAGAGACCGGAAAGGAATATTCCATCCCCTCTCTTAGTGAAGATAGGCAAAAAGAAATTTTGCGAGATTACGACTCGCAACGGCGTCATTGGCGTGAAGCTAAACGACGAGGTCGAGCAAGCCGATCAGTGGGCGAAAGACATACAGAGTTTCATCGAATCTAGATTGAAATCGCGAGACTGAGTAGCGGTTCCCATTGGGAATTCGTTAGCAATCAGTGAGTTACAGAGATGGGACGAGCGTGATAGGTGCCTGATTTTTGATTCCCAATGGGAATCGTCGAAAAATCAATCAGTTAGACATTGAGAACCGGTCGCACGGAGACGCCATGATGAAATTCTGACCTTCAAAAGACAAAAGCCTTCGGCTGGAACCGAAGGCTTTTGAACATTGGGCTTGCTGTCGCTTGCCCTCCTACTGCACTTCCCCGATTAGATTCGGGTCAGGCTTCGACACCTCGAAGTGTAACGGATAGCGATAGACAGTCAAGCGCTCCTCTTCCATTTTTATAGAAATGGACGTGTGGATATGCTTATCGCGCAACTTTCCGTTGCCAGCGAGGATGGTGATCGCCCTCTCCCGCTGCAAACAACGACCCTAAACGCCGATCAGGATGCACTCGAAGAATTTGCCTGTGACCGCTCAAATCTGCCGTGGGTGATCTTTCGAGCAGCACACCGCGCCACGCATGCAACGACGCTTCCTGCACGCGCCCGAGCGCTGCTGGCCGCCCTCGCTCGCACGGTCGATGCCAACCGCCCCTATGCCGCCATCTTTGCCCGTCGTGAATTATTGACAGGCAGGGCGATGCAATCCATGCGCACCTTCTATCGCAGCCTCGACGACCTGGAAGCCGCGGGACTAATCGTCCGGCCGCCCCAGAAACGTCACGGCGACGCAGGCTTGTTCGGCCGTGCCTACCTGCACCTGACCAACAAAGCAACGTTCGCCTTGGGACTGATCGAACGTCAGGTGGCGGACAACACAGCAAACTCGACCGTCCGAGACAGCGCGAACACGCCGGCAGCGCCTTCTTTGAGTCGTCCGTCTGCCACCGTGGCAGACGGAGCTATATATAAGGATCTTGACCCTAAGATTCAAAAGAGACAATCAGGCACCGTTCCTGGCGATCTCACGCGCTTGCTGAACCTGGGCTTTCATGAATTTTTGATTTTCAAGCTCATGCGTGAGGCCAAGCTGCATTCGAAACTGCTCTCCGACGTCGTGGAAGCCACCTGGGAACACCTCCGTAAAGCCGAGCGGCCCATCAACTACCTTCGGACCTTGCTGCGCTCACCGGTCGATTTTGGCCACCAGGTGCGAGTCAAGCAGGCGAGCGCCGAGCGCGCCGATCGTGAACAACTCGACGCGATCGAAATTGAGCAGACGCTCGCGCGGTGCGCCGCTCAAGTCTTCGTCGATCTCGCCGGTGAACGTCAGATCGTGATCGGGCAGGGTGGCGAGTCCATGACCGTCCACGACGCGTCCGAGTGTGCGCCACGCCTTGCCGCAGGAGCCTGGAAACCGGCCTTTGTCGCAGCGCTGAGTGCAGGCCGAATCCGCGTGGCCACCGCTCACGACCAGGAGGCGTTTGCTGCCCGCCGACGCGAACGGATTACGCCACGCGAAAGCTCCGGACGGTCTGAACCGACTGTCGTGGTTTCCCGCGTGCTGACCCCGGAGATTGATACGCGCTTGGCTCAGCTCAAGCAGTTGCTGCGGCAAGCTGGAGGAGGGCGCCCAGTTGGCCGTATGGAGATCGCTGACGGTGCCGCCGCATGACGGGCGCACATGACATCGGATGCATGGAATGCATGGCGATCCCGCAACGCGCCTCTGTGCAAGCGTCCGGCACGATGCCGGTGTATCGCGTGTATCGCGGTGCGAAGGCGAGCAGGGCGCTCAGACAGAGGACATCGGCCTCGAAAAGGAGTCAGTGATCAATGCCGCTAAGTCGTGTTAGCGGCATGGCATTTAATGGGTAAAATAGCGAGAAAGCGGTTTGTGGGTTACTCCCCGTCCCGCTTTATAAGGGTTTACACTAAAGTTGCCGCGTTCGGCATGCCGCGCGCCTGGAGGATCGTATGAATGACAGGATCGGGACGCTCGCGGCGCAGCAGAGGCGCATCGAGGCCAAAAAGGCCGCCCTGATCGAGCGAGCCCGAACGCTCGATGCCGAACTGAACAGGGCCTTCGACGGGGCCGATATCGCCGGTGTCAGTTCCAACGTGACGCTGGAGCAGATCGGCTACGACGAATACACCTACGGATATCTTTGCTACCGGGACGGGGAACTGACAGTCGGCTACCGCATGACCGATGATGACGTGGCAGACGCGCATCATGGTGTGCCCGATGACCAGCGATCGTATTCCGTGAGGGTGCTGGCGAACTGCTCGCCGGAATGGCTGGAACGCCTGCTGGATGAAGCGACGCTTGAGTCGTTGCTTGGCAATATCGCCGCCAGGCTGTGCGAACGCGAGGGTCGACTCGATGGTTCGCTGTCGGCCCTGCAGACGATCCTGGCAGCCGAATCGGCGAAGCTTGACGGGCAAATGGTTGAACGCCTGGAAAAGACAGGCGACGACACGTTGCAACGGCTTTTCGACGAAGCAGTCGATGTCGCCCATCTGGACGCCGCCGACGGGCTGACCCGCAGCAGCCGCTTCCTCGAAGCGGTCTGCGCGACCATCCTGCGGGAGCGCGGCACCGCGCTACCGAAAGACAAGTCGATAGTGCCCCTTCTCGACGCCTGCGTCGCGTGCCTGGATTGGCCGGACAAGGTTGCACTGACCGACGCGAAGCAGTTGTTCGCGGGCGTTAAATCGATTGCTGGTGGAATTGGCACCCTGCGGTCCCACTTTGGCACGGCGCACGGCGCGTCAAGCCACCTGCCATCGCTCGATGCGTCCTGGGCGATGCTTGCGAAGAACGCGGCAGCGGCCGTCGCGATCTTCCTGCTCAGCCGGCACCGGGACGGCACCGATGCGACGCCTGGAAACGCGACTGTCGAGGACACGCCATGAAAAGCGGTTGGTTTGCGCCGCTCGCCGATTCGTCATTCGCGCAGGCCAGCACGGAGGCGCAGTCATGACGACAGCGCTCGCGAAAAGTATTGCGGTTGTGCTCGCGTTCGGAGGCCTCACTTGCGGACTTCTGGCGGCCTGGTTCTGGGAGAAATCGACGCGAGTACCGGTCGATCCGCTGGACGGCGATCCGACCGCAATCATGCCGGTCTTGTTGGACCTCGAGCAGCAGGCGTGGTGGGCAGCGCAGTTTCGCGCCAACCAGCAAATCGGCCGCCTGAACGTTCTTGCCGCGCGGTGGACCGCGGCGGCGGTCGTGCTCGGCACCTTATCGTCAGTCGTGGGACTGCTGTAGCCCATGGCGAACCAACCTCAGCAACTCACGCTGGCGCCGCCGCGCACCTATTCGCGCACCGAATTCGCCGCGTTGCGGGCGCGCGTGCAAGGGGTGCCGATCGGGAAAATCACGCGGCTGTATTTCGACAGCGACACCACCCCGTACGCCGAGGATCCGGAGCAGCTTGAGCAGTTTCTGCGCGCGATGCGCGATGACCTGGTGCAGTTGGCGATCCTGCACGGCTCGTCCGTGCTGGCCGATCATCTGCGCGCGTCGATTGCGAAGCACGGCAGTGCGCGCCTGGCCACGGTCACGCTGCAGATGGTCGAGCGGGCGTCGACACTCGCGGTCGCCGCACCGCAGGCCAAGCACGCCGTCAGCTTATGGTTCCGCCCGCTGATCGCGCGCCATCTCAGCGCCGCGGGCATTGGTACGCTCGGTGACCTGGTGGCCTGGGCGAACCGCCGCGGCGGCAGCTGGTGGCGGTCAGTGCCGCGCATCGGGTTCGGTCGTGCGCGCGTGATCGTCGCGTGGTTGCGGCGACACGTCGACACGCTGGGTGTGACGGTTGCGGCCGACGTCGATGACTCAGCGCCGCTGGTGACACAGGGCGAGTGCAGGGTGATCGGGCCGCCGGGTCGCACGAGTGGGGCGAGTGGCCAGCTCGCGCCGCTCGAACGCATGGCCTTGCCGCATGCCCTGACGGGCGAACACGGCACGAACCGCCTGCCGGCCTTTCCCTACATTCGGGCCCGCCACGACCTCGACGCGATACGAACTTACCTGGCCGGTTATGCCGGACAGGCCGCGACGCAGCGCGCGTACATGCGCGAGCTCGAGCGGCTGATGCTGTGGGCGATCGTTGAACGTGGCGTGGCGCTGTCGTCGCTGACGGTCGAGGACTGCGAGGCATACAAGGCGTTTCTCGCGGCGCCGGCGGATGCTTTTACGGGGCCGCGGGTGTCGCGCACCTCCGAGCGCTGGCGACCGTTCGCGCCGGCCGGCCTGTCGCCCGATAGCCAGCGGTACGCGGTGCGCGCGATTCGTGCTGCGTTCGACTGGCTGGTCGACGTGCGCTATCTGGCTGGCAATCCGTGGCGGGCCGTGAGGGACCCCAGGACCGTCAAGCGCGCGCAGAAAATGAAGATCGATCGGGCGCTGCCGATCGATCTCTGGACGCGCCTGCGCGTGTTTCTTGCCGATCGCGGCGACAGTGCCGCGCTCCAGGCCGCACGTTGGCGTGCAGCCCGTGCGCTGCTGCTGCTGATGGGCGATTCCGGCCTGCGCGTTGCGGAGGCCGCGATGGTCAGCCGCGCGGCACTGGAGTGGCTACCGGCGGACGGCGACGTGCCGCCGACGTGGTTGCTGGGGGTGGTCGGCAAGGGCGACAAGGAGAGATTCGTTCCGGTGAGCGAGGAGTGCATCGTCGCGCTGCATGCGCACTGGCGCGATCGCGGGCTCGACTTCGATGCGCCGGCCGCGAGCGCCGCGCTCGTCGGGCCGCTCGTCATACCGAGGACGACGAAGGCTCGGAAGAAGTTCGGATTGGACCCGAGCGAGGAGGGTGCCACCACTGTGCCGCTGCAGAAAGGCTATTCGGTGCGCGGCGCACGAGGACTGAGCCACTGGGCGATGTGTCAGGTGCTCGAGCAACTGCCTGATCTCAGTGAGTCCGAGCGCCGACACCTCGCGCGCACGTCGCCGCATGCGCTGCGACATACGTTCGGCACGCAGTCGGTCGCCGCCGACATGCCGCTCGACGTCGTGCAACGCATCCTGGGGCATGCGTCACTGCAAACGACCACGACATACGTGACCGCCGAGCGACGTCGGATGCGCGCTGAGGGCGCGAAGTATCACGCACGCCTGATCAGATCGGGATCGAAATAACCGTTCAAAAAGCGTACGTACCCTGCCACATTGACCACCAGACCGGCACGTAATGCACCAGCAGCCCACCCGCCATGCCGATCACGGCGCCAAGCGGTAGCTCGAAGTCACGAATTCGGACAGTCGCTTTGCAGACTGAGGGGTGTTGGGGAAATGGCTTATTATTTGACGGTTGCAATCAGACTAGGGGCCGGATGAGCGAAGAACAAAGACCAAGGCGCCGGCACCATCATGTGTGGCAGTTCTATCTTAGGTCGTGGACGAGCGGGGGCGCGATCTGGTGCCTTCAAAACGGCCGAGTCTTTACCACCGGGACCACACGCATCGCCGTCGAAAAGGACTTTTACAAATTCCACCGGCTCACCGCCGCTGATGAGCGGATGGTGCAACTAATGTTCGCCAAGTCCCATTCCGCCGCACGGCGGAGCTTCCAATCGTTGCTAGACAAGCTGATGTATCCGTTTCGCATGATCGCGGCAATCCCCGGAGCTGACGAAGATGAGTCAGTAGGAAAGTATCTGGACGAGTACACCTCGGACGTTCTGGAGGAACTCCACACACAGGTCGAGGCTCAGTTCATTCCGTTATTAAAGTCCGCTCTAGATGGGGACATCAGTTTCTATGACGACCAACGTTGCATTGCGTTTCTCGACTACCTAACGAAACAACACATGCGAACCAAGGGAATCAAAGAACGTGTCTTCGCTGCAATCAAGCCGGTGGGAGACGCGGACATGCGACGTGCCTGGAGCATGCTAAGTCTCATGTTTGCGCAGAACGTAGGCGGTTCGCTTTACGCTGAGCGAAAACGTAGAAAGCTCGTGTTGTTGAAAAATGCCACAGAAATCCCTTTTATCACAGGCGACCAACCGGTGGTAAACCTACAAGCGATGGGACTGAAGACTACTTCCTTAACTATCTTTTATCCCTTATCACCTACGCTTGCGCTCTGGTTAGGCGAAATTGACGAAACGTGTCCGTTTCTTGACGAAGGGCTGGTGCGTGAGGAAGTCATATCATTAAACCAAAAAGTCGCAGAGGCGTCCTATCAGCAGATTTTCGCGAACGAACGCGCTATCCTCCAGTCGACCATGGGGAATTTGCCTGGCGGCAGCTAGCGTGGTGTCGAGAATCCGGGCGGCCGGCACTTCCTGCGAGGACTCGGCCGTCCGTCGCTGTCGCTGATCGTCCCGGAGCGGTCATACGCGGTACGGACAATCTAACGGCCGCATTGACTTGTACAGCAGTCGCTTGGGTTGCGATGCGGAAAACGAAGGCGCACGTCAATCCTTAAACTTCAATTTCCGAAGAAAGCCTGAACGACCTTCAGGAGGGTCGGGCGGGCTTTCTGGCGAAGATCCCAATATGTCTTGAAACCGTCTGCAAGGTGATACTCCCACCTATCCTCGGTCTCGCCCGCAGCACGCATATTGCACATCTTGGCATCCGGGTTCACACGTGTGCCAGCGCCGTTGACCGCCCCCGTCTTCCGGTCGATGGTGTAGGTTTCGCGAGCGCAGGGTGTCTCGTCAACGAATACGATCGTCGTAGGCGACCACGATTCGATGTCATATTCCACCTCGTCGACCATGAGGACGTGCCCTTCCGAGGTGACTTGGGCGCGTGCCTCCACGCAGCGGTTGTCCGATTGCGTGCATATGATCTTGGATGCTTGGAGCGGATTTGCCAGCTTTGAACCCAGTCCAAGCGCCCCCTCTCGCGTCCACGTTCCTTCGGCAGTAACCGTGTCGCCCTGATCTATCACCATCGCCTTTAGTGGACTGGGTGTTACGGGCACCCGGGTATCCGTGTAGAGACCCATCAGGTAGGTCAGGCCGAATAGAGCCGCGCCGACGCTTACCAGACCTCCCGCGACGACGAAGACCTTTCTGAACCGTGACATTGATTTCCAGGGAAGGACGACGGGCAAACCGATCGCCAGTGCACGACACAGACCGCCGAGCACGTAGGCGAAAATCCACGCGAATGGCAGCGGAGCCAGCGCAACTATTGCGACGTTGGCAGCGTCCCCCTCCATCCAAACGGCGAGGTTGTTGGACTTTTCTTTTGCACACTCTGACATGTCCGAGCTGTGGGCAAGGTCCTTGCCATCGGTGCATACGCTGTAAGCAAACGAGGCGTAATTCTGGGCGTTCTGGACAGCCCGGTTGTGCGTTTGAACTGTCGCACCTATCGCCCAAGCGATCGACAAGCCAATGCCGACCTTCTGCCAAGCCGCAAGCCTTCCCATAGCACCCCTGATGTTTGCTCGATTATTCTGGCGGAAATGATACGTCAATGTTGCGCGGTCAGACTCAGACCCGTGCCGGGGCTGAAAGCGAGTAACAGCCCGGGCAATAGACCGATAGTCAGAGAGAATCGGCCGGTCGAACGTCAGTCGTTGGCATCGCGCGACTGGCCGGACTTTGCCGGTTTCTTCCCGTCGCTGACCGGCGACAGGCAGCCCGTCAGCGTCGCGACCGACCTTCGAATCCGCTGCATCAACGACAACATGCCGGATTTTTCATTTAATGCGGCAGAGTGAGAGGGAGATTTCACATTCCGTGGCGACTGTTGGGCGGCCGGCGCCACGCTTCCTGAAGAATCCCTTGAAATTCAATGACGGGCTTTTCACGAATCCTGGCAGCCGACACGTGGTTAGCCTATCAATCTTCAATTGGATCAAGCCATCGATCGTTGTTCTCTTCGCAGTCTTCCCATCCCCGCAGAGGGTCTTCGTAGTGCGGACAATGCTGATCCATCCACGCCTGCATGCGCGACCATTCAGGATGGTCTTTGCCCGTTTCGGGTGTCCAACAAGATGACTCGAGGATCGAACTGGATTCACGGTCCCTTACGACAAGACGGCAATACCCGTCGTTCGGATGAAGCTCCTGGTCGAGCCAACAGCAAGTCAGCAGGTGAAGCTTCGCGTGTGGAGATCGGTCGTATGTAGCGCGAGGAACGCCAGACCTGTCGATAATGTTGAAAGGGCCTTCTTTTGGGGAATTGACTGTCCAGCCATAAGGCAAACTGATGTCGACGGTGTTTGCCTCGAAATTTCCCCATTCGATGCGCCAAGCACGGCGCAACGCCTCCCGAACGTGATCGACCGAGTCATAACCTGTTGGTACCTCAATTCCACGAGGCAATGTAACGATGCTCGCTGCGTCGTCCTCGTCATCCGACTCTTTTAGCCATGCAAAATCGTCCCCAAAGGGACGCTCTGGGCGCAGAGATATGCGTTGACGATCTCGCTCAAACGGAGCTTCAGAACCCGCCCCAGCCTCAGCGCTCACAGGCGTGACTTCCAGTTCAGGAAACAACCTTTCCGCCGCTAAGCGAGCACGCTTCGATTTCCCAGACTTCGACATCGTTCCTCCTTTCCGAGAATAGGAATTTGGCAAATATATCCCCAAAGCTGCCAACCTCCGACTAGCTTTTGCAAATGGCTACCGAGTCCGTCTCCTTCCCGACACAGGCAAAAACAAAGCCACTCGCTTTTCAGATTTCTCCACGCAAGCCTTCCAACAGGAATGCTTAGGATGTCTCATCATAGAGCGACCGGAAGAGCTCCTTCCCAAACTTTTTCTCCGGGCTTTTGATTCCATATTGGTTGTAGAGAAACGTTGCAAGTTTTTTCTCCAGCGGCAGATCGCCCGTTTTTTTCACTAGAGTCAACTCCCGCAGAAGCTCAGCCTTCTTGACGTCGATAGTTCGTACCTTTTTGTCAATGGCTGTGACAATCTTGTAAGCAGAATCGAGAGCCTTGGACAAGTCGTCCCAAGTGAGTCCCAAATGTGTGTTCAGAGGTGGCGTCGCCATTGATGAGAGCTCTCGCTTTGATCTCGCGGTCATTACTCCACCGCTATGCGCGACCACGCATCGCAGCTTGTAGAAATGAGTCCATTGTTCGCGGAGGACACCAAGATCGACTTCGAAAAGCTTCTCCGCGTAAGCCAGGGGTCTAGGCACTGAGGCGACGTCGAGAATGGGAGAGCCCAGTGCCGCACCTATCTCATCAAGCTTTACCGGCGACAGAGTATGACCTTTGCTTGCAATGTAGGCGAAGGTAATGTCATTGAGATACGACTCCAGATTGGCAGAACAGACCAACAAAAGTTGCAACCGTGTCCGATTGAACATTTCGTCATTCACATCTTTATATTCTTCCACTGTTAACGTCATCATTGTCGCGGTAAAACTCGCCGTCACCTGCTCGGCGATCCGTTGGGTTTGCACGAGAGTCTGCGCTGTCAGTAAGCCCATTTCAGCGTTGAGAGCGTGGAACCAATAAAGGCGACTTAGCTCGCTATTTTTGCTTTTGAAGCGTCGGAAACTTATGGTGGACTCTGGATTCGCCATGGTAGGTTGAAGTAGTGTTGGGGATGGCTAAGAAGTCGGTACTAGCTCTCGTCGATTTACAGTCTTAGGCTTAAGCCCGCAGCGTGGGTCCTGATTTATAAAAATCGGCCCGCCGAGTTTAATATCATCCTTCAGATTTGTTGCATTGCACGCGATTTTTTTCTATCGAGAATAAGAAACGGCTCTAACGTACGTGGCTGCTTTGGGCCGAACGCGCTCCTTGGACGCTATAAAGGGATTGCGCAAACAATCGTTTGCGCAACGCCGGCGCGTAATCGATACGATGGCCGTGCGAGGGTTGCGCAAACCTGTTGTGCTACCAATTTCAACGGCGACTGGTTTGCGCACCCTCGAAGACGGCACTTGTCCAACCTTGACACGCGCAAGTTTCCGGATCTTGAGACGATCTCTGCTGGGTTTAGATATGCAGTCGTTGCCATTGCGGCATAGCGACTGTTAACCTACGTCCGCATGGTTTTATTGCGCAGCAACTCAATCGCAGGTCTGATGCACTGTGCCTTTTCGATCGCGTCGCCCCAGAGGCTTTTGAGAGTGCCCACGTGCCCATACTATAAGCGATTAGGTCTCTTGGGCATGCTTCGCCCGCCACAGCGGCGACCTATACACAGGCCAGCGAGCGCCGGCGGCAAAGCCCGATCGAGCGGCTTTACCAACCAGCCAGCAAAATCTAGAAATAGCCTTGGTCGATCTGCGTCAGTAGTTGCTGGACCCGGCGCATCCCGTCGTCCGTCAAGGAGATCTCCAGTGGGGTCTGGCCGCCCAGTTGTTTCTGCGGCGTCATGAGCCATCGAAGGGCCTGATTGCGGTCACCGAAAACACGGGTGGCACGCGCGAGCAGCGGGTGACCATCGAGCAGCTGCGCGACCTCGATTGCGTTTTGCGCTTCGGCCACTTTCAGGCGCTTGAGCATCTCTTCGACCGCACCGACCGGTACGTCGGCGGCAATGAAACCAGTCGTGCCGCTCTCGGTCACGACCCTGAAGACCTCGCGGCCGTTGGGAGCAGTGATTTTGTCCATGGGGTGATCATACACGGGCCGTTTTTTCAGGCACGCACGTAATGCGTGCCGGGCAGACGGATCTCGCCGGCACGCTCCATGATCCCAAGATATCCGGTTGCAACCGCCTAACTGGCCCCAGAGAACGCATAAACAACACGCAGGCTGGGCCGTGCGTCGCCGCCGAGGTTCTCGCTGCTCTCACCCGCTCAGGAGCAAAGCGAAGCCGACCTTAAAAAAGCCATGAAAATCCCCCTAAATTTCCGCGGTATTTCACCGATAGGTGTTTCCGGGCGATCGGAGTGCGCGCCCTTTGGTCGATCCTAGGAGGAGGGGTGATGGTAGAAAGAAAGCTGTACCACAAGAAGGAAGTCATGGCCGTAGACAGCGGTTATGGGACGGTGGCGATTCCGCTCGACGACGTTGTTCACGCGCTGGGCAGCTTTGACTTCACGCGCTACTGGGGCGCCATTAAGCGACTGTCGGTGGAATACGCCTGCTATGACGTGCCGTTGCTCCCGCGCGGCACGGTGAAAATGGTTGACCGTTCCGCCGTAGTGACCTTGCTTGAAGATGAGGGAACGCCCGCGGCTCGGGCATTCGTGGATTGGCTCGATACGGAATTTCCACAGCCGACGCCGCTGTCCGAGGACGATCTGCTCATGAAGGAAGCACGAGTTGTCGCGTGCCTCATGATTGACGATGGAGCTACCGCTGACTTGGTAGTCGAGGATCTGCAGATTCCCTCCAAACGGGCCAGGGCGGTTGCTGCCCGGGCAACGATTCTGTATGACCAGATGCACGCGAAGTAATGGGCCCTTTCATTTTTCTCCCAGCTCATCCTTCGCCCATAGGGCGTCCGTTATCTTCTTTACTGTGACACAGTAAATACTTGCTAGTGCCTATTTATTGTGACACCATAAATCGAAATACATGAAGGAGCTAGCGATGGGTCGAACAGTCTGCATCCCTGAGAAATTGGCTGTGATGCTGGTGGTAACAATCGCGGCCAGTGCAGCGCACGGGAATCAGGCGATCACCGACGTCCACAACGAAGTAGGGCTATCGATCGGAGGCCAGAACCTGGCCTCCCTCGAATCCGATGGCGCGCCCTCATGGTTGCCGACAGGCCCTGACGGTTATGCGCCGAGCCGCCACTGACATGTGACAGCGGCTTACGGCGTCAGCCATTGGTATTACGGGGCCTCGCCCTTTGAATCGAGCCGCACCTACGAGCCGACAGATTGGACCACGACCCAGACCGTGACTGTCGGGGTAGCGCGGAGTTATTAACGGCAGCGCGGCCTCAATCTTTTAGGGTGAAGGCCGTTAAACAGGTTAGAAATTTTTGATTGGAAAAGAGAGAGCAATGTCGACAGAAAGCACGCAGAGAGCAGCGAGTACCGATCTCAAGGACTTTGTCGAGCGGCTGCTATGGAGTGGCGATGAAGGGTTGCTGCGGATTCTCGCGGCAGCCGACTCTGCGTATGCAGCGCGTCTGCGCGCGGAACCGGTGTCCTACCGCGCTCAGGTGATCGACCTGTTCCGTTCGTTGAAGCCGTCGGCCTGTGAAGCGGGTGCGGAGGTACGCAAGTTGTCGTCGCTGCTTGGCTTCGCCGCCGTTGTCGACGCGACGGCCGTGCACGCCGTTTTGCCCTTGAATTCCCCGGAGCTCGCGCTCAGCGACAACCAGCTCGGGTTGCTGTTTTGCCGTGTCGCCGCCCAATTTGGCGGCATCGCGTAACGAAGTCAGGCTCCCGCGCGGCTGCAACCGCACGGGAGCCCTAACCACACAGACCTGACTAGGAGGTCAACATGGCTGTCCTGAATTTTATCGGTCGCTCGCGTCCTGTGGAGCGTTTTCCACTCTGCTACCGCCTTCAGGTTTGGCAAAGCGGCTTCCGCTATGCACCGGCGGGTCGCTATCTGCACGCGCTGAGTAAGGGCAATCCGTGGGGCCTGCTAATGGCCACGTTTGGGGTCGCAGCAGGCGCGCTCCCGCTTGCCCTTTGCCCCGACGTCGCTGGGATCAAGTCAAGCGTATGGACGGCTATGACCAGCGCTGCCGGTCTCCTCGGCCTTGTGATGCTTACGCTCGACGTTACCCTGGCGTGGCTCGTGGATCCGGACTGGATCAAGCTGCACGTCGCCGGTAGCGCATCGCCGCTGATGCTCGGCCTCTCGGTGTTCGCCGCGGCCCGCCACGGACTCTCGCTATTGTCGCCGGCGTTCATCCTTGCGGCCTTCGCGGCCGAAATGTGGCTACTGCTTATCACGATGGACGAGCTCGGCAAGATTTTCGCGCGACGTCGTCAGACACAACCAATTTTCAATCCGTTCAGCGGCGGCTACTGCCGCGGACATTCGCAAGAAGGGGCGTGAGATGTTCGGAAACAGTGAGATCGCAGACCTCGCAATAAAACTCAAGGCCATGCCCGGCCAGTTCAAAGCGCTGCCCAGTCAGAAAAAGTTGATTTGGGGCGTTGTTGCCGCCGTGGTTGTGTGCATCATCGCCGCCAAAATTCACGCACTGGGCTCCTCTCCTGATACCCAATCGCAGGCCTCGACCCCGACGCCGACGAGCGCTCCCCGGCCCGCTTCTGGAACGGTAACCACCAATGCGGCTGTAGCAAGCCCGTCAACGGCTTTCCAGTCCGTTTCACAGCCCGTCCCCCAAGCCACGGCACAGGCTGCGGGGTCAGCCAACCCGGCGTCTGGCCCGAACGCGGCCCTTGGCGATGTGATCCTTCCTGGCCAGCCTGAACCGGCCGGACTTACGCCCCGCGCAATGCAGTTCAGCCTCGAGTCGCAGGCCCAGAACGCCTGGTCGTCGGTAGGCTCTATTGTCGAGCAGGCCAGTGTCGCCAGCTTCACAACTCAAGCTCCACCTGCGCTGGCAGCTACCGCGCCGACCGACGGCATGCTGCGTAACACCTGGACCTTCTGGTTCAAGCTCGACAAAGACCAGAAAACGACCTTTGTCTACCACGTAGCTGGCAATGCGCCGGTCAGCGCTACTGTCGCGATCGACGACTCTCAGGATCCACTACTGAGCGCCAAACTAAACGTCTTGATGGTCGGCAATCGCGCTGACCCCGTGACGATCGCAGGCAGCTTGGGCTTGGGCGCCGGATGGCACAAGGCCGTGGTCGCCATGCAGCACGAAGTCTTTGGCAATTTTCCGAACGCAACTGCCACAGCAATTTTGTACATGCATGGTCCGGGTGAGGGCGTTCCGGTCGCCGTCGTACCGGCCGCAGCAAGCTCATCTACGGCCCAGTAGTACTACCGGAATCGACCGGGTGATGGTGCGGTCAGACCGAAGAATGATGCACGCAAGGGAAATCAATCATGAGAGGTTTTGGGTTTCGGGCCGGGACATGGATCCGCCTGTTCATCACGAGCACGGTCTGGTTAATCATCTACATGCTTCCGGGGATGCAGACCTATGGACTTCTCTGCTTTAGTGGCTGGCTTCTCACGGAAGGTTTCATCATGCTCAGCCCGAACTTCGGGCGGTGGAACCGCCTCCAGTGGCAGGTCACGCTTGGCTCGATCGGCGCACTGGCTTTTCTGCTCCTTGGCGCGACGCACGGGTTCACTGTGGAGGAGTCGCTCCTTGCGTTCGCAGTTGTGCTGGTTGGACTGTTTTCAGCCAAGCCAGGGTGGAAGAGATACCGCAACAGGAAGCGCCTCAAGCAGGCGGTTGAACGTCCCATCCCGGAGCCGCTTCTGGTCAACGGGCGCAAGCAGGTTTCCGCTGGAGAGCTCGCAGCGATCACCACGCCGAACGCCGGAGTTTTCCGCGTGGGCGGAGCACCGGATGAAAACGGTAATCCCACGGCCGCGGTGCCGATCACGCGCAAGGCGGAGGTCACATGCATCGGCATGGTCGGGCCGTCCGGCACGGGCAAGAGTTCTGCCGTGAAGCCCAACATTCGTACCGTCTACGATCTCGACCTGTCGGCCTATCTCCTCGATCCCAAGGGCGACATGTTCGAGGAGTTCTTTGATCCGACGACGGATCTGGTCATGAACCCACTCGATGCCCGCTCGCCGCACTGGAATTTCCTGCGCGACGTGACGGCACCGGAACACGCTGAACTGATCGCCCAGGCGTTCCTCCCAGATGACCCGAACTCCAGCAACAAGGACTGGGTAGGCTACGCTCGGACGTTCGTCACACCTCTCATTCGCGGTATGGTCGCCGACGGTGATTTCCGGCTCGAAAAGTTCATCGAGTACTGTTCCGTTTCCACTCAGGCCGAGCTCACGAAAGTGGGTTACTGGAAAGGCTCGACCTCGCAGGTGCTTCTGCAACCGGACAACACCAAAATGTTTAACAACATGCGAGCCGTCCTCGCCGACAAGGCAAAAATTTTCGAGTACGAGTTTCCGAATGCTGCCGCGGCCAACCATTTCACGTATCCGGACGGATCGGTCGGCCCGTTTTCCATCCGGAAATGGGCGTCCGCCGTACCCGGTCACGGCAATGGCCGCCGGATTTGGTTCACGTACCCGCAAGACCAGCAGCCGGTTCTGAAAACGCTCTATTCGTTCATCTTTGGCCTGATCATCAACACGCACTTGGTACGCAAGGTTAGCGCCCAAGATTTGTTCTGTATCTTCATTGACGAGTGGCCCACGATTGGCGAGATCAATGGCATTGATAAGCTCATGGCGATCGGCCGGGATTCTCGGCTCAGTACCACCTTGGCCTGGCAGTCGAAGGGACAGTTGCTTGAGGCTTTTGGCGAGGCACGGACACGGGCTCTTCTCGACAACATTCGCACGCGAATTATCTATGGGTGTGCCGATGACGACAGCGCAAAGGATGCCTCAGCGTGGCTTGGGAAATACTCGGAGCGCCGGTGGACGCGTGGTGCCAGCGATTCAAAATCCCAGCAGTCCTCGACATCGGACGGACTGACTGAGCACTATGTGGTGGACGAGCCGGCAGTCACGATCGGCGAATTGTCGTCTCTGGATGATTTGACAGCCTTCATCCGGGTCCAGCTTTCGCCGCCGGCCAAGGTCTACATTCCACTGTATGAACCACGGAACAAGAATCCGCAGCCGTTTCGTGTGCCGGTCCCCTCCAAGCCGTTTCGTCGGCCAGCCGCGCCCCTATCTGATGGTCCGCCTCCAGACGACGAGATCCCACCGTGGCTTCAAAATGACGACGACACAGACGAACCCGTAACCCCGGATCCGTCCACCAAAAGCAAACCTAACGCCAGACGAAAACGAGGCTATCGATCGGCTCACCTCGACGTCGAATAACGCCACAAAAACGAGCGCACTACCAACCGAAATGCCTCATGAAAGAATAGCCATGGCTCTTCTTTCCCGGACAGCACTGTTTGCGAATTTGATGCGACAAAGCGTCAAATTCTGGACTCACCATATGGGGTGATCCGTTGGATCACCCCATATGGCCCTAAAACCTACACCTGACGCACCTTCCGGTGCACACAAACAACCACAAAACGCCTGTCGGCCTTTTGTGTAAAGGCAGAGACGGGTAATCCGTTGGTTTACCAAAATCGTTTTGAATCTGCTAGGACGCCTTAACAATATGCTTTTCAACGGTAAACAACGATAGGAGTGTCAGCATGGCAACAGAATTGTCCCCCGAGCTTAAGAAGCTCAAAGAAAAGGCCGAGGAAGCGCAAAAGCGCTTCGAGGAGGCCGCCGCGGCGGCCGCGAAAGCGGCGGCCGAGAAGAAGGCCAAGCGAATTGAAGCACTGCTCAAGAGCACCGGTATTGCCGATCTACCGATCGAGAAACTCGCACGCTGGTTCGAGCATATTGCCACCGAAGAGGGCATCAAGAAGACACCCAAAGCTGAGCCTAAAGGCAAGACCGCAGCACCCTCATCGGGACTTTCGACGGGCATGAAGGCTGGCGATGGCGTCGCGTCGTGATCCCCTCGTGTCCTTCCGGCTTCCCGCGGAAGAACACGCACAGCTGAAGGCCTTATCTGGGGCCAACATGTCCGCCAAGGTCCGTGAACTGCTCAAGACAAACCTGCTGGCGAAGGACGTCGCCACAGCGGTGGTCGAACGGCTCGCCGGTCCTCTTACCGGGTTGACACTGGAGGTGCGGGAGGCGGTGGCTTTGGCAAGCAAGCCACCGGTCGACACTGGGAAAAAATCCGGCAAAGACGCCCTGGAAGATTCGCTCGCGCCGATACGCGAGCCGCTGCTCGGCATCCTGCAAGCTGCGCTTGTCCCCATCGCGGACGAGCCATGGAAGAAGCGCGAAGTTACGGCTGCACTGGAGGCGCTCAAGCGCCCCGGCGCAATGCGGTTGAGCGCCATCGCTCTTGTGGTGGCGAGCCTCGTGGAAGTCGGTCTCGTTGTTGACGAGGCCGTCAATCAGACCGAGGTAATGGAGCACGTCAAGTCGCTCAAAGAGTTGGGAGAAAACTGAACATGCTGAGCATCTCCAAATCCCGTACTGCGGAGCAAACCAGCAACTACCTGATGGGCAGCGCGGAGAACCCCGGTCAGGACATGATGAACTACTACAACGAGACCGGCGGAGAGTGGTACGGGAAGGGTGCGGAGATACTCGGTCTGCACGGCACGATGAAGGAGGAGGACTGGTATCGGGTCGTCGACGGGTTCGCCCCGGCGCGGTTCGACAAGCCGGTCGAAAAGATCAGCAAAGACGGCGAGATTACGCTACATATCGAGAAGTACAAGCTCAACCAGAATGCAGGGAGGGAGAAGCGCCGAGCCGGTCACGACCTGACGTACTCCTCGGTCAAGTCCGGTTCCGTTGCGTGGTCGATGGTTGACGAGCAAACCCGGGATTTGATCGAGTGGGCGTTCAACAATTCCGTGAACGCGGGCCTCGATGTCATGGCCGAGCATGCCTCGTTCAGCCGGATTGGTTCGGGCGGCGCCGACGGGCAAGTCGAGGTTGCGACGATCTGGACGAAATTCATGCACGGCACGTCGCGGCGCACGGCCGAACAGACCGCGCTGGGCCACGCGCCGGATCCGAATCTGCACATCCATGCGTTCATGCACAACATCGGTTTGCGCATTGAGGGTGGCAAGAATGGAACGCCTCAACCGGACGCATGGATGGATGCGACCGGTGGTGTCACGGGACTGACTGAAAAGCAGATCCATTCCGCCGAGAAATCCTACGAGTCATGGGCTCAGGCGAAGCCGGAGGCGGCAGCGAAATTCGGCTTTTACGGCTACGTCAATTACGCGCAGGAAAAACGGGCTGAGGAGCGTGAGAAGGGTGTCAAGCAGTCCGACCTTGGGTCGGAGTACCTTGCCGGCCGGACGCTCGAATTCGACCATGTGTTCCACTTCAAGATGGCCTCCGGCGCGGCGCAGCGCCTGCAGTTTGCATGGAACCTGCGTAACCTCGGTTTCGAGCTCGAGGAGGACTCACGTGAGGACCATGAGTATTTCCGCCTGAAGGCTATTCCCAAAGAGCTCGAGGATGAGTTTATCGGCCGGCGCCGCGAGCTCGAGGAAGTCCTGAAGGAACTGGGCCGTTCAGATGCAATCGCGGCGCAGCACGCGGCTCTTAAGACCCGTCTGGACAAGGTGGAGTTTGAGTTTCATGAAGTCCAGAAGAAGGTTCTGGAGCGCGCGATTGAGATGGGCTTTGATCCGTCCAAAATCCGTCGGAATCTGGAAGCCAAGCCCCTCTCCCTCGACGACACGTGGGCAGGAAAGCGGGTGGGGGAAGAGAACGAGCGATATGCCGGCGTTCTGGAGCGTATCGAAACCAAGGTGCGGGTGCCGTCGGTCAAGGCTGAGCTGCTTAAAAAAGCGGAGGTCATCCACGCCGAGAAGCTCGCCCAGATCGAGAAAAACCGCGTCTCCGGCGCGGGCCGTGATGAGATTGTCCAGTCGGTCCTGCACCGGGTCACCGCGACCGAAGCGGTCTTCTACAAGAAGGACGTTTATCTGGCGACCTACGAATCGCTGATGATGCTCGGCTCAAAGGCTGATGCCGATGCATTGGCTGAGACGGCCTTCGAGGGCTGCATCGAAGTGGAAAAGGAAATGTACGACGAGCACAAGCAGGAATGGGTGCTCAAGCGCGGGTGGACGACGCGGGAGATGCTGGACCTCGAAAAGGAGAACGTCGAGATCCTGACTCGAATCAGCCAGCGGCCGGCCCGGCTGGACGTGGAATTCGTGCGGGAGAAGATCCGCGAATTCGAGGAACTGCGCTCAACGCCGGAGCGGAAATTTTCGTTGACAGCGGAGCAGAAGACAGCGGTGGAGGTTCTTGTCCTCAACCCAGCCTCACAGATTGAGGGGGACGCGGGCAGCGGCAAGACAACGATGCTTGCGGCGGCCAATCATGTCTTGCAGGCTGCTGGCCAAACCGCGATCGGCGCCTCGCCCCTTGGCCAAGCGGCCGAGGAAATGCAGGCGGCCAGTGGCATCCCGTCTGTCACGATCCAGCGGCGACTGATGGACATCGAGAATGGCCGTCTCGTGCTGACAGACAAGCACCACGTGATGGTTGACGAGGCGGGCCGGATGGGGACCCGCCACTACAATTCCCTTCTCAAAAACATCGAGGCGAGTGGCGCGGGGATTGGCAATGTGGGCGACCGCAAGCAGACCCAGTCGTACGACGCCGGAAATGCCTTTACGGCGACCGACAAGGTGCTCGCCCAAGCGCAGTCCACCGCGCGCCTCAAGGAAATCTACCGGCAGAAGGATCACCCCGAGTTTCTCGCCGATGTCGAGATGTTCCGGGATGGCCGGGCCGTGGAAGGGGTGCTCAGTATGCTCCAGCGTGGCGAGGTCGTGATTCTGGCGACCGAGAAGGACATCCCGGTGGCGATCGCGCGTGATGCCATCGCCAAACAGGACGAGCTCGATGCGCATCAGGGCAAGGAACCGGTGATTCTCGGCACCAATACCAACCGGGAAGCCGGGCTCATCAATGCGGCCGCCCGCGAGGAGCTCAAAGCCATGGGGCGCCTCGCCGATGAGCGGATTTACAAGACGGGCACTGGCGAGCCGATGGCGATTGCCACCGGCGAGCGCCTGATGAACGTCAAGAATGACTATGGCGCGAATGGCACCGGGCTGTCCAATGGCAACACCGTGCGCGTCATTGCGCTCGGCGAGCACACCATCCGGATCCGCGAGGACCGGGTGCAGCGCGATGGCACGCAGCGGGAGCATGAAGTCTCGCCGGCCACGCTCGAGATCAAGTACGGGTATGCGGCCACGGTACCGAAGAACCAGGGCGCAACGACCGACCGGGCCGGCTACTGGGTTACGCCCCAGTCCACGCGCGAAAACGCGTATACGGCAATTACTCGGGCGCGCGAAGGCGCGAAGCTCTACTTCTCCAAGGAGACCGTCGAGTACTACGCGAAACGCGCACCTGTACCGAAAGAGTGGGCGGACGTCGCCCGCGAAATCGAAAAAACACGGGTCAAGCTCGGGCAGGAGCCGAAGCTTGAAGCGGCGGACTATTTCAGCTTCCGTGAAATCCGGAACTACATGCTGGAGCACGCATCGGACAAGCTTGCCGACGGGCCGTGGCGGAAGGATTCACCGATCGCAGAACTCCACGACTCGATCCATGCGATGTCGCGGTCGGTCCAGAAGGAAAACGCCCTCGACTGGCGCATCGTCGAGAAAGAGAACGTCGTCAATCCACCTGAGATTCCGCCGCCGGCGCGCGAGCTCAGCCTGTAATCCATTCCGGGTCGCGTCTCGGGCGCACGCTGACCCATTCAAGCCAGCGCCCTTTGCTTTGGAGAGTGAAATGGATGCACCCGGCAAGCCGCACGCCGACATTGATCGTCAAGCGTATGAGGCGTGGCAGGAACAGCAGGCAACGTTTGAAGGCGACCAGCTACGGGCCGTGCAGGCAGGCACGCGTCACTACATCGAGAATTTGAGTGCCGCCGCCGAGACCATGCTGGATTCGTCGCTGAGCGACATCGAACGTGGCATGGCCGAGAGTTACCTGAAGACGGTCGCGCCGCACATCGAGCCCGAGAAGGTCCAGGACTGGGCGCTGGACCTGCGCTGTGCCGAGGGCACGTTGCGGGAAGTCTCGGACTACTGGAACGGCGACATGACGGTCCTGAATCGGGCCCGCACGCAAGTTGAAATGGTCGCGGGCGGCCAGTACGAGCAGGTGCGGGACCCGGATCTGCTGCGCGAGATGCCGCTGCCGAAGGGCGAGGAAGTCGTGGCCGCGCGCCAAGCAGTACTCGAGGGCGCGGTGACGATGGATGGCGCCGAGCGCGGGGCGATGAAGGAGATTCTGGCCGGCATTCAGGCGGAACCGGGCAGCGAGGAATTCCGCAAGGCCCAGAGCATGACCCAGTTCTATGTGCCGGGGGGAGACTTTTCCAAGCACTGGGAAGAAGTTGCCTTGCAGCACTTCACCCAGGATCTGCCTGAAACACCGCTCGGCGAATTCGTCGATCCGCATGGCGGCCTGCGGGAAATCCAGCACATCGAGCCGATGCAGCCCGGCAAAGAGCGCTACATCGACCAGGTCCTTGAAGCGAGCCACGCCCTGGATGCGGCCACCAAGAGCGGCGACATTAACGCGATTGTCGACGCAACCACTGAGCTTGAGAGTCTCGCTCCGGCGGGTTTGGCGCCTGACCAGATCGATACGTGGCGCGAGGCGGTGAAGGAAGCGGCGTTCGACGAGACCCTGCAGCGTCTGGACATCGAGTTCTACAACAGCTACGGCTTCGATGCGCCGATGGACGGCCTGAACGAGGCCCAGTCCCGCCTGCAGGACCTCATCGACGGCAAGAACCTTGGCCAGCACCTCGGCACGGCCGCCGAGGCCACCGCCGACGTGAGCGAGTTCCGGCAGGAACAGATGCAGGCCGGCGAGGAGGGCGTCCGCCGGTACATTGACCAGGTGCGCGATGCCAGCCAGGAATACGTGAGCACGGGCTCTGACGCCGCGATGGACCGGCTCGCGGAACTGGCACCGCGCGAGATGACGGCGGCCGAACTGGACGACTGGGCGAAGGACATCCAGAAGGCCGATGCGGTCCTGCAGGAGGCGCATGCCCGCACCCTCGACACGCAGACCGCGACGCTCTGGCCCGGCACAGTCGAGCTCGCCGAGGAGCAGTTCGACCAGGTTGTGACCGATCTGCGTGGACAGCACGAACAGGTCTACGACGCCGACTTCCTGTCGCGCGTGCCGCCGCTGTCTGCCGAGGAGCGGCGCGAAATCAATGGGGCACTGGTCGGCGAAGCCGTCGTGCTCGATGCGCAGGAGCGCGAGGCAGCTTCCGAAGTGTTCGCCGGGCTGGATGCCGAGCCGGGCTCGCCTGAATTCGAGACCGCGCGCGAGACTCTCAGTGAGTTCATGCCGACGGGCAGCGATCTCAGCGACGAGGCCTGGCAGGAAGCGGCCCGGGTGTACGCGGCCGACGTGCTCGATCGCGAGCCGCTTGAAACCTACTTCAGCGCGGAAGGGGTCGCGCTGGACGAACCGGCCATCGAGGCCAGCGTAGGCGAGTCGGCCGCCGAAGTCGATCACGACAACGATTACGGCCTTGAGCTCGATCAGGACGACTGAGCTCGTTGCGCCGGCTGCGGTCGGCGCGCAGGAGACCAACAACATGCAAAAACCCCGCATCCTTTCATGGCTCATCAACCGGGTGCGCCTGCTCGGCAAAGGCCGGCATCTGGGCAATATCCGGCAGGCCGAGCGCACGCTCGACAGGCTGCGCGCGATCGCGGCCGAGCATCCGTCGGTCGATGCTTACCGGCCGCGCATCCTGGGCTACTTGCGCAAGATCGATCCGTCGGTCTTTGAGGAAATGCTGCTGACGGTGGTCGAGCGCAGCAACGTGCGCGTGACGCGCAATCTGCGCTATTCCGGCGATGGCGGCATCGACGGGATTTTTCATCATCCCGCCGGCGAGGTGCTGATCCAGTGCAAGCGATACGGCGCCCACATCGACAACAAGCACGTGATCGCTTTCAACCAGCTGGTCGAATCGCGCGGTGCGGCCTGGGGCCTATTCGTCCATACGGGGCGAACCGGGGAGCTCTCGCGGTTGGTCACTGCAGGTGGCCGTCGTGTGAGTTTTGTATCGGGCGAACTGCTCGCCGAGGCGCTGCTCGGCCGTCGCTCGCTGCCTGATCTCGTGACGAAGCAGATCGCCGCGCTTGAGCCTGCAGCGCAGCGGCCCGCTGTCGCCGAGCGCGTCTGAAAAGAGAAAGGGCCACACACTGGTGGCCCTTATCCCTGGATTTTCTGCAACCGCCAACGAGGGCGGGTAAAACGATATGTGCCTTTACTTTACACCCCCGCACGCGGCGCGTGCAAGTTTTTCCAGGCAGTTGGGCGCACACGCAGGGCCGGCCGCGACCGTCCTTCAATCAATTGTGCGTGTGCCGGCCGCAGTCGCCGGCGGTATCACCTTCCAAATCAACGGGGCGAATCACCATGCTTAGTCGTCTTGATCCCTTCTGGATGCGCATCGGCGTGATCGTCGGGTGGGCCTACGTTCTCCTCATCAATATCGAGCATCGCTCCAGCTTTGGCCTGTCGATGCTCCTGCTTGCCACGACGTGGATCGCCTTCGGGGCCGTCTGGTTCTGGAAGCAAGGTCACCCACGGTATATCCAGGGGGCGTGCGCGATTCTCGGGCTGGGGGGCCTTGTCCTGTTCCTGGACTGGAATCTTTTAAGCCTGCCTGGCGCGGCCTCGAGTGTGGCTGCTGTCTACTGGCTGCACACGCACGTCGGCCTCGCCAACGTTGGCTCGGCGCAGCCTGCGCCGTCGGTTGCGACCCAGTCACCGCCGAAGCAGGCGGCGGC
Organism: Caballeronia udeis; assembly: GCF_044909315.1. GTDB lineage: Bacteria > Pseudomonadota > Gammaproteobacteria > Burkholderiales > Burkholderiaceae > Caballeronia > Caballeronia udeis_A. The sequence goes on from NZ_JBIYEB010000049.1 coordinate 37,403, forward strand.
AGCCGCGCCTGCCTACCGCGACAACATGCGTACGCCTTGCTACACCTTTTCCGACATCGTCGGCATGAATGACACCAAGCAGCGTCTGCGGGCCGCGGCGGCAGAGATTCTCGCGGGCGGCCCGGACGCACGGAACGGCATGCTGCTGTTCGGTGAGCCCGGGAACGGAAAGACGCTGTTCGCGGAGGCTCTTGCGGGCGATCTCAAGGTGCCGTTCTTTTCCATCAGCTATGGTGATGTGGCGAGTAAGTGGATCAACGACACTCCCCAGAACATCAGGGCAGTCTTCCAGGCAGCCAGGCGCATGGGCCGCGGCGTGCTCTTCATTGACGAGGTTGACTCATTCCTGAAAAACCGCTCAGGCGGACTCGACGGTTCGGCCGGCCATTCGATGGACCGTGACATGACGAACACTATGCTCACGGAAATCGTTGCGCTTCGGGGCACCAAAGTCATCCTCGTGGCCGCGACCAACCTGCTGGACGAGATGGACGGCGCGGGCATCCGCGAGGGACGTTTCGACTTCAAGGTCGAAGTGCCGCCGCCAGACTTCGAAGCCCGGCAGGCGCTGCTGCGCCGTGGCATTGCCGCCGCGCTGGGCGAGCCGGTGATCGATGCGGAGGCCCTTGACAGCCTCGCCCGTCGCTGGGAAGGCTTCAGTGCCGCGCGTCTCACCGCGCTGGGCAAGGAGCTCAAGGACATGGTGCGCGATGAGACGATCGGACTGGGTGAGTTGCTGACAGTCGAGATGGGCATGCAGGCCATGCGGCGTCTCCAGGGCCGCGCGGGCGACCGCCTGCCCGAAGACGCCAAGTCAATTGACGAGATCATCATGCCGATGGCCAGTCGCGATGTGCTTCGGGACCTCGCCTACCGGCTCAAGAATGCGCAGGATCTCGAGAAGATCAATTCGAAAATCCCGAGCGGGCTAGTCTTCTGGGGGGCGCCGGGCACTGGGAAGACCCAGGCCGCGATGGCGCTCGCGAAGGAAAGCGGGTACGCCTTTTTGAGTGTATCGGGCGACGAGATGATGTCGAAACCGAGCCTCTGGGACCAGAAGGTCCGCGAGGCCCTCGACATCCGGCCGGCTATCGTCTTTATCGATGAAGCCGAGGACATCCTTCGCGCGCGCAAGCACTCGAGCCCGTATGTCGTGTCGCTCACCAACAAGATCCTGCGGACACTGGATGGGGCGAAGGGAAGGGCACGCGACGTTATCTACATCGCGGCCACCAACCATTTCGAGACACTGGATCCGGCCATCGTTCGCGGCGGTCGCTTCGGGCTCAAGGTGCAGTTCGACGTACCTGATGCGCTGGATATGGCGATCTACGTCGCCCGTGCGCTGCGGCGGCATACCGAGGCCGGCTATGTGATCGGGTCCGAGGTTTCCGCTGGGCTGCTTGAACGTCTAGCAGGACGCTCTATCGCCGATGCTGATGAGATCATCCAGGGTGTGATTGATAAGGCTGGCGTACGCCGCCTGAAAGACGGGACACACGATGTCCTCATCGAGGATGTCGAAGCCGGCGTGGCCAGTGTCCGGGGCGTCGAACCGTAGTCAGCGAAGGACAGGAGCCCTTGCGGCAGCAGACAAAAGGGGTGCATAACAAGAGCTATGCACCCCTTCGGTTGTCGTTGCGTTGGTTCCGCGCCTTTGCGTCAGCGCTTTCCTGTTTTTGCTCCGTTTCAGGCCTCGGTCGAGCCGACCAACTTGGCCAGATGCGCCGCCCAACCGGCCTCTTCTTCCTCGGTTAGTGCGCATCCCATCTCACCGGTCAAGACAGTTTTGATTTCCCGCCATTCATCGACTTTCAGTTCCCGCCGGTAGCCGTACCGTGACCACTTCTTCGATATCCTTAGCGACGCCGAAGGACTCGTTTTTATACTCGCTTTCGTACTTGGTCATCACTTTCTTCGTCATTAGTCCAGGCCGCATCGGAAGCGGCCTAGCGCGTCTTCTGGCGAACAGCGGTTTTTCTGAGCTGGTCGAACGTCAGCGACATCGCGATGGCGTCGTCCGCCGAATACAAGGCCGGGCTCGGTGAACTCGGTGAAAACCGAAACATCCTCGAATTTTCACGCCTTCAAATAATCGATGGCTTCGTCGATCGACCAGCACTTTTGAATCAGTTCGGACATATTTCCTCCAATCGTCAATCTTGGCGTCCGGTTGCACGCCGGTTACTTCCCGCAGTGATACTTGACCACCATGTCCCACACCGAGCCGGGCGGCGGCAATTTCATTACGGGCGGGACCTCGCCATACATCACGGCCTGGCCCTTGCCTCCAGGCTCAGCGAAGCCACTTACGTATCGGAGCGACGCCAGGTGCAGGTGGCAATCAAGTTGAAGCAGCATGATCGCGGAGCGAAAGGGCGGGCGACCCTTGTCACGGTTCGGCTGGGGCGTGGCGAAATTGACCAGGATCTCGGCGACTGCCGCGTCGCCCGACCCACGCGAAATCGGGTCGGTCCAATAGGACTCACCGGCGCCGACATCGTTGCCCGTAACCGGCATGAACTGATCCGCCAGCGCGACCTCCGCGTGCGCTGCAAGCAGCGTGAGCGTCGCGGCCATGATGCTTCTTTTCATTTGAATCTCCGTTGTTTCCGTGTGAAGCGGTTTGGTTGCTGCATAACGGCCCAAAGGGCCGGGACTTAAAAGCTAAGGGTTCTAGCGGGCGCGATCTGCGCCGCCCGGAATATGCGCGCGCTGGCCGTGGACGCTGTCGGCGACCCGGCTGACGGTTGCCCAGCCCTCCCCGGCGCGTGATCTCGACAGGAAGCAGGCCACCACTGAGGCGGTGCGGATTGATGTCGGGAGTGGTCGTGTCGCGCCTCTGCAGAAGCCGACGTGACACGACGAAGACTCTTTATAGTTTTAGGACTACTCATTACAACCTCGGCAGGACGGCGGAAAATTCCGCCTGGTTATGTGCGCGCCAGCCGGCGCGCACGGGGTGTTACTTGGTGTCTTTCTTCGGCCTGGCCACGCGTTTTGGCCGCATGCCGGTCGAGCGTTTGGCTTCGTGCGCCGCACTCATTTCCGCTGCTGCGTCCGGACGGGTCCACCGCTTGGCCGGAGCAGAGGAAATGTTCAGCCCGACCATGTCCACCGATGCCCTTGTTAAACCAATACGACGCAAGACTCTGAGTGCAAGGTCACTGCGCCCGAACTGCCGCCGTTCGCGGCGATCGGTCACGAACTGCGCGAGACCGGCCTCCCGGGTGACGAAATCGACGTGCCAGAAGCCGCCCTCGGCAGTCAGGGTCGCCGAGAGGATGCCGCCGGCTTCAATGACGGCGCGTGCCTGTGCGAGGTCATAGGCGAGTTTTGGCGTCGGAGGTGTCTTCGCCATCAGTCCTCCCGGCCCTGCAGGAGCTCGGGACGCCATTCACGCACGATCGCCTCGAACTCCTTTTCGTAGCCGAGCGAGTCCGGATAGCTGTGCGCACGTGAGGCAAGGCGAAACACCACGCACATGTCTTCCATGATGTCGTCATCGACGCCCCACCCGGTGGTCAGGTCGTACTTGCCGCAGGCGCTGGGGTTCCACCAGGCGAGCAGGAAATCGGCGACACGGCGGCTCTGATGGGTGTCCCCCTGGGCGTGCTTCAGGAGGTTTTCGAGGGCCTGCTTTTCGACAGGCAACATTTGTTCGCGTTTCACGGCCGGTTCTCCTCTTATGAACGAAAGTTGGGATTATGCAGTCACGCCTGGACGAGCCGGAGCAGCGGGCGCGGAAGGCACCGGCGCAGCACGGTCCACATCTTTGCGGGACAGTGCGCCGCGAACCATGCCGCTGACACGATCCGGAAGTGCACGCTCGGTATCGAAAACTTTACCGCAAATTACTATAGTTTGCTATGTAAATTGATGTTGTTTACGGTATGCTGATCGACATACGAAGACATCAAGGAGGGGTTAGGACATGACTGCAGCACAATTGTGCCGCCTTACCGGCTGAACGGACCTCTATGATTTCAGACTCAGCCCCGCAAAGGCATTTGACAACTTCCTGCTCATAGAAGGGCACTCCAACCTCCATCGACTGAACGGTGAGAACCTTCAGGAGCGGATCAGGCATGCCGCTGAAATGTCTATGAGCGGCGACGGCGGCCTTCACCATCGAAATCTAGGGCTTATGCGCCCGATCGCCGGCGCCTACGCATACCATGGCCCTACACTTTGAGAGTGCCACCTCGCGAGCCTTGATTCGGTAGGGCGCGGCCGTGCTGCTGGCAAAGGAAGCATCTGGGGCGCAGTTTGCGTAACCCTCGTCGCCAAAGCAATGCCCCGAAAGCCGTGCCAGCAAAGGCCCTGATGGCTGAGGTGTAGATCTATGGTAACTGACTGATCCGCTTGGGCACGCCCTGGCTCGGGATGGGCCTCAACGTAATCATCCTGTGATGATTCAGAACACCGCGCTTGACCTCTCTCCGGTTCTTTGCTCGCCTTGATTCGGTAGGGCGCGGCCGTGCTGCTGGCAAAGGAAGCATCTGGGGCGCAGTTTGCGTAACCCTCGTCGCCAAAGCAATGCCCCGAAAG
>NZ_JBIYEB010000050.1:0-41147 GCF_044909315.1 Caballeronia udeis
CCGAGCGAGCGTTCGGTCATAGCTTTCCAGAGCGGCGGCCCCCATGTCTGAAGAACCCGTTCGATGACTGATTCGACATCGCCATGTCCCTTTGTATTCGCTCCGCTATTGCTCAGCACGAGACCAGCCACGTTGCTTTTCGTCGACCGTAAATCGAGCGCCGCTGCGAGCATCGCGATCGGTGTACCTACAGAATGCCCTATCAACACAGTTGGTCCGAGCTCTCTTAGTAGAATGGATACACGCGCTGCAACCGAGTGAAGGTCGTGTGGGCCAGTACCCTCGAGCCAGCCGACGCCAATCGCGCGAAGTTTAATGATTCCCGTGACGGGCGCAATGGCGTTTGGCGGAATGAGGGCGCCCGGCAGGAAGACGAGGGTCGGTCGATTTTTGGGTCCATGACTGAGATGGAACGTGGCTAAAGCCTGCGTCATTTATCTACGTCTCTTTTTGTTATTCGATGGGAGCGGAGCGGGATCTTTACGTTACAGGTTCGAGCGGTTCCGTGATTTTAATAATGATACGCCGAGCGTTTCTTTGCAGCGCGGCGGTTGCCGAGCGGGCAATCAGCACTTCAGGTGTCGGGTCGCGTCATTGAAACAGTCATTTGCTACTTTTGATTCGACGAGTTGGTACCCGTATGAATAACTTGCCCGCTGTCGTTCCGATGGCAGTAGCACCGAATCACAGGCTTCGCGCTATCTGGAGCACTTCTGATCCGACGAATCGTCGTGGGATGTCGAGCGGCGCAGTTTATAAAAATACCGCGACGATGCAATGCACTAGCGATCGCTCCCAGCCCAATAGATGCTAGATCTTGGCTAGTCTCTTTCGGTGCTTTATTGTAAAAATGAATGAAACTCGTGAAATGAGCCTCTTGCCCGACGCGCGGGCTGACCTGCTGTGCTATCTCGTCGCCACGGCGGTGGTGACTTACGCGCTGACCAGTGACTGGCGAGTGGGCCTTATGCTGATCTCCTGCCAGTCGTGGCTTTCGCGGAACCGGCTGAGTCTGCAGTGGCTGGACCGAGTTCGCCTTGAGCAGTTAGCGCTGCAAATTGCGAGGCGCGACCTGCTCGCCGCAGGCATTGGGTTAAAACAAGCGGACGTTCCCGGTCTCTTCAGGGGCGACATGAAGTTGAACCCGGCCAGTACGATCGTTCAGCGGATGCTTCAGCTATGTCGCCATGCGCTAGAGGATCATCGGTTCGCATGAGGATGGCGATGAACGCAACCAATTTGACTGAAGCTACCGTCGTTGAGGGCGGACTCGCGGTCGCCTTCGAACTCATCGCTGCGGGTCGCGTCGTGAAATGCACGGTTTCACGCGAATCGCTGCAACACTACTTTTGGCTTCAGCCTGGTGCGGACGATGCGCGCGCACTCAAAATCTTCAATGACGGACGCCAGCGAATCGTTGCTGTCGCCGAACGCAAGGCGCGTCGACTCGCTGCCGCTTCTATCCACCTGGAGGCGGCCGACTTTCAGCGGCAGGCGAGATGGTGATGCGCGGTAATGCAATCGACAATGCAAATATGAAAGCTGAGAACTCAAATCCTCGCGAAGCATCTGCGCTGGCAAGAGTGGCTGAGGCCGCCCGCGAAGTGCAAGCCGCGTCTGCTGCGATAGAGGCGCATTTCACCGCCGTAGGAGAGCGACAAGCTTCCGCCCTGGAGCTTGCACGTCTAACTGCTGCAGTCCAGGAGCTCGAAGATGCCCGGTTAGCCTTGGCTCTCGTCATCGACGACGGCAATAGGTGAGGGCAAGCAAGAGCATTCGTTGTCTGCCGAGGGAGGTATGCGGAACGAACGCTGTTGCGGACGTTAGAATGGATTGGAAAATACTCCGTCGGATTTCTTCGCAGAAGGCCCTGAGTCGAATTGGTTAATAGCTCACAGGTCGATGCAGGTTTTTTCTAGGGCTGAATCTGAGCGCGAAGACACATCCGGCAAGATGTGGCCGAGGCCATTTGAGAGGGGCAGGTCGCATTTGATCGAGTAGTCGTGACCTTTCATTGAAATGAGTGTGGGCACTACTGGCTATTTGGATTCGGAAGAAGTTACTAACCGTCTGCCCCGTCCGGCATGAGAGAAGATTAAGTCCGGCAATCGTGGCTACGAATATCGCGAGCAGGACTAAAGAACAGCGACCGCTATGCGGCTTCTATTCCTGCGCGTAACGCGGCCGCAATGATGGCTTGGCGCAAAGCGTCGTTGCGAATCAGTGGGCCACCTTTACGCGAGCCGCTCAAGACGCCATTTAGGCGATCGCCGAAAAGTACGACAGCGCGATCTCGATCGCGCTGTCGCGACATCCATATCAATCCATCGATGTCGCTAAACTGTTGGTGCAGTGCTTCGGCCCATTTCGCAGTGTCAACATAGTCTCGTGCTGGACTAGTAATGATCTCTTCCTTCGGTACCTTAAGGCGATGAAGACCTTCACTAGTCAGGTCTACGAGTCTGAGGTCACGGTTTGGCGTCAGCTCTCCATGCCCGCGCTGATCGAAGTCGCCGAGGTCGACAAACTTGTCTTTCGCATCGATCGGAACCTCGTGGAAGACCGTCTCAAAGATCGCACAATCGAGCGTAGATCCACCATAGAGGTAGGGAACGACGCTTCCCTTAGCATTCCGAAATGGAGAAAACCGAGTGGCTTTACGTAAGACTCCATGAGCGTCCTGCCCCAGATTAAAGCTTTCTGGGTCGAACGCCGTGTCGTGGATTACGTGGATGACATTTCCTGCCAACCAGTGGTCAAAGAGCGGATCAAGCGGGGGCAGCGGGGCACGACAGCTCAAATCGCGCTCCCTTGCGCATCACGTTGCGCGGCTTCTATTACTAACTTCGGGTCTGAGGTTAGGAGGTCGACAGGTCGGGCGCTATCGGGCAACCAGCCATTATTCGACGTGAACCAAAGTGCGAGTTTCCACGATGTCTTGCGGCCGTTGAAGGCCTCCAGCACGGCTTGTATCGCTTTGATTGGCTTATTTTCGTTGAACTGGAAGGCTGGGTACACCTCTCTATCACGGGCTGTCTTGTCAGGATGAGGGACCGCGAAAATTTGCCGACGCTTTCGCCAGTTGTCTGCCATCGCATTGCGATTGACAGATGTGGACCTGTTGGCAGCTGCAATATCTTCAGCGGAAAAATACCCAAATTCGTTGAGAACACGTGCATGTCGGATAGCAAGCCGTTGCGCCATGTCGAGTTCGACCCCGCTCGGCACGAGCATCCGTTCGGTCATAAAATCGACCATCTCTTCCAGACGTCTTTCGCGCACTGCAGCCGTTTTCTCAACCATGAGACGGTCGAGAAGGGACAGCGATGCAAGCAGCATGTTTGAGATAGCATCGTCCTTCACTTGAAGAAGGAAGGTGCGACCAGTGTGCGGGAGGCCAGAGCGATCGACCTTGTAGGGCTCCACGGTGAAAGCATCCCCAGAAGGGATGACAGAGGTAGCTTTGACCATGCGATCTCCAAGTTGACCAGATTGATTAAATTATACGGCAGCAGATCAAAAAGATCAATAATGTCATGCTGAGTCCGGCTTTTCTGCTCCGTACTTATGACTCTAGGCTGTCGTCGGCAACATTTCGCAAGCAAAAAAGCACCGGAGCCGGACACGGAATCGATGAAACAGCGGGCAAAGTTGCGGAGGTTTCCGCATCGGGGTAATCGCCGGGATGACATTCGCGAAAGCCCGCGCGTCACGAATTAGCACAAGAGGGTAGTGATAGCCTATGACGTCGAAGCAGTGCAGGTCTCTGTCATCGGCATTTTCTACGGGGGCAGGACTATGAGACAGTCCTGCAGGGCAATACTGGCGACTCGTGAAGTCGCCGGAGGACGAGACGTGGTCGTCGGTCAGCGCACTAGACCGCACGCGTTGCGCCATTCGGGGTGCCCGTCTATGAGCAGGCGGAAAAGAAGGGCCTGCGACGCACACTCCCCGGCTACTATCAAGCGATGGCCTGCGCCGGCGCGCTGTGGTCTGAACAGCAGTAATCGTGGCCTTGGTTCGATTTGTCCTGCCGGCGTGAGGCCCCGCACGTCCTGCCTGAGCAGATCAGACTACTCTCGGACTTCCCAGATCTTGCCCAGACCTGCTACGTCGCACAGGATTGCCCAAGCCGCGTAGGGGATATGCGACTCCTCACTTATCCATCGCCGAACCTGCCGGCCGCCCCCTTTTTCGCTCAAGCCCACTAGATCCGCGACCGCCCGATCGGTTAGCCCCGCGCAACCTATGGCCTCTCACGGCGCGGGTTGTAGTTGCCCGGCCATTGGGGCGCGGGCCGACCCGACGCATCGCGGCGGGTCGATGCGGTCAGGCCTTCGGTTTCTGAGGATATTTGCGTTTCAGTCCTTCAATGTCCGCACTGGTCACTTTGGGCTGGTCGTACTGTTGCGCGTATAACTTGTTTAACTGGATTTTGGGCATAGTCGGGTTTTCTGCGCGTAACTGCTCCATCGTTTTCCGGCCTTTGCGGGTTTGGCCAGCGTCTGCGGTTTGAGCCTGAACGTTGACCGGAGACCGGGCGTTATCGTCGTGTGCGGGCGTGTCAATGGCGTTCGATGGAGGTATGCCGGGGGTGGTACCGGTGGTGGCGGTCGCGGTGCGTTTTTTTCGGATGCGATAAAGCGCAGACTTGAGGCCGGTAATGCGGAAGGTAAAGCCCTCAGCTTGCAGTTCGCGCAGGATCGAGGCGAGCGACAGGCCGTTGTTCAGTGCCTGCTCGATGACGGGGAAGTAGGCGTCGAGGCGGGCGGTCTGGGAGCGTTCGTGCGCGTGGTCATGCAGTTCCCCCACGCGGCGGGCGAAATCGTCGAGAGCCATACAGATTGCCTCCTTTGTGAAGCCCGATTACATCCTAGATCGAGAAAGTGCATCCTGACAGCATTCTAGCTGCCGTCTTTGCGACGTTCAATCGAAGTCGCCTCGCATCCGAAGCGCGACCTTTGCCTATTTCAGTCTCATAGCGAGGCACGTCTGATATGTTTACACCCTGCTACGCATCGTGCAAAATATCCGTGCCAAAGGGGTCTTCCCCTTTGAAACCCCGGCGGCCACTGCCGCCTCCTGAACCCCACAGGAGCGCTGATGGAATCGGAGATGGTGAAGATCGTGGTCGAGGTCGCGCAGAGCGACAATCCCACCTTTGACGACGACAAGATGGTCATCGTGATGGAGGTTGATGTTCCGGATCGCGAGACGGCACGAGCACTGTTAAGGCAGGCAGAAGCCGATGAACGGAGCATCGTGCATCTCGGTCAGACGATCGAAGAAGGCGAGGTGTGGATCTCGATTGAGGACGATGAAATCGAAGATCCCAACCCGTGTTTTCATCGAGCGGACGCGGTGGATGCGTTGGAGATGTACCTGGGCATTACGCCGGCGCTCTCGAAGAAGGCGCTTGCGAAGGCGAACGTGAACAGGCTCTATCGGGAGATTCAAGCCGAGAAGGCCCGCGAAGCGCGGGAGGGTGCGGATGCCACGCACGAAGCGTAACGGTGGTGCGGGGCTCGGCAAGCCCATCGCGTTCCGGTTGTCGGATGCGGACCGTGCCGTGTACCTTGAGAAGGTTGCCGCGTCGGGCCTGACTCAATCCGAGTTTTTTCGCCAGGCCGTGCTGACCAATCGCACGCAGGTGATTGCGCGCCCGAAGGCGAGCGACGACCGGAAGCGTCTGCTGTACGTGTTCAACAAGACCAGTAACAACCTTAATCAGCTCGCACATCGCGCGAATTCTGAGCATGTGCGCGGCAAGCTGTCTGAGGCGACCTACGAGCAGATGCTCGATCAATTGCAAATGATTTCGCGTTATTTGAAGGCCACGCTGGCCCAAGTCGAGTAGGCGGATTCATCATGCTCATTCGCATCCGCGGCTATCACGACGGTATTAAAGAGTATTTGGAGAAAGGCCAGAAGAAGGATCGTGAATTCAATCGTGATGAAATGGATGAGCGGGTGATTCTTGCGGGTGATCTTGATCTCACCAACGAAATTATTCAGTCGATCGAGACGGATTCGGAGCGGTATCTGAATATCACGCTCTCTTTTAAAGAGGACGAAGTATCACGCGACGTGCTGGAGCAAGTTGTTCGCGATTTCGAGGCGTTCGCGATGTCTGCTTTTCGGCGAGACGAATACGCCTTCTATGCCGAAGCCCACGTTCCACGTCTAAAGAGTTACGCCGATCGGCGAAGTGGTGACCCGATCGAGCGGAAGGTTCACGTCCATATCGTGCTGCCGAAGGTCAACCTGCTCACCGGGCAGCGACTCGATCCGTTCGGCCTGGTCGACCGACAGGTGCGCTTCCTTGAGGCGTTTCAGGAACATACCAACAACCGGTTCGGCTTGGCGAGCCCGAAAGACAACCGGCGCGCTGAATTCAATGACGCGTCGGAGATGATCAGTCGCTACAAGGGCGACGTGTTTGCGGGGGCGAACCGCGAGCTGAAGGCGTCCATTCTCGACGCCATGATGACGCGAGGTATTACCCAGTACGCAGACTTTCAGGCGCTTCTTACCGAGTTTGGCGAGACACGTACGCGCAACGCAGGGCGAAGCCGCGAATACGAGAACGTTAAAAGGCCAGGGGACGCGAAGGGCGTCAACCTCAAGGAGTACGTGTTCACGCGCGAGTTCGTCGAGCTGGACGCCGATTCGAAACGCGAGGCCTTGGCGGCTAGTCTGAACGCGAAATACGAGGCACCCGGAGTGCCTCGCGAGACGCCGGCCGCGATGCTTGAAGCGTTGCGTGAATGGCATGAGGTACGTGCACTTGAAGCCAAATATCTCAATAGCGGCAGCCCGTTTTACAAGGTGTATCAGAAGGCCTCGCCGGAAGAACAGCGGCACATCCTGATCGAGCGTGAAGCGCGCTTTTACCAATCATTTGGAGGGCATGATGGCAGAGAAGAACGAACCAGCTCGCGACGAGACCAACGATTCGGGGAATGGCAGCCATGGCGAGGAATTGGACACCCTGGCCCCGGCGATCGACGAGGATGGGGTGATCCACGGGATCCACGAGAGGCCACACGAGAGCGCGGGCAAGCCGAGTGGGGCCGAGACTGGACGGCGCTCGAGCGGGAGCACGAAACGCTCATCGAGCAAGGCCTCATCGAACAAGGACTCCTCGAGCGGTGGCGAGCAGGAGCGGATCGTGACGATGACGTTGAGTTCGATCGACCCGGGCCGTCGGCCGAATCCATCGACGGTCTGCGAGGTGTGCCCGGCCGGCGTGTGGATGGCGGCGCCGCGCGAAGTGAAATGCTACTGTCGGATTCTGCACATGTTCACGTGGAAGACGACGGAGCCGACGGAGTTGACGCATTGCGACGGTCTCGCGATCGCGATGGAGAGGGAGGAGTAGGGGATGCATCAGACGAGAGATCAAGCAAAGGATCGGGTGGCGAATCAAACGACGCATCAAGCGAGCCCCGCAAAGAGCCGTTGGAGGAGCGCGGCGAAGGCTGGCGCACAGTGGTTGAACGGATGTATACGGCGTATGAGCACGCGGACAGTGAAGAGCGCGCACGGCTCATTGCCACGAGCGCGGAAAAATTCGCACGAGAAAAGTTTGGCCTCAAAGGCGGGGGCAAGCTCCCCCTCGATTTCGACCCGGACGCTGAGCCGCGCAGTCTGGCTCAGGTCAAGTCGCTGGGTGGTGTTGCGTCGGTTTCGTTTGACGGTCCAGCGGCCGGTGCCCACGGCGGCAAGGCGAGTGGGATTGGCGGTGGGGTTGGCGGCGCAGTCGGCGATTCGAGCGACTCAAGCGGTGGACGGTCGCGCATGGCGTCGCCCAATTCACCGGGCGTTGCGGATCACCCATACCGTGTCGATGGCATTGACGGGGCTCATGAGTCCTTTGGCGAGCCACCGAGCACCGCCGAAGCCTCACGCGGCATGCCGGCGGTCGCGACGCCTCGCGACGTCAATGTATTGCAACCTGATGGCGACATATCGCAACTAACGATCTCCTCGCAATCCGCCACCGGACGGCAAGCCGATTCGGTGCGCGACCAGTTTGCACGCGACCTGGCTGAAGCCCGTGCGGCACGCAACGACGGCACACGCTCGGAATTTCAAGAGATCAAAGCCACGCTGGATGCGTACCGGCTCCTCGGGGCTCTTTCACACTCGCATGGGCTGGTCGTCGGCAAATATCAGATCACGAAGGGACGCGACGGTGGCGACCGGATTCAGGCCGGCTCGCGTCACCTGAATGTCTCGGATTTTCTGACGAAGGAGATGAATTTGCCTTGGTCAGAAGCCGCCCAGTTGATGCGCGAGCAATACCGGGCGCAGACCGGACTCGACCCCGCCCATGCGCCCCGCCGTACGCCGGAGCAGGATCTGTGGAGCGAGTTTCAGCGCTTTCGGAAGCAGTACAGCGATGCATTGCGTGCCGAATGGCTGGAGCAGGGTGCTCGTGAGCAAGCGCGGCGCAGTGCGATTAAATCGACCTTTTATGCGAAACGTAGTGCCGTCGTCGACAACAGCGGCATATCGTCGGCCGCGCGCCGTGCTGCGGTGTCTGTGGCTCGCGTGGAGCGGATCGAAGCCGAGGCTGTCTTGCGAAAACAGATCGCTCGCGAGCGGGATGCATTGAAAGCGGCGATGCGGCGGCCGTTGACGGACCAGTATCGGGACTTCCTGCAGGAACAGGCGCAACTCGGTAATGTGCGGGCACTGCGCGAGCTGAGAAGGATGCAGCCAACTCAGCCAACGCAGCGAACGGGCGACGAACGCGAGCGCCCCGGCATCGCGTTCGGGGCGAGCCGCCGGGTCAGCGCGAGCGAGCCGAACGAAATGATCTATAGCGGGCCAGTCATCACGCATCATGTGCAGGAAAACGGCAACGTCGACTACAAGCGCGATGGTGTGGCGCTGATGATCGACGAAGGTCGTACTGTGCGGATGTGGGTCCACGACCGAAACGCAATCGAGATCGGTCTTCGCCTCGCGCAGCAGAAGTTCGGGCCGACGCTCACACTTACCGGCCCCGAGGAATTCAAAATGGCAACCGCGCGCGTCGCGGCTGAGGCGCGCATGAATGTAGATTTTGATGATGAGGTGTTGAGTGGCATCTTGCATGCACGGCGCGCCGAATTGGATGCCGAGGTAGATGCCCGGCGCGCACTTGAACGCGAGCGGGATGATGCCGTGCGTCGTCAGGAGCGTGACGAACTGCCTGCGCGCGCTTCGAATCGGGACGCACCCGGCGCATCAGAACAGCAGAGAGAGAATGACGATCCAGAACCCGACTCGGACGAGCCTGACCAGCCCGAGATTGATCGATAATCACCGGCACGGCCTCGTTCGGTCGCGCGTAAGGCAGCACAATTAAAAGGCAAAAACCCATGGCACGTTATGGCATCGTTCCGTGAAGCGAACCTATTCACGCAGTGATATTTCAGGGCACGCCGTCGCAGCTGACTAACCTGCCGGCCTTCATCAAAGGCGCGCTTGCCATCTTGGCCATTGGTATCGGCTTCGGATATGCGTCAACTCAGTGGCCGGTGCCATGGTTCATTCCTGTGCTCGCTGTTCTTCTGGTGCTGGGTCGGACTCTCGTATCTGCAGGTCAAATTCACCGAGTTTGAAATCGACGCGGAACGGATCACCTGTCGCAAGGGGATCCTCAACAGAACGGTGCAGAGAGTCGAGTTGTTCCGAATTCAGGACGTGACCTCAGTTCATCCTTGGTGGCAACGCATGTTCGGAATCGGCGCAGTCGTCGTGACGACGAGCGATTCGAACAACCCGGTGTGGCGATTACCGGGGATGAAGGACGCGGAACAATTGCGCAACGAGCTTAACCGCGCGGCGATCGCATTGCGCGACGTAAAAGGCGTGAGGGAAGTCAATATGGGTCGTGTCTAACTGTGGAAGCGCCTCGCGCCTCAGTAGATACCGTCGGCCATGGTTTAACGCAAATGCAGGTCTGATACTAACGGTTACCACACCTGGACGAACCCGGAGCAATGCGCTTGCGGGTTACGCTGAATTGCATGGCGAGATTGCCGGCGTGGTGGACTCTAGCGTTTTGGACAAGGGATGCACGACACGCCGTGGCGTCTGCGCAGTCTGCTCGCAAGTACACGACCAGAGTCGCGGACTCTTCACGATCACTTTGCCGTATACAGTGCGTAGCACCGTCGAGCGACTATCCTTGTGGCGTAGGGGAGCACCACAGAGCCCGCAATGGGCCTGGCCCGAGAGCCACCACTGCACCGGTTTCGAAATCAATTCGGCTTGCACCTTGGCTAGCAGCGATCGTCCTTCGGCGAGTGTCAGACCCAGTTGATCGAGACTGCACTCCCGGCGCTCAACCACAGCCAAAACTCCGTCACCGTCGTTGACCTTGTCGCTGTCACCACCGGCCAACCTTACTTCGATGATCAACCGCATGGCTTTCTCCCACCGTTAGGATATCGATCAGCGTACTCCACACGAAACGGTTGCCGCGCAGAAAGCATTATTGGCCCTCTCGGCGAGGCTCCCCAGCTTTTGCACGCTCTCAGGTAGACCTGTCGACGGACCCCGGTTTGCGAGAATGGGATTGCCGAGATTGATGGCCGCGCGCAGCTTGCCAGTCGGAGTAAAGGCATTTATAACAGCTTGATTGAGTGTCATCGTGTCTGGGGCCGGGTCGCGTTCGAAGAAGTTGCCTTTGCCCGAAGAAGACGTCCATGGGTCTCTGGCATTTTTATATAGACGAGCAACGAAATGGCCGCCCATGCGGACACATACCAGTAAAAATAGTGTTCATGTCCAGTCGCTTTGAGTCGAAGTGCAACGAACTCAGTCGAGCCTCCTAAAATGGCGGTGGTTAGTGCATAGGGGACTCCGACCGCAAGCGCACGGATACGCACCGGAAACATTTCAGCTTTCGCCAGCATGTGGACCGATGTAAATCCACTCAGCATGACAAGTCCCGCGAACGAAAGAGCAAACGCGACCCAGGGGTTGTGTGTCACGCTCAATGCATTGAACAGCGGTACTGAAAACAACGCCGTGGATAGGCCGAAGCAGATCAGAACAGGACGGCGTCCGAAGATGTCCGACGCGTACCCAAAGAGTGGTTGTAGGAACATGTAAAGCAGCAGGGCGCTGGTCGACGCGAGTGCGGAGGTTTCCTTCGACAAACCCACTGTATTGACGAGGTACTTTTGCATGTACACGGTGTAGGTATAAAAGGCGACCGTCCCACCGACTGTAATTCCGATTGCGAGCGCAAGTTGACGCCAGTGATGAAACAGTTGCGTCATAAGCGGCGGACCGGATTCGCGTTGACTCGCTCGATAGACATCCGATTCGACGACATTACGTCTCATGTACCAAGCGAAGAGGGCAAGTAGGCCGCCAACAAAAAAAGGGATACGCCAGCCCCAGGCGTCGATCTGCGCAGAGCTCATTAGGTGTTGCAGGATCAGCATGAGCGCAAGCGCCACCAGTTGCCCTGATACGACGCTGACTTGCAAGAAGCCGAGGTAAAATCCACGTCGGTTTGGCGGTGCGATTTCGCTCAGATAGGTCGCGCTTGTTCCGTATTCTCCCCCCATGCTCAGACCTTGCAACAATCGCGCGACGATCAGGACAAGCGGTGCGAGTATGCCAATCGTGTTATAGCCCGGCGTCACGGCGATCATCAATGAGCCAACGCACATCGCGCCTACCGATCGCGTGAGCGCAGACTTTCGGCCATGCTTGTCAGCCCACATTCCTATGAGCCAGCTACCGAGCGGACGTGCAACATAGCCGACCGCCGCGATTGCCGCAGTGTTCATCAACTGAACAGTCGGCTTGTCACTCGGGAAAAACGACTTGGCAAAGTAAATTGAGAAAATGCTGTACGCCAGGAAGTCATACCACTCGACGAGGTTGCCTCCTAATCCAGCCGCAATCGACCCCATATGCGGTCGTGTCGCGCTCTCCGAATTCGTGGTCTTCCCGGTTGCGTCGCAGTCGAGGCCTCTTTGCTGGGCGGGTGTCATGTCGTCTCCTGCTTGTCGTATTTGTTGTCGGGGTAACCCAGTAGATCAAGGCGCGTGCCTATTCCTGCTCTCCGTACGATTGCGAAGTCGGTCGCGCAGGACGTAAGGCAGGATCCCACCGTGCCGGAAGTAGGTTTCCTCGATCGCTGAGTCAATGCGAGCGCGCAGGCGAATGGTTGCCGTGTCGCCGGTGCGCCGATGTATCACGAGATCGAATGTCTGCCCCGCGCGCACTTCACTCAGGTCTCCTGGCAGATCAAACGATTCTTCACCCGTGAGGCACAGGCTTTGCGCGCTGGTACCGTCTTCGAATTCCAGCGGCAGGATGCCCATTCCTACCAGATTGCTTCGATGAATACGCTCGAAACTGCGGGCAATCACGGCGCGCACGCCCAAAAGACGCGGTCCCTTTGCAGCCCAGTCACGACTGGAGCCATTGCCATACTCATTTCCCGCAAACACGATCATCGGGACGTTTTCGATTGCGTACTGTGTAGCAGCCTGGAAGATACTCATGCGCTTGCCATCGGGTTGATGTAGCGTGACACTGCCCTCTGCGCCCTCGATCATCAGATTGCGCAGGCGAACATGCGCAAAGCTGCTTCGCACGATCACGCGGTCGTGAGCGCGCCGAGAGATATAGCTGTTGAACTCGCCCGGTTCGACACCAAGCGAAATCAGGAATTTTCCCGATTCGGATTCCGACGGGATCGCGCCACCGGGATTGATGTGATCGGTCGTGACCGAGTCACCCAGTATCGCAAGCGCTCGCGCGCCGCGAATCTCGCTTGGTTTTGGAATGTCGCGCGTTACGCCGTCGAAAAAGGGCGGACGTTGCAGATATGTCGACTCTTCGGTCCAGGTGAAGAGATCGCCCTTGGGCGCGGGCAATGTCTGCCACAGGTTTTCCTCGGCCGTGGTCTGATAGAGGCTGAGAACGTTCTTCGCGTCTTGCGCAAACGGCAAGACTTCGGCCATGTCCTCTGCTGTTGGCCAGATATCACGCAAGTAGACGTCCTCGCCATCTGATCCCTTGCCAAGCGGCTCTGAATCCGGATCGAACGCGATCCGTCCGACGATCGCAAAAGCTACGACAAGCGGCGGGCTCATCAGGAAATTGGACTTGATCGCCTGGTGGATTCGAGCCTCGAAATTTCGGTTGCCCGATAGCACGGCCGCAACGGTCAGGTCCTCGTTCTTGATCTGCGCGAGAATGTCCTCGGCAAGGGGGCCCGAATTACCCATGCACGTGGCGCAGCCATAACCTGCTGCGTTAAACCCGAGTTCGTTCAGATACTGTTCCAGGCCCGCATCCTTGAGGTAGGCGCTTACGACCCGCGAACCCGGCGTGAAAGACGTCTTTACATGCGCGGCGGATCGGAGGCCCTTCTGAACAGCATGTTTGGCGATCAACCCCGCGGCGAGCATCAGGCGGGAGTTCGACGTGTTAGTGCAGGACGTGATGGCTGCAAGCACGACATCGCCATGTTGCAGTCGAGAAGTGTCAACGTTGACTGTCTCTCTCTTCGGCAAGAATGCCTGGACACTTTCCTTGAGTTTAGACAGGGCGATGCGGTCCTGCGGTCTGGATGGACCCGCGACGCTTGGTACCACCGCACCCAGGTCGATGCTGATCGTGTCCGTGTAGTCGATCTCGCCTCGAGCGGGGATGCCAAACATGTTTTGCGCTTTGACATATGCCTTGAGCGCAGCAAGCTCCGCATCCGTTCGGCCGACTGATTTCAAGTATTGCAGTGTGTTTTCGTCGACGGCAAAGAAGGCAACAGTCGCGCCATATTCAGGTGCCATGTTGGCGATAGTCGAGCGATCAGGTGCAGTCAGTCGTGCTGCGCCGTCGCCAAAAAATTCGACGAATTTGCCGACTACTTTTTTCGCACGCAGCGCTTCAACCACCGTCAATACAATGTCGGTTGCCACGATGCCAGGGCCGGGAACTCCTGTCAGCTCCACGCCGATTACATCGGGGACGACAAAGCAGATAGGCTGCCCAAGCATCGCTGCTTCCGCTTCGATACCGCCAACGCCCCACCCGAGCACGCCGATGCCATTGATCATTGGCGTATGGCTATCGGTTCCAACGAGCGTATCGAAATACGTAATTCCGGCTTTCTGGTGCACGCCGCGCGCCAGCCATTCCAGATTCACTTGATGGATGATGCCGGTGCCAGGTGGAAAGATCCGAAACGATTTGAATGCGTGGTCAGCCCATTTAAGAAAGGAATATCGCTCGGCATTCCGTCGATACTCGACTTCCATGTTCAATCGGAGTGCGTGAGGCGAGCCCACATGTTCGACTGAAATGGAATGGTCGACGACCAGGTCGACAGGCACCAGCGGTTCGATGCTGGCAGGCTCCAATCCAAGTCCCGCGGCGGCTTCGCGCATTGCTGCGAGATCAGCGAGCAGTGGTACCCCTGAAGAATCCGGCGCGACGATCCGCGAAACGATGAACGGCACTTCGCTGATACGTTCCCCCTGCGGCTTCCACCCGGCAAGTTCGCGAAGGTGATGTTCCTGCACTCTCGATCCATCGAGATTCCGCAACACCGACTCAAGAATGATCCGAATTGAAAACGGCAGACGTGAAATCGTGCCAAAACCGAGTTTTTCCAGTTCGGAAAGCGAGAAGAACATGCTGTCCGGATAACCTTCCGTCAGCAAGGGGCGCAACACTTCAGTGGGTTGGAATTTCATTTTTTTCTCGAGGGAAATCACAGCCAGGAGGCCTCGATGGCTTGAAACCGGCGATGTATTCGAACAGTCTAGGCAAAGCCCGGTTTGCCGTCTAATATATTGAAATTGCAGCGCTGATACATAATATGTATGGACCTTCGGCATCTCAGATATTTCGTGGTCGTGGCGGAAGAACTGCATTTCACGAAAGCAGCGCAGCGCATTGGCATCGCGCAGCCTCCGCTCACTTTCCAGATCAAAGCGTTAGAGAACGAGCTAGGTGTTCAGTTGTTCGATCGTCAGCCTGGGCGCGTCAGTTTGACCGAGCCTGGAAAGATCTATCTGGAGGAGGTACGCGTTATTCTGGAGCACGTCCGAACCGCAGCGCTTCGGTGTCAGTTAAGCGCGAAGGGCGTAACGGGTAGGCTTAAGATTGGTTTCACCGAATCCGCCTCATTTCGCGAGGAAATGACGAATGCGCTGCATCAATACCGCAGCCTGTTCCCGCAGATCGATATCTCTCTCGAGAAGAATCGCACTGGCCCGTTGATGGATTCGTTGCGTCAGGGCAGGATCGATGTGGCATTCGTTCGTCCGCCGATTGAAAGCGATGCCGAGATACAGTTCGTATTGATTTCTACGGAACCAATGGTTGCGGTAGTACCCAAGGGGCATCGGCTGGAGGGATCCAGTACCATCGCGCTCGAAGAACTTCGCGACGAATTGTTTGTGCTTTATTCCCGGACGACACGCTCAGGACTACCGGAGATGGTCATCAACGCCTGCGAGGCCAGCGGCTTCATGCCGAAGGTCGTGCAGTATGCGCCTCAGATTTCGTCGACAATCAACCTGGTTGCGGGCGGACTGGGGATTTCGATTGTTCCTGCATGCATGCGCAGCAGCCGCGCCGATGCGGTGCGATATATCCCGTTGACTGGCGCAGGTGCCGGCATCAGCGCCAGACTTGGAATAGCGCATAGAGTGAAGGGATTGCTGCCGGCTGCGGAGAATCTAGTCCGCCTCGTAACAGCCGACGCTGCCGTTTCGTGAGTGGTTCCCGGGGAAGAATTATCGTAGCTGAGGGCTCCCAATCGAAAGATCGAATTTCTCTCAGCATAGCGCGGTGCCAGTGCCTTGGTACTCAGCCTTCCGAACGCGCGAACCTATCGTCAGCCTTCCAATTAAAAGATATCAGTTCACGTAACCGACCCGGTTAATTAGCCACGCTTACGAAAGTGACTCGGCGAGACACCGGCGAGACATTTGAAAACTCGGGAAAAGTGCTGGGAGGTCTGAAAGCCGCAATGCAACGCGATCTCCAAAGTGGACAGCCTGGAATACTTGAGCAGTTCTTTCGCGCGCTCCACCCTCAGGCCAACCATGAAGCGGTGGGGCGTAGTACCAAAGGTCGCCCGGAACGACCGTGAGAAATGCGATGGACTATAGCCCGCGCATTCCGCCAGATCCTTCAGCGTCAGTGCGACGTGGAGGTTAGCGCGGGCAAATTCTTCCACGAGCTTTGCACGTGCAGGCGGTAGTGTGCAGTCCAGATGAGTGCTGCTGGGAACAACATCGGCGTATCCGCTGACGAGCAGTGCTGCCAAAGCGCTTTCAATCCCGTCTACGAACAGTTGTCCAGACGGATATCCGCTCGCCTGCTCGATGCTTAACGCCCGCAATAGTGCGGTCAGTCTCGTATCTCGGACACCGCGGTTAGCCGTGAGATGAAAGGGTGTATGAATCCCGAGCGCCTGAGCGGCTTCCGACAGCACGCGGTCCTCGACTTGCACGCTAAGTACTTGGGCATCCTTAAGCCATGAAACGCTCTCCGTCTGATTGCGTAAAGATATGACCACGCCATGCGAGGGAATTGCGATTCTCGAAACGGTGCTGTTATCAACACAATGTAATACGTGCCCCGGATCAATGAACAGCGTGAGAACGTGTCCCCGGATTTTCCGCGTTTGCCAATCGCTGATCCTCCCGCGGTGCGCTTCGATTGCAAGCGACGGCGATGGCGAGCGAGCGCCTTGATTGAGCGTTGGGAAGAGCGGGCGCAGCGCACCGTCTATTTCAGCAACGATGCGAGAAGATGGCGGTGTGTTCATGCTATCGGTTCGTCGCTCAAGACAGTCTCGGTGTCGCTAGTTTAGCGCGGCCGAAAGGAATTTGACGAGCACGTCGTTCGCGGGAGCGAGAATCGGCACAACGTAGCACGAACAGGCACGCACGCATTGCCGTGGGATGGTTCAATGAACGTCTAGTGTTTTCCTACCGATTTTCTCCCCATCAAAGCCAAGGAATTAGCATGTTGCAACAGCCTGCTGTTCACAACCGCCAGTCACCGACTTATGTGTTCATGGGTGTCACTATGAAGATCCTCCTATCCAGCGAGCAGACAGGGGGACAGTTTTCCCTGATCGAGGGTGTGATGCCTCCTGGCGGTGACGGCGGACTTCATGTCCACAGTCATGAGGATGAATCCATGGTGCTGCTCGAAGGGCAACTGGAAGTAACCATTGGCGAAAAGGTGTTCGAGTTGTTTGCCGGAGAAAGTTATTTTGCTCCACGGGATGTGCCGCAGCGGCTACGCAATCGGGGAACGATTCCCGCGCGCGCTATGCTGGTCACAACACCTGGCGGCTTTGATAATTTTATTGCCAAGGCTGGCGTCCCGTTAAGCGATGCAGTATTGAGTGCCTCACTTACTCCGCCGGAACCGCATCAACTCGCGCGCCTTTTCGAACTGGCTGAAGAGTTTGGAATAAAAATCCTGGTCCCACCAGAAGCCCAAGGGGATTGAAAAGGGCGTACGGCGATCGAGCCTGCGGTTCACTGATGATCGTCATCGATGTTATCGAGCGCAGCACGCCGATCCGGGCACCACCCGTACAGCGAGCGTCTGCAATGGTCTCAGTCTGAACCGGTCACTCAATTACACAATCGGCCAACTCCAGCCAGTGGCTGCGTTGATCAGCGCACCGAAGAGCTATCATTCACAGGTGATTGGAACCGAAATAGATCGCAAAGCGAAGCATTTACGCAACGGCGAGCCGCCTTTTAAAGCAGGTTCCTCGAGTGACGGGACTGGATTAGGCTGCCACAACGTCCAATCAGTATGGCGAAGGATGGTTACGAATTACAACGAGGCTAACAATTTTGCTGCCGCGGACACTGAAATAGTTCGACATGATCAGCTCGCCGGGAGGAAGCGTGGATTTATCGTAATCACCATCATACGCGGCGCTGACTATAACGTCACCGTAATGATCGACGACCTCGCGCACGTCGAGGGTCACCTTGTCACCCACCATCTCCCTCTCTACCCATCGCCGGATCGCGTTGATGCCCCTGATCTCCCGGCGGTTATCATTGACATAGGCGTCCGGCGCAAAGGTCGCGACGACCGCGTCGGTGTCGAAGGCATTAACGGCCTTAATGTGCTCGGCAATGACACCAGTAAGTGGGATTGTCATGTCCAGTGGCTCCATGTTGTCTGTGGGCGCTGTGGCCCGGAACACTTATCCTGGCTGCTGCTGCAACATGAGAGTCAACAGCCCCCTTGGGGGTTGACTCTCCCCTAAGGGGAGAGTGCACAATTGACGCATGCGATCCTTCCTGACAATCGGCGATTTCGCGCGCGCTACGCATTTGAGCGTCAAGACGCTGCGCCACTATCATGAGACAGGCCTTCTCGCGCCAGCGGAGGTCGACGCGCAGACTGGCTATCGTCATTATGGAACGGATCAGATCCCCACCGCTCAAGTGATACGCCGTTTCCGCGCCCTTGATATGCCGCTGGAGGAAATCCGCGCGGTTCTGGCGGCTCGAGATCTCGATACCCGCAACGAGCTCATCTCCGCACATCTCGTGCGTCTGGAGAGCAGCCTCGCCCGTACTCAGAGCGCGGTCGCTTCCTTGCGAGGTTTGTTGCAGCACTCTGCGCGATCGTCCGCGCGCATCGAACAGCACAGCGTCGACGCCACCATGGCGGCCGCAATCAGCGAGGTCGTCGATGTCAAGGACGCATTGTCCTGGTACCAAGGTGCCGTTGCTGAACTTTACGCCACCCTGGCCGCACAACACGTGCCGATCACGGGGCCGGCGGGCGGAATCTTCTCGAACACCCTGTTCTCAGATGCACGCGGGGAGGCAACCATCTTCCTGCCGTGCGGCGCTACGGTGCGCCCGATGGGCCGAGTGCTGTCGCTCGCGGTGCCCCAAATTGAATTGGCCAGCATCATGCATGCCGGGCCGCACAGCGATATTGATCTGGCTTACGGTGCACTGGCGACGTATGTGGCGCAGCACGCACTGGCAATCGAGGGGCCAATCCGCGAGTATTATCTCGTCGGATCACACGAGACAGCCGACGCGACGCTCTGGCGAACAGAGATCGGATGGCCTATTTTCCAGACTGCGGTGTAATCACTGCCAATGTGAGCGCTGTTCTTGCGCTTCGGTTCGAGACACGACATCGGCCCCGGACCCGGGGGGCAAAGCATCAGGATCTGGCATTTGGCCAGTCACCATGGGAGCTATCAATGCCTGCTTACGTAATTTCGATATGCCGAGGCGTCTCCGATCGGGCCAGGCTTGAACAATACTGGGCACATTCGAGGCCGACTTTCGAAGGCTTCGACGCCAAACTGCTCGCGGTCTACACGCAGGTCAGACCGCTCGAAGCGCGTGGTCCTGTAGAGGGCGTTGTAGTGGTCGAGTTTCCGTCAATGGAGAGCGCAACGCGATGGTACGAAAGTCCTGCCTACCAGGAGGTGCGCAAGTACCGAATAGGTGCAGCCGAATTCGAGATTATGCTTGTCGACGGCGGTCTCGTCGATGCCAGGGATCGCATGCCGCATCTAAGATAGGAGCTGCTGAAGTCGCATATATCCAGCTTTTTGGGCGGTGGACAATTAGCGGGACCGAGGTTCTCTATAGCTACCGGTTGCAGCGGATGACTTTACAACGCGCTGATACAAGGATTGTGGAACTACTATAGTGCCTTTTACCGGACGGTCAGAATCGACAATACGCCTGAGAACCAGAAATGCGTATTCAAAGGCATAGCCGATTCGCCTCTAATCCGCCGCTCATCGTAACGGGTGATAAATACAAAAGCGGCACCGGTGGCCCATCATCCGAATAGTCT
This sequence comes from Caballeronia udeis, assembly GCF_044909315.1. Classification (GTDB taxonomy): domain Bacteria; phylum Pseudomonadota; class Gammaproteobacteria; order Burkholderiales; family Burkholderiaceae; genus Caballeronia; species Caballeronia udeis_A. Next base: position 19,855 of record NZ_JBIYEB010000050.1, read on the forward strand.
CGCTGGCGAGCCGTTAAAAGGGTGTCGCCTGCGCGACACCTTTGCGCATCAATTGGCGATGCAGACCGACCTGGTCTCCGTATAAGCTTCGATTAACTAACGGCCATGCTCGCGTCCGTCATCGGACGACTTGAAGCCGCCGAACGGCAGTGCCGGATCAACCATGTTGTGCGAGTTGCCCCGTGCCGTGCCTGCTTTGACAAAATCGATCACGTCGAAGGTGCGGTCGAGCCGATTGGTCCACATGCTGGCGCCCAAGCCGTACTCGGACGCGTTCGCGGCCGCGATGGCCTCAATCGAGATCGTCGTAAGGCATGGCGACCAATACCGGGCCGAACACTTCCTCGCGCACGATGCCAGCGGCTTGTTGTCGTAGTGTGCGAACACGCTCGGCTGGACGAAGAAGCCCGGGCGATAGGTCGCACTACCACCGGCGAGGACCTCGCCGCCTTCGACTCGGCCTTGCTCGATCATGCCGGTCACCTTGTCGCGATGACGCGAAGAGATCCACGGCCATTCGTCCGATGGAGGGAATACATACCAGCAGCCGTCATCGTGCCGGAAGAGAAACAACGTACATACTGCGCGACCGTGCGCATCTTCACCCTGGACGCACCGCTTCTTGCCCCTCGGGTTGCCTGAATGGGATAACGCGGTTTCGTTGTCCCGAATCTGCCCCAAGCCATTTCTCGACTTGGGAGCGCAGGGACCATTCACTCTCGCTGTTCATGCCATCTCCCATCACCGCACCTGGCCGTTCAAGCCAGAGCGCTGATGTTCCGGCCCCCGCTTTTGGTGACGCGCGTTGCACACTGATGGATGCGTCATACGTGCGTTCACCGCAAGTCATATGTCATCGCGATATTTACATTTTCACCACGTCGAGCAGCGTTTTTTTGCCCGATTTGTAGTGGTAGAGAGAGACCACGCCGTGTCGCAAATCGCCCTTCGAGTCGAAGGTCGTTTCGCCAATAACACCGGTGTAATCTGTGCTCGGCATCTCAGCCAGAATCTTCGCCTTATCGACCGATTGCGCCCGCTTCATTGCGTCGACGACGATATACACCGCGTCATATGCAAACGGAGCGTAGATCTGGATAGGTTGACCAAAACGCTTTTCATATTTCGCCTGGAAAGCCTTACCGTCAGTCATCTTCTCAAGCGCAATTCCGGCTTCCGAACAGACGACGTTGTCAGTGGCGTCGCCAGCGAGATCCGACAGCTTGTCGGAACACATACCGTCCCCCGACAATATCTTCGCGCGCAAGCCGAGCTGCTTCGCCTGCTTCGCGAACGGGCCTCCGGTGTCGTCCGATCCCCCATACATGATCGCGTCGGGGTTTTCTCCCTTGATTTTTGTCAGGATCGCGTGGAAATCGACTGCCTTGTCGTTGGTCGCGTCGTGTGACAGTACGTTAAGGCCCAGCGACCGCGCCGTCTGTTCGAATACGTTTGCGAGACCTTGACCGTAAGCGGTCGCGTCATCGACGATCGCGATGCTCTTCACTTTCAGCCCACTGGCTGCGTACTTTGCAAGTGCTGGTCCCAGTTGTGCATCGGTCCCGACAACGCGGTACGTCGTCTTGAAGCCTTGTTGCGTGTAAGCCGGATTGGTAGCGGACGGCGAGATCTGTACAATCCCGGCGTCGCTGTAGATCTTTGAAGCGGGTATCGAAGCGCCCGAGGTCAGGTGGCCGATCACGGCGACAACATTGTCGTCCACCAGCCTTTGCGCCACCTGGGTCGCCGTTCGCGGATCATTCGCGTCGTCTTGTGCGTCTAGCTGCAGGGTAATCTTCTGGCCGCCGATCGTTAGACCCTTGGCGTTAATGTCTTCGATCGCAAGGCGCGCACCGTTTTCATTGTCCTTGCCCAGGTGAGCGATGCCACCCATTAGCGGTGCGACGTGACCAATGTTCACGATTTCGTCCGCCATCGCAGTTGTTCCTGCCATTGCAAGCAGAATGACTGTAGCGCTGATCGGCAACGCATCTCTGATTTTCCTTATCATTCAATTCTCCGGTCCCGTACGAGTCAAAAGATATGAAGCGGTACACCAAGGGCGCATAAAGCGCTTTCATGAAGTCGGATGAAAATACCGGTACCACGTTGCGCGGTTAGCGTTGAGCATCCTTAGCACATGGCTGACTGCTTCCCGTCAGATCACGATTCTTAAAGATCAGAATTAGTAATCGAGATGGCTAAAGAATTCTGAGATCAGTCGCCACATTTCGACAGGATTTGAGTACATCGGAAAGTGTCCACAGGAGCTGACCTTAGCTACGCGCACGCCGTTCTCCCCGAGTTCCGGCAGGTAGGAAAGTTGTTGGTTTTGTTCGCCATACATGAACATTCGAGGACAACGCAGCGACAGAAAACGCCTCATCAAATCTCCGTGATCGGACAACTCAACCATCGATATGAAGATGCCTCTTACCGCGGCAACCCGCACTCTATGCCGGAGTCCTGCTGCATAAAACGCGGCGGAGTAGTAACTTGAATGCCATGTTCTTTCGATGAAATTCTCGAAAAATATTTCGGTGCTTTCGGCAGGAAAATCTATGATCTGACGACTTAGAAAGCAATCCTCGGGGGCGACGTTACCTTCAATGTCGATAAAGCTGAGGACGCGATCTGGCTCTGCATCTGCCAAAATCAATGCCGTTAGACCACCCATTGAGTGTCCGATCAGATGGAACCTGGCAACAGACAAATGGGCAAGCAGCTGTCGTGCTGTCTCGACCAGGAAAGGAATGGATACTGCGCTCAGATCGGTGCATTCGGTTTCGCCACAGCCGGGAGCGTCATACGCGATGACAGAATGTCCGTTGAACTGCGGATGGAAAGCAACATCAGCATAGTCTTCCTTTGTAGACCCGAAGCCGTGCAGAAATAGAATCGGCGGCTTTTCGCCGGGCCGATACAGGACAGCAAGTTTTAGCCCGACCCCCAGGACGTCTAGCTCAATTGATGTCTTCGTAAATTCTGTATATGTTGACATGGTGAAAGAATTATCTGACGGACTGACAGAAGTTACGAATCGCGTCGCAGGCCTTGGCCAGCGAGACTTCATCCAGTGCGTAGGCGATACGGATAAATGGACCGAGACCGAACGCACTACCGTGTACGACGCCCACATCTGCCTCGTTGAGCAGTGCGATAGCAACGTCTTCATCGCTCTTCAACACGATACCTGCCGGGGTGACGCGTCCGATCAACGCGGCACATGACGCAAAAGCGTAAAACGCGCCTCCGGGTTTCTGACAACTGAGTCCCGGGGTGGTATTCAGCGCTTCCACCATCATGTTCCGGCGACGCTCGAATACCGCCCGGGTCGTGCGAATAAAGTCTCTTGGACCCGTAAGCGCTGCCAGTGCCGCGTGTTGAGAAATCGAGCTCGCCGCGGATGTTTGTTGTCCCTGGAGTTTTTCCATGGCATCGAGCAGCCACCTCGGTCCTGTTCCAAAGCCGATTCGCCAGCCTGTCATCGCGTAGGCTTTCGACACCCCGTTCATCGTCAAAGTCTGGGGTTGCAAACGAGGCTCGACAGAAGCAATTGTGTGGAACGTTGCGCCGTCGAATACCAGGTGCTCGTAAATGTCGTCGGACAAAACCAATACATGCGGATGCTCAAGGAGAACCTCGGCAAGCGCCGACAGATCCTCGCGGGTATAAACCGCGCCGGTCGGGTTCGATGGCGAGTTCAGGATCAGCCAACGGGTACGAGTTGTTATGGCGCGCCGGAGCAACTCGGGGGTCAGCTTGAAATTACTATCGCTACCGCACGACACGATGATGGGCCGCGCGCCTACCATTTGAACCATCTCCGGATAGCTGACCCAGTACGGCGCGGGAACGATGACCTCGTCTCCCTCGTTCAATGTCGCCGCGAGCGCGTTGTAGATCACATGTTTGCCACCGTTGCAAACCATGGTGTCCTGCCACTGGACGTCCAGATTGTTTTCAGTCCGGAATTTTTCGGCCACTGCTTCGCGCAGTGAGCGTATGCCGGAAACGGGCGTGTAACGCGTGTGTCCGGCCCGGATCGCGTCAATGGCCGCTTCGCAGACATGCTTTGGCGTGTCGAAGTCAGGCTCACCGGCACTCAATGAAATGACGGCCGCGCCGGATGCACGACGAGCGGCGACCCTATCCATCATCTGATAGGTCGTTGAAGGTTGAGCCTTCGCCAAATGGACGTTCAGCGTCTCAAGCCCGCTGCTCATTTGAGCGCCCTCCAATGGGTCAACTCGAGCAACTCGAGGGTCGTCGCGCCATCGGTGAGCTTTTGCATCATGGCCGCTTCTTTTTCGGCACGGACTTCGCCGGCCAGGATAGTGCGCCCGGCTTCGGCCGCCGGTATCACGATGACGCCGTCGTCGTCCGCGACAACGAGGTCCCCGGGCGCGACAGGCACGTCCGTAAAGCTCATGGCGGTGCCGACTGACGGCACACTGGCCTTCACCGTGCCTCTCACGGTAATGCCGCGCGAGAACACGGGAAACTTGTGGGATCGCATGGCTGCGACGTCCCGTACGCCGCCGTCGATCACCAGCCCAGCGACTCCAGCCACCTCGGCCGCAACCGTCAATACCTCGCCCCAATAGCCGGCGACAAAGTTCGACGTACTGACGACCAGAACGGCACCTCGCGGTACTTGCTCCATGGCGATGTGAATGGCCAGATTGTCACCCGGCGAACATTCGAGCGGGTAGGCGGCCGCGGCAATGAAAGCACCGTCCCAGATGCTGCGGATCAGAGGATCAGCCGCGCAACGCAGCCCCGATGCTTCATACAGAGTGGAGCTTCCCAGTTTCCGGCAGCGCTCGGCGAAGTCACTGGGGAGTGGGCTGACGATCGATTGCCGGGTCATGACGATTTCCGTTGGAGCGTGTGATAGCCCAGCGCCGCTCGAGCTTGCTGTAGCGTCTTGCCTTGCGCGAGCTCCTTTCGGATGCGATCTTCGACCACCTCGATCTTCCGTGCGGCATCGGCCACGTCGACGGCTCGATCCCTCGGGACCACGACCACGCCATTTGCGTCGGCCACCACAATATCTCGCGCGCAGACGCGCGTCTGGCCGATTGACACGGCCACATTGATTCCGTCGACCTGAACCCGATCTTTGCCGGTCCGCATGAAGCGGCCCTTCGTGAACAGTGGGTACTCGTCCGTGATTGCCTTGTTGACGTCGCGGCAGACTCCGTCAATCACGGTCGCGGCGACTTTTCGCTGACCTGCGTACAGGGTCATGATGTCGCCCCAGACGGTACAGTCGGTACGGCCGCCGTTGTCGATGACAACGACGTCGCCCGGCGCGACGTCATCTAGGAAGTCACCGACGGAGCCTGCAGGTGTGCTTGCGGGCAAGTACTTCACGGTGAATGCGGGGCCGACTACGGCACGTGTGTAGTTCGTGAGCGGTGCGATGCCCAGACACTGACCCGGCAGACCCAGCTTGTCCATCGCGTCCGACACGCCGGGCGTATCCAGGCCTTCGAACAAGGCACACAGTTCCTGATCTTCGCTATTCATTAGGCTTGCTTCTCCTTGATTGCGTCAAATTCCTTGTCATGCATGACATCTGCGACCGGGCGGCCGGCGCGTACGGCCTGCACCATGGCATCCTGCCGTCGAGCAATACGCTCGCCGAGTTCAATGACTTCTTCGACGCGATCTTGCGGAACGAACGCGGTTCCACATCGATCGGCAATAACGAAATCATCTTGTCGCACGACCACGCCAGAAAAATGGATCGGCTCACCGGCTGACAGCTGCGCCAACCGGTTGCGCGCGCTGATCATCGTGATCCCGCGCCCGTACACGGGATAGCCAATCGATTCGCTGCCTTCAATATCCCGGCTTACGCCATCGATTACGGTGCCACGCACGCGCTTGAATTGCGCAGCGTTAGCGATGATGTCGCCCCAGCATGAGATCCCTTCCGGAGCGCCGGTAATAACCAGGACGCGATCATCGGTGTCAATCCCGGCAATCACCGGCGTGATGATGTGTGCCTTTTGCTGTCCGTCAGCTTTGGTTCCTAGCTTGATGGTGCTAGCGCGCCCAACGATTTTCGGGCAGTTCCATAGTGGGCGGATGCCGAATGTCGCTCCGGGCAAACCCAAAAAATCCAGCGCGTCAGATACCGTGTTGGTATCGAGTGTCCCGAGGCGGTCGAGTAGCGAACGCTCTGCCATGAAGAGTCTCGAAAGGTTATGAGGAAATCAGTCTCTCCCTTATAGTTCGATATGTATATTTCGAATAACGGAATAGATTGATACGTGGAGGCTATGAAAAAAATGGTCAACTTCAGACTGATCCGCCATCTTTGGCTATTCCTCGCTGTGGCGCAGGAAGGTCATTTCGGACGTGCTGCGAAGCGGCTTAACATGTCGCAACCACCGCTCACGGAGCAGATTCAGGTGCTCGAACAGGCCTTGAAAGTAAAGCTCTTCGATCGTTCAAGGAGAGGAACACGGCTGACGCCCGTCGGCGCTGCAATCCTTCCGGCTGTGCTGAAGTTCGCCGAACAGCTCGAGCGGCTGGAGTTCGCTGTACAGGAGGCGGTGGAAGGGCATAGCGGACTACTGACGATCGGTGCGATTACATCGGCCATGTTCGATGTCCTTCCGCCGCTTGTCGCGCGTCTCAAGGCTGAGTATCCAGGGCTGACGATATCGGTTCGGGAAATTGACAGTGTCGAAGCGGTTCCGGCACTGCTCGCCGGCGATGTCGATCTGGCCTTTGCGCGTCTTGAAGGCGACCTTGGCGAGTCGATCGAATCATTTCCCCTGAAGCAGGATCGCCTTGTTGTCGCGATGCCGGCGGAACATTCCCTGGCTAGCGCTGCGCGCATCCGGTTAAGCGCGCTTTCTAACGAAAGTTTTGTGATGTTCCCGCGCGAGGTAAGCCCTGTTTATTTCGACAGTCTGATAGCGGCTTGCCGCGAGCACGGTTTTTCGCCGCGCATTTTGCACCATGTGCGTTCGGTTGCTTCGCAAGTTGCGTTTGTTGCGTGCGGGCAGGGCATTGCGCTGGTGCCCGAATCGCTGCGCTCGCTTGCGCCCGAAAATGTCGTCTTTGGTCCGTTGAAGGAAAACGTCAGCGTGGTAACGATTGCAGTAGCGTGGAGCTCGGGGCGAGAGAGTCCTCTGGTCGCGTCCGTTATTAAAACGCTCGGCCGGCGCCGAGGATGAGTGTGCTTACCGGCACCGTTTGGAGCAATACGTTGTCCATATCCAAGTTTTAAGTTTTTGGGAATATACGTGTAGAAGCATCGATGGGAGACTCGGGCATCTCCTCTGGTCTTAGGTCTCCCTGAAACGAAGGATTTTTTAGCACCGTGTTCCGCGCTGGGTATCGAGCTCACTGAATATGACGAGGCTGCCCGTGGCGAACCAATGAACTAGTGAACGAGAAACGCTGCGGCACAGTCGGTTTCCTGGCATGTTTGTCGAGCGCAGTTTTTCGCGATTTCAAGCACGTCGGTCACCGCACGGTTGCCTTTCATTGTGTCCTTGTGCACGAGGTAGAAATTGAACCATTGTGCCGAGTCGAACGGCCTCGCGACCAGATCGCCGTGGACGCAAAGATCAGCGGCTGTCAGTGCGTTCAACAGGCTGACCCCGTTGGTCAAGCGGATTACCTCGCCAAGACAACTCAGGCTGACGCGCAAGTCGTAGCCGAGCTTGCGGGTGTGACCGGTGTCCGAGTAGATTAGGTGGTCGGTTCTGTCGCGTTAAGGCGGGAGAGGTAGTATTCGAGGCTGAAAATATGCTTTGGCTGGCCGATGAAGAAGACTGAAACACCGCGAAAGACGCTTGCCGGGGGGATCGCCCGAGTGCTAAAGCGCCTTCACTATCCGCTCGATGTGATGTCGCTGTGCGTGCGGTGATACGTCGCGTACTCACTGAGTTTGCGTAATCTCGAAGAAATGATGGCCGAGCGCGGTATTGACGTTGATCATTCAACGGTGCATCGCTGGGTGATCAAGTTGGTGCCGCTGTTCGAGAAGACGTTCCGTAAGTTCAAGCAGCCGGTAGGCAAGAGCTGGCAGATGGACGAAACGTATATCAAGGTCAAAGGCCAGTGGAAGTACCTCTACCGGGCGGTGGACAAGGTGGGCAACACCATCGACTTTCTGTTCAGAGCCAAGCGCGACAAGGTGGCAGCGCGGTGCTTCTTTGAAAAGTCGATCGCTCAGAACGGTGTACCCGAGACGATAACCATCGACAAAAGCGGCTCTAATCTGGCTGCGCTGCACGCGGTGAACGCCGAGCGCGAGACGCCCATCACGATCCGTCAAGTCAAGTACCTGAATAACGTGGTCGAGCAAGACCATCGGGCCATCAAACGCATCACCCGACCGATGCTGGGCTTCAAGGATTTTCGTTGCGCCCGCATCATCCTGTCCGGCATCGAAGTCATGCATATGATCAGGAAAGGGCAGATGAAAACAGAGAGTGGGACCTATCCGTCCGCCGCCGAGCAGTTTTATTCGATGGTTATGTGAGCAGTCCTTGTCATTTCGGGTCTGCTCATCAAGGTGGCCTTATCGCGACAGAACCTTAATTGCCTTCACTGGGTCTCGCGTAATCGAACAAATTGTGCATGAAAAGTTGCCAGAAGGCTGCCAGCGCCCGGAGTTTCTCATTACGAGAGGCGCAATCGACATGATTCTGGATCGGCGGAAGCTGCGAGAGGAAATTGCCAGGCTAGTGACGTTACTAACGCGCCAACCCGCGGAATCTGTTGTCTAGGCTGGTGCCAACATCCACAGAGTTTTCCCGTTTCAATGCCGAAATTAAGCAGGTATTCGCGCCGCGACCGCTACTTGGCATGCCGTGAAGCGCCCTCGCAGAGCGCATATTACCGACCGACATGAGGCAGGGGTCGGCCAGGCACGGACGATGGCCGCAAAGGCTGAAATCATCAACAATCGGGCGCGATGCTGGATCTGCATTGCGGTGAAAACGTAGCCGACAAGAATCGCCCCCTCGCAGCGGCGCTAGAATCCAGTTTTCCATCCGGTCGAACCTGTAGATGACGCACTTATACGATGACACTGGAGCACTGGCGAGATCTCTCGCCGACGCCGGTTTGGGGCGGCACGCAGAGCAGCTTCTAGCTGCGCTGTCTGAAGGATCGACCGGAACGGAAATTTTTATGATCTTGCGTTTACGCCTCTGCGACGTCATCGATGATGGAGCCGTACCCCCAGAGTACAAAGGTGAAGCTGCGGGACTGCGTGATATTGTGGTCGATGCGTTGAAATAATCCGTCCGGGCATCCGTATCTCGCGCTTTCGATGTGCGACCGGCCGCTTTTGGAAACGGCGTTTGACAGTTCAGGGTCGGCTACGGTCTTCCGAAGGCAACGAGCAGTGTCGGCTACGATATGTGGAGCGGTTAATGTGGATGGTCAATCGCGGTAAGTGATTGAATTGACGGGAAGGGCGACGGCCTGCAAAGTCGCTGTGGACAGTCGATCCATTGGCAGACATGGATGCGAGCGCGATCGGCCGCGAGAGGCAGAGTCCGACCCAGCTTGTGTGAAAACGCACGCTGATCGCCTAAACTGAAGTAACGCATTCAGGTCGGAGCGGGCACATGAAGCGATTCGTCGAAGGCGAAGACCGTAATCAAGCTGTTTTGCTGCCCGAGTATCTTGAGGACTATGTGCCCGATGACAATCCAGTGCGCGTAGTCGACGTCTTTGTCGATGAGCTTGATCTTCGTGGTCTCGGCTTTGACGGAACCGCACCTGCAGCAACGGGACGACCCTCCTATCATCCGTCCGTTTTGCTAAAGATTTACATCTACGGTTATCTGAATCGGATTCAGTCGAGTCGGCGTCTGGAGCGTGAGACCCAGCGCAACATCGAGCTTATGTGGCTTACAGGCCGCCTTTCGCCGGACTTCAAGACCATCGCCGATTTCCGACGCAACAACGGCAAAGCAATCCGCAATGTCTGCAGTGAGTTCATCGTGCGATGCCGAAACCTGGACCTCTTCTCAAAGTCGATAGTGGCCATCGACGGTAGCAAGTTCAAAGCGGTCAATAATCGTGATCGGAACTTCACTGGCGGGAAGGTCAAGGCGCGCCTGCAGCAGATCGATGAGAGCATCGCGCGATATCTTTGCGCGTTAGAGACGGCAGACCGGACTCAATCCGATGTGGCTAAGGCGAAGACGAGCCGCATCGGCGACAAGATCAGCAAGCTCAAACAGCAGATGCAAGACCTTAAGGCGATGGAGCAGCGATTGCGCGAGTCGCCAGACCCCATCCCGGGTGGGCGTGTCGCCAGCCAGCAGGTAGGCGCCCTTGGACAGGCGTTGCAGCCATCCGGCGTTGACCAGATAAGTGGTCTGCTGAGCGCTCACGCCGCAGTCGCGAAGCATTCGCGGCGTGAGCGGTTGCCCGCGCGGCGCGCTTGCCATGAGTCGTTGAAGTGTCTTGCTGGCCATTTCGTCGATAACGCATGATTTTTTATAGCATACACCCCTTTAATTTGAAGTTACAAAGAATAAATCATGCAGCGTCCGCGCGCTGACGACAGGCGACGATGAATAACGCGGTTCGAAGCACGGGGATTTTTCAGGCTCACACAGCATGACTTGTTCTCCGGAAATACCGATTTTCTTGTATTTGGAGAGAATAATGTATGCATTCACCGTGCTGTCATCTGCGGATCGACGTTTGACCTTCGAGTAGCGCACGCGGCCGGCAAGACAGACGGGAATCTGTGACATCAACAACTGGCAAAACGACCACTGCGGCAGCATGCCCACGGTCTTGCTGTGGGCATGCTGCCGCAGTGAGCGAAGCGCTCAAACACGCAAGTGTTCAGACAATTATTTGAGGTCGACGTTCCTGTTGAGCCACGTCGAGCGGCAAAGATGGTCGCCGTTTCCGCCTTTAATTTGACATAAGGTTATTTATCAATTTTAAGTAATCAACTACCTGATAGAGCGATCGGGTCGGATCGGTTGAATTCGGCTTTAAACGACGATGCCCGCCGGCCTTGGCGTTGCGGGTCTACTTGCATAAACGTCTGTGCGCTGACTCCAGGCAAGCACCACAGATGCTGTGCGATTAAGCTGCTATAATGGTGCACATATTGTGCACCATGGAGTTGGAAATGGACCCATCGCTCTCTCAAACCGTCGATCATCGCGCAAGCTTCGAGCAGTTCATGGAGTCCCTGCGTGACTCGGACTCGCCGGCGTTGTCTGCGCGTGCCTTTGGACAAGCGCTGAAAATTGACCTGCAAACCTTGGCCAAGCAAGCCCATGTGCACCGAAATACACTCAGCCGGGCGCCCGGCTCTGAGAGCGTACAACGGTTCTTGCGCGAAGCTATACGTGTTCTTCGAGCCGCGAGCGATGTTTCTGGCGACGTTGAGCGGGCGTTGTTTTGGTATCGAAACGAACCTCTGCCTGTATTTGGCTATAAAACTGCTGAACAACTCGTCTCCGACGGTCGGGCTGACGATGTGATCCGCTATGTTGTGTCGCTCGAAGCAGGCGCTGCCGGATGATTGTCACGCAGCTTGAACGCATCACCGCCTACCGCGTTCACACGCCAAAGTGGGCGTCAATGCCTCTCAGTGGCGCTGGCGCGGCGACCCACGGTGGCCGCGTCAATCGGCCCGGAATAGAAGCGCTCTACCTCGCACTCGATGTACAAACGGCCATTGATGAATACAAGCAGGTCTCGACGCTGCTGCCACCCGGTACCTTCGTGACCTATCAGGTCTGCTGCGCACCGATCGTTGATTTTCGTGCGGGGTTGAACGCGCGCGAATGGGATCCGCTCTGGGAAGATTTCTATTGCGATTGGCGCGCGATGTGGTTTAACAATCGGATTGAACCGCCCAGTTGGGTGCTGGGTGATTTAGTGCTCAGTACTGGGGCTAAAGGTGTTCTTTTCAATTCACGCCTAGCCTCGACGGGCACCAACCTTGTGCTCTACCCGAGCGTGTTTAACGAGGCCGATACAATGTCGGTCTTTGATCCCGCCGGCGCGCTTCCGAAAAACCAAACGTCGTGGGAATAATCGTTCGTGATCTTGATCGCCGCAGTTGGCATTTCCTCAAAACGCTGCTGCGCGTCGTCGATCAATCAAGTTAAGAGGGCTCTGTGAACAAACTGTCCGAAGAGCTGACCCGAGTTCTCGCGGAAGCGGGCGAAGGCCTCAAGGCACTCCAGGAGGACGTCATCACGACCGGCTTCGATCCGGACGATCCGGCGAGCGTCGAAGCCGCCATTCAGCACGTGGAAGACACGATCGACGCGAAGGTTGCGCGTTTTTACGGCAACGCGTTGGTTAGGGAAGCGGCGAACCAGATCAAGGCCGAGTGTCGCGCGAATATCCTCCAACAGGTCGAGGCCGCGGGCACGAATCGCGGCGCGCGAACTCTGCACTAATAAACGGCGGCCGTTCCGAAATTAACGCGCCATGCAATTGCCGCATATATTCGTCTGTCAGGGCTTTTTAGAAATATCCGGTTCAGCTATTAGAGATGTCCCGATTCCGTCCTCCGGGCGCACGCTGGTGAAGTGCGCCGTCAAGGGGGCGATCATGAATGAGTGTGGTTTCGTCACGGCGAACATGCGTGAGCTGGATTGGTTCAAGATCATCCAGGTGGTCGCCGAGCATAGAGCGCACGGCAGTTTTAAGGCCGTTCCTTGGCCAGTTTTCGCCTGTGAGACCGACTGACCCCATGTTGCCTTCGGTCAGTAGGCCCCGAAAATTCGGTCGAGCGCGGCCAAGATGGCATCGCGGCGATCCGCAAGGGAGCCGATGCGCCTGCCGAGTGCCTTCAAGGGAACCGCACTCATGGCAGGCGTGTCGAGGAAGTGTTTCTCGCCATTGATCTCTAAGACCGGCAGCAAATCGGACGGTTTGCCTGAGAACCCGAGATCCGGGGTAGGTCTCAGAGGAATCACGATGCGCGTCGGCAAGATCCCGACATGCGTGCTCTGCACGTCGAGCAGGTACGGTGCAAGGCGCCGCGTCTCATCGTCGGGGTTATCGTAGAGATCAAAACGCGCCATTAAAACGTCCTGTACTTCGAGAGCGGCAGCCCGTCGCGTTCAACCATCGCCGTGTATGCTGCGACCAACTCGGCATTGTCGTCGGCCCAACGGCGAGCCTCAGTCTCCTGGATTTCTTCGCGCACACCACGCTCACTCGCGCGCGAAAGGTTGATCCCGAGCTCCTTGGCCCGATCCAGGACTTCAGGCGGCAGCGTGACGTTCGTGGACTTGCGTGCCCGGACTTCGAGTGCCTTACCCATGTGCATCTCCCTATTGTAAAACATGTGCATTATAGTCCACATACACAATGATCCACTAACAGGACGCCGGATGATTGGTATCTCACCCGACCGTCTGCCGGCTCATGCAACGCAGTAAACACCCCTGCCGGTACGCGAACTTATGGCGCGGGAGTGGAAACGCAATGGCTCTCGACCTGTCCTCTGACGGGCACATCTCCAATCCGATGAGTTGGCGTCCCCATGCTGCCACTTCCGCAGAGTTCTAATGCCGCCATTTTGGTGTAAAATGGATGCCAAATGGCAGGAGGTGAATCGTGAGCGTTATAGAGACTGTTTCAGCAGACACGTTGCTTGGCGGGCGCGCGGTATTTGCCCGCGCGCCTCGGTCGGGCCTTGAATGGGTCGATGTGGTCCGTCACGGCATCTCCTCGAGGGCCCTCGATTCAATGCTGAAGTCGATCGGCTTATCGCAGGCGGAACTTGCACAGGCACTGGACATCCCCGAGCGGACCCTGGCGCGGCGCAAGCGCGAAGGCGTGCTCAGTCGCGAAGAGTCGGCGAAATTGCTACGACTCGCGCGGACGGTGGCCCGGGCCGCGGAGGTATTCGAGGGACTCGATGCCGCGCTCAATTGGCTAAAGACTCCCATTGAGGCTCTGGAAGGTGCGACACCGCTCAGTCTTATCGATACCGATATCGGGGCCGATAGTGTGATGGACACATTGGGCCGCATCGAGCATGGTGTGTTTGCTTGATGCGCACGATATGGCGAGTGGTCACGCAACGATACGCAGATACGGCCTTTTCGGGGGAAGGCGCGCGGTTGTATGGTGGACGGTGGAACCCCAAGGGCCTCGCGATGGTTTATACGGCCCAAACGCAGTCGCTTGCTCTCCTTGAAATGCTGGTGCAGGACGCACCACTGCATGCCAGCTATGTGATGATTCCAGTTCGCGTGCCCGAGCAAATCGTCGTGCATATCGACCAAACTACGTTGCCCACCGACTGGCGCGAGCTTTCAGCCAGGCATGACCTTCAACAAATCGGGGCGGCGTGGATACACGCTGGAACGAGTGCCGTGCTAACAGTTCCGAGCGCGGTCGTTCCTGCTGAGTTTAACTATCTACTCAATCCCGCTCATCCCGATTACGCGTTCCTCGAGATCGGGACACATACGGGGTGGATAATTGACCAAAGGTTGCTGCGGCGCGCGACCGGGCCTAGATAGCGCGCCCTCTATCTCCGCTTCGTCCGACGGTCTGTGGTCGGCAACCGCTTACATCCAGGCGTTCAACATGGCCACCGTTCAATAATCCGGTTGCAATCGACGTTTGATAGTCAAAAAAATAGGATATCAAAATAATCTAAATTAAATACAATTATCGAATTTTCATTTGTAGTACATATCAAACAACGCCACCAATCCGCTGGCGTAAGCTAACCCAACAAGACAGCGATTTATTCGCTCATCTTGCGGTTGGCGCTTGGCCGACCGCGATCAGTCATAGCGCGACGCAATCCGCACGCACAGTCTTTTCGCGGCAAAGAGTCTGACCATTTGCTGATGGTTGCCCCCAAGCGTCCTCGATGTCGTGCACGTTGCCCTTGGTGTGTCGTCGCGAGTGCTTTCTCAGACGTGACAAAATAGGCACATCGCAGACAAAGCAGATCTGTTGTACTGCAGCACGCCACCGCGAGATCGCATGCGTCGCACAGCGCGCTGCTTATTCGATTCACCTGGAGTTCCGTCATGTCCATTATCCAATGCGCGGCTTGCGGCGCCATCGTGCCGCACTATGACACCGTCAATACCGTCAGCGAGGGACACGGCGACCGGTTATTGTGCACCGCCTGCTTCAACCGAGAAATGGCTCACCACACCGGTCTTGATGATTTCGGTGAAGTCAAGTTTAAACCGGTGCACCTGTCCGATGCCAATGGAACCGTCCACGAGTTCCATATTCGAAGTCTTTTGTTCGGCGACAAGCTTTCTCTCGAAGCATTCGATTCGACGAGCGAGGAAGAACCGTCGGGATATCGCTTTCAGATCATCGGCGATCCGCTATCGGATCAATTCGTTTTGCTGGGAAAGCTGATTGAAAAGATGCGCCGTTTGCTTGCGATCGCCCACGTAAGAGACAGCGATCTCGGATTGCAGATCGTCGACGAAACCGTCCGCGGTAGAATCGAATGGGACGGTTTCGAGAATTCACGTAGGCCATGCGTCGTCATAGATGGTCGCCGCGTCGAGTGGGACGAACTCGGTCGCATGCTGATGCCGTTTGAAGGATGGCAGTTCAAGCTCGAAGTGCGCGATCCGAGTGACGAGATTTGAGATGTGGTGGCCGCAATCAAATTCGAGGTACTGCCGCGCAGTTTGGGCCGGTGACGCAATGTGGATCTAACTGAAATTGATCGCCAGGTGGGCCGACGCCTGGCTCGCTGATTGAACAAGTTCGCGCCTAAAACCAAACTTGGCATGGTTTAAAGTTCGGCCCACCGGTCCAGCCCTGAAGGCGTCTACGAAATAAGTCATGAGCGAATATCAATACTATGAGTTTGCCGCGGTCGATCAACAACTGACGGAGCAAGCACAATCCGAATTGAGAAGCCGCTCTACACGAGCGACGATCACGGCATCGTGCTTTATCAACGAATATCACTGGGGCAATCTGAAGGGTGAACCGCTTGACTGGGTCGAGCGCTTTTTCGACGCTCATGTCTATTCCTCGAGTTGGGGAAATTGCCGCCTGCTGCTCCGTATCCCACGGGACGTCATCGACGCGAAGGTCATATTCGACTGCGTCGACACCCCAGGTCACTCGGCGAGTGCTTCCATGCCGACGGCTTTCGAGGTAAATCGAACCGCTCAGCACTCGATTCTTGATTGGTCGTTCAATGATGATTCCGGCGAACACGCCAGATTTTATGAACAGGCAGACGGTCCGGGTTGGATGGCAAGGCTGTTGCCTTTGCGTGATGAACTACTAAGAGGCGACACACGCCCCCTGTACCTCGGCTGGCTCGCTCGGCTAGTCAATGGCGAACTGCGCGACAGCGACCGTGAACCCCCGTTGCCGAACGGGCTGCAAACACTGACGCCTGCGCAGGCGTCACTGGCAGAGTTCATGATGCTCGATCCAGACTGGCTCGCAGCAGCAGCCGAAACCAGCCCGCCTCTATTGGCCGATGTCGACGACGACGCGCGCTTCGAGCCATGGTTGCTTGAACTCACCGCAGCGGAAATGCGCGATGCTTTACGCCAACTGCTGCGTGGGAACGCTCAGGAAACCGAACGTGGTTTGCGCACTCGGTTTCTAAACTGGGATCGCACTCGTAATCCCAGCCGGGCCGAGCCAGTGACGCGTCGGACGGTCGCTGAAATAGACGCTCGACGCGATGCTGCCCGCGCGCTTCGACTACGTCGCGAACGGGCAGCCAATGACGCTGCAGAGGTGCGCCGTATTGCCGAACGTCGCCGCTACCTGAATTCGCTGATCGAGCACGAAAGCACGACATGGGAGCGTATCGACACCACACTACAGCGCGGGTCCGGCCACGCATACGGTCAGGCGTTCCAACTTCTTCAGGATCTTGCCGAGGCCTACGCATGCGTCAAAAACGACGCCGCATTTCGCAGAGGCCTCGTTCGTTTGATGGCGAAACACGGAAACCGTGGAGTGTGGGTGAAGCGCCTAATGAACGGCGGCTTCATGTGGACGCCGAAAACGTAAGCCGGAACGTCACCGTAAAAAGAGCCGGAAAACTGTGCCCACTGATAAAATCCGGCGTGACAACGACCTTCCCCGGACTCTCCCCCATCATGGACTATCGCGTCAGCTATGAGCACAGCCTGGCGAGCGCGCCCGACGACTACATCGCCAAGGTTCCGTCGCAGGTGGTCAAAGACGTGCCCGCGAACATTCCGCGCGCCCTTCTTCCCGAGTTCATCACCGATCTCATCTTGAAACGCTCTGCGCGCATCGGCAAGATTCGCCATCTGCGAATTCTTTAGACGAACGCGGTCCCTCGATTCCGACATGGTGGTCGCCGAGAGCAACACAGCCAGCGCTAGGGTTACGAGAATGGCTCATTGCGTGACGGCGAGTCCGGTGTCAGTACACCTTCGCCTATAATGCCAAAACTGATAGTGATTTCACGGCGGGGAGCCCTACTTTATGAGTCAAGCACACGGGCGATACTCGGGATCTCGTGACAAGGGCCAGCGTCAATCGCGCCAACCTTCAAAAGCGACATCCCACCAGCAGAAGAAGCCATACGTAAAAGCTCCACCTGCTCGAGATCCGGCCCACACGGCCTCCATTTTCAAAACGCGTTCGTTTAAATTGTTGGTAGACGCGGTGGGCGCGGAGAACATCGCACTGGGACTCGACTCCAACTTAACGCGCGTGGCCGAATTGGCAAACGGCGAGAGATTCACGCCTGAGACAGCCTTTCATATCGAAACGACGCTTGGGCTGCCCGATGGGTTTTTCGATCAGCCCAATCCTGTCCTCACGCCCGAGATCATTGGGCGCTTGAGGTCACCACTAGACTTCATTCACGCGAACACCGAACCCGAAATTGCGTACGAGCAAGTGTTGAAGCCGGCTCCTGTCACGCAGGCCAATCACCCCCCTACCCTAACCGATCGTTTGCCCAGAGAACCAGAAATGCCAAAGAAGACAAATGGCGGGTCGCCACGGGCCGTCGCGAAAACCAACACTACGACGGCGAAGCCTGCCACGGCAACCCCGCTGAAATCGGCACCTGCGAAAGTCAAAGCGTCCTCAAAGTCGGAGGCTCAGCAAGCCTTGCCGTTGAATGACATCGCAGCTTTGGAAAACATTCGTCGCACTAACCTGCACGTGCTTACGTCCCGCAAAGGATCGAAGGTACGACTCGGCGTGGTGATGGAAATTAGCGACTCCAACATGGCCAATCGTTTCTACGGACAGAAACGGATGGACGATGCGGAAGCAAACCGGTTCACCGAACGCCTTGGTTTGCCGACGGGCTGGTTGGACGTTCCGCGTTCAGTAACGGACATCCCTGAGTCGGTGTCGGATTTGCTTGTTCCCCCGTCGCGTCACCATGCATCCGCTCAGCAAGAACTGCCGCCCACGATTGAGCCAAAAGCGCCAGCGGCGAAGAAGCCTGCGGGTGCGAAGGCGAAGACTGCGGGTGCTAGGCTCGCCCTGCCCTCTGATGCTGATGGCACAGGCGGTTCAACAAGCGTCGCCGCTGAGACGAATTCAGTCATGGGGCAACAAGATCGAGCGATCCCGTCCGCCGCCGTTCCGACGATTCGGCGAACCGTTGATAACGATGTCTCGTTCTCCGCCGCCCGTCAGCAGTTTGCGCCAGCCCCCGTAACGCAGGTGATCACGGAGCCGCGCCGTCTCACTTCGACGTCCAGCCTGGACGACCTACAAGGGATTGAACCGATAGCGGAGGCGCTGATAAAGACACTCGCGGGCAAAGCACGTACTGGTCGCCTAGACGAAATGAAAGCCTTGGAACTATTGCGACAAATCGTGTCGCTCTGATTTGAATCGACATGGCAATTGATATCACCGGTTGGTGCGCAGCGCGCTGAACAGCCTAGGAGACCCAAATTTCCGTACAGCCGCATGTATATGGTAGACGAACCATGCGGTTTCTACATAAAGCATTTCCGCTTGTCGACCAACCGTCGAAAAAACGAGCGTAGCGCTCGAGCGGTCTGGTACTTCGTCGACCCGCAACCAATACATCGAAGTTTACCGAGCGGCGAGTCTTCGACCATTGCTGCCGTTGGTTCAACGACATGACAGCGGCAGGTAGGGGACACAAAGGCGTCATTTCGACTCGACCGGTGGACGGCCGCTTTGCCTCAGCACATACCCAGCGACGACCGACGTCGAGGAGGAAACTCAGCCTCGGCGCAATGAACCATAGACACCTTATCAAGGTTCGCCAGCACGCGGGAGCGACACTGAAAATGAGGTCTCCCTCTCGTCGGAGCGCGCTTCGATCGCACCATTGTGGGCCTTGGCAATTTCGCTCGCTATATACAGACCCAGTCCGAGATTACCCGCCCTGTCGTCTTTGCTCCGCTGTTCCTCCCCCCGCATCAGGGGATCAAAGATACGCGCCAGCGTCGCGCGCTCAATAGCCGGTCCACGGTTGCTAACGTTGATACGAACATGCGTCGCGTCGCAAGTCACCATCACGCGCACCGGAGTTTCCTGGGCTCCATACTTGAGGGCATTGAGTACAAGGTTTCCGAGCAATTGCTGCAGGCGCTGGCCGTCCCAGACTCCATGTGAATCGCCCGTCACGTGCAGCTCAATCTGCCTGTCCGGATGAATGGCTCGCAACTCTTCCAGTTCTTCAGTAAGCACGTCCACGAGATTGACACGCTTGCGTATGACGTTGATGCCTAAGCCCAGCCTGGTCCGATTGAAATCGCACAGGTCATCAAGCAATGCCTGCATCCGGGCTCCGCTACGTATCAGGCGGCCTGCTGCGTCGGATACTCGCTCCCCGGCATTCAGTGTTTCAAGATACGACGCAGTCATCTGAATCGCCTGCAGAGGGCTGCGCATGTCGTGGCCAAGCATGCCAAGCAGGAGATTGCGACTCTTCTCGACCTGCGCGCTGAAAAAGTCGACCGATTCCGCGAGTGCCTGATCGATCGCCTCATCGAAACGAATGACGTCTTCCAGATGAGGCGCGTCGGGCGCGCAATCATCCATCCACAAGCGGAGTACGCTTGCACGCAGCGCACGATATTCGGCCGTGAGTTGTCTGATGTTGAAGCCGGACCGTGCCCTCAGAAGGGCGTGCGTTTGCGCGGCTGTTTCGGCCGCATTGATCGGAGCGGGAGCCCGCCCGACTGATTTTTCGTGCTGTGCCTCCCTGGTCTGCGCAGTCTGCAAGTCCTTTGCCACCGCGCGCAGGATCTCTGGCGCATGGTCTCGTAACGCCGACGGTTCCATAACTGCCGATGCCGGTACGAGGGAGGCGGCGAACGCCTCCCATTGCGCCAAAATCGGCTCTGATTGCCGCAAGATAAAGTCAGCAAGTCGCATAGAAGCGTCTCCGTGGCGAGTCGGGAATTCGCACCGCCGCACCTATGTTACGCGCAAATTAGGGACGAACATCGATGGGAAGACGCGGAAGCGGCCGTTCGCGCGACGCAGCCGAACGTCACAAAATGGCCGGTCCTTGCCGGATGGCGGTCGGCGCTTCCCGACCCACGACTGACTTTCGACCTCATGCGAGGGCTAGGGCAGGTTGCAAACTGGAACGGCCATTCGCGCGGCGTCTCGGCCAGCAAGCAGTCGGCAATTCCTGACAGTCGGGCGGGTTGGTGCTACGTCGGCACTGGGAGGGTTGCTGACGGTGGCGGCATCGAGCATCCATCCGGGCACTCCCGCGGAACCATCTGCATGATTCGCCCTAACTTACCTTCTAAGAATGAATACCTTCGGCCCGGGAATACGTTTCGTTCGAGACGATTCCAATCGCGAAGGTTGCATCTCGCCATTCGACTGGGGCATGCCGCTCGCAGCATCCGGTCGACAAGACCCCCGGGCTTATCAGGACTGTCCAGCTTCCGCCGGAGCCGGCGCTTCCTGCGCGGCCCCCGCAGCCTCTGTCGTCACCAGGCCATTCTCGACACGATGCACCACCACGCCAAGATGAGCCTGCGACTTTTCCGTGAACCACGGCTTCCTGCTGATCGCCGCTCTCAGGTCGGCATAGCCGGCTGCACGCCGCTCGGCGATTGATTCACGCGAGAACTCCGCATCACTGCCGGGCAACTGATCAGGACCCGGTCGATAAACGACATGGACAATGTCGAGCCGCTGAAACGCAGGGTCCTTCGGTACGGCCGAGGCTGCCCGCGTCCTGAGCTGGTGCGTGGCCTGACGGAGCCGGGCGCATGCCACGGCCGTATCGAGGTGATAGCGGCTGCGGCTAGCATACTGAATCTGCTTCGCTCGCCAGAGTACTTCGT
>NZ_JBIYEB010000051.1:0-34650 GCF_044909315.1 Caballeronia udeis
ATTCGCGTTGAAATTTCGCAATGCAGAAAATTGCGCAGCGGTAGCCGCACAGAGCGAAAGGCGTCGCTTCAGGAGAGGTGTATTTCCGCAGCCTGTTAGAGGGGGTGCGGGAAGCGGAGCAGGCACGTTCAATGACAAGACGCTTCGCTTCCTTGAGGAAGCGCGACTGTAGCGGTATGCTTCTCGATCTCTTTTCTGGGTGCAATGCTCGTATTCCCATCAAGTCAAAATTCATTTATCAGCATGAGTAAAGCAATTGGAAGTATCTCGGTGAAGGAACACCGGCCGTCACCTCGAGCCACCGCGCGGATAGTCCATGTCCTGCGACTCCTGGCCGATTTGCGCGAAGGCGCAAATTTAAGTAAGTTATGCGAACTTACTTCCACCCCCAAGACAAGCCTTCTGACGTTGTTGCGGGCTCTTACCGAAAGCGGCTACGTACAAAACGTTCGAGGGACGTACACTTTAGGTTTGGAAGCGTTCAAGCTCGCATCGGCGGTTGTCGCCCACCGCCGCTTTCCAGAGATCGCGCAATCGACAATTGAAGCGCTTGCCGCTGCTTCAGGTGAGACAGTGCTGATCGCTCATTTCACGCAAGACCGGCAGCACATTGTTTATATCGCCAAGGCCGATAGCCCCAAGGAAGTGCGATTTATGGTGTCTGTCGGGGATCGAAGACCACTGTATTCGTCCTCTGCGGGGCGATTGCTCTTGGCAAATATGGCTCGAGATGAGCGGGACGCTTACGTAAAGAATGTTCAGATCGACGCTACCTCGAAATTGGTTACTAGCAAGTCCGTGCTAAAGGATTTGCTCGCGAAGGTTATTGAATCGGGACTCGATACAGCAGATCTCGGCTCCACCAACGATGTATTTGGCATCGCTGCGCCAATCTTTGAGTCAAGTGGGGAGATTTTGGCGGCGCTGGTCGTTGGTGGACCAAACTCTCGAATGCTTGCCGACATACACAAGATCACAAATTTGCTGGTCCAGTCCGCGAACGAAATATCCGAACTTCTCGGTCGTCGCGACCTTGGCGCTTAGGTCGCCCTTTGCGCCGGAGACCTTCGAAGCATTTGAGGAAACCTACATCCAGATTGAGTCAGCATAGAATTTTCTCCCGTCCCATGAGGTCCATGGCCCAGCGCAACCGTTAGGCGCGCAGCGGCTTCTTGCCAGCGCACTTCGCAATCTTCGCGATCTTGTCTTCGTGTTTCGGAGACGGCCACAGGCCTTCCGAGCGATACAGCATGATCAGCACCATCGCGAGACCGTAGAGCAACTGACGGATCACTTCGGTGTCCACGATCTGATGACGGCGTTTGCCATGGGTGCATCGTTCGGCGGCCTATCGGGTGCGAACATCGCGGCCAGCGCCATCGCGATCGGCACGATGATCCAGAACGGCGTATGCAGGCCGTGCGGGAACATTGCACCAATCCACGCGAATTGCGTGGACAGATGCGGTGAAGACAGCAGCGCCGTGGTGTAGGCGGCGATCGCGTAGAACGCGATGTAGCCCAAATCAAGAAGGCCGGCGAAGCCCACCACCACGTTCAGGCCCAGCGCCAGCATCACGTACAGCATCGCGAAGTCGAGCACCCGCACCCAGTAGTTGCCGCCGGCCGCGCCGATGATCATCGGCGCCGCGATAACCAGTACTGCGGTGATGATGCCGACCGTCAGCGTCTTCGTCAGATTCTTCTCAGTGAGGAGCGTCGTGGAGGATTCGATCGATTGAATTGAGGTCATGTCTGTTCACTCCTCATATTCCGGGTTCGAGAGTTGACGAATCACACGGTGTGAATTCCCCAATGTCGTACGTACCTAAACCACTACCATTCAGGGAATGACATCGTCGTCGGGCTGTACCCGTTCGGGCACACACCAGCCTGCCGGCACCGCCAACCAGGCATCCTGCTGCTGGCCAGATTTTGCGGACGCATGAGCGGGACGTGAACAGCTGCTCCGTCCACCGCCTTTTCCAGTATCAAACTCGGGCACCTGCGGTTTACCCGCCCCGGTAATGACCCTCCCTACGTTGTCTCGAAGTGATTCTTCGTCTCACTCTCTTCCCCGCCACACAGCGACTGCCCGTGTTTTCCACACGCGTACGCTGCCCATATCTTGCGCGTTGACATCCAGAATTTGCCGAAATAGAATGTTCTCCATTCAGACCACTGGTCTCACATGAGAACGAATCTGACGCGAAACAGTCTCTGTCGGAAAATTTCGCGACAACGACTCCAGAGCCTCCAGTCGAGTCGTCGCGGCCGGCCACAGAAAAATTCAACGGATCAGGAGTACCAGGATGAAATCCCTCGAAGGTAGAAAGGCACTCGTAGTTGCAGGTGCGAATGGCATTGCTCGGGCATGCGTAGAACGATTTGCCGCTGCTGGCGCCGAGGTCTGCTTCTCCGACATCAACGAGCATAAAGGCGTCGAGCTCGCAGACAAGCTTCAGCAGGCAGGCTATAAGGCGAGATTCTTCGTGTCAGATGCGGGTGACTCGAAGCAGGTCCGAGCCCTTGTGAAATCGGCGATTGACGAGATGGGCACGGTTAACGTGCTTCTTAACAGCGCCGGCGTAGCGACGCCGCAGAATCTGCTGGACATCACGGAAGAAGAATACGACCGGACGCTGAACGTCAATCTGAAATCAGCTTTTGTGGCGAGTCAAGAAGTGGCGCGCCACCTTCTCACCAGGAAAAGCGAGGGTGTGATCATCAACATGTCCTCGGTCAATTCCGTCATGACGATTCCCAACCTGCTGGCCTACAACGTCTCGAAGGGTGGCATCAACCAGTTGACGAGAAACATGGCGGTCACACTGGCTCCTCATGGCATCCGCGTGAATGCAATCGGTCCTGGCACCATTGAAACCGAGCTCGTGCGAGCGACCGTGTTGTCGTCCGAAGAAGCCGTGACCAAGATCATGTCACGCACACCGATGGGTAGGCTCGGCCAACCGGAGGAAATGGCCTCCATTGCCCTGTTCCTTGCGAGTAACGAGTCGTCCTACATCACCGGACAAATCATCTTCGCAGACGGCGGCCGCATGGGCCTCAACTACACCTGCTGAAGACGCTAACACGCGATCGTCACCTTTACGCGCCGCGGTCCAGCAGTCGCGGAGCGCTCGAACCGAACCAAACTCGCAGGGCTTTTCATGCAACGTTCACTTTCCGCGCCCCGAACCGGTGGGCAAATCCTCATCGACCAACTGGTCATACACGGGATTCAACAAGTATTTTGTGTCCCCGGCGAGAGCTATCTGGCGGCGCTGGATGCACTTCATGACGCGCCTATTGACGTAACAGTCTGCCGGCAGGAAGGTGGCGCCGCCATGATGGCCGAAGCCCACGGAAAACTTTCCGGTCGGCCGGGAATCTGTTTCGTCACTCGTGGTCCAGGTGCGACCAACGCGTCCGCGGGTGTGCATATCGCCCAGCAGGATTCAACGCCGATGATTCTTTTTGTCGGCCAGGTTGAACGAGGCGCTCTAGGCCGCGATGCGTTTCAGGAAGTCGATTACGCAGCAACCTTCGGTACGCTGGCGAAATGGGCAACAGAAATTAGTGATCCGGCCCGAATACCTGAAATTGTACTTCGCGCGTTTCATGTCGCCACCTCAGGACGCCCGGGTCCGGTCGTCATTGCATTGCCTGAAGATATGCTGACGCAGACAGCTAATGCTCAAGATCCCCGACCGTACACTCCAGTCGAGATATCTGTTGGGGAAGCAACTCTCACCGAGTTCGACGCGCAACTTCGAAGGGCCGAGCGCCCAGTAGCCATCGTGGGCGGTAGTGGCTGGGACGCTAAGGCAGTCGCAGATTTCGTCCACTTCAGCGAACGCTATGAACTTCCCGTTGCGGTTTCATATCGCCGTCAGATGCTCTTCCCTGCAACCCATCCGAATTTTATTGGCGACATCGGCTTCGGCCCCAATCCCAAACTTGTGGAACGGATCGCCAATGCCGATCTCGTATTGCTTGTCGGCACCCGATTATCCGAAGCCGCAAGCCAGGGTTACACGCTGTTGCAGATTCCCACGCCGGTACAAAAGGTCATCCACGTGCACGCGGACACGAATGAGCTTGGACGCATGTATCAGCCGACACTGGCCATCAACGCGACACCGAAGTCTTTTGCATCCGCAGTTGCAGATTTGCCCGGTGTAGTGCCAGCACCCTGGTCCGCGTTGACACATGAGGCACATGCCGAGTACAAAAAATGGAGTGATCTTGGTGAAATCCGGTTACCCGGACGTTTGCAAATGGCTCGCGTCATGGAGTTTCTTAAGGCGAAACTTCCTTCCGATGCAGTCATCTGCAATGGTGCCGGCAACTACTCCATTTGGGTGCATCGCTTTTTCCCCTTCACGCAATTTGCGACACAACTCGCTCCGACGTGCGGATCCATGGGATATGGAGTACCTGCAGCCGTTGCTGCCAAGCGCGTCCATCCAGACAAGACCGTTATCGCATTTGCTGGTGACGGTTGTTTCCTCATGCATGGACAGGAGTTTGCAACCGCTGTCCAATACGAATTGCCCATCATTGTTGTCGTGATCGACAACAGCATGTACGGCACGATCCGTATGCATCAGGAAAAAAATTACCCTGGTCGAATATCGGCAACCGAATTGCGCAATCCCGACTTCGCGGCATACGCCAATGCATTCGGTGGTTATGGCGAACGCGTCGAAACTGCTGAGGAGTTCGAAAAGTCTTGGGATCGCGCAGTCGCTTCAGGTAAGCCCGCAATACTCCATTGCCTGATCGATCCGGAGGCGATTACACCTACGGCGACACTCAGCGCACTTCGCGATGCCGCACTAAGCGCAGGGAAATAAATATTCCCGCGATGCATCGGCGAAACAGCTTCGCAATGGTTGTCTCGCGGCGAAAGCAAAGAGTTTCAATACAGAATATAAAGGAAGGAGGAGACAAAATGGCCGGTGCATTGTCGGGCATTAGAGTATTAGATTTATCGCGTGTGTTGGCTGGTCCATGGGCGGCCCAGACGCTAGGAGACATGGGTGCGGAAGTGATCAAGGTTGAGCGCCCCAATACTGGCGATGACACGCGCAGTTGGGGACCGCCCTACGTGAAAGACGCAAACGGCGAGCCAACACGAGAGTCAGCCTATTTCATGTGCGCGAATCGCAACAAGAAGTCCGTCACGATCGACTTCACCCGCCCCGAAGGTCAGAAGCTTGTCAGGCAACTGGCAGCGAAGTCGGACATTGTCGTCGAGAACTTCAAGGTAGGCGGCCTCAAGCAATACGGTCTCGACTACGCGTCACTAAGCGCTATCGATCCACGTCTCATCTACTGCTCAATCACCGGATTCGGACAAACTGGCCCTTACGCGCCTCGGCCAGGCTATGACTTTCTCATTCAGGCCATGGGTGGTCTGATGAGCGTCACCGGTCATAGCGATGGCCAGCCTGGCGGTGGCCCGATGAAAGTCGGGGTGGCTTTGACGGATGTGATGACGGGCCTATACGCGACCATCGCCGTATTAGGCGCTTTAGCCGCCCGGGGAAACACCGGCCGCGGTCAACACATCGATATGAGCTTGCTCGATGTACAGGTAGCGTGCCTGGCTAGCCAGGCCATGAACTACCTGCATGGTGGCGTTATTCCTGGACGTCTTGGCAATGCTCACCCAAACGTAGTCCCCTACCAGGACTTTCCGACTGCCGATGGAAGCATCATCCTCGCTGTCGGCAACGACAACCAGTTTGCAAAGCTGTGTGCGGTCCTTGAAAGGCCAGAACTTGCGGCTGACAGCCGGTTCGTGTCAAACGCCGCACGTGTGGCGAATCGCAATGAGCTAGTTTCAATCCTGCGCAGCCTTATCTCTCAACGTACGACAGACGCCTGGCTCGCACAGCTCGAGTCAGCAGGTGTGCCAAGTGGCCCCGTCAACACGCTTGATCGCGTCTTTCGCGATCCCCAGGTCATCGATCGCAGCCTCAAAATCGAAATGGAGCATACGCAAGCGGGGCCTCTTCCCCTTATTGCCAGCCCGGTGCGCCTGTCGGATACACCCGTGGAATACCGGTTGGCACCACCCCTCTTGGGTGAGCACACCGCCGACGTGCTTTCGACGGTCCTCAATCTCGACCGTGAAGCACTGGCCCGTCTCGCCTCCGAAAACGTTATCTGAGCGCTATCCTAACCCGATGGTGAAGCCATGATCGAATCACTTGACTACGTCTGTATCCCGGATGAAGCGGAAGCGTTACGCACCGAAGTGCGCGCCTTTCTTGCCGAGCACCTCGGGGGCGTTCCGGCGA
Source organism: Caballeronia udeis (assembly GCF_044909315.1). GTDB lineage: Bacteria > Pseudomonadota > Gammaproteobacteria > Burkholderiales > Burkholderiaceae > Caballeronia > Caballeronia udeis_A. The sequence continues at coordinate 6,311 of NZ_JBIYEB010000051.1, forward strand.
ACGAACGCTCGCGCTCCTGGATGGGCTTCTCTGAAGAGTTTAGCCGCGCCTTGGGGCGTCGCGGCTGGCTCGGTTTGACGTTGCCGCGCAGCTACGGCGGAGCGGAACTGGGCGCATTTTCACGCTTTGTTCTTATCGAGGAGCTACTGAACGTGGGCGCTCCGGTTGGCGCCCACTGGATCGCAGATCGTCAAAGCGGACCGCTCATCCTGTCGTATGGAACAGAAGCCCAGAAGCAATTTTATCTACCGCGAATCAGCCGAGGCGAAGCGTTCTTTTGTATTGGCATGAGCGAGCCCGACGTTGGCTCCGATTTGGCGAGTGTCCGTACTCAAGCCCGCCGCACGGATAACGGATGGATTCTCTCAGGACAAAAAATCTGGACGACCCAAGCGTTTCGATCGCATTACATGTTGGCGCTAGTGCGAACCTCAGGCTCGCCGGAGGACCGGCAGAAAGGTCTTTCACAGGTTATTGTCGACCTTTCGCTGCCGGGCGTGGTCGTGCGGCCGATCAAGGATTTAACAGGTGACAGTCACTTCTGTGAAGTGTTTTTCGACTGCGTGCGTCTTGGCGAGGACGCTCTGATCGGCAAAGAAGGCGATGGGTGGCGACAGGTGACTGCCGAACTGGCTTTCGAGCGTAGTGGCCCTGAACGGATCTATTCCAGCATCGTGTTGCTGAATGAATGGGCTAGCTATCTGCGGCAGCGTGGGGCAATCGATCGTCTCGAGTACGTCGCAGCAGGTCGACTTCTCTGTTCCCTTGCCACACTTCGAGCAATGTCTATTTCCATCGTGGCGAAACTTCGGGCAGGTGAAAGTCCGGCGACCGTAGCCGCATTGACAAAAGATCTGGGTACGGAGTTCGAACAACTCGTGCCGACTTTGATCGCCGACCTGTTGTCTGCAGTCGAGACCGAGACCGGAGAATACGGCACGCCGTCCCCGGAATTGCTCCAGTCGCTCGCATACATCACCCACGTCGCGCCCTCGTTCTCTCTTCGGGGCGGTACGCGCGAGATTTTGCGCGGAATGATTGCCCGTGGTTTGGGTCTGCGCTAAATCTGCCTGAAGGAAACCTCTTATGAACGATATTTTTGCGGACTCGTTCGATCGTCTTCTCGCGGGCGAGTGCCCGACGAGTACCATCCGGCAGATCGAGTCAGGAGAAAGCTTTTCCGGCCTCTGGACCGCTCTGACCCAAGGCGGATTTGCAGACCTGCTAGTGTCCGAGAGCGCCGGCGGCGCCGGATTGTCGCTGCTCGATGCGTCCCCTCTGATTGCTACGTGTGGCCGATATGCCCTTCCTGTACCGTTGGCGTACACCATGCTCGTGCGCGCGTTGCTCGACCCGAAGTGTCTGAAGTCCCTGACAGGTCCCATTACGATTGCGGCAGGTGTCGTGAGGCGGACCGGAGACGTGTTGCGTTGTGACAATGTTCCGTTCGGACAGGTCAGTGAATGGATCATGGTGGAGGAAAACGGGCTTTGCCACTTGTGGTCACTTGAGGCAGCTTACGTTGAAAAGGACCGCGTTGAGGGAAGTCTCGACGCGTCAATCACATGGGCAAAGCGGCCTCGTTCGATCCCTCTTTCCTATCGCGGTACTCGGATTCCTGGTGCTGCCATTACTGCCCTGCTCATTTCCGGCGCGATGGAGAGAGTGCTGGAAATGACCATCGCCTATGCTAACGAGCGCTCGCAGTTCGGTCGCCCTATCGCAAAGTTCCAGGCAATCCAGCAACAGGTAAGCGTACTGGCGGAATTGACCTTTGCGGCACGAATGGCTTCGCGATTGGCGTGTTCTTCGTCGAATTGCACGCCGAGCAGAGGCGGTACCGCAGTGGCCAAAGCTTACGCGAGCCAGGCGGCCGCTACAGCCGCCGCTATCGCCCACGCCGTTCACGGAGCGATCGGCATCACGGCGGAACACGACCTGAATCTATACACGCGCAGGTTGCACGCGTGGCGTCGTGCATTCGGAGCCGAAACCGCCTGGTACGAAGAGATTGGCGTCGCATGGCTCGGTGGCAACGATTCCGCTCTCGATTTTATCCGAGGCGCAATCTTGCCCACCGTATCGTCCGCTGGCTCAAACCAATAGGTATACCCATGACCAACTTTCTTGACGTCACGCGCGACGGTGCGGTGCTTACATTGGCAATGAATGCGCCAGATACGCGCAATGCCCTGACGGGCAACACAGCCATACCAGAGTTCCTCTCGGAATGCGATCGGGTCAACAGCGATATGTCCATACGGGCCGTCATCATTACCGGATACGACGGCATGTTCTCATCGGGAGGCAACCTGAAGGACATGCGACGATATTTCGATGACAAGCTCACTCAAGCTCAGATCACAATGGAGTATCGCACCGGAATACAGCGCCTCACTCGAGCCATCTATAGTCTGGATGTTCCAACCATTGCCGCAGTGAGCGGACCCGCTATTGGTGCTGGTTGCGATCTTACTTGTATGTGCGACATCCGGATTGCCTCGGAAAAGGCAACCTTCGCAGAGAGCTTTATCAAGGTCGGTATCGTTCCCGGAGATGGAGGTGCATGGCTGTTGACCCGGACTATTGGCCGTTCTCGTGCCGCCGAAATGGCCTTCACGGGCGACATGCTGAGCGCCGACGAGGCACTAGATATTGGCCTGGTTTCTCAGGTCGTTCAATCGCAGGACCTTCTGGAAGCCGCCCAAAGGGTCGCTGCTCGAATCGTTCGTCACCCCGGTCCGACGCTGCGGATGACCAAGCGGTTGCTGCGCGAGAGTCAGGATTGCGGACTTGATACGGTACTCGAAATGTCGGCAACCATGCAGGCACTCGCGCACAAGTCACCAGAGCATCGCGAAGCAGTAACAGCGTTCATCGAGAAACGTACACCCCGGTTCACGGGTTGACCCGCCATACACGCTGAGAAGTAACCATCGAGCGCAAATCTTGCCCAGGTGCAACCGTGTCGAGACCGAAATTCGTGCTGTGGCTATTCCGCCGGATGGGACGTTGTGCCCGGAACTCAGAACGCATCGCTACGCGTTGATGTCGTCATGAATCTCAACGCACAGGAAATTGCCGCTGAATCTCGCGACGGCAAACTGTGCAAGGCTAAGTCATACGGAGAAGAATTTATGCAACGTTACGAGATGTATATCAACGGCGAGTCCCGTGCCTCGGTGAGCGGAAACTGGTTCGAAACAGAGAACCCCTATACCGGAGAGGTCTGGGCCGAGGTCGCCAGAGGAAGTGGCGCTGATGTCGACCATGCCGTACAGGCAGCTCATGCAGCATTCACCTCCGGGCCGTGGGCGCAAATGTCAGCCAGTCAGCGAGGCATGCTGCTGCATCGCGTTGGCGACCTGATCGCACGCGACGCCAAGCGGCTTGCCGAACTTGAAGTGCGTGATAACGGCAAGCTGATGGCCGAGATGTATGCTCAATGTCAATACATCCCGCAGTGGTACTACTATTTCGGTGGACTCGCCGACAAGATTCAGGGAAGCGTTATTCCGCTCGACAAAAAGGGCTATTTCAACTTCACTCGTCATGAGCCCCTCGGCGTGGTTGCGGCCATCACGCCATGGAACTCGCCTCTCCTTTTGGCATCCTGGAAAATCGCTCCTGCACTTGCTGCGGGTTGCACTGTCGTGATCAAGCCATCGGAATTCACATCAGTCTCGACGATCGAATTTGCGAAGCTTTTCGAGGAAGCTGGTTTTCCGCCGGGAGTAGTTAACGTTGTCACCGGCTTTGGCGCAGATGTCGGAGCGCCCCTGGTCGAACATCCGTTGGTCAAGAAGATCAGCTTTACCGGCGCCGAGACAACCGGTAGAGCGGTGAACGAAGCAGCTGCGCGTCAGTTCAAGCACGTCAGTCTTGAGCTCGGCGGAAAATCTCCGAATATTGTATTTGAGGATGCAGACCTGGAAGATGCTGTAAATGGCGCGGTGTCCGGCATCTTTGCGGCGACGGGTCAGACGTGCATCGCCGGATCACGTCTTCTTGTCCAGGAAGGCATTTACGACGCATTTGTAGAGAAGCTGCTGACCCTCGCCCGCACTTCGAAAATGGGGGATCCGTCAAACCCGGACACGCAAGTGGGTCCCGTGACGACACGTCCGCAGTACCAGAAGGTCCTCTCCTACATCGATATAGCAAAGCAGGAAGGTGCGACGCTGCTTTTGGGTGGCAAGCCGGGCACCGCGCCTGAATGTGGAAATGGCTGGTTCGTTGAACCCACCATTTTCGGAAACGTCAGCAACAGTATGCGCATTGCACAGGAAGAAGTCTTTGGACCGGTCCTCTCTATTATCAAGTTCAAGGACGAAGACGAAGCCGTTTCGATCGCAAACGATATCCGTTTCGGCCTCGGTTCGGGTGTATGGACAAAAGACATTGGTCGATCGTTTCGCGTATCGGAGAAGATTCAAGCTGGCATCGTGTGGGTGAACAGCTATCGCGCTGTCAGTTACATGTCACCGTTTGGAGGATACAAAGAGTCCGGGCTGGGCCGTGAGAACGGCATCGATGCAATTAAGGAATACTTACAAATCAAGAGTGTCTGGATCAACACCGGCGCCAAGACGGCAAACCCATTTATATTGCGCTGAATCTCTTGAAACCGGGGTATATGCAGGATCCGGGTCATCAGCCCAAGAGGGCAAGTAATCGCGGCCAAGACCGGGAAGACATAAGCTCGATCAGCTTCTCGGGATCCGCATGCTGAAGTGCAATCTTCCAATGGAGAGGTCATTTTGATGGATGTGGCTTCCGTCAGCGCGTACGGCCAGCGCGAGTCGATGGAATATGACGTAGCGATTGTCGGCGGTGGGCCTGCCGGCCTGTCGGCGGCTGTTCGTCTGAAACAGCGTGCGGCAGAGACAGGCGCCGAAATCAGTGTCTGCGTGCTGGAGAAAGGGTCAGAAATCGGGGCCCATATCCTCTCGGGCGCAGTGATGGACCCCCGCGCGTTGAATGAACTGATCCCGAGCTGGAAGGAGCGAGGGGCGCCGCTGGACGTCGAAGTCACGGAAGACAAGTTTCTGTTCCTGACCGAAACGGGCTCGAAGAGCGTGCCGGCCTGGGCACTGCCGGATAACTTCAAGAACCACGGCAACTATGTGATCAGCCTCGCGAATGTTACGCGCTGGCTGGGTCAGCAGGCGGAATCGTTGGGTGTCGACATGTTCCCGGGTTTTCCGGCTGCGGAAATCCTCTACAGCGATGATGCCTCAGTCAAGGGCGTCGCGACCGGCAATCTGGGCATCGGCAAGGAGGGTCAGCCGACCAGGAACTTCCAGCTCGGCATGGAACTGCACGCGAAGTACACGTTGTTCTGCGAAGGAGCGCGCGGGAACCTCGGCCGTCAATTGAACGATATATTCAAATTGCGCGAAGGTGTCGATCCGCAAGTCTACGGTATCGGCATCAAGGAGCTCTGGGAAGTCGACCCGTCGAAGCACAAGCCCGGTCTGGTGATGCATACAGCCGGCTGGCCGCTTGAAAACGACACATACGGTGGCTCGTTTCTCTACCACATGGACAACAACCAGGTGGTGGTGGGTTTCGTGGTCGGCCTCGGCTATACGAACCCGTATCTGTCACCCTTCGAGGAATTCCAGCGCTACAAGACGCACCCCGCGATCCGCGCGGTATTCGAAGGCGGCAAGCGAGTGTCGTACGGCGCACGGGCAATCTCCGCGGGCGGCCTGCTGTCGCTGCCCAAACTGGTGTTCCCGGGCGGCGCGCTGGTCGGCGACGATGCGGGCTTCCTGAACGCATCGCGGATCAAGGGTAGCCACGCGGCGATCAAGACAGGCATGCTGGCGGCTGAAGCGGCGTTCGATGCCGTGCAGGCCGGACGTCAAGCCGACGAATTGACGGCCTATCCCGAGTCGTTCAAGACGTCGTGGCTGCACTCGGAATTGCATGGTGCGCGCAACTTCAAGCAGTGGATGAGCAAGGGCCTGTACCTCGGTACCTTGATGGTCGGCGTGGAGCAGAAGCTGTTAGGCGGCAATGTGCCGTGGACGCTGCATCATCAGCATTCAGATCACGAGATGCTGAAGCCTGCCTCACAGTGCAAACCGATTCTTTATCCGAAGCCGGATGGGAAGCTGACGTTCGACCGGCTGTCGTCGGTGTTCATCTCGAACACCAATCACGAGGAAAATCAGCCCGCGCATCTGATACTCAAGGACGCAAGTGTACCCATTGCGGTGAACCTGCAAACGTACGCCGGCCCGGAGACGCGCTTCTGTCCGGCAGGTGTCTACGAATTTGTCAAAACCGACGCAAACGAAGATCGTCTGCAAATCAACGCGCAGAACTGCGTGCACTGTAAGACCTGCGACATCAAGGACCCGACACAAAACATCGTTTGGGTCACTCCAGAAGGCGGTGGTGGTCCCAACTATCCGAACATGTAAAGTCGACCGGCAATCCTCGACGACGTTTAAAGGAGTACGTCATGAAACGCGAAGTGGTGGTAGTCAGCGGTGTGCGCACCGCGATCGGAAAGTTCGGCGGCAGTCTCAAAGATGTGCCACCAACCGAGCTCGCTGCGAATGTCACTCGCGAAGTGCTCGCTCGTGCGGGGGTGCCGGGGTCTGAAGTGGGCCATGTCGTCTTCGGCAATGTGATTGCTACGGAGCCTAGGGATCTTTATCTTGCGCGCGTGGCTGCGCTAGACGGAGGTCTCTCCGAGACAACTCCGGCGCTCACCGTCAACCGCCTCTGCGGGTCCGGTCTGCAGGCAATCGTATCAGCGGCGCAGAGCATCATGCTGGGCGATGCAGACGTTGCAATAGGAGGAGGTGCGGAGAACATGAGCCGCGCGCCTTATCTACTGCAGGACGCGCGTTTCGGTGCACGCATGGGCGATTCGCGCGTCATCGATATGATGGTCGGCGCCTTGAGCGACCCGTTCCATCGCGTTCACATGGGGGTGACTGCGGAGAAAGTCGCTCAGAAATACGGAATCACTCGAGAGCAGCAGGACGCGCTTGCCATCGAGTCGCATCGACGAGCCGCGGCTGCAATCCAGGAAGGTCAGTTTCGCGAGCAAATACTCCCGCTTTGGCGAACCGCCAAAGGCAAAGAAATCGTCTTTGATACCGACGAGCACGTCCGGCAGGATACGGGTCCACAGGATCTCAGCGGTCTGCGACCCGCATTTGAGAAGGAAAACGGCACTGTGACGGCCGGGAACGCATCGGGCATCAATGACGCTGCAGCCGCCGTGTTACTGATGGAACATGGTGTAGCTGAATCCCGCGGCTACAAGCCAATAGCGAGGTTGGTCTCATATGCACATGCTGGTGTCGATCCGCTATATATGGGCATGGGTCCCGTACCCTCTACACGGCTCGCGCTACAGCGTGCTGGTTTGAAAACAAGTGACCTGGACGTAATCGAGGCAAACGAAGCATTTGCTGCCCAAGCGTGCGCCGTCACGCAGGAACTTGGCCTCGATCCACAGAAAGTCAATCCGAATGGCTCCGGCATCTCGATGGGTCACCCAATTGGCGCGACGGGCGCGTTAATTACAGTCAAGGCCCTGTATGAGTTAAGGCGTACAGGCGGCCGATACGCCCTCGTCACCCTGTGCATTGGCGGCGGTCAGGGCATCGCAGCAATCTTCGAAAACCTGCAGTAACACCGCTCGGATCTCCCGGCGCGCGGCGCTGGAAACCGTTTCGGCCGATCAATGATTTAACTCGCACACCGGTTCGCCCCGGATCATTTGACCGGTTTTCCGGAGTAACCTCAGGACAGCAATGTCGAGTCGTGGAAGCTGGAGTGAGCGTACCGCTCAGCAAGGGATTCGTTTTTCGAGGGCAAGCTCAGTTGAAATGTCCGGCGAATGCCATCACCGCCCGGATGGGTTGACCGGCGGGGAATCTTTGCGGTCTTGAGTGAAGATATGCGAGTGCTTGGGTGCCGCTGTTAGTGGAAACATGCTCATCCGGCACATTGTGCAAACGCTTGATCCGTGGTTTTCGATGCCACCTCAGGCAATCACGTTGCGAAGTTGCAAAGTCGACCGCCCGTTGCCAAGGGAAGGTCATGGAGCCGTTTTCCGGTTGCGTCGGCAATCGCGTTGGCAACCGCTGCGGAGGTTGGTCCTTGCGATGCTTCTCCTGTGCCGAGGAAGGGTGCCCCGGGCTGGTTGATCAGGTGCACTTCGACTTTCAGGGGGACTTCGGAAAACCGCATAATCGGGTAAGTGCTCCAGTCAAAGCTACGGATACGTTCGCTGTCGTAATCCACCTGTTCATATAGCGTCCAGCTGGCAGACTGGAGAATGCCGCCTTCGATCTGGTTGCGCACGCTGTCCGGATTGACGATCTGGCCGCAATCGACTGCCGCGACAACGCGTTCGATGCATACGGCTCCGGTTTCAGGCACCACGCGCAGTTCTACTGCGAGCGCCAGATAGGCCATCATGTTTTTGTACTGGGCGAATGAGAATCCCACTCCGTGACTGGGCCGTCGCAACCGTTTCGGGTTCCAGCCAAACCTGCTTGCGGCCATTTCGATCACCTTGCGACCGCGCACATTGTCGAGATGGCGCAGCCGGAACTCAACTGGATCGACATGCGCCGCAGTTGCCAGCTCATCCATGAAGCTCTCGATGGTGAAGACGTTCTGGAAGGCGCCAAGGCCGCGTTGAGCGGAGACGCGAAGTGGCATATCCGACAGGAAATGGTATTGGACGTTGCTATTCGGGAAGTTGTAGAGTGGTATGCCATTGCGGTCGCCGTCGCCCTCTGGCATCCGAGTGGGTTCGGGCGGGGCAGGTGTAAAGGGTTGCGCAAGGTATTGTGCAGCGAGTAATCTCCCCGCATTGGCGATGCGCAAATTGTGTGAATTGCTCCAGATTTCGTACTGCCAATCAATGATGTGACCGGTCGCGTCAAGCGAAGCGCTCACGTCCGTCACCATGGCCGGCCCGAACAGGTCCCACGTCTGCTCCTGCTCGCGCATCAATTGCACCCGTATCGGACGGCCGGGCACAGCTCGCGCAATCAGTGCGGCGTCGGCTGCAACATCGTCTGCGGGATTGTGCCCGTAGCAGCCGGCGCCTTGGGCATGGATGCAGCGGACGTCGTCTGGCTTCATCCCCAGCATCTCCGCGAGCCCGCTACGCAGCGGGAATACCCCTTGAGAATGCGTCCAGACAGTCATCTTCCCCTTGTCAAGATGCGCGACCGCACACGATGGCCCGATCGAGCCATGCGCCAGATAGGGTTTCGTAAACCTGCGGTGCAGCGTTTGCGCAGCCGGCCGCGCCGGGCCATGACGATCGTCCACGATAATTTCTCGCCGTGGCAGCCTGAGCAGAGTTGCGTGGATTGTCGCAGGCGTCGGCAGTTTCACGAACGTTTCCCAGCGGGCAGTCCGCTCAAGTGCACGCATGGCTTGGATCGCTTGCCATTCGTCCTCGGCGACCACGGCGAGATAACTGCCGTCACGGACTACCTTGGCGACCCCTGCCATGTTTTCCACCGCGCTATCAATGGAAATCAGCCTGGCGCCATAGGAGGGTGGGCGCACCACCCGTGCGTGAAGCATGCCGGGCAAACGGAGGTCCTGCACGTAGCTTTCTCCGCCCGTAACCTTGCCGGGAATGTCTACGCGCGGTACCGACTGCCCGATAACGCGCTGTCGATCTGGGGCAATCAATTGCGACTGCGGCTCGGCATTGCGGTGGAGGTTGAGGCCGCTAACCGCTTCACCGAACGTAAGCGTGTGGTTGTCCGGCGCGGCGATCATGCCGTTGCGTATCTTCAATATTTCGGCTGACGTACCCAGCTTGTCGGCGGCGGATTCCAGCAACAGTACACGTACCTGCGCAGCGGCGTGCATGATGGCCGTGCCACTGTCCCTTATGGAGCGGCTACCTGTCGTGTTACCTTCATCCGGCGTCAATTCCGTGTCTGCCGTGATCAGGTGAATGTCTTCGGGTCGAACCTGTAGTTGTTCGGCGGCAATCTGGATGAACCCGGTGCTGACTCCTGTGCCGAGTTCCACCTTGCCGGTGTACACGGTGATGCCGTGCTCGTCGATTCGTATCCACGCGTCGAGTGAGGGTGTCCCATTCAAGTCGCCGGGCAACCCCTTGGCAGCGTCGGGCGAGGCGCTCTGGGCCAAGGCCTTCGCTGCGGGAAACAATGCGAAGCTCACTGTCAGTGAGCCAGCGATGAGGAAGCGACGGCGGCCCGGGCTCACCGGCGAGTCCGAATGGGAGAGGATAGGCACGTTCATGTGCTGGCTCCTGGCGCGTTGTTCTTTTCGCGCATCTTCTGGAAAGCTTCGACAATGGCACTGATGATACGCATGTGGGTACCGCAACGGCACAGGTTAGGCTGCATATGTTCGCGAATCTCGATTTCGGTAGCAGCGGGTTTCTGGCCGAGAAGCGCCTGCGCGCGCATGATCATTCCCGCGATGCAGTATCCGCACTGCGCGGCCTGCTTGTCGATGAAGGCCTTTTGCAGCGGTGACGGATTGTCTATCTTGCCGAGACCTTCGATCGTCAGTACGGGCCGGTTCTTTAAGGCGGAAACAGGTATCAGGCACGAAAACACTGCGCGCTCGCCGACGACGACCGTGCAGGCTCCGCACTGTCCGAGTCCGCAGCCATATTTCGCACCGTTGAGCTTTAAATGATTCCGTAATGCATACAGAAGCGGCATGGTCGAGTCAATATCGAGGTTGTGCTCGACACCGTTGACCGAGAGCGTAATCATGGTTGTGAAATCTCCTTGCGGATTGTGGCGGTCGTCCGAGATACGTCCTTCCATGCAGGTCGCTGCGCATACCTGGTGCGCACGTAGGCGAGAATGTCGGCAATTTGTTCGTCACTGAGAACGTCGGCAAACGGAGGCATGTAATGTGCAGTTCCGGAGCCGTTCCACGGAATACCCTGCAACACGAGATGGATCGCATTGCGTGGATCGTCGGAGGTGAATACCGAACTAAGGCCGAGCGCTGGGCGACCACCAATTTCGCGCATCGGCGCACCGTTTGCATGGCAACCGACACACGATGACGCGAACAGGGTTTCACCTGTGCGGATCGTCGGGGCGTTATCTGCATCGACCGCCGTTGCGAGGTCGGGTTGGAGGGCTAAAACCGGTTGCCCTCCCGAAGGCGGTGGCTGTAATGACATCAGGTAAGTGGCGATCGCCTCGACATCGGATTGTGGTGCGCTCCCGAGATGCTGCGTAACAGGCAACATCGGACCAGCAGCGGCCCCATGCTCGGAAGCAAGCCCTGTACGCAGATAGTCGACAAGCTGTGCGCGGGTCCAAGGCTTTGGAGCATGTGTGAGCGCATTGAGGGGCGGTGCGTTCCAGCCGTCGATCACATTGCCCGCGAACGCTTCGCTACTCTTTTCCGCGCCGAACGCGTTCATCGGCGTGTGACACGATGCACAGTGGCCAGCTCCTTCCACGAGATAGCGGCCCCGCAACCATACCGCTGATTCCGGTTCGTGCTGCGGCGGGAGCTCTCCCCTTTTGAGAAATGGCAGATTCCATCCAGCCACGAGCGGTCGGAAGTTAAGCGGGAAGATCAGATCGTTCGGATGCGCCGGCGCGCTGACCGGTTCGACCGACATCAGATAGGCATAGAGTGCGGCGATATCGCCATCACTCATCTTTGTGAAATGTGGATAGGGAAAGGCAGGATAGAGAAGATGGCCATCGCGCGAGACGCCTTCGCGCAAAGCGCGCCTGAATGCTTCGAGAGGCCAGCGGCCGATGCCGCTGTCTGGATCGGGTGTGAGGTTCGTGCTGTAGATGACACCGAACGGTGTGTTGAGTGGCATGCCTCCTGCGAACAGCTCGTCTGGTTTGGCTGTATGGCAGTACATGCAGTCGCCTAGTTCGGCGATCCGCTCGCCGCGGGCCACTTGCACCGCGTCGAATTGTTTCGGCACGGAGGCGGACAGCGGCGGAATGGCGCGCCGCCATGAGTAACCGATTGCGAATGCTAGAGAGATCGCCGCCAGTGACAGGATGATTAAAGCTAGTTTTCTAGATTTTCTCATTCAAGATCCCGAGGGCGAGGATAGTCGACACACCCGAGTTTGTATTCGTATACGAAGCATTCAAATTGTAAAAATAGCCCATAGCTAACGGGTAATCAACGTTTCTACAATTGAATGGGAAGCCTGTTTTCGATGCTGCAGGTGCAGGGAGTTGATCACCACACACCCTACGATGGCGGAGGCGACGGTCGATGCTATACCACGCTCCCCAAACATGGAGAGCAACGGCAGATCAGTGGCGTCTGGCGGAACGCTACACTTCGTTCTCCGGCTCCCGGCTCATCCCGACGATCGCTGCGGCTTCACCATCATCTGCCGCGATCGCCACGCCCCCCGGGTCCCGCAAGCGCCGCCTTAAGTGCGTCGCGACCAAGTTCCTTCTCCCAAGCGGCAATCACAATCGAGGCCACGCAGTTACCCATCGTATTGGTCACCCCCCGGCACTCGGACATGAATCGCTCGACGCCGAGTATTAGCACGATCGACGACACCGGCACGACTGGCATAATCGAGAGTGTGGCAGCCAGCGTGATGATCGCTGCACCAGTAACACCCGTTGCGCCTTTCGACGTCAGCATCGACAGCCCCAGCAGGGTGATCTCCTGAAGCATCGTCAAATGGGTGTTGGTGGCTTGAGCGAGAAACAGGATCACCAGTGTCATGTAGATGCTATTACCGTCCAGATTGAACGAATAGCCGGTCGGCAAGACGAGTCCGACAACTCCGCGCGAGCAGCCTAGCCGTTCGAGCTTCTCGATCAGTTGTGGCAGTGCCGCTTCCGAGGACGACGTACCGAGCACGATGAGCAGTTCGTCCTTGATGTACACGACGAAGCGCCACAGGCTGAAACCGCACGCTCTTGCGATCAGGCCGAGTCCACACGAAATGAACAGGAACGCGGTCAGATAGAACGTGCCGACCAGTCTCACCATAGGCAGCAGCGAGACGATCCCGTATCTGCCGATCGTGAACGCGATCGCACCGAACGCGCCGATTGGTGCAAGGCCGCTGATTATCCGCAAGATCCGGAAGAACGGTTTCGACAGCAGTTCGATCAGGTCGATCAAGGGCTTGGCAGATTCGCCCATCATCGCCAGGGCCGTGCCGAACAGCATGGAAATCAGCAGCACCGGCAGGACATCGCCTTGTGTGAAAGCGCCAATGAAGGTATCCGGAATGATGTGCATGAAGAAGCCAGCGATCCCATCGCCATGCTGGGCTTGCGGGGCATAGGAAGAGACGGCGCTAGCGTCAAGCGTGGCAGGGTCGACGTTAAAGCCGGCGCCTGGTTTCAGTATATGCGCTGCCAGCAAACCGATGGCAAACGCAATCGTCGAAACCACCTCGAAATACAGCAAAGCCTTGCCGGCGACGCGGCCGACCTTGCGGATGTCGCTCATGCCCGCAATGCCCGTTACGACCGTGCAGAAAATCACAGGAGCGATCATCATGCGCACGAGTTTTATGAAGGCGTCGCCGAACGGTTTCATCTCTATTGCGGCCTTGGGCAGAAAATGCCCCACTGCCACACCAATCATGATCGCGACGATAACCTGAAAGTAAAGCACCTTGTACAACGGTTTACGCCTCACATCTTCTCCATATCTTGTAGGCAAAGCTCGTCTTCCCTTCTTGTCGGGTAGCCATACATTTGCGTCTGAAATAGGCGGCCCTGCTAAGGAAAGCTCTATACGATGGCATGCTCGACGTTGAGGTGCCAAAGGTCCACTAGCAAAGAGTAACGCGAGCGAAACATCCGTTGTCAGCAATCAGCCGTTGGGTTATCCGACAGTCCAACTGTATCGCCGAAAACAAGCGAGTTGAAAAAAGCACCAGTGGCAAGCATTGGTCAGTTATGCCGGGCACCGGACGAGGGAATCAAAAATCGCCAGGAGTTCATTTACTACGCGAACGCATAATCCCGCTATCGGTACCTGTCAGAAGTTCCCCTGGCCGTGCAAGATGCGAACTCAGCGCCCAAGCGGGCGTCGCCGGGTAGTGAATACGTTTCGTCATTCTGCTGCAATTCCCGCCTTCGTCAGAGCTCGACCATCCCATCATTGTTGCAGTACCAACCACGCCCTGCATCCGTGCCTCCTGTGGGACCACCTGGCCTCATTCCATATTCTCGATTTATAGACGAAGGTCTGTGGTAGCTGGTAACCAGAATGCTTTCAAAGTTGCCATTTTGTTTGGTCAAGATCACCTGAATCCAGGAAGCAAATCTTTCTAGCCGAAAGCAATACTCGCCGAATGCGCGGGTAGTCGTGACCGGAACTATTCTTTCGAACAGGTAATTGGGCAATTTTCCGACATGTCAGAGGGGAATGGTTCTGGTGCAATTAGGGGATCTGGTGCAAATAAGCGGCGTGGTCAAAATGTTTTTATCTATCTGGACACCTTATCAACTTAACAGGACAGCATTTCAAACCGAGGACGCCGTGGTATCTTTGAGCCCGAGAACACAGGAGTCGAACTGACCTTGCGAATCCATCGATGATCAAATTGTGCTGACTGTATCGGCAGCGACTACGTCCCACCGGTCAAGACGACATTCGCTGCAGATGTCGCGCAACATTGATCGCATCCACTTGTTTGGTGGGCTCGGGGCGCTTTGGGTGCTCCAAATCAGGCCGCACGTCGTGTGGATCGCCGTGAACGGCATGTTGACTGCCCGGATGCCCGCGGCTGCACCAAAACGCCTGATGAGCTTGCTGGGAAGCACTGCGATGAGGTCGGAATTAGTCAATGCAAAGAGTCCGGACAAAAAGTGCGGAACGGTAAAGGCAACGTGCCGACGCTTACCGAGCGCTACGAGCTGTCTGTCCAGCATCGTACTGGCGCCGCCGTCGTGGACGATCGTGAGCTGAGGCGTGGCGCAAAAGTCATCCACACTGATTGATTTTCCAATCAGTGGGTGGTTGAAGCGCATGGCGCACGAGAATGGGATGTCGTAGAGCTTCTCGAAGTCATAAGCGACACCTCTCGAATCAAATAGTCCCATGGCCATATCGACCTTGCCGCCCTCAGCAAGATTTATTGCGTGGTTGCCGTCTGCATGCTCCACGACGACACCGATGTTTGGAGCAAGGTGAGCCAGGCGAGAAGTAAGCAGTGGCATCACCATGGCAGCGCCAAGATCGTTGAATGCAATTCGATAGCTATGCGAAGATTTACTTGGCATAAATGTCTGCGGTTCGAGCGCTTCATTGATTTGCTGCAGTGCACGACGCAACGGCCCTTCTAGTTCAAGGGCGCGTTGCGTCGGATGCATGCCATCGGCTTGCCGGACGAAGAGTTCATCGTTCATCAGATGCCGAAGGCGGCTGAGCGCAGCACTTGCAGCTGGTTGACTCAGACAGACACGATTCGCTGCCCGAGTCACGCTTCGCTCGATCATCAGCGCATCGAACACAAGAAGCAGATTCAGATCCACGCCGGCGAGGTTCATGTTGCAGCTCCACTGGTAGCAAAATTCATGGCGATGATGACATTCATATGTTCAATCGATTTGAGTACGAATGCAAGCCGCCTTACCATTTTTCCAGAAGTTTTCGCACGACAGACCAGCAAACTCCCCTATGACAAGAGCGAGCACAAACCCGTGTTTTCGCTACCAAATCGACGAAATACAAGAAGGCCACATGAAAATTTCTAGTTACTCGAACGGATCCACCGACTCGTACGGCATCGTCGAAGGTGAAACGATCATCGACCTCGGTGCAAGCCAAGACTCCCGACAACCTAGCCTGCACCTGGCCATTGCCGCCGGATTGAGCGCAGATAGTGTTGGCGCTCGCGGGCGGACATTTGCGTTGAAGGACGTTATCTTGCGACCTCCTATTCCAGATCCGCACAAGATCATTTGTGTGGGACTCAATTATCGGGCGCATGCAGCGGAAGGCGGATTTGAACTCCCAGCTTTCCCTTCGGTCTTTATGTGAGCGACCAACACGCTTGTCGCACACCACGAACCCTTGCAAAAGCCGCTGACTTCAGACGATTTCGACTACGAAGGAGAACTCGCCATCGTCATTGGAAAGGCGGGTCGCCACATCACCGAGGCGAACGCGCTGGAGCATGTCTTCGGATACACCTGCTTCAATGACGGCTCGGTCCGTGATGTTCAACTAAAGCAATCGCTGATTGCCGGCAAGAATTTCCCGAAGACTGGAGCGTTAGGACCCTGGATAGTGACAGCGGACGAAATTCCCGATCCCTCGCGCTTGATCCTCGCGACGCGCATCAACGGGAGAGAAGTCCAGCGTAAAGGCGTCGACGACATGATCTTCAACGTTGCACAAATAATCTCCTATATCTCCGGATGGACTCGTCTGGAACCCGGAGATGTGATCGCCACTGGCACGCCGGAAGGCGTCGGCTTTGTGCGCAAGCCACCGCTATGGCTGAAGGTCGGAGATACCGTTGAAGTCGAGATCTCATCGATCGGCACGCTCGTCAATCCCGTCGCATCCGAGAGGTAATCTCCCATGTACCAAGTTGAATGGAAATGCCAGCAAATAGTCGCACGGTTGTTTCACTACTTAGATGAGCGAAGCTACGACAGGCTCGTCAATCTCTTCGAAGAGAACGGCGTCTGGCTTCGCCAGGGAAAGGAATTAAAAGGCCGGGCGGAAATCATGGCGGCCTTATGTGCGCGCTCCTCGACCTACATCATTCGCCACGTACTCAGCAATTTCCTGACCACGTCGAACCAGGACGAACAGCCTTCAGCCATAGCGTATATGACTGCATTCGGCAATGACTCCGGGCAGGTGCCGATCAAGCCAGTGGAAATTCACTCTCCGTTGGGAGTCTTTGTTGTGAAATGCGAGTTCATTCAAAACGGCGAGAATTACAGATTCACTCGCCTCGAACTTCATCCAGAATTCACGTTCCCTCACTGAGCGGTCGGCAATTTCCTGCGCATCATCGGCGAGCGAAAGAACCGCTCGCCGATATTCCTAGTGTCAAACGATCAGTGCGTCGAAACGTAATCGCATTTCTGGTGTTCGTGGATCGTCATCACTCTGTTGCACGTCGGTCGAAAAGATCGTGCCACAACCTGGACAGCAATATCGCCGGACAACCATGTTCGAATCTTCAAGGTATCGGTTGGACTCGCTCAAACTCGATAGCGGAGACTCCAACATCAACGCTCGTTGTCGCGGATCCTCGCTAGCAGGACCGAAAGAGCGGTCGCAATTGGTGCAACCCAGTAGTGGGCCAACCTTCGAGGCTCTGACGGCGAGAGTTTCACCAACGCGGAACATTTGCGCTCCGTTGAATGGCACATCGTCATCCCAATCGTTGCCCAAGCGAACACCCGATGTCATGCGATCCTCACGCGTCTTGCGGCGCAGCAGGGTGGTGGCAGCTTCGTCGATTCGCGTAACCGGGCCTTCCACCACTGAAACTCCGTACAGGATCTCGGCCTCGCCAACCGAGCAGAAGCCCAGACGTACATCCCGCAAAACTTGATCCGGCTGCCGCATCAATGGATCACCATATCCGCCGCCGCCAGAGCAGAAGTTGATCCAGGCGTCAGACGCACCAAGATCGGCGACGTCCTTGGCTTCGGGGACTTCTATCTTCTCGCTTGCAAGCTCATCGAGGCCCCCTGGCAATCGACCTGCATTGAATTTCTCGGCTAAGTCCGTGTTGCGAAGAACGAAATTCCGTTGGATTGATCCGGGCAGGCCTCCTGCGACGCCTTTGGTTTCGGAATGACTGTAGCCCGTCGCAAAGAAGACAGCATTGATATCGGAACCTGCGCCGTGCGGCGCGATCATGTATTCCAGGCTGACTCCGCCACGATGTATACCGGCTCCAGCGGTATCCTTTCGCTCCTTGCGATATACATACAACACGGGCAAGAGTCCTTCGATCCGCTCGACGTTGGGAATTCCATACGCTGGCGCTATCAGATTGCCGCAACTATTGACGCCGTCTCCGAACGGACGTGCTCCACCCCCGCCTACCGAGTCAGTGAACATGTTGACAAACGGGCGGCCGTTTAGCTTGGTTCCCGCCAGTACCGCCATATTCGCTCCGCCATAGCCCAAGCCGATGATTTCGTCGCGCAGGTCCTCCGAGCACCCATACATGCGGGCCATCGTCTCCCAGACGAGATTCCCTGAAGATTGCGAGGCGTTGAGTGTTGCCATGCTGGTCGCTGCGGGAAATAGGCAGTTATTGATGGTGCCTTCTTCCGAAATGATGTCAATACATTCCACGAGGGCGCCGTGCGCCCATGGCAAATCGAAACAAAGAAGGGGCAGTAGCACTTGTGTAACGCCGCCTACCAGGCCGCTGTAAGCGCAGTTAATGGAACCTGATGCCTGTTTTGCGGTCCCGGTGAAGTCAAAGGTAAGACGATCCCCGCGCTTGGTCATAGCCAGCTTCATCTTATAGAGGCGATTCTGGACGCCGTCGTGATCCAGCAGGGTCGTGGCGAACCACTCACCATCGGGCATCCTGGCGAGCCGCTTACGAACCGTCTGGCGAACATGGCTCAGGATTTGATCCTGAACGCCGAGAAATACATCCAGCCCGTACTCGCGAATGATGTCTCGCAGGCGGTCGCGAGTAGTCGTCTGCGCTGAAATCTTCGCGCGAAGGTTTAGAGCATTTACCTCCGGAGTGCGTGTGTTCCGCAAGAAGATGGCCTCGATGTCCTTCCGGAAAACGCCAGCCTCAATGATCTTCACGGGAGGCATTAACGGGCACTCCTCGTATGCCGTTGCAGCGCCCACACTCCAGCTTCCAGGACGTGGCCCGCCAACGTCCATCTCGTGCATGACGATCCCTGTCCAAGCAACGAGGATTTCGTGCCAAAAGACAGGACACACCACCGCGTAGTCCATGGCGTGCAGTGCGCCGGACCAAGGGTCGTTGGTCATGAATACATCGCCCTCGTTGATATTTCCCTCGAAGGCACGAAGCACCGATTGCACGACGACGTCGAGCGCGGCAGCTTGCCGAATGACATATACTCCCGTGAAAAGTCCCTTTCCCTCAGCCGTCAGAATGGCTGTGTTGAAGTCACCCGACTCGTAGACGGCAGGCGAACCGGAGATGCGGGCTGCAATCAGCCCCATTTCATCATTGATTTCCCAGAGCCGGTGCCGAAGCACCTCGAAGGTGACCATGTCGATGGTCCTAGACGTGTGCATGCGCGACTCTCCCGAACGTTAATGTGATACCGCCATTGCGATCTACCTCAGCGTGTGAATCGGGCGGCAGCACCACGGTGTCAGCGAAGCGCTGGATAATGGCTGGTCCATCGAGATGCTGACCCGGCTTCAGCCGGCCACCGGAGTGGACGGCTGTCGATATGAACCCACCGCTTGATCTGAAATAGGCAGGCCGTCGCGCAATCAGGGAATCGCCCTCCGACTTTCCTTTTTCGACTTCGAGTGAGGGTTTCACGATGTCTATTGTCCCCGTCGTACGGATTGTGGCCAGTTCAATTCCGGCTGCCACATACGCGCTCCCCTTCCCGTAAGTCATCTCGTAGGTGCGGATGAAGTCTTGCGCCAGCTTCTCCATATCGCCGGCGGTCAGTTCGTCAGGCTTGGTATCGACTTCAAGCTCATGGACCTGCATCCCGAATCGCATCTCGATCGCACGCCGAAGCGTTATGGGTTGGTCGTTCAGTCCGGCGTCGGCAAAGCGCTGCGACACGCGGTGCTCGAGGTTTGTGAAGGACTCGTTCAGACCGGCCAGCGCCTTCGCGTCAATCGGGAGCTCCAGGCCTACAGACTGCACCTCCTGCAGGGCAATGTCGGTCGTCAACATACCGAGTGCAGAAAAAACGCCGGAGTCCGCGGGTATGTACGCCAGCTTGACACCGACCTGCTCGGCCAGGAAAGACGCGAATACCGGCCCCGCACCGCCATAAACGAACAGCGCGAAATTACGTGGATCGAGCCCGCGTTCGACTGTCACCTTGCGAACCAAGTCCGCCATCTGAGCGTTCGAAATCTCGATCATGCCCGCAGCAACTTCAGTGACCGAAAGCCCAACGCTTCTCCCCAACGTTCCAAGCACGGTCTCGGCAGCAGTCTTGTTGAGCCGGACTTTGCCCCCAAGCAAGAACTCTGGATCAAGGTAGCCAAGCGCGACGTGTGCATCGGTGACGGTGGGCTCGAGGCCGCCATTACCATAGGCAGCCGGTCCGGGCGTTGATCCGGCGCTCCGTGGCCCGACTCGCAGATTGCCTCCATCATCGCGCCATCCAATGCTGCCACCGCCTGCCCCAACCGACTTGATAAAAACCTTCGGAATAAGATAGGTATATTTACCAATCACCGGCGCCGGGTCCATCTGCACCTTATCTTCGAATACCAGACCCACGTCGAAAGTCGTACCACCGACATCGGCACAGATAACGCTCTGTTCGCCTATGAGACTGGCACAGAATTTCGCTCCGAGCACCCCTCCGGCTGGCCCCGAGTCGACTGTTAGAATTGGCCGCCCGAGAACCGAGTCGACGGTGCACAGCCCGCCGCTCGACTGCACGACGAGCAAGGAACACCCTATTCCGAGCTGTTTTAGCCTACGTTCCAGACGCACAAGGTATTCGCCGACCACCGGTCCAATATAGGAATTGAAAGCGGTTGAGACGCTTCGCTCGTACTCGCCGGTGCGGGGAGCCACTTCGGACGAGATTGACGTGAACAATCTTGGATGCCGCTTCTTTACCAGATCGCGCAGCTGAAGCTCGTGGGCCGGGTTCTTGAATGACCACAGCAGGCACACGGCCAATGCCTCGATACCTGTTTCAACAAGGTCGTCGACGTCACGGCTTGCTCTATCGAGGTTCAGTTCGACCAGCACCTTCCCGTCACGGTCTACGCGCTCGACCACTCCGCGAATGTCCTCCGGCAACACTATGGGGGGTGTCGCCTTCTCCAAATGCGTGACATGGGTCTTTTCCCGTTCCGAGAGACCGATCACCTTTTGCCTGGCCCGGCCAATTGTGATCGTCTGCTCGTGACCGGCGGTCATCAACATTCCAGTTCGTGCGCCACGCCGCTCGGTGAGTGCGTTGGTACCGACAGTCGTTCCGTGGACGAACTCGGTGGCGCGGCGGACGAGTTCAGACGTCGTGATTTCCAGCCGCTTTGCCGCCATGTCGAGACAGTCAATGACGCCCCGGGAAGGATCGTCGTACGTCGTCAGGGATTTGGCTGTCAATCTTGCACCCGACTCGCTCAACATCACACAATCGGTGAAGGTCCCGCCAATGTCCACCGCAATGCGCAAACCGTCTTTAATATTCATTTAATTCGTACTCGAGTGGTCGCTATTAACCAATGTTCTCAAGGCGGTCGATTGATTTGAAATCAAATGTCTATATGAGAACAATTCGGAGATGAAATGAAGCTGGGTGGTAGCTACCAGCTTGTAGCGATGTATTTCGCTTCCATGAATTCGAGAAGGCCGTGGTGCCCACCTTCGCGACCGAGCCCGCTTTGCTTGACTCCACCAAAAGGCGCGGCCGGGTCGGAAACCAATCCACGATTGAGGCCGATCATTCCGCTTTCGAGCACCTCCGAGACTCTCAACCCACGCGCGAGATCTTTCGTGTACACGTAGGCCACGAGTCCGTACTCCGTTCGATTGGCCTTGTCGATGGCCTCTTGTTCGGAGTCGAAGACAACGATCGCCGCGATCGGCCCGAAGATCTCTTCATCCAACAATCTGGAATCGTCCGCAACGTCTACGATGACCGAGGGCAGATAAAAATATCCGTCACGTACCGGCGCCTTGCCACCGGTCAGTACGCGGCCGCCCTTGGCAATAGCGTCGGCAACCAATTCCACAACCTTGTCGCGTGACTCACTATTGACCAACGGCCCCAGTTGAGTTTCGGCTGCGCAGCCGTTTCCGACTCTCAGTGCGCTCATCTTCGCTGTCAGAGCCGCAGAGAAATGCTCCGCGGCGCCACGCTGCACGTAGAAACGGTTTGCCGCCGTGCATGCTTCTCCGCCATTGCGCATCTTGGCAACCATCGCACCCTCAACCGCAGCGTCAATATCCGCGTCATCGAAGACGATAAACGGTGCATTTCCGCCAAGTTCCATCGAGCAGTTGATGACTTGATCAGCGGCCTGCCGCAGCAAAACTCGACCGACCTCAGTCGACCCTGTGAAGGACAGTTTTCGAACACGCGGATCGTGCAACATCGCGCCGACCACCTTCCCGGCCGTTGACGTTGTCACGACATTGACTACGCCCGGTGGAACGCCGGCTTCCTGAAGAAGTGCCGCCATCGCATAGGCAGTGAGCGGTGTTTCCGTCGCCGGCTTTAGCACGCAAGTACATCCTGCCGCCAGTGCGGGGCCGATCTTGCGCGTCGCCATCGCAGCCGGAAAATTCCAGGGCGTGACCAACACCGAAATGCCGACAGGTTGATATTGGACCAGCATGCGATTGGCACCGCTCGGTGCGAGCGCGACGTCACCGACGATTCGCACTGCTTCTTCGGCGTACCACCGGAAGAACTCTGCCGCGTAAGCCGCTTCGCCCCGCGCGTCCGACAGCGCTTTGCCATTCTCCAAGGAGATCAACTCCGCGAACCAGTCGAGTCTCGCCTTCATCAGCTCGAACGCCTTGCGCAAGATCTCGGAGCGCTGACGAGGCGACGTAGCCGCCCACGCACGAGCGGCATTGGCGGCCGCCGTAACGGCAGCAATACCTTCTTCGACTGTTGCATCGGCAACAGACGTGATCGTCTTCTCCGTGGACGGATTGATCACGTCAATCCGTTTGCCGGAAGCCGACGGCATCCATGCGCCACCGATAAAGAGCTCGGACGGGAGCGAGTCGAAGTCATGTGTTGACCAGCGCGCTGGGGACGAGTCGATGGATCTACCATTCATTGCTGGATACCTCTTAGTTGATCGCGCTTGCCCACGAAACAGGCCTGCACAATTTTGTTGATGCTTTCTCGACTGAGCTGCCGCGGGTTGTTGTTGACGAGTCTGGCAGCCAACATCGACTGCTCGCCGACCCATTCGAGTTTGTCTTCCGCGAGGCCAAGGGCCGCAAGCGATTCGGGCACGCCAATTTGATTGAACAGCGCTTGAACCGCGTCAATGCCGCGGCGAGCCTGTTGTTCGTTTGAGTGACCCGTTTGCGCAACACCGAAAATGTGTGCGATCTCAGAGTACTCGGGTAGGCAAGCCGGCAGATTGAATTCCATCACATAGGGCATCAGCGTCGCGACTCCGAGTCCGTGCGCTGTATGCGTGACGGCCCCGACGGGGTATTGAATGGCGTGGGCGGCTGCAGTTCCTGCAGTCCCGAATGCTATCCCGGCGGCAAGTGCGCCGAGCATCACCTGCTCGCGCGCCGACCGGTCGTCTGGAGATTTCACAGCCGTAGCGAGATTGCTGGCCAAAGCATTGATTGCAAGCAGGGCGTGCGCGTCCGCAAAGACGTTTTTTCCGACAAACACCTGGTTCAAACCCAATTCGGCAGTCGGCTCGCGTCGAACCGCGGTAAAGGACTCGATGGCGTGCGTCATTGCGTCTGCTCCCGCGATGGCGGTGAGCCGCGGGGGGCAACTCATCGTGAGCTCGGGGTCGCAAACCGCTACTTGTGGAATCAGGTAAGGACTGGATATCCCCACCTTCATATCACGTGCAGGATCTGCGAGCACAGCAACCGGGGTCACTTCAGAGCCTGTCCCAGCGGTAGTCGGTATCGCGATGACCGGCAGGACCGGCGCAGGCACCTTGAATTCGCCGTAGAACGCAGACATTTCCCCCGAATGACTCAACGCAAGAGCCACCAGCTTGGCCAAATCCATACAACTTCCACCCCCGATTCCGACGACGACAGCCGGACCGAAAGCTCTGGCCTGCGAAGCAGCATCCAGGATGCATTCGAGCGGCAACTCTGCAACGGTTGCGTCATACACCTCGACGGCAATGCCTTCGCTGCGCATGCCGGTCGCCAATGCGCAAAGCAATGAGTCTTGCGGGAAACGGTTGTCCGTGCAGATGAAAGCCCGGTTCCCGAACGGTTTGATCAAGCGGGGCAGTGCGTGACGCTGACCCCAACCAAAAAGTACGGTCTGGCCTGTGCGGGAAATGCCAAAATTATTCATGGTCGTTTCCTCAATCACGCTGGCACGAAGCCGCGAGCAGTTGGCGTTGGAGGTCATGCCACACCTGGTCATCGACCGGTAGGCCATGGGTCAAACGTTCGCGCCGATATGCGAGCGCGCGATCACCTGGCACCTGCACGGCAGCGTCGGGGGAACCAGACGCGCGCACCGCGTCAAGGTAAGACTCGATGGCCCCATAGCGGCCTTGGTCGGCGCCAGGGTCTATTACGATGAAGACATCCCCCTTGTTGCAGGCCTTGTCCGAATCAAGCGTGCCGTGCACTCCCGGCCCCAGTGCGCAGGCGCTCAGGGCGCCGATCAGCACCTCAAAACCGAGACCAAGGCTATAGCCCTTGGCGCCTCCAAACGGTGCGATAGCGCCCCGTTTGGCAGCGTGAGCGTCGGTGGTTGGCTCTCCAGATGCGTCCAATGCCCAGCCGGACGGGATCGGGCGGTTCAGATTGGCAAAGTGATGTATCTCCCCCATCGAAACCAGGCTTGTCGCCATGTCGAGCACGAAAGGCTCCCCGACGAGCGGAATACCTATAGCGAACGGGTTAGTGCCCTGCATGGCACGCCGTCCGTTCCATGGGTGCACCAGGGCTTCGCTGTTGCACAGCGCAATGAGGATTTGGCCCTGTCGAGCAATACGGTCTGCATACCAAGCCAGCATTCCGAGGTGGTTGTTGTTTTTAATAGCGGCGACCGCGACGCCGGCCGCAACAGCCCGCTCAGAAATTCGTTCTAGCGCGGCAACCGCAACCACCGGTCCTAAGCCCATGCACCCATCCACCTCGAGCACATTGCCGCGCCAACGGTGTGAGCCCTTAGTGAGCGGGTCCACAACGCGATTGCGAATTCGCTCTACGATGCGCTTGAGTCGCAGCAACCCATGAGAAGCACGGCCGCGTAGCTCCGCCTCCAGCAATAGATCCACCTGCAATGTCGCTTGGGCCGGTGGGACACCGGCAGACTCGAGCACGGCCAACGCAACCCGCCTCGCCTCTTGAAAGTCGATTATCGTCATGTGATCAGACCACCGGGTTTTCGAGTCGTCCACGCGCGCCTTCGGGCGGAGCAATTGGGCCGGTCTTTATGGTCTGCTGCGCATAACCCGCATTGCGGGCAAGCCCCAACATTGTCAATGATGCAATTGGAATGAAACGACGCAACCGAAGACGCCTGAAAGACTGAAGGCCATCACGTTGTAGAAAGCCGCGTTGTAGCCCCCCACGGCACATCCTTTGCAGCCAGATGGGGTGATGCGGATCAATGATTTTTCTAGGATTCATGTTGTCTCTCTTTTTGTTTCTTTCTGCTCCTGGTGGATCAGTGCAGAAGACGCTTTGACACGTTGAAGTGCAGTGTGGCAAAAGGAGAGGCTATCGGGAAATCGAATGATCGTATAAGCGGTATTCATTCGAATGATGGCCGTTCCGTGTACGGGCTACTGACGCCCCACGTGTGCCTTCGTGCGCCGCAATATCGGGAAAAAACTTGGGTGCCCTGCTCGCCTCTGCCGGGGTCGACTGCGACGTCTCGCATTCCCAACCCATCGCATCCCGGGTGAGTGGAACGAAATCCAGCGGTGCTTGAGCTCCACTCGCCCAACCCGCAGCAATATCGGTGTCCCGCAATGAAGCGTTACCCCTGCGTGGACCTGCCCCTGCATGACCGGACACGCGGTCACGCTAAGAGGCCAGTTTAAAAACCCTGCGCCGCTCGCCTGAAGATGTTCGAGCAAAGGAGCGGGCAGCCGAGTTTCAGGAAAGCTTCGTGACTGTCAGTGCATCGCTCAAAGCGAGTGCGCAGGCGACGGAAATTGTGGAGCCAGGAGTGCGTACGCTCGACTACCCAACGATACCTGCCGAGCACACTACCGTATTCACGTTGTGTCGTTCTTGTTAAGACAGAACGGCAGTTGTTATCGATGCGTCTCGCTAAATTTCTTGTGTGAACCTTCGATAGTGTGAAACTGGTTCGACGAACCAGCGTCGCCGGCGTGATCCCGATAGAACGGGTACGCCGCCCGAACGGCCCTATTATTTACCGGCGGCGGTATTGCATTTGACCAGTCAAGTCATAATTTGTATACCTAATTATTATCGAAATAACATTGCTTTCTCGTATAAAAAAATCCCACAAGAGCGAGCTAAGTTGAGCGTGCGGGGTGCAACTCCACAACGTCCTATATTGGCCACCGTGGCTCTCAGGTTCATATGGTGGCACCTTCCGTCATGGCCAGTAATACCAGCTGGCAGCCCCGTCAAACATTACACGAAATCAGCTGTTCTAAGCAAGCGCCTTCGGGGAAGCAACCATTTTCCAAGGGTAACGCCGCGTCGACGCTCGTCATCCTTGCCCCGACAGTCCGCCGTGTGGGAATTCACGTCCCGGCCGAGTGAATCACAAAGGTCCCTGGGTAACGCCTGATCACGGAGCTGGATTCCCCGATAAGCGACGAGACAATCCGATAAGCCTGAAATCAAACACACGCCTAGAGTTTATACACAGAATTCACTAAGTTATCTTAATTACCCTCAGACAATTAATGTCTTGATTTAGATATTCGCACACGAATGCGCTGGCGCTGGTGGCAATCGGAACTGATTAGCAACGATCTTCTACAAGTCGTACAAAAGAGCCGAGTTCCTCATGACACACGATTCGCAATCCCTAACCTTACATGGGATGATCGCATCGATGCGATGCGCAGTTGAAGGAGAGGCAATGAGCACGATGGACAGTTCTTTGCATTTGCTCGTCGAAAAATGGCTTGGAGCGAATGCGGCGATGCCGGCCCGGGTAACCCGGTTCGGCCACATACATTCAAATCGGCGACGATATGTGTGCGTTGAGGCATTGCGGCCAGCAGGTGCGTTGACAATTTATTTCTTCCTCCACGATGACGGTATGTGGTGCGTTTATCCGCCGGAGGTCAAACGTCCGACGATGAGCTTTTCATAGCGTCAACTGAGATTATCGCTTGTTGAAGCAACTACGGTACGATCTGCGCCAGGCACCGAGATAACGTACCCGTGACGTACTTTTAGCGGATCTGGTGCCAATGTTCCGATGAGTCGGAATAATGCAGATTGATTGAAAAGAACAGCATTCCAGACGGAGGGCACGACCGTGTCCTTGAGCCCGAGAGCAAAGAGGTCGAACTGCCCCTTTCGAATGTGAAGCATCAACTCGATGCCTGAAATGGTGGCCGCAGCATTCCTGAATTGCTTGAACCCGAGCATGACGCCTGGTGCGAGACTTAACGTTGCGGTAATCCTGCTCGATCAAATTGTTCAGCCACTTCGAGGAGCGTGCCTTCGGGCAGCTCACCGTCGGCTCTCATTTCGCGCACCGCACGATGCGAAGCCGCAGAACCAACAAGTGTGATGGTTCTGCGGCGGCTGGCCTTGATCTTTGATCGCCTTCTTGAAGAAGGTGCCGCCCTGCAAACGACTCCTCCAAACTCTTCAGCTTGCTCATTCGGCACGCTCAATTTGCTTAGTCCGAGACTGTGTAACCAATTTGACCCGCGCTATTTGCACCGTGTATGGACGATTCCCAGTTGTCAAGCAGTCTGAATCTCTGGCATCGGGTCGACGTTGCAGCCATGTATCCGGGCCCGGTTCGCAGCACTCGCTGCAGGCCCACGATGAATATCCGCGAGTGGGTACCCCATCAGAGCCACGGGCTTGATTGCCCTTCGTGAAAAGTGGGTTTGGTCCACCACGGTCCGACCGTTTTGTCATCGAATTAACGTCTGCTCAAGCAACCTCTGGAAGGTAAATGCTGTTCCGATGTTAAAACCTACATTTGTGAAACCGTCACGCCAGGTCGTATGGAAACATGGCTAATTGATACACCTGTTTGCGAACCAGCAGAGCCCACGCCGTTCGTGTATTTTTTGCTGCGAGTGCCACGGCAGCGATGTTTTTGTGCCGACGCCGGCATAGTTTCATGACCCACGAATTTGCCATTTCGGGCTTGGTGGCTGCTATGCGAATAACAGCGCGAGCACGTGAATCAGAAGTGTTTGTGGCGCGACAATCTGGATGAGCCGGGTGAGCTGTGCTGACGGACATGCCGAACGTGAAGCGGCCAAGGTCATGATCAACGATGCGCGGCAAGCAGCAAACGATGCGGCTGCGCAAA
>NZ_JBIYEB010000052.1:0-34569 GCF_044909315.1 Caballeronia udeis
CGTTTCTTTGTCGCTTTGGACAAAGAAATGACGTGCCGCCACGCACAGTGGCTAATAGTGATAAAGAGAAAATCCGACTCTCGCAGACCACTAACCCTGAAAGCAGCAACCCGGCATTGACCCGACCGCTAACGCAAGAACCTGGCAACCCGGCACAAACCACGACCGCTAACCCTAAAACCACCCAGAACCCAAACCCCAACCTCTCGCGACCTACCCCATCTTCGACAAGCGAGTCCCGAGCGTCTTCATCGCGATCCTGATGTCATCCGACCCGATCCCGCCATAGCCGAAGATCAGGCCTTCCTGCGTGGGCCGGTTCATGTAGAACGCCGAGATCCCGTACAAGCCTATGGAAGGATCGAGAGCGCCGCCGGTCAACAGCTTCTCCTTCAACGATCCTTTCAACTGTGCGGTCATATGAATTCCTGCTGCGGGAATCAGTGGCTCGAACCATTCGGCAAGTTCGTTTTGCAGGGACGAAACAAGCGTTCTGCGACGATCCTCGTAGTGCTTGTGCATACGTCGAAGATGCTTGGCGAAGTCGCCGTCAAGCATGAATTTAGCCAGCGCCGCTTGCGTCAACGAGCAGGTATGCCAGTCGCTTATCTGCTTGGCCTTCTGTATAGCTTCATTCAGCGACGCCGGCGGCACGACATAACCCACCCGCAGCTCAGGAAAGATGGTCTTTGAGAACGTGCCGACATAAGCCACCAGACCTGCCCGGTCGAGACTCTTGAGCGGCTCCACTGGCCGGCCTTCGAAGCGGAACTCACCGTCGTAGTCGTCTTCAATGATGACCGCGCCCTGGCGCTGCGCCCACTCGAGCAACGCCACGCGACGCTCGAGACTCATCGGCATGCCTAGTGGAAACTGATGCGACGGCGTCACATAGACGAGCCGGGCATTCTTCGGCAATTGCTCGACAATCAAACCCTGCTCATCGACAGGCACGCCGATTATCTTCGCGCCGGCCGCCACGAACGCCGCACGCGCAGGCGGATATCCGGGTTCTTCAACCGCGACCACGTCGCCGGGACGCAGCACCACACGTGCAGTCAGATCGATTGCCTGCTGCGCGCCGTGCGTGACGATCACGTCCTGCCAGTTGCTTGCCACGGCGCGGCTGAACGCCAGGTAACGCGACACGGCGAGGCGCAATTCCTGTTCGCCGGCCGGAT
This sequence comes from Caballeronia udeis, assembly GCF_044909315.1. Lineage (GTDB taxonomy): Bacteria > Pseudomonadota > Gammaproteobacteria > Burkholderiales > Burkholderiaceae > Caballeronia > Caballeronia udeis_A. The sequence continues at coordinate 1,182 of NZ_JBIYEB010000052.1, forward strand.
CGCGATACTGCCCGTGCCCACGTGCCTGCAATCGCACTGCGTGATTGACGCATCGACGCCAGGTGTCGAAGGGAAACAGGCGCTTGTCGGTCACGCCGCCTAGAAAATCAAACGGATAGACAACGTTGTGCCTGGGCATTGAAAGCTGGACGGGCATGGATGACCAGATTGCCTGGGTCCTTGCCTGATGCTTCATTGCGTCGGCGGGATGCGTCGGCACGCGGGTCAAGCCTTCGGCCACGAAGGTCCCGTCGCCGGGACGCGAACGAAGATACCCTTCGGTGGTCAAGCGTTCAAAGACATCGAGCGTTGTCTTGCGCGAGACGCCAAGTTGCATGGCGAGATCGCGCGTGGAGGGCAGACGTTCGCCCGCCGCCAGCCGGCCCTCGACAATACCGCTGCGCAACTGCCGGTAGATCTGTCCGCTCAGGTCGTCGCGGCCGCGAATGTTTACGTGAATTTCCATCGCCCCGGTATCCTCGAATGTGATCATTTGGCGGATTCTGACATGCCAGTGAGATCAATGACCAGGGACCGTTCATGCGGGTTTTTACAATTACCTGACGCCGTGACTCATCGTGAAGAATCTGTGTTGACAATATCTGCTAAGTCAAATAATATGCGACTCATCAACGGAGACAGCGATGAATCACTACAGCAAGGAAACCTTTTTTCGTCCGACTCAGAGCGTCGGTTTCTTGATCAACAAATCGCGCAACATCCTGACAGTCGAGATGGATGCAGCACTGAAGGACCTGGATATCACCAGCCAGCAGATGGGTATCCTGATGTCGCTTACGCTTGGTCAGGCTGCAACGCCGTTCGAGTTGTCGAAGGTGCTGGGAATCGATACCGGCCTGATGACGCGCATGCTCGACAAGCTGGAAGCGAAGGAGTTGCTGCAGCGCTCACGCAGCCTTGAAGATCGCCGTGTCGTTAACCTGACGTTGACGGAAAAGGGCGAGGAAGTCGCCGCCCGGATTCCGGAAGTCGCACCGGACGTGTTGAACGCCCACCTGAAGCATTTCAGCAAGACCGAGTTTGAAGAGTTGCGCCGCCTGCTTCGTAAATTTCTTGAAGAGTAGGTAACCTGAATAAGTACGCTGGATAGGTGATCCGTTTTTTTATCCAATTATCTGACAAGTCAGAAAATGAAAACACAGTTAAATCAGAAGTCGGTCGGTTCGAGAGCGTTGACTGCGGGCGTATCGGTGATGTTTGCCGCGGTGCTGTCGGCATGTGCGAACTACTCGGGCATCCACAGCGACCATCAGATGGCCCAGCCGCAATCGTACGAGACGACGCAAAGCATTCCGTCGGAGAGCGGTCATTGGCCGGCGGCCGGTTGGGCTGATCAATTCGGTGACGCGCAACTGAAAGCATTGATTGCCGAAGCGTTGAAGAACAGTCCGTCCCTCGATCAGGCGCGTGCCCGGATTGCTTCGGCCAATGCTTATAGCGAAACGGCGAAGGCCAACACAATGCCGAAGGTCGGCGCGGACTATTCGATGACCCGCCAGCAATATTCCGGCAACGCGCTCGTGCCTCCGCCTTACGCGGGTTCATGGCAGACGGAAAACACGCTGCTTGCGTCCGCTTCGTATGACCTCGACCTGTGGGGCAAGAATCGTGAAGCGCTGAAGGCGGCGGTATCGCAAACGCAGGCGAGCGAAGCGGATGCCGAAGTCGTGAAGCTGACGCTGACTACGTCGATTGCCCGCGCTTATAACCTGCTTGCGAGGCTTTACGACCAGCGCGATATCGCCGTTAGCGAAGTCGCGCAACGCGACCAGATCGAACGTATTGCGGCGGGCCGGATTGCGACCGGGCTGGACACTGAAGTGGAGCGCAAGACGGCGCAGGCAAACGTCGCGACAAGTCACGCATCCTTGACCGCGCTCGACGGCCAGATTCTCACGACGCGCTACCAGATTGCCGCGTTGCTTGGCGCGGGACCGGATCGCGGCTTGACGATCCAGCGTCCGACGCTTGGGGCGGGGGACCAGGTGCTGCTCCCCGACAACCTGCCGGCCGATCTCGTCAGCCGCCGGCCCGACCTGGTCGCCGCGCGCTGGCGTGTGGACGCTCTCACACATGATGTGAAGGAAGCGAAGGCCGAGTTTTATCCGGACATCAACTTGAGCGCTTCGATTGGCCTGGACGCATTCGGCTTTGGCCGCTTGCTGACGGCGGCGAGCAGAACCGCAACGGCTGGTCCGGCGATCCACTTGCCGATCTTCGATGCCGGCGCATTACGCGCTCAACTCAAAGGCCGTTACGCCGATTTCGATTATGCGGTTGCGACCTATAACCAGACGCTTGTCAGCGCGCTAAGCGATGTCGCGACGCAACTCGCGCAGATCAGGTCGACGGATGCACAACTTGTCGATGCACAAACCGCACAGGAAGCCGCACATCGCGCCGATGAACTCGCGATTGTCCAGTACAAGGGCGGCCTCACGAATCAACTGACCGTGCTCAACGCCGACGTGAACGCGTTGTCGGCGGACCAGGCCGTCGTCGATCTGAAAATGAACCGTCGTGACCAGCAGATTGCACTCGCCTCGGCACTCGGCGGCGGTTACATCGACACCGGTACGGACACCAGCACCCCTTCGTCTTCACAAACTGTTGCCGCGCGCTGAGCCGGCATTCCACTGACTCGTCAAGAGAGTTTGCAATGAGCGATACCATCCAGTCCGACCGCGTGACGGCGGATTCAAACGAAACAGCCAAGGATGCCTTACCTAAAGAGAGCGTGCCGGGCACGAAACGCAAGCTGCTGCTTTCCTTGCTTGGCGCAGCAATCGTCGTCTCGGCCATCGCCTACGGTACGTATTACTACACCGATGCGCGCTTCTATCAGTCGACCGACGACTCTTATGTCAGTGGCAATCTCGTACAACTCACGCCGCAAGTCAGCGGTACGGTTGTCGCGGTGAACGCCGACGATACGCAGATCGTCAAGGCTGGCGATCCGGTGGTGACGCTGGATCCTGCCGATGCAAGAGTTGCGCTCGGTAATGCGGAAGCCACGCTTGGGCAGACCGTGCGAGAAGTGAGCAGCCTCTACGTCAACAACGACTTTTATGCCGCGAGTGTCGCTCAGCGCGAGTCGGATCTCGCCCGAGCCAACTCGGACCTGCAACGCCGCCAGGCGGTGGAGAACACCGGGGCGGTATCGGCGGAAGACGTCTCGCATGCCCGCGACGCCGTCAAGAGCGCACAAGCCTCACTCGACGCCATACGCCAGCAAGCCGAAGCGAACCACGTGCTCACCGACCGCACATCGATCGAGCAACACCCGAATGTCCAGGCTGCCGCAAGTAAGGTCCGCGATGCTTACCTGAGCTATGCCCGCAACACCTTGCCCGCGCCGGTGACGGGTTACGTCGCGCGCCGTTCGGTGCAGGTCGGGCAGCGTGTTGCCCCAGGTAACCCGCTGATGGCGATCGTGCCGCTGGACGGTGTGTGGGTCGACGCCAACTTCAAGGAAGGGCAGTTGCGGCACATGCGCATTGGTCAGCCGGTCACGCTGACGGCCGATGTGTACGGTTCGAGCGTCAAGTATCACGGCCGTGTGGTGGGCTTTTCCGCAGGCACGGGCAGCGCGTTCGCCGTGCTGCCGGCACAGAACGCGACAGGCAACTGGATCAAGGTCGTGCAACGCTTGCCGGTACGTGTCCAGCTTGACCCGCGTGAGCTTCAGCAGCATCCGCTGCGCATCGGCTTGTCGATGGACGTCGAAGTCGAAACGCGCGACGAATCCGGTACGCAACTGGCCGCTGCAACCAACACGTCTTACATGACCGGTGTATTCGAGCAATACGGCGCGCAAGCCGATGCGGAGATTGCCAAGGTGATCGCCGCCAACATGCCGGCAGGTCCGGTAGCCGCTCCCAGGACCCTGGCGAAGCGCGATCAAGCACAACCCCATCGCGCCGGTTAAGCGCATTTTTTTAATCATATATCTGACAGGTCAGATTAAATGTGTCCTTGGGAGCAGCCATGAATACGTCGTCTCAGTCCGGTGCGCTTGCGCCACTCACCGGCGGGAAGCTGGTTCTTGCCACGCTTGCCGTTGCGCTTGCCACCTTCATGAACGTGCTGGATTCGTCGATTGCGAATGTTGCGATCCCGACCATCTCGGGCAACATGGGCGTCTCGGTCGATGAAGGCACGTGGGTCATTACGCTCTTCGCCGCGGCCAATGCCATTTCAATTCCTCTGACTGGCTGGCTCACGCAACGGGTCGGGCAGGTGAAGCTGTTCGTGTGGGCGATCCTGTTGTTCGTGATGTCTTCGTGGTTGTGCGGCATCGCGCCGAACCTTCCCGTACTGCTTGGCGCGCGGATCCTGCAAGGCGCGGTCGCCGGTCCGCTGATCCCGCTGTCTCAAGCCATCCTGCTCGGTTCGTATCCGAAGGAAAAGAGCTCGCACGCGCTAGCGTTGTGGGCCATGACGGCGACAGTCGGCCCGATCGTCGGACCCGCGCTGGGTGGCTGGATCACCGATAGCTACTCCTGGTCCTGGATCTTCTACATCAACATTCCCGTCGGCCTGTTTGCAGCCGGTGTGACGTGGGCGATCTACCGGACACGCGAAACGCCGGTCAAGCGGATTCCCATCGACAAAGTGGGTCTGATCTCGTTGATCGTCTGGGTCGGTTCGTTGCAGATCATGCTCGATAAAGGCAAGGACCTCGACTGGTTCACCTCGCCGGTGATTGTCGCGTTGGGCCTTATTGCGTTGATCAGCTTCGTGTTCTTCATGGTCTGGGAGTTGACCGAAAAAAATCCGATCATCAATCTCCGGCTTTTCATGGGACGTAATTTCATGGGGGGAACCATCGCGATTTCAGTCGCGTACGCCGTCTTTTTTTCGAACCTCGTGATCTTGCCGCAGTGGATGCAGCAGTACCTGAACTATCGTTCTGTCGATGCCGGTCTTGCCACGGCGCCGCTGGGTATCTTCGCTGTGCTGCTTGCGCCGGTGATGGCGAAGATCATGCCGAAGAGCGATGCACGGGTGCTTGCCACGCTGGCCTTTCTCGGTTTCGCCGGCGTGTTTTTCATGCGGTCGTTTTACACGACAGGCGTCGATACCTGGACCCTGGTCGTGCCGACCTTGTTGCAGGGCGTTCCTACCGCGCTGTTCTTCGTGCCGCTGACGGCGATCATCTTGTCCGGCTTGCCGGCCGACAAGATACCCGCCGCCGCAGGGCTGTCAAATTTCACGCGGGTCTTTGCGGGTGCCGTTGGAACATCGCTCGTCAGCACCGGCTGGAACGACCGGACAATCCTGCATCATGCCCAACTGGCTGAACAAACGAGCGTCAACAATCCGAACTTCGTCGCGAGTATCAATGCATTGCAGAACATGCTTGGAGGAAGCACGACGCAAGCAATGGCGTTCTTCGAATCGTCCCTCAACGCACAAGCGGCCATGCTTGGACTGAACGATATCTTCTGGCTTTCGGCGGTTATTTTCATCGCGATCATCCCGCTGATCTGGCTCACCAAACCGGGCAAGGACGGCAGCGCAGCGGCTGCGGGAGCAGGGGGACACTAGGTTTCAAATTGCTGGAATTGACCCTTCATAAAGTTAGCAAAAACAACGATAACTCGTGCGTATGAGAAGGCGATACAGAGAATAAGTCGCTATTTATGGTAAATGGATCATTTGACATGAGAAAAAAACGTAGTCAAAATAACGTTAATAAAACATAGACGCAATCGCTCGCACGCCAGTCCCGTGAGCGATTGCTTGCTCGTTCAGGCAACACCTGGGGATTCGAGTGATGGAGACGTATTACCTTGCCATTGACGTCGGCACGGGCAGCGCGCGCGCTGCCCTGGTCAATTCGCATGGCACCATAGTGAGCATTGCGGCGCGCGAACACGAGCAGATCGTGCCGCGCTACGGCTGGTCCGAGCAGCGCCCCATCGACTGGTGGCAGGGAGTAGCCGGTGCAATCCGGGAGGTCCTTGGCAGCACTCCCCATGCTGCTGAAAACATCGTGGCTATCTGCGCATGCGGCCAGATGCATGGCACGGTCCTCATCGATGCGGACGGTCAGCTCACCCGCGAAGCCGCACCACTCTGGAACGATAAACGCACGCTTGCCCAGGTGGCCGCTTTTCGCGCGAGTCATGCCGCCACTTCGTATCTGCCGTTGACGGCCAACCCGGCAACACCGGCATGGCCCGGTTTCAAACTGCAATGGCTCAAGCAGAACGAACCCGATGCATACGAGCAAGCGGCAACGGTGTTCATGCCGAAGGACTTCATCAACTTCCGGCTGACAGGCGAGCGTGCCTGGGACTGGAGCGACGCATCAACGAGCTTCCTGATGGACCCGGTCACGCGGTCGTGGTCCCAGCCCATGCTCGATGCACTCGGTCTTGACGGCAGCAAGCTCCCGCCCATCCGTTCGCCGCAGGAAATACTGGGCACGGTCAGCTCTGAAGCGGCTCGCGCAACCGGCCTTCGCGAAGGGATACCGGTGCTTGTGGGCGGTGCGGATTATCCACTCTCCATACTAGGCTCAGGCGTGTACGGACCCGGCCTTGGCTCGGATATCACCGGCACGTCGTCGATCATCACCGTGATCGCGGACACCCCCATGCTGCACCCGGAAGTCTCGAACGTGGTCACGGTTGAGGGGCTTTGGGGAAGGTTCATGCTGCTCGACTCAGGTGGTGATGCAGTGCGCTGGGCGCGTCGCGCATTTCATGAAAACACCCTGGGCTACGAGGCCGTTGCGGAGAAAGCAGCCGATGCGCCGGTCGGTTCCGAAGGGCTTTTCTTCCTGCCTTATCTGACCGGCGAAAGGCTTGGCGAGCATTCGAATTCACGCGCGCAGTTCTTTGGCATTGCGGCGAAGCATGGAACGGCGCATCTGCATCGCGCGGTATTGGAAGGCGTCGCGTTCGGCGTGCGGCGGCATATCGGCGTGATCGAATCGGCGGGCGTGCGCATGGAGCGGCTGGTCGCGGCAAGCGGCGGCGCGAGGGCCGCTCTCTGGCTTGCGATCAAGGCAAGCATGTATCGCACGCCTATCCTCGTGCCGGCGCAACTCGAATGCGGCGTGATCGGCTGCGCGATTCTCGCCGCGACCGCACACGGCCAGTTCGCGAATCTGGGCGATGCGGTCGCGGCCTTCGTTCAGTTCGAACGAGAGGTCTTGCCGGACCCGCGGGCCAGTGACGTGTACGACCGGATGATGCCGATCTTCGAGCGTCTCTACGCAAGCTCGCAACAGTTCTACGACGACCTGGATCGTCTCGCCGAGGGTCATGCATGAAGCAGGTAATCAAGGCCGTGTTATGGGACATGGACGGCACGCTCGCCGACAGTGAAGCGCTGCATCTGAGCACGCTCGTCGCCGTGTTGACGCAGCATGGAATAGAAGCGGGCGACGACCTGCATGCATCGATATTCGGCAAGACGGGCCGCGAAGTTCACGCGTACTGCTGCGAGCGTTTCGGGATCGATTTCGACTATGGACAATGGTCGATGGCAAGAGCGCGGCACTATCTGTCCGAAGCCTCGAAAATACAGCCGCGACCCGGTGCGCTCAGCGTCTATCACGCGGTGCGGGCAGCGGGAACGCGGCAAGCGATTGTGTCGAATTCATCGCGCATGTTGCTTGAGGCCGGTCTTCGCGCACTCGACTTGCAGGACCCGCAACTGATCTCCATCAGCGCCAACGACGTGCGCGCCGGCAAGCCCGACCCCGAGCCTTATCAGCGCGCTGCGTGGTTGCTGCACGTGAGGCCCGGGGAAGCCATCGTGGTGGAAGACAGCCCGACCGGCGCCCGCGCGGCTATCGCGGCCGGCATGCGGGTGCTCGCGTGGCCCGAGCATGAAAGCGCTGTCGCAAGCTTTCCCGAGAGCGCGCGTTTCGTGCGCTCCGAACACGAACTCGCCGACGCACTCGGCGTTCAACTCATCCCTTCTCCCTGAACCCGTCATGCTCCGAACCAGCATCTTCCCTTCTCGATACGTCCAGGGCGCGGGCGCGCTCGATTCACTCGACGCGGAACTTGCGTGCCTGGGTACACATGCAGCTTGTCTTGTCGACAGCAACGTGGCGGCTCTGCTTGAACCGTCGTTGTCGAAAGCGGAGCGCGTGAAGCTCGCCGTGCGTAGCGTCGATGCCGCATGCACCGAGCGCTCGGTCGCCGCTGCGGCAGCGTGGATTCGCGAGAGCGGGGCCGACATCGTGGTCTCGTTCGGTGGCGGCAAGGTGGTCGATACGGGCCGAGCTGCCGCTGACGACCTGCGCCTGCCTTTCGTGTGCGTGCCGACCATTGCCGCATCCGATGCACCGTGTTCAGCGCTCGCCGTGATCTACGACGAGGAGGGCAGGGTCGTGCGCGACCGCTTCGTGCGCCGCAATCCGGATCTCGTGTTGCTTGATACAAGCCTGATCGTACGCGCGCCCGTGCGCTTTTTTATCGCCGGGATTGGGGACGCGCTCGCGACCTTCTACGAAGCCGATGCGTGCCGCCGTGCCTATGCGAAGAATCTTTGCGGCGGCCGCGGTACGGCGTTGGCTTTCGAGGCAGCGAAGTTATGCCGCGATACCTTGTTCGCGCATGCCGTGCAGGCGGTGGACGATTGCCGCGCGCAGATCGTCACACCGGACTTCGATGCCACGCTGGAAGCGACCGTGCTGCTCTCGGGCATAGGCTTCGAGTCGGGCGGCGTGGCCGCCGCGCATGCCATTCATCATGGCCTCGCGGACCTGCCTTCATCGCACGGTTTGCTGCATGGCGAGAAGGTCGCTATCGGCGTGCTGGCGTCGCTGTTTTTATCGGCGGTGCCTGACGACGAACGGGCTCGCGTGTTCCGTTTCTGCCGCGCCGTGGGCCTGCCTACGCGTCTCGCGCAGATCAACGTCGAGGCAAGCGACGAAGCGGCGCTCGGGACCGTGGCGAAGCGCGCATGCCGGGCGGGCGAGATCATCCACAACGAACCGTATCCCGTTGATGCACCCCTGGTCGTTGCCGCGTTGAAGGCGATGGACCGCTATGCAGCACGACTCGATCAAGACATTTAAAAGCGAGACAACATCATGACAGGCGAACTCAAAGGCGCGGAAACAGCCGCGTTCCGTCCCGGCCTCTTCGAGGGCAAGACGGTCCTCGTATCGGGCGCGACCAGCGGCATTGGTCTCGCGATCGCAAGGGGTTTTGCAGCATTGGGCGCAGAGGTGATTGCAACCGGAAGCTCTTCGAACAAGCTCGAAGGATTGCGCGCGGATACCACGCTTAGAGGCATCCGCTTCGAGCAACTGGATGTTCGCGACAACGAGGCGATCAAGGATTTCGCCGGCAAGTTGAGCGTTCTCGACGTGCTCGTGAATGCAGCCGGCGTTGCGCGTCCCGTCGATGAATATCGTGACGATGTCTTTCGCGAAGTGATCGACGTGAACCTGACGGCAGCCATGCGCCTCGCGGTGGCTGTGCGCGACAAACTCGAGCACGCGCGTGGATCGATCGTCAACGTGGCGTCCATGCTGAGTTATATCGCCGACGTGGATGTGCCGGCCTATTGCGCCAGCAAGACCGGCATTCTCGGCCTGACGCGTTCGCTGGCTCACGCGTTCGGCCCGGCAGGGGTACGGGTGAACGCGATTGCGCCGGGCTACCACCGCACCGACATGACACGCGCGTTATGGGAAGTGCCGGCCAGCGCGGAGAAGATCGCGGCGCGCAGCGCGCTCAAGCGTTGGGGCGAAGTGGATGACCTGGTTGGCGCGACGTTGTTTCTGGCGTCGCCGGCATCAGCGTTCATCACGGGCGTGACCTTGCCTGTGGATGGCGGGTACGCGACCGGCGTGTGAGGCAAAAAAACGGCCTTCGCTGTCCGGTTGAATCCGAAGAGAGAAGGCCGTGTGCTTCAAGAAACGCTTAGGAGTACAGCCCCCAGGCGTTGTATAGACATTTAGAACTTGTGCGTGATGCCGACAATGGCTGCCAACTGGTGATTGTTGGACGAGTAGGACGAACCGCTGAAGTCAGCTACAGCCTGCTTGCCCGTCGAATCCACACCCGAAGCCGTTTCGAAGAAGCCGATTGCGTATACCGACGTACGCTTGGACAACGAGTAGATGGTGCCCAGGTTGAACTGGTTGTACTTGGCGCTGCCCACGCCATCTGCGCCGCTGTTATGCGTGTAGATGTAGGCGCCAGCCAGCGTCAGTGCCGGGGTCAGCGCGTACTTCACGTTCAGTTCGCCCGAATTGAACGTAGCGGTGCCGCCGTTGTACTTGGTGCCGTAGCTGCCAATTGCATTGACCTGACCAAGGTTCTGGAACTGCGTGTTCGAGTACAGCAGCGCGATCGTTGCCGAGCCGAGCACGTACGAACCGCCGGCCGTGATGATCTGCTGCGAGCCTGCCGACGCGTAGCCGCCATAAATACGGCTTGGCATGTTGTTGGTGCCGCCCGCGGCCGAAGTCGGCGTCGACGAGTTGCCCTGGTTGCCGAACGTCGAGTAGTACGGGTCCTTGGTGAAGTCGTAGCTCACACCCAGCTTGATCGGGCCATTGACGTACGACACGGCTGCGTCGGTGACTGCGTTGCGCGAGAACTGGCCGGCCTGACCACCCAGGCTATACATGACGCCGACCGTCACGCCACGGTAGTTCGGGCTCGTGTACTTGATGGCGTTCTGGATGCGGTTCGACGTATCCACGTTATCGACGTCGCCTGCGCGCGTACCGTAGCCGAGACCGGATGCGGCCCAGTCGGCGCCCGATGCGAACGAGGAGGTGGCGTCGTTACTTGCCGAGTACTGGCGGCCCAGCAATACCGTACCGTACGTAGCGCTCGACAGGCCGACGAAGGCCTTGCGGCCGAATTCCAGGCCGCCCTGGCTCAGCGCGCCGGTGCCGAGGGTAAAACCATTTTCAATGGTGAAGATCGCCTTGAGGCCGCCGCCCAGGTCTTCAGCACCCGTCAAACCCCAACGCGACGAGTTGGCGCTCGACAGACCGTAGAGCTTGCTGCCCTTGACGTTGTTGTTGAAGAGGAACCCGGCGTCGGCCAGGCCGTACAGCGTCACGCTGCTTTGTGCGTGAGCAGCGCCGGCAAATGCGCCGAACGCGAGGATGGCAGCGGTGGTCTTTTGGATTTTCATTTTGTTGTGCTTCAGTGTGTAAAAGAGGAGATATCCTTATTTGATCGGGTCCGAAAGTCCACTGTTGTTTGATTGTTTGGTTATTCCGTTGCTTTCTAAGGCAACGTGCCAAAAATTCATATAGCCGAAATAATTAGCATCCCAAATCGTCTCGCACAGGACCCACCCGATCACAAGCAGGCGAATCGCCCTGTAACCACCGATATGTAAGGATTTCGAAGGGTACTGGACGTCCGGCTCGACGAACCTTAATGTGGCCCGATTTCATTTTCGTGAAATGATATTTACTTTCGGGTTCGTAAGGAACATTAGATCTATATGCGTATTATTTGCACAACAATTTATTGAAACGCTAGTAATTCTTACAGAATTGAGCCTGGAGGCTGGCAGTGCAGCTTCTCAGGTCCGGGGCGAGTGCCGTTTGGAAGGCTTGATGCCTTCAATGTCCTTTCAGCTGGCCAGCGCCGCCGCTATCAGATGACGCCGGTCGAGCGCATGTCGGCCAGGCGTTTTTTCATCTCCAGCACGGCGAGCGTATGAGCATCGCCTTTGCGCAGCGCGACGCTGGTCGAGAGGATATCGATAATGACAAGCGCCGCGAGCCGCGACGTGGTGGGCGTATAGACATCTGTATTTTCCAGTGTCTCGGCAATCACCGCGACGTCCGAGAAACTCGCGAGCGGGCTATTCGATCCGGTAATCACAATGACGCTTGCGCCGCGTTCGCGGGCGGTCCGCGCGACTTCGATCAGCGAACGGGTGGCGCCGGTGTTCGAGATGGCTACGACCGCGTCCCCGGGCTTGAGCATGGACGCGGCAATGAACTGCTGGTGCGAATCCTGATGGGCGACGCATGGCACGCCGAAGAGGGGGAACTTCTGCTGCGCATCGAGCGCGACAATGCCTGAGGCGCCGAAGCCGAAGAACTCGATCCGCCGTGCCTTGGCCAGCAAATCCACCGCCCGCCCGATAGCCGCAAAGTCCAGCTTCTTGCGAGCCCAGTCGAGGCTCGTGATGGTGTAGTCGAAGATCTTGGTGGCAATGGTCTCCGGGTCGTCGCCTTTGGCGAGTACCGAGTGCGTGGCAGGGGCGCCGAGCGCGAGGCTCTGCACCATGCGGATCTTGAAGTCCTTGAAGCCGTTGCAGCCGAGCGTTGCGCAAAAGCGCAGCACGGTCGGCTCGCTGACCTGCGCGTTGCGGGCAAGCTCGGCCAGGTTGATGTCAGGGATCGAAGCCAGGTTTGCAAGGATGTACTCGGCCACTTGCCGGCTGCCGCGCCGAAGGCCGGGACGCGCGCGGTCGATCAGTTCGAGGATGTTGTAATCGGGCACTCGATGTTCCTTCGTTCATTGTGAACGGGGCGCCGCAAGCGGCGCCCCGTGCAGCCAAAAGGCCAGGCTGCCAAGTGTATCGGACTCGTGGATCAAACTCGCCTAGCGGCGCCAGAAGCGGGCGCCGCGCTGCGACAGGACAGCCGCGACAATGATCACGCCCATTACCACTTGCTGATGGTAACCCGGCACGCTGGCGAGATTCATGATGTTGCCGATCACCCCCAGGATCAGCACGCCCATCAGCGTATTCACCGCACCGCCTTTACCGCCCGCCAGGCTCGCGCCGCCGATCACGACCGCGGCAATCACGGTCAGCTCGTCGCCCACGCCCACTGTTGGCGCACCGACTCCGGCACGCGAGGTCGAGATGATGCCGGCAAGCGCCGCAAGCAGTCCCGAGCTGACATAGGTGCCGAGCACATGGCGCGCGACGGGTACACCCGAGAGCCGCACGGCTTCCTCGTTCGATCCGATCGCGCGGACCACGCGGCCGGCACGAAGCCGGTTCAGCGCAATCCCGCCAATCAGGAATACGAACAACATTACGAGCGTCGGTCCCGGTACGCCGAAGTACGAGTGACGGCCGAAGTCGAGCAACGCCTGTCCGGCATCGTCGACGAGGATCGGCGAGCCGTTGGAGACGATCATCGCCACGCCGCGCGCAACGGTCATCATCGCGAGCGTGACGACGAACGGCGTGAGGCGGAACCACGCGATCAACGCGCCCGATACAAAGCCGCACAGGCCGCCGACCAGCAGCGTGACGAGCAGCGCGGCGCTCAGGCCGTACTGGGGAATGAGCATGGCCGAGACCACGCTGCCCAGCGCCGCAATGGAGCCGACCGACAAGTCGATACCGCCGGTCAGCACAACGAGCAGCATGCCCACCGACATGATGCCGACGCCCGCGACCTGACGCGAGATGTTGGACAGGTTTGGCACCGAGAAGAAGTCGCTCGACACGAACGACGCGGCGATCACGAGCACGATCAGGATGACGACCGTGTTGAAGCGGCGCGCGACCGACCACCACTGTCTTGCGTGTGTCTGGCCGGACTGCGCCTGATGCGTTTTCTGAGTGACGGCGCTGGGATTCATGATGCGGGTCTCCGAGTCTGGTTTAGTGGGTGAGCGCGGCGGGCGCTTCGTCCGGCGCGCGACGCAGGGAGAGCGAGAGAATCTGCTCTTCGCTGAAATCGGCGGGCTGGAGTTCACCGCGAATCTCGCCTTCGCCCATCACGAGAATGCGGTCGCACAGGCCCATCAACTCCTGGTGCTCCGACGAGATCACGAGCACCGCCTTGCCCCGTTCCGCAAGCTGGTTGATCAGCGTATAGATTTCCACCTTGGCGCCTACGTCCACACCGCGCGTAGGTTCGTCGAGGATGATCAGGTCGCCGTCCGCATGAAACCACTTGGCGAGCACGACTTTTTGCTGGTTACCGCCGGACAACGTGGAGACATCGGCGTCCATCGAACGGGCCTTGATGCGCAGTTGTTCCATCAGCTTCTGAACGAACGCGCGCTCGCGGCCGAACGCCAGGAAACCACCGGGGCGACTGACGGACTGAAGGGCGGCGAGCGTGGCGTTGACGCGGATCGGCATCGATAAAACCGCGCCCTGGCCTTTGCGGTCTTCAGGGACGAAGCCGATGCCCGCCTTGACCGCCGCCATTGGCGAGCGGATCGACAGCAGCTTTTGTTTCAGTTCGATGGTGCCGGAGTCTCGTGTGTCCGCGCCGAAGATCAGCCGGGCGACTTCCGTGCGTCCCGAGCCTATGAGGCCCCCGAGCCCGACCACCTCGCCGGCCCGCAGCGTGAACGACACGTTGCGCACCGCATGGCCGCGTACGAGGCCCGTTACCTTCAGCACTTCGTCGCCGAGCTTTGCGTGACGCTGCGGGAACAGCACGGATAGCGGGCGGCCGACCATCTTGCGAATGAGTTCATCCATGCCGAGATCGGCAGGCTTGACGGTGTCCACGCGCTTGCCATCCTTGAGCACAGTAATGCGGTCCGCGATGGCGAACACTTCTTCCAGCCGGTGCGAGATATACACAATGCCCACGCCGCGCGAGCGCAGGTCGCGCACGATTTCCAGAAGCTTGTTGGCATCTGACGGCGCGAGCGCGGCAGTGGGTTCGTCCAGCACCAGCAGTTTCACTTGCCGGCTCAGCGCCTTGGCAATCTCTATTACCTGGCATTGCGCTGTGGACAGGCTGCTGACCAGCGCGGAAGGGTCGATGTCGAAGCCGAGACTCGCGATCAATTCATGCGCTCGCTTGCGTAATGAACGCCAGTCGATCATGGCCGGCAACGCGCCGAGGAACACGTTTTCAGCGACTGACAAATCCGGCGCCAGCGCTGTTTCCTGATGGATCACCGCAATGCCTTCTTCCATGGCCGCATGCGGATTGCGAAAGAATATCTCTTGTCCTTCGACCTGGATCGTCCCGGCATCGGGTTGATGGCCGCCGCCGATAATGCGCATCAGCGTCGACTTGCCCGCGCCGTTCTCGCCGACGAGTGCATGGACTTCGCCGCTGAGGACATCGAAGTCGACGCCTTCAATGGCGTGAATGCCGCCGAAGCGCTTGTCGACGCCGGTAAGGGCGATAAACGGAATCATGAAGGTGTCTCCAGAATGCACGCGCACCGGTCCGGCCGGCGCGCGTTGCATGAACCCGCGCGTCTTCAGAAGATCGCTTTCGGGTTGTAGAACTTGTCGACGTTGCTCTGGTTGATCACAGCGGACGGCGTGTAGGAAATCTTCGGCACGTTGGTCGCTTCACCTTTCGCTGCCTTCATGCCGATGTCCACCGCCGTGCGCGCAACGAGCGCCGGATCGTTCAGCGCGGTCGCGCCGTACTTACCCTGCTTGATCAGGTTGAGCGCTTCCTTCTGGCCGTCGGCCGCGGCAACCAGCGTGATGCCCTGGCGGTTCGCACTTTCGATTGCCCGGCGTGCGCCAAGGACCATGCTGTCGTTTTCACCGAGCACCATGTTGATGTCCTTGTTCGCGACCAGCAAATCTTCCATCGCCTTCAGGCCGCCTTCATCCGACCAGTTGCCCCAGCCCTGGCCGACAATCTGCAGGTTGACCTTGCCGGTCTTGGCGAGCTGCGCCTCGACAATCCCTTCGATCACGCCATCACGCCGTTCCTTGCCGACCGGATTGCCTTTCTCGCCCGAGATCAATGCGATCTTCAGCGGCTTGTCGCCCATGGTGTCGACCACCCACGAGCCGACCAGCGCACCGTTCTCGCGATTCGACGATTGCACGAGCGTCAGGTAGTTGGCCTTCGGGTCGAGCGTGCTGTCGATCACGACCACTTTCACACCTGCGGCAGTGGCCGTGTTCACCGCATTGACGAGACCCTTAGGATCGGCCGGGTCGATGATCAGCACCTTGATGCCACGCGTCAACATGTCTTCCACGTCCGAGATCTGCTTGCCCATCTTGCCCTGGGCGTCGGCCGTAATGACGTCGGCGCCGAGTTCCGTGGCACGTGCTTTGGCCGACTCCATCGCAGCCGAGAAGTAAGGCGCATTGAGTACCTTCATGGAAATGCCCACTTTCATCTTGTCGGCAGCAAACGCCGGGGCCGTCGCCATTACGCTTGCGACTGCCAGTGCTACACCACACATCACCTGCTTTACGAACCGCGTCATGTCTCCTCCTTTTGTTGGGGTTTGGCGGTGTTGAACAACATAAAAAAGTATCGGGTCAGGGCGGCAGCAGCTTGCCGGGATTGAGGATATTGAGCGGATCGAGCGCGGCCTTGACGGCGCGCATGGCGGCGAGTTCAGCAGGAGTGCGAGACAACGCCAGCACCTTCAGCTTCTTCGTGCCAATGCCGTGTTCCGCCGATACCGATCCGCTCATCTCGCCGGTTACGGCGTACACCACGGCCTGCACCTTGGGCGCGGTGTCGCGCGGCCAGTCGGGTTCCTGCACCACGATATGCAGGTTGCCGTCGCCCAGATGTCCGTAGATGAGGATGGTCGCGTTGGGCCAGTGCTCGCGAAGCTGTTGTTCGCAGCGGCGAGCGGCTTCACCCACATCGGCGATCGAGAAGCTGACGTCGAAGGAAACGCGGCCTGGAATCAGCCGTTGATATTCACCGGGTGCGTCGCGAATGGCCCAGAACGCAGCGGCATCCGACTCCGACGAAGCCAGGGCGGCGTCGCTGATCAGTTCTTCTTCGAGCATGCCCGAGAGGAAGTCTTCGAAGGCGTCCGCCTGACGCCCGGGATCGGCGCCGCTGCTTTCCAGCAGCACGTAGAACGCATGTTTTCCTTCAAGCGGCGCGCGTAATCCGGGTAGGCGCGACAGCACGAAATCGTAATAACCCGGCCACATGACTTCGAACGCGGACACACCCGCCGGCAAGCTTTCCTGCGCGCGCCGCAACAACGTGGTCACGGCGTCGTAGTTCGGCAGGCCGCACCATGCGGTGGATACCGCACGCGGTTTCGGCCGCAAGCGCAGCACGGCGCGCGTGATGACCGCCAGCGTTCCTTCGCTGCCGATCAACAGGTTGCGCAGGTCATACCCGGTGTTGTTCTTGATCATCTTGCGCAAGCCGCCAACAATGCTGCCATCGGCCAGCACGGCTTCCATGTCCAGCACCTGGTCGCGCATCATCCCGTACTTGATCACGCGGTTTCCACCCGCGTTGGTCGCGAGATTGCCGCCGATCGTGCAGCTTCCGCGCGCGCCGAGATCCAGCGGAAACATGAAGCCGGCAGCGTCCGCCGCTTCCTGGACGATCTGCAGCGGTGTGCCGGACAGCACCGTCATGGCTGCGCTGACCGTATCGATACTTTCAATGCCGTTCATCAGTTCCAGGCTCAACGCCACTTCTCCGCCGAGGAAAGTCGCGCCGCCCGCGAGTCCCGTCAAGCCGCCTTGCGTGACGACCGGTTGCCCGTGCTCATGACAGATCCGCAGCGCGGTGGCGACATGTTCCGTATTGCGCGGCCGGATCAGCGCAAGCGGTTCCTCGGACGGCATGCGGCTCGAGTCCGAATTCTTTCGCCCGGCGAACTCGTGCGGCAGGCTGACTACATCGGCTCCGAGCGCTTCGCGCAGCGCGTTAACGGCATGCCGGGACGGGCTGCGCTCGGGTGACGGGTGTTCGTGCATCGAATCTCTCCTGCGGGTTGGCTCGCGCCGCTCTTGAAGAGCCGTCTTGCCCGAGAGCCTGACTTGGCCGCGAATTTGCATATCTTGCGTGTGGCAAAACGTTAGTGGGAATAACGTTGTGTCTGCACATCATGAACGATAGTATAGCTATCATTAAACGGAAATACACGGATTGTGTTTCGGGGAAAACCCCCGTGTTTTGAGTTTTAATTAAAGTTATCATTATTAAAACTAACGTTTAGCCTTCGATAAAGCTCATTGATTACTCCACTGGGGTTCATCAAGGTGAAGCGGCTTGCAATTTCAAGGAGATGGACCCGATGCAATGGCCTGAACCGCGTTCCTTCGATGTCGACTTGCAGACCGGCTTGATGACCGGCACCGACTCGCGCTACCAGAAGTTCCTGCGCGACCTGGGCGGCCTGTATGCCGATCGTGTTGCGTTCGATGTGCTCGCAGCCGCTCGCGGCGACGAGGTGGTGTATGAAGTCACCGATCACCGGCCCAACAGCAACCCGGGCGACCTGATCACCGGCGTGACCCGCATGAGCCCCGGCAAGGTGGGCGACGAGTTCTTCATGACGCGGGGCCACATTCATGCGGCTATCGACCGGCCCGAGTTGTACTTCGGGCTCAAGGGTCTGGGTGTGATGGTGATGGAGTCGCCGGCGGGCGATACGCGCGTGATCGAGATCAGGGCGAACACGGCCTGTTACGTGCCGCCGCGGTGGATTCACCGGTCAGTGAATCTTGGGCAGGAGGACTTCGTGATGCTGTTCTGTTATCCGGCGGATTCGGGTCAGGACTACGCGATCATCGAACAGTCCAACGGCATGAAGCTGCGCATTGTCGATGACGGGGCGGGTTCATGGCGCAGCGTGCCGAATCCGCACTACAAGCCACGCACGGAGGAGGAGATCGAGGCTTTGCTGGCGCGCGGTGTGATGGCCGCGGAAGGAGTATCGCGATGACGCTCTATCAACCCGCCGCGCGGCCCACGTTCTATTTCATTGGCGTGACGACCGCGCAAAGTTCGATCATGCGCGTGTTCCCGGAATGGGCGAAGCATCTTGGACTTGGCGACGTGGAAATGAAGGGTATCGATTTCCAGCCGCACGCTTCGCCCGAAGCGTACAGGCAAGCGGTCGAATTCCTCAAGCATGACCCGCTGTCGCTCGGCGCACTGGTCACCACGCACAAGATCGATTTGTACGCGGCCTGCCATGATCTCTTTGATGTGATCGATCCGGCCGCGCAGGTCATGGGTGAAACGAGCTGCCTCTCGAAGCAGGACGGAAAATTAATCTGTCATGCTAAAGATCCGATCACATCGGGTTTTGCGCTCGATGGTTTTCTCCATAAGGATCACTTCGCCACCACCGGTGCGGAAGTTTTTTCGATGGGCGCGGGTGGGTCGACTATCGCGCTGACCTGGCATCTGATGCAGAAGGAACGTGGCGCAAACCGTCCTTCGAAGGTCATTGTGTCGAATCGATCGGCGGGCAGGCTGGAAGAGATCGAACGTATCCACCGCGAACTGGAATTCGATGTTCCATGCGAATATATTGTTGCGCCGAAAGCCGAAGATAACGACGCCGTCTTGCAGCGGTTGTCGCCGGGCGCGCTGGTGATCAATGCCACCGGACTCGGAAAGGATGCACCGGGTTCGCCGTTGAGCAACGCGGCCGTGTTCCCGGAACGCGCGGTCGTGTGGGACCTGAACTATCGCGGCAAGCTGGTTTTCCTCGATCAGGCGCGGGCTCAGGAAACTGCGCGTGCGCTTCAGATAGAGGATGGCTGGACCTACTTTATCCATGGCTGGACCCGCGTGATCGCCGAAGTCTTTCATGTCGACATTCCGGTGCGCGGCCCCGAGTTCGACGAGATCAGCCGGATCGCCGCCCAGGCCGGCAAGCCAGTGCCCGCTCAACCTATATAAGGATCAATGCATGTATCTCGAGAAGTTCAAGCTGACCGGCAAAGTCGCCGTTGTCACCGGTGCAGCGCGAGGTATCGGTCTCGCCACCGCCGAGGCGCTGGCCGAAGCCGGTGCGCTGGTGGTGCTGACGGACATGAACGCCGACTTGCTGGCGAAGGCTGCCGAAACGCTGGCTTTGAAGGGCTTTCGTGTGGAGACCGAACGCTTCGATGTCACCGATCCCGGCGCTGCCCAGCGCGTCAACGACGCTGTCGTTGCGCGCCACGGCCGCGTGGATGTGCTGGTCAACAATGCGGGCATCGCGATTTCGAATCATCCGGCCGAAACCATGACCGACGAGATCTGGAACAAGGTCATCGACGTGAATCTCAACGGCGTGTTCCGGGCCTGCCGCGCGTTCGGCCGGGGCATGCTCGAGCGCGGCGCGGGCAGCATTGTGAACGTGGGGTCCATGTCGGGGTTTATCGTCAACCGGCCGCAGGAGCAGGCGAACTACAACGCGTCGAAGGCGGCGGTCCATCATCTGACGAAGTCGCTGGCAGCGGAGTGGGGCGCACGCGGCGTGCGCGTGAATGCCGTTGCGCCGACGTATATCGACACCGAGATGAATACCTATGTCTACCAGGACAAGGAGAAATTGCAGCACTGGGTTGGCGGTACGCCGATGAACCGGATGGGACGCGTTGATGAAGTGGCAGCAGTCATCCTGTTCCTGGCCAGCGATGCAGCCAGCCTGATGACCGGATCGATCGTCCTTGCCGACGGCGGTTATGTCTGCTGGTGATGTAATCACGCTGCCGGGTCTGCACGTCGAGACGTTCAATACGTCGTTGAGTGACCGGCTTCTTGATCCGTGTTCGGGGCCTCGATCCGGTGAAGTGACCTTGCATTGGTTGGGGCAAGCGGGTTTTGTGATCGAGTTCGACCGGTTCAGGATGCTGATCGATCCGTACCTGTCGGATTCGCTGGCGGAGAAATACCAGGGCACGAAGTTTCCGCACACGAGGATGATGGCGGCGCCCATCCTGCCCGACGAACTGGATAGGCTGGACCTTGTGTTGTGCACGCACCGGCATACGGATCACATGGACCCGGGTACGTTGCAGCCGCTGGCACGGAGATTCCCGCAAGCTCGCTTTGCCGTGCCCGCTGCGGTGGTTGATGAAGCGGTCAAACGATCTGGCGTTGGCATCGATCGGCTGATTGCAGTGAATGCGGGAGATCGGGCGGAAGTACTCGACAGGTGTTTCGTTTCACCGATAGCATCGGCGCATGAGACGCTGGACCGGGACTCGAATGGCAACTATCCGTGGCTCGGTTATGTGATCGATGCCGGGGGTGTTCGTTTGTATCATTCGGGCGATTGCATTCCTTACCCGGGACTTGAGGAAGCGGTCGCCGCGCATGCACCGCATGTTGCGTTGCTGCCGGTCAACGGACGCGATGCGCAGCGTAGCGGCAATGGTGTGCCGGGGAACTTCACGCTTGACGAAGCGGTAGCGTTGGCGCGTAACGGTGACGCCCGCACAATGATCGCGCATCACTATGGCTTGTTCGATTTCAACACCGTATCGAGCGATGCGATCGACCGTCGCATCGCGCTTGAGAAAGCCAATGGGTTCGAGATGTTTCGCGCGCAGCAGGGGCACGGCTGGCGTTTTCGGTAATACGCTGTAAGCAGCTATGCGTTGACCCGTCACCGCGGACCCCCGACCATAGCGACCCAGGCGCCGCACAGGCTGTGAACAGCCAAGGAAAACGGCTGAATCGGCCATTATCGGCACCCGGCCGCCCATGATATTCTTGGTGCACTTGTACACCGTCTGTATGGGCTATGAACGAAGTTCTTGATAACGGTATTGCGCTGCGCGCGCTTATCGAGAAGGCTGGTATAACGCAGGCTGACGCGCTTGCGGCCCTCAATAGGGGGCAAGCGTTCCCCATCGCGCTATCGACATGGAAAGCGTATCTCGCGGCACCAGATAGCGCGCGGCGCCGGGTTTGCCCCGACAACGTTCTCGATCACGCACGGAAGACTATCTCAAAGGCTGCGAAAGGGCGCTAACCTGGTGCGCAAGTGCACCTATAATCTACTCATTGTCTCGATACGGAACAATCATGGGAACGAGATACGAACAAGACGTGGTGGCGTGGGCCAATGAGCAAGCAGAGCTTTTGCGTGCGGGCAAACTAACCTCTATCGACGTTGAGCACATCGCAGAGGAGATTGAGGACGTGGGCAAAAGTGAGCAACGCGAGCTGGCGAGCCGCATGTCGGTCCTGTTGGCTCATCTTCTGAAGTGGCAATACCAGCCCGGGCGACGTAGCAAGAGCTGGCAGTTCACGATCCGGACACAGCGCAAAGAGGTGGCATACGTGTTGGGTGAAGCGCCGAGTTTGCGTGGCAAATTCAGTGACGAGGCATGGCTCGATATTGTCTGGTCTAAAGCTCGGAGCATAGCGAGCAACGAAACCGGCCTGGACCTCGATGCGTTTCCCGAGGTGCTGCCGTGGCAAGTCGATGACATATTGTTATCGGAGTTTTACGCTGAATAGTGGAAAAGACTACGGCGCGAACTGCGCCCCGCACGACGGCCGGTAGCCGCAAATTGGATGATGGTGATGAACACGTTTGGACGTTGGGTAACCATGTTGTCGCTTCTTGGTGCGTTGCTTTCGTTGGCAGGCTGCAACACGGTAGCCGGAGTTGGCGAGGACATTTCGGGTTCAGCGCGTACCGTTCAGCACGCCCTGTAGCACTTGATGGTTAGATCGACGGCCGCCCCGCGATTGGTCAATGTCAGGGCACATTGAACACGTTCGAAGACCTTCGACAGCAATGATGTCAAGTCGCGCGGGCGCCTCGTACGGCCGAATGCCGGGAATCGAACGCCACCAACCCTAACCGTCGACGGGCACTAACCCTCAAGCCCCTCAAGCCTCTCAAGCCTCTCAAGCCTCTCAAGCCCCTCAAGCCCCTCAAGCCCCTCAAGCAACGCACCCGCAAGCCTCGCCGGTGCCTTGCAATTTCATTCGCATTCGAGCCTGGCGGCGCACCGCCAAGGTCTGTTACCTGGCCTCCGGCTTCCCGGACCAGCAGCGCCTCCAATGCAGTCGTATAAATCGTTGCCGGTTTCCCAATAAGCATGCAGACGTCCCGCAGCAGCCCATTGCGCCGGAGATCGCGGCGAAACGGATATCGACGAACTGGAGCACCGGGTGATCCACGCGGTCTTCGGTTATCTGGAACGGTCTCGAGCGGTCTCAAGCGGCCTCAAGCGATCCATTGATCAGCGGCCAACCAATCCTTCAGCTTATTCGCCGCTGCGCCCCCCGCACAGGCGTAGACGCCAGCCGTATCGCTCTTTCAGACCTTCCCAAGCCTCGCCAAATTCATCCGTCCACGCATCTAATATTATGGAATACCATAATATTGAAATGCTTGATTTGCGACATTCGTTGGAATACCGTAATACCAGCCGCAACGTTCAAGCGGTCGACACGAAGCGGGACGCTGGGTACATCGCGCTCGCAGCAAGACGGACTGTTTTCCTGCTCATAGGCCGATCATGAAATTCTCGCTGTTTCTCCACATGGAGCGGTACGACGCGCACACGCCGCATCGGCAACTCTTCGACGAACTCACCGAACTTGTCCAGATTGCGGAGAAGGGCGGCTTCGAAACCGCGTGGGTCGGCGAGCACCACGCGATGGAATTCACGATCGCGCCGAACCCCTTCATCAACCTTTCGTACCTTGCCGCGCGCACCGAACGCATTCGTCTCGGCACCGGCACGGTGATCGCACCGTTCTGGCATCCGATCCGCCTGGCAGGCGAAGCCGGCATGGTCGATGTCGCGAGCAACGGGCGTCTCGATCTCGGCATTGCGCGCGGTGCGTACTCCTTCGAATACGAACGCCTGCTGCCGGGCCTCGATGCGTTCGGCGCGGGCGCACGGATGCGCGAACTCGTGCCGGCGTTGCGGAACCTGTTCAAGGGCGACTACGCGCACCAGGGTGAGTTCTGGTCGTGGCCGTCGACCACGCCAGTACCGCGCCCGATCCAGCAGCCCAACCCGCCGATGTGGCTCGCCGCGCGCGATCCGAATTCGCATGAGTTCGCGGTGAGGAACGGGTGCCATGTGCAGGTCACGTCGCTTGCTGCGGGTGACGGCGAAGTGGTGAACCTGATGGACCGTTTCAACGCGGCGTGCAAAGCGAACCCCGACGTGCCGCGTCCGCAGATCATGATGCTGATGCATACGTTCGTGGGCGCGAACGCCGCGGAAGTGGATGCGGCCGTCGCCGACCTGAGCCGCTTCTATTGCTATTTCAGCAAGTGGTTCAAGAACGAGCGGCCGGTGAAGCGGGGGTTCATTGAACCGCTGACGGAAGCGGATATTGCTTCGTTTCCCCAGTACACCCCCGAGCAGATTCGCAAGAACCTGGTGATCGGCCAGCCCGGCGATGTGATCGCCCGATTGAAGCAGTATGAAGAACTCGGCTTCGATCAGTACAGCTTCTGGCTCGACAGCAACATGAGCTTCGAGCGCAAGCGCCGTTCGCTGGAACTGTTTATTGCCGACGTGATGCCCGCGTTCGACGCCCGCTAAACCGGAGCACACGACATGTTGCAGACGTTCCGGCATTACATCGACGGCGGGTTCAGCGACGCTTCGCAGACCTTCGACAGTATCAATCCGGCGACCGGCGAGGTTTGGGCGAGCATGCCCGCCGCCAGCGCGGCGGATGTCGACCGGGCGGTCAGAGCAGCCGACCGCGCATTGTTCTCGCCCGAGTGGGCCAACCTGACTGCGAGCCAGCGCGGCAAGCTGCTGTACCGGCTCGCCGATCTGGTTGCCGCCAACGCGCAGGAACTGGCTGAACTGGAGACGGCCGACACCGGCAAGATCATCCGCGAGACGCGCAGCCAGATTGGTTATGTCGCCGAGTATTACCGCTATTACGCAGGCGTCGCGGACAAGATCCAGGGAGCGTACCTGCCGGTCGACAAGCCGGACATGGAAGTGTTTCTTCGACGCGAACCGGTGGGTGTCGTGGCCGGAATCGTGCCGTGGAACTCGCAACTGTTTTTGTCGGCGGTGAAGATAGGGCCCGCGCTTGCCGCAGGCTGCACGATCGTCATCAAGGCGTCGGAAGAGGGCCCTGCGCCGTTGCTCGCGTTTGCGCGCCTCATTCATGAGGCTGGCTTTCCGGCAGGCGTGGTGAACATCCTGACGGGTTTTGGCGCCGATTGCGGTCACGCGCTCACCACCCATCCGCTCGTCGCGAAAATTGCGTTCACCGGCGGCCCGGAAACGGCCCGCCATATCGTGCGGAATTCGGCTGAGAACCTTGCGGCGACGTCGCTGGAACTGGGCGGTAAATCGCCGGTGCTGGTGTTCGACGACGCCGATGTGGACAGCGTCAGCAACGCGATCATCGCGGGGATTTTCGCCGCGACGGGTCAGAGCTGCGTGGCGGGTTCGCGGCTGCTCGTGCAGCGCGGCATTCGCGAGCGGCTGCTGGCGAAACTGGTCGAGAAAGCGCGCGCAATCAAGATAGGCGATCCGCAGAACGTGGATACCGAAATGGGCCCGCTCGCTACCGCCAGACAACGTGACCACATTGAAGCGGTGCTGGCGGCAAGCCTTGCCGCGGGCGCGAAACTGCTGACCGGTGGACATCGTCCCGAAGGCATGGGCAATGGATTTTTCTTCGAGCCGACCATTGTCGAATGCGCCACGTCGGACATACCGAGTGTCGCGCAGGAACTCTTCGGCCCCGTGCTCAGCGTGATGAGTTTCGATACCGAAGAGCAAGCCATTGCGCTTGCCAACGGCACACGGTACGGACTCGCTTCAGGCGTGTTCACGCGTGACCTGACACGCGCGCACCGGCTGACGCGACGGCTTCGCGCCGGCATTGTGTGGGTGAACACCTATCGCGCTGTCTCGCCAATCGTCCCGTTCGGCGGGTACCAGTTGAGCGGGCTCGGACGCGAAGGCGGCTTCGACGCCGTGCTCGACTACACCCGTACCAAATCTGTATGGATCAGGACCTCGGACGACCCTATCGCCGATCCTTTCGTCATGCGTTGAGGACCCACACGAGCCGCCATGTACTACGAAATCCGCACTTACAAGATCCGCACGGGCGCAGTCCCGGCGTACCTGAAACTGGTTGAGGAAGAAGGCATCGCTTTACAGAAGGAGCATCTGGGAGAGCTGGTGGGTTACTTTTTCTCCGAGATCGGGCCGCTTAACCAGATCGTCCACATGTGGGCCTATACCAGCCTTGACGACCGCGAAGCACGCCGTCAGCGGCTGGCAGAAGACCCGGCGTGGCAGGCGTTCGCGCCGAAGATCCAGGCGCTGCTGGAAACCATGGAAAGCAAGATCATGAAGCCCGCTGCATTTTCACCGCTCAAATAAAACCGGCCGTCCAGGCTCAAGTCCTCTCGAAGCAAGCCGTTTCCTTTCAAGGAGCAGTTGTCATGCAGCAACCGTTAAATTTGCACGCCCTGGTGCGCGCATTGATCGTTACCGCTGTTGTTTCGGTTACCGCGCCCGTCTTCGCGGCCGCCGCGCCGATCGTCTTCGCCAGTTGGGGCGGCACGACGCAATCGGCTCAACAGAAGGAGTGGGCGGCGCCTTTCACCCAGGCATCGGGAATCCAGGTGCTGATGGACGGGCCGACCGACTACGGCAAGCTCAAGGCCATGGTCGACAGCGGCAACGTGCAATGGGACGTGGTCGACGTGGAAGGCGACTTCGCGTATGCCGCACTGCGCGACGGGCTGGTCGAGCCGATCGATTATTCGGTGGTGAACAAGAGCCAACTCGATCCGCGCTTCATGTCGCCGGGTGCGGTCGGAAGTTTCTATTATTCGTTCGTGCTGGGGTACAACAAGGCATCGTTTAAGAGCGGCGCGCCTGCCAACTACGCCGATCTCTTCGACACCAAGCGTTTTCCCGGCAAACGCACGTTCTACAAATGGTCCGCGCCCGGCGTGCTGGAAGTCGCGTTGCTTGCCGACGGCGTCGCGCCCGACAAGCTGTATCCGCTCGACCTCGATCGGGCGTTCAAGAAGCTCGACACCATCAAGAGCCAGATTGTGTGGTGGAGCGGCGGCGCTCAGTCGCAGCAGTTGATGGCATCGGGCGAAGCGCCGCTCGGCGTGTTCTGGAACGGCCGCCTGCATGCCTTGCAGCAAACCGGCGTGGATGTCGGCATATCGTGGAACCAGAACCTGACCGCCGCCGACATGCTCGTGGTGCCGAAGGGCGCGAAGCACAAGGCCGAAGCGATGAAGTTCCTCGCTACCGCAACCAGCGCGCAGGCACAGGCGAATTTCGCGGCTGAAACCGGCTACGCGCCGGTCAACCTGAAGTCGTCAGCGCTGCTGCCGGCCGATGTCGCGAAGACGCAGCCGGACCAGTACAAGGCGACGCAGATCAACCTGGACATGAAGTACTGGGCCGATCATCGCGACGAAATCGCCAAGCGCTGGTATGCGTGGCAATCGAAGTAAGGTCGACATAGAGCAATGGCCGCCGATCATCTTGAAGGAGTTGTCATGTCGAACGCAGTGAGCACGGTCGCGGAGCCTCGGGTGTCGCTACCGAAGGTGAGCGCCGGTTTCAGGAGGGCGCGGCTGGTGCTGCCGGCCCTGCTGTTGCTGATCGTGTTCTTCCTCCTGCCGGTCCTCTCCCTGTTGCTGAGGAGCGTGCTGGACCCGTCGCCCGGCCTGCAGAACTACGCGCAGTTGTTCGGCTCGACCACGTACCTGCGGGTCTTCGGTAACACCTTTTTCGTGGCCTCGGTGGTGACGGCGGTGACGCTCGTGATCGGTTTCCCGACCGCGTGGCTGCTCGCCATGGCACCGCGCTGGATCAGCAAGCTGGTGTTTGCCATCCTGCTGCTATCGATGTGGACCAACCTGCTCGCCCGCACTTTTGCCTGGATGGTCCTGCTGCAGCAGACGGGTCCGATCAACCGCTTGCTGATGTGGCTCGGCGTGATTCATGAGCCGCTGACGCTGGTCAACAACCTGACCGGCGTCACGATCGGCATGACGTACATCATGTTGCCGTTCCTTGTGATGCCGCTGCACGCCACCCTGCGCGCGATCGATCCCACCACGCTGCGTGCGGCCGCCATCTGCGGTGCGAGCCGCTGGCAGGCGTTCTGGCGCGTGCTGGTGCCCTTGGCCATGCCTGGCATTGCCAGCGGTGCATTGATGGTGTTCGTGATGGCGCTGGGGTACTTCGTCACGCCTGCGCTGCTCGGCGGTCCAGAGTACATGATGCTCGCCGAACTGATCGCGCAACTCGTGCAGCAATTGCTGAACTGGGGACTTGCGGGCGCCGCCGCCTTCGTGCTGCTGCTCGTGACGCTGTCGCTGTATGCCGTGCAACTGCGCTTTTCCGGCCGCGCGCCGGGTGCTTCGGGAGTCCACTGACATGCTGCTCGATTTCGATCGTCTCGGACCCTTGCGCTGGGCGTTGCTTGGCATTGGCGCGGCCGTGTCGCTGTTCCTGCTGCTGCCGGTGCTGTTCATTGTCGCGTTGTCGTTCGGCGATTCGCAATGGTTGCTGTTTCCGCCGCCGGGCTGGACGTGGCGCTGGTACAGCATGCTGTTTTCCGATCCGGGCTGGCTCGACTCGCTGATCACCAGCGTCGAACTGGGCGTGGTCGTGATGGTGTTGTCAGTGGTGCTGGGCCTGTTTGCTTCGCTTGCATTGACGCGCGGCACGTTTCGGGGCCGTGCGCTGCTGAAAGCGTTTTTCCTCACGCCAATGGTATTGCCCGTCGTCGTGCTTGCCGTGGCGTTGTACGGCTTTTTCCTGCGCATCGGGCTGACGGGCACGCTGGTCGGATTCGTGATCGGGCACCTGATCATTGCGTTGCCGTTCTCGATCATCGCCATCAGCAATTCGCTGGAGAGTTTCGATACCGCCCTCGAAGACGCCGCGCTGATCTGCGGCGCGAGTCCGTTCGAAGTGAAGTGGCGCGTCACGCTGCCCGCCATTCGTCTCGGCCTGTTTGCCGCCGCGATCTTCTCGTTCCTCGCGTCATGGGACGAGGTCGTGGTGTCGATCTTCATGGCGAGCCCGACGTTGCAGACGCTGCCCGTGCGCATCTGGAGCACGTTGCGGCAGGACCTGACGCCGGTGATTGCCGCGGCGTCGTCTCTGCTGGTCGGCCTGACTGTCATCCTGATGTTGCTGGGGCTTGTTCTCAAGAGAGGTAAATCGTGAGCGCACCGTTTTTGCAGATCCAACGGCTTCGTAAAACCTACGACCAGGTCGTCGCTATCGACCATGTCTCGCTCGATATCAAAAAGGGCGAGTTCATGACCTTCCTCGGGCCGTCGGGTTCGGGCAAGAGCACGACGCTGTACATTGTCGCGGGCTTTCAGTCTCCCACCGAAGGACGTGTGCTGCTCGACGGCAAGTCGCTGCTGTCGGTTGCACCGAACAAGCGCAACATCGGCATGGTGTTTCAGCGCTACACACTCTTCCCGCATCTCACGGTCGGCGAGAACGTCGCGTTCCCGTTGCGTGTGCGGCGTCTGCCCGACGCCCAGGTGAAGTCGAAGGTCGAGCAGATGCTCAAACTCGTGCACCTCGGCGATTGCCGCGACCGCATGCCGGACCAGCTGTCGGGCGGGATGCAGCAGCGTGTCGCTATTGCCCGCGCGCTCGCCTACGATCCACCAGTCCTCTTGATGGACGAACCGCTTTCCGCGCTCGACAAGAAGCTGCGCGAGGAATTGCAGACAGAACTCCGGCGCATCCACCAGCAGACCGGCGTGACAATCCTGTATGTGACCCACGACCAGGAAGAGGCACTGCGCCTGTCTGACAGGATCGCGGTGTTCAACAAGGGGCGCATCGAGCAGGTGGGCAGCGGTGAGGAGCTTTACGCGAAACCGGCGTCGCGCTTCGTCGCGAGTTTCATCGGCAACTCGAATTTCCTGCCGGTTACGCTGGCCGGCAGCAATGGCACTTCACGAGCGGTGTTTCCGAACGGCAGGCCGGTATCGGTCGGCGGTTTCGATCGCGCGTTGAATAGCGGCGACAACGGCGCGCTGATGTTGCGGCCTGAACAGATACGGATTCGCGCGCAACCGCCGGAGGCCGCGGATGGCGGTTTGCAGGTTGTCGTGCGCGATGTCACTTATCTTGGCGACACCATGCATTACGCGGTCTCCACGCCCTGGGAACAGGAGATCGCGGTACGGACATCCATCAGTTCACGCGAGCCGAGTCTCGCAATCGGTGCGCGCGCCTGGCTCGAATGGGAGAACGAGAGCGCACGGGTATTCGCAGCCTGACCAAGCGCTTGTCCCTCGGGCTCGACAGCAATACAGAACGGGTGTGCAATACTATGGGATTCCAAAAACCAGGGATTCCGGATATCAGACCGGAGACAAAAAAACCATGATCGATCAAATGCGTGTCGACCGAAGCGCACCGACGTTGCGCGAATTGACGCTGGAGAAACTGCGTGACGCCATTTCGCAGGGCTTCTATCGTCCCGGCGACCGCCTGATCGAGCGCACGCTGTGCGATCAACTGGGCGTCAGCCGGACCGTGGTGCGCGAAGTGCTGCGCCATCTGGAGACCGAAGGCCTGGTCGAGACCGTCGCGCATTCCGGGCCGATTGTCGCGCGGCTCGATCCCGAGCAGGTTCAGGAGATCTACGAAATCCGCGCGTTGCTCGAGTCCGAGGCGGCGCGTGCGTGTGCCGAGCATGCAACACCGGCGCTGGTGAAACAGCTGCGCGAAATCCGTAAGGAGATTGAAGACGCCTTCGACCAGTCGGACTTCAAGCGGGTGCTGACCTACACGGAACGCTTCTACGAAGCCATGTTCACCGGTGGCCACAAGCTGATGATGCATTCGGTGGTCAAGTCGCTGAACGCGCGCATCAACCAGTTGCGAGCCGTGACTATTGCGTCGCCGGGACGGGGCGCGGACTCGAATCGCGAGATGAACAAATTGCTGTCCGCTATCGCCAAGAAAGACGGCGATGCCGCCGCTGCCGCATCGCTCGAACACGTGCGGCGCACGGCCGGCATTGTGATGGCCACGCTTGCCGAGAGGGCTGCCGAAGCCAGCGCGTGAACGCTGTGTGACAGCGTCTCCCAGGCAATGAAGGCCGTCGGCACCGACGGCTTTTTTTTTGCCTTCAGGTTTTCAGCGTGCTCTCGTAAACCCCTCAATCGTCAAAAATTCTTGCATCCAGTAATATGGAATACCATAATATATCGACGACGCCACCTGATAAAACCACGGCGTTTTTGCCTACGGAGAAA
The DNA here is from genome assembly GCF_044909315.1 of Caballeronia udeis. Taxonomy (GTDB): domain Bacteria; phylum Pseudomonadota; class Gammaproteobacteria; order Burkholderiales; family Burkholderiaceae; genus Caballeronia; species Caballeronia udeis_A. The sequence goes on from NZ_JBIYEB010000052.1 coordinate 32,081, forward strand.
ACCCCCATGAAACTTGAGATTCGCAAGCTGGTTACTTATGTGGAAGACACCTTCATCGAAGGCGGTAAAGCGGCCGAGCGGCCGTTGAAGCTGTTCGCTGCTGCAGCCGTGTTGCGTAATCCGTGGGCGGGGCGTGGTTTCGTCGATGACCTGCGTCCCGAGATCCACGGACTTGCGCCGCAACTCGGCGAGATCCTTACCGGCGAGATTCTGCGGATTGCAGGTTCGGGCGCGGCGGTGGAGGGTTATGGGAAAGCGGCGATTGTCGGGACGTCGGGCGAGGTCGAGCATGCGTCGGCGTTGATTCACACACTGCGCTTTGGCAACAAGTTCCGTGAAGCGGTGGGTGCGAAGAGTTACCTGAGCTTCACGAATTTGCGTGGCGGTCCTAACTGTCCGGTCACCATTCCGCTCATGCACAAGGGCGACGAAGGCATGCGCTCGCATTACCTCACCATCCAGTTCTCGATCATCGATGCCCCGGGTCCGGATGAGCTCGTGATTGCGCTGGGTGCATCAATCGGCGGGCGGCCGCATCATCGTATTGGCGACCGTTATCAGGATCTGAAGGAGCTTGGGACCAATGAAGCATGAAACGGTGACTGGGCGTGGGTCGGTGAGCGGCGTGTTCGACGGCACGGCGTATAGCGTGGCGGGCGAGGGGCCGGCGCTTGTCCTGATCCACGGCGTGGGAATGAACCGCAGCGTGTGGGCGCCTCAGGTGGACGCGTTGCAGTTGTGTTTCAGGGTCGTGTCGTATGACATGCTGGGCCACGGTGGCAGCCGTTTGCCGGAGGCTTCACCCGCACTTGATGAATACGCCGGGCAGCTTGCTGCGCTGCTGGATCATTTGCAGATTGATGCAGCGCATGTAGTCGGGCACTCGATGGGTTCGCTGATCGCACTTGAGTTTGCGTTGCAATATCCGCAGCGGGTGGCGAGCGTGGTTGCGCTGAATGCGGTGTACGACCGCACACCGACGCAGCGGGCTGCCGTGATGCAGCGCGCCGCTTCGCTTGGCGGCGGCCTTGAGCAACCCAGCATTGACGCCACGGTTGCGCGCTGGTTCGACGATCCCGTGCCGGCACATCTTGAGCAGGTGGCGGAGCTTGTGCGGTCGTTGCTTGCGACGGTGAATCCGGAAGGGTATGCGCGCACCTACCGGTTGTTTGCGAGTTCGGACCAGGCGCATGTCGGCCGGTTGCCGCAGCTCACCGTGCCGGCGCTTTTCATGACCGGTGAGTGTGATCCGAATTCGAGCCCGGCCATGTCGCATTCGATGGCCGCCGCCGCGCCGCGCGGACGCGCCGAGATCATTGCGAATGAGCGGCACATGATGAATATCACTGCGCCGGCGATCGTGAACCAGCGGTTGGTGAAATTTATTCGTGAAGCGAGCGGCGCCTGAGTGTTTGACTGAATACACAAGTCGCTTCGGGTCTACGTATCAGCCGCTAATTTTAGGAGCAAAAGCATGAACGAGCCTGCCTTCGATACCGCCGAGTTTCGCCGTGCATTGGGTGCATTCGTCACGGGCGTCACCGTGGTGACGACCATTCAACCCGATGGTTCGCCGCGTGGGTTTACCGCGAACTCGTTCACGTCCGTGTCGCTTGATCCGGCGTTGATTCTGGTGTGTATCGCCAAGACTGCGTCGAGTCACCCGGTGTTTTCGGAGACACAGCGGTTTGCGGTCAGCGTGCTGGCTGAAGATCAACGGCCTGTATCGGGCGTATTCGCTTCGAAGAGCGCGGACAAGTTTGCGCAGGTTGCGTGGCATGCGCGACGCACCGGCAGTCCGGTGATGGATGGCGCAGCGGCGAGTTTCGACTGCGAGACGCATCAGGTGGTGGATGCGGGGGACCACATCATCCTGATTGGGCGCGTGGTTGATTTCACGCATACAACTGCGACACCGCTGGGTTATTGCCGTGGTGCTTATGTGGATTTCAGTTTGTCGCAGGATGCATTGGCGGCCACCGGGCAGCGTGCTCAGGTCGGTGCGATCCTTGAGCACCCCGAAGGACTTGTGCTGGTCGAGACGACGTCGGGGACGTTGCAATTACCTATTGGTACACGGCTGGAGCCCCTTGCAGACGCGGCCAGTTTGCGTGGCGTGTTGAGCGGGTATCGGTTGAATGCGAATCTTGATTTCCTGTTCGCGGTGTTCGAGGAGAAAGGGGTGACGCATATTTATTATCGCGGGCGCATTGTTGATGATGCCGCTGCGAGCGCGAATGTACGGTACGTGCCGCTGAATGCCATTCCCTGGGACAGGATTCGCGATTCCGCGGTTGAGTCCATGCTGCGTCGTTATGTGAAGGAGCGAACCGAGGACGCGTTCGGCATCTATGTGGGCGATGTCGAGAAGGGGACGGTGCAAGCGTTAGGGTGATCACATATTCGGATAATTCGGCCCGCCGCCCCCCTCCGGCGGCACCCACACAATGTTCTGCGTCGGGTCCTTGATATCGCAGGTCTTGCAGTGC
>NZ_JBIYEB010000053.1:0-33760 GCF_044909315.1 Caballeronia udeis
AACGGCAGCAGGTCGCTGATGTCAGCGTCCGATGCCCGTTGTGGCATCTCGGTGAGCACATGATGCAGATACGCATAGGGCTCAACGTTGCAGGCTCGGCATGTCAGCACGAGGCTATAGACAATGGCGCTCGCCTTCGCGCCTGCAACTGTGTCAGAGAAGAGCCATGAATTTCTCGATGTTGCAAATGGCCTGATATCTCTTTCCAGAATATTATGCTGACTCCCCGATTATGCCGCGTCATGAATCGACGCACACGACGGTTGGGCGGATCTCTGTTCCCGGTCGCTTGGATTGTCGGCATTATCAGAGAGCCTCCAGGAATGCGAGCAACGGGTCTGGAGGTTTATAGCGTGTCGGCGCGATACCGCTCGCCGTGGCGTGCGCGAGCGCGCGCTCCTTGACCCGGGCGGTCACGCAAACTCCTCCGGGTATGGTCACTTCAAACTCCTCCACCTTCCGGTCCAAGCTAAGCAAGCCATAGCCGCGGATCGCGCCATGTAGCAGGACGTTATTTTTACCTCCTTGGTTAGCCTTGGAGGTGGGAGTTGAACGTCTTGAAGCAGCATCAGCAAAGTACCGTGTTCACGCTACTGGAGCTCAAGAAGAGCCAGCGTGAGATTCATCGGATCACCGGAATCGACCGCAAGACGATTCGCCGCTACATGGCGATCTTCGCGGCACGAGCGCCCACGGCCGCAAATTCCCCCGCCCCCGCGACCATCGGCTCGAAGGACACTGACCAAACTCCTCCACTCCCGCGACCACCGGCTTTTCAGGCCGCGTTGACGAAGGCGTGCAACTTCGATTTCGCCCGTTCATTGTGCGAGCCCCATCGGCAATGGATCGAAGAGCAAGTTCGCTTGCAACGAAACGCTCAGGCTATCTACCAGGATCTCGTTGATCAATACGTGTTTGCCGCGAGCTACGAGAGCGTCAAACGGTTCGTGCGTGCCTTGCGCCATATCGATCCGGAACAATTCGACCGTCTTGAGTTTCTGCCGGCCGAATAATCGCAAGCTTGCGATTACTCGCCTAATGGGAAGCGCCTCGTTATAAGAAGGAAATGGCCTACCCCCCGGAATCTGCTGGCTGGTAGGCCGCACGACCTTCTCATTATGGGCGCGTGCTTTTCACAGAGAGTCGAGCCAGGTCAGCAACTCCGGATTCCGCTTCCATCGCGGCGGCCGACCGGGCTTCGTTGATGGGTCGACCTGTTCGAGCGCCTTTCGCTTGGTATCCAAATTGGCGCGAGCATAGTGATTGGTCGTGTCCAGTCGCACGTGCCCGAGGTAACTACGGATCACCGACACGTCGACACCGGCAGCGACGAGCTGAACTCCGACACTGTGACGCCACGTGTGCGGCGTGATTCGCTTTGCCGCGAGAGATGGCACGCGCTGCGAAGCTGACTGAACGTACTGCTTGAGCTTGAAGCGAACCCCAACTGCACCGAGCGGCTGGCCGTATCGATTGACGAAGATGGGCTCGTCATCCGAACGCGGTTGTCGCCTCAGCAGCGCCTTGATTATGTCCACCGTTTCCGGCCACAAGGGGCAGATGCGACTCCTGCGGCCCTTGCCGAGCAGCTCAACTTGCGCGGGGGATTCAAAGCGGATGGCCCGTGGGCACACATCCAGTGCCTCCTGGATTCGTGCTCCCGTGTTGTACAGGAACGCTAGCAACGCGTGATCCCTCTGTCCTTCCGGGCTCGATTGGTCGGGTTCTCGAAGGACCGCCGCGATTTCGTCGGCATCCATGTAGCACATGGCAGGCCGGGATCTCTTCTTGACCGGAATATATGCGATCTCTGCGCATTGCGCGATCGCCAGCGGCTCGCGATGGGCGACGAAGGTAAAGAAGCTATGGATGGCAGCAAGTCGACAGTTGCGCGTGCCGATGGACACCTTCCTTTCCTTCTCCAGATAGTCGAGGAACTCGATCACGTCGCTGGCCTGCAGGTCCGCGAGCGACAGTTGCGCGATCTCCCGTCGCCTCCGGCTGGCTGCAAATTGAAGGAACATCTTCCACGTGTCGCGATATGACCATACCGTATGATGGGAGAGATTCCTCTGCTTGTCCATCCATTCATGAAAGAACGCGTGCAACAAAGAGGCGAGTGAATTCGGTTTCATAGCACACCATCCTTCGTCTGGAGAGCTGCTGCGCCATTCCTACGGAAGCGCTCGCCGGCTTCCTGCAGCAATTCTGGTGTGATGTTCAGATAGACCAGCGTCGAGCGGATATCTTTGTGTCCGAGGTACGTTGCGAGATAGGGAAGCCTGGATTGCGGGTTGATTCCCGACTTGTACCAGTCGCGCATCCGATGGCCTACCATCGTATGTCGCAGATCGTGAACTCTCGGCCCGACCGCTCCGTGCGCGGGTTTGATGTTCGCACGTCGCAGGACATCCGTCAGAACAAGCCGTATGCCACCCACTGTGTAGCCGCGGTTTCGCTGTGGACTCCAGAACAGTGGGCTCTCAGGATTCGTTGGAGTGCCGGCTTGCTCACGCATGTCCAGATAGTGCTGGAGCACTGTCATGACTCCAGGGGCCAGAGGCAAGCGACGTCGCTTGAAGAACTTCGTCGCCCGGATCTCGAGAGTCTGCTCACGCAGATCGACATCGCCAAGCACCAGACGCGCGACCTCGCCTCCCCGAAGACCGGCACAGTAGGCAAGCACGAGCATTGTGAAGAGGGTGACAGGACGCCACGGTGCCTTCGGCGAGGGATACAACAGCGCCGCCTGGAGAATGCGCTGTATCTCATCGTCCGTGTAGAGATATGGGGATCGCTGCTGTTGCCGAGCCGCGCGAGCTACTCCATCTCCGGTGGACAGGACCGGCACCCGCGGGTCGATCCGGTGCATCGCTTTCGACACTGTGCGGCCTGCTCTCCGAGCTTCAAACAAATGGTACGGCGACGGTTCTTCCTCGCTCCAATGCTCGACGAGTTCGGCCAGCGTAAGCCCGGCCAGCTCGGGATGGTATTGCAGGAAGCGATCGAAGCGCAGCAGTCTCTGCTCTTCGGTGCGATAGCGATAACCGAGGACGCGCATGTGTGCAATATGCTCATCCATCACTATTCCAAGGAAACTTCCGAAACGAGGAAGCCGGCGCTGTTTCTGGATTGCTGCGTTGCCATCCTCACTGACGAGGGCTCGAACGATCGGCGTGGTGCGCGGGCCGTACTGCCGATGTAATTCTGCAAATGGGTTTGACGTGATGAGTCCGTGGGCGTGCAACCACTGGACATATCGCTCGATCAGGAAAGTTCGGTGATAGAGGATGTGTGCCTGCCACTTGAGACTGTGTTCCTTCAGCCATTGCTGCACGAGTGAGACGTCCGGTGAAGTAATCGCGTCATGCTTCGCGAGAAAGCTGTTGAAGTTGCATAGAATGCCCGCATAGTTCTTGTACGTGGCCGGATGGCGAAAGCGTTGCGCCCGCAAAAATCGCTCGACGGGTACCGCATCGATGGATGGTAAGTGAGTCATGGTAAAAATCCTCCTGGCAGATCCAGTCCGATGGTTCGCAGATCCTCAGTCGCAAGCTTCAGATACTCTGCGGTCGCCGCAGCAGACGTGTGACCCAACACATCGCCGATGATCTTGAGCGGCACACCAGATCGCAGCAAGCTCACGGCGCGTGCGTGGCGAAAAGCGTGGGGGCCTTTCCTTCCTTGTGGAATGACTCCGGCTGCTCGCAGACGAGCGCTCGTGATGCAGTTGAGGATCGACCCGTTCTTGAACGGGCGGTGCGGTGTCTGGATACGCAGGAATATCTCTCGATGTACGCTTGGCGGGCGCGCCTTCTCCACGTATCGGAGCACAGCTTCGCCCGGTTCGCGTAGCAATGGAAGCTCGGAGTAGGTCCCTGTCTTTGAGTGGCGCACGCAAAGAACGTCCCGCCTCCAGTCGATGTCCTCCAGGCGTAAATTGACGACTTCTGCAGCCCGTAGGCCGTAGGTCGACAACAGGATCAAGACGGCGTAGTCGCGCAGACCGACCGGTGAGAGATCCTTCCGAGTCACCTCCAGAACCCGCTGCACTTCCTCTGTTCGAAGGGCGACTGGAATGTCTTCGTGCTTATAGATGCGCGGCCCAATTACGGTGCCGGCGAGATCGATGGCGATTCGGCCCGTGTGCCACAAGTGGCGAAGAAAATCACGGAGGCAGACGGTTCGATCTTCAATGGATCCGCGCCGTAGTCCGTCACAAGATTGCTTCAAGTACGCATCAAGATCGCGAACGCTCAAGTCCGCAAGACCCCGTTGATCTGCTCGCTTTCCAAGCGACGTTAGGAATTGCAACGCATGCTTGGTGCGCTTGGCTCGTGTCAGTGGGTGCAGTCCACGCAGCTCGCGCAACCACGTGTCGTAGTCCTTGACGATATCGCGATGAAAGACTTCGAGAGCGCTGCGCGGTGGGTCCGGGACCGGCCATGCTCCATGCACAAGACGCAGCATCATATTGATGGCACCGGTGTATCGATGTCGCCATTTCTGAAACGGTGGCAACTCGCTGTACTGTTTCCGCGAGAGCCGATATTGCCCGCGCAAGAACCGCGTCACGTGCCCCGAGCGAACGGATTCGATCGACAGTCCATTACGGTTGCAGTAATCCAGCAACTGACGTACGCGAGCCGGATACCACCGCTGGATTCGTAGGGAATACCCCTCGGCCCTAAGATGAGCCAGCAGTTTCTCGATCAACATCTCATCAGTTGATAGCGGAGCGGACATGGGAACCTCCTCGGACATGACCAAGCCTGAGGATGCCACGTGCTCGTAATGGAAAGCAGAATCGCGAAAAATGCGGGCTGCCCGGCGACTCGCCGGTGTCCTTCCAATTACTGCCTCCTTCAGATTAGCCGAATAATCGCAAGCTTGCGATTACTCGCCGGGCAGGAAATCGAGCCGGTCAAATTGCGCGGGATCGATGTGTCGCAGCGCGCGCACGAACCGTTTGACGCTCTCATAGCTCGCAGCAAACGAGAACTCGTCGACAAGATCCTGATAGATAGCCTGGGCGTTTCGCTGCAGACGAACCTGTTCTTCGATCCATTTCCGGTGAGGCTCGCACAACGAGCGGGCAAAATCGAAGCTATGCGTTTCGGCAGGCGCGGCCTGAAAAGCCGGTGGTCGCGGGAGTGGAGGAGTTTGATCTGAGGGGTCCAAGCCGATGGTCGCGGGGATGGGGGAATTTGCGGACGCAGTTGCGCGTGCAGCGAAGATCGCCGTGTAGCGGCGGATCGTCTTGCGGTCGATTCCAGTGATCCGATGAATCTCGCGCTGGCTCTTGTTGAGTTCCAGCAACGTGAACACCGTACTTTGCTGATGCGGCTTCAAGACGTTCAACTCCCACCTCCCGGGCTGGCCAAGGAGGTAAAAATAACGTCCTGCTACGTGGTGCGATCGGCGACGTCGGCTTGTTCAGATCGGACCGCAAGGTGGGGGAGTTTGAAGTGACCACACCCGGAGGAATTTGGGTGACCGCCCGGGTTCTGGACTGGTTTCACATCGCGATGAAGTTCAAGGCTGCCAAGAACTCGGTGTTAGGAAGCCAGACGATTGAGCCCGAAGAGCGAATCGCTGTAGAGACAGAGATCGATCACGCCAAGTGGCTGGTTTGGCATGGAAAAGGCAGACAATCCGTTTTCCGCATCAAAGCCCTGGACGCCACGCTGCTGGCAAGGGAAGGCTATGAGCACTCGACGTTGTACTGGAACCTGCGCCGCCTGTACTTCTACATCGAGCACAACGCCGGTAAGCTGGTGAACTATGGAATGCGCTATCACAAGGGACTACCGATCAGCAGCAGCATTGCAGAGTCCGCGGTGAACCTGGTGGTCAGCCATCGCATGGCGAAGAAGCAACAAATGCGATGGACGGACGAGGGAGCGCACTGTCTGGCACAGGTCAGAGTTGCCGTTCTCAACAAGGAATTCTCGGTTAAGAAACTTGCCGGGTTGACCAAAACTTTTGTAGCGGCGAATTCGCCGAGTGCGCGCCGAGCGGCGTGAATTGACCTCCCACAGTTTGGTTCACTCTCATTCGAAACTGTCGGCCGTAGCAACGTGTCGGTGATCCACGGAAACCAGCCAACCCGAATGGCACTGGCACCACCTGATTCGACGATCTTCAAAAAGAGCCGAAAACCAACGCCATAGCGCTGCGTCCTCTGCGTTGGCAGAAGCCGCTGCGAGTTGGCGAATAACCGCTAGCTTCTCCACTGATCCTCCTTCCTACCTGAACTTTGTATTGAGATCATCGCTGAATTCCGCAGCAGTAATCCTAAAGTCTTTCATGCCCGAGCGAATCGAAATCATGTCCCGGGTTGTTGCCGGCCCGTACTGTTGCGGCGCAACGATGTTGCCAGACTGACCCACTTGGCGTGATTGTTTGAAGGGGAATACTCGTAGTTCAAGGCGCAATGCCGATCGTATTGCCGGCTGATAATTGATTCGTCGAACTCCGCGACAGGCGTGTGCGCCTGTTATGTCATCTCTTCCCCGACCCACCTTGCTCGACTCATAGCATTCGGTAAAACTCAGCATCCCGCTTTTCTCGGAAGGCTTTCACACCTTCGACGGCGTCAGGCGTGCTTTTACACACAGACGCGGCGAATTCATGCGCAAGCTCGGCCTGCCCTGATTCGACAATGCGCAATAGTCGCTTCCCGACGGAAAGAGACGCGCTGGACCGACGTTTAAGCAAAGCGCAGATTTCGGCCACACGCACATCAAGTTGCTCTTGCGGCAATGCCTCGTTGACAATCCCCCATTCAGCGGCTCTCACGGCCGTAATCGGCTCGCCGAGCAATACAAGCTCTCGCGACCGGCTTGTGCCTACCAGGTCGGAAAGTCTTTGGCATCCCATCCAGCCTGGAATCGCACCCACGGACGCTTCCGGAAATCCAAGCATCGCGCTGGTTGACGCGTATCTGAAGTCGCACGACAGCGCGAGCTCCAATCCACCGCCAAGTGCACTGCCGGAAAGCACCGAAATAGTCGGGATGTCGAGCTCCGCGATACGCCGGAAGACACGGTTCCCGGCCCGGATGAAACGGCTCCCCATTCCTTCGGGGTCGATATCCCCCCACTCTTCGATATCGGCGCCGCTGCAAAAAAAGCGCGGACTGGTCGAGCGAAACACCGCCACGCGTACGTCTTTCGCGTTCTCGATCTCAGCAAGCGCGAGATCGACATCTGTGAGCATCGCCATCGTTAGGGCGTTGTGCCGTGCCCCGCGGTCTAGCGTGACTGTCGCGACGTGACGGTCGATGCAAAAAAGGATGTTGGAACTGGGCATGATAATGAGCCTTCGGGCCTAAGAGTCATATGGAGATTTTTCCACGGCGCTAAAATACGCTCGCTAAATTCGACCGTTGCAATCCCCCACCAGGTTTGACCACAGCGGCGCCTGAAAACCAAGCCACCCTGGCATTGATGGCCTAAGTCGCTCTCGCCTTTTAGCCTCGCCCTCCAACAGAATCGCTGGCTTATCAAGGGCCTTCGAAGCGTTAAAAGTCGCGGTCGATGAGTTACTCAAAGCGTGGGTTCGCAAGATGAAAAGCGCTCAAAGATTCGAGCGGATGCTGTTACTCGGGGTCCTCACGCGGAAGCGCAAGTTCTGCGTAATCGTGGTCCAGCAATGCGCATAACGCCTCAACGATTAGCTCGTGATCTTCGCGCTGCGCCAAACCGGAGACCGTGACTGCCCCAAAAGCCTTCTCAAAGAAGCGGACCGCCTCATCAAGATTAGGGACCGTGAAACCTACGTGCTCCATGCCAAAAAGTCTCATCATGCGTTTCCGTTTGTTGAAACTAGTTTGGAGATCGATTGATCGCCCTGCTACAAAAGGCACCGCTTATGCCGCAACGTCTAAAACTAAAACGCCGGCTTGACCGTGTCGACGTTGTCCTTCGTTACGCGCACCGTCGGCAAAACGATCTTGGGCGGTACCTTTTCGCCTTTCAGGATTTTGAGCGCCACGGCCATGCCCTCCGTGCCGGCCGGCGGATACAGCCATGTCGCCGATTCATCTCCCGCCCGGATCGCATCGAACTCCTCCTTCTGCCCGTCAAGCCCGGTTACCTTGATCTCCTTGGACCGCCCGCTTTCTTTGATCGCCTGGATCACGCCAAGAGCCATCTCACCGTTCGCAGCGAACACCATATCAATCGTCCCTTGCGGATGCGCTTGAAGGATGTTTTGCATGACCTCATACGCTTTGGGCCTACGGTAATCGCCGGGCTGGGACGCAACGACCTTGATATCCGGATACTTCTTCACGATGGACAAAAAACCGCCGACCCGATTTAGTGATGTCTCGTCCCCGGGAATGCCTTCAATAACCACGACATTACCTTTGGGCTTGCCGTACTTCTGGATCAGGCTGTCGACAAAGAATTGCCCGGCGTCAACCCCTAGCCCGCGGTTATCTCCCGAGACCATGGTAATTGCTCCAGCATTTTCAATTGGCTTACCAACGAACATGTACGGGATGCCGCGTTCTTTCAGACTCTGCAATTCCTGACGCAGGCCCTCCGCTTTGCCCGCCTGAACCAGCAGCAGTTTTATCCCCTTCGACTGCATATCCTCAATGCCGGCGATCTGTGTCGCGACATTTCCCTGTCCGTCTGTAGCAAGAAGCCTGATGCCAGCAGTGTTACAAGCTGCTTCGATCTGCCTGCGCTGATTCGCGAGCCACGGATGGTCCAGACTTTCCTGCGATAGACCGATGGTGTCCGGCGCAGCCCACACAGCACTGATGGAGCTGAACAACAGCGTCGCCGCAGTCAAGGCATGCGCAATGGTTGAGTTTTTCATTTTGTCTCCTTTGTGTCGGGTACCTATCGGCCCCTGGAACGGCTAAGCTGAGCGTGAATCAGGACGGCTATCACGATGATTGCGCCCTTCACGATCAATTGTGTATATGCCGGGATGTTAAGAAGGTTGAGCAAGTTGTTGAGCACGCCGATCAACAACACACCAATGATCGTCCCGCCAATCCCGCCCGCACCCCCGGCAAGACTCGTCCCGCCAACGACGACCGCCGCGATTGCGTCGAGTTCGAGGCCTTTGCCGAGATTGGCCTCCCCAATGTTCAGTTGCGCCGCCATAACTATGCCGCCGAGTCCGGCGAAGAACCCGGACAAGCAGTACGCGATCACGCGAACCCGATCAACTGCAACACCCGAGAGGCGCGCTGCTTCAACATTGCCTCCCACTGCGTAGACATGTCGCCCATAACGCGTCTTCTTCAGGATCACGACCGAGGCCAGCGCTATCAGGATGAACAGAATCGCTTGCACTGGAACACCGCCGAGTCGGCCGCGGCCAATCCATCCGAGTGAAACAGGCACGCCGATCACCGGTTGGCCATCGGAATAAGCCAGACCGACACCGACGAGCGCCGTCATCATGCCGAGGGTGACAATGAACGGCTGGATGCGTCCTTTGGTCGTGATGAAGCCGTTCAGCCAGCCGCAGGCCAGGGCGACAGCAAGTCCGCCGGCAAGCGATGCAACCGGCCCGTACGGTTTAAGGCCTGCAACAGCAAGCGTCGTCAACGCGAGGATCGACCCGACTGACAGGTCGATGCCAGCGGTGAGGATGACGAATGTCATGCCCAGGGCAGTCAGACCAACGACCGACACCTGTCTCACTACGTTGAGCAGATTGTCAGGCGTCAGAAAGAACGGTGAAGACAACGAAGCTGCGACGCAGAGCAACAGAAAAATTGCCAGGATGCCGTATCGCTGAAACAGTTCAATACGATGGTATGCGTTGTTAGAGAAACGCTCGCTGGAATTAACATTCGGTAGTGATTTGGCCAGGGCCATGATTACCTCGCAATCATTTGTAGAACGGACTCTTCGGTTGATCCGAGCGCCATCGCCTCACCCGTGACCACGCCGTCGCGGACGCCGACAATGCGATCCGCCATACCGATCAATTCCGGCAATCCAGAAGAAATCAGGAGTACTGCTTTACCTGAACGTGCAATTGCATCAATGAGTCGATAAAACTCGGTCTTCGCGCCCACGTCTACACCGCGTGTTGGCTCATCCAGAATCAGCAGCGAAAAGGAACTCGCCATCCATTTGCCAAAGACCACTTTTTGCTGGTTGCCACCGGAAAGCGTCACGACCGGCACTTCCACGCTCGAGGCCGATACCGCTAGTTGCTTGCAGACTTTTGCGACCCGTTCCCTTTCCCGGCGGCTTTCGACAAAACCTAACCGGCAGATGCTGCGCAACGTTGGCAAGATGGCATTCTCGCGAATGCTCAACCCCAGCACGAGTCCTTGCAACTTGCGATCTCCCGGAACAAGCGCAATGCCCGCCGCGATAGCCTGCGACGGAGATTGCGGCCGATGGCTTTGGCCCCGAAACGAGATGCGGCCAGCGGCGACGGTCTCGAGGCCGAAAATTGCTCTGGCAACCTCTGTCCTGCCTGCACCAACGAGTCCGGCAAGACCCACCACCTCCCCCGCACGAACGCTAAAGGTAATGTCCCGCACCCGTTCTTCCAGACGCAGACACTCGACCTCAAGCACGATCTCGCCGGTCGTTACCGGCCGCTTTTCTGGAAAGCGTGTATCGAGTTCACGACCCACCATGAGCTGGATCAATGACTCCCGGCTAAGTTCTGCGACGGGCCGCGTGCACACGGAGCGCCCGTCCTTCATCACCGTGCAGGTGTCACAGAGGTCGAAGATTTCATCCAGCCGATGCGAGACATAGATGATTGTTACGCCCTCGCTAGAGAGCTTTCTGACCACGTTATAAAGCAATATCATATCGTGGTCGGATAGCGTTGCCGATGGTTCGTCCATGATCAGCACTCGCGCAGAAACGGCTAGCGACTTGGCGATTTCCACAAGCTGCTGCTCGGCGACAGACAAGGTACCGACACGCCGGCGAACATCGATTGGCGCGCCAATACGCTCCAGCAGCGCCTGTGCTTCGTGGCGCATGGACTTGCTCTCAAGCAGTCCGCCTCCGACGCGCTCGCGCCCCAGGAAGATGTTTTCTGCGACGTTCAATCCGGGTATCAGATTGAACTCCTGGTAGATGGTAGATACGCCTGCTGCGGCCGCTTTACTAGGTGACTCCGGTGCATAAGGTTCTCCGTCCAGCAGCAATTCACCTTCGTCTGGAGCAACGGCACCACTCAGGATCTTGATGACCGTCGATTTGCCTGCCCCGTTCTCACCGACCAGTGCATGGACCGACCCCTTGCTGCACGCGAAGGCAATTTGATCAAGGGCGCGGACACCTGGATAAGCCTTGCTGATCCCTCTTACTTCAAGTGCATTCATGGCGCCCCTCTTGAGTTGGCAACGCGAGAAAGATGGGTCACTCAGGCGACTTGCAACTGGATCTTCAGCACGCTCTTGTCTTCCGCGAGACGCGCGAATGCGTGCTCGACATCGTCGAGCCGGTAGATCGTAGTGAGGAACGGCGCTACGTCGATACGCTTGTAGCCGAGTAGAGTCGCTGCCTCGTGCATGTCGTCGCCCATTCCTGCCACGCTTGCTTGCACGCCCTGCTCACGCAGAACGAAATCAAGCGCTGAGATTCGGAACGTGTGGCCCGGCTTGGCCAAACCGAATGCGATCACACGCCCGCCCGGGCGGATCAACGCCAGCGCCCTTTCATAGAGATCAGTCGAACCGACGCTCTCAATCGCGACGTCGACACCGCGGCCATCAGTTGCAGCCCGCACGGTGGCTTCCAGTTGCGCAGCGTCGGTCACGACAAAATCCGCGCCCAGGTCTTTCGCGAGTTGCGCGCGCTGCGCGTTAGGCTCTGCCACGATGATCGGTGCCGCGCCCGAACGCAGCGCCAGCTGCAAATGCATCTGGCCGATCGGCCCTGCACCGATGACGAGCACGCTTTCTCCCAGCCGCAAATGACTTTTGCGAAACGCGCGCACGATGCATGAGAGCGGCTCGACCATCGCGCCCTCTTCAATCGGCATCGCAGCCGGCAACGGAACGACAGCATAGGCCGGCACCCGCACGTATTCGGCCATGCCGCCGTTCACGTGGATACCGAGTTGAACCATCTGCGGACAATTGAGGATTTCATTCTTGCGGCAGTAAAAGCAGCTGCGGCAACCGAGGTTGATATCGGCCGTTACCGGCTGACCGACGCGCAGTCCTTGCACATCTGAACCCATCTCCGCGATCGTCCCCGAAAATTCATGGCCCGGAATCAATGGCAGGCGATGAGCAGAGTAGTTGCCGTGATAGATGTGCAGGTCGGTGCCACATATACCGCAGCGCTCTACCTTGATCAACACATCGGACGCGCCGCATTCGGGAATCGGCACGTCGCGCAACTCGAACTGCTTCGGCGCAACGAGTACAGCAGCTTTCATGACTTTCTCTCTGACGATAAACGCGAGGACGACATCGCCTCTGCCGCATGGCGAACCGCGGCGTTTGAGGCTGGAAGGCGGGTGGCGAGCCGGACAGTTCGTTCCAGCCGGCCAGGTTCTGCAGTCAGGTCTGCTGAGGAGTCGGGGCGTCCTGCCGGATCAGCTCGCGGCGCTTCAGTTCAGCCCAGAATGCGGGTGGAATGTCAGCCCTGAAGGTTTGGAGGTTGTCTTCCAGCTGCGCGACCGTTCGCACGCCGGGAATGTTGGTCGGGATCGCAGGATGGCCCAGAACGAATTGCAGCGCCGCCGCTTTGAGCGGCACCGAGTATTCCCGACATACCTGCTCCATCTTGCGCACGCGTTCGAGGATCGCCTCAGGCGCAGGTGCATAGTTATACTTCGCACCTGCCACCGCGCCCGTCGCCAGAATGCCGCTGTTGTAACCGCCACCGAGAATCACTGAGACCTGCCGTTCTTCGCATAGAGGCAGGAAGCCGTCCAGCGCGTCCTGTTCGAGCAAGGTGTAGCGGCCCGCCAGCAGCAGGCAGTCGAAATCTTGCCGGCGGATCGCTTCGTGCGCGACTTGCCACTCGTTGACACCAAGACCCACCGCTTTCACGACGCCTTCGTCCCGAAGCTTGAGCAGTGCTTTCGAGGCACCAGCCATCGCAGCCTCGAACATCTCAGGCTGACGCTTGCCATGTGTAAATACGTCGATGTCGTGAATCAGCGCGATGTCGATATGTTCCAGCGCGAGCCGCTGCAGACTGTCCTCGATCGAGCGCATCGTGCCGTCATAGCTGTAGTCGAAAACAGGTTCAAACGGCAGTCCGTCAACCCAAGGCGCAAAGTTGATCTCGGCGCGCTTGCGCGGCTTCAGAATGCGTCCAACCTTGGTCGACAGTACAAACTGTTCACGCGGATACCAGCGAAGTCCCTGCCCGCAGCGCGCTTCGCTTAGACCGTGACCGTACATGGGCGCGGTGTCGAAGTAGCGTACACCCGAGTCCCACGCTGCCTTGATCAAGGCGACCGAATCCTCTTCACTGATCGGCCTGAAAATATTGCCGATCGGCGCAGCGCCGAAACCCATCACAGTGGTTTCGAGCCCTGAGCGCAGCCATTTACGTTTTGCTACTGGATCCATTCCTTGTCTCCTGTGTCGACCGGAGTTGGCGCTTATCGGGCCTGTGCGAAGTAGTTGTTTCCGTGAGTTCAGTTGTCTATCCGATCTTAATTTTAGTAACTCACCGGATGGTTACTTAGAAATGATATTAGGCCGCTGCGAAACATCTATCAAGCGGGTTTTCCCTGACTTCTTGCGGCTTTGTGCAACTTTCGATCAGGCGCCTAGAGTTGCGCCATGACAGCGGCCCTGGCGAGGACATGATTAGGGCATAAGCCGCAGAAAAGCGGCCATCACGTCCACCGAGCTTTCGAGTAGATGACGGCCCGGATGCGCAACGAGGCCGCGCGCCGAGGCGTCTTCAAGCAAGCGCGTTTGCGCAGGTTTCATGATGAGGTCCGCCACCACTGCGTTCGGACTCGCTCCAGTCAAATCGATCGGTAGCGGATCGCTCGTGCGCATCCCGCATGGCGTCGCATTGACGATTAGATCGTGCGTAGCCTGCGCGACCGGACCGCTTCGGCGGATCAGCGTAGACCCGCCACGCGAGCGCAGTGCGTCTTCCAGGCGTTGCAGCGATTGGGGGTTGCTATCGAACAGATCAAGCGACGTGACTTCTGCATCGACCAGGGCGTGTGCGACTCCCGCGCCTGCGCCGCCGGTTCCAACAAGCAGCACCGACTTGTTGCGCACCACATGGTTGCAGGCATGGAGGCCTTGCACAAAGCCGACGCCATCAAACATGGCGGCCGTCCATATGCCGTCCGCTTCCCGACGCAGACAGTTGACGCTGCCGGTCTGCCGGGCCGCCTCGGACAAGTCCGCGGCGTAGGCGGCTGCAGCAATCTTGTGCGGCACGGTAACGACCACGCCCGCCAGGTTGACGATGCTCCGCAAGCCTTCGAGTACAGCACCGAGTTTCGCGGGCGGGACCTGCAGCGGAATCAGTACAGCATTGACGTCGTGCCGCTCGAACAGCGCGTTGAACAGTTCGGGCGATTTCGCCTGCCCGATGGGGTCCCCCACGATAGCAACGATCCTTGTGTCTCCGTCGATCTGCATCAGGATGTTCCCCCGTGCCCAAGCGTGATACGTTCGATCAACCGTTGTACGCGCAGTGCGTCTTCGCCAACAATGGAAGGTGCCCGATCCTCGCGGATAGCCGCGCAAAAGTCCTTGATCAACTCACGATGCGCGGTATGAGAAAAGTCCATCGGCTTCGCGCTGAAGCCCGAAGAAGACGGATCACGAAATTCATCGGTGCGGCCATCCTGGAAGACCACGCGCAGAGCGCTTCCTTCGAGCACCGCCGTGCCGTTTTTGCCGGCCACTTCAATGCGTTCAGGAAAGCCGGGAAACGCAGCGGTGGTCGCAAGCACATAACCGGACGCGCCACTTTCAAATCTGAGGGCGGCGCTTGCGAAGTCCTCCGCTTCCATCGAATGCAACAAGGTCGTCGCGGTTATGCCCGTCACGGATGACACGTCGCCCGCCAGCCACATCAGCGGATCGAGCGAATGGATCGCTTGCGTCATCAGTACGCCGCCGCCATCACGCGCATAGGTGCCCCTGCCGGGTTCGTCGTAGTAAGGCTGCGGACGCCACCAACGCAGATCGAGTCCCGCATAAGCGAGCGGGCCGAGCGCACCGCAGTGCACCAAGGAGGCAAGCCGCTGCACGGCAGGTCGGAAACGGTTCTGAAACACGACACCGAGACGCACGCCGGCGTCGCGGCATGCTTGCACTAGAAGTTCAGCGCGTGAAATCGAGATGTCGAGCGGCTTTTCAAGCAACACATGTTTGCGCGCTGCCGCAGCCCGCAGGACAAGATCAAGATGCGTGTGCGGCGGCGTCAAGATCAGAACGACGTCGACACGGGGATCTTCAAGCACGCCCTCATACGATTCACCGAGTGGGAAGCCATACTGATGCGCAAATGGCTCGAGCCGTTCACGCGAGCGTCCCACCACACTAACCACTTCTACTTGGTCGCGCAGGTCGTTGAGCGCAAGCGCGTGGGGTGTGGCGGCCAGGCCGACGCCAACGATCGCAATTCCGGTCTTGTGCATTTTGACCTCCCTATTGGGATTAGGGATCGCGTTAGACCGATGCGGTCACCGCAGGCACCGTGTCGAACAGATCGCCGACAAGACCATAATCGGCAACGCTGAAGATCGGTGCTTCGGCATCCTTGTTGATTGCCACGATGACCTTTGAGTCCTTCATGCCCGCCAGATGCTGGATGGCACCCGAGATTCCGATGGCAATGTACAACTTCGGCGCGACGATCTTGCCGGTCTGGCCGACCTGATAGTCGTTCGGCACGAAGCCCGCGTCGACCGCGGCGCGCGAGGCCCCCAGTGCTGCGTTCAGCTTGTCGGCTAGCGGTTCTAGAACCTTCTTGTAGTTTTCGCCGTTGCCCAAACCGCGGCCACCCGAAACGATGATCTTCGCCGACGTAAGCTCCGGACGGTCCAGCTTCGTCACTTCACGGCTCACGAACTGTGACAGGCCGGTATCTGGTGCAGCTTCGATTTTCTCGACCGTTGCGCTGCCGCCTTCTGCCGCAGCGGCGTCGAAACCGGTTGCGCGGACCGTGATCACTTTGATCGGATCAGTCGATTGAACTGTCGCAATCGCATTACCTGCATAGATCGGGCGCTCAAAGGTATCGGCGCTGATCACTGCAGTAATGTCGCTGATCTGCGCGACCTCCAGCTTCGCGGCGATGCGCGGCGCGATATTCTTGCCGTAGGCGGTGGCCGGCGCAAGGATGTGTGTGTAGTCCCTCGCAATCTCAAGCACCGTTGCTTCAATATTTTCTGCCAGACCCGCTTCGAGTTGCGGGGCGTCGGCCAGCAGCACCTTTGAAACACCAGCGATTCTCGCTGCTGCATCCGCTGCAGCCTGCGCGTTGTAACCCGCAACCAGCACGTGAATATCATCACCAATCTTTTGCGCGGCTGCAATCGTATTCAGCGTTGCGGGCTTGATCGATAAACCGTCGTGTTCAACAATTACCAGATTCGTCATTTCGTCCATCTCCTCACAACACCTTGGCTTCGCTCTTTAGCTTCTCAACCAGCATCTTTACATCCGGCACTTTCGCACCAGCCGCACGTTGCGGCGGCTCGACAACCTTCAGGGTCTTCAGGCGCGGTGTCACATCAACACCCAGCTCTACGGGTTTGAACGTTTCCAGCGGCTTTTTCTTCGCCTTCATGATGTTGGGCAGCGTCACGTAACGCGGCTCATTCAGACGCAGATCCGTGGTAATCACGGCTGGCAAGCTCAGGGACAGCGTTTCCGAACCGCCATCGACTTCACGCGAAATGGTCGCTCGGCCGTCTGCCACGACCACCTTTGACGCGAAGGTGGCTTGCGGCAACCCAGCCAGCGCAGCCAGCATCTGGCCCGTCTGGTTTGAATCGTCGTCAATGGCCTGCTTGCCAAGGATGATCAATGAGGGCTGTTCCTTGTCGACCAGTGCCTTCAGCAGCTTTGCCACCGCGAGCGGCTGCAACTCTTCTGATGACTCGATCAGGATTGCGCGATCCGCGCCGATCGCCAGCGCGGTGCGCAGCGTTTCCTGGCATTGCGTCACGCCGCAAGACACGACAATGACCTCCAACGCTACGCCCGCTTCCTTCAGTCGTACCGCCTCTTCGATCGCGATCTCATCAAACGGATTCATGGACATCTTCACGTTCGCGACGTCCAGGCCGCTACCGTCTGATTTCACGCGTACCTTCACGTTGTAGTCAACCACACGCTTGACCGGCACCAGAATTTTCATCTGCAACAACTCCCTCATTAAAAGCCGGCTGGAAACTACCGGACCTGAATTTACTTGATGATCAGTACCTTCGAGCGGTCAAAGGCAACAGTCACTGCGATGATCAGGATCATCC
The DNA here is from genome assembly GCF_044909315.1 of Caballeronia udeis. Lineage (GTDB taxonomy): Bacteria > Pseudomonadota > Gammaproteobacteria > Burkholderiales > Burkholderiaceae > Caballeronia > Caballeronia udeis_A. Next base: position 17,434 of record NZ_JBIYEB010000053.1, read on the forward strand.
CGAACACGATCTGCTGCGCAAACACGCTGATACCGACGAAGGTCATGCCAACGCGTGCAACCGATACCAGCAATGCGCCAACCAGCGTTCGCGCAATGCCTCCCGAGCCGCCGGTTAGCGCAGTCCCGCCGACGATCACCGCGGCAATAGCGGGCAGCAGGAACTGGTTTGCCAGCGTAGGCGATCCGCTACCCAGGCGCCCGGCCATTACAACGCCAGCCAGTCCGGCAAAAAACGACGACGTGGCGAACACCAGGCACTTGGTCCCCGACACATGCAAGCCCGACGCGATAGCCGCAGGCTCGCCCGCACCTATGGCATCCACGTGCCGCCCAAATATCGTCGAACGATGTAGAAAAATGCAAAATGCGAACACCGCGACGCCGAGCAGGATCTCGTGGGGCATGCCGAACGAGGAACCAGTGGTCCAGCCAAGCGAGGCGTTGCGCGTCTCGTCGCTGATCCCGATCGAGCGCGTACCTGAGAGCGTCAGCGCAGCTGCCGATGCGATCCCGCCCACGGCGAGCGTCGCAATAAATGAGGGAATCCTTAACATTGTCTGAATCACTCCGCTCAGAAGACCAATCCCGATCGATGCTGCGAGCGCAATCACAGCGGCCAGCGCGCCATAACGCGGCAGCAACATGGCGACGATCACGCTCGAGAGCGACGCGACTGCCTGCAATGACAGGTCGATACTGCCGAGTAGCACCACGAACGTCGTGCCGGCTGCCATGATGAACAACGTGGAACTGTCGGCCAGCAAGCCTAGCTGCGTCGACGGTGCAAGGAAACTTGGCTGCGCTATTTCAATCAGCAAATACAGTGCGACTAGAGCGACGAAGGGCGCGTTTTCGCTAAGCTTCGCCTTAAGCGTTGCGTTCAGATGTGGCATGTTGACCTCAGACCATGTGTTCTACAATTTCGACCTGCGAGGGCTTTTGCCCGACCACGCACGGCAGGATGGTTTGGGCGCGCCCGTCGCGCATCACCATCACACGGTGGCTGAGACCGAGAATTTCTTCGAGGGTGTCGCCGGTGAGTACCACTGCAACGCCTTCCGCTGACAGTTCCCGGATGAGTTGGTAGACCTCCTCCTTCGCGCCTACGTCGAGACCGCGGGTGGGATGATCGAGCACGAGGATCTGACTGCCTGCAAAACGCCATTTCGCGAGCACCACCTTCTGCTGGTTGCCGCCCGACAAATTGCGGCAGGATGCATCGGGGCCCGGCGTCTTGATATGCAGACGATCAATCCACTCGGTCGCAATCACGCGTTCGCTCGCCTTGCGCACCACGCCGGCACGGCTGACCGCGCCAAGACGCGGCAGCGTCAGGTTTTGCGCCACACTCATCTGGGTCACCAACCCTTCCACTTTCCGCTCACGCGGAACGTATCCGATACCCAACGCGACTGCATGATTCGCCTGCGGCCTGAGGCGCGTTGTGCCTACCATCACCTCACCGGCATCGAGCTTTTCAAGTCCTGCGATCACCCGGCACAACTCCTCGCGACCCGATCCGACCACCCCCGCTACACCGAACACCTCGCCGCGATAAACCTCAAACGAGACATCGTTCAGCGCATGTCCCTGCGACGCATGATTCACCGACAAGGCAACCTCGTCGCGGCACGGCTTTTGCAGATTCTCGCGGTAGTACTCGCCGTGCATCGAACGACCCACCATCAGTTCGTGAAGCTGCGCCACTGACGCGCTGGCGGCCGGCATGTTGGCAACCACCTTGCCGTCCTTCATCACATACACGCGGTCGCTAAGCGATAGGAGTTCGTCCAGCCGATGCGAGACGAACACGAACGAAGCGCGCGACTTGAGTTCGCCAACAAGCCGAAACAGAATCTCGATCTCTGCGGCCTCGAGTACCGAAGTGGGCTCGTCCAGCAAGATGATTGGGGTGCCACCGGTTCGGCTAGCGAGGGAAAGGGCGCGTGCAAGTTCCACCATCTGACGCTGACCAAACGAGAGGTCCTCGCACAGGGTGAGAGGATCGATGTCCAGATGCACCGTGGCAAGTTCCTTGCGCGCTGCTTGCTTGAGCTTCTTCCAGTTCAAGCGGCCGAAGGTGACGAAGTCCTCTTCACGACCCAGGAACAGATTCTCTGCGACTGTGAGGTTCGGCAGGATCGACTGTTCCTGGTACACCATCGCGATGCCCTTCGAGGTGGCGTCGCGTGGACTTCGGATCACCATCGGTTTGCCGTTAAGCATGATCTCGCCGGTGTCCTGATGGTATGCACCCGTCAGCAACTTCATGAGCGTGGACTTACCCGCACCGTTCTCACCAATCAGGCCCACAATTTCATTCGGCCTGACTTCGATGCTTACATTGTCCAGGGCTAGTACGCCGGGAAAGCGTTTAGTGACGTTATTGAGTGTCAGCATGTCTATTCTCCGGCCACTTATTTAACAATGTGCCGACGCGAGCGATTAAGCGCCAGCGTGACCGCGACGATGATCAGGAGACCCTGGATGCCTTGCTGAACATAAGGCGGTACGCCGAGCAAAACCATGCCGTTGGCAAGTACCACCACCACGAGTGTGCCGATCAGCGTGTTCATGGGACTGCCGTTACCGCCAGCGAGCGAGGTTCCGCCCACGACAATCGCGGTGATGGCAACAAACAGTTGTCCATTGGCGATAAGCGCATGTCCCTGGCCGTATTGCGCGACAGCAAGGATGCCCGCCACACCATAAAAGGCCCCGGCCAGCGCGAAAATGGCAATGCGCACGCGGCTCACCCGCACGCCGCTCAGCCGCGCGAGATCTTCTCCGCCGCCAATAGCCAGGGTGTGACGACCCAACAGCGTATGCCGGTAGATAAACCACGCCACACCAAGCGACAGCACCGCGATCCATACGGACAACGGCAGACCGAAGTAGCGCGTGATTGAGATCGAGCGCAGTGCCGTGTCACTGACACGGATCGTATTGCCCGACAGCCACGCCGTTCCGATCCCCGACGCGACAAAACCGACCGCCAGCGTAGTGATAAACGACGGAATGCGCAGGAACACGTGCAGCACGCCGTTGGTAAGGCCCAGCACGGCGCCCGCAGCAATCGCCACCGCCAGCACCCACAGCCCGAAGTGATTGTCGTTGTACGAGTTCTCAACGAGCATCGACACGGTAATAGCCGCGACCGCCACAACGCCTTCCGCCGACAGGTCGATGCTGCCGATCTGAATGACGAAGGTTCCGCCCAGTGCAATGGTGAGCGGGATGGCGGCGGCGATCGCGATTCTCGACAGGTTCATCGGATCGAAAAAATCGTGATTGCACGCGCCAATGCAAACGCCGAGCGCCAGGAGAACCAGTAGCGGCGAAAATCGTCGTACCAGTGCGCGCGTCGAAACGAACCGGGTCCCGGTTGTTGGTAAGCGTATGGCCTGCCGGGTAGGCGCTGCAGTGAGCTTGTTCATCGATACACCACGGGTCCCGCCACTCGGGCATACAGGTTGTTCCAATCAATGCTCGGCGCCGACTCGCGGGCAATCACCGTCTGCACATTGGGCTTCGTCACGAGCGTCGCCTTGCAGAACGACTCGCGCTGGTCCTTGGGCAAGGTAGCGATATCGACTTTTTTGTTCTTCGCCTGAAGACCCATCGACAGGCCAATGCCGCCCAGCCAATAAGGGTCCCAGTCGACCGTTGTCACGAGTTCCCCCACCTTGACGGCCGCGAGACCGGGAGTGGTGCCGTCCATCCCGGACACCGGCAGCTGACCCGCAAGTCCTTCGGCACGGAGCGCTTCGATCGCGCCAAGCGCCATGTCGTCGTTGGCTGCCCAGACACCCTTTACCTTGGAGTTGAAGCGAGTCAGCCAGGCCTGCATGATCGGGAAAGCCTTTTGCGAGTCCCAATCGGCCACCTGGAAATCCAGCAACTCGATACCCGGAAACTTCTTCAACGCGGCCATCAGCCCTGCCTTGCGTTCAATGGCCGGCACGTTGCTGAAAATACCGCCGAGCGCCACGACACCGCCCTTGCCGCCCATGGCCTTGAACAGTTCGGTCGCGGTCGCCTCGCCGTATGCCACGCCGTCGAATGAGAGATGCGCAACGTAGTTCGGGTTGAAGTCCCACGGATGAAGGTCCTTCGGCTTGTTCCAGATCGTTGTCACGAACGCGCCGGCCTTCTGGCATGTCTCGACGATGACCCGTGCATCCGCAGAATCGTTCGGGTCGATATTGAGGACGAGGTTGCCGCCGGTCTTCTGCAGCAGTGCACGAATGTCAGCAATTCCTTTTTCCGAACTGCCTTCCGTGGTGAGCGGCACATAGGGCAGCCCAACGCTCTTGGCAAAGTTCTGTGCCCCCTTGTTGAATGCAGTGTAGTAGGGATTGGTCAGTGAGCGAAACGAACAGGCGAGCGTGGTCTGCTCTGCTCCGAACGAAAGACCCGACACCCCGCCTCCAGCCACGGCGATGGCGGCGCCTGCGCCGAGTTTGATGAAGTCACGTCGTGATACGCCTGCGCGCTGGTCTTGTTTGAACATGATGTCTCCTCCGAACAAAAAACCCTGTTATCAGGGGTGGATAAATAACCAGATATTTACTGCAAACATAAAGGCAGCACGGTGTGCGAGCCTCCCTGTTCCTGCGTGGTGGCCGTGTTCAGGCCGCCGCTGTTTCATGCTTCGCGTGACATGCGGTGCTCGCAAGCCGCCCCGACACGTGGGACGGTTGCGCCACCCGACCGCGGATCAGGTCAGCGGCCTTCTCGGCAATCATCAACGTGGGAGCGTTCGTGTTCGAGCTGACAATACGCGGCATGACCGACGAATCCGCGACCCGAAGGCCAGCAATGCCATGGACGCGCAGTTGCGGATCAACGACCGATGCTTCATCGACGCCCATCTTGCACGTACCCACGGGGTGATAGCCGGTGCGCCCGTACTGCTGCGCATACAACTCGTACTCAGCCTGCGAACGAACCTTGCCGCCTGGAAAGTGCTCGCTCTTGATGTACTTGCGCAACGCGCCCTGACTCATGATTTCGCGGCTCTGACGGATACCCTCGACGGCGATCTTGAGATCATAAGGATCACGAATGTAAGCGGGATCGATTACCGGTGCATCGGCCGGATCAGCACTGTGCAACGTGACGCTGCCCCGGCTGTGCGGCCGCAGGAAATATGAATTGAGCGTGCAACCGGAACCTGACGGTACCGGCGGCACGCCTGCCTCGACACCCGCACCCGGTAGAAAATGAAACTGCAGATCGGGCGTCGGCACGCTGCTGTCCGAATACCAGAACGCGCCGCCTTCAGCAATGTTCGACGTGACCGGCCCTTTGTTGAACAGTTTGTACTCCAGGCCGGCAAGCAGCATCATGTGCTTCTTCGCGTACTTGTCGAGGCTATAAGGACCATTGAGTTCGTAGACAATATCGATGTCAAAGTGATCCTGCAGATTCTGACCGACGCCGCTCAACGCATGCACGGGCTTGATGCCTGCCCGCTTGAGATCCTCCGGACGGCCGATGCCGGAGAGCATCAGCAGCTTCGGCGAACCAATGGCGCCGGCAGTAACGATCACCTCACGTTCGGCGCGCGCGATTTCCACGTTCGCGCGCTCGCCGCGCGGCGCAAACTCAATACCCACTGCGCGGCTGTTCTCGATCACCACGCGTGACACAAGGCAGTCAGTGCGAATCGTGAGATTGGGTCTCGGGCGCGCATCGCGCAGATAACCCACCGCCGCGCTGCAGCGTTTGCCATTGCGTTGCGTCACCTGATAGACGCCGACGCCTGCCTGCTGCGCGCCGTTGAAGTCACTGTTGTGCGGCATGCCTGCTTCCTGCCCGGCGAGGACAAAAGCCTTCGTCAACTCGTTAACCGTGATCAGATCCGACACACCGAGCGGGCCGCCCACGCCGTGATACTCGTTACACAAGCGCTCGTTGTCTTCCATGCGGCGCAAGTACGGAAGCACGCCGTCGCGAAAGCCCCAACCGGTGCAGCCATCGCGCTCCCAGCCGTCATAGTCGGCGGCTTGACCGCGCGTATAGACCATTGCATTGATCGAACCGCCGCCCCCGAGCACGCGACCCTGGGCAAAGGGAATCTGACGCTTCTGTGTTTCCGTCACCGCTGCAGTGTGATAACCCCATGTCAACGGGCCGCTGGTCATCTTGAAGAACCCCACCGGCATATGGATGTACGGGTCGGTGTCGGCCGGGCCGGCCTCAAGCAGCAGCACCCGGATGTTTGCGTCCTCGCTCAAGCGAGCCGCCAACGCGCAACCCGCAGCGCCACCACCTACGATCACATAGTCATACATTGCTGTCTCCGATACTGTGTTTTGTGGCCACGCGCTTGTAACGCGGCACTACTGTTTCGCGCGGCTCTGCGCGACCGCCCGGGTTCTGGCACCACTTGACGGTTCACGCACTTCAGGCAATCCAGCGCGGACGATTGCCGAGCTGGATATGCACCGACTTTAGTTCGGTGTACTCCTCGACGCCGTAACGACCCGTTTCGCGTCCAATGCCCGACTGCTTGACACCGCCGATCGGCATTTCCGGGCCACCTGTGATGGTGCAATTCACCCAAATCCGGCCCGCCTGTACCTCGCGGAAGCTCTTGATCGCACCTTGCAAGTCGCGCGTCCAGATGCTCGCAGCCAAGCCGAAGGGCACGCCGTTCGCAAGCTGGATTGCCTGCTCGAAAGTGTCGAACGGCGTGACCGCCAGTATCGGCCCGAAAATTTCTTCCTGTGCGAGCGCGCTGCCGGGCTGCACGTTACGAAACACCGTGGGCTGGATAAATAACTTATCGCCCTCATTGCTGCTGGTGCCCCCGCAAACAAGTTGCGCGCCGTCGCGCCGGCCGGCGTCGATATAGCCACGGATCTTGTCGAACTGGCGTGCTTCGACGATGGCACCGACATGATTGGACGCGTCGAGCGGATCACCCACCTTCACCTTTTCGAGCACCGCCTTCACACGTTCGACGAGTTCCTCTTCAACCGAGCGGTGCACGACGAGACGGCTGCCCGACACACAGCATTGCCCTGCGTTGAAGGAGATTCCGAAGGCAATCGCGTCCGCAGCGTCGTCGAGATCGGCATCGGCGAATACCATCTGCGGATTCTTGCCGCCCAACTCGAGTCCCACCTTTTTCATGTTGCAGCCGGCCGCAGTGAGGACCGAACGTCCTACCGGCGTCGAGCCGGTGAACGAAATCATGTCGACATCCATGTGCTCCGCGAGTGCCTGCCCGATCACCGGTCCCAGCCCCGTTACAACGTTGACCACACCATCGGGCAGGCCTGCTTCGGTGAGCAAGGCGGCGAGCTTGAGCGTCGTCGTTGAAGTCAGTTCGGCGGGTTTGACCACCACGGTGCAGCCAGCCGCCAGTGCGAACGGCAGACGTTCGGAAAGAATGAAAAATGGGAAATTCCATGGCGTGATGATGCCCACCACGCCGACCGGTTGCCGCACGACAAGACCGAACATATCGTTTCCCAGCGTGTCATGCGAATCGCCGTGCACGACACGCGCGAGGCCCGCCGCATATTCCCAAATACCCGCGGCTGCGGTGACCTCGCCGCGCGACTGTCCGATCGGCTTGCCGCTTTCGAGCGTCTCAAGATAAGCCAGCGTCTCTGCGTTCTCACGGATCAGGCTCGCCGTTTTCAACAGTACCGCTGCACGTTGCTCGCCGGACAGCCGGGACCAGCGGCCATCGTCGAAGGCGCGCCGTGCGGCCGCGACGGCCGTGTCCAGGTCTCCCGTGGAGGCCCGCGACGTAGCGGTGACTGGCACGCCGTGCCCTGGGCTCTTGCGCGACACCCATTCGCCAGTCGCGCCTGCATAGTCCTTGCCGTCTATGAACATCGGCGTACGGACCGGTTCGGACGGTAAGCGTAGCGAGGCTGCCAGTTCGCTCAAATCTCTCATTCCTGCCTCCAAGTGTGAAATTCTTTCGGTACCGCTCTAACCATCTCGGATCGACGACAGCGGCGACGCGCTGTTACCGGCCTGTCGTTGGCCTGATTCGCTCTGTCATTGGCCTGATTTTGCACCATCCGGTTACTTCCTAGCAACCCACTTCTGGTTTATAGTCATCCCAGATGACATCAACCGGCAGTCGCCCCGCCCTTCTACTTTTCACGACCCTATGACCGCTGAAACCATCACTCAACGTCGCGCTTCGAAACCCGCTACAGCGACTGTCGAGCGCCAGCCCAGGCAGCGAGATCCGGAGGTCACTCGAGCACGCATTCTCGAAGCCGCGAAAATGGAGTTCGCGAAACTTGGCCTGGCCGGCGCTCGCGTCGAAGCCATCGCGACGCGCTCCAAGGCCAACAAGCGGATGATCTACCACTACTTCGGAAGCAAGGAAGAGCTGTTCGTGGCCGTGCTCGAAGATGCCTATGCCGACATCCGCATGGCGGAACTCAAGCTCGACCTCGATCATCTTTCGCCCCAAGATGCGATCGTCGCGCTCACCACGCATACTTGGAACTACTACCTGAAGCATCCTGAGTTCATGACGCTCGTGAACAGCGAGAACCTTCACAAGGCGCGCCATGTGAGGAAGTCCGAACGGTTCAAGGAACTGCATCATGATTTCATTTCCATGTTGCAACGCATACTCGATCGCGGTATTGAAGCCGGAGTCTTTCGCAGCGGTGTCGACGTCCGGCAACTCCACATCACCATGGCTGCAGTCGGTTATTACTATCTGACCAATCGTTACACGAGCGGCCTGATCTTCGACTTCGACTTCATGAGTAAAGACGCATTGAAAGCGAGGCTCGACTTCAACATCGAGACGGTGCTCCGGCTGCTGCGCCCGTGATACACCGCGCCGGACTGGATCGCAGCGTGGCGGCGATCACTTTCCTCATCCGGCCTCAAGCCACCTTCGACTGCTTCGACTGCAAGTGCAGCGCGTCGTCCACCAGCGGACGAAACGCCATGCGCGCAAGCACATCCCGCTCAACATCAATTCCCGGCGCTACTTCAATCAGCCGCACCCCCGCCGCTTCCAGGCGAAACACAGCACGCTCCGTTACATAGAGGACTTCCTGGCCGGCGATGCGCGCCTGCTCACCGCTGAACGTAATGTGCTGCACGCGATCGACGAGTTTGGGCACACTGCCGGGCGACAGGATACTCAGGTGCCCTCCCGCCTGCTCGACCTGAAGGCCTTTTGCCTCGAACGTGCCGCAAAAGACGATCTTTCGTGCGCCCTGAGTAATGTCGATGAAACCGCCCGGGCCTACCACCGTCGCGCCGAGTTTCGATACGTTGATATTGCCTTGGCCATCCATCTCGCCCATGCCGAGAAACGAGATGTCCACTCCGCCGCCACTGTAGAAATCGAACTGATCGACACTCGACAGGATCGCTTCTGCGTTGCGTGCAGAGCCGAACATCGGGCCGTCGAGCATCGCGCCGTTGTGGATGCCCTGCTCAACCGATCCCCAGAATGTGCCAAGCCGCCCCTGTTGCGCCATCAAGCCCGGAATTCCGCCGGGAATGCCGAAACCAAAGTTCGCTGAATGCCCCTCGTGCAGTTCCAGCGCTGCGCGCGCGGCAATGATGCGACGAATACCCGTAGGCACTTCATAGAAGCCGTCGGCGATGCTCCCGAGCGATTCGCCACTCAGCGTGGGGTCGTAGTCGGCGACGGCGCACTGCGCCTGCGCCGGCGTCTCGACGAGCGTATCGACGAGGATGCCCGGAATGCGAACCAGCCGCGCAGGCACATACCCGGCTGGCTCGCGTTCCCTGACCTGAACGATCACGCGGCCACCGCTGTTGTGCGCCGCCAGTGCTGCAGCGTAGACGTCGAGATCGGCCGGCTCGCGACGCAACGTGACGTTGCCACCCACATCCGCGGATGAACCACGCAAAATCGCAAAATCGACTTTGAAAGGCTTATAGCGCAGGTATTCGCGGCCATCAAGCTCTATCAGTTCGACGAGATCTTCCGTCGCGCGCGTATTGATCTTGCCGCCATCGATGCGCGGGTCGACGAAGGTACGCAGGCCGACGTGGGTGACCAGGCCCGGCCGGCCCGCGCCAATTTCCCGCAGCAGGGTGGAAATTGCTCCAGCGGGGAAGCTATAGGCTTCGAACGCGTTGTCCTTTGCCATTTGCTGCATGGCCGGCGACCAGCTCCAGTGGCCGCCGATAACCCGCCGAACCATACCGGGGTGCGCGAAACGTCCCAAGCCGCTGCCCTTGCCGTCGCCGATTCCGAGCGCATGGACCACCGTCAGATCGCGCGGATGGCCGGTCGCGAGAAACCGCTGCTCGAGTTTCGCGAGTACGGCGTCCGGCTCAAGCAAACCGCCGCCGTTACTGGCCAGCGCAATTGTCGCCCCATCGAAGATCTGTTCAACCGCGTCTTCGGCTCGCATCCAGTTTTTCAATCTACCCTCCAATCAATTCGGCTCAAAGCTCGTCGACCGCAATCATCCGTCGAACTTAAATAACTATCCAGATGGTTACTTGGTACCAATGTTGGCACAGGAAATCGTGGAATTCAAGAACATATGCCTGACGCTCGGGTTTACCTTCACGAGCCGGAACGCGGGATTGAACGGGTCAAGGAATTCGGCCTCAAAGCTCGTTGACATCGCTCGTTCGTTGGTTTTAAATAACCATCCAGATGGTTACTTGATGCGAATGTTGGCACAGGAAATCACGTAATTCAAGCGGCATGCGCGACGCTCGGCTTACCTGCACCAGCGCAAACCAAGGCACGACAGGTGTCGATCATGAAGACGGAGACAGCATGAGACTCTCGGAAACCCACCAACAGATTCGCGACACGACCCGACGCTTTGCGCAAGAGATGATTCGCCCGCTGGCTGAAGCGCTCGATCGCGAAGAACGCTTCCCCGCAGAGATCTATAAGCAGATGGGCGAACTAGGTCTTTTCGGCATCACAGTGCCCGAGGACTTCGGTGGCGCCGGACTCGACGTCACCGCGTACGCGCTCGTGATGGAAGAGCTCTCGCGAGGCTATGCGTCGGTGGCAGATCAGTGCGGCTTGCTCGAACTGGTCGGCACGCTGCTGAGTGTGCACGGCACTGAAGCCCAGCGTGCGCAGTACATTGAGCCATTGCTGCGCGCCCAGCTCAGACCCGCGTACTGCATCACGGAATCCGATGCAGGCACCGACGTATCCGGCATTCGCACCACCGCCACGCGCACGGCCGAAGGCTGGGAACTGAGTGGCGCCAAGCTCTGGATCCACAACGCGCCGGTCGCTGATCTGGCGTTCGTGCTGGCACGCACCGATCCGTCGGCGGGCAAGCGCGGCATGAGCATCTTTATAGTCGATTGCCATCTGGCGGGTGTTTCGAAAGGCCCGAAGGAACACAAGATGGGCCAGCGCGCCTCACAGGTGGGTGAACTGCATTTCGAGCGCGTGAAGCTCCCGCACGACGCGTTGCTCGGGCAGGAAGGCCGCGGCTTTCACATCATGATGAGCGTGCTCGACAAGGGGCGTGTGGGCATTGCCGCGCTCGCCGTCGGCATCGCGCAGGCGGGACTCGAGGCCGCGCTTGACTACGCCCAGACACGCAAGCAGTTCGGCAGCCACATCGCAGACTTTCAGGGGATCCAGTGGATGCTAGCCGACATGGCGAAAGATATTCAAGCCGCGCGCCTGCTGGTGCTCGATGCCGCTGAACGACTCGAAACCGGCGACCGGGCGAGCATCGCCTGCTCGATGGCCAAGTGTTTTGCCGGCGACACGGCCGTCAAGCACAGCGCCAACGCGGTGCAGATTTTTGGCGGCAGCGGCTACATTCGCGGCTATGAAGTCGAACGTCTGTATCGGGACGCCAAGATCACGCAGATCTACGAAGGCACGAACCAGATCCAACGCACCATTATTGCCCGCGACCTGATCGCCAACGGAGCCTCGATATGAGCCCGCGCCCTATCGCATTGGTCACGGGCAGCGGGCGCGGCATTGGCCGGGCGATTGCGATCGAACTCGGCCGCGCCGGATTTGACGTGGCGCTCACCGATGTCGTGGCTTCCGAAGAACTCGACCGGGCCGTCGCCGAGGTCAAACGGACCGGCGCTCAGGCGATTCCCGTTGTGTCCGATCTCGCCGACATCGGCTCGCATCAGGCCACGCTGCTGGATGTTGAAGCGCGGCTCGCCGGTCCGATCGATTGCCTCGTCAATAACGCGGGCGTATCGGTCATGTCGCGCGGCGACCTGCTCGACGTGACGTCCGAGAGCTTCGACCGCTGCATCGCCGTGAACACGCGCGGCACCTTCTTCCTGACCCAGGCATTCGCGAAACACCTCTTGGGCCGTGCGCTGCCAAGCGTCGCGCCTCATCCAAGCGTCATTACGATTACATCGTCAAATGCAGTCGCCGCTTCCCCTCTGCGCAGCGAGTATTGCGTGTCAAAGGCCGGGTTGTCGATGGCCAACACCCTGTTCTCATTGCGCCTCGCGGAGCACGGCGTAAGTGTCTACGAAGTACAGCCCGGTCTGATCGAAACCGAAATGACTGCGCCGTCACGTGCACGCTATGACGCGCAAATCGACCAGGGCCTCACCGCGATCAAACGCTGGGGCACGCCACAGGAAGTGGCGACCACCGTGCGCACGCTCGCGACCGGCGGCCTCCCCTACAGCGTTGGACAGGCCATCCGTATTGACGGTGGTCTGCTTGTGACCAAATACTGATCAGCACATGAACCTCACACTCAAACTTCCGACTGCGCTCGGCACGATGGAAACGTATCGTATTGAAGGCATGCCGCTCGATGTACGGGCACCGGCGCGGCCTTTCACCCGCATTGCTTATTCGGCTGCCCATGTGGTGGCAGATCCGTTGCGCGCCGGTGAACTGAACGCGCCGCCCGCAATCGACTGGGAGCGCACGCTTGAATATCGGCGTTACCTGTTGCAACAGGGTCTTGGCATTGCCGAGGCCATGGACACCGCGCAACGAGGGATGGGCCTGCCCTGGAGCACCGCACTCGAACTGATCACGCGCAGCATCGAAGGAACACGTGACATTCCCGGCGCCCTGATCGCGTCAGGCTGCGGTACCGATAACGTGGCCCCGGGATCGGTCACGAACTGCGATCAAGTGATCCGGGCATACGCGGATCAACTCGAAGCGGTGCAACGGGTGGGAGGACGCGTCATCCTGATGGCGAGTCGCGCGCTCGCGAGGGTGGCTCGTTCGCCTGATGATTATCGACGCGTATATCGTGAAGTACTGGCAATGTGCGATCAACCGGTCATCCTGCATTGGCTCGGCGAAATGTTTGACCCCGAGCTTGCAGGCTACTGGGGCGCGCCGGATTACGACAGCGCGGCACGGGTCTGCCTGGACGTGATTGGCGACAGTGTTGAGCATGTCGACGGCATCAAGATTTCACTGCTCGACGACGCAAAGGAGATCGGTTTCAGGCGAACCCTGCCGCCCGGCGTGAAGATGTACACCGGCGACGACTTCAACTATCCGGCTCTAATCGCAGGCGACGAGGCCGGCTATTCGCATGCGCTGCTTGGCATCTTCGATGCGATCGCACCCGCCGCATCGCAGGCGCTAGCCGCGCTCGCCAATAACGACCTCGATACTTTCAACGCCTTGCTTGCGCCAACCGTTCCGTTGTCGCGTCACATCTTTCGTTCGCCAACGCAGTACTACAAAACGGGCGTGGTATTCCTCGCGTACCTGAACGGCTTCCAGGATCACTTCTTCATGCCGGGCGGTCACCACGGCATGCGTCCGCCGGCCTACCTAGCCGACGTATTCCGCCTGGCCGACCAGGCCGGCCTGCTGCGCGATCCGGGCGATGCGATCACTCGTATTCGTAAAGTCATGGCGCCGCTCGGATACGGAGACTGACGATGGCTCAATCCGCAGGGCCGGTGCGGCACATGGTGTTTTGCCGGTTCCGTAGCGAAGTGACGCCCGAACGTCGCCTCGCGTTCTTCGAGCAGATCCGGCGGCTGACGGAAGTCCCCGGCATTGCCTTTGCCAATTTTCAGTGCGGACCCAACGTATCACCGGAAGGCTATGGCATGAGTTTCTCTGACGGCTTCACGATGGATTTCGCGAGCCGCGACGACTGCTTTGCTTATCTGGCACATCCGACGCATCAAGCCATTGGGGCACGCCTTCTTGAGGCGCTAGAAGACGGTGTGCAAGGGCTGCTTGTCTTCGATATCGATCTGGAAACTCATGAGAAACCTACAGGGAAGACTAGAGCTGTGCTCCATCAATACCGCAACACTTGGCCATCGGGAGCCACTCAACCAAACGATTGAGCGCATTGCTCGGGCGGGCTTTGGTGGAATAGCGCCGTGGCGTCGGGAAGTTGAGGGAGGCGACGTCCCGAGGCTTGCCCGCCAGATCAAGGCGCTCGGCCTGAGCGTGACCGGCTATTGCCGCTCGACTTATCTACCAGCAGCAACGTCGGCCGAATTTAGCGCGAACGTCGAGGCAAACCGGGCCGCATTGCGCGATGCCGCTGTCCTCGGAGCCCAATGTTTCGTGTTGGTGGTCGGTGGCCTTGTACCCGGTAGCCGCGATCTTGAAGGCGCGCGATCCCAAGTGGTCGACGGAATTTCGATGTTGTTGGAAACCGCACGCGAGTGCGGTGTGCCCCTTGCACTTGAGCCGCTTCATCCGATGTATGCAGCAAAGCGTGCGGTGGTTAACACCATCGCGCAGGCATTGAGCATTTGCGAAACGGTGGACCCGGACCGGTCGGGTTTTATCGGCATCGCAGTTGATGTTTACCACTGCTGGTGGGACCCGGAACTGACAGCATCCATCGCAACAACTGGGCAAGCGAACCGCATCCTGGCGTATCACGTGTGCGACTGGCTCCACGAAACAAATGACATGCTGCTCGATCGCGGAATGATGGGCGACGGTGTCATCGACTTGCCGGCAGTGCGGTCATGCGTCGAGCGTGCCGGCTACAACGGCTTGGTGGAAGTCGAGATTTTTTCGGCACAAAACTGGTGGCAACGCGAGCCGGATGAAGTGCTCGCAATCTGCGCTGAACGTCTGCAGACCGTCTGCTGATGGGCAGCGTTAAATGACCAAAACATGGATACAGCAATGACTGACAGGATTCGCTGGGGCATATTAGGCGCTGCAAAAATTGCCGACAACGCTGTAGCACCGGCTATCCAACGCTCGTCAAACGGTCGGGTGACCGTGGTGGCGAGCCGCGACCGGGCCCGCGCGGACGCTTTCGCGACAAAGCATGGCATCGACCACGTCTTGAGAAGTTACGATGAGGTCATCGAGAACTGCGACGTGGACGCGATCTATATTCCGTTGCCAACTGCAAGCCATGTCGAATGGTGCAAGAGGGCTTTGCTCGCAGGCAAGCATGTGCTGTGCGAAAAACCGATTGCAATGAACGCCAACGAGGTGCTCGAATTGATCGCCTTGCGCGATAAAACCGGGCTTGTATGCGGTGAAGCCTTCATGGTGGCGCATCATCCGCAATGGGCTTTTGTTCGCGACAGCCTCGCTCAGGGCATGCTCGGTGAACTCACGCTGATCGAAGGCTCGTTTACCTACTTTAACGACGATCCCAATGCGCTCAAAAACAATCTTGCGCTAGGCGGAGGCGGAGTTCGCGACATCGGTGTCTACCCAATCGTGACCACGCGGCTTGCTACAGGACTCGAGCCTTCCCGTGTTCATGCCGAGATTTTGCTCGATCCCCGCTTCAGCACAGACCGGTTCGCCCGTTGCACTGCCAAATTCCCCGGATTCTCAATGACGTTCTATTGCGGCACACAAATGGCGCGCCGCCAGCATATGATTTTTCACGGAACGAAAGGCTGGTTAAGCGTAGATGCGCCCTTCAACCCGGGAATCTATGGTCCTGCACACATTCGCCATCGTTCCGATGAAACTGGTCAAACACACACCATAGAGTTTGGCGACGTCGACCAGTATCAATTGATGGTGGAGGACTTTGCCGGCACGGTGTTGGGAAAAAAGGCAACTCTGACCTTCGCCCTTGAAAATTCGCTTGGCAATCAACGCGTCATCGATCAAATAGTTTCCTGACGGGCAAGATATAGTCAACGTCGGGCTTCTTGTTTGCATTGGCGAACTCCCCTTTCGCCCAGTCACCCATGAATTGCATCCCGCCCGTACCTGAAATGACCATGGCAGTCGCATGGCGCGCGGCGCGCGCGGCTGTGAGCACTCGTCGCGCTTCATCGAACAGCACCTCGCCGGCCGGGGTCAGGTCGACCCGCCGCGTGCTGCGAATGAACAACGGCCCACCGAGGTCTTCCTCCAGCGAACGAATCGACGCCGACAGCCC
>NZ_JBIYEB010000054.1:0-32187 GCF_044909315.1 Caballeronia udeis
ATCTTTAGACAAAGTAGTCCCCATCACTTATTTGGTGGGGACTACTTTGGACACTATCCAGCTGCCTGTACATGCGGCCTTCAGATGACGCTTACCTTCCCCGCATCGCGCTCGCAGCATGCTGACCACACAGTCACCTAGTCACGCCGTGTCTTACGATGGACAAACAGCCGCTTACGGTGCAAAAACGTTTGAAATTGTTGATACAGCGCAAGGAGGTACGACGTTCGGATTTGAAATATTTTATTCAGCAGAACTGAAAGCTAGCCACGCAACTGACGCCAAAAACACGCTTACAGTGAAGTTCGCCATGCATGGAACCCAGGCCATCCAATGACAAGCTTTTCCAACCAAAAAAAGAATGGCAATCTCGGTGGCGGTAAGCGGAAGCCCGCAACGATTCAACTGTCAGTCTGTGCGATGAACGTTGATTCGCACCGGGCACTGATCACCTTTGCATCTAACGTTCACTGAAAAATTGCGTCTTTTGCATATAAACTCTGCGCTACGTCAAGATGTTGCCCGCGACACGCTTACCCTAGATCGCAGCAGGCATCTTCGTGATCCATGCGATCGCATCGCTAAAATCACTTGCGACGTACGTGGCACTTTCCCACGAATCGGAGATGTGCCAAGCGGGCCGAAATCTACTCGGAATTAACACTGCCGAGCATCCTGCCGACAACGCCGGTTCGATATCTCGATCAGGTTGGTCACCGATGACTGTTACAGACGCGGACGCAAAACGCTCTCGTAGTCGTCGAAATTGAGTAACCGTCTTCGTCACTTCAAGCACACTTTCGAACGCCCATCCAAGTCCATGGATTTCGATTATTTTGCGTTGTTTCTCGATCCTGCCCTCCGTGAGCATATAGACGCCTAGCCCCCTTCGCTGCGCTAACTTTAGGCCCTCCTCGACACCAGGCAGCAAGCCCGGCGTTTTATCTCGCGCACCAACATAGTCGGCGACGATTTGTTCAGCAAGCGGGATGGAAATTGCGTCGGAATTACGATGTCCAGTCAGCGCTGCCCGTGCAGCCACGTCTGGGGAGCCACCTCGCAATCCGTCCGCTAATCCGAACACCAGCATAATTGGAGGGTAGCGAAAGTGGAGATGATGCTTGGCCGCCAAAGCTTGGTCATACCTGCGGACAAAATCCAGACGTCCGTGCGCCAAGTTTCGAATATCTAAAATCGCCTCGACCCTGCTGAGCAGCGCCTCCTGCGCCTTCGCATACACCGAGTCTGTGTCCCAAAGAGTGTTGTCTGCGTCACACAAGACGACCTGTTGCATCATGGTTTGGCTCCGTCGGCGGTTCCCCTAATACCCGCGGAGCTTACGGGAGCGCTCGCCGATGTGCTACTGGTGGGGCTCTCTTGCGCCGCCGAAGCAGCACCTGATATGGGGCGCCGCCCGGCAATTGGCGACGGCACGGGGGTGCTCGCTCCTGCCGCCTTGTCTCCTTGTGCCTCATGTAGACCTGACCCGCCATCCATCGCAGCAGCGCCAGGTTGTGCACCGTTATCGTCTTTGATTGAATCCTGCGCACCAGTCGTCGGCTTCCTCGCGTCCAACTCGATTTTAGTTGGAACAACCACCACCACAATAAAAAACGACAATAACCAGAATATCAACAGACGTATGGCACACTGAAGTAACTTCTGCGCCGGCTGCAAGTACCGCAGTTTGTCTCCACACTTTGCAGCGACAAGATAGCTTTCAGTAATATAGTTCTTATAATATTTTAACGTTAGAGAGCTTCCGCCAACCCCTGCTGTTGTATTTTTTACAAATGAGTCTGCCCAGCCAGCGGGATCGGTTCGCAAAATACTTTTAAAAAAGAGATGCGACAAGGCGTCCGTGAAAACGGCTTCATCCGCATCGTCTAGTTTACGGGGTTTGCCGTCCACAGCGTCTGGTTTTCGAGATTTATCGTCCGGTTTTTCCGGTTTCATTTCCGGCCACACAAAACGCGTTTGCGTCGCATGAAAACTCACTAAAGCGCCGAACGCAACAAAGATGATAAATAGTCCAAACGAAAGATACACCAGACCGACCGGTATCCCATACTGCAGGGAGCTGCGAAACATCGCCCTAAATGGATAAGCATCCACAAATTTTGCGAAAAGTGCCCCCGCCGCCGCCGTTAAGAACGCGACAATAGTAAGCAGTCTTGCGGATTTCTGATCTTGGTATTCAGTTAGATCCTTGACTTCCTTCAAGGAATCTTTCGCCCTATCGAGGTATTTTTCGTCTAAACCACTCAATTTATCAAGCAATTTTAATTGATTTTCTATCGCTGGAAGATAGGTTTTCGCGTCAATAGATATGCCATCTTTACGAGGATAATAAGTTATCTCTTTTCCTACAAACGCGTGTACGACCGCACACATCATGCTCAGATTTTTTTTACTTTTCCCTAATGCAGCAGGCTTCTGATCCATGAGCAAAATCCAATAATTAATTTTTCAATTTTAAGCAACTACATCGCTTGTCGCAGAAATTATGCACGAAAATAATGAGGCGACCGTTACACCTGAGACTTCTTTATCTTCGTTGGTCGAGCGGCTTTTTTCGTTTGCTCACCAGAAATCGCCCCAATATTTACTGTTTCAAGCGAGATATGCCAAGGTCTGTTTGCCTTCATATTGCTTGCCATCTTTTTTAAATCCGACAACAATAGCTCTTGCCCGGCCCGGGTGTCGAGACCCGTCATCGCCCATTGAACGTCAAAGAAATTCGGTTCCATTTTTTTTAAAACTTGGCGAACATGTTTTGCTAACACGTCTGGATCCGAATAATCAACATCTCCATCTGCAAAAATTAACAGCTTCTCAAGTGAGTCACATATGTAAGCTGTAACAGCCTGCACGCTAGCTTTCTCAAGCAAATGAGATCCAGGATTCCAGAGATTCGCCCAATCCTTTTTGATAACATTCCAAATTGCCGCAAATGTGTCAAGTTCCTGATCAACCACCGCAAGCAGCGAGTTTCGATTTGCAACTTCGCTTAATCCGGCTTCCAGGGCGTTGGCAACGATGAATCCGCTTTGATTTTTCGCCCACTTTAGCTCACCTTTAAATGGACTATCCGACCCGCCATCAAAGTAGTCAAGCGCTGTAATTTTATCTTCATCTACATTCGTGCTACCGCTGTCCAACATGCGCGGATCAAGGCGGGCGCCGGTATTCTGGCACTCGCCCGTGGCTCATACAAAGCCCCAGAAAACCATCGGTACCAGACCAGGGTCCACAGGAGTATTCAACAAGAATCGGCTTGCTGCGTTAGCAGTGCCAGGCTCGTCTCGGCTCGCGGTCTGGACTCCCAGCAATCGCTGATTGGAGGACGGCGGGAGCACGTGGCCCAATCAACTGACCTGGGTTCACGCCAACACTTTTACCGGGCTCACGGCCCCGCCGAATCTAACCAAAGCATTTCGTCACCTCGAAAGGTTTTCCGTCTCGTAACATGTAGAAGGCCGCGCGCGCGAGCTTATGCGCAAGCGCCTTCATCGCGACCACGGGCATGCGTCGGGCTTTTTTGCGCTCATAGAAGCGTCTCGCCTGCGGACAACTGCGCATGGCAACGGCCGCAGCCTCGATGAAGGCCCAGGAAAGATACTTGTTGCCGTTCTTTGCGTTGCCTTCACCCTTCTTCTTACCATTCGAGATCCGCTTGCTCTCGACGCATCGGCAGTAGGAACTGAACTGCCCGACGCTGTGAAAGCGGGCGATGGTACCCGTTTCCAGCATGATGGTGGTCGCGAGGGTCTCACCGATCCCGGGCACGGTCTTGAGGATCGCGAACTCGGAGCGCAGTTTCACGGTGCTGTGCAGGACGGTTTCGATTGCATGGATTTGATCCTGCAGCGTGCGCACAACCGTGAGGTTGGCCATCAACGCACACTCGATATGCGGCGACAAGCGCAGCGCAGTCACAGCCGCGTTATCGAGGTGGCGAACCTGTTGTGCGTTGAGGCACAGATTTAACTGCCGTGCCAGGATGTTCTCGATACTAAGAGTGTTCAGCGTGCGTTGCTGTACGAGTTGCATGCGCTTGCGGGCGAGATCACGTAAGCCGCGCTCCGCTGACGGATATAAATATAACCCTCGGGCAATAGCCCGAGACGGAACATATGCGCGAGAAATACGGCATCTCGTTCATCACCGGCGTATTTCAGGCCCTCGTACTGCTTGATGGCTGACGTATTTGCCAGATGGACGGCAAAGCCCGCGGCCATCAGGCCGTCGACAAGCCAGTACCAGTTATAAGTTGATTCCACCACGACCCCTTGCAGGTCCTCGTGGAATGGTGCGAGGACCGCGATGATTGATGACAGGTCATTGGCCAGTCGCTTGCAGTAAAGCACCCGGTCCTGATCGTCGATCACGGCGATCATGGCGTTATTCGAGTGCAAATCGATGCCGCTATACTTCATTTCAGCCTCCTGAACGGGTCGGTTGAGCTTGGCATCTCAACTGTAGACCCTGGCCGCCCCTTCTCTGGGCGGCCAGGAGGCCTTTTACATGATTATCAACATTTCGACAGCAATTGTGCCAATCGGCCTAGATTGCGCGCAGACGGGGTTTGGGTCATCGTTTTTGACACGCCGGCAAGCGAACTGGCGCCGGCACCATGACTCGTCCGCCGTAAATCAAGCTAAAAAACGCGCGCGACACCGAACAGAATTGCGGGTCAAAAACTCACGCTCGACCGCAAGTAATCTCTGAGTTACAGCAACGAACCGCAAGATTATCTATTCGGATCCCTAATTTTTTCTTCGTCATCCTGTAACGAACCAAAATCCGCTGGGTGCCCCTCCTTCTCTGTGTGTAACCGGGGCGCTCGCAGCACGCCAACACCGCCTCATCCGTCTCGAGAAGGATCCACATTTCAGGCAACGAACGTCGGCAGAGCGTGATCGCTATGGGAAGGTAACACAGGGCATTGATATGAATATGGAAAATACGCTCATCGATATTGATCGCACTGGACATCGAAGGTTCGCAGCGCGTCCCCTACACTCACCTTGATCCAACGACTGCGCGTGATGGGAAAACAAGGCGCCGGTCACCGCATGCCACGACGCGCCATCTCAACACGATTCCAACTTCGGGCGCGGCGACAAATTGGCGACAAATTCGAACCGTATCGCGATCAAGCGGACACGTGATGATTCATCTGCACTATCTGCAGGACGGCGCGGTCGCGCTCGTAACGCTCGAGCGCCCACCGGCAAACGCCTTCACACCAGAAGGTCTGCTTCATCACCTGCAGCAGACCATTGAACGCCTGAACCACTAGCCTCGCGTGCGTGTGCTGGTGATCACTGGCAATGGTCCGAAGTTCTTCAGCGCCGGCGCCTACCTGAACACCTTCGCCGACGGATACCACGTCAGCTCAGTTCACTGGAATTACGTGGCAACAATAGGACGGCGCAATCGCGAAAACGACAGCGTCCGGACCGTCGATGCGAACGCGTGGTCGAAGAGTGTCGGCGGCTTCTATGCCTTTGAGCATGGGCACCTGCTGTTATGGACCCGCTTGCTCAACCCCGAGGTTCGCCCTGTGTTCGCAAGGAAGGAGGAGTTGAGAGAACGTCTGGGGGAGGCTCAGGCGGAGGCGATCGTGAATCAGACGCGCAATCTGTGCATCTATCCCAATCTCTACGTAATGGACCAGGTTTCGACGCAGATCCGCGTTATCAAACCGCTGTCCGTCGACAAGACGGAAGTCACGATCTATTGCTTCGGTCCACGAGACGAAAGCGATATCGATCGACGCACGCGTATCCGTCAATACGAGGACTTCTTCAATGTAAGTGGCATGGGCACGCCCGACGACCTGGAAGAGTTCCGAGCTTGTCAGAGCGGTTTTAGCGGTCATGCTGCAGCCTGGAACGACCTCAGCCGAGGCGCTTCCCGATGGGTTCCAGGCGCCGACGACAACGCTCGCAATCTCGGCTTCGAGCCCGTCCTGAGCGGGATCCGTATCGAAGATGAAGGCTTGTTTGTCCAGCAACATAAGCATTGGGTCGAGACCATGCTTCGCGGTATTGACTTGGAACCACGCGTGATCCACGTTCAGCCGATGAAGAAGGCTCAATGACCGACCTTCGTTACCGCGATGTATGCGCTTTCCTTTATCGCGAAGCGCGCTTGCTCGATGACCGGCAGTGGGACGAGTGGGTGGAATGCTATAGCCCGCGCGCGACCTTCTGGATGCCGTGCTGGGACGATGGCGACACGCTCGTAGACGACCCGGATCGTCACATCTCGCTCATCTACTACTCGGATCGAAATGGCCTGGAAGACCGTGTGTTCCGGCTCAAGTCCGAGCGATCCGGCGCGAGCAGCCCGGAACCACGGACAAGCCACAACATCAGCAATGTGGAGATCATAAGCACCGGGGAAGAGCATATCGACGTGCGCTTCAACTGGCATACGCTGAACTACCGATACAAGACGTTCGACCACTATTTCGGCACGTCCTTTTATACGCTCGCTGTCGACACATCAGGGATCACGATTTTGAAGAAAAAGGCCGTCTTGAAGAACGACCGGATTCATCAAGTCATCGACATCTACCACATCTGAATATTTCGACAGCGACCGGAAGTTACCAGGGAAGCGAGCAGAAAATGACTCATTCAATTGCCCTGCAGTTCGAGGATGACGTAACCCACTTCATCGCTTGCACGGAGGATGAAACCGTCGCCGACGCAGCGTACCGCCACGGAATCAGTATTCCGCTGGACTGCCGCGATGGCGCATGCGGCACGTGCAAGAGCTTTTGCGAACAAGGGCGTTATGACGGAGGCAACTACATCGAAGATGCTCTGACCGACGACGAGGCACGGCAAGGGTTCGTTCTTCCCTGCCAGATGCGTGCGAAAACGGACTGTGTGATCCGTGTGCCCGCATCGTCGACCGCGTGCAAGCTCAGGCGCTCGACCTTGCGCGGCCGACTAGCTGCCGTCGACCGTGCCAGCGACACAACCTTGACGTTCTCGATCGCTGTTGATCCGTCGATAAAGATCGACTTCCTGCCGGGCCAGTATGCAAGGATTCAGGTTCCCGGCACGTCCGAATCGCGCGCCTACTCGTTCAGCTCTTCACCTGGAAATCACAACGCGAGCTTTCTCATTCGCGATGTGCCAAATGGAAAAATGAGCACATATCTGCGCCAGTTTGCTCGCGTTGGCGAACCTGTGACATTCGACGGCCCATATGGCGCGTTCTATTTGCGCAAGATCGAGCGACCGCTGCTTATGCTGGCAGGAGGAACCGGATTGGCGCCATTCCTCTCGATGCTTAATTCGATGGTTGCTGAAGAGCTACTTCATGGCGACGGAGATCAACGCGTCAAGCACCATTCGATCCGGTTGATCTACGGCGTCACTCGGGACGACGATCTGGTCGGCCTTGAACAACTCGATCGCTTGACAGAGCAGCTTCCACAATTCGGCTACGTGACTTGCGTCGCGGATAGCGGAAGTGCGCATCCGCTCAAGGGGTATGTCACGCAGCACATAACGAGCGAAAACCTGCATGAAGGTGACGTGGATATCTACGTGTGCGGACCACCACCCATGGTTGGGGCCGTTCGCAACTGGCTTAGTGAAAAGGGGGTTAAGCCCGAGAACTTTTTCTTCGAAAAATTTGCTCCGGCAACTGCAATGAGTTAGCTATTTCGGTGGCACCATTCGCCGGCGCGACGGCAGTTATCGTGGGTGGTGACAGCGGCGTATTGCTGCCGACGCCGCTCGTACCTAAATGCCGTCTTGTCACTACGCAATCTACCGATCTGCCGGGCGACACCACCAGTTTTGAGCGAAGACAATCGACCCGATCAATTCCAAACCAGAAAGAACAAAGCCGCCGTGCCCCATGTGGGAAAGCCTGCAGTCGTAGAGTGCGGGCAGGAGCTGCTCCCGCCCGTCGCCGGCGGCGCTTGCTCTCGCGATGTCGAAATATCGCCCTATGGCCTTCGAGTTTTCGTGGGCAACGATCACCTCCCCGCAGACCGATTCGGCCGCGCGAATCTGCGACTGCTCAAGCGCTTTGCCGTGAAAACGCATGGGGACGATCTGTAAATACATTGCGAGGCCGATACTGTATAAAAACACAGTATACGCTCTCACGCGCGACGACCGGGTTCACGTTTATCGCTTAATCGACATCCGGGAGTCGAGGGCGGCCGAGCGGACAACGCCAAGAGGTTTTGGCCGCCCCGTCAGCTCGACGCGAGATTTGCGAAATTGTGCGTTTCAGTCTCAAGGCTATGCGGCGTGCAAGAAAATAGCCGGTTGGCGTTGACGTCGTTCTGACGGGCGATCAACGCCACACAAGCGCCAGGCTCGAATGATTGTTCGGCAAGCTGGCGCTTGAACTCCATTGGGAAATTGGGCCGCTTATAGCGCCCCTCAACACCACGCCCATTCGATGATTTATCCTTGTATTGCATCCACTAAATGATTTGGTGGACGCAAAAATAGCCAAATCCGCTAACCTCGTACAGACGGCCCTGACGCATCGCTTACGTTTGTCAGGCTGAATGCTTTAACTGATTCGCCGAGCCTATTTGCACCAGTACCCTTTCGCGACTGTTCGACCAGATCCTGCTTTTCCTCGTCCCGCTAGTCGTATTCCAGACTACACAAGAGGTGACCTGGTCGGGAATCGCGTTTTTTATCGAGGCGCTGCCGAGATATCTCGTCTTTCCGATTTGCGGTGCCTTATGTGACCGGATGCCTCCGGTCAAGGTGTTGCGTATTAGCCGGTTCTGTTGCAATAGCGGAGGCTGGTATGCTGCGGAACCTTACAGAACGATGTGAACGACAATGAAAGCGCTGAGTCCGGCGGTAGCCAAAGTGCTGAAGCGGTTACACTATCCGCTCGAGATAATGTTGGTGTGGGTGCGTTGGTACGTGGCATATCCGCTGAGCTTGCGCAATCTTGAAGAGATGATGGCCGAACGCGGGATCGCGGTCGATCATTCGACCGTGCACCGGTGGGCCATTAAGCTTCTGCCGGTGCTTGAAAAAGCGTTCCGCCGCTGCAAGCGCCCGGTCGGCAAGAGCTGGCGTGTCGATGAGACCTACGTCAAAGCCAAGGGGCAATGGAAATATCTGTACCGCGCTGTCGACAAGGCCGGCAACACGGTTGACTTCTTGCTGCGAGCCAGGCGGTACTTCGGGAAGGCCATCGATCAGAATGACGCACCCGACACCGTAACTATCGACAAAAGTGGTGCCAACCTGGCCGGGTTGCACGCTGTGAACGCCGAGCGTGAGACGCCCATCAAGATCCGCCAAGTCAAGTATCTCAACAATATCGTGGAACAAGACCATCGTGCGACCAAGCGCCGTACTCGACCCATGCTGGGATTCAAGACATTTCGCTGCGCCCGGATCCTGCTGGGTGGAATCGAGGTCATGCACATGATCGCGAAAGGCCAGATGATCGATGGCGCTGTACCGAAGAGCTCAGTTGCCGAACAGTTCTATTTTCTAGCAACGTAAGTCATCCTATCTATATCACCTCGTTCCGTCCAGATTTCCTTATCGCGACAGAGCCCGTTTCACTGCAGTATCACCTCAATGCGGGATTTGCTCGCAACTCACTCGCAAGCACGTGTACGCCGTGGTCAAGTTCCTGAACGTTCCAGGCCGCGAAGCCGATGAACAGTCCCCTCAGGTCACAATCGATACAATGCCTCGACAGCGCGCGCCCAATGACGCCCGCGGCTCCCAAACGCGCTGACAAAGCATTATCGTCGACATATTCGTTGAAGCGTATCAACATCTGCATCCCGCCAGCGGGACTGTCCACTTTCAAAATGTCTCCCAACTCGCGTCGCAAGGACATAACGAGATGATCCCGGCGCGATCGATAAATCCGCGTCATTTTGCGGATATGCGAGACAAAGTATCCCTCGTTGATGAACTCCGCCAACCCATCTTGCACCGTTGCCGATACGATCTGCCCGGTATGGCGTTGCGCTTGCTCAAACGTACGAGCGAGCCACGCAGGCACGACCGCGTATCCGACCCGAATGTCAGCATAGGTCGCTTTCGAGAACGTCCCGACGTAGAACACGTTGTTTCCCATTACATCGAGGCTCTGCAGCGCCGCAACAGGACGGCCATCGTAATGAAATTCGCTATCGTAATCATCCTCTACGATGACAGCCCCAACCGACGATGCTAGGCGTAGCAGCGCTTGACGTCTTGCGACCGGCATCAACACCCCCGTCGGATACTGATGAGATGGTGTCACGAAGATCGCTTGCGGCAAATCGGTGCGGCCTTCGAAATTCAAGCCACTCGCATCCACGTTCACACCTTCGATACGCGCGCCGACCGATTCGATCGCCGCCCTGGCCCCTCGGTATCCCGGGTTTTCGACCCATGCAAGGTCGCCGACGTTCAACGTGAGACGGGATATCAGTTCGAGCGCCGCCTGCGCGGACGGCGTAACGATCACTTGAGATGGCGCCGCCCGTACACCTCTGAATTGCTCCAGATGCTGGAGTAACGCAACTTGTAAACCTTGACGATTGACAGTCCCAAGCGCCGGAGTCATCTTCACGCGGCGCGCAGCACTTCGCAGACATCTCGCCCACAGATCGTGTGGGAACTCGCGAGGATCTGCCAATCCCGGCATAAACGGCACTGCGCGGGGTTCACCGGCGAACGGCCAGTCGCTGTCGGAAATGCGCAGCGCCCATTTCGAGCGCGCAGTACGATCCGGCGCATTGGCGGCGTTCATCTTGCGGTCAGAGGACAATGCGCGTTTCGGCAAGTCGGTGATGACGGGCTTACGCCCTTGCGCAACGTCGATAAACCCCTCCATTGTGAGTTGATCGATCGCCGAAGACACCGTATTGCGGGCGATATGGAAGTAGTCGGCGATGGCCCTGCTCGACGGTAACTGATAGCCGGTCGGCAGTCGCCCCGAGAGAATTGCATCACGAAGCTGATCACAAAGCTGTCGCGATAACGGTACGCCGTTTCCTGCTGTGAGTTCGATGTCGAGTAACCCGGACAGTGCATTTTTCATCTGAACTGGCTCAACCTTTTTTATAGAACTTGCTCTGTAGTCCCCCGCCACTAAAGCTTACCATCACCTTTAGTTGAGTCTTGCTAAAAGGAGTTGCTATGAGCGACGATGTGCTCTCTCGCCGCACCGCATTGTTCCTCTTCAGTATTGTCGTGTTCACTTGGGGGATCAATTGGGTGTTGACCAAGGTCATCGTCAACAGTGTCAATCCGATCTGGACGACGGCGATCCGCTCCGTAATTGCGTCTATCGCGCTGTTTTTCGTGCTAGTCCTGCGAAGACAACTGATCGTGCCCAAGCTCGGCGATATTCCCGTCATTCTGGCGATTGCGGTGCTCCACATGGTCGGGTTCTCGACATTGGTTGCTTATGGCGTGCGCTATGTGCCGGTAGGCCAATCCATTGTGCTCGCGTATACGACACCACTTTGGGTCGCGCCCGCGGCTTGGCTCTTCCTGAAAGAACCACTGAGCGGGCCTCGGCTAGGCGGCATTATCGTCGGCTTGGTGGGCATCGCGGTGCTCTTCAATCCCATTTCGTTCGACCGGCATGATGAACACGCATTGCTCGGCAACGGACTGATCATGCTCGCCGCATTGTGTTGGGCTGGCAGCATTATCTATGTGCGTGCGCATCGCTGGATATCGACACCGTTCCAATTGGTATTCTGGGAGACGACCCTCGCCGCTGTTATATTGACCGTGCTTGGCTATTCGACGGTAGGCGCACCCGAAATCACTTGGACGCCAGCACTCGTGACCGAGTTTCTTTTCGCAGGCGTTTGCGGCACGGCGCTCGCTTATTGGGCAATGGCGACGGTGAACCGAAGTCTGCCCGCAACCACCACCGCGCTTGGCATGCTGGCCACGCCGATCGTCGGGATAGCTGGCTCCACCCTCTGGCTTGGGGAGTCGCTCAGCGGCACCTTATTGACCGCCATGACACTAGTCATGGCCGGCATTGTGATGGGAACCGTTCGTTACCCGGGACGCAGGGTTGCCCGACCTGGCACCTGATCACGGTCCTGCAAAGACTTACAGGGGCGGCCCGCCAGCTCAAGCCGACGCGTTACCAGGAGCAGAACAATTCGCCATTGACTGTGGCATGCATCGAATTGCGCCGTGCCCATCAGCGTCCATTCTGCCATACGCTCTAAAACATAAAGCGTAGATTTTTATCGCGAAACTTTCCTGGAAAATCTATAACGACTAACGTAAGGTAGATGCTTAAAGCATTTCGCAACGTCATAGTCTCATTGGACTTTTTAGAATATCGATAAAAATCGAGATATGACTGGAGGTAATCAGAAGTAATTTTTCGCAATCAGACGATCAACCAATAAAGACGTTTCTTTCACCAGGATGGGGATAATGCGTGATTGGCAAATTGAATTACTGGACGTACTGATGGGTTCAACCGACTCCAGCGTCATTTTTGATGCTGTTGCCTCGGTTGGAAGAAAAATCGACTTCGATTACTTATCCTACATGTTGGTTTTGCCGGTTCCGCTGACGCGGCCTAAGATTCTTTCTGTTAATAATTATCCGTATGGGTGGCAGGAGCAGTATCGGAAAATGAACTACGCGGCCATTGATCCGACGATTCATCGCTCTCCAATGTCCGATCAGAGCCTGATCTGGAGTGACGCCGTGTTCGCTAGGACACCCACGATACGGAACGAGGCAGAGGATGCGGGTATCCGCCACGGTTGGGTGTGCGCGGTCGGTGGTCTCGGGGGCGCACGCGGAACATTCACACTAGCGCGTCGAGAAAACGAGATAACTTCAGAAGAGCTCAGCGATAAGGCCCATCAAATGACTTGGCTCGCACATACCACACATATGACTTTGTCGAAAGCTCTAATGAACCGGGTCGTCGGAACGAAAGCTCATACCGCGCTCACGTCGCGCGAGATCGACGTTCTGAAATGGACAGCCGATGGAAAGACTGCGCGCGAAATCGCACAATTACTTGCTATATCTACCAATACGATCAATTTTCACGTAAAGAATATTGTTTCAAAACTCGATGTGACCAATAAAACCCAAGCGGTCATTACCGCCGCGTTTCTCGGACTGCTCCAATAGCGCTGGCTTCTGCTCCACTAGGATTACACGCGGGAAATCTACTTAGTAGGCGATCTCCCGCGTGAAACGTCCTTTGTTCGTGGCTAAGCGTCACGCTGTTAGCAAGGACGCTGCAAAGCGCCTGCAACGATCATCTTTTGTATTTCCGAGGTCCCTTCGTAAATTCTCAGCGAGCGGATCTCGCGATATAACCGCTCGGTCACGGACCCACTTACCATGCCCGCCGCGCCGAAGAGTTGGACCGCATCGTCGACCACCTGAAACACTCCTTCAGTTGCTTGCCATTTCGCCATACTTGCGTGGGATTCGTATCGATGCAATAACGTGTCAAACTCCCACGCGGCTCGCGCCACGAGTAGCGCTGCACTGTCCAAAGTCAACGACATTCTTGCCAACCTCTCCGTCGTAAAGTGAGACTCGATCAGACGCCCACCGCCGGCGACGCGATCACGGACACGCGGCAACGTTGCGTGTAATGCGCGCCGCCCGAAACCCAACGCTGCGGCGCCGACAGTTATTCGGTAATAGCTCAAGATCTCGGTCACATAACGGAAACCGTGCCCGAGTTCGCCAAGCAGCATTTCCGCCTCAAGGCGGCAATCCTGGAGTCTTAATGTCGCCAGAGCGCGAGGCGCGAGAACCGATACCGGCTCCCAAGAAAGGCCTACAGTTGTTGCTGGGATCGCAAACAGACTCAGGCCCAACGCGCCGGGACCGGGCCCAGTCCGTAGTAACACCACGTAGTAGTCGGCGATGCCGCCATTCGACACCCACGACTTCTCCCCCGTCGCGCAATAACCACCGTCAGCCTGCGGTTGGGCCGAAACGGTTAACCGGGACAAATCGGAGCCGCCCGCCGGCTCGGACATCGACAACGCCGCGATAGCGTCACCACGCAACGACGAGGGGAGAAAACGCTCTCGCTGCGCAGCGCTGCCATACCAGGCCACCGCCGCACTGCCCAACCCTTGAATCGAAAAGGCGAAATCAACTAGATCGTCGAGAAACGCGAATGCTTCGCGGATCAGGCAAATCGATCGCAAATCCGTACGCGGTCGATCTTCCGAGTCCACGACATACTTCAACCAACCATCCTCCCCAAGTAGCTTTGTCAACCGCCGACCTCGATCGGCCGGACCTTCAACGGCGCTTGTCAGTGCAAGCCCCTGATTCGCAGAAACCCATTCCTCCAACTCTGTAGCTAGCTGTCGGTGCGACGCGTCAAAAAAGGGCAATGCCAACATCGAACGGTCGAAGATCTTCATGTTTTCAGATCATGTGGAAAATAGATTAATGGGCCAAGTAGGTCAGCAGCACCTCATGCGTATTCGGCTTACGGATCAGACGATTCACGCCGTACCAACGACACGCGAGCTCCGCCCCTGCACACCGCGAGCGCCCCTGCCATTCCGCGAGGGAGGCCATCGAGATCAATCACAGTCCACAGTCGTGGGGTCCCTCCGAGATCCGGCGCCTCCACGTCAGCCACCGGCAACCCGTAACCGACCTGCAACGAATGCATGGGGCGGCACAAGCCAGTGCCAATCCCTTTGAGTAACGCCTCCTTGCGCGCCCACACTCGTGCCAGCGCCTGCTGACTTGCCTCGTTAGAGAGTATTGACCACTCTGCGTACTCTTCTGGCGACAACACGTTCCGCGCGAATCTCGGACCGTGGCCGCCTACCAACGCCTCACCTTCGATATCGATACCGAGTTTCATGCCGCGTGCATGTGCCGACGCTGCGGCCCAAAGTCCAGTAGCGTGACTGAAACTGAACTCGACTTCGAAGTCGTGCAGGTAGGGCTTGCCAAAGCGCCCATCTTTTCCGAAACGCAACCCTCGCGCAGGAGTATCAAGCCTAGCGCCCAGCCAAGTCCGAAGTGCGCCATGAGAAGACTGATATGCTCTCGCCAACTCGGGGTCAATGTACCGCTGCATCTGACTGATCTCATCGATACCGAGCAGCCCCTCGCAATAGCGCAGCCACGCCGGGTCGAGATCGATCGGCGCGCAACACCAACTGATTTCGATGTCGTGCTCCCTCATCGACGAAAGCCTAGCTGCGAGTCACGTCCGTGACGCGCTACGCCTGAGTCGTCACCGGGAGCATCGGCCTGGGACACGGAGCCCGCCGTTGCGATCGGATGCGTGATGTCGGATATCGTTGTAAGGACCTGTCTCGCGTAATAGAAAAACGTCGCAGCAGATTTCGTAGGATGAAGAATCCAGTCGTGCGCTTCTCGAGCCAATGTGCCATCGATCGGTGCGATTTCTCCGCACGCCTCTGCCATCAATTGCAGTTGCGCGGCCCGTTCACATTGCACCGCCACAACACACGCTTCCTCAATCGACCCAGCTGCCACAACCAGCCCGTGATGGCTAAGTAGCAGGGCGCGACGTGTCCCTAAAGCATTCGTGATGAACTCGCCTTCGTCGTTCCCCACGGGTAATCCCGGCCACTCGGCGACAAACGACACATCATCGTAGAGCATGCAACTGTCCATCTGAGCGACTTTTAGCGGCCGACGCAGCATGCCGAGTGCACAGATTGCCGCCGGATGCGTATGAACGATGCATTGAACGTCCTCGCGCGCCCGATAAATCCAGCTGTGAAACCGGTTCGCAGGATTCGGAATTCCAGCGCCTTCCACCACTTGAAGATCCGCATTCACCACGAGCAAGTTGCTCTCGTTGATCTCTTCAAAGCCGAGGCCCAAGCGCTGCGTGTAGTACAAATCCGACGTCGCCGCCCGCGCGGAAATCTGCCCAGCTAAACCTGATCCATGGCCTCGCGATGCGAGAATCCGGCACGTCAATGCAACTTTCTGCCGGTCCGTCCAGTCCGGTGACATCAGATGAGCTTGCATCTCCGACATCGCATTCGCCACCAGCGTGCCCTTGTCGAGTGCAAATGTATCTGCTCTGATGTCTGGCGCCAGTTTCAAAGCACCCTCTCGAGGGAGAAATTGAAAGTCCCTCGAATGCCGGAGTCGTCGGGAAACACAATCGAGTCGAAGAACCCCCAGCGCGCCTCAACGAGCGCCGTACCGGAAGACAACATCAGCGCAAGCGTATCATCGTTATCGGAAACAATATCCTCCATGATGTCGCGCATCGTGTCCGCATGGGCATCGTCGCAACCAACGTGAATGTGGAAGAATTGAACCCATTGATTTGGAATGCCAATCGACATGAAACCTTTTATCAGATCCGCATAGATATGCGGCACCAGTGCTTCAGCCCCAAGACATAGCGCGCCCAATCCCCGCGCGACTCGTCGATCGCGGCAGTGATCGAACATAGTGTCAATTAGACGTCGTGTGCCGAGTGAGGGCTTTTGCTGTTCTGGCGACAAATCGAAATGCGCCAACATATCGCGATACAAACGGCTGTGTGGAATATTGCTTTCGACTGTCAACCCTAGTTCTTCACACAGATTTGCCGCAAGCATCTCGACGTGCCGGTTCTCCTCGAGGTTTCCGAGCAACGCACACAAGTAACGCGTGAAATGACTACTGTAGATGCCCTGCTGCACAAGAAATCGCTTAAGCTCCGCTTCCGTGATCAAGCCCTCCCTGCAGCGATGCAGAAAAGGATGTTGACCAATCCGGCTAATCAACTTGCCCGTGTGGTCAGAAATAATTTTTGCATATCCGCCCATCCCATCCCCCGTAACGACGTCATACTGGAACCTGATTCTGCAAGAAAAGCGCCGCCTTCAGTTGGCCAAGCGCGGTTACCCGTGCTTCATGAAAGTAGCGATCCGACGCTGCATTTCCTCGTTTTCATAAATGCCGTAATGCCCGGCTTCGGAGATAACTTCGAACTCGGCGCTCGACATGTGCTCGGCGACTACACGTGCGCTGCCCGGGTGAATCAGGTGATCTGCACCGCCGTGCAACACCAGCGCTTTCGCAGTGATGCCTTGCATCAATGCTCCGCCATCGTGGTCTTGGCATGCCGCCTGCAGTTGAGCATAGACCCACACAGCCAAGTCCGAAGAAAACGTCTGTCGCTCCATGTCGGCGATCAATGAGCCAGTCTGCGTCTCCACTTTTGCACCCTGCAAAAGCAACGCTCGAACAAGCTTTGCGTAACCCGGCCCGGATTCAGCGACCTTTCGCCAAAGAGGCAATACCGTTCTTTGATACGCGCTCAGTTCTCGATTCCTTTCTATCACCACAGACGGGCTGACGATACAGACCTTACATTCCTTCGATGTACGCCACATTTGATTTGATAGCGCATACCCTACGATGTTCGCGCCGGAACAGTACGCAAGGACGTAATCGACCGACGCACCGTTCGCATCCATCACCTCGGCGATGTCGCGCGCATGTCGATGCACCGACACCTCGCTTCCGCTCTGCCACGTCGATATGTCCGGCAAGCCTCGCGATTGGACGGCGATCACGCGATACCGGACGCAGAGCCGCCGCGCAATCGGTGCCAACATCGCCACGGACATCCCCAGCGCGTTCACCAACAGCACTGCGGGTCCTACTGACATCCCGCATTCGTAGACGACGATCGTTTGCCCATCGTCTCCGGCCAAGGTTCTCTTTCGAAACGTCTGCGTCATATCAACGTCACTTTGTCATTCGTCACTACGTGTAGCTGCTTAGGCACAGCGCAAAGCCGTTAAACATCGCGCTCCTACTTGCACGTTTCGCTTCCGCACCTCTTCTCTCATGGCTCGGAACAGAGTGACACGAGATCCGATCAGCGCAACAGATTCCTCAGCTTCCCCTCTACTCCAGCCCAAGTCGCGGCTTCAGGAAGCGCGGCCTTCTTTTCCGTAAGCGACGGCCAGTTTTGCGCCAGTTCACGGTTTAGCTCTAGAAAATTTGCCATGTCCGCAGGCAATGCATCGTGTGGCCGAATCGCATTCACGGGACACTCCGGCTCGCACACGCCACAATCGATGCAGACATCGGGGTTGATCGCAAGAAAGTTCGGCCCCTCGTGAAAACAATCAACCGGACAAACGCTTACACAATCCGTGTGCTTGCACTGAATGCAGTTTTCGGTCACGACATAAGGCATGGAATCCTCTTTTCGTTGATTGAGCGCTGACCCAACTATTCAAGACGCCTTAGGCTTTCCGGATGCGACATCGACCTTCCCGGCTCTCCGCTCCAGCTGCGAGAACGTGCATCGATGCCGGCGTGACGACAATGTGCCTCGCCTTCGGCAGCATGACCACGCTTGCGACAGTGCATTCCTTTTGCACGTTCTCACTAGGTTCAACGTGCAACGGTGCCCGATCCATCACGCGCAAATAGTCCTCAAGCGCCGCATCGACAGGCACGCGTCCAAGCATCTCCTGGCATGCCCTCTCCCTCCTTAACGACGAGTTCTTGGAGAATGGATTGAGGCGATCCATGGGCTTAAAGTCCGGGTGCTGGAAGTGATTTGCGTGCGTAACGACGTCGCGCTGCATCACCCGTATTTCATCACGTACGTACTCCACGACAACCAACTGCTCGCCATCACACAGCGTCAAGGCCCGCGAACTCGCCAACGGTAGTTCCCGGAGCATGGCCACTGCTTCGTTGACGTTTTCCGCGTGGGTCAACAGGTGCCGGATTGCCATATAACCGGGAACCCCCGGTCTCCACACGCTTGCGAGCACCAGGTTCTGACATATCGACACGCCGCGATCGTTGATCCCCAAATAGCCAAGCAAACCCGTGAAGCTCACCATAACAACTCCACGCGTGTTTGCATCGGCATCGATGCAAAGTACCGTAAGCTCGCGCTCCATTGAACCGTTCAAATCGATAGTCTGCCCGATGATCGATGCTTCGCCGGCAAGCCGGCCAAATGTCGAACAGTCGCCGCTCGTCGGTTGCGGACCAATGGCTCGATACCCGCTTAGCTCCCGCCTGACTTGAAGCAGCCACGCCTCGTCGGTGTGAACGCCAGCACCCATCGCAAGTCCCCGTACTTCAGACGCGAGTGCAGGTAACACGGTTTCTACAATTTCCGCGTACCGACGAGTTTCACGCAAGAAATAGTCTCTCTTCCCCGCCTGTGCCGAGATGTGCTCCAATCGCGCGGTGCCGTCTGCGAGAAACCGTTGGATCTCCTCCCGATCGGCTTCTCCATGCTGACGCCCGATCTCGTAACTGTCACCCGAGAGCCGAAAGATCCGTCGTGCGGCGAGCGTCGCGTCGAGCGTGATCATCCCGCCTCCGTTAGGTAGCTCCGCGCAGCAGTCCATCTCGAACGCCAGACCACTCGTTGCGCAAGATGCTGTAATAAACTGCGTCCCGGCGCCGTCCGCAGGGCATGTAGTTGAAACTACGCAATACTCCCTCTTCAAATGCGCCGATACCGGTCAGACCGCGACGTGCCCGGATATTGAGCACGTCCGTTTTGAACTCGACACGCTCGCACTGCAGTTGTTCGAAAGCGTGCTCCAGCAGCAGTCGCTTCGCCACGCGGTTAATGCCGGTTCCTCGATAGGTCGCACCAAGCCAGGACCATCCGATCTCAATGCGTCGATCTTTCTCGACTAGATTCCCAAAGGCCATGCTCCCGACAATCGCGCCAGTCGAAGTGTCGACAACGGCAAAGACGATTCTGGTGCCAGCACGGGTGTCATTGACCGCTTGCGCGATGAAAGTGTCAAGCTCCGACTCCGACCGTACAACAGACACAAAATATGTCCAAATTTCAGGATCCAAGGCTATCCGCAAGAAGTCGTCTCGATCCTCAAGGGTGATCGCGCGGAGGCGAACGCCTTGACCTTCCAGGACGACGTTCGCTAGCGCCTTGACGCTCCACAAATCCGTACGATCGCTCATCGATTCACCGCCTTTCTGCTTATCAGGTTAACAATGTCGCACGGCGTATGTAACGCGGCGATTTCATCTTCGTCGATGGATGTAAGCGCAACGCCGGCGTCTTTACATACATCGGTCATCAGGATGATTCTGTCCAGCGACGTCAACCCATAGGTGAACCTTAGATCCTGGTCCATGTGTAACACCTTCGACTCACTAGCCGGACGGTTCAATATCTTTGCCAGATGGTCCTGCACCAGCGTCTCGAAATGCTTCATGCGCATACTCCATACATTTTATCAATATCACGCGAATACAACTGTGCGATTTCGCGTTTCTTGGGTTTGAACTGTGACGTCAAGGTCCCGCCCTCGACCGAGAATGGTACGGGGGCAATAAAGAACCTTAAGACGCGCTCTTCGCCCGGTAATGTACCGTTGAGTTCGTCGATATAAACACGAATTCTTTCTTCGGATTCCTGCTGATATCGCGCGCTCCCTTGGTTACCACTAGAACCGATAGAGATGTGAGACAGCACGGCGGTTACGTACGGACGGCCCGAGCCTATTAATATGCATTCTTCAACTTCCTTATGCCCCTTGATCGCTTCCTCGATGTGGCGTGTCGCGACATTTCTCCCACTGGTCAGCACGAGGATATCGTCTGCACGTCCCTGGATATAAAGGTAACCCTCCTCGTCCTGGTACCCGATATCACCGGTATAGACCTCGCCGCCGGGAAGGAATACGCGCTCGCTATCCCCATCGCGGCAGTATGTGTACGACTTGTTCACCGGATACTCACTTCCAACAATTAAGACGCCGTTCCGGTCGAATCGAATCCGTTTGTTCGGTAGTACCTTCCCGACGCTTCCTCGCCGATGCGCACCGGGAAAGTTCTTTGAGACGATACATGTCTCGTTCATCCCGTATCCCTCGTACAGCGGCATCCCAATCGCGTCGAAACTGCGCAGCGTTTCGGGTGCCGCTGGCGCAGATCCAGTCCACAAATAACGGATTCGTGTGCCGAGCAGCGATTCGGCGCAAGCTCGCCGACGCTGCACATCGTTCGCTTCGAGACCAGCTCCGTCGATCTTCTTACGCAGCCCCTCGTAGAACGCCGGTACTCCCATGATCACTGTCGGCTCGACCGCCGCAGCCGCGGCAAGCGCGAATTCCATCGGCACTACAGTGACATCGTGCTCGTAGACAAGTGCCGAGTAGACCCAGTAACGCTGCTGCAAAAGCGACAGTGGGAGAAAGACCAGAAGGTTGTCGTCCCCGCCGTGTGAAAGGATTGTTTGTACCGCTCGTATTGAGCTATCAATGCTGCCGGCAGTCGCACCCAATCCTTTTGGTTCACCGGTACTACCCGATGTGAACTTGATCGTCGTAACGTCGTCGCGTTCATACCCGGACCATTCCCGCATCCCGCTCCCCTTCGTCATCCGTCCCACACCCTGCGGCGGGACGGGTGCCTCTGCGCTCTGATCCTGCTTCGAAAATAGGTTTAGTCCTTGCAAGAGTTGCCCAATATCGACTCCCGTCATGCCAGACGATCCGCGTTCCGAATAGAAGCCACGTAACTCATAACGTTCGATCAATGCGGCTGGATCATTGAATCTCGCGAACTCGAAGCCGGCGGTCACGAGGCCCAGTTTCAACGCGGCGACATCCACAAGCAACCACTCGAGCCCGTTCCTCGCAAGAACGCCGATTTTGTTACCTCGCGCCAGGCCTGCGTGATGCATGCGCTCAGCCAAAACCTCTGCCGTTACGTCAAATCGCTGATGCGAGATGCTTTTCAGGCTTCCTTCCCGAAAAAAGAAAATCTTTTTCGTGGGGGACTTGCCTTCTCCCGTGCGGACCTTGTTGACGATGTTCATCTCTACCCTCACCACGGTACTCCTTTCGATCTGCATTCCTTACCGAATTGGATAAAACGAGTACTGGATTCATTGCCCGCCGAGTGTGCGAATCTTAGGGCCGCTCACGCTTCGACTGTCTCGAGGCTCGTCAGCGGATCAATGTCAAGATAGCGTCCCGCCTGAAAGCCGTGAATCGACAGAGATGAAGCGCCTGGACTGCATAGATATGCGACCCATGCGCCATACACTGCTTCGAGCCATAACGTTCGTTTTCGCACGCGCAGCATATCGGCTGTGGAGAACGCGTGTCCTTCCATTCGGACAACCCGAACGTCATAAAACCCGCGATAGCGATGATTGGCGATGCTTAACGCCGGGCGTGACATGTCTGGTCCAGGGCAACGAATCGAGTACTTCACTCGTGCCCGGTTATGTGCGGCTCGATGCATGTCGGAATGTTCCGCGATGTCCGGAATCAGCGGCGGATAATACCAGTGACGTCCCTTGAATATCAAGGGACGTTCTAGGTTGCCCGGGATGAAGTGCCAGCGATTGAATTGCATCCGCTTCTGGACCGAGCTGGCGATTGCCAACGCCTCCGTCTCACCGACCCGACGGGCCAAATCATAGCCGACAAAACAGGTAAAAAAACTCGCCGGTGTCAGACTGTGGATGACCGTTCTCAATACATCCTCATCATAGACATTCAGTATTTCGGGCACGCGCAACGAACTCGACATTCCATAATCCGCTCGCACTGCCAGCACCGCGGACGCGACGATCCGCTCCATCAAAAATTCCAGCCACCCTTGACTTGCCCCTGCTGGATTGCCCGTTGAGACACCCTCGTGCGTCACCAAACTCGCACCACGAGTGGCGTCGCGCGCTATGGCCGCGTAAGCCAACTGCGTTATGCCGACTGCCTCCGATGGCACCGTCTGCGGCGTCGCTCCAACGAGTTCGGTAAAGAGCGTGCCGAATTCGATCCACCATTGATCTTCGGGTTCATCCGAGCACGCCGTTGGCAGAATCTTTTCAGTCTTCTGAAAATTCAGTCCATATATCCATCTGTAGCGCAACCACGACTTGCCGGGCGCGCGCAACGTCTGTTGCCGGATCGCTTCCGCACGCGCAAAGAGACCTAAAGTTTCGTCGACGCTCACTTCGTTGCCGGCCATTTCGTACGCCGTCGCGAGTTCTGAAAGCCGTTTCAGGAGCGCGCTGGCAGACAAAAGCGCGCCGTTGAATTCCTCGAATCTGACTGAACGACCCGATGTGAACAACGCATGCAGAGCCGCGACCACCAGTACCTCGTCGGACGTCCAGTCCTGATACTCGACGTCGCGTAGCCTTGAGAGATAACCCGGATTGCGTTTGTCGTCGATCAAATTGACATACCGGTCGATCAATGCATAGAAACGGTCGCCGACATAGAAGCACACTGACTCGACGTGTTCGACGTGATCGATTACAGCCTCCAGCACCGTTTCGATCTGACCACTTTCGACCACACCGTCGAGCGCTTCCTTGATTTGATGAAAGGCTCGAGCTTCGGTTTCTCGGTAGGCCGCTACGCGCGTACCAACAGTCTTCGACTGATCGCGATTCAATCGCACAGTTCCGAGGACGACAGGGATCTCTGCTTCCGCATACTCGACCAACTCATCTTCGATGGGTCTGATATGGAGCCGCCCCAGCGGGTTGATGTATAGGCGGAAAACCGAGTCGACATCACCTTCCAACTTCGACTCGCTCACCTGAACGGCCGCCTCGAGGCGGATCGACCGATCCTCCTCCAGCACCGACAAGACTGCCCGGTCAATGTGGTTCAGCGCACCGACCGCCAGATCTTCTGGATATAAACCACCGTGAGTCAGTGCGTTCATCGCGCGCTCGTACGCTAGGCCACCGATTTTCCTCGGTATGTTGACGTATTCGGTCAGGTTTAATCCGTACAGGCTGCTTGACGGAAACTGTGCGCGACTCGCATGTGCTGTTGGGTCCATTCGCAATCCTCTATCGTTTCCAACTAGTTTCGGACACGGCAAGGTGTTCTTTGCGCGTTGCTCGTGCGAACCGAACGATCGAATCTGGGCCGAGTCCTGCATCAGGCGCTTAACGCGGCGTGAAGCTATTTCAATAGGTTTCCGCTGCGCCAGCAACTACCAAATGTTGTAGTCTGGGGCCGATCGCAGGAGCCCATTGCGATCTCACTTAACACACGGAAATAAACAAGGACGCACCCCTTGGCGAAGCATGGATTCATGACATTTACATAGTAATTCTTACGTTCCCTGATAGCACTCGTCGTAATTGCGGCACCTGCTCCAGTAACGCACGGCAGCCTGCCGCTCGAAGTCGGTCGAAATTATAGCTTTGCGGTGTTAGGCGGCGCATGGCAAGCGACAACCCTCAAGAGTTGGTTCATTTCGTTGAGTTCGAAGAGATCGCAGACACGTGTGCCGTTTTCCCGCGTGTAAAAGATACAGAACGAACGTTGCCCGAGAAGGACATGCTCCAACGTGAAGTACATCCCGGGTGTCTGCATTCCAATTTCAAAATTCTTCCGCAGATGCTCCTTGCCACGAATCCATCCGTGAGCGACACCCCAACGTTTTGCGACGAGCGGCGAATTCAATTCTGCGTCGTCAGCGTATAGCGCCATCAACGCATCGATGTCGCGCTTGTTCCACGCGTCGCACCATTGCGTCGACACGTTCATTGCCCATTCACTAGTCAGCATGGTTCCTCTTAACGGGTAAGGGTGAAACGGCTTGG
Organism: Caballeronia udeis; assembly: GCF_044909315.1. Taxonomy (GTDB): domain Bacteria; phylum Pseudomonadota; class Gammaproteobacteria; order Burkholderiales; family Burkholderiaceae; genus Caballeronia; species Caballeronia udeis_A. Next base: position 24,589 of record NZ_JBIYEB010000054.1, read on the forward strand.
GGAAAATCCGCGCTGCCCGATCCTACGGACGACACTGACACTGCCGGGTTTTTTATAAAGCCCCCTACATCCTCCTTCAACTACCAGAATTAGCAGTATCCAATGCCAGTGCAGCACGGTACCGTCACGTCGAAAACATGCACGATACATTCACTGTGTACTTGCGCTAATAAAACGGAGCATTTCATGCACTCTCTGACGCAGGCGGAATTTCTGCCCACGCATTGGTACAACGTGTTGGCCGACCTACCATTCGCGTTGCCGCCGGATATCGCCGCGCCGGATCGGATAAACAAGGCAGAGTCGGTAAAAATGCAGATCCCTCTGTCACTTGTGCGACAGAACAGTTCGAGAGAAAGCCAGATTGCGATTCCAAAGCAGGTATTGGACATATATCGTTCGTGGCGACCCACGCCACTCATCCGCGCGCATCGCCTCGAGCGCCATCTGGACACACCCGCTCGCATCTATTTCAAATATGAGGGCGGTAACGCAAGCGGATCGCATAAACTCAGTACGGCAATCGCACAGTCCTATTACTATCGCTCAGCCGGTGTGAAACGCCTGACGACTGGCACCGGAGCGGGTCAATGGGGCACGGCGTTAGCCATCGGTTGTCAAGCCTTCGACATGAACTGCACCGTCTATATGGTCGGAAGCAGCTACCAACAGAAACCGTACCGGCGCTCGATGATGCAATTGCATGGTGCCGAGATACTATCGAGCCCCAGCCTCCGCACCGCCGCCGGAAGTCGCCTTGTCGCCGAGGGTAAGGTCGACACAGGAAATATCGCATTCGCCGTCACCGAAGCGCTCGAGGACGCACTGGCGAGTGAAGATACGCAATTAAGTGTCGGAAGCGGCGAAACGTACTCGATCTTGCACTCGACCGTGATTGGTCTCGAAGCAATGAAGCAACTCGCCTCGATAAACGAGTCGGTCGACATTGTGCTGGCTTCGCTCGGCGCTGGCAGCAACTTCGGCGGTACCGCTTTGCCGTTCATCGGCGAACACCTGAGAGGCGGTCGTGCCGTTCGGTGCGTCAGCGTCGAGCCAGCGGCATGCCCGAAGTTGACTCGCGGATCTTATCGCTATGACTACACAGACGGCTCCGGACTCACACCGCTGCAGAAGATGTATACGCTCGGAAGTCACTTCAAACCCCCGGGCATGCATTCTGGTGGTCTTCGGTACCACGCATGCTCGAAGGTCCTGAGTGCCTTGTATCACCATGGCGAGTTCGAGGCAGTGGCGTATGGTCAGACCGACGTATTTCGCAGCGCTGTACTGTTCTCCCGCCTGGAAGGCATTCTTCCAGCGCCCGAATCAGCGCACGCCGTACACGGCGCCATCGAGGAAGCGATTGCGGCTCGGAATGCAGACACGCCCGTCACGATCCTTTTCTGTGTCAGTGGGCACGGGTTGTTCGATTTGTCAGCGTACGACGAGTTTTTGAGTGGGCGCATGGAAGACGCCGAGGTTTCCGGAACCGAAATCGCACGCTCGCTGGCGGCACTCCCCGTCGTAGACGATCTAACATCCCTTAGGCCGCAAAAGACATGAGCATCGAAACCCTTCGCAACGCCGCGATCTCCGCACTTGTTGACAGCGGCCGCCTCACCATCGCAAGAGACTCGATCACGGACGACACCCCAATTACGGCCGGCGGTCTTGGGCTGTCTTCGGTTGCCTTCTTGCAGGCTTTCGTGCTGCTCGAGGAACAATTCTCGCTTACCTTCGATGATGCTGCCGTTTTCGGCCATAACTTCTCGACCGTTGGTGATTTCATCAAGTTTCTGGAATCTACTGTCTCTACTGACAACGTGCAGCAGGAAATACTTCGATGACGACATCGCTGCCATTGCACTATGTTGGCCGGGACAGTTCTAACCCCAACGGCGAAGCACGCCCACTGCTCGTATTGCTGCATGGGTTCGCGTCGTACGAGCAGCATCTCTTTCGGCATGCGGGACTCTTCGATCCGCAGTGGCCGATTATCGCCCCGCGAGCCCCATTGAGAATCGGGCCCGGCGCTTATCGATGGTTCTACTTTACGCGGACAGCTACCGGTCCGATCATTGAGACAGAAGAGCAACACGTAAGCCTTCGTCTACTGGTCGTATTTCTTGAGGCAATACGGGATCAGCGCAAGCCGAGGCAGATCTTCCTGTTGGGACATAGCCAAGGAGGCAGTATGGCACTGTCGGTGTTAATGACACGCCCAGACCTAATTGACGGGGTCGTCAATGTCAACGGTCGTATCGTCCCCAATAACGCGGCCTCACCTTCGGCCGATTCACGATTGCGTGGCTTTCCCGTTTTCACGCGCCACGGGGAAGACAACCCAATCGTTCCGCTGCCCATGGCGCATCGCACGCGAGACCTTCTGATGCAACATGGCGTCTCGATCGACTATCGCGACGTGCCAAACATTGGGCACGGTTTTACGCCGGAAATTCTCGCAGATTCCTCGCAGTGGCTCAAAGATCGCGCTGAAACCCGAACTGCGCAACCAGTCAACGACGCACCGCTTCGCTGATTGGCCTTGCCAGGTTTCACTTCGTGTTTCTCGTAGCCAGCCATGGCTCACACATTCAACTGGTGCCCAGCGCCGAGTGTATCGAATATTACAAAAGCGAAATGACATCGGACATCGAACGCAGGGAGCAGTACCTGGTTGTGGAAAATCCCGACCAGCATTTGTCAATATGGGAAGTTAAACGACAGCTGCCGGCCGGATGGTCTGCCACGGGGTTCTCTAGCGATCGTCAGCAATGCCTTGACCATATCCGTTCACTTCCATCAGCACTCGCACGCGATCCAAGCCGCATCGCCGTCACCACCGCGACAGGCACGTTGCCACCTGGAATCTGGGACGCTTTTTTAGACCAAGCGCAACAAGATCCCGATGCGCTCGCGATCGTCTATGGCGACACGAAGATCAGTTACGACGCATTGATGCGCCGCGCCGCGAGTATTGGGGCAGCACTGCCACCGCCCAAAGCCGGCCGCCAGCCGGTTGTCGCAGTGCTGCTTGATCGTTCACCGGACTCGATCGCAGCGATGCTCGCCGCGATCGAGTCCGGTGCAGCAATCCTCCCCTTGGACCCATCCTATCCTCAAGACAGGATTGCGTACATGCTGAGAGACGCGGACGTGGAAACCGTGCTTACTACGCGCGTATTACAAGGATGCCTACCCAACGGTGGTGGAGGCGGCTTCGTCGCGGTTGAAGAGATCCTAGATACAGAGCGAACTCCGCAATACGCCCGCGATCACCGGCGTTGGCGCGGCGAACTGGCATACGTCATCTACACGTCTGGGTCGACCGGCCAGCCGAAGGGCGTCATGTGCACACAGGCCGGGATCATGAACCGACTGGAATGGATGCGCGATACGTTTGAGATCACCAATACCGATCGCATCCTGCATAAAACGCCGATTAGCTTCGACGTCTCAGTATGGGAAATCTTCTTGCCGTTGATCAGCGGCGCGAGCTGCGTCCTAGCGAAGCAGGATGGCCATCTCGATCCGGACTATCTTGCGCGCGAGATCTATCGTCATCAGGTGAGTGTCGCGCACTTTCTACCGTCGATGTTGCAACGCTTCATCGACAATCGACTGGTGCATGGCTATCGTCATCTCCGGCACGCTTTCTGCGGTGGTGAAACCCTGCATCGCAAGACAGTGTCGCAATTCCTGGAGGGGTCGACGGCCGCTTTGCACAACGTCTACGGCCCCACCGAGGCATCGATCGGCGTCACCTGTTGGGACGCCACGCTTCGGCCGGACGGCATCGTCCCTGTCGGCCGTCCGATCAGAAACGTGGATATTCGGATCATGACCGAACGCCTGGAGACTGCACCTGAAGGACAGACGGGAGAAATTTTCATCGGTGGTGTCCAACTGGCAAAGGGCTATCTGAAGCGACCCGAACTAACCGCCGAGCGTTTCGTTCCAGATCCAGACGGCAACGGGTCGCGCCTCTACAGTACCGGAGACCTCGGACGGTGGAGCAGCGACGGCAACATCGAGTTCCTCGGGCGCCGCGACAACCAACGCAAGGTTCGTGGATACCGCGTTGAACTGGACGAAATCGAGGCCGTGCTGATGACGCACCCGCTAGTCTTGCAGGCGGTGACGATTGTCTCTGCGGTCAACGATACAGAATTACTGATTGGGTATGTGGCCGCTCCTGTCTCTTCTACGACGTTATTACCCGAACTGCTGACACTGCTCAGGGCGGTGCTCCCACACTACATGATCCCGTCAGCCATCGAGGTACTACCACGTTTACCGCTAGAACCAAACGGTAAAATCAGTCGCTCCGCTTTGCCCTCGGTTGGCGATCCTGTGCAAAACAGCGACCGCAAGATGCCTCGAGACGACCTCGAAGCTGCTTTGGCAGGTATATTCGAAAGCGTCTTGGATGTATCCCGCATCTCCACCGATGCGGACTTCTTTCTCCATGGCGGAACGTCGCTAAAAGCCGCGACCCTGATTAACAGAGTGAATTCACTCTTTAAACGGCGGCTTCCAGTCCGTGCGATGTTTGAATATCCGACAGTTGCGGCTTTGGCCAGTCTAGTCCGCTCCGATCATTCAAAACTGATTCGACGTGATCCCGTTGTGCCGCTCAAGCGTGGAGACGGTAGTCCACCACTGTTCTGCGTATCACCGGTAGGCGGTTCCTGTTATCGATATATAGCGATGGCTAACCATCTACCAGCTTCGATTCCTGTGTACGGGCTTCAGGCCTTTGGTCTGGAAGATGGCGAGATACCCGAAAGAAATGTATCTTCGATGGCCAGTGGTTATCTCTCGGCTCTACTGCGCGTTCAACCTATCGGGCCTTACCGGCTATTGGGCTGGTCCTTCGGCGGATTGGTCGCGTTCGAGATAGCACGTCTGCTAGTTGCAGAAAATAAAGAGGTCGAGTTGCTTGCCTTGCTAGACACGCCAGTCCCAGTACTCAATCCGGAAAAAATCTCAGATGTCCACGCAGTGCAGGCGCTTGCGAAGCAGATTTTGGGTACAAAGATTTCCACAACGCAAATTGACCGGTTGACGGATCTTTCCGCTCTGATCGCTATTGCGAAGACAATGAAGATTGTTCCTGAGGACTTCTCGGTCGATCACGCGGATAGATACCTGCGCGTTGTCAGAACCTCGATTGAAGCGGGACGCAATTTCCGGCCACAATCGATCGACTGCGAAATGCTTTTCATCCGTGCGACCCGATCCAGCGGCCAGGAGACGCCGTCCTCAGACCGGAACGATCGGGATTGGTCGCGGTACCTGGAGCGATCGCCGCAAGTGATCGATGTCGCATGTACGCATCTTGATCTCGGTCAGCCGGAGATGGGAGAAACGGTGGCACGAATCCTAACTGCCCATCTGACGTCGGTCTCTCGGGCCGCCCCCTAACCGACCACTACGCAATAGACCAACACAAAGCATCGTGCCTGTGCACGCACCTCTCGAAACCCGGTATAGGAGATATCATATTAAAACGCTTTGTTCCCTTATAAGGCAAATCATTGTGTGCGCTTCCCTAGCCTCCAGTTCCACTTTCGGTGACACCATCCAGTGGACAGCGGTAACGGAATACCCAAGCACGACGATGCCAGGGGTTGGCCTGTTGACGTTCGCGACGGAACTGAGCAATCTGTCAGCCGGAACAATGACAGTACGAACTTCCGACGACAGCACCTTGACCGCGTTATCTGCGCTGAGCGCCGTGCATCAGAATCACATCATGATCGGTGACGTTCACGGCGGACCGCTTAGCGCAATAGAGCCAATTTTCAGTTTGGTTTCACTGCCGTTCCTGACCGCATCTGTGGACGACACCCAATGCCTGCAAAGTGTCACGCGTGACCTGTACACAAGACATTTAGATAGGTTAGGTGTCCACCTGTTGTATTCAGCCCCATGGCCCGCAACCGGCCTGTGGTCTGCTACCTCGGTGCAGTCATTGGCTGACATGCGCAAGCTCCGCGTGAGGACCTACGATGAGACGGCCGCGTCCTTTCTCAAAGCATTGGGGGTCGATGGCGTGCATATGCCGATGAACGAGGCCCTGCCCCTCCTAGCAACCGGCGAAATTACTGCTGTCATGTCGTCCGGCGACGGCGGTGCGGGGCAACGCCTTTGGGAGCATTTACCATATTTTGTCGAACTTAATTACGCGGCGCCGCTGTCGTTCGCGGTTTTGAATCAATCGGCCTACGCCAGATTGACCGAAGCCCAACGCCACTATGTCGACGAAGCCGCGCGTCGTACCGAAAAGCGCTTGTGGACAGTTATGGTAGATCGTCAATCGAAGAACTATGACGCCATGCGCCAAAACCACGTCACGATCCAATACATGACACCGACGTTTGCAGAGGAGCTTAAGCCGGCGTCACAGCATGCGATAGATGATTGGAGCACTAGAGTCGGGCCGGACGGAGAAGAACTACTCAGACGTTATGTAGCTTTGCGCCCGATTGCAAATCGCCTCCATGATACCGACATTTGTTCGAGGTAATGCGCGCCCGAAAGACCGTGACATGTGTCGTTGCATAGCTACCACGTTGCTCGGGGGAGCAGGCGACCTAGAATGATGCCTTCCAGCCTACTTGACAATGTATTTGCGTGCGAGGTGATCAGGCAATGAAAGAGAGCATAAGCCAAGAACGGACTGTTTTCCGAAGCGATATTACGTTGCTTCGTCCCGAGCAGCTTTGGCCAACGGAAGCCTTCATCCCAGACCGCGTTCAAGAGGTGGGCGATCAGATCACGGCGGAAGGCCGCTGGCGCTTCCCGCTCCTCGTTGAGCGTACCTCTTTAGTCATCATGGATGGTCACCACCGGCACGAGTTCGCCCTTCGGCATGAGCTTTACTGGGTGCCTTGCTTCATGTTGGACTACTCACAAGTGATACTCGAATCGCGCCTGCCGACGGTCCATGTTAGTCCGAGTGAAGTGATTTTGCGCGGCTTGCAGGGTCGGCTGTATCCTCCGAAAACCACAAAACACACGTTGCGTCACCCTTTGGACTTCCGCTGCGACATAGCATTATCAGAACTTCTTATTTCCAAATATACAGATAGTCGCGAAGGCAACGGAGCACCGAATCTGACGCAGGCCAGGCAGTAGAGCATTACGCATTCTATTCCGTTTGAAGGTTACCCTTGCAGCAACTTCACGTCTTAGCTATTGGGATAGTCGAGAGCGGCAGTTGCGATAAGCGCCCGTACACTTATGTTCGCTCCACCATCGCCGAGAGGGCGTTGTCGACTTAGAGGCGTTAACACGCTGGCTAAATACAAATGTCGTAGTTTTGATGTCCGGTTTGAGTCTGTCTTTAACGGTTTGAATCTTACGCAGTGTTGAAGGAGAGCCTTGAACCGGCAGGGCGTGTCAGTCCGTTCAGCGAGTGCGTGCAGACCGCTGGCCAGGTGTTGAAGGCGTCGTTGATTGCTGGGCGATCTGCATGATCGCCTGATTCAGGTCTTCTGTAAGCGTCATGCAGAGGCCGCGCCGACCGTTCAGAACTCAAATTCCGATAGTCGTTCGTTGACGGCAGCGAGGTCAAAAGCATCGGGATCGAAG
>NZ_JBIYEB010000055.1:0-29978 GCF_044909315.1 Caballeronia udeis
ACCAATCTGGCACGGCGTTTCCCAGCCAAGCAGCAAGAGGCGATCCTCGCGGTATCGCTGGATCAGGCAGCGCTCGAAGCAATGCCGGTCAATGAATACGTTGATTTGTACGTGATTTAGTCAGCATTCGTCACCCGTTTTTAGATCACACGTTTCGAAGGTATTTCCTCGTTTAAACCAAGGGAAAAAAACATGGCCCACAATCTCCACAAAACGCTCAAGGAATTCGACAGCGGTTCCGGCAAAGGCAAGTACTACTCGTTGCCCGCGCTCGGAAAGGCGCTGAACGTCAAGATCGAACGCCTGCCGGTGTCGATCCGCATCGTGCTGGAATCGGTGCTGCGCAACTACGACGGCAAGAAGATCGGCGAAGAACACATCAAGCAACTGGCGACCTGGAAGCCGGTCGCGGATCGTACCGATGAAATCCCGTTCGTCGTCTCGCGCGTCGTGCTGCAGGATTTCACCGGCGTGCCGCTGCTCGCCGATATTGCAGCCATGCGTGGCGTCGCGAAGCGTGCAGGCAAGGACCCGAAGGCCATCGAGCCGCTCGTGCCGGTCGACCTGGTGGTCGATCACTCGGTGCAGATCGATTACTTCCGTCAGAAAGACGCGCTCGACCTGAACATGAAGCTGGAATTCCAGCGCAATAACGAGCGCTACCAGTTCATGAAGTGGGGCATGCAAGCCTTCGATACGTTCAAGGTCGTGCCCCCGGGCGTCGGTATCGTCCACCAGGTGAACCTGGAATATCTGGCCCGTGGCGTGCACAAGAAGACGGTCGACGGTGACACGGTGTATTACCCGGACACACTCGTCGGCACGGACAGCCACACGACCATGATCAACGGTATTGGCGTGGTGGGCTGGGGCGTGGGCGGGATTGAAGCTGAAGCCGGCATGCTCGGCCAGCCGGTGTATTTCCTGACGCCGGACGTGGTCGGCGTCGAGCTGAAGGGCAAGATTCGCGAAGGCGTGACGGCAACCGACCTGGTGCTGACCGTTACCGAAATGCTGCGCAAGGAGAAGGTCGTCGGCAAGTTCGTCGAGTTCTTCGGCGAAGGCACGAAGTCGCTGTCGCTGCCGGACCGCGCGACCATCGGCAACATGGCGCCGGAATACGGTGCAACCATGGGCTTCTTCCCGGTCGATGAAAAGACCATCGACTACTTCAAGGGCACGGGCCGCACCGAAGCCGAAATCAAGGCGTTCGAAGCCTATTTCAAGGCGCAAAACCTGTTCGGCGTGCCGAAGGCCGGCGAGATCGACTACACGAAGACCCTGACGCTCGACCTCGGCACGGTTGCGCCGTCGCTGGCAGGTCCGAAGCGTCCGCAAGACCGTATCGAAATCGGCAATGTGAAGTCGAACTTCACCGAGCTGTTCTCGAAGGCTGTCAGCGACAACGGCTTCGGCAAGAAGGCTGCCGATCTGGACAAGCAATACACGACCACGAACAAGGTCGATGTGAAGAACGGCGACATCCTGATCGCCGCCATCACGTCATGCACGAACACGTCGAACCCGAGCGTCCTGCTGGCCGCCGGTCTGCTGGCCAAGAAGGCCGTGGAAGCGGGTTTGACCGTTGCACCGCACATCAAGACGTCGTTGGCTCCGGGATCGCGGATCGTCACGGAATACCTGACGAAGACCAACCTGCTGACGTACCTCGACCAGCTCGGCTTCACGCTGGCCGCTTACGGCTGCACGACGTGTATTGGCAATGCGGGCGACCTGACGCCGGAACTGAACGACGCGATCACGAAGAACGACATCGTGGCAGCCGCCGTGCTGTCCGGTAACCGTAACTTCGAAGCGCGCATTCACCCGAACATCCGCGCCAACTTCCTGGCTTCGCCGCCGCTGGTCGTGGCTTACGCGATCGCCGGGAACATGACGGTCGACCTGATGACGGAACCGGTCGGCAAGGGCAAGAACGGCAAGGACATCTTCCTTGGCGACATCTGGCCGACGAGCGAAGAAGTCAACGCGCTGCTGAAGTACGCGCTGGACGCCGATGCATTCCGCAAGAACTACGCCGAACTCACGAAGACCGGCGACTTGTGGAGCAAGATCGAAGGCGAAGCGGGCCAGGTGTATGACTGGCCGAAGTCGACCTATATTGCCGAGCCGCCGTTCTTCGGCAAGGACTTTTCGATGACGCCGGCCGACAGCATTCCGGCCGTCAAGGGCGCGCGTCCGCTGGGCATTTTCGGTGACTCGGTCACGACCGACCACATCAGCCCGGCTGGCTCGATCAAGGAAAGCTCGCCGGCAGGCGTATGGTTGAAGGCGAACGGCGTGCAGAAGGCCGACTTCAACAGCTACGGCTCGCGTCGCGGCAACCATGACGTGATGATGCGCGGCACCTTCGCGAACGTGCGGATCAAGAACCTGATGATCCCGCTGAAGGAAGACGGTTCGCGCGTGGAAGGCGGTCTGACGATATTCCAGCCGAGCGGCGAAGAAATGTCGATCTATGATGCAGCCATGAAGTACATCGACGAAGGCACGCCGACCATTGTGTTTGCCGGCGAAGAGTACGGCACGGGTTCGTCGCGCGATTGGGCGGCCAAGGGCACGCAATTGCTCGGCGTGAAGGTTGTCGTGGCGCGCAGCTTCGAGCGGATCCATCGTTCGAACCTGGTCGGCATGGGCGTCTTGCCGCTGCAGTTCAAGGGCACGGACAGCATCCAGTCGCTGAACATCACGGGCGAAGAAACGTTCGATATCGAAGGCCTTACGTCCGATATCAAACCGCAGCAGGAAGTGACGCTCGTGATCCATCGCAAGGACGGCAGCGAGCAGCGCGTGACGGTGTTGCTGCGTATCGATACGCCGATTGAAGTGGATTACTACAAGCACGGCGGGATACTGCCGTTCGTGCTGCGCTCGCTGCTGGCAGCGTAAGTTTTCCGCTTTTCCGCAGTAGCTTTTTGCAGGTGACCGCGCCCTTTTGAGATCAGGGCGCGGGAACGTTGAACCCGGCTTCGGCCGGGTTTTTTTTCGCTTCTTGCGCCAGCCTGAAGACCCGGACGCAAACTAACAAAAAAAACGACGCGGCCGAAGCCGCGTCGCGTTCCTGTCAAACTGCTACGTACTTTTTTACCGCGCCTCGCTCACAAACTTCGTCACCAAATACGCTTCCATCGCTTCGCTGCCGCCTTCCGAGCCGTAGCCCGAATCCTTCACGCCGCCAAACGGCGTTTCCGGAATTCCGAGCCCGTGGTGGTTGATCGACACCATGCCGCTTTCAATGTCCTCGCCGACCGCCGCCGACGTCGAGCTCGAACGCGTGTACGCGTAAGCCGCCAAACCATACGGCAGACGGTTCGCTTCCACGATAGCTTCGTCGTAAGACTTGAAGGTCGAAATCGGGGCGATCGGGCCGAACGGTTCTTCCGTCATGATGCGGGCCGACATCGGCACATTGGCGAGCACCGTCGGTGCAAAGAAATACCCTTCGCGCCCAATGCGTTCACCACCCGTCAGCACCTTGGCGCCTTGCTCCACTGCATCGGCGACCAGACGTTCCATCGCCTGCAGGCGGCGGCCGTTGGCCAGCGCCCCCATTTGCACGCCTTCTTCCAGGCCGTTGCCGACCTTGAGCTTCTTCGTCGTCGCGACAAAATGCTCCGTGAATTCCTCGTAAGCGGATTCCTCGACGATAAACCGCGTCGGCGAAATGCACACCTGACCGGCATTGCGGAACTTGGCGCCGGCCAGAAGCTTGGCTGCGCGCGGGATGTCGGCGTCGGCGAAAACCAGCGCGGGGGCGTGGCCGCCGAGTTCCATCGTGGCGCGTTTCATGTGCTCGCCGGCCATCGCGGCCAGCAACTTGCCGACTGCCGTCGAGCCCGTGAACGAGATCTTGCGGATCAGCGGATGCGCGATCAGGAACTTCGAGACATCGGCAGGCACGCCGAACACGAGGTTCAGCACGCCAGCGGGCAAACCTGCGTCGATGTAAGCCTGAACCAGCGCCGCGCAGCTTGCCGGCGTTTCTTCCGGTCCTTTCAGGACCACCGAGCACCCTGCCGCCAGCGCCGCCGACACCTTGCGCACGGCCTGATTGATCGGGAAATTCCACGGCGTGAAGGCGGCCACCGGACCAACGGGCTCACGCGTCACGATCTGGCGCACATTGCCGGCACGCGCCGGAATCACACGGCCGTATGTCCGGCGCGCTTCTTCGGCGAACCAGTCGATGGTGTCCGCCGCGCCCAGCACTTCAATGCGCGATTCGACCAGCGGCTTGCCCTGCTCCATGGTCATGATCGCGGCCACTTCTTCGGCGCGGTCACGCAGGTTCTGCGCCGCGCGGCGCATCAGCTTGCTGCGATCGAATGCCGATACCTTGCGCCAGGCCGCAAAACCACGTCCGGCGGCTTCGGCAGCATCGGCGAGATGCTGTTCGCCGGCCAGCGAAAGACGGCCGATTTCCGCTTCCGTCGCCGGATTGACGACGGCGGTGTCGCGGCTGCCCGCGCGCCATGCGCCGTCGATGTACAACTGCGTGTTCGGGTAATGCCGCGATAAAGTGCTTTCGCTCATGCTTGGCTCCTGATGTCCGTGGTTATCGGGGAAACTGCTACCTGGGCTGGATCGACATTCTCGACCTTCGAAACCCGGCGAATTAACCATTTATGGTAACGCGATCACGAGGGTTTTGCTCGCGGTCGTGAATCGGGGGGCTGCCCCGGGCGGTTTTATGTCGGCTATTGTCCCGGGTTTGAACTTAAACTGACCGCTGCCGCGGGCAACCCAGCCGCCAGGCGCGAGTCCGACAACCCGACGGAATTCAGCCAATAAACCCTTCGTGCTCACGAAAAAACTCACATCCACGCCCGAACTCCGGCGCTTCGCCCGCACGCTCATCAGTTGCCTGCTCAGCTACGCCGTCGCCAGACTCGCCACGCTGCCCGAGCTTTACTGGGCAGTCATCACCACGCTGGTTGTCGTCACGCAGCCGAGTCTCAACCAGGCGCTGAACACAGGTCGCGACCAGATCGTCGGTGCGGTGATTGGTGGCTTGATCGGCATGGCCGGCTTGTTCGCCATCGTCCGCGGCGCGCAACCGCTCATCGTGTTCGCCATTGCGCTCCTGCCGCTCGCAGCGCTGGCCGCCTGGCGTCCGACGCTCCGGCTCGCCTGCGTCACGCTCGTCGTCGTTGTGCTGATTCCGGCAAGCGGCCTGGGTTCGCCGTATGAACGGCCGATCGACCGCGTGCTCGAAATACTGATCGGCGCGGGTTCGGCGCTCCTTGTCGCGTTCCTGATGCCAAATCGCGCGATCACGATGGCCCATGACCGCGCGAGTGAAATCGTTCTCGCGTTGGGCGAACTGATCACGCTGACTCTGCGCAAGCCCGGTGACGTGGACGGAGCCGAACTTCTGCATCGGCGTTCCGCGGCCGCTGAACATGCACTCGACGAGGCCATTACCGAAGCGGGCCGCGAGCACATCATCGTGCCAGTGAAGCCCACGCGCGGAAACGTGATCGACAAGGTCGCGCCCATGCTGACCCGGCTGCATCGGGACGCGCTGTTTTTGGGCCAGGCTTTTGCCGGCGATCCGCAACTTGCGGGGCGACTGAGTGCTGCCAACCGCGACGCACTGAACGTGACCGCAGACGCATTCGCGGAGTCTGCAAAAACATTAGCCGCCACACTTGATGCCGATCACAGCGATCAGGACGAGAACGTCCGGCTCGCGCGTGCGTCGTTCGAACGACTGAGAGCGGCATCGAACAACGCATGTGAAACGATGGAGAAAAACACCGTCCTGCCGTTCGTGCTGAACCTGCTGGTCCAGGATTTCGGCGACCTGATCGCGACGGTGGAAGTGCTGGATAAGCGGGGGTAGGAAAGGAACGGGCACTCCACAGGTCCGCCATGGACAGACCGCCCATCAGCTAACGCTTGCGTTCGGAACCGTGCGCCATGTTGCCGCCATCTCCCCGCCATCTTGACGCCACCGCAGTTGCCTATCATCAGTATCGAACCTGGGCATCGAACGCCAAAACCATGTCGGTCCTCTTCAATCCGTGCTTCAACGGGAATTTGACTCATGAACGACAAGCCTCAGCAACCAGACACTACTGATGATGAACCGGCGACGCTCTTCGAGCGCGTGACACGCCGCTCTTTTTTGACACGCGTCGGGGCGGCGGGAGTCGCCGTGAGCACCGGGCAACTTCATTCTCTCGCTCTTGCAGATTCCGACGACGCGGGCCAGAACGGTGCGCCAGGCGACGTCGCGCCGACGGAGAGTGGCAACGTTCATGTGCGGTTGAACGTCAATGGCACGCTCCATGAACTGGATATTGATCCACGCACCACCCTGCTCGATTGCGTGCGCGAACATCTGCGTCTCACCGGCACCAAGAAGGGCTGCGACCACGGCCAATGCGGCGCGTGCACGGTCCATGTGGATGGCAGGCGGGTGAATTCGTGCCTGAGCCTTGCGGCCACTCACGAAGGCGAAGCAATCACGACTATCGAAGGTATTGGACGGCCAGGCAACCTGCATCCCATGCAAGCCGCCTTCGTCGAACATGACGGCTTTCAATGCGGCTACTGTACGTCGGGGCAGATCATGTCCGCCGTCGCACTGCTCAACGAGCCCTACGGCCATAGCGATGAAGACGTCAAGGAAGCAATGAGCGGGAATATCTGCCGCTGCGGCGCCTATTCGAATATCGTGACCGCGATCCAGCAAGTTCGCCGGAAAGCTTGAGCGGAGCGATCTAATGGAACACTTTCAGCTCAAGCGCGCAGCCGACGTCAAACAGGCGCTCGACATGGCAACGGCGCAGACCCGTGCAGCCAGCCCGCAAGGCACGCCATCAACACGCTTTCTGGCCGGAGGCACGACACTGCTCGACTTGATGAAGCTCGACGTGGAGCGCCCGGCGCAGGTCATTGACATCCACCGCCTGCCGCTCGATAAGGTCGAAACACTCGACGGCGGCGTCGTCACGATAGGCGCGACGGTGCGCAATGCCGATCTCGCAAATCATCCCTTGATCAAGACGGACTATTCAGTGCTGTCCCAGGCGTTGCTCTCGGGCGCCTCGGCCCAATTGCGCAACATGGCGACGACCGGCGGCAACCTGCTGCAACGCACACGCTGCGTGTATTTCCGCGATACCAAAACACCCTGCAACAAGCGCGAGCCGGGCAGCGGGTGTTCCGCGATCGGCGGCTTCAACCGTAATCTCGCGATCCTGGGGACGAGCGAGCACTGCATCGCGACCAATCCCTCGGACATGAATGTTGCCCTGACAGCGCTCGAAGCGAGCGTGCACACCGAAGGTCCGGAGGGCAAGCGAAGCATCGCCATTGACGATTTTTTCCTGTTGCCCGGCACTACGCCCGAACGCGAAACATCGCTCAATGCGGGCGAGCTGATCACCCACGTGACGCTCCCTGCGCCCATGCCCGGTACTCGCAGCGTCTATCTGAAACTGCGCGACCGCGCATCGTACGAGTTTGCGTTGGCATCGGCAGCGGTTGTCGTAACCGTATCGTCGGGCAGGATCGACCACGTGAGGATCGCGCTGGGCGGTGTGGGCGTGAGGCCGTGGCGCTCACGCGATGCGGAAGCGGTACTGCTCGGACGCGCACCCGATGCCACCGCGTTTCGTACGGCAGCCGAAGCCGCGCTTCAGACAGCCCGCCCGCAAAGCCAGAACGGCTTCAAGGTCGAACTGGCGAAGCGTTGCATCCAGCACGCACTCACGCTTGCCACCCAGACTGCCTGACTGCCTGACGCCACGACGCGTGGCGCGGAGAACACTATGCAACTAGCTTCAAAGAAAGCTCAGCCATTGATTGGCGGCGACTTCCAAAGAATCGACGGTCCGCTCAAGGTAAGCGGCCTCGCGACGTATACCTCGGATTTCATCCTGCCCGGGATGCTCTACGCCATGCCCGTTTGCGCGACGATCGGCAAGGGACGCGTGACGCGGCTCGACACCGCTGCCGCCGCGAAAATGCCGGGCGTGAAGGCGGTCTACACACGCGAGAACATCGGCAAGTTTTATCGTGTCGGCTTCGCATCAGATGCGAGGATCGACGAAAAGCGCCCACCGTTCGAAGATGACACCGTCTACTACTACGGCCAGTACATTGCGGTGGTAGTCGCCAATACATTCGAGCAGGCAACCGCGGCGTCCGCTGCGGTGAAGGTAAGCTATTCGACAAGCCAGCCCGATGTGCGCACGGAGATGTCGGCGGAAAACACGCCTTCTGTCGATACGCAGCGAGGCGACGTTGACACCGCCTTCGCCAATGCGCCTGACGCGCTCAAGCTTGATCAGACCTACACCACGCCAATTGAAACGCACAACCCGATCGAATTGCACGCGACTGTCGCCGCGTTCGATGGAACCAACTATACGTTCTACGAAACATCCCAGTCGATTGTCAATCAGCGGCAAGTCATGGCGCTGATGCTCGGCGTGCCGGAAGATCAGGTGCGTGTGATCATGAAATACCTTGGCTCCGGGTTTGGCGGCAAGCTGTTTCCATGGTCGCATTCATTGCTCGCCGGCGCTGCGGCGCGCAATCTGCAGCGCCCCGTCAAGCTGGTAGTGACCCGAGAGATGATGTTTCATAACGTGGGCCACCGTACCAGCACACAGCAGCGCATGCGTTTGTCGGCAACGCCCGATGGCCGTTTCACCTCGTTCCAGCAGGACTATATCTATCAGGCTGCTCGACAGGAGACTCGCAAGGAGAACTGCGGAGAGGCGACGGGCTACCTGTACAGCTCGCCTAACCTGCGAGTAACAGCAGCTCTTGCGCGCCGGGACATCGCCCCGAGCACGTCCATGCGCGGCCCAGGTGCGGTTCCCGGCCTGTTCGCGATCGAGTCGGCCGTTGACGAACTCGCCATCAAGCTCAACGTCGATCCGGTCCGCTTGCGGCTGATCAACGAGCCCGCCATGGACGAAAGCCGGAACGTGCCGTTCTCGTCCCGGCACCTCAAGGAGTGCCTGACGCTCGGCGCTGACAAGTTCGGCTGGTCGAACCGCACCGCCTCTGTCGGCTCGATGCGGCGCGATGGCCTGGTGGTCGGTTGGGGTGCCGCGGCGGGGTCGTGGGCCGCGAGGCGATTACCCACGGAAGCGATCGTCGAACTGCATGGGGATGGGACCGCTCGCGTAGCGACGGCGACGCAGGATATCGGCACGGGCACCTACACCATCCTGGCCCAGATGGTCTCCAATCTGACCGGCATCGCGCTCAACAAGATTTCTGTCGTGATCGGCGATACACGTTTGCCGCCGGGCCCGTTGTCCGGCGGCTCGATGGTGACCGCGTCGCTGGTTCCGGCCGTGACGCAGGCCACCCAGGCCGTTATCCAGCAGCTTCTTGCGACTGCCGCGGGGGCAGACAATTCGCCGTTCAAGGGGCAGCCGGTGGAGGCGCTTGGTTTCGAACAAGGCATGGTCTATCACAAAGGGACCTCGCCCGGAGCGGGCGTGCCGTTTGAACGCATTCTGGCGCCTGCGCAAATCAACATCCTGCTGGGCAGAGGTCGTTCCGGTGCGAGTCAGGCAGATGCCGACGCGGACAAAGTGTCGATCCACTCGTATTGCGCGCATTTTATCGAGGTCACGTGGCAGCCGGAAACCGCACGGTTACGTGTGAGCCGGGTTGTGAGCGTGATCGACGGAGGCAAGATCATCAATGCGCGCACGGGCCTGAACCAGATCGAAGGAGCGATCGTGATGGGCGTCGGCATGGCGCTGTTCGAGGAGACGCACTACGACTCGCGTTCAGGCGCACCGCTGAACCGCAACCTCGCCGACTACGTGATGACAACGCATGCCGATTCACCGAAGATGGACGTAACGTTTCTGGACTATCCGGATTTCGCGCTGAATCCACTCGGCGCGCGCGGGATTGGAGAAATCGGCTTGGCTGGCATTGCGCCTGCCATTACGAATGCGGTCTATCACGCAACCGGTGTACGCGTACGCAATCTTCCGGTGCGGATAGAAGACCTTCTGGCGGCGTCAGGACCGGCCTAGCGCCGCACTAAGCCATTACATCGGTGGCGCAACGCCATCCTTCTCAACCACTACGCGCGAAGCCGCAAACTGCGTACCGCTCACCGGCGTCGCGACGATAAACACCTTCTTGCCCGCGACCAGGTCCGTGCGCGCAGCCGGCGCAAACGTCACCACCGGCACGCCGTCCGGCACCGTCACCGTGTTGCTGCCGCCCTTGTACGACAGCTTCAGGTCACGCCCGCTCGTGCCCGTCACCACCTGGTCGACGTTCGCATTCGTCATCGTGCTGTTCGGCGAGAGATCCCATGCATAGTGGCCTTCACCTGTACCACGTGCCGCTTCCGGGAACACCAGCACTTCGGTCGCCGTCATCTTGCCGTCGGTACCCGTGGTCGCTGCCGTGCCGATGAACGAACCCGGCTTGATGTCGGAGAGCTTGATGTTCTTCACTGCGGTGACCGGTGTGTCCTGCTTCATGTCGATCGTCACGGTGTCGCCGCTGCGACGGTGCACGGTCAGCGTATCGCCGGACAACGAGACAATATCGCCACGAATACGCGAGGGCTTGGCCGCCGGAGCCTGGGCAAACGCAACGCCGGCAAATGCGAGCGCAACAACCGATACACCGAGTTTCAAACGCAATGAAGTAGATGACGCAATAGACATGGAGGCTCCAGTTTTAGTATTTGACGCGAGAAAAATCAGGCACCGCCGAACCAGTTGTAACCCTGGTTCTCCCAGTAACCGCCGGGATATTCGTTCGTCACAGTGATCGCGACGATGTGCTTGGGGTTCTTGTAGCCGAGCTTCGTCGGCATGCGCAGCTTCATCGGGAAGCCGTACTTCGGCGGCAGGACCTGGCCGTCGTACGTCAGCGTCAGGAGCGTCTGGGCATGCAGCGCGGTCGGCATGTCGATGCTGGTTGAATAGTTATCAGCGCAGTGAAACGCCACGTATTTGGCCGTGATGTCGGCGCCGGAGCGTTTGAGGAAATCAGAGAAACGCACCCCGCCCCACTTGCCAATCGCGCTCCAGCCTTCAATGCAGATGTGCCGCGTCACCTGGCTTTCCTGCGGCAACGCGCGCAGCTCTTCAAGCGTCCAGACATTCTTGCCCTTCACCAACCCACCGACCGGCAGCTTATACGTGGCTGCATCGACCAGTGGTACATCGTCGATGTCATAGAACGCGTTGAACGGGAACGGCCGCGTGATCATCGACTCGGGATAGGTCGGCGCGAGCTTGTTCGGATCGAAGAGGAAGGCCTGTGCTTCGTCGTTGAAACGCGACATGGTCCGCAACACGGTGTTCACGGATTTATCGTCGGAGATACTGCAGCCCGACAGCATCATGAGGCCGCCAAGCGACAAAATCCGTTTGCCGAAAAGTCGCCGCGCAGGCGCCTTCAGTTCATTGCGCGCATCTTTGAGGATGTTGTCGACATCGAGCTTCGACGCAATCAATTCGCTCTTTCTGTTCAGCATGGTTCAGCGGCCCCGGATCATCAGCAACAACGAGCGTGGAACGAGCGCGACCATCACCACGTGCAACACGAAAAATGCCACCAGGAAACTCATCGCGAAGAAGTGCACCACGCGGGCGTTGTCGTACCCGCCCATGAGGTCGCGCAGCCACGGGAATTGCACCGACTTCCAGACCGCAAGACCCGACAGGATGACCACCACAATGTCCACGATTACCGCCAGATACGCAGCCTTCTGCACAGCGTTGTAATGCGTGAGATCGTCATGCTTGAGCTTGCCGGTCAGCGCGGCACGCAGATCGCCGAAGATGCTTTTGACGCTGAGCGGAAACAGCTTGCGGCGAAACCGTCCGGAGATGATGTTCAGCCCCACGTACACCAGGAAGTTGACGACCAGCACCCACATGGCCGCGAAGTGCCACAGCAACGCGCCGCCCAGCCATCCGCCCAGCGTGATACTTGAAGGAAAAACCAGAGGAGGGAAAATCGGCGAAGCGTTATAGACCTGCCAGCCGCTCGTCACCATCACCACCACCGCCAGCGCGTTGATCCAGTGCGTGATGCGAACCCAGCCGGGTTGGGCTATGACATGAGTCGAAAGTTGAGTCGAAGATGAATTCAAGCTCGCCTCGTGATGGGATGGATCGAACGGGTGCAAAGATGCTGTGACTTGAGGATTCGAGGGACTTGATGGGCACATGACCACGCTGCAAGGTGCCAAGGCACGATCCGCGAAGGCCTCGTCTGGATTACATCTTAGCTACCGCACGCTGATCGGCGGATGACGCGTTAATGACTTTTTTGTCATCTTTTCCGCGCGTCGGGGCAGGTGGATAGAATGGGCCTTATTTCTAACGCAAACCCGCACGCAACCCCTTACGCAAAGCGAAGCGCCCCGGTATGACCATCCTGGTTATAGAAGACGACCGCAAGACCGGCGACTATCTGAAGAAGGGCCTTACTGAGTCCGGGTATCAGGTCGACCTGATCCGCAATGGCGCCGACGGTCTGCATCAGGCGCTGGCGCATCCCTATGAGCTGATCGTGCTCGATGTCATGCTGCCCGGCCTCGACGGATGGCAGATCATGCAGGCGTTGCGCGCCAAACGCGACTTGCCTGTCATTTTCCTGACCGCACGCGATCACGTCCGGGACCGTATTCACGGCCTCGAACTTGGAGCGGACGACTACCTCGTCAAGCCTTTCTCGTTCACCGAACTCGTGCTGCGCATCCGCACGTTGCTGCGGCGCGGCGTAGTGAGGGAGTCGGATGTATTCCAGGTCGCGGATCTTCACGTCGATGTGCTGCGCCGCCGCGTGACACGCCAAGGTACGGACATCGCGCTGACGAACAAGGAATTCGCGTTGCTCCATCTCTTCTGCAAGCGCCAGGGCGAAGCGTTGTCGCGGACCTTGATTGCATCGGAAGTGTGGGACATGAATTTCGACAGCGATACCAACGTAGTCGATGTCGCCGTCAAACGCCTGCGCGCGAAACTCGATCAACCCTTCGATATCAAGCTGATCCACACGGTGCGGAGCATCGGTTATTCGTTCGGTGCATCCGGGGACTCACATTGAGTCCGCTATGGCGCTCGCGTTCACTGGTGGTGCGCATCACCTGCCTGTTCGCGCTGATCGTTTGCGTGGTAGTCAGCATGGTTGGCGCGTCGCTCTATCACGCGACCAGCGCCACGCTGTCCACGCGCGCCGACTACCAGTTGATAGGGCGTGTCGAACACTTTCGCTCGCTGCTGCACGACCTCTACACGATCAAGGAAATCGAAGCACGGCCCAAGCTGTTCGAGACCATGCTCGGCGACAGTCAGGACGTGATTATTTTCCGGCGCCCCGGCCTTCCGCCGTTCATCAGCGTGAACCCGGAAAACATGCCGTTGCCGCCGCTTGTTCCCGTGCCCGTGCAACGCGCCGTCAACCTCAACGCGCTCTATGAAGGCTCGCGCCGGGACGGCGTACGCATGCGCTGGGTCGCAGCTCAAGCGCAGGTAGGCGACAGCGGCCAGGTCATCGAGATCATCGCGGCACACGTCATGACGCAGGAGGCGCGGGTTCTCTCGACGTATCTCGTGCGGGTCTGGATCAACGTGGCGTGTGCGGTGCTGATTACCGCGCTGCTCGCATGGTGGGTATCGAGCCGCGGTCTTGCGCCGCTGCGGAAAATGGCCGACAGGGTCGCCGGGATCACACCCGACACGCTCTCTGCAAGACTCGATATCAAGAACACACCCACCGAACTGCAAAGCCTCGCGATGTCGTTCAACGCCATGCTCGACCGCCTGGCGACCGGTTATGAACGGCTGCTGCAGTTCTCAGCGGATCTCGCGCACGAGGTACGCACGCCTATCGGCGTGCTGATCGGACAGACGCAGGTCACGCTCGCGCATACCCGCAGCGAGAGCGAATACAAGAGCGTGCTGGAGTCGAATCTGGAGGAGCTGGAGCGGCTTGGGCGCATTGCGCAGAACATCCTGTTTCTCGCGCAGGCGGATCACGAGCAGCAGGACATAGAGCGCACGCCGCTGAACATTCGCGAGCAACTGGACACCATTGCGACGTACTTCGAAGGACTCGCCGACGAACGCAACCTCGGTTTCCAGGTACAGGCTGAAGGCGAGATGTTCGCTAACGCGATCATGTCCCAGCGCGCAATCAGCAACGTGGTAGTCAACGCGGTGCGCTATGCCGAAGCCGGCACCACGATCCGGCTGACCGGCAGCGAGGACACGCGGGGTGCGGGAGGTGCAGTTATCGTGATCGGCAATCAGGGCAGGCCGGTCGCGCCCGACGACCTCGCGCGCCTGTTCGACCGGTTTTATCGAGGCGATGCGGCGCGCAGCGAGTTCACGGAATCGAGCGGCCTGGGGCTGTCCATCGTGCAGGCAATCATGCGGCTGCACGGCGGGTCGGCATCAGTAACTTGTCCGGCGGACGGCTGGATCGAGTTCACGCTCCGGTTCGCCGCCGCGCCTACTCCGCCACGCCAACCCTGAGCGCCAGTTCCTGACGCTCGGCCAGCAGGCCGTGAATCTGCGATACGACCGCCGCGCCCTCGCCCACCGCCGCCGCCACTCGTTTCGTGGATGCCGAACGCACGTCGCCAATGGCGAACACGCCCGGCACGCTGGTTTCCAGCGAGGCCGAGCAGTCCGCGTGGCCGCCGTGAGCGGCGGCCCCCGTCAGCACGAAACCCTTGGCGTCGGTGTTGACATTGCAGTCGCGCAACCACGCCGTGTTCGGGTTGGCGCCGGTGAAGAGGAACAGATGCCGCACGTCGAGCGTGAGGGGACCGTCAGGCGTCTTGCAATGCACGGCGGCGAGCGTCCGGCCATCGCCTTCCAGCGACTCGATCTGCGTGCGTGTATGCACCGTCACGTTCGGCAATGCCGCGATCCGGTCGATCAGGTACTTCGACATACTTAGCTCCAGCCCCGGTCCACGGATCAGCAAATGCACCCGCGCTGCGTGCGAGGCGAGATACACCACCGCTTGTCCGGCCGAATTGCCGCCGCCCACCAGCACGACTTCAGAGCCCTTGCAAAGCTTCGCTTCCACCGGCGACGCCCAGTAATACGTACCATGTCCCTCGAATTTTTCGAGCCCGACAATATTCGGCCTGCGGTAAGCCGCACCGGTCGCGACCACGATCGTATGCGAGCTCACGCGCTGGCCGTTCATCAACTCGATCTGGATCGGTGTGCAGTTGCAGTGAAGCGCCTTGATCTCGGTCGGAATGGCAATGTGCGCGCCGAACTTCTGCGCCTGCACGAACGCGCGTCCAGCCAATGCCTGACCGGAAATGCCGGTCGGAAAGCCGAGATAGTTTTCGATCCGCGAACTCGCACCGGCTTGCCCGCCGGGCGCACGGCAATCGAACACCGCCACCGACAAGCCTTCGGACGCCGCATACACGGCCGTTGCCAATCCAGCCGGCCCGGCGCCGACGACCGCGACGTCGTAGATATGCGCCGGATCGAATTCCGGCAGCCAGCCAAGTTGCGACGCGAGCTGGTTTTCATCGGGAGCACGCATCACCGTGCCGTCGGGACAAATAACGAGCGGGAAATCCGCCTTCGACGTCGAGATCCGTTCGAGCAACGCAATGGCTTCGGGGTCGGTACACGCGTCGATCACGGTATGCGGATACCCGTTGCGGCTCAGAAAGCCTTGCAGCGACACCAGCCGCCCGTCGTCCGACTGGCCGACGAGAATCGGCCCGCTGCCCTTTTCGATCAACCCGACGCGCCGCAGGATCAGCGAGCGCATGATCCGTTCGCCGAGTTCCGCTTCCGCCACCAGCAGCGCGCGCAACCGGTCGGGAACGATCAGGATGGCTTCGACGTCTTCTATCGCGTGACCATCGACCAAAGCAGGCTTGCCCGACAACTGGCCGACTTCCGCCAGGTATTGCCCGGGGTCCGCCTCGGTCACCAGATGCACATGGCCCAGTCCGTCGCGCCGCGTCACCCGCACCCGGCCGCTTAACAGCACGAACATGCCCGGGCCGGGCACGCCGACCTCGAACATCAGTTCGCCCGCGCGCCAGTACTGCACATTGCCGAAGCGCCGCATGCGCTCGATTTCCTCGGCGGTGAGATACGGGTACATCTGGTGCTTGCGGCTTTGGAGCGGTGAGAACGGAGCGTCAGCAGCGGCGGCGGCCTGCGCCACACTAGTCGTGTCGTTCGCGATCGAATTGAGGTCTTCCGACACAGCCGGCGAACTATCGCGCCATTCCGGCTGGCCGTGACCATGGTTGGGCGCGTCGTTCGTCCCTTCGTATGCGGTACTCATGCGTGGCGATCTCCATGCAGGTAGACGGCGTCATGCAGCGCGCCTTTGCCGGCGGCCGGCGCTTTCGCGGGCCACGGGCACATGGCGGCCATTTCGCCCAGGTCCTCGCGCGCGCCGCCGAAGTCGGTGAGCGGCTTGAGATCGAGCCCGGCGAGGCGCCAGGCGTCGAGTCCGCCGGTCAGCGGCACGACATCCTTGAACCCGGCATTGCGGAGCGCCTTCGCCATCCACGCCGCCGATACCTCGTTCGGACACGAGCAATAAATGACGATCTTCTGATCCGGCTGATAACTTTCCACGATCTTCTGCAATTCGCGTTCATCGGCGAAAACCGAGCCCGGAATCACGAACGGATCGAGCACGCGTTTCTCGGCGGAACGGATGTCGAAGATAGCGGGCAGCGGTTCGTTCGCCATCAGCGAATACAACTCGTCGACCGTAATGCGCGCCGTTTCCAGCGTCTTCATCAGCATCTTGCGGCGCCAGTAGCGATAGGCCACGTAACACGCCAGCGCGACCGCCACGACCAGGACCGCTTGCTTGCCGAGCCGCGCGATCATGGCGAACACCATGTCGAGCTCCGCCGCGAAGATCACGCCCACCGCGAGTCCCACTGCGGCCCATAACGCGACGCCCACGCCGTCGTGCGCGATGAACGAACGCGTGCGCACGCCCATGGCGCCGGCGAGCGGCACCGAAACCAGCGACAAACCCGGGATGAATTTCGCGACCAGCAGCACGCGCACGCCCCATTGGCCAAAAAAGCGCTCGGTTTTTTTCACGCAGGTATCGCGTGACAGGGACAGCTTGCAGATGGTCTTGAGCGTGCGGTCGCCGTAGCGCCGGCCGCCCTGGAACCAGACGAGATCGCCCAGCACGCCTCCCACCACGGCAATGCCGAGCATCAGCGCGAGATGGGGCCACAAGCCCTGGCCGTTGACGCCCATCATGGCCACCGACGCGCCGACCACGATCAGCGTCGGCATGGCGGGAACGGGCAGGCCGAGCGCCGCGCCCATCACGTTGAAAAAGACGATTGCCGGACCGTACCGGTCAGCCAGATCATGCAACAGCATGGGACTCTCCTGCAGTTTGTGCAGCGCCGGATTCGAGTGTGGGGAGCCTGAATGCCATGGGCGCTTCGCGCGAAGCGCTTACTTTATACGGCTCGTTTGACGGCTTTGCGATGAAGCGCGATGAGTCCGGGAACGCGGCTGGACAGTATTCCGGCGGGACGAACCGCCCACCCCTGGCCACTCCGTGATCCGTCATGCGCGCCGCGATGCGCCGTCGCATTCATGAAATGAGTGTAGCGCGGATTAGCGAGAATGCCGATGGTCGGGGCAGTTCCCGGGACCCCGGTCCCGCACGCGCCCGCATCTTTTGCCGGATCCTTTGTTACCGCTTCGCCGCGGCTTCGTCACTTCAGCCCGAAGTCTACCCGCGTGGGTGCACCCTTGTCCTTAATGCCATCGGCGTTGAGATGCGGCGCGACGATAAAGATCCGCTTGCTGTCGATCTTGCCTTCGAAATATTGCTTCACCACCTCCGCGCGCCGCTGCGCCAGCGTACCGAGCGCGCCCTCGTCCACCGGCGCGTGCTCCTCGAGCGCGGCTTTCATGTCCGCGTCGGGCACGGTCTTCGTCATGCCGATCAGGTTGCGCGGTTTCTTGAAGTCCGCGCTTTTATACGCTTTCGTGAGGAATTTGCTGTATTCATCGGCTGAAATGGGGATGGTCGACGGATTGATGTTCGGATTGTCTTCGCTCGCGTCCTGCATCTTCGCCAGACGCACTTGCCGGTCGACGTAGGCCGCGCGCAGGCCGGGTTCGTCCAGCGCCGGATCCACCCGCGCCGATATCTCCAGCGTGATCGACGGTTTGTCGGCCAGCGCTTTCGCGATCGTGTCGAGTTTCTCCTTCGCCGCGTCGCTCAGCGTGGCCGAACCCGGATCGAACTCCACGTAGCCGAGTTCTTCGGGGTTCTTGCCGCCGAACGCGTTCGCAATCAGCGAGAACGGCGCCGTCACCGCGCGTTCGAGCAAGTGAACGATTGCCGTCCACACCAGCGCGCCGATCGAGAATTGCGGGTCCGACAGCGAGCCGGAAACGGGAATGTTGACGTCGATCTCGCCTTTCGAATTCTTCAGCAGCGACACCGCGAGCCGCACCGGCAGTTTGGTCGCGGTGCTGTTGTCGACGTGATCGCCGAACGTGAGCTGATCGATGAAAAGATGGTTGTTCGCGGTGAGCTTTTCGTCGGCGAGCATGTAGTGCAGGTCGACGTTGAGCTTGCCCTTCGTGATGGGATAACCCGCATATTTGGTCGAATACGGCGAGATATTCGGCAACTCGACATCGTGCGCGCTCGCGGTGAGATCCAGCGACGGTTTCGCGATCAGCGGATTCACCACCCCCTTGATCGATACCGGTCCGTTCGCCGACAGTTTTGCGGCGACATCGACGGGGGCCGGCGTGGTCGAGTGCGTGCCGAATGCGCCGATCGTGCCGGTGATCGAAACCAGGTTCGCGGTGAAATTCGGCTTGATGAAGTTATCGGTGTAGGTCACGCGGCCGTTTTGCAGCACAAGCTGGCCAAAGCGCAGATTCGCCGATGACGACGCGGTTTTCGGCGCGGCGGGAGCCGCTGCCGGCGCCGACGCAGCCGGTGCGGGAGCCGCTGTCGAAGCGGCGGCTTGCGTCGTGGGTCCCGCCCCTTTGTCCTGCGCAACGATATCGCGAAGATTGAGCTTGCCCTGCGCGTCCAGCAGCACGCGGCCGTAGAAGTTCGCGAACGTGATGCGTGCCGCGTCGACATCGGCGCCTCGTTCGTCGTAGCGGGCGTTCAATTTGGTCAGGCCGAGCAGCTTCCAGCCGGCCAGCTGGTCCGAATTCACCCGGTCGATCAGCCGCACATTCGACAGCGAGACGTCGCCCTTGTAACCGGCTTTGAGCGAGCGCCCGGCGCCTGAGAACGATGCGTCGCCGTTCGCGCTCAGCAGCGCGCTCGAGACCGTCGCGTTCAGGTTGCCGCCAAAATACGGCTCGAACGCCGATGCATCGAGTTCGCTGGCGTCAACGTGCAGCGCGAGGCTCAGCGGTTTCGCGGTGAGCTTGCCGGCCACGGCCAGCGCACCTTTGCCGTTCATCGTCAGCTTGCCGTCGATAGCGAGCGGTTTGGTCAGGTCGTCGCTAACCTGCTTGACGCCCAACTGCAACGGCGCGATGTGCACTTTTACCGGGCGCGGCGTGGATTCGTCGGTGAAGTCCGCGCTGCTGTCGTTGAGCGACACCTGCGCGATCTGATACCGCCATGCGGGGCCCGCCTCGTTCGCCTTTTCGACCTTGTGCGTCGCGCTGGCTTCAGGCGCGGTTTCGTGCGGACCGGCGAGCGCGGCGAGATCGATACTCCCGTCCTTCAGGCGTTTTACATCGAGGGAAAGACCGTTCAGCACGACGCTGTCCAGCGCCGCCGTGCGTGCCGCGACATCGATCTTCTGGATCGTCGCTTGCGCCGAAGCCAGCGCGATGGGCGAGGCATTCGCCGTGTTGTTCAACTGCGGTACCAGCTTCAATGACTTCAGCGTGACATCGCCCGCGCCAACCTGGATGGACGGCTCGGGTTTCGACCAGTCCACTTGCAGCGGCAAATTTGCGCCGAGCGAACCGTCCGTGATGCGCGCGGCCACCGCGTTCGCCACGTAGGGTTGCAACGGCGCCAGCGGCAAGTCGCTCAGCACGAGTTTTGCATCGGCGTTCTTGGCCGAAAGCGTAAAACTGCCCGACGCGTCAAGCCCGCCGCCGTGATCGAAGGCCGTTTTCAGCGTGTAGCGCGCCGGAGGTTTGCCGAGCGTGGAGAAGTCATCGAGCGTCACGTTCAGGTTCGACAACCCGAGCGTGGCGGGTTGCGCCATCAAGCGGTCATCGAAGACTATATGGCCCTGGTCGATCGCCAGATGTTTGATCGCGAGGTCGAGCGGTTGCGCAGCGGCGTCGGTGGGTTTGGCATCGCTGGCGGGTACAGGTGCAGGTGCAGGTGCGGGTGTCGATGCGCTCAGTTTCTCGAAGTTGAATGCGCCGGTTTTATCGCGGGAGAGTTTCACGTCCGGCTGCGTCAGCCGCACTTCATCCAGTTGGTACACATTGCGCAATGGTTCAAGGTTCGCCGCGTTCACATGCAACGATTGCGCGGCAAACAACGGTGCGTCCTGCTTGTCCGTCACGGCCAGATCCGCGAGATCTGCCGTCCCTTTGATGCGAACCACGGGCGTCTCGGCGTTGAGCTCAAAGCTCAGGTCGAGGTTCGTCGACAAGCGTCCGCTCTTGACGGCGACTGGCAGTGAAGCGGGTGCATACGACAACAATTGCGGCACGTCCAGGCCGTCGAGTTGCAGCGCAATGTCCGACTCGCGCGACTCGGCGAACGGTTTTGTGCGCCCGTGGATGGACAACGGTGAACCGTCAATGCGCGCCTGCAACGAAGGCGTGACGAACAATTCGGTGGTGGATGCGAGATTAGCGATAAACGGAATCCCGATCGACCAGCGATCGATTACATGGTGCGTTTTCAGCAGGCGGTCGTCAAAATCGATCCGGCCATTTTCCACGCGAATATTCGATACGGAAAATCGCGCCGGTTTGCTGGACGGATTCGCTGAAGGCTTCGAGAACTTTTCGATGAGATCGGAGAAATTAAAACGTTGCGCGTCGAAACGCACAATATGAAAACGGGGTGAATCGATCTTGAGTTCATTGATGATTGGCGCGAACCGGAACAATGAGGACCACGAAGGCCGCACGATCAGGCGTTCTATATCGACGAAATCGCCGCTTTTCGTGCTTGCGCCGAGGTTGGCGGGCGCTTCGCCAATATGTACGCGGTCAGCTTCGAAACTCAGCGTATAGGGATTGAGCGCAATTCGTTCAATGCTGGCGGGACGATCGAGTTGCGCGGAAAGCTGTTGCTCCGCGATATGCCGAATAAGCGGTGGAGCGGCGAAAAAGCCAAGCAGGCCGATTACGATGACAGCAAGCAGGAGCCCGATCACGACACGCCGAGTGCGTGGAGCTTGCGCCACCGAGTTTGCCCCTTTGATCAGGCTACGCCCGGCGGATGTCAGGGAAGTCTTGTTCAGGCTTGCCATGCGTGCCTCGTAGCGCGGTTGCGCACGCCGGCACGAGCCACGCGCAGCCTTGGGAAACAGGACGCCTGAGTATACGACGCTGCGGGGGCAAATTGAACCCCAACGGAGTTCGTTGGCTGCGGCAGCGACGCCCTCCTGCGTGAGCGAAAAACCTGAATATCACTGCCGCTCAATGGCCGGTGGCGCCCAGGTCCCATTGGAAGCTTCGGGCTTCGGCGCATAAAGCCGGAACACCAGCTGAAAATCACCGTCCGGCGCCGGCAGCCAGTTCGACACACGCGCCTTCGCAGGCTCAGCAGCCGAAACGGAAATATCGACGGAACCATCACGGTTCTTCTTCAACCGGTCCCGGTCGTTCAGCGAAAGCCGCAGCGCCTTGTCGTCGATCAACGCACCGTCCTTGGTGTACGCCGTCAACGTCCAGAACCCGCGCACCGGCGGCAACTGGTTCGGCGCGAAATGCAACACGTACTCATTCGCGCCGTTCAGCGCGTGGCCGTCGCTGTCGGAGAACGCCACCGGCTTCACCTCGTCGTCCTTCGTGCCGGTACCCGGCTGATGCCGCGCCAGGAACCCGCGCAACGTGTAGTCAGTGTCGTAGTTGCCCGCGCCGTCGCCGAACCATACCCAGCCGTTACGGCTGATCGCGTTCGACGGCACCGTATCCACCCGCGTGCGGCCGTCGGCAAGACCGGACGCCAGCAAGTCGGCATCCGCCGGACGGAACTGCACCGGCTCACCCGCCTTCACGCCAAGATCAGCCAGCAAGCTCACGGCGTGCGGATCATTCGGAACCGGCGGATTGTCCTGCATCGCCTTCGCCAGACGCGTGAAAAACGCAGTGGCATCGAGCGAATCGGCTTTGTCGCCGCCCGTCACCACCGTTGGCGTGCTGGCCGTCACGTTCGGCCAGGCGCTGCCGGCGGTGGCGACACTGGTTTTATCGGCGGAAGGCGCTTCAATGCCCATTGCCGTCTGCAGCTTGCGGGCTTCACGCACGTCGCGCTGGCCATTCACACGCACACGGATCGAAAGCCACACGTAGCGGGTGGGCGCGTCAACCCGCGTCACGCCGTCAGGGAGCGGGCCCGTATAACCCGCCGGGACAAAGGCAATCACGTTGGCCTGTTCCGCCGCCAGCCTGGCCGCTCGCACCGCCTTCGCACTCAGCTTTTTCACCGGCGCGGGCCGGTCCCCCGCGCGAGGGATGCTGGAGTAAATCACGTTGGTCCATGCATCGAAGGCGCGGGCATCGTAATAACGGCCGCGCGGTGCATTGGGCAGGGAAACCAGCACCGGTCCGCTGGAGACATCCAGCCACGCGGTCGACTCAAGCGTGTCCACGCTCGGCCGCCCCGACGCGCCGACCGGCGGCAGCGCCGTGGCATGCCGCAGCGTATTCACGGGCGCCTGGCCGGGCCGCGATGCATCGCCGCCCGTGGCTTTCTCCCGTGCAAGATCCGACACCACCAGCGGATATCCGAACACATAGGCATCCGCCACCTGATCCTTACGCCAGCCATCCCCGCTGGTCACAATGGGCGCCTGCGTCGCGCACCCGCCCAGTACCGCCAGACTGCTCAATCCAGCGGCAACCCATAGCGCCGCGTACAACGAAACTGCCCAGCGTCGATTATTTTTCATTCGAATTAAGGATTTGTTTAAGCTTTCACTTCGTTCGTCGAGTGCGCGGCCGGTCCTCGTTCCCCGGTCTTCTGCCAATCCGCGCCGCGGCGCTTAATCTATCTTGAAACCGGTTTTTATCTTATCCAATGGCGATAGGCAAGGAGCGCGTAACGCTTCTTGAACGCCCTGCCGGTGTTTCAGAAATATTTCGACCGGTTCAGGCATCGCGTAACATGATTTTTTCGGTTTTTTTTGCCAGTTCTTTCTCATCTGTCCACGAGCCGCGATGTATCCGCCCCCATGCTTCGAAGAAAAACACGTAGAGGTTTTACATCGGTTAATGGCTGACAATCCGCTTGCGGCCCTTGTCACGCATGACCCAAACGGTCTGGACGCGAACCACGTGCCATTCGGATTCGACAGAAACCAGGGCGAGTACGGAATTTTGCATGCCCACGTGGCGCGGGCAAATCCCATTTGTCAGGAGATTGAGAGCGATTCTGACGCACTGGTTATTTCCCAGGGAGCGTCCGGTTATATATCGCCGACTTTTTAAATGGAAGCCAGCGAAACCGACGCGGCAACAACCCTCGCCGACGCGATGCTGAACGCGCCCCCTCCTATTGAAAATACGCCTTGACCTTCCAATCATTGGAATGTCGATACTGGTTACATCGAGCTGATTCGATGGCTCGCACTGAACCGGGAAACCTTGTCATGTCCGCACCATCTGTTCCAACCGCCCATCCGGCTGCCGCTGCAACGTTGTCCACCGCTGAGTTCGCTATTGGCGGGATGACGTGCGCGTCGTGCGTGCGGCGCGTCGAAAAGGCGCTGGCGAAAGTGCCGGGCGTGGGACAGGTGTCGGTCAACCTGGCGACCGAAAAAGCGACGGTCCACGCCGACACGTCGGTCTCGCGCGACCAACTTGTCGCCGCCGTGACCAAGGCCGGCTACGAGGCGACCTTCATAGAACCGGAAGCCGCGCCTGTCGCCGCGCCCGTGCACACGGGCGAACTCGTGGCGGTGGTCGTGGCGGCGCTGCTGACCCTGCCGCTGGTCCTGCCCATGCTCGGGCTGGATCTTCATCTCGGCGCCTGGGTATCGCTGGCGCTCGCCAGCATCGTGCAATTCGTGCTCGGCGCGCGCTTTTACGTCGGTGGCTTCAAGGCAGTGCGCGCAGGCGAAGGCAACATGGACTTGCTTGTCGCGCTCGGAACCTCCGCGGCCTGGGGATTAAGCGTGTACGAGCTGTTCGCCCATCCCGGCGTGTCCGCTCATCTCTATTTCGAAGCGGCGGCGGTGGTGATCACGCTCGTGCGCTTCGGCAAATGGCTCGAAGCCCGCGCCAAGCGGCAAACCACCGACGCCATTCGCGCACTCGATGCGCTGCGCCCGGAACGCGCGCGGATTCGCGATGCGGCGACCGGGAACGAGCGCGACGTCGCGCTGGCGGATGTGCGCAACGGGGATGTGGCAATCGTTCGGCCGGGGGAACGCCTGCCGGTTGACGGCCTGATTCGCGAAGGCCGCACGCACGTGGATGAGTCGCTGATCACCGGCGAAAGCCTGCCCGTGGCGAAGGAAACCGGGGCACGCGTGACCGCGGGTTCGATCAACGGCGAGGGGGTGATCGCCGTGGAAACGACCGCGACCGGTGCAGAGACCACGCTGGCCCGGATCATCCGGCTGGTTGAATCGGCACAGGCCGAGAAGGCACCTATTCAGCGGCTGGTGGACCGGGTATTGGCGATATTCGTGCCGGTGATTCTGGGCATCGCGCTCGTGACGCTGGCCGGCTGGTTGCTGATGGGCGCGGGCGTGGAAACAGCCGTGCTGAACGCGGTCGCGGTGCTCGTGATCGCCTGCCCTTGCGCGCTCGGTCTGGCAACGCCCGCCGCAATCATGGCCGGAACCGGCGTCGCGGCCCGGCATGGTGTGCTGATCAAGGACCCGCAGGCGCTGGAAATGGCGCATCGGATCAGGATTGTCGCCTTCGATAAAACCGGCACACTGACTGTCGGCAAGCCGTCCATGACCGCGTTCGAGGCGGATGAAGGGGTGGACCAGGCAGAAGCTTTGGGGCTGGCGGCGGCCGTGCAAAGGCTCAGCGATCACCCGCTGGCGCGCGCGGTCGTTGCGGCCGCTGATGAGGCCGAGGTTCAGGCTATTACCGCGAGCGATGCGAAAGCGGTGGCCGGTCGCGGTGTCGAGGCGCGCGTGGGTGAACGCCATCTGACGATAGCCAGCGATCGTTGGCTCGACGAGTTGCGGCTGGTCGCGCCGGAACGGCTGGCTGCTCGCGCGGCAGAACTGGAACAGCTTGGGAATACGGTGTCGTGGCTGGTGGATCTGGTCGGGACCCGCGGCGCAGGTGATGTTTCACGCGCTGCGACGCCACACGTGCTCGCCCTGCTCGCTTTCGGCGACTCGCTGAAGCCCGGCGCCCGCGCCGCTATCGCCCGGTTGAGCGCGATGGGTATCAAAAGCGTGCTGCTCACGGGCGACAACGCCGGCAGCGCGGCCAGCGTGGCGAAATCGCTTGGCATCACACCCGACACCGTTCACGCGCAGATGCTCCCCGCCGACAAGGCGCGCGTGATCGCGGAACTGAAGGCGTCGGCGCAAGGCGCGGTGGCGATGGCCGGCGACGGCATCAACGACGCGCCCGCGCTCGCCGCCGCCGATATCGGCATTGCGATGGCGACCGGCACCGACGTCGCCATGGAAGCCGCCGGCATCACGCTGATGCGCGGCGATCCGGCTTTGGTGGCGGATGCCATCGATATCGCGCGGCGCACGTATCGCAAGATCCAGCAGAACCTGTTCTGGGCGTTCGTGTACAACCTGATCGGCATTCCGCTCGCCGCGTTCGGACTGCTCAATCCGATGCTCGCGGGCGCAGCCATGGCGTTTTCAAGCGTAAGCGTGGTGACAAACGCATTGCTGCTGCGCACATGGCGTGCTCAGGCCGGCCTGGTCCCCGCCGATGCCGATGCCAATGCCCGCGGTCTCGACGGCAAGCCGATCACGCGGCCCGCGTAACGGGCTTCTTTCGGCGCGTCGCGGCACATCGCTTCGATCCGGCCGGCGATATCCGGATCGAAGGCCGCCGACTTCGCGCCGTTGCTTGTATCGACATGAAGCAGCATCTGTTCGCTCGCCGAGACGGGCTCGGCTCCCTCCCCTGCGAACATCTCCATGTACAGGTGCACGCGCTTGGCGTCGAATGCGAGCACCGACGCCTCCACGCGAACCGCCGTACCTTCCTTGATTTCGTGCAGGTAGTTGATGTGCGCCTCGAGCGTGAACAACGAACGGCCGCGCGAGGAACGGCCGGCTTCGTCCAGACCGATGCGGTCCATGAACGCATCGGTCGCGAGGCTGAAGATCAGCATGTAGAACGCGTCACGGAGATGGCCGTTGTAGTCGACCCATTCGGGCCTCACCGTGTCGCGATGGATGGTGCGGTTATGCGTCACTCGTATGCCTTCTCTAGTCCGCTATGCCGTGGCGGGATTTAGCTTGCGCGATGGCCGTCATCACGCTCGTGATGCAGTCGTCGCGGTAACGTTCCAGTTGCTTGATGGAATGTTCGCCTTGCTGGTCCGTCGTGCCCTCAACCACCCGGTCGATCAGTTCGTCCGTGAGTGTCGGCGCAACCAGCTTGGTCCACGGTAATTCTAGCGCCGGTCCGAATTGCTGCATGAAATGCCGCATGCCGGCCTCGCCGCCTGCGAGCGTATAGGTCAGGAACGTGCCCATGAACGACCATCGAATGCCTGCGCCGAAACGAATGGCGTCATCGATTTCGCCGGTGGTCGCAACACCTTCGTTGACCAGGTGAAGTGCTTCGCGCCAGAGCGCTTCCAGCAGGCGGTCCGCGATGAAACCCGGGACCTCTTTGCGAACTCTCAGCGGGCGCATGCCTATCGATTCATAAAATGCCGATGCTGCTTGCAGCGTTGCTTCCGAGGTTTGCTCGCCGCCAACCACTTCGACCAGCGGTAACAAATAGACCGGATTGAACGGATGGCCCACGATGCAGCGCGACGCGTCTTTGGCGCTCGCGTAGAAATCCGTCGGAAGCAGGCCTGACGTTGACGACGCAATGATGGCTTCCGGTTTTGCGGCCCGGGAGACTTTCTCGTGGAGCGTCAGTTTCAGGTCTTCGCGCTCTGGAGCGCTTTCCTGAATGAAGTCGGCGTTGGCGACGCATTCCTCGATGGTCGCAACGAAGCGCAGTCTTTCCTTCGATGCACCCTCGGCCAGCCCTACTCGTTCGAGCGCCGGCCATGCATTGGCGACGTTCGCCCGAAGCTGCTGCCCGGCGCCCGGCGCCGGGTCCCACGCCACCACGTCAAGTCCATGCGCTAACGCTCGCGATACCCAGCCGCTTCCTATGACTCCCACGCCCAACGCAGCAAACGTCCTGACTTGCATATACCGGATTCCTTATTAATTTGATGTTCTACTTGCCTTGATACTTCATGCTTGCCTTGAACCTGAAATCCCGCGTGTCGCACGGCCTGCGTCGGCGGGTTTCAGGTTGGCATCTTCTCTGCACTTACGCGAATTGCTCGATCTTGCGGCGGTCCAGCAAACGCTCGCCGCGTGCCGGCAGGTTCAGCTTCTTTCTGCCCTCCGCCGGCGTCAGCGCACGACCGCCCAGACGCTCGATGATCTCTACCGCTCGCTGAACCAGCGTCCCATTGCTCGCATGCACGCCACGGTCCAGATACAGGTTGTCTTCAAGACCCACGCGCACGTGGCCGCCTAACAACATCGCCTGGGCGACCATCGGCATCTGCATGCGGCCGATGCCAAACCCCGCCCATTGCGCGCCGGCCGGCATGTTGTCGACCATCGACTTGAACGTGCCCACGTCAGCCGGTGCGCCCCATGGAATGCC
This sequence comes from Caballeronia udeis, assembly GCF_044909315.1. Taxonomy (GTDB): domain Bacteria; phylum Pseudomonadota; class Gammaproteobacteria; order Burkholderiales; family Burkholderiaceae; genus Caballeronia; species Caballeronia udeis_A. The sequence continues at coordinate 28,002 of NZ_JBIYEB010000055.1, forward strand.
CATGCATAGCTGGAACAAGGGCGCGTCATCCAGCAAACCTTCCTTCTGCATCTGCTTGGCGAACCACAAGTGGCCTGTATCGAAGATCTCGAGTTCCGGCTTCACGCCCAGCTCTTGTATCCGCTTCGCGCCTGCCCGAAGTTGCGCGGGCGTGGATACGTAGATCGTGTCGCCATCGCCGAAATTCAGCGTGCCGCAGTCCAGCGTGCAGATCTCCGGCAACAACTCTTCCACGTGTGCGAGCCGGGTCAGGCCACCGACCAGGTCGGTGCCTGCGCCGAACTGCATCGGCGCTTCGCCTGCGCCAATTTCCAGGTCGCCGCCCATGCCCGCGGTCAGGTTGATGATCACGTCCACATCCGATGAACGGATGCGGTCCACCACCTCGCGGTACAACGCCGGGTCGCGGCTGCCGCGGCCCGTGCGCGGATCGCGGACATGGCAATGCGCAACGGTGGCTCCCGCCCGCGCGGCCTCGATGGCCGCCTCCGCGATCTGCCTGGGCGTGACGGGAATAGCCGGGTGTTTGCCCGTGGTGTCTCCTGCGCCTGTTACCGCGCAAGTCACGATCACTTCATGGTTCATGTTGCATCGTCCTTTCAAAGGCCAAGATATTGCTTCACTGCCGGCAGGCCGTCCTTGCCGTCAACCGTCTTTACGCCCGCAAGCCACGCATCCAGCACCTGGGGATTTTTCTTCAGGTAATCCTTGGCTGCGTCGGCGGGGCGCTCCTTGGCCATGACCGGGATCATCAACTGGTTCTCCAGTTGCGTGGTGAACCGCAGGTTCGAAACCAGCTTGCCGGCGTTCGGGCAGCGCGTCAGGAAGTCGGGGTTGGTCAGCGTATAGACGCGTGCTTCGCCGTAGTTCGGACCGAACACCGCGTCGCCGCCGGAGAGGTAGTTCATCTTGATCTGGATGTTCATCGGATGTGGTTCCCAGCCGAGGAACACGACCCACTTCTTGTCGCGCACGGCGCGGTCGACCGTGACCAGCATGCCGGCTTCACTCGATTGCACCAGCTTGAAGCCGCCCAGGCCGAACTGGTTGGTATCGATCATTTTCTGGATCTGGGCGTTTGCGCTGCTGCCCGGCTCGATGCCGTAGATCTTGCCGTCGAGCTCGTCCTTGTGTTTCGCGATGTCCTGGAAGGTCTTCAGGCCGGCGTCGTATTCATAGCTGGGCACGGCGAGCGTTGCCTTGGCGCCCGAGAGATTCGGCGGGTCGAGCTTGTCGATCTGCTTGGCGTCGATGAACGGCTGGACTGCCTTCTCCTGCACGGGCCACCAGTAACCCAGCGAGACGTCGATCTGCTTGGTCTTCAGGCCGGCGAGCGAGATGGGCACCGAGGCCTGGGTGATCTTGGGGTCGTAGCCAAGGCCCTGGAATACGACTGATGCGAGCGCCGTGGTCGAGGTGATGTCGGTCCAGCCGATATCGACGAATCGAACGGTGCGGCAGCTTGCGTCTTCCTTGCTTTGCGCGGATGCGCCCAGGGAAGTCAACGCGAGAAATAGACAGGCGAGCAGCTTTTTCGTTGTCGGGAGTGATGTCATGGCTTCCTGTTCCAGTAATTTTCCGTGAGGGACAGACGCGTTCGGATATGTCCGACCGTGCGTAAAAGTAACGCCGCATAATCGTGGGGAGGCGACCGGTTGCGACCGGGAATTGACTGTCAGCGACGGTTTTTCTCGTTCGCACTCGGGCAGGGGGCTGGTCGGGCGGTTAGTGGGTGGGGTTGATGTTGGGCGCCAGGGGTCCGGGGTTAGCGGTCGGAGTTTGTGCCGGGTTGCCAGGTTCCGGGGTTAGCGGTCGGGGTCTATGCCGGGTTGTAGGTTCCAAGGGTAGCGGTCGGAGTCAGTGCCGGGTTGCTGCTTTCGGCGTTAGCGGTCTGCATGAGTCGGATTTTCTCTTTATCACTATTAGCCACTGTGCGTGGCGGCACGTCATTTCTTTGTCCAAAGCGACAAAGAAACG
>NZ_JBIYEB010000056.1:0-29738 GCF_044909315.1 Caballeronia udeis
TGACGTGCCGCCACGCACAGTGGCTAATAGTGATAAAGAGAAAATCCGACTCTCGCAGACCACTAACCCTGAAAGCAGCAACCCGGCATTGACCCCGACCGCTAACGCAAGAACCTGGCACCCCGGCACTAACCCCAACCACTACCCCTACAACCTGACCCTGCCCACCAGCAAACCCAAACCCACGAGTGCGAACGAAACCCCACCGAATGACTCAAATCGTCTGCCGCTCGACAATTTGAAAACCCACATCGAGCACGTTCGCTTCCTTCACGCCTTTCAGGCGCTCTAACAAACAGCGCGCCGCATTTACGCCAATGCGCTTGCCGTCCACGCGCACGGTCGTCAATTGCGGGGTGGTTTCCGAAGCGAACTCCAGATCGCCAAAGCCGCAGATAGCCAGTTGAGACGGCACGTCTATACCGCGGCGTTTGGCCTCTCCAAGCACGCCGATAGCAAGCAGGTCCGAGCCGCAGAAAACCGCATCGAGTGACGGCATCTGCTCCAGCAGCTTGGGCAAAGCTGCCTTGCCGATGGCCACCGAACTCGGCGGCACAACAATCACGTCCGCTATATCGTGAATTCCGGCGCGCACCAGGCGCTCACGAAAACCGGTGATACGCGCGATCGCACGATCGTCGTTGGCAGACACCAAGCCAGGATGCGAAACACCTCGCGCAAGGAACCGCTCCGCAACCGCAACGCCTACCTGATAGTGCGAGAAACCGACGAGCATATCGATCGGCGTCTCGGTCATGTCCCACGTTTCCACAATCGGAATACCAACATTGCGCAAGCGTTCGCGCAACGAATCCGTATGCGCGACACCCGTCAGCAACACCCCTTCCGGGCGCCGGCTCAACACAGCGTCGAGCAGCGTTTCCTCGTTTGAATCGCTGTAGCTGCTCAATGCCAGCAGCACCTGATAACCGGCCTTCGACATGGTCTCGCTGAACACCTGAACGGTCTCGGAAAACAACGAGTGCGAGATGGTCGGGACAATCGCCGCTATGAGCCGCGACTTCGCCGACGACAGCCCGCCAGCCAGCCGGTTAGGCACGTATCCAAGCTTCTGCACGACCTGACGCACGCGTTCGAGCGTTTCCGGCGCCACCGATTCCGGATTGTTGAAAACGCGCGAAACCGTGATAGGCGAGACACCCGCGACAGCCGCAACATCGGTAATGCGCAGCCCTTTCGGACCGCCGCGCGAGCGCTTGGGTGGAGCACTCTGCGCTTCGTCCGGGGCGTCGATGGGAAAGTCTGTCGTCTTGTCGTTCGGCATGGTTTGCTTGGGTGAGGAAGGCTCGGCGTGGCTAACGCGGGTATTGTAGTCAACGCCGGCCGCGCCTTGTCGCAGGAACAATTCTAGGCCGCTTCCGCCCTCCTCTGATTGCCCGCCTCCTGCGTACCGCCATGACGGTTACGCCGAATCAAGATCAACGTGACGACACCGAACGTAAAGAGACATGCCGCAGGAATCAGCATGGGCGCCTTCGTGCTGCCGCTCACCTGCCGGACCCACGGCACGAGGTTCTGCGCAATAAAACCGCCCACATTACCCAACGAATTGATCGCCGCGATTCCGGCCGCGGCGCGCGCGCCAGTCAGGAACTTCGGCGGCAGCGTCCAGAAACACGGCAGCAGCAAATACATGCAAGGTGCGCCAAGACTCAACGCAATGAAACGCAGCGTGTTGGTCGGCAGGAACACGCTGCCGAGAAAGAACATCACACCGAGTACCGACGCACAGAGCATCGCGGTCATCGTCCGGTCGGCGGCACGCAACTTCGAAGGCAACCACACCAGCACGATAGTCGCGAGCAGCCACGGCACAATGTTGATCAGACCGTTGACGGTGTTGCTGACACCGAAGCCCTTGACCAGCGTTGGCAGCCAGTAGCTCACGCCATACACCGACATGGACAGCATCATGTAATACAACGCCATGCCGATCACACGCGGTTCCGTCAACACGCTCAGGAAGTTTGTCTTGCCCGCTTCGGTTTGTGCCGCGAGCGTGCGTTCGTTGTCGAGCGTATCGGCCAGCCATTTCTTTTCCGCCTCCGACATGAATTTTGCCTTGAGCGGAGACTCGGGCAAATACAGCAGCACGACAGCGGTCAGGAGAATGGACGGTATGCCCGTGACAATAAACACGAGCTGCCAGCCTTGCAGACCAAGGAGTCCGCCCTTGTCCAGCAGCCAGCCGCAAATAGGCGCACCCACCATGTTACCCAGACTGCTGCCCACCGTGAAATACCCCAGCATCCGCACCCGGTGCCGCGACGGAAACCACAACGTCAGGTAATAGATCACGCCGGGATACAGCCCCGCTTCGGAAGTGCCGAGCAGGAAACGCAGGACGTAGAACGTCGTGGCGTTTTTCGTGAACGCGAGCAGCACGGTGACAATGCCCCACGTCAGCATGATCCGTGCGATCCAGCGCGGCGCGCCGTACTTGTGCAGCATCACGTTGCTCGGCACTTCGAAGATCAGGTAGCCGATGAAAAACAACGACGCGCCCAGTCCATACGCCACTTCGCTCAAGCCGAGACTGCCCAGCATCTGCAACTTGGCGAAGCTGATATTGGAACGGTCGATATACGCGATCAGGTACAGCAGCCCGAGCAGCGGCATCAGCCTGAATGCCAGCCGGTTGACCAACGGTGTTTCATCTATCGCATGCGGAACGGTATTCACTGGGTCTCCTGCGCCCGCTGCGTGCCAGCGAGCCGTTATAGGTCGAACATCGTTATTGTTTTTGCGCACGCCATTGCGCGTAGGCCGCGAGCGTCTCTTCATTCGGCGGATAGGTGCCGCGCAACGGCCTGCCTTCATCAATACGCTGCGAGATGAAAACTTCCAGCTGCTCCTGCTCGGTCGCATCGCGCGCCACGTCTTCTGCCATTTCGTGCGGCACGATCACGACGCCGTCCACATCGGCGACGACAATATCGCCCGGATACACCGCCACGCCGCCGCACGCTATCGGTACGTTCATATCCACCGCGTGATGTTTGGCGAGGTTCAGCGGCGCGCTCGCGCCCGCGCACCACAGCGGCAGGCCGAGGTCGGAGATCGTGCCACTGTCGCGGACAGCGCCGTCGGAAACCATGCCCGCCACGCCGCGCTTAGCCAGCCGGAGCGCGAGAATCGACCCCACCGACGCCACCGAGCGGTCGCCGCGGCAGTCCTGAACCAGCACGCTGCCCGGCGGCGCGCTCTCCACTGCCTTGCGCTGCGGATGGTCAGGATCCTGGAACACGCCGACGTGATCGAGGTCTTCACGCGCCGGAATATTGCGCAGCGTGAATGCCGGTCCAACCAGGTTGGGTGCGCCCGGCGCAGGTTTGACAAGCGGCGCGACGCCTTGCAGGAACACGTTGCGCAAGCCGCGCTTGAACAACTGCGTGGTGAGCGTCGCGGTGCTGACGTGGCGCAGCAATTCGAGCGCGGCGCTGCTGACGGGGGTATCGGATGAGGTCATGAAAGGTTCTGAATAAGGTTAGTGAATCTCGGGTTCGTCGCGTTGTGCGCTCGCGGCCGCCGCGGTCCCGGTTTCGGCCTCAGACGATTTGGTCACCGGTTCTTCCAGGAAATCGAAGTCGCAGCCCTTGTTTGCCTGCGTGACGTGAAGCTGATGCATCACCCCAAAGCCGCGCTCGAACGGACGTTTCGGCGCCTTCCATGCTTGCTTGCGCGCGGCGAGTTCCTCGTCGCTGACATCGAGATGAAGACGTCGGCCGGGCACATCGAGCTCGATCATGTCGCCGTCTTTCACCAGCGCAAGCGGGCCGCCGACAAACGATTCCGGCGCCACATGCAGCACGCACGCGCCGTAGCTCGTGCCGCTCATGCGGGCGTCCGAGATCCGCACCATGTCTCTCACACCCTGCTTCAGCAGCTTCTGCGGGATCGGCAACTGGCCCCACTCCGGCATGCCGGGTGCGCCCACCGGACCCGCGTGTTGCAGCACGATCACGGACTGCTCCGTGATGTCGAGATCTTCGCTGTCGATGCGCGCCGCCATATCGGCGTAATCCTTGAATACGACGGCCGGTCCGCGCGCCTTCAACAGGTGCTGCTCCATCGCGGCCGGCTTGATGACGGCGCCATCGGGCGCGAGGTTGCCGGTCAGCACGGCCAGGCCATCGCGTTCCACCACCGGGTTGGCCCGTTTCCGAATCACGTCTTCGTCGAAGATCTCCGCGCCCGCGATGTTTTCACCGAGCGTCGCTCCGCTCACCGTCATCTGCGTGCCGTCGATCAGGCTGCCCAGTTCAACGAGCAACGCGCGCAAACCGCCTGCGTAGAAGAAGTCTTCCATCAGGTATTTGCCAGCCGGGCGCAGGTTGGCAAGCACCGGCGTGATGCGCGCGAGTTCATCGAAGCGCGCGGTTGTCAGGTCGATACCCGCGCGGCGCGCGACCGCCACCAGATGCACGATCGCGTTCGTCGAACCCGACATGGACAGCACGGTGGTGACGGCGTTATCGAATGATTTCGCGGTCAGGATGTCCGATGGTTTCTGGTCGGTCCAGACCATCTCCACAATCCGCTGGCCGGTCAACGACGCAAACTGCGCGTGGCGCGAGTCGACTGCGGGTATCGACGAAAATCCGGGCAACGTCAGGCCAAGCGATTCCGTGGCGGTGGTCATGGTCGACGCCGTGCCCATGGTCATGCAGTGACCCGGCGAGCGCGCAATGCCGCTTTCGATGCCCTTCCACTCTTCTTCCGTGATCTTCCCGGCGCGCAGTTCCGCCCAGTACTTCCATGTGTCGGAACCGCTGCCGAGCGTGCGGCCGTTCCAGTTGCCGCGCAGCATCGGGCCTGCGGGCAGGAAGATTGTCGGCAGGTTCATGCTGATCGCACCCATCAGCAGACCGGGCGTGGTCTTGTCGCAGCCGCCCATCAACACGCAGCCGTCGAACTGGTACGACTTCAGCAATTCCTCGGTTTCCATCGCGAGGAAGTTTCGATACAGCATGGTCGTCGGCTTCTGGAACGGCTCGGCCAACGTCATCACGGGCATCTCGACCGGGAAACCGCCGGCCTGCCAGACGCCGCGCTTCACCTCCTCCACGCGTTGCTTGAAGTGCGTGTGGCACGAGTTGAGCTCGCTCCACGTGTTGACGACGGCAATGACCGGCTTGCCCATGTAATCGGAAGGGTGATAGCCCATTTGCGCCGTGCGTGAACGGTGTCCGAACGAGCGCAGATCGTTCACGCCATACCAGCGGTAGCTACGCAGTTGTTCAGGAGTCTTGCGGGGGGGCCGGGGATTTGATGGCAAAGTCGAAGACAAACTTGTTCTCCTTGGTAGCGTTACCAATTGCGCTTGAATTGACAAATGGTAACGCTATCATTTGGGAACGTCCGTAGGGGATTTCACGAATAAGGAGAGGGTTCCTGGCGAATGCCACTGCATCCGTACAGCACCGATGACGAACGCCATACCCCGCCGTATTTTGCGCTGCTATCCTCGCCGCATCCCGTTCATGCCGGGCCGGCGCCGTCCTGAGCGCGTTGCGCGACGCGCATCCATCCCAAGGCCGGCGAGGGGTATGACACCCATTTAATATTGCATGGGAGGTTCGCCATGCTGCGATCGTTCAACCTGCTCTGTCAGCCGGCCGACAAGGGCCTGCTGGTCGCCGCCGACGACGGCCACGCGACGCTCACCGGCGGCGGCACCTACGCAATGCCGTGGCACTGGCACGATTGCCTGATGTTCATCCTGCCGAGCCACGGCGCCGTCGAGCTTCGGCATGAAGACCAGCGCGCGGGCACGTGGCTCTCGCAGGATCGCTTCGCGGTGGTGCCCTCGGGACGGGCGCATCAGACCCGTGCAGGCTTCGCCACGCACACGCACGTCGCGGTCTACGTAACCGATGAAGCGCTGCAAAAGTTCGATACCGGGATCGGCTCACTCGGCGAATTCCGCCGGCGCACGCGCATCCCGATCCTCGTGCGCCGAACTTCCGCGATTCGCGCACTACAGGAAATCTCGCTGCGCAACGACATGGGCACCTATGGCGGTCCAAGCATTCGCCAGGCTCTGTCGTCGGCCTTGCTGATGCAGTGCATTGGCGAGGTCATCACCGGCGAGACGATGCCGGGGACTTCACCACGAGAGCACGGCATGGCGCTGGTTACCGAACTCGAAGCCTTCGTGACCCGCCATGCCGATCAGGACATCCCGCTCGACGCCCTGGAAGAACGCTTCGGCATCTCCCGCCGTCACATCACGCGTCTGTTCCGCGAAGGCACCGGCCTCTCGATCGGCGAGTTCCAGCAGCGCAAGCGTTACGAGAATGCCTGCCGGCTGCTCGCCGAAACGGACCTGCCGGTCGGCGAGGTGGCGTTTCGTGTCGGTTTCGAAAGTGGCGCGGCCCTCGCGCGCGCCATGCGCCGGATCGGCGGCCATTCGCCCTCTGACCAGCGCACAGGGATGGCCCGTTCGGTCAAAAGTTAAGGCCCGCTCGAGCGCGCGGCGCAGCGCCGATCCCCGTAATCTGACCGGATGGAAACACATTCCCCGGTCAGCGGGGCTCATACCGTCATGCCTCAGCGCCAAACAGTCGACCACGCAGTCGAACTCGTCAGCGTGTTCGCCGCCGGTCCCGGTGGTGGCAACCCGGCGCCTATCGTGGTCGATGCCGCCGGCATGTCCGACGCGCAAATGCAGGACGTGGCCCGGCGCTACGGCCACGAAAGCGGCTTCGTCCTGCCGGCCCCGCCTGATTCCGGTTGCGACTACGAGTTTCGCTTCTGGGTCCCCAACCACGAGATGCCGATGTGCGGACACGCCACGGTCGGCGCGGTCTGGCTGCTTCATCAAACCGGGCGATTACAGCGCGACCGGCTGACCATCCAGACCCGCAGCGGTCAGGTCAGAGTCCGCATCACCGGGGACACGGACGAAGGCGCCGCAGTCGAGATTTCCCAACCGGCGGGCCGTATCGATGCATTGCCGGAAGCGCAACTCAGCCGGGACGAGATCCTCGATGTGCTCGGCATCAGCGCCTCGCAACTCGCGCCGCTTCCAATCCAGAACGCCTGCACAAGCCGCGTCAAGACGCTGATTCCGCTCACCAGCACAGAGGACGTTGACGGCCTTCAGCCACGCTTCGAGAAAATCGAGGCACTGTGCGAGCGGATCGGCTCCACCGGCCTTTACCCGTACGCCATCTTCGACGCCGCCCGGCAAATCTTCGACGCCCGGCAGTTTCCGCGCGCCTCGGGTTATCCGGAAGACGCCGCCACAGGGATCGCGGCCTCCGCGCTTTCTTTCGGTCTCCTGGCAAATGGCATGGTGGAAGCATCCGCACGGACCATCACGATCCGTCAGGGGCGCGCGATGAAACGCCCGTCGCAAATCTCGGTGCGCTTCAGTCTTGGCGCCGGTATCGAGCACGGCCAACCGGACGGCTGCTGGCTAGGCGGCCCGGTTTGCTTCGAAGCGGACAGCGGAGCCCCGTCATGACGATCGATATCGCCGGCCGGGTGGCGCAACTAGGCATGACCTTGCCGCTTACGCCATCGCCGCGAGGTGCCTATGTGGGTGCGGTCATCCACAACGGCATTGCTTACATCAGCGGCCAGGTCAGCCGTGTCGGCGACGGGATCATCGCCGGACCAGTCGATCGCGATACACCGCCCGACGTCATCCAGCTCGCTGCACGGGCCTGCGTGCTGCGTGCCCTGAGCGTGCTCGTCGCAACGCTGCCGGACACGACAGCGGTCGATCGCATCCTGTTCTTGCGCGGCTTCGTCAATGCCGTGCCCGAGTTCGTGAACCACAGCCAGGTCATGGATGAAGCCTCGACCCTGCTCCGCGAAATCTTCGGTGAAAGCGGCCGGCATGCGAGGTCGGCGCTAGGCGTTGCCGGCCTGCCGGGCGGCGGCCTGCTCGAAATAGAACTCACTGTCGCGCTCACGTCCGTGTCTGATCAACGTCCGCAGGAACGCGCCGGCTGCGGCGTCAGCACCGAGCCATAACCCGACACCAGGACATGACAAACACCGGACCGCCGTGGAAGCGCCAGGCCCGGCACGATTCCCTTACCGTGGAGGAAACACCATGAATCGCCGTCAACTGCTGCAACTCGGGCTGGCAGCCGCACCCGCCATCCTGCTGTCCCGATCCGTCCAGGCTGCCGACGCTGAACTGGTCGTCGGCTCCAACGTAGGCGCACCACCCTTCGCGTTCAAACAGGGCGACACCTATACAGGCTTCGATGTCGAAGTCTGGAACGAGATCGCGAAGGGCCTGAACCGCAAATGGCGTCTGCAACCGATGGAATTCGGCGCGCTGATCCCGGCGCTTCAGACTCGCAACATCGACGTCATAGTTTCGCAACTATTCATCAAGCCCGAGCGCCAGCAGGTGATCGATTTTTCCGATCCGTACTATAAGAGCGGCCTGATCGCGGTGACCCGCATCGATAACGCCACCATCCACACCCCGGCCGATCTTGCCGGCAAAGACATCGGCACCGAAACGGGCACGCTCGCGGTGGGTTACATCAAGGACCACGTCAAGGACGCGACGGTCGAGCAGTTGCCCAGCATCAACAACGCGCTGCTGGCGCTGGAAGCCGGCCGCACCGACGCGGTCGTCTACGACAAACCCCTGTTGCTCTATTACGCCAACACCGCCGGCAAGAACAAGGTAAGAGTCGTGCAGCCGCCTCTGGAGGGCCTCGACGTGGGCATCGGCTTCCAGAAGGGCAGCCCGCTGGTTGCCGCGGTCAACCTTCAGCTCGCCGCCATGAAGGCCGACGGCCGGCTCCAGGCGCTAAACCGGAAATGGTTCGGCGAGGCGTCGTCATGAGCTTTGACTGGGCGGCAGTCATTGCCGCGCTGCCGGACCTGCTGCAAGGCCTTCGGCTCACCCTCCTGATCGCCCTGGCCGGGTTGGCCGGGGGCGTTGTGCTCGGCATCCTGGCGGGCGTTGCGCTGACCTACGGCGGCCGGCTCGCAATCGTCCCCGCCCAGGTCTATGTGGCGTTGATCCGCGGCACCCCGATCGTGGTCCAGGTGATGTTCGTCTACTTCGCACTGCCGATCATGATGAACATTCGTATCAGCGCGACCAGCGCCGCAATCATCACCCTGATCGTCAACTCGGGCGCCTATAACGCGGAGATCATCCGCGGTGCGCTCGACGGCGTGCCGCTCGGACTGCGCGAGGCCGGTCTGGCGATGGGCCTTCCCTTTCGTACTGTATTGGTTCACGTCATCACGCCAATCGCGTTTCGGCGTGCGTTGCCGGCGATGGGAAACCAGTTCGTCAACCTGGTCAAGGACACCTCGATCTTTCTCGTCATCGGTGTTGGTGAACTGACCCGGCGAGGGCAGGAAATCATGGCCGAGAACTTTCGGGCGGTGGAAATCTGGACTGCGGTGGCGGTCATCTACCTGCTCGTGATCAGCCTACTCGCGCTGAGTCTGCGAATGCTTGAACGGAGAGTACGCCTGCCATGAGCATGATCGAATTTCAGCAAGCTTCGAAGCATTTCGGCGCCCACGTCGTTCTCCATCCGCTCGACCTCGCGATCGAACGGGGAGAAGTCGCGGTTATCGTTGGCCCTTCAGGGTCCGGCAAGTCGACGATGCTACGCTGCATCAACGGGCTCGAAAAAATCAGTGGCGGCGACCTGCGCGTGGACAATATCAGCGTGCTGGGTTCCGCACGCGACGTCAGGCGCATCCGGCTCGAAGCCGGCATGGTGTTCCAGCAGTTCAATCTGTTTCCGAACCTCACGGCGATGCAGAACGTCATGTTCGGACCGATCCGGGCGCGCGGCCAGACGCGGGCGGAAGCGCGCGAGATCGCCGCCGCGCTTCTGCAGAAAGTAGGTCTGTCCGAGCGGATGCACCACTATCCGTCACAGCTTTCCGGCGGTCAGCAGCAACGCGTCGCAATCGCGCGGGCGCTTGCCGTCCAGCCAAAACTGATGCTGTTCGACGAACCGACTTCGGCACTCGATCCGGAGTTACGCCAGGAAGTCCTCAAGGTCATGCAGACGCTTGCCAACGAGGGCATGACGATGGTCGTGGTCACCCACGAAATGGGCTTTGCGCAACGCGTAGGCTCCCGGCTGCTGTTCATGGAAGCTGGACGTGTGGTGCACGACGGCAAGCCCGTCGAGATGCTGTCGGCGCCGCCGGGCGAACGCTTTCGCGAGTTCCTGCAGCACGTTCATTGATGCCCTCGCTTTTTCACGACCACCCGCCATAGGAGCCTGCAGGCAAGATGATCCCTTCACAGTTCGAAACCGACTACGGTTTTCGCCGGGACAGCGTTCGGCATGGCAACTGGCGCGAAGCGCCCTGGAATGTCTGGGCCTTTCGCCATGTCCACGAGCTGATCCCGACGGCGCGAATTCCGGCCACGCCCGGTCTCGCCGAAGAACCCAAGGTCGATACCACCGCGCTGACCGGGTACGAATTCGTGCTCGACGGCGAACGGCGCACGGTCGCTTCGGTTCTCCGGCAGACCTCGACCGATGCCATCACGGTGATGCGGGCCGGGCGTTTCGTTGCTGATTTTCACGCGCCGCACTTTACCCTGCAGAGCCGGCACATCTTGTTTTCGGCCAGCAAGTCGGTCGCGGGCCTGCTCGCCGGCATCCTCGTTGGCGATCGTCTTCTGGACCCCGACGCACCGGTCGCGCATTACGTGCCTGAGCTCGCGCAGTCGGCCTTTGGCGACGCCCGCGTCAGGCACGTGCTGGATATGCGCACCAGTCTCGCGTTCAACGAAGACTACATGGATCCGAACGACGCCTATGCCCGCTATCGCCGGGCCGGCCTGCTGGACCCGCAGCGAGACGGTGACAAACCGGAGACGGTGATCAGCTTCATTGCTTCGCTGCCCAAGGGCGCGAGTGAGCACGGCGGTCCGTTCCATTACTGTTCTCCGAACTCGGACGTCCTCGGCCTCGTGATCGAGCGTGCTTCGGGCATGCGTTACGCGGACTTCGCGGCCACGCGTCTGTGGCAGCCGCTCGGGTTGCGGCACGACGGCTGCGTGACGGTGGACATCGCCGGCACCGCGCGCTCGGGCGGCGGCCTGTGCATGACCGTCCGCGATCTGGCGAGGATCGGCGAGTTGGTGCGCCAGGGCGGCACGGTCGACGGCCGCAGGCTGATACCCGCGGACTGGGTAAAAGATACGCTGACGGGCGGGAGCGCCGAGGCATGGCGACAGGGGAGCTTCTCGGTCTGGCTGCCGAACGGCAAGTACCGCAACAAGTGGTATCAGGTCGGCAACGCGAGTGGTGCCTGCTTCGCAATCGGCATCCATGGACAGTGGTTATACGTTGACCCGGCACGGGAGACGGTGATCGCCAAGTTTTCCTCACAACCGGAACCGACCAATAACGACATCAAGCTCCTGAACCTCGCCTTGTTCGAAGCGATCGCTGCGATGACGTGAGGCGGCGGCCTCCTTCTCAAGACACGCCCGAACGGCGGCATCAGCGGTATGTGCGCGCTGCCGGAGACTACCGCGATGAATCAGCGCGTGCGCTTTTGAACGCGTGCCGAAACGCTCCGAACGCTGAATCACCGCATGGCGTTTTTCCGACCCTCGGCGTTCGTCGCAACGCCGATCGCATCGAGATTCTGCGGATACGGAAAGTTCAAGCCGAGCAACTGCCGCATTGTCGGGCTCGCGTTCCTGACGAACGTTTCGCCCACCATCGCGCGCAGGTCTTCCATCGGCTTGACGAACTTGGGCAAGTATTGAATCAGCACCGCGCTGCGATCCTGCGTACTGTGATTTGGCATGGCGCAGTGCCACGTCGCACCGAAGAAAACAATCGCGTCACCAGGCTCCGCTTCCATGCGCTCGCAGCGTTCGAAGAACGCGTCGCCTTCGCCGGGATAACGCAATTCATGCTGCGTGTGCGGCACAAAAGCCGTCGCACCCGTTTGCGCCGTGAACGGATCGAGCGGAATGGTCACTTGCGCGTTGAGCGGAAAACTCGTGTTGATGCCGAGGGGAAATGTCGTCGGCGCATGAAAGTCCCAGTACGGGTAGTCGATATGCGGTTCCTGTCCGGGACCGTCCGGCAGGATGCGGTTCGCCGCGATCGACCCCATGATGAAGTCGTCCCCAAGGAATAGCCGCATGGCAGCGACGATAGCGGGCTGCTCGGCCATCTCCGAAAACACGTCGCCTTTGGCCAGCAGGTTCCACACGCGCCGCTGCAAATGCAACCGCTGATCCTCAGCCGCCTGACCCTGGAAATGCGTGACCGTCTGCGCGCGGTCCTGCGAATGCGCCATCACCACGCGGCGCGCTTCCGCCACTTGCGCCACGCTGAACACGCCGCGAATGCGCACTGCGCCCGGTCCGCGCAGCAGCGCTTCAACTACCCCTTCAGGCGTCACCGCACTGACTTCCATGCTGTTCACAGCAGTCTCCTTGACGATCAACGCAGCACTCCGGCTGCTAGTTCACACAAGCATAGAAGACGGCTTTCACCAATGCAAAAGAAATTTCACATGCAAATTTAGTGGAATTTAATTTCTATTTCAATCAGCCATAGCTGTCGCGGCGCGCAGGCTCGTTTGATGGAAATCCATCATTTTTCCGAGTGAGCGGCAAGCGCAGGTCATCTATCGTTGTCTCAACAAGAAGGCCGTCCGGCAATTGGCAGTGACGGGAGGCGCGCAAACATCGCTTGAAGATCGCCTGAACATAATCAAGCAGGAGACAACCTATGTCCTCGACTCCCGACGTCAGCGGCGGCGATGCGGCCAAACCCGGCCTGACCGACCCGACGCTCGACGAACGTATTGGCCAGCAGTGGTATCAGCCGCGCATTCCGCGCGCCGTCCTGAAAGAGCTGATGAAACGCAGCGACGCCGAGGGCCTCCGCAACTTCGTGCCGTGGCTGTTGCTGCTGGTCGTGTCCGGTCTGGTGGCGGCGTTCTGCTGGGGCACGTGGTGGGCGGTGCCGGCCTTTCTGGTCTACGGCACGATCTATTCGTCCAGCGACGCCCGTTGGCACGAGCTCGCCCATGGCACGCCGTTCAAGACCCGCTGGCTCAACGACGCCTTCTATCACCTGTCTTCGTTCATGACGATCCGCGAAGGGTACTGGTGGCGCTGGAGCCATGCGCGGCATCACACGCACACGTATTTTCAGGAGCGTGATCCGGAAATCCAGGTCGCGCGGCCAACCAAGGTCTGGCCGATCATCGTCGATTTCTTCGGACTGCTGGGTAGTTCGCTCGAGATCCGCAAGATCGTACGGCATGCATTCGGCCGGGTGGATGCCGCCACCGATGCGTTCCTCCCGGCAACCGAAAAGCCAAAGATGATCTGGTCGTGCCGCATCTATCTACTAGTGATCCTGGGCACGATCGGACTTGCTATCGCACTCCGTAGTTTCCTGCCGCTGATGTTCGTATGGACGCCCCGTTTCTACGGCGGCTGGCTGCATCAGTTGCTCGGCCTGACGCAACATGCAGGTCTCGCGGTCAACGTGAAAGACCATCGGCTGAACACACGCACGGTCTACATCAATCCGGTCTTCCGCTTTCTGTACCTGAACATGAACTACCACCTGGAACATCATCTCCTGCCGATGGTGCCGTTCCACGCGCTGCCGCGTCTGCACGAGGTCATCAAGGATCAGTTGCCGCCGGCTTATCCGAGCCTTTACGCGGTGTATCGCGAGATGGTGCCCGCGTTATGGATACAGCGTTCCGACCCGGGTCATGTGATCGAACGCAAGGTGCCGGTTGAAAACGCCCCGCACGGCTCATTTGCGACCCAGTCGGGCATCTGAACCCGAACCACGCCAACAATCCGGAGGCTCTTGTGGCCGTTGAACCGAATGACATCGAATGGGTCGCCGCTTGCGCTGCCAGCGAGATCGCCGAAGAAGACGTAATCCGCTTCGATCACGCTGGTGCGAGTTACGCCGTGTATCGGATAGCCGAGGGCTTTTTTGCGTCGGATGGCTGGTGCACGCATGAACGCGCGCATCTCGCCGATGGTTTCGTGCTCAATCGCGAGATTGAATGTCCACTGCATCAGGGACGTTTCGATATTCCCACCGGCAAGCCCAAGAGCCCACCTGTCTGCGTGCATTTGAAGACTTACCCCGTGCGCATTCAAGGGGGTGAAGTGCTGCTCGGCGTACCGGCGCAAGCGAAGGCAGCTTCATGAAACGCCAACCCGCGATGGTGATTACCGGCGCCGGGCAAAGCGGAGCACGCGCCGCCCATGCGTTGCGCGACAACGGCTGGGACGGCGAGATCACGCTGCTCGGCAACGAAGGCGTTGCGCCTTATGACAGGCCCATGCGGATATGCACCGGATTCTCGATCAATCGTGGGCATCTCACGGCCGCGTCGCAAGCCGTGAGCAAGTGCAGATAGAGATCTCGTTCGAGCCGCACCGGATCTGGGTGGACCTGTTTCTCGACTGGTGGCGTTACGGGTTTGCCTCGTGGCAACGGCGCGCCGGTCCTCGCGACACGCTGGTCTTCACGTGCGAGCTGGGACCCAAGCCTTACGCAATCATCGGCCGGGATGGCAACGACACGACCGACCGCTGGGCCGAAGCCCTTCTGATGCACGACTGGATTCGCGAGCTCTGGAATGGCCTGAGCCGCGAGGAAAAACCCGCGCCGCTGGCGCTTAGTCGCTAAGCGGAAGGTTTTCGCGCAACAACACCGTGACCGGAATCTGCTGCGGCAACACCGCGCCGGGATCGCGATGATAGTGCCGCAAGATGATTTCGATAGAACGCATTGCTTCGGCAGCCGGATTCTGGTCGAGCACGGCGTCGAGCGTTCCTTCAATGAGCAAGCGCCGCGAAATGTCGTTGAGTTCGTGGCCCACGAACACCGTCGAACGAACGCGGTCGAGCGCCTGAAGCGCCGCGCCGACACCTTCGTCGCCGACTGAAATGTTGTAGATACCGCGCAGGTCGGGATAGCGCCGGAAGGCGTCGCGAGTCAGGCTTTCGGTGACCGCCGATTGCTCGCGGCTCTCAACCGTCTCCACGATGTCGCAGTTCGGGAAACGCCGCCGCAACACCGAACGGAAACCGCTTTCACGTTCTTCATGGCCGAGGAAATCATGCATGCCCGTCATCACGAGCACCTTGCCTCCCGCATCGCCCAGAAAGCGGCCCATCAACTCGGCCGCCACCCGTCCCGCGCCGCGATTGTCGATCCCCACATAAGCCAGCCGCCCCGTTCCCGGCAAGTCGCTGGCAAGCGTGACAACCGGCATCGCGCGACTGACCTGACGCAGTGCCGCCGTGATGTCGGGGTGCTCGTACGCGACGATGATCAGCGCGTCGGCCTTCTGTGTCGCGCGGTTGATGGTCTCGACCACGCGTGCCGGTTCGAGGTTGTCGAAGTAAGTCACCGCGCAGATCACGCGTTGCGCTTCGAATGCCTTCTGGGCGATTTCGAAACCCTGCTTGAGATAGATGTAATACGGCGCAACGGGCTGCTGCAACAGGATCGCGATGCGCAACCAGCGCACCGATACCGCGTCGAGCGCCCGATCGATCTTGAGCTTGCGCGCCCATTCGAGCACGCGCCGCTCCTTCTCGCGCGAAACGCCGCCGCGGCCGTTGAGCACGCGGTCAACGGTTGCTTCGCTGACGTCGGCGGCCCTGGCGATATCGGCCATGCTCGTCTTGCGGCGGTGGGTCAGGTCGGGCATGAGCCTTACACGTTTTAGGAAAGGGACGACGGGACTGGCCCGATGATCGCATCAACTCATCGGGCCATCAAGCTGGTGCAGGCGTGAAGCGTTGACAAGTCACCGGCCAGGAACGGCGATCACAAACGTCGGTTGAAGAAGTGACCGAGATGCTTTGATCGAATACAGGGTAGAGGGATAAATCGATGGACGCGCCACATCCGGGGGCAGCGCTTTAGAGCGCGTGATCAAGCCGGCGGAACCGTTGCACGGTTCCGTCAGCCTATGTGCCTTCAACCATTTTGCCCGCCATCCGGAAAGGATCGACCACCCACATTTCCTCGGCCCGGATTCGAGGCTGCTCAAGCACCAACCACTCCGCCAGCGGTGCAAGGCTTATCCCGGGTTGCGATGAACCACCGAAGGCCTCGGAAACGAATGGCGCATCGTCTTGCGGGCGACGAACGACCTGAACAATATGCGTAATCCCGCGCGGACGCGGGTGATTGGCCGCCCATGCAGGCGCTCCCATCTTCAACCCGATAGTCGCGCATCGCGGCAGGCTGGCAGCCGTGATCTCGCCTGCCTCAAGAATGAAGCCGGTCCGGATTTCAATCTCGTGAATGATCCGATCCGACCACGTTTGCAAGGCGAGCATGTCGTCAGCGCCAAACATTTCGCGCCCAGCCGCGTCGTTCTCCGCTTGCATGGCTTGCGTGAGAAGCAACGCTGTCCATCCCGAGCAATCGATGACGGGCGGGTTCGCGGACAGTCCCTCAGACTTCACCCCACGCTGATACCCGACCTGACCTGTGTAGCGCTGCACAAGCCGCCACATGGTGGCCTCGCCTGCCTCGAAGCTCATGGCCCAAGCCCTCGTCTTGTCAGAGATTCCGTCATGAAGATAAAAATTAAGCGGTGCTCGCGCTCGACCGGGGTTCCATGAACGTATGGCGGAAATACTCCCGTACTGCGTGCATGGCGGGGCTGAACTCGCGGTTCTTGCGCCACGCAAGTCCAACACTCATGGGCGGAACCTGATCGCGCAGGACCACGGTTTCGATCCGCTTGCCCTCCAGCGACCAGGGACGATAGACCATGTCAGAGAGAATGGCGACACCACTGCCGTTTGCCACCATGCTGCGCACAGCCTCCACCGACGACGTCCGCAGCTTCACGTTCGGCCTGTGCGGCGTATCGGTCCAATAGCGCAGCGCCGTGTACGCGGCTTCATCAACAGTCAGCATGACAAACGGTTCCGGCGCGACATCGGCGAGCGTAACGCTTTCGCGTTTTAGCAAAGGGTGATGCGCACAAAGCCAAAGCCTGCGCACTGAGTGAATCACCGGTTCCAGTACCAGCTCCGGGTTCGCCACGTTCGAGGTCAACAGCACCGCCATGTCGTAGCGTTCGCTGAGCAGGCCCTCTTCGATCGACTCCCGATTCAGTTCATGGAGATTGATGGAGAGCAGCGGATAAAGCGTGCTCAGCCGCTGCAGATGATGCGGCAGGAAATAGCCAATCACCGTATAACTCGCGGCAATAGTGAGGGTTCCGGTCAGCGTGCTTTCGAGATTCGGAATGCGCATCGCCTCTTCGACGGACGAGAGGATGGTGTAGGCCTGGTTCAGGAATTTTCGGCCCGTCTGAGTCAGGGTTACACCGCTCGACATGCGTGCAAAGAGCTGGGTGCCCAAGCTGTCCTCGAGTTCCTTGATCGCATTGGTCACCGCCGACTGGGAAATTGTCAGTTGAATGGCAGCCTGCGATATCTGTCCCAGTTCGGCCGTTGCCACGAAGTACTTGAGCTGCCGGAGAGTCAAAGCCATGGTACCCGCCAAAAATTGATATTGCCCGTCGCAATATCTTATCTTCGCAAAATCCCACGGTCGAGTGAACGGCAGCAAGAGACGAGCGGCCGGCGCTGCATCGAAAAAACAGATACGGGCCATCTGAAAATAGAACTATTTTGGCGTGCCGCCGCGCAATAAGGTTTATGTCATTGGCACTCCGGGGAGCGTTCGTGCTTACCCGGGCCGATGAATCAGGAGACACCCCATCGTGAAGAAATGCAGCATCGACCTGAATTCGGATATGGGCGAAGGTTTCGGCCCATGGACGATAGGCGACGGCGTGGACGCCGAGATCATGCCGCTGATCAGTTCAGCCAATATCG
This sequence comes from Caballeronia udeis, assembly GCF_044909315.1. Lineage (GTDB taxonomy): Bacteria > Pseudomonadota > Gammaproteobacteria > Burkholderiales > Burkholderiaceae > Caballeronia > Caballeronia udeis_A. Next base: position 17,870 of record NZ_JBIYEB010000056.1, read on the forward strand.
CCACGGGTTTCCATGCGGGAGACCCGAATATCATGGCGCGCACGGTTCAATCGGCGAAGGAAGCGGGTGTGGGCGTGGGCGCTCATCCGGGTTTTCGTGACCTGGTCGGATTCGGACGCCGCACGATTACCGAGTCGCCGCAGGCGCTGGTCAACGACATCGTGTTCCAGCTTGGCGCGTTGCGCGAGTTCGCAAGACTGGCGAATGTCGGCGTGCAGCACGTGAAGCCCCATGGCGCCCTCTACATGCTCGCAGCGCGGGACGAAGACCTGTCTCGCTGCCTTATTGGAACCCTGCAGAAAATCGATCCGAGCCTGCTGCTGTATTGCATGGAGTCCTCGGTCACTTACAAAGTGGCGCGCGAACTGGGCCAGCCCGTGGTCCGCGAGTTCTACGCCGATCGCGACTACGACGCGAGCGGTTCAATCGTTTTCACTCGTCGCGTCGGCCGGCTCGACCCTGCTCTGGTGGCTGCAAAAGTCTTGCGGGCCTGCATGCAAGGGCGCGTAACGACAGTCGAGGGCGACGAGATAGACATCGATTTCGATTCGGTCTGCATCCATAGCGACACCCCGGGCGCGCTCGAACTCGTCCAGGCAACGCGCGACACGCTGATTCGCAACGACATTCGCATTGCCGCGCCGCCACCGGCTTCCCCCAATAGTTTCCGATCCGCCTGAGACAGGAGTACCTCCATGGCCCTGCACGACATTGTCAGCCCTTTGCCCGGGACGTTCTACAGGCGTTCATCCCCCGACGCCGCGCCGCTTGTCGAGATCGGCAGCGAGATTGACGAGGGCGCGACCGTGGGACTGGTCGAAGTCATGAAACAGTTCAGCGAAATCGAAGCAACCGCCAAGGGCCGCGTGACCGAGATACTTGCCGAAGACGGCGAGCCGGTCGACGCGGGCCAGGTGCTGATGCGGATCGAGGGGTAAGCCAATGTTCCCGGAGACCTTCTACAAGCCTCAACGCATTCGCACCCTGCTGGTCGCCAATCGCGGCGAGATCGCGGTGCGGGTCATCCGCGCAGCGCAGGAACTGGGCATGCGGGCGGCCGTCACGGTGAGCGACGCCGACCGCGACAGCCTGGCCGTGCGCATGGCCGACCAGGCCGTGCCAATTGGCTCGGCGCATGCCGCCAAAAGCTACCTCAATCCCGCCGTCATTCTCGAAGCGGCCGGACAATGCGGCGCGGATGCGATTCATCCCGGGTACGGATTTTTATCGGAGAACGCGGCGTTCGCGGAGAAGGTGGAGACCGCCGGGCTGATCTTCGTCGGGCCACCCTCATCCATCATCGCGACGATGGGCGACAAGGCCCGTGCGCGTGCCACTGCGCAACGCGCAGGCGTGCCGACCGTGCCGGGCAGCGAGGGCGTTCTCGATTCGCTCGAGCAGGCGCGCGACGTTGCCGGCCGGATTGGTTATCCAGTCATGATCAAGGCCGCTGCGGGCGGCGGCGGACGCGGCATTCGCGTGGCGCACGATGCGGCGCAGCTCGATGTCGAACTGCCGCTCGCGCAGCGGGAAGCCCTCGCGGCGTTCGGTAACGCGGGCGTCTATCTGGAACGCTTCATCGGGCGGGCGCGTCATATCGAAGTACAAGTGCTCGGCGACGGCAAGAACGTTGTTCATCTGTTCGAACGCGAGTGTTCCCTGCAGCGGCGTCGACAAAAAATCATGGAGGAGGCACCGTCGCCCTCGTTGACGCCGGAACTGCGTGCATCGCTGTGCGAATCGGCGACGCGGCTCGCGCGTGAAGTCGGATATCGAAGCGCGGGCACGCTTGAATACCTGTTCGACGAAACACGCGGCGAGTTTTACTTCATTGAAATGAACACGCGCATTCAGGTCGAGCATCCGGTGACCGAAGCGATTACCGGTATCGACCTCGTGCGTGAATCGCTGCGCATTGCAGATGGCGAACCGTTGCGTTATGAACAACGCGACATCGTCATGCGGGGAGCCGCTATCGAATGCCGTATCAATGCCGAAGATCCCGAGCGCGATTTTCGCCCGAGTCCAGGCCGCATTGACGAACTGGTGTGGCCGGCCGGCCCCGGCGTGCGGATAGATTCAATGCTGTATCAGGGCTATACCATCCCGCCGTTCTATGACTCGCTGCTCGCCAAGCTCATTGTCTTCGACGAAAGCCGGCCGGCGGCGCTCGCGCGGCTCGATCGCGCGTTGCGCGAGATGAAGATAGGCGGGGTCAAGACCACGGCACCGCTACATCAGGCCATGCTTGCAGACGCGGATATTCGCGCGGGCCGGTACCACACGAATCATCTCGAGGCGTGGATGGCGCAACGTGCTGCAAAGCGAAGCCAAAGCGAGGAGGCGGCATGAGCATCCGTTATACATTCGGCGGCGACGAATTCATCTTCGTCGAGATCAGCGAGGACATGTCGCTCGATGCTTTCTTCAAAGGGACTGCGATCACGCGTGAGCTGCAGCGTCGCAACGTAGCGGGCGTAACGGAGATTTGTCCGGCCAACGCGTCGTATCAGGTTCGATACGATCCGGATGTGATCGCACCCGATACGCTGCTCGCCTTGCTCAAGGAAATCGACGCAGAAGTGGGCGACGCACCTCTGGAGCTGGAGACACGTATCGTGGAAGTGCCGGTGCTCTACAACGATCCGTGGACTCATGAGACGCTCATGCGTTTTCGGGAACGTCATCAGGATCCTTCATCGACTGATCTGGAATATGCCGCTCGCATCAATGGCCTGAGCAGCGTCGATGCGTTCATTGCCGCGCATTCAGGCACGCCGTGGTTTGTTTCGATGGTTGGTTTCGTCGCGGGCTTGCCCTTCATGTTCCAGATGGTCGAACGGTCCCGGCAACTCGAAGTACCGAAGTATCTGCGCCCACGTACCGATACCCCGAAACTCACCGTCGGCCACGGCGGTTGTTTCGGCTGCATCTACTCGGTGCGCGGCGCAGGCGGCTACCAGATGTTCGGCGTGACGCCCGCCCCGATCTTCGATCCCGGGCAACGCCTTTCCTACTTGCGCGACTTCATGGTGTTCTTCCGGCCGGGCGACATCGTCAAGTTCGCGCCGATCGATCGGGAAACCTATGACCGCAATCTGGCCGAGGTCGAAGCAGGCACATTTGCCCTACGCGTGAAACCCGTCAAGTTCGTATTGGGCGAATTCAAGCGTGACCCCGATGCCTACAACCGTTCGCTCGCCGAGGTACTCCATGCCGACTGACACCACCTGCGTGATGGAAGTAGTGAAACCAGGGCTTGCGACCTCGGTTCAGGATACCGGACGGCAAGGCTATTACTACGTCGGCATTCCACCCTCGGGTGCGCTCGACCAGTTTTCATTGCGAGCGGCGAACCTGCTGGTCGGTAACAGCGAAGATGCGGCCGCAATCGAATGCACGTTGCTCGGCCCCCAACTGGTGTTTCATTCGGACACGCTGATCGCCGTCACCGGCGCCGAGATGACCCCGAAGATCGATGGCGTCGCGCAGGCCTGCAATGTCTCGCTTCGTATCAAGGCCGGGAGCACGCTCACCTTCGATCACGTGAAGGCAGGCGCCCGTGCATGCCTTGCGGTGGCCGGCGGGTTCGACGTGCCGGTCGTGCTCGGCAGCCGCTCGACCTACACCCTGGGTGCGATCGGCGGACTCAACGGAAGGCGCTTGCAAAAGGGCGATCAACTGACAAGTTGCGCCCCCAAACGCCCGGCAAAGGAAGGACGCGAGTTGCATGCCGACCTCAGGACGCCGCTCGCCAGGGAAATTGAATTGCGGGTGCTGCCGGGGCTCTATCACCACCGCCTGACCGAAGAATCCGCCCGTACTTTCTTCGATGACACCTGGGTAGTTGCGCCGGAAGCGGACCGGATCGGCTACCGCTACAAACAGGGACGCGCCCTGCAATTCCGCGAACGCGTACAGCCGTTCGGCGCGGGCGCCGACCCGTCCAACATTGTCGATGCGTGTTATCCGATCGGTTCCATCCAGGTGCCCGGCGGGCTCGAACCGATCATCCTGCATCGCGATGCCGTCTCCGGCGGCGGCTACGCCACCATTGGCACCGTGATCAGCGCGGACATGGACCTCATAGGCCAGATGCAGCCGAATCATCGTGCGCGTTTTGTCGCTGTATCGATGGAACAAACGCTCGCTGCACGCCGTGTCGCACACGAAAGGCTGGCGCGTTTGCGTGAAGCGCTGGGCTATTAGGAAAGTACCCGTTTGAACTGAAGCAAACCCGCTGCGCCGTGCTCGTCACGGCGCAGCGCGGGAGGCGTTCGTCCGCAGTCAACCCGGTCGTCAACCCAGTCGTGCTTTTCTCTATAGCGGGCGTCAGCCGGTCGCGCCTGCTTCTTTCAATCTACTGCATGAAGGAGCAAGGATCATGGCCAACCTGTCACAGGACCCTGCGGGGCACGAACTGGATTTATCCACATACGCGGTTCCCGACAGCGCCCGCATGCCCGCATTTTCCCTGACGATGGCGTGGTGGGCTGTCTGCAGCGCTGTATTCTATATCGTGGTCGGTGCGGCGCTCGCGTTGCAGTACGGCACGCGCAACGCGTTGATCGGCATGGCGCTTTCCGTCATCTCATACGGCATTGTCAATTCGATCATCAGCCGTTATGCGATCCGCACCGGGTTGTCGGTCGCGTTGTTCTCGCGTGTGCTGTTTGGAGGCGCGGGTGCGGCGCTTGCCACGCTGATCTTCTTTGCCACGGCGATCTACTACGCGGTGTTCGAAGGCTCCGTGATCGCGGTCGCGGCGCACAACCTTTTCCCGGCACTGGACTATAAATGGGCCGCGCTGATCGTGGTCTGCTACAGCGTGCCGCTGGTGTTCGGCAGCGTCCAGCACTGGCTGGACAAGTTCAATGGCGTGTTGCTGCCCTTCTACCTGCTCGGCCTGCTGGCGGCAGTGGTCCTGACGACCCACGAGTACGGCTACAACACCGCATGGCTCGACTTCGGTCCCAAGGGAACGATCCCCGCAAACGGCTGGTGGAATTGTTTCGTGTACTACATGGGCGTCTGGATCCTGATGATGTTCACGTTCGACTACGCGCGCTTCGGCCGCCAGAAAGATGCGCCCTATCACGGCCGCTTCAACTTCGGCATGCCGTTCTACCTCGTGACGTTCCTGCTCAACGGCGCGGTCGGGATCTATCTGGTCAGCACGATCCCCGGATTGGGACCGCTCTCGGAAGTGTCGGTGGTGCTTGCATTGCTGAAGCTGATGGGAATTTGGGGGTTGCTGTTCGTGTGGGTCACGCAATCCCGTATCAACACGGCGAACTACTATCTCGCCGCGATCAACATGCAGGCGTTCTTCCGCAAGGTCGCTGGATTGCACGCGCCGAAGTTCGCGTGGGCGCTTGTGGTGGGTGCGGTGGTGTATGCGCTGATGATGGCTGACGTGTTTTCAAAGATCCTTCAGGCACTCGCGTACCAGGGCATCTTCGTGGTGGCATGGGTGGGTGTTGCGCTTGCTCATATCCTGTCGACCCGGGTCGATACCTTGCTCGGCGCCGAGATCGAGTGTCGCGATTCACATGTGCCGGCATTCAATCCGGGCGGACTGACGGCATGGTTCGCCGGCGCGCTGGCGGGCTTGCTGCTGATGAACCTTCCCGGTGCGCTGCAATCGTTCTCCGCGCCAGCCACGTTTGTCGTGTCGTGGCTGGTCTATCGGGCGATGCTCGTGGCGGCTAAACGAACGTGGTTCGTGCGCGGCTGACACGCGGCTGAGATGCGGCCAGGACGTGGCTAAACAAAGGCCACGTCTCAGCCCGTGGGTTGAAGACCGCGAATCAGCTTCGACGCGCCTTGGAAAGCGTGATGGTCTCGAACAGCTCGTAAGTCGCGGTCGGCGTCTGGTCGGCGCCGGGCGCGTGATAGTAGTTCATCGTAATGGTGGTCTTGCCACCCGGCGTGCCGGGATCATGATCGAACACCGCAATGCCATAACCGGTACCGGTATCGCGTTGCGCCGACCAGATGGCGTCTTCCAGCGCATCGGCCGGCTGGCGCACGAACGTGTTCGCCGTGGTCCCGGCGATAGGACGGTTGGGCTTGGTGAACACCTTTGCCTGCACCTTGCCGGTTCCGGCGTCCAGGCCATAGACATCCAGGGGTGCACTGGTGCCGCCGCCGCCCAGGATCAGGTGAATTGTCCCCTGGCTGGTATCGAAAGCGCCGTCAGGGGGATTCGACGTCATGACCGGCCGGGGCTGCAGGGTCTCCACCGGTTCGCCCGTCACGGCGTCCATGCCCGCATGGTGGTTGCACCCACGCACGGGATAACTGCGCTCGTAGTCGTGATCATGGCCGCAGAGCACGAGATCGACGCCGTAGCGGTCAAACAAGGGCAGCCACGCCTCCCGGATGCCCTTGTCCGAGCCATTGCCGGTCTTCGACGATGTGAGCGCGTCCTGGTGCATCTGGACCACGATCCAGTCGATGTCCTTGTTCGCGGCCGCCTCGCGCAACGTCTCGCCTAGCCAGCGCGTCTGCTCGCCGCCGCTATAGCCGCGCACATAAAGCGACGTACCCGGGGCGATCGGCGGGTTGCCGGTGCTCCCGGCCGGCACCAGCGGGTCCGGACCCGCGACGAAGGCGGCGGCATCCTGGTAGACCACATCGTCCGCATCGAGCGAGACAAACAGCACCGAACTCACACGAAAGCTGTACCAGCGGCCGGGGAAACGCGTGCCGTTCTCCGGCAACGTATAACGCGCCAGATACGAGTCAAGCCCCTGCTCGCCGTTGTTGAATTCCAGCTCATGATTACCCGGACAAGGCATCCATGGGCGATTGGCCGCCGACGTCTGGGCGTTGTTGCCGAAGTCGCGCCAGACTTCGGGCTGATGCGCCGGGTTCAGGTTGGCATAACAGAGATCGCCATTGAGCAAGTGAAACAGCGGCTGGAACCGCTCGACTGCCTGCACGGCAAAGCGGCTTTGTGGCGAAGAGAGCACCCAGTTGGTATTCGGCGTCGCGAGGTCGCCATAGCTGGTCCATCGAAACGCGGCCCGGCCGTGTGGCGCAGTCTGGAAACTCGCCGCAAAGGGACGGCCCGCGTTGCTGTCATTGTCGGCGGTGACTTCGTACTCGTAGCCGGCCGCGGGGTTCAGTCCATGAAGGCGTGCGTGATACGTGCAGACAATCTCGCCGTTGAGTCCATCGGTATAGGTGCGCTGCACGCCATGCACCGTCGTCTTCGTTCCGCCGGCGCGGCCAAAGCGCACCCGCGGATTGACCGCCGGGGCGAGCGAGGCCCACGAGATCACCACCTCGGACCACGGCTCCTTGCCCCAGGTCAGGTGGATCTGTTCGGGCGTGCCGTCCGGACTTGCCGCAGCGACCCGGCTCGCTGAAGCCAGCCCGCCTGCAGCGGTCGCAAGGCTGGAAGCACCCGCAAGCTTGAGAAAACCACGCCGGGAAACGGAAGCGCCCTGCTCGGCTGGCGAAAGATCATCAATGTTCTTGTCTGGCATGTCTGGTGTTCCAATCCTTGGAGGGGATAAGCCAGCGCAAGCCGCCCACGGCGGCGAAGAAAGCGGACCGGCTCGAAGAACTCCATTATTGCCAGCCGTGTTTACGGGCCCATGACATGGTTGCAATGATCCACTTCCGACGTGAAATGGGTGTTATCCGGCCAGCGATTGGCGCACACCCTTTTGGCGCGCACCCTTCGCTAGCCCGCTCAGGCATGCTCGTGCTCGTGCAATTCGGCCGGGACGGCCCCGCGTTCAAGACCACCATCGCTCAGCCATGTACGGGTTTGCACGGCCGCACGCTCGATCAGGCGATCGCACTGCGTGTAGTCGTAAGGCGATACATCGAGCGGACACAAGGGCGGTACGACAACAATCTCCGCACGCGATGAGTAGAACGCCAGATCACGCACAAGCTGCCGCGCGATGACAAGCGTCAACGCATGAAGGGCCTGCGCGATCGCATTGGCCGGCGGCTTCTGCAACGCACAAGCGAAACCGGCCGGCAGTACGATGATGCGTGTCGCGCCGAGCCCGATGGCCACCGAGATCGGCGTATTGTTGGCCACGCCGCCGTCGACCAGATCGATTCCGTCAATGCGTATTGGCGGAAACACGCCGGGAATGGCGACGCTTGCAAGGACGGCCTCCACGACCGGGCCTGACGAGAGAACGACTTCGTTGCCACTCAGCATGTTGGTAGCGACAACGTGGAGCGGGATGACCGCTTGCTCCACTCGCTTGTAGGGCAAATTGTTTTCCAGCAGGACGCGCAGCGCCTTCGCTTCGACCAGGTTGGAACGGCGACGCAGGATCATCTCGAACAGCCCGAACATGCTGAGCGGCATGATGTCCCGCCGCCTGATGCCGCACCACAGCAATTCAAGCTTGGTGACGCCCTCGGCATCGGGCCGGCCCGCAAAATACGCCGCGTTGATGGCGCCCGCCGACGCGCCTATCACGCAATCCGGGCGCACGCCCCAGTTGAGCAACTCGCGCAGCATGCCGACCTCGATCGCACCGAGGCTGCCGCCGCCCGCGAATACGAAGGCGGTCAATCGCGATGAAACAACTGGAGGGGGATTATCAAGAGACATGTCTGCCGCTCCTGCGGGGCAATACCGGTGCAATGTGTTTTAACCACCAACGGCCGACCCGACCCGCCTGCGCCACCCAAGCGTTGAGCTCACCGAAACCGCCTCGTGCCGGAACACCAGCATTGTGCCCGAAGCAGCCTCGGTGGATCACCCTCCGGCGGGGCTAGTGACCCTTGAACAGATCCAGTAGCTGGTTCTGCATCTGCATCATTTCGTGCTCGTATTTCATCTCCATTTGAGACATGGAGTCCTTGTGGTCCATCTCCATCTGCATCATTTTCTGCTGAATGGTGATGGCCTGGGTCCGTTGTTCGGGCGTGAGCCTCTCCATCATCATTTGATAGTCCTGTGGCATCAGATAGGTACCGGCGCGCCCAATTCCCTGGGCATGCGCGAAGCCTGTCGCCAGCGACAGCGGAAGCATTGCGCACAGGATGATTTTTCGAATCGATTTCATCAGATCTCCAGTTTCATGTTGAAAGTAAAAATATAAGGATGACTATGCAATTGACCTGTATCGATCCAGTTGAGAACCCTGTCTTCGAACCGGTCCAGGTTTCTCGCGCCTTGCACTCTCCAAAACGATCGCTTACTACTGTTGTCCAGCCGACGCGCGGCACTCTCGCGCTGCCGACTTCATAGGGTATTTCGCCCAATGATCGGCAACGGTTACAGGGGACGCAAAAGATCGTGGGAAAGGATCGTGTTCTTGCACGCGTAATTGGCGCCTGAAAATCGCTCCGGTCCTGATGCCGGCGAGATGGTCGGGCCGATTGAAACGCGGCTGAACAGAAACCGCGGACGCGTCTAACAAGAATTTACAGTCTCGCGGTTCATGCGGTGTTATTGTCATTGACGATGGCGGGAAGACGTCCGCCATCGAAGTAAGACATGCTCCTCGTTGTCATGCACTTCAAATGAGCGCAGTCGTCAACGAGGCTGATGCACCAAAGTGTCGCCGGTGAGAGATGCCGCTGAAGGTTCCAACCGCGACGTCCTTTGATAAGCGTGAGCGTGAAATTGTGCGCGTTCACGTTCAACATATACGGTGATCGACATGGGATTTCTGGATGAGGTAGGTAAGGTCGCGGGTGCCGTCGCAGCAGTGGAAGCAACGGACAAGGTCGATCCGGATGCTTCAATTCTGACGAAAGGAATTGCGGCCGTGGCCGGCTTTAAAGGCGCCGGCGCCCTGGAGTCGCTGGTAGAAAAGAAAGAGGACGAAGCCGCTCCGGACGATGCGGACAACGCTGGAACACAAGCCTGACTTCCTGCCGCGCCAGGCCAGCCTCTGTGAAAGACGCTGGCCTGGCGCCCGGCGTTCAGTCGTCGCGCCGTATCACGCGGCGCTCGCCGTCATGCTCGCGAATTCTCGACTGGAACTGACAGCCTCAAGCCGACAATCACCTGACACGATCGGCCACCACGCGCCGAACACGCTGCCTGCCCGAATCCATATTCATCTTATGTAACCGGACGGATCATCCCTCTGCTTCATTTCCTGCAACGTCCGGATCAAGATTTCGCACAACGCGACTCAGTAACCGAACAAGCGTGGTCGTTTCCCTCTCGGTGAATCCGGCAAGCGCTTCATCATTACCCCGCTGCATGATTTCCTTCGCTGCGGGTACCTTCTGCAGCGCAAGACGCGTCAGGGAAATCAGGCTGCTGCGCTTGTCGTGCGGATTCGGGCTGCGCTGAATCAAACCATCCCGCTCCATGCGATCCAGCAACACAGCCATGGTGGGCTGCTCGGTTTTAGCCAGTCTGGCCAACTCCTTCTGGGTCAGCGCCGAACCGTCCTTCAACGCGTAGAACACGGGCACTTGGGCGATCGCCAGTCCCAACGCCTGCAACCGCTCTTCTCCCAAACGCGTCAACAGGCGGGAGGAACGGTTAATCAGATGGACCGGCATTTCAACAATTTCTGGAGGCATGGCTGGATCAGGTAGATAGCATTCTATATTGTATGCTATGGTTATACATAGCTAGCTATCTACATTGGAGGTAGAGCATGTATTCACCACGTATCGCAATTGTCGGCGCCGGCCCCGGCGGCATGACGCTCGCTCGCATTCTGCATCTGCATGGCATTGTTGCATCGGTCTTTGAACGCGAGACCCTCTCTTCGGCCCGCCCGCAGGGAGGCTCCCTGGACATGCACGCGGAGTCCGGCCAGTACGCCATTGAATGCGCAGGGTTGACGGCCGAGTTCACGCGTATTGCCCGTTATGAAGATCAGGAAGAGCGCTTCTATAATAAGCACTGCCAACTGCTGTTATCCGACACCGACGTGTCAGAAAAAAATCGCCCGGAAGTGGATAGAGGGCAGCTTCGGCAGATGCTGCTGGATTCGCTCCCTTCCCATACGGTGCAATGGGACCATCGGCCTGTCGCCATCCATGCGCAGGACAATGGAACCTTCGAACTTGTGTTTCGCAGTGGTCGGCATGAGACATTCGATCTCGTGATCGGAGCCGACGGCGCATGGTCGTGCGTCCGGCCACTCGTCTCGCCAGCACGCCCTCTGTATAGCGGCGTGACGTTCCTCGAGCTGGGCATCGATGACGTCGATGCACGTTATCCCGAACTGGCAAGTCTCGTCGGGCGCGGCTTGACGTTCGCGGTGGGAGACTCCAAGGCGCTCATTGGTCATCGCGACGCCAACGCCCACATCACGATCTATGCGGCAATGCGCGTGCCGGAAGACTGGCTCGAAAAAGGTGGACTGGACCTGTCTTCAGCGGATGCAAAACGAGCAAGCCTCGCGGCTTACTTCACGGGGTGGTCGGAAAACCTGCTCGAACTCATCTACCGCTGCGGCGACCGCATGACGCCTCGGACCATCCAGGCGCTGCCTGTTGGTCACCGGTGGGAACATCGGCCGGGGGTCACCTTGCTGGGCGATGCGGCGCATTTGATGTCTCCGTTCGGCGGCAATGGCGCTAACCTCGCCATGCTGGACGCCGCCGATCTCGCATTGGCCCTGACGAAAACGGAAGACTGGAGGGCAGCGGTCCAGGCGTACGAGGTCACCATGCTTGCCCGTGCCGAAGCGGCCGCAGGCGCGGCGAGGGACGCGATCGATTCCGTCTTCTCCGAAGACGGTCTAAGCCACACGCTTCAGGCCATGGAATCGCAACGCGGTTGAATGCGGAAGCCAGGCGTGCCACATCCGCGCCTTAGAGGGCAGTTCAAAAAGGCTGCTCAGTTCGGCTGAAGATGTTCCAGCAGACGAGTGAGCAGGCTAGTTTGAGGAATGCTTCGTGAATGTCA
>NZ_JBIYEB010000057.1:0-28032 GCF_044909315.1 Caballeronia udeis
CGATAGTGCAAGTCATTGCCCGTTTTGCCGACGGTGCACAGCGCGGTATTGCCTGCCGTCACGCCTGACAGCGCGACGGATTTCTTCGGCTTGAAACCGCCGGTGGCGGGTGCTTCTTTCTCTAGCGTATCGCTCATTTGATTCTGTCTCCTGATAGGGTTGACGCGTTACTTCGTCTGATTGAACAGGGCGTCGAGCTTGTCTTCGAACTCGTGATAACCAATGCTCGCGTACAGTTCCTCGCGCGTTTGCATGGTGTCGAGCACGTTGCTTTGCGTGCCGTCGGTGCGGATCGCGCGGTACACGTTCTCCGCGGCCTTGTTCATCGCGCGGAACGCGGAGAGCGGATACAGGACGATCGATACATCCACGCTGCGCAGTTCCTCAACCGTGAAAAGCGGCGTTGATCCGAACTCCGTAATGTTCGCGAGGACCGGCACCTTCACGGCATCGACGAATTGCTTGTACATTTTCAGGTCCGTCATGGCTTCCGGGAAAATCATGTCGGCGCCTGCTTCCACGCAAGCGCGCGCCCGTTCAATCGCCGCTTCCAGGCCTTCCACCGCCAGCGCGTCGGTACGGGCCATCACGACAAAATTCTCGTCGGTACGCGCATCGACCGCGGCCTTCACGCGATCGGCCATTTCCTGCTGCGAGACGATTGCCTTGCCCGGCCGATGGCCGCAGCGCTTGGCGCCCACCTGATCTTCGATATGCATCGCACCCGCACCCGCCTTGATCAGCGACTTCACCGTGCGTGCGATGTTGAAGGCGCTCGGACCGAAGCCCGTGTCGACATCGACCATCAGCGGCAGGTCGCAGACATCGGTGATGCGGCGAACGTCGGTCAGGACGTCGTCGAGGGTCGAAATGCCGAGGTCCGGCAGGCCCAGCGAGCCCGCGGACACGCCGCCGCCCGACAGGTAGATCGCCTTGAAGCCCGCATGTTTGGCGAGCAGCGCGTGATTCGCATTGATCGTGCCGACAAGCTGAAGGGGCTTCTCAGCCGCGACCGCCGCGCGAAATTTCGCGCCGGCACTCAGTGTTGCAGTTGAACTCATAGATATGTCTCCGTTGACCCGCTGACATGGCGCAAGTTGCCTGCCAGATTCCAAGGTTTTGATTTCTAAGAGATTAGACCTTCCCCAGAGCACCCGGAGGTTTCAAAAATGAAATCATGGATTGCAAAAATGGCGTTAAACTTTGCAATCCCTCGTTTCGGCCATCAGTCATGAATCCCCCTCCACGTATCTGGGCAGTCGGTATCAGCAAGTTGCGCGACCTGTATCGCGACATCGCGGCGGACTACGACGGCATTGCCGATCTGCGTATCGTCCCGCTGGGGTACGAGGACGCGGTGAAGGAGATCGAGCATGCGGGCGACGCACGTCCGGACGTGGTGGTATCGGCGGGATCGAACGGCAGTTACCTGAAGGCGCGGATCAGCGTGCCGGTCGTGCTGGTGAATCCCACTGGCTTCGACGTGATGCATGCGCTGGCGCGGGCGCGCCGTGAGAGCGACTCGGTCGGGCTCGTGATGCACGGCGAGACCCCGTCCGAGCTCAAGCGGTTTTTCCGGGCATTTGGTGCGGCGGTCGAATGTGCTTCCTATCTGTCGGCGGAAGACGCGGAGGCGTGCGTGCTCGATCTGCGCGACCGGGGTGTGCTGGCTATCGTTGGCCCCGGGCTCGTGACGGAGCTGGCCGAGAAGGCCGGCATGAAGTCGGTGTTTTTATACTCGCGCGCGTCTGTTCAGGGCGCCTTCGAAAACGCCCTCGAAGTGGCACGCGCCACGCTGGGGGAAACGCAGCGGCGTCGGCGGCTGGATCAGGTGCTGCAGCATTTGCGCGACGGTGTCGTCGCGCTGACCGCCGATGGCCGGATAGAAGCGTTGAGCGGCAAGATGGCTGACATGCTGCGGCTCGCGCCATCGCAGGCGGTGGGCAAGCGGCTGCACGATCTCGCGCCGGAGGTAGCCAGCGCAGTGCCGAAGGAGCCGGGTGAAGCGCTCGAGACGGTACGCGGGGCGAGCTACGTGGTGCATCGGAGTGCGTGGGGAGACGCGTCGACATCGGCAGCGTCCGGTTCCATCATCACCTTCCAGGAGTCGGTGGCCTTGCAACGCATGGACCGTTCCGTGCGCGCCCGGCAACGTGCGCCGCAGCTGGTCGCGCGGTATCGGATCGAGGATCTGAGCGGGACGAGCGAAGCGATAGATCAAGTGCGACAGCGCGCGCGGCGATACGCGCGCTCGGACGCCACCGTGCTCATACGGGGCGAAAGCGGCACCGGCAAGGAGCTGGTTGCGCAGGGCATCCATACCGGGAGCGCGCGGCGCGAGTTCGCGTTCGTCGCGCTCAATTGCGGCGCATTTCCGGAGACGCTGCTGGAAAGCGAATTGTTCGGTTACGAGGAAGGTGCGTTCACCGGCGCGCGGCGGGGAGGGAAGGCGGGACTGATTGAATCGGCGCATCGCGGCACGCTTTTTCTCGATGAAATCGGCGAGATGCCTATGCCTTTGCAGAGCCGTTTATTGCGTGTGCTCCAGGAGCGTGAAGTCGTGCGTCTAGGGTCCACGGAACCGCTGCAAGTCGATGTGCGTGTGGTGGCGGCGACGCATCGCGGGCTGAGTGAGCGCGTGCAGGCGGCGCAGTTTCGGGCGGACCTTTATTATCGGCTGAACATCCTGAATCTTGCTTTGCCGCCGCTGCGCGAGCGGTCATCGGATATTGCCGGGCTGGCTGCGCAGTTGCTATGGCAGACGGGGCGGGCCGGCTCGGTGGAAGCGGCGCGTGGCGTGCTTGAGCCGGTGTTGCCGTTGCTGGCCGCGTACCGATGGCCCGGGAACGTACGCGAGCTGCAGAACGTGATTGAACGGATTGCGGTGGAACTGAACGAGATGCCGGGGATGCGAGTAACGCCCGGGCTGTTGAGGTCGATCGCCCCGGAGCTTGAAGAAGACGATGCCGCCTCGGGCCAGGAAACGCTGAAGCAGCGCAGCCGCAAGGTGGAGGCCGACGAGATTCGCGCGATGCTGGATTCGTTCGATGGTAACCGCGAGAAGGTCGCGCTGGCGCTTGGCATCAGCAAGACGACGCTGTGGCGGAAGTTATCGGGGAGGTGAGAGCGAACCGCTCAGCCACGCTCCTGGACACACACCCACGGCGACACCACCACGGCCCAGAGTTCGGGATTGCGCGCAGCAAGATCCTCGGCCGTTGCGGGCTCCACGCGCTCAAGCAACCCGGCCGACAACCACGCGGTGACCTGCTTCGTATCGTCATTGGCGACGGCTTCGGCGACACTCACCAGATCGATATCGCGTGCCACTTTCAGCAACACGCCGCGCGCGAAAAACCGCTGCAGTTCAGACCATTCGATCTGCGCGGTTTCGGCGAAAAGTTTGAGATACAACGGACTGGCGGACTGAGCGTCTTTCATAGGGGAATCACAGGCAGGTTCGAGCGTCCGACATCATAAACCATCGCGCCGGACGCTCTGCCCGACTCCCTTCGACCGCTCAGAGATCGAAGAAAACCGTTTCCTTCGGTCCTTGCAAATGAATGTCGAATCGATAGATCGTATTCGAGGTACCCGCTTCACGCCTGGCGATCAACGTGCCGCGCCGCTCCGCCGGAACCAGCGCAAGGACGCTGTCGCGTGCATTGGCTTCGGTTTCGTCATCGAAATAGATGCGCGTATAGGCGTGCAGCAACATGCCGCGCATCAACACGATCACATCAATATGCGGCGCCGAATCATCTGCCGTGCCGCCCGGCTTGACCGTGTCAACAACGAAGCGCAACTCGGGATCGGTCCCCGTGCCCACCCGGGCGAAGCCGCGAAAACCCGATTCGCGCGTCTCCGCCAGCGTGCTCACATAGCGGCCGGTGGAATCGGCCTGAGCCATTTCGATCACGGCGTCGCCAACCACTTTCTCTTCGCCGTCGAACACCTGCCCCACGATGCTGATGTGCTGTCCCGCCGATTCCCGGTCCGCGATCGACGGCGTGAACAAGCTCTTCAGGTCGAAGCTGTATTGCTCGGGACACAGGCCATAAGCAAAGTACGGTCCGACCGTTTGCGACGGCGTTTGTTTGTAGATGGTCATGTTCAAGCCTCCGTCGGGGTCTGGTTCGCGCCGCGCAGCACGATGTCGAACTCATAACCGAGCGCATAACCTTCTTCGGTCGTATCGATGGAAAAGCGCGAGATCATCCGGTTGCGCGCATGTTCAGGCGTGCCCTGGAAGATCGGGTCGAGGTCGAGCAGCGGGTCGCCGGGGAAATACATCTGTGTGACAAGACGCGAGCCGAAGTAGTCGCCGAACAGCGAGAAGTGAATGTGATTGGGACGCCACGCGTTCGAATGATTGCCCCACGGATACGCCCCCGGCTTGATCGTGAGGAACCGGTACCGCCCTTCGTTGTCAGTCAGGCAACGGCCCGCACCGAGGAAATTCGGGTCGAGCGGCGCCGCGTGCTGGTCGGCTTTATGGACATAACGCCCGGCCGCGTTCGCCTGCCAGATCTCGACCAGCGTATTGCGCACCGGCCGGCCGCTTTCGTCGAGCACGCGGCCCGTCACGATAATGCGTTCGCCCAGCGGCTCGCCATTCTTCGCGGCGTTGCGCGTGAGGTCATGATCGAGCTTGCCGAGATCGTCGGCGCCATACACCGGCACGCGGCGGTCCTTCAGGTTCTCTTTCAGCGGGATCAACGGACGCGACGGGCTGCGCAGCACCGACGACTTGTAGCCCGGGTGGCAATAGGGCGGGTGGGAATCCCAGTCGCGCGGCGTCAGGATGAGGGAGGGGGTAGTCACTTTTCTGTCTCCGACTTTTAAAATGTGAATCAACACTTTATCGAAGCGATGAAGTTATGGAAAATGACGTTTTATGCATTCAGACATAACTGATCGTCATGGCTAAAAAATCTGTCCCGTCCGACCCGGCTGTGGCGCCGGGCAAGCTGAATGAGCCGGGTGCCAAGCTCGCCAAGCCCGCCAGGTCTGCCAAACCGGTCACGCCGCTTGCTAACCTGACCAGCGGCCGGATCAAGTTCCGGCACCTGCAGTGTTTCCTGGCGGTGACGCAGTTCGGCAGCGTCCAGCGCGCCGCAGACAGCCTCTCGATCACCCAACCGGCGGTATCGAAGACCATTGGCGAGCTGGAATCCATCCTGGACGTCCGGCTGTTCGAACGGGGCCGCCGGGGCGCTGCGCCGACGCGCGAGGGCAGACTGTTCGCGCCGCACGCTGCAGCCTGCGTGGGGGCTTTGCGTGAAGGGGTGGATGAGCTGTCCCGGCATGGTGTCGAGATGCCCGGCACGGTCGCGCTAGGTGTCCTGCCGACGGTTGCGCCCGCGTTGCTGCCGCCCACGCTTGCCGCGTTTCGGGCGCACTGGCCGGATGTGTCGGTGCGGGTATGGACCGGCTCGAATTCGCAGTTGCTCGAACGGCTGAAATCCGCCGATACCGACCTGGTCGTCGGCCGTCTTTCCGAACCCGAGGGCATGCTGGGGATGACCTTCGAGCAGTTGTACCGCGAGCCGTTGACGGTCGTCGTGCGCCACGATCATCCGCTCGTGCATGAAAGCAATATCACGGCCTCGGTGCTTGCCCGCTTTCCAGTGGTCGTGCCGCCGTTCGGGACGCTGATCCGCCAGTCCGCCGAAAGCGTGTTGACGGCGTTCGGTGCGCAGGCGCTGAGTTCGCTGATCGAAACCTTGTCGGTGTCGCTTGGGCGCGCTCTTGCATTGCACAACGACGCGGTATGGTTCGTGCCGTCCAGCGTGGTGGAACATGACATCGCGTTGAAGCTGCTGGCCCGCTTGCCGATGCCCTTCGCCGGCGCCGATGAACCCATTGGCCTGATACTGCGCCATGACCGCGTCCGCTCGCCTGCGCTGGACAGTCTGATCGATGCAATCCGTGAGGCGGGAAGGCAGCGTGAAGCGGTTCGTATCGGTATGAAATAGCTTGTGGAGAGCCTTGCTACAGGCACTTGTTACCACAAATGCGGGATCGGCAAAACCCCATTAGCATACGTGCGATAAAAGCTATATAAGTGGGCGAAGCCCGCTCGAGGCAGCAGTTCATGCGCGCC
Source organism: Caballeronia udeis (assembly GCF_044909315.1). Classification (GTDB taxonomy): domain Bacteria; phylum Pseudomonadota; class Gammaproteobacteria; order Burkholderiales; family Burkholderiaceae; genus Caballeronia; species Caballeronia udeis_A. Next base: position 6,107 of record NZ_JBIYEB010000057.1, read on the forward strand.
GGGAAAGTCGCGCAAAGCACGCTAAACGCGGACCTCACGAGCAGCGCGCGAGGGTTGCAAACGACCATTCTGTAAGCAAGGGCAACAGAATTCGCGTGCAACCAAAGTTCGCTTTGCGCTGTCTGACTCCGCAACTCTTCCATCACCGGGACGCCCATCAAAGCCGCCAGCAAGATGAAAACCGTATTGCTCGTCGACGACGACCCCGCCACCCTCGAAGTCTGGACCCTGTGCATGCAGTCTGCGGACTGCAAGGTGCTGTCCGCGTTCGACGGCAACGGCGCGCTGGCATTACTGGGCGAGCACAGCGTGGATATCGTGGTGTCGGACTGGATGATGCCGGGGCTCGGCGGCGCGCTCTTGTGCCAGACGATGAAGACCAACTCGGCCTTCGCACATATCCCTTTCCTGATGATCTCGGGGCACCCGCACCCGCCGGCTTTCGTTCACTACGACGGCTATTTACAGAAGCCCGTCGAGATGGAGGCGCTGTTGTCGGCGGTGGACCGGCTGTGCGCCGCGAAGCGCCGCCGCCCGTTCTGACCCAACGCACCGCCGCTGTTTAGCACGCATTCCGTTCGGGCTCGCGCTCGGGCTCAAGCGATCCGCGCCAGTTCCTTTTCCATCCGCTCCTGCGCCAGCCGGTTCAACTCTTGCGGCACCACACAATCTGCCGGCAACGGCGGCAGCACGATCACGCGGATATGCCCGGGCTGATCGGGCCAGCCTTTTGCCGGCCAGTATTTACCGGCGTTATGCACGACCGGCACCGCGGGCACCTGCGTGGAACACGCAAGCCTTACGCCGCCCGAAGCCAGCTTGAGCGGGGCATCGTGCGCCACCCGCGTGCCTTCGGGAAAGATCACCACGACATCGCCCAGTGCGAGTTTTTCCGCGCATTCGCGCGTGACGGCCTGATGCGCCTGACGCGGCGAACCGCGATCCAGGCTTACCATGTCCAGTCCTTTTAGCACCCAGCCGAAGAACGGGATGCGCTTGAGGTCGCTCTTGAATACGAAGCTGATGCGGCGCGGAAACAGCGCCATGAACGCGAGCGTTTCCCATGTCGACTCATGCCGGCACAGCATGATGAACGGTTCATTGGGCAGGTTCTCCAGCCCTTCGACCGAACACGATACGCCGGTGATCACGCGCATCATTTTGACCATCCCGCGGCACCATTGTTTGGCGAGCCAATAACGGCCGCGGCGGCCGGCGAACGGAAACAAAGGCAGAATCAGGATTGACCACACCGTACCGCTGCCGAGCAGGTAGGTCGCGAATAGCCACTTGACGAAGGTTCGATGCATTAAGAAATGGACGGTGGTAAAAATGGTGCGAAAGGAGTGCGGCGGGTTGCAAAGCGTCCTGGGGTACGGTGACCGGCCCGACGCTTGAGCCCGGCGAGCGAAACCCGAAGGATAGCGTGTGCGGCGGCGCATGTCCCGGATTCAGCCCGGAGGCGCCTCTTACGAATCGCCCGATGACAATCAGAGAGGCACCGGTCTCTCTTTAACGGAGTTGCAATGACGGACGAAGCAAACAGCGCAGTGAAGAGCGGGTTGACGAATGAGGGTTCCGGTCAGCCGGCCGCCGAGCGGGCGCCTGCATTCGAGGACGGCATGCTGGATGTCGGCGATGGCCATGCCATGTATTGGCGTGCGCAAGGGCCCAGGGATGCCCCCGTGATGCTGATAGTCCATGGCGGTCCCGGCGGCGCGATGAACCTCAAGTGGGGGGAGGTACTCGATGCATCGAAGTGGAGGATGGTGTTCTTCGATCAGCGCGGTTGCGGCAAATCAACGCCGTTCGGGAAGCTGGAGCACAACGGCACGAACGATCTTGTCGGCGACATGGAGAAGCTGCGGGTCGCGCTCGGAATCGAGAAATGGGCGCTGTTCGGCGGTTCGTGGGGCACGACACTCGCGCTCAGCTACGGCGTCACGCATCCCGAGCGCTGCCTCGGTTTTTTGCTGCGCGGGATTTTCCTCGCGCGCAAGGAGGATATCGACTGGTTCCTGTGGGATGTGCAACGCGTGTTTCCGGACGCGCACCGGGCGTTCCTGGATGCTATCGAGACCGCGAGCGGACAGCGTCCGCGCAATGCCGCCGAGATCCTGGCGTTCACGGGCGCGCCGCTCGCCCGTTTCGACGACGCCGGCATCAAGCTCGCCCGTGCGTGGTCGGGTTTCGAGGCGACGTTATCGGTAGTGAATAAACCCGCGCCGGCGAAGGTGGCCGACCCCGCGCGTAAGGACGAATCGAAAGGCGACGAATCGAAAGGTGCGGAATCGAAAGCCGAGGTCCCGGTCGCGGCTGCTCAATCCGATGCCGCGAAAACCACCGCCGCGCTACCCGAAGCGTCCCAGGCTGACGCAACTCAAGCCGGGCAGGCGAGCCCCGAAGCCACGCGCGAAGCCAACGCCGCGGCCATCTCGATGTCGCTGCTGGAGCATCACTACATGGCCCACGAGTTGCCGCCGGAGCCGTTGTTGCCGCGTATCGGCAGGATTGCGCATCTGCCGTGCGTGCTCGTACACGGCCGCTTCGACATGGTGTGCCCGGCAGATCAGGTGCAAGCCCTCGCCGACGTGTGGCCGGGCGCGCAGCTATCCATCGTCGATGCGGCGGGCCACTGGACCTTCGAACCCGGTAACGTGACTGCGTTGAAAGCGGGCGGCGAATATCTGGCGCAAGCGCTGGTGCCCACACCCACGCCAACTCCCACACCCGCGCCAACGCTAGGCTGAAGGCGGCAGCAACCCGGCTGCGGTTGCTGCGAGGCGCTCCCAGTTGAGATCCGCGCCGAGCACCAGCGATTCGCCGCGATAATTGATGAAGATGGACAGCGTCACGCAGAGTCCGGTGCCGGTCGCCGATAAATACGGCGTGCTGACTATCAGCCGCTGCGGTTGGGCGAGGGCATCGACGAAATACGGCCGGTTGTCCCAGCGGGCGATCGATGATTTGCTCAGCGGCGCGAGGCGCGCAGCGACGGGCGCGGCACCGGCGCCTTGTATGGCCGGGATCGATTCGCGGCCGCCCTGATCGAGGAAAAAGCAGCTCAAGGTGCACGGCAGCGCCAGCAGATCCTCGCAGGCGTGCTCCGGCAAAACGCCGGCCCACATCCGCTCGGCGGCTTCTGCAAAGCGCGTCCGGTACGGCATCAGCAGCAAGTCCATCGCGAGCTCGCGGGTCTTGCGCGTGTGGGCGAGGGTATCGAAGACAGTTTCTATTTGCTGCGTTGCCGCTTCCTCGGGCGAGTGTCCGGGACCGGGCTTACCAAACAGGAAACCCTGCGCGAAGTCCACGCCCGAGCGCGCCGCCAGCAGCAAATCCTCCTCCGTCTCGATCCCTTCAGCCACCACCAGCATGCCTGCCTCGTGCAGCAGGCTTACCAGCTTCGGCATCACCGACTCGCGCAAGTCCGGCTGATGCGCATGAATGAGGCTGCGATCCAGTTTCACGATGTCCGGCCGCAAGGTCAGCAATCGATCCAGATTCGAATGCCCGGCACCGAAGTCGTCGACCGCCACCAGGAAGCCTTGCGACCGGAACGCCTGGGTGGCATGGGCGAACGCGCAGCCGTCGCTGCCGCCCGATTCGAGCAACTCGATCACGATTTCTTCCGGCCGCACGCCCGATTCACGCGCAAGGTCGGCGAGTTGGCGCGCATACCCCGGATCGATGAAGCTTGGCGGAGTCACGTTCAGGAACAGCCAGGTCTGGCTGGGCAGCCATTGAGCGGCGTTGTGCAGGTGGGTCGCATGACTCAGGCGGTCGAGCCCGCCGGTCGAGTGCTCCACGATGGCTTTCGCGAACAGTTCGAACGGCCCCAGCAGAGCGCCCCCGGGTGCAATGCCGCGCAACAAGGCTTCGTAACCGACCTGACGCTGGTGGGGCAAGCTGTAGATCGGCTGGAAATGCGAGCAGAGCAGGATGCCGTCGAACGCGGCCTGCGGGGGAGGTTTCCCAAGTGCGCGCCGCATCAGGAAGCTGCTACCTGGAGGGCCACGTTGCCGGTCAGTGCCGCCACGGCGGCTCGCGCAACACGTCCCGCGACTAATACCGAAAAGGCGCGCAGGATGAGCGGCATGAGCGGCGCCGGCGACGATTTCCGCTTCGCCGTGCGACGGCAGTGAATTTGCCCGGTCGGATCGGCCGCAAGAACCCGAGCCAAGAACAATTCGAACATTTTGTTGTTTGCGCGTGTGAGTAGGACGGGCTCGGCGACGCATGAGGCCGGAGGACATCTTATCGGATCAAATTGCGGCCGGCTTGAGCGTGGCGCCATCATGCCACGCGCCGGCCGGACGCTGGCAGCTTTGATGGGCGGGCGTTTGCGGGACGCTAAAAGTCCTGGGGAAGGCCTGCCGGACGGTAAATTTGGGACAGGAATGGTACGATCGCGCCTTGCAAGCCGGCGGGCGATGCTCGTCGAATAGTGAATCAAGTTACGGAGGCGAACCGATGGCCCAACAGAAAACCAATCCCAAGCTGGAGCAGGCGCTGACGCGTGGCGACCTCGCGATTCGCCAGGCCAATTCCGCCCGTGCAACAGCCGTGCTGCGCGCGCTTGGCAAGATGATTGTGGAGGCGTCGGCAACCATTGGCGTGGAAGCGTTCGTGGTGATTCACGACGGCGACAAGATCTACGATCCGGCCGACGGCATGTGGCCGCAACAACTGCTGGTGTCGCTCGATGGCCCGGTGGAAGACGCGGACCCTGACGAACTGCGCACCGTGACCTTGATGGCCGACACCCCGGCAACCGTGTTCCGGTGTGAGTGGCAGCGCGCGGACGGCAAGATCGGCCGTCAGGAAGGGCGCCCGCTCGCCATGGTGGCGTTCATCACCGATGTGGACATTCCCTGGCTCGACGACGAAGACTGAGACAGCGGGCCGCGGCCTTTTCCCTCGATCCGCACATCCGGCGGATGCGCCTCGCATCCGCTGTTCCAATCTTCTTCATTCGGCAACCCTCTCCGCTCAATCACCCCCAAGTCATCCCGCCCAGGGTGGAATTCTGTTCCGATTCCTTACGCGGTATCACCATAAACGCGCGAATCGGATCTGGTTTTCATAAGCAAATTCCATATTGCCATAAAGGCCTTTTTACACGGGTCTGCATTCGTCGGTTTAATACCCCCCACCTCTCTATAAACGTGTTTTCCTTGTGACGACCCGGCCGCTGCGCACGCGCGCTAATCGACCCGCGCTATAAAGTTGCCGATAGAAAATCCGTTATATATATGCATGAGCACACTAGCGGTGCAGCACCTGCGACAGCGCATCGGAAACGTGAATTTGGAAGTTTGTTACCATAAATAATCGCGAAAGAAATCGGCATTCCCGCATTGGACGCTCGCGTCCTCGCGAGAAATTTTTCATGATACGAAATGCGTAAGGACGATTCGGGTCGGCGGACACGAAAAGCACTGAAAATACAGAATTTTTTGAAGTTTCTATAAAGATTTATTTGGTAGCACGCACCCCATCAATTGGCTTTGGGCGAGACTAAATCTGTCGTGTGTTTCGTTTGCTTGAAGTCAAACGTTCCACGGCATCCTCCTTCTCGCCAAAAATGGGGTAGCACAAATGGAACAGCTCAATCACGCGGATCAAAGCAGTGCTTTTCGTAGTGAACTTATTGAACACGGTGAACGTACCCGGAAGCTTGAGATTGCGGCGGTACAAGCGCTCAAGAAACCCGAGTCCATGCCGTTCACAGTTCGTATCGTGTCGGCAGATCACGATCTTCACAAAGCGGTAAGGATCCGGCGGGTGGCCTATGGCCGCCATTTGCCGGCTTTTGCGGAGAAAATGACAGTCGAAGCGTGTGATCGCGATCCGGGTACGGCGATTTTGCTTGCTGAATCGAAACTCGATGGCGAGCCGCTCGGCACCATGCGTATTCAAACCAACGAATATGCGCCGCTCGACGTGCAGGGATCGGTCGAATTGCCGGGCTGGTTAAAAACGGGCCGTCTCGCGGAGGCCACCCGGCTGGGTGTGGCCGGGGGGACGATTGGACGTGTGGTGAAAATGATGCTATTCAAATCCTTGTTCTTATATTGCGAGCAGCATCAGATCGACTGGATGGTAATCACCGCGCGCTCACCGCTCGATCGCGAATATGAAGCCATGTTGTTCGAAGATGTCTTCGGCGATCGGCAATTCATTCCGATGTCGCATGTCGGCAATTTGCCGCATCGGGTTCTGGCCGGCGAAGTGGGCGTTGCGCGCCGGCGCTGGGAGGAGGCGAAGCATCCTTTATTCCAGTTCGTGTTTCAAACGCATCATCCTGATATCGATTTGCGGACGGCAGATTTATCTTTCGAGCGAGAAACGGTAGGATGCCCGGAAGCTCCGCAGGTTGCTTATGGCAGGTAACAAACAATAGCCCGGTCGTACGCTGGCGCGGGATAGCACAAGGCGATGGCGGTTCGAGAGGCTGCCATCGTCCGCGCGGCGTGGGCTCATGCAACCAGGGGAAACACCAGGTATGGCGTCGGTTGCTTTATTTTCGCGATCAAAGTACGCGCGTGCCGGTTCATTCATGGATCGGCTGCTGTACGCCTTCTCCGTTTTCGTTGTTCCGGCGCTGATCGCGGCGGGTACGGTTGCAACCCTCCTGTGGGCACCGCACCAGTTCGAATCGAACGGCGCCGTTCCGCTGGCGCTGCGCGTCGTTAAAGACACCGGCGGCACGCTCGATCCCGCCGGCGCCCTGAAGGCGCTTGAGCACCAGGCCAAGGTTGGCCGTTTCAGCACGCAGCTGGCAGAAACGCCCATCTGGTTTTCGTTCGACGTTCCCAATATGAGTCAAGAGCAGTCCTCGTACGTGGAACTGCCGTCGCGTCACGCGCAGACTCTTTCCTGCTGGATAGCCTCGACGCTGCAGCCGCTCGGCACAGCGAGCCGTCAGGGCGCCACCAATGAAATTCGCGCCGTCAAGGCCGGTTTCTCCATCGATCTCGGTAATCTCGCGGATTCCGTTCAAGTCGTGTGCCGGGGCACATTCTCCGGTCCTGCACAGATCAGCGCGCTCGCTTGGGACGCCCAAGGTCTGCGCACTTCCGCGCTCGATTTTCAGGAAAGCTCGGGCATGATCGGAGGCGGCCTGCTGACGCTCGCCGTCTTCGTGTTCGTCACTGCGCTGATCAACCGCGAGTGGACGTATGTGATTTTCGCTGCGTGGCTGGTCGGCAATCTGCGGCTGTGCGCGAACGCGATGGGCTGGGACATGCAGTGGACCGGCCGCTCGATCCCGCCGGAGTATCTGCAGCCGCTGCGTCAATTCACCTTCGCTGCTTACTATCTGCTGACCGGTGCGCTTTTCAGCCAGTTATTCCGTCGTGAACTGAAAGTGGTGGGGTACCGCTGGCTGCTTGGAGTTGGACAATACATCGGCATCGCCCTGCTGGTGTGCTCCGTTGCGCTGCCCTATTCACGCTTCATCCCGGCGCTCTGGCTGCTGGGCGGGATCGGCATCGCCGTGTTGATCTTTTTGCTCGCCCGGATCGTCTGGCTCGCCCGCTCGCGCACCGTGCTCTGGTACGTCGGGTCGCTCGCGATCGTATTGTTCGCCACGTTCTCCGATGTGCTGGGCGCCGCGTTCAGCATCAAGTCGCTTTCGGGGGGCGTGAGCACCGTGATGGCGGCGTTGTCGTCAAGCATGATGGCCGCCTTCGCGATCGCCGAGCAGATGCGCGCCGAACGCGAGCACCGGCGGCAGGCGCAAACGGAACTGCGCAATACCTATGACGTGACGCCTATCGGTCTCTTCACGCTCGACAGCGCGGGTCACTTCGTGCGTGCGAATCCCGCGTTGCGATCCATGCTCTCGCTGCAGAAGACCGAATACAAGGTGCGGCACTGGAACGACTACTTCGAATCGGGCGCGTGGGGCGCGTTGCAGGCGCTGGCAACGAAGGGAAGTGAGGGCGAACTGGAAATGGGCGGCGCGGCTTCGCACGGCAACGGCGAGCGCCGTTTCCTGCTGAAAGCGACTCGCTCGAACGGCTGGATCGAAGGGTCGCTGCAGGACGTGACGGAGCGCTCGAAGGCCGTTGAGCGATTGCGTTTCCTGGCCGAGCACGATCCGCTCACGGGGTCGCTCAACCGGCGCGGCGTGGAAAAGGCCATCGCTGCACAGAGCGAGGAAGGGGTCGCCTGGGCGCTTGCGTACGTGGATCTGGATCGCTTCAAACTCGTCAACGACCTGTTCGGCCACCGTGCCGGCGACGAGGTCCTGAAGCAGGTCGCCACGCGCACGCGGGCGTTGTTCTCGGCCGGCTTTCCGTTCGGGCGGATTGGCGGCGACGAATTCGTCTGCGTGATGAGCGACATGTCGATAGACGAAGCTATCGACTGTTGTCATCACCTGATCAGCGCGCTGAGCGACGCCCCCTATCAGGTCGGCAACCGTGCGTTCCAGGTGAAGGCCTCAGTGGGTCTGGTGGAGTGCTCGCATGGCGTACGTGTGCAGGACGCGCTCTCGCATGCTGACCGCGCGTGCCGCGAGGCCAAGAAGAGTTCGAACGCGCGGATGGTGACGTATCGCAAGGGAGCGGCCGCGTTCGAGGAGCGTGCAGAAGAACTGAGGCTGGTTGAAACGCTTGGGCGCAATCGATTGCCTCCGGGACTGTTCCTCGTCATGCAACCCATCATGTCGCTCACCGCACCCACCGAGTCGCTGAATTTCGAAGTGCTGCTGCGCATGCGTGCGCCCGATGGCGCAACCTTGCCGGCGGGCAAGGTGATCGTGGCGGCGGAGGAGTCCGGCAACATTGCGGCTATCGATAAATGGGTGATCACCACGCTGCTCGAATGGATCGAGAAACATCAGGCATCGCTAAGGAATACGCGGTTCATTTGCGTCAATCTCAGCGGCGGTTCGCTGAATGACGAACAGTTCATGGAAGACGTCTTTGCCTTGTTCGCGCGCTTCCGGCAATTCGTGCCTTATCTGTGTCTTGAGATTACCGAGAGCGTCGCATTGCATGATCTCGGCAATACGCAGCGGTTTATCGCACGGGTGCATGAAATGGGCGGCAAGATCGCACTCGACGATTTCGGCGCGGGGTATACATCGTTTAAATATCTCAAGGATCTTTCGGCGGACGCACTCAAGATCGACGGCGAGTTTATCCGGACAATGTGTGCGCATCCGGCTGATATCGCTATTGTGGAAGCTATTGTCGCGCTCGCTCGCAATCTTGGAATGCGCAGCGTGGCCGAGTGGGTCGAGGATGTGGATACGCTGCGCGCGCTGAAGGAAATTGGCGTGGATTACGTACAGGGATATCTTATTGCCAAGCCGCAGGAAGCCAGTGCCATTCTTGCCGCTTCGTCTGCGGCCAGTTTTGTTAAGGATTTAGACGTGGTCCAGTTTATCGACAGTATTGTCGTGCAGGATAAGACTCTGGCCTTTACTTTCGATGTCGCAGCCGCGAAGGCTGGTTTGCATTGAGAGGGGGATGTCGCGGGGGCTTGGTGCTTGGGGGGTTAGGTTTCAGGGTTAGCGGTCAGGGTTGATGCCGGGTTGCCAGGTTTCAGGGTTAGCGGTCTGAGTCAATGCCGGGTTGCTGCTTTCAAGGCCTTCGCACGTTATATGTTGGCTGATTTCTTTACCACTATTAATCACTGCGCGTGGCGGCGCGTCATTTCTTTGTCCAAAGCGACAAAGAAACGAAGCAAAGAAAACGCTTTAACCGCACTACCCTAAGTGTCCACAGCGTGCAGTTTCTATTCATAGGTGCCCCAAAAGCACGGTGCTCGCCAGAGCGACGGATGTGTGAAACCCTCCTTCTCGCGAATCCTGACATGAACACGCTTCGCCACCAGTGCTCTCGGGCAAGCACCAACGCCTACGGATCAGCACAGCCTCACGCGCATTTTCCCCTTCACTTCCCGCTGGATTAGCAGCGTGGTCTGCGCGGTTGTCGGTTGTCTTCCTGAGTTGCTGCTCGCCTGATCCAAAATCCCGCCCACCGGTGCGAGCGAAACCTTCAGGTCGTTTTCATCCCGTTCAGGATCTTTGTCGCCGCAATGGGAATGCGCGTGTCATCCCATTGCGCCAGCCATTGCACTTCCTTCGTCGTGAAAAATCCAGGCTGGTTGCGCAACGCAAACTGCAGCGAATCCACAATGTGGTCGCGAATGATCTGCGGCGATTCTTCGTCAGTGACAATAGCGTGAAGGGCTTCGAGTGCGCTCATGGTGCAGGTGACCAAGATGAAAGGTTGGCAAAAGTGCTGGTAAACCATAACCCGATAAAAAAACAGAAAACAATTCAATTCATCGCTTTTTTAGACCTTTTTTCATCCGTCAGTGTTTTTACGTAGACGCAACGCAACAATCACCCCCCGCACCACCCCAATTGATAATCCAAACGGTTTAATCGCTTCAATGCTGCACGGCAGCAAATAGGTTTCGCTTCATTTCCTTGACTTGTCTTCACAGCGCTGCTGTACTAAATAAAGTCAATTGATTTAGTCGACGAACGCGTTCGGTGCGCTTCCTTTCGAAGCCGCGGGCGCATAAAAACCTTTGGAGCGAGACATGAAAAATCTTCGGCGTGCTGTTGCACGTGCGTCCTTCCTCGGACTTGCAGTAACGGCGCTGGTTGGTTCCGGCGCGGCAATGGCGGCCGATCAGATCGCGATCGGCCTGATCACCAAGACCGATACCAATCCGTTCTTCGTCAAGATGAAGCAGGGCGCCGAAGCGGCCGCAGCCAAAGGCGGCGTGAAACTGATCTCTGCAGCCGGCAAATTCGACGGCGACAACGCAAGCCAGGTGACCGCGGTCGAAAACATGATCACGGCCGGCGTCAAAGCGATCCTCATCACGCCCAGCGACACGAAAGCCATTGTCCCGACGCTCAAGAAGGCCCGCGCAGCAGGCATCCTCGTGATCGCCCTCGACACGCCGACCGATCCCCAAGACGCCACCGACGCACTCTTCGCCACTGACAACTTCAAGGCCGGCGTGCTGATCGGCGAATACGCCAAAGCCTCCTTCGCCGGCAAGCCCGCGAAGATCGCCACGCTCGACCTCGCGCCCGGGGTAACGGTCGGCGTGCTGCGTCATAACGGCTTCCTGCAGGGCTTCGGGGTCAAGGAAGGCGACCCGTCGGTCGTGTGCAGCCAGGACACGCGCGGCGACCAGTCGAAAGGCCAGACTGCAATGGAAAACTGCCTGCAGAAGGTACCTGACATCAACCTCGTCTATACGATCAACGAACCGGCTGCGGCCGGCGCGTATCGCGCGCTCAAGGCAGCCGGCAAGGACAAGGACGTGATGATCGTGTCCATTGACGGCGGTTGTGAAGGGGTGCGTAACGTGAAGGCCGGCAGCTTCGCCGCCACCTCGCAGCAATACCCGTTGCTGATGGCGCAAGAAGGCGTGCAGGCAGGCATTGAATACGCGAAGACAGGTAAGAAGGCGACCGGCTACCACGACACCGGCGTCACGCTCATCACCGACAAACCCGTCTCCGGCGTGGACTCCAAGGACACGAAGTTCGGTCTGGACAACTGCTGGGGCAACAAGTAAGCCGTCGCACCGCGTTTGAACCTGCCGCGTGGACCTGAGCCTTCCACTTTTCAGGCCCAATCCCCGCGCGGCGTTTTTTTCCGATGTTGCTGTCGAGGTCTCGAGTCATGACGCAATCCCCCTCTCCCGCAGCCGGTCGCGCGGCGTTTTCCGACTGGCTGCCTTCGCTTACCGATATCGGCCCGCTAGTGGCGCTCGTGATCGCATGCGCGTTTTTCATCTGGCAAAGCGACCGGTTTCTATCAATACAAAATCTTTCGCTGATCCTCCAGCAGACCATGGTCGTGGCGGTGATCGCGATCGGCCAGACATTGATCGTGCTGACCGGCGGCATTGATCTGTCATGCGGCATGGTCATGGCCTTCGGTTCGATCGTGATGACGAAATTCGCCGTCACCATGGGCGTGCCGCCCGTGCTCGCAATCATCTGCGGCGTGGCCGCCAGCACCTTGTTCGGATTACTGAACGGTGCGCTGATCACGAAGATCAAGCTGCCGGCGTTCATCGTCACGCTGGGCACGCTCAACATAGCGTTCGCGCTCACGCAGGTGTACTCGAATGCCGAGAGCATCTCGAACCTGCCCGACGCGATGATGTTCTTCGGCAACACCTTCCATCTCGGCGGCGCGGAGGTCACGTATGGCACCGTGCTGACCCTGCTGATGTACCTCGTCGTGTGGTTTGTCCTGCGCGATACCGTGCCCGGCCGCCATCTCTACGCGCTTGGCAATAACGCGGAAGCAGCACGGCTGATGGGACTTTCGTCGCAAAAGATCCTGATCACCGTCTATACGCTCGCGGGCTTTTTCTACGGCATCGCAGCGTTGTTGTCGGTGGCGCGAACCGGTGTGGGCGATCCGCAGGCGGGCCAGACCGAGAACCTGGACAGCATTACCGCCGTCGTACTCGGCGGCACCAGTCTCTTTGGCGGACGCGGCACGATTGTCGGGACCTTGCTGGGCGCGTTGATCGTCGGCGTGTTTCGAAACGGCCTGACGCTGATCGGCGTGTCGTCGGTTTATCAGATTCTGATCACCGGCATTCTGGTGATTCTTGCGGTCGCCGCAGACAAACTTGCGCGTCCCCGCGCCTGAGGAGCCAAGCTCATGAACGACACAATCAAACCCGTTCTGGAAGCGCGCGGTGTCATCAAGCGGTACGGCTCCGTCACCGCGCTGGATGGCGTCGATTTCGAACTGTTGCCCGGCGAGATCCTGGCGGTCATTGGAGACAACGGCGCCGGCAAGTCGTCGCTGATCAAGGCGTTGTCCGGTGCGCTCGTACCCGATGAAGGCGAGATCCTGCTGGATGGAAAACCCGTGCATTTTCGCAGTCCGCTCGATGCGCGCTCGCAAGGGATTGAAACCGTCTACCAGGACCTGGCGGTCGCCCCTGCCATGAGCATCGCAGAGAACCTGTTTCTCGGTCGCGAGTTGCGGCGTCCGGGCATTCTCGGCTCCCTGTTCATGATGATCGACAAGCGGCGCATGTTGCAGGAAGCCATCGCGCATATGGAAGGGTTGCAGATCGGCATCCGCTCGATGAAGCAGGCCGTCGAAACACTCTCCGGCGGCCAGCGGCAGGGCGTGGCGGTGGCGCGCAGCGCAGCGTTCGCGCGACATGTAGTGATCCTCGACGAACCAACGGCCGCGCTCGGCGTGAAGGAATCGAACATGGTGCTGGAGCTCATCCGGCGCGTGCGCGATCGCGGTTTGCCCGTGATCCTCATCAGCCACAACATGCCGCATGTGTTCGAGATCGCCGACCGTATTCATATCCAGCGGCTCGGGCGGCGCGCGGCGCTCGTCAATACGAAAGACATCCATATGTCGGAAGCTGTGGCCATCATGACCGGTGCGAAGCAGGCCGATGTGCAGGCCATCGCCTGATCCCCTATGACGCCTTCAATGTCGTCAAGCACGGCAACGCCGAAGCCGGCCGGCATGCGGCAGATGAACGAGCGCATCGTGCTGCAGGCGGTGCGGGTCCACGGACCGCTACCGAAGTCCGAGATCGCGCGCCTGACGCACCTGAGCACGCAGACCACGTCGCTGATCGTGGATCGTCTGATAGACGACGGTTTGCTCGCGCGGGAAGCCAGGACGCGGGTGCAGGGTCGCATGGGGCAGCCGTCGGTACCCATTTCGCTGCGCGCGGACGGGGCGTTTTCCATCGGCGTGAAAGTGGGGCGCAGGAGTCTCGACGTGCTGACCATGGATTTTGCGGGCCAGGTGCATGCGCGTGATGTGATCGAGTATGCGTATCCCGATCCGCGGACGGTGTTCGCTTTGCTCAGCGGAAAGATCGACCTGATGATGGCGGCGCTGGGAAAAAACGCTGCGAAGGTAGTCGGTATCGGCGTGGCGGCGCCGTTGTGGCTGGGCGGCTGGCGCAATTTCTTCGATACCCCGCCGGATGTTTTCGCCGCATGGAACGAGATCGATATCAGCGCGCGAGTCCAGGCACTGACCACGTTGCCGGTGGAGTTCGCGAAGGACACGACCGCCGCCTGCGCCGCTGAATTGCTGATGGGGCAAGGGCGCGGATTGGGCGATTTTCTCTACGTGTTTATCGGCACGTTCATCGGTGGCGGCCTGGTCATCGATGGACGGCTGCACGCCGGGCCCAAGGGGAATGCCGGTGCCATCGGGTCGTTCCCGCTGATGAGCGAAGGCACGCCGCAGTTGCTTAACGTGGCGTCAATTTACGTGCTGGAAAAGCGCTTCACCGATGCCGGTTTTCCAGCCGCCGCCGCTCACGACCAACGGGCGCTGTCGGTGGAGTTGTGGCCCCTCTGCGAGGCTTGGCTCGACGCCGCATGTCCCGCGCTTGCCACGGCCATTGCAACGGCGGCGGCGCTTGTCGACGTCGATGCGATCGTGATCGATGGGGAACTGGATCGCCAGTTATTGCGGGAGGTGTTGACCCGGACCAATACCGCGCTCGATGCCTTCGACTGGCAGGGGATGGTGCGCCCGAAATTGGTGGAAGGCGAGATCGGCGCCGATGCCCGGGCGATGGGCGGCGCAATCCTTCCGCTGTACGCGCACTTCGCGCCCCGGCATGTGTTGTTCCTGAAGTCGGGGTTGAATGCGTGATTGGCGCCTGACCTCCGGCGAACAAAATAAAAAGGGCTGTTCCAACGAAACCTGGAACAGCCCTTTTGCCTGATCCGGGCGCTCAGACTCAAATCGGGTCTCACATGTATCAGGCCCGGCTCAGGTCCGGCGGCGCGCGACCAGTCCCCAAACGAACAGCAGGACAATGGCGCCGACCACCGAGGCAATCCACCCCGCAGCCTGCCCTTCGTGATACCAGCCAAGTGCCCGGCCGACATAACCTGCCACCAGCGAGCCGGCGATGCCAAGCAGTATCGTCATGATCCAGCCCATGCTGTCGTCGCCGGGCTTGATCATTCGCGCAATCAGGCCAATGATGCCGCCGACAATGATGGTACCGATAAGTGAAAGCATTGATTCCTCCGTGGTGTTGGCGAAATGCCGTTGGCGAAACGCCCGGATAACCGGATATCCGGGCGCACGCCGGCGCACCTATGCGTGCAACACACCTGCAACAAAAACGGCAGGCGGCGTGCAAAGTGCCCGTCGAGTAGACCGATCGGCCAGCGTGTGGGCATTTTCGACGATGCCGCTGCTTCTTGCAGGTTAAAATTCGTCGCTTATGCACGGTGCAACACGCTCGTGCTCCCTCGGTGTTTCATGCAACTCGAGCTTCTTATTTCCATGACCGATTCAGCCCCCGATCCCCATGCCGACGAAGACACCACGCTCTACGAAGACCGCCTCTGGCGTGACGACGGCTGGACCGCGCGGGTGATCAAGAACGAGGATGACGACGGCTGGGCGGTCGAGATGATCAAGGACGGCGAAGCCGAACCGGCGCTCACCGGCCCCTGGACCATGGGACGTGACAAGAAGAACCCCAAGCCGCTCGATCCGAACGCGTTTCGCACGCTGGTCAAGACTGCGTCCGAAGTATTGCGCCGGCATGAGCAGCAGCGCCATGCAATGCTTCACAAGGATTTTACGGTTCGCGCGAACGGCGAAGATGTGACGGTGTCGCTTGATATTGTCCCTGATGAGGACGATCCCTACGCAGACCTGAAGGCGCTCGACTCGTTCGGCGGGCTGCTTGCCCACGTGCGGGTGTCCGCGGGATTCAAGCTCAGCAAGAGCAGCGCGCAGGCCTGGGTGGACAGCGACTTTCGCAAGCCCGACTGATCAGGGCAGGTTCAATACACGCCGGCTACGCCTTCCGGCCGGTGTTTGAAGCGGCGATGCACCCAGTAGTATTGTTCCGGAAAGCGCACTATTTGCGATTCCAGGAATTCGTTCATCCGGCGGGCGTCGGTTTCATCGCTTTCCGAGGGAAAGTCGGCGAGCGGCTCGAAGATCGTCATCTTGTAGCCCTTGTAGTCGGGCAGCACTTCGGTAACGAACGGCACCACGCGTGCGCCTCCAAGGCGCGCAAGCCGGGACACCGACGTGAGCGTGCAGGCCGGCACGCCGAAAAATGGCACGAATACCGAATTTTCAATGCCGTGGTCCATGTCGGCGGCCAGCATCACCGAACCGCCCTTGCGCAGCAGCTTCAGGATGCGGCGGGCGCTGTCGGCGCGCATGACCATGTCGGCGCCGAAACGGCCGCGTTGTTCGACCGCGAGCGTATTGAGCCGTTTGCTGGACATCGGCGTATAAAGCGCGGTGATGGGCAGCTTCATGGAGTACAGCATGCAGCCCACTTCAATGGCCACAAAGTGGAAACCCATGAAAATGGTGGGCGGTGAGTTTTCGTCGTCGAGATCGATACGGCTTTCAAGCTGCACGAGTTTTTCAATAGCGCGGGCCGAACCGAACCACTGCACGCCGCGCTCCACATAACTGCGCACGACGTGGCGAAAATGCGAACGTCCGAGCAATTCATATTCAGCGGCGGTCTTGCCGGGAAAGCACAATTGCAGATTCACTTGCACAATATGTTTTCGACGGCTCGGAATGCAATAAAGCAGCGCGCCAAGGCCGCTGCCCAACCGCGCTACCAGCCCGTAGGGCAGCTGAGCGAGCGCGCGGAGCAGCATCACGACGAGCGCGAAACCGATGTTATTCAAACTTGCCCCTTGAACAGGCGGCGAAATGCGTATGACGAGCGCCGGGTGAATTTAAACTTCAACGATCGGCGTACGGCCGGATGTTGAAGAGGAGTAACGGCGAAAACCCAAGCTCGGCGAGAGTGATTAACCCTTCAGCCGGGGAACCCGGAGGCGAAAAAGCCGCGGAACAGGCACGTTGCGGCGAGCATTCGACGCCGCTGGAATCTTGGGCGTCACGGACAATTCGCCAACTTGAGGCAAGGTCAAAGTCGAAAGTGTCGCAATGATCGCACACACGGCCTCCGGCATACAGTTTTGGCGTAATACCGGTTCTTACTGAGTGTTTTGTCTACGGCACGATCGTTCGATTGCAACGCGCGCAGTATTACCTGTAACAGGAGACGACCTCATGCACTTTCTATTGATCTATGAATTGAGCGCCGATTATCTCGAACGCCGGGCGGCGTTCCGTGACCGCCATCTGACGGTGGCTTGGGCATCGGCTGAGCGTGGGGAATTGTTGCTGGGCGGGGCGCTGGAGGAGCCCGTCGACCGGGCGATGCTACTGTTCGAGGCGGATTCGCCCGCGGTGCCGGAGGCATTCGCGCGGGCCGATCCGTATGTGGCCGAGGGGCTGGTGACGCGCTGGGAGGTGCGCAAGTGGAATACGGTGGTCGGCGAGGGCGCGGCTCACCCCGTCAGGCCGGCGTGAGCGCCCGGGTGGAAGTCATGCGGAGTCATGACTCGCTGGCGGTTTCTTCGTGCGCGTCCTCGTCGCGGACCGCAGGTGCGGGCGCCGCGGCCTTCGCCGGAGCGGCAACCGGGCGGCGGGCCGTCCGGAACAGGCGCGTGAGTGTATCGTCCATTTCCTGCGAGCGCTCGAACAACTCCGCCAGCCAGTCCACGAACGCGCTGACCCTCGGCGCGGCTTGCCGGCTCTTGACGAAGGCCACCGACACATTCATCGGCATCGACTTCCATTGCGGGAGCACCTCGCGCAATTGCCCGGAACGCAGGTAGGGCAACGCGGCAATGCGCGGCGGCTGAATCAGCCCGAGCCCTTGCAGGCCGCACGCGAGATACGCGTGTTCGTCGGTGACCTGAACAAAACCCGCCATTTTCACGGTCACCGCTTCGCCATCCACTTCGAAGTCGAAATCACACGGCCGGCCGGTACGGGCCGACACGCAGTTCACCGCGATGTGCTGCGCGAGTTCGTCGAGCGTCTTCGGCGTGCCGTGCGCTTCCAGATAGGCGGGCGTGGCGCACGTCACGTGCTCAAAGCTGCCGAGCCGCCGTGCAATCAGCCCGGAATCCGGCAATTCGCCAAGCTGCACGCTGCAATCCACGCCTTCGCCAACCAGATCGACGGTGCGGTTGCAGATGCCGATCGACAACTCGATATGCGGATAACGCGCGTGGAAATCAGGCAGCGCGGGTACGACCAGCGCGGTGGCGACCGTGTCGGGCATCTCGATGCGCAGACGGCCGCGCAGACGCTCTTCGCGGCCGACAAAGCCCGCTTCCAGATCGTCGATATCCGCGAGAATACGCACGCAGCGTTCGTAGCACTCGGCCCCTTCGGCCGTGAGATTGAGACGCCGCGTGGTGCGCGCGAGCAGTTGCACGCCGAGCAGCGCCTCGAGTTGTTGAATGGTCGTCGACACGCTTGCACGCGGCATGCCGAGGGATTCGGCGGCGCGCGAGAAACTGTTGGTATCGACGACACGGATGAAAACACGCATAGCATGAACGCGATCGGTCACGGGAGTTTTCCTGTAGAAGCGATAAATGCGATGACCGGCGAGCACCTTCAGGTGATGCAGAAGGAATGCCGGCAAGGTTCACACTTTAGGCATTGGGAAGCATCGCGTGAATACATAAAAATCGCTGATTCTTGCCTGCTTCTCCAGTTAGACCGTGGGCAACTCGCCGCGCAAACGGCCGCTGTCCGTGCCGCCAATGGCGCTTCTGTTTCCTGTACTGCCTGCGCCCGCTCCAATCATCAGTCCGCTGACCAGTCCGTTCATGTCCGTGCCCGACGGCGCCTGATATAACCGCAGGCCCATCTCCGGCAGGATCGACAGCAGATGGTCGAACACATCGCCCTGGATGCGTTCGTATTGTGTCCATGCAGTGACGGCGGTGAAACAATACACCTCGACGGGAATGCCTTCCGACTGCGGTTCCATCATGCGCACCATCATCGACATGTCCTGCCTGATCTCCGGATGCCGCTGCAGATACGCGAGCCCATACGCGCGGAAGGTGCCGATATTCGTCAGCCGCCGCCGGTTGGCGGGCTCGCTCGCAAGCTCGCCGAGGTTCTTGTTCGCCTGGTCGACTTCGAGTTGCTTCTCTTCCAGATAGTCGTGCAGCAAGCGGAATTGTTTGAGGTGCGCGGTTTCTTCATCGGTCAGAAAACGCACGCAGGTGGCATCTATTCGCAGCGTGCGCTTGATCCGCCGCCCGCCCGATTCAAACATCTGCCGGTAGTTTCTATAACTCTCCGAAAAGAGCTTGTACGTGGGCACGGTGGTCACCGTGTTGTCCCAGTTCTGCACCTTCACGGTATGCAGTGCGATGTCCTTCACGAAACCATCGGCATTGGATTGCGGCATCTCGATCCAGTCGCCTATGCGCAGCATGTCGTTCGATGTGAGCTGTGTGCTTGCCACCAGCGACAACAGCGTGTCCTTGAACACGAGCAGCAGCACCGCGGACAACGCGCCGAGGCCCGACAGCATCCAGAGCGGCGAGCGATCGATCACGATCGACAACACCAGCACGCCGCATATCAGCGCGAGCGCGAGCTTGCCGATCTGGATGTAGCCCTTGATGGAGCGTGTCTGTGCTTCCATGCTTGCCGCGTACACGTCTTGCCATGCGCTGAGCGCGCCGCCCATGGCGAAGAAGACGCAGACCCATGCGCCGGCGTGCGCAAGCCGCTCGATCACGTCCGCCACGTGACCAATGTGCGGCACCTCGCCCACGCCGATCGCCACTGCCGCGAACGGCACGGCGTACCAGAGCTGGTGATACGCGCGATGCCGGGCGAGCGCCTTGTCCCACGCTTCGCGTCCGGTCAGCACGAGCAGGCGGTGCGCCAGATACAGCACGATGCGCGCGACGACCCACTGCGCGAACAGCGCCGACAGCACGAGCGTGAGCACGCCGAGCGCGAACTGCGCCCAATGCTGGGTGGGGTAGTGTTGCTGCAAGCTGTCCAGGAGTGTGTCTAGATTCATGCGGGCTGTGTGGAACATAAAAAGGCGAACGAAGTGCGACCCGTATTGTGCATGAAAGGCGCCTTGACACTTTCAAGCTTTCTCGCATTCTGTATGGGGTTCCTGCTGCGCTCCATTATGATTACGCCTTTGTGTATCCCCGCGCGCGAGCGCAACGCCCATGCGAACCGTCAAGCTGGAACACAACGACGACATCGTCCTCGATCCCACCGACCCCCAACTGGTCAAACGCGGCTCCTTGCTGCTGGACGGCCATGAATGCGGCGAGTGGGAACAGCGGCGCGACGGCACCTGGATCGCGCGGCTTTCGGTCTCCGGCGAGACAATTATCGCCGCCGGCCGTGACGACCTCATCGAGCGCCTTGCGTTCTCCTCTCCCTGATCTTTCCTTCACTTATGTACCTGTCGATCCTGGCTGTAGGTATTGGCGGCGCGCTTGGTTCCCTGTTTCGATGGGTGCTCGGCCTGCGCCTGAACACGTTGTTCCCCAATCTCCCGCTCGGGACGCTGGCGGCGAACGTCATCGCAGGCTATGTAATCGGCGTGGCGGTCGCGTGGTTCGCGCGTTTCCCCGGGGTATCGATGGAATGGCGGCTCTTCGTCATCACCGGCTTGATGGGCGGCCTGTCCACCTTCTCGACGTTCTCGGCTGAAGTCGTCGCGCATCTGCAGCAAGGGCGCTACGGCTGGGCCGCGGGCGAAATCGCGATTCACGTGACGGCGTCGGTCGTGATGACCATCCTGGGCATCGCGACGGTTTCGTTTGCGCGCTGAGAACGCGTGTATTCATCGATGCAACCTGTCATCCGGCGTTATGAAGCCGCCGATCTGGACGCGGTTTTGAGTGTGTTCCTGCGCTCGGTGCGCGACGTGGCCTCGCGTGACTACGATGCAGGGCAGATCGCGGCATGGGCGCAAGCGGACCCGGATGTCTGGGCGCGCCGCCGGCTTGACCGGCCCACCTGGGTCGCGTTGATCGACGATGTCATTACGGGGTTCACCGACCTCGAAAGCAACGGGCACATCGACATGTTGTTCGTCGATCCGGCCTGTCTGCGCAGGGGCGTGGCGAGCACACTGCTTGATACGGTCGAAAACGCGGCGCGTGCGCAACGGCTGGCGGCCCTCCACACCGACGCAAGCATCACCGCGCGTCCGTTTTTCGAAACGCGCGGTTTTCAGGCCATCCGCTCGCAAGTGGTGGCGCTGCGGGGCCAGCGGCTGACTAACTTCCGGATGGAGAAACGATTGCGCGCTGTATAGACAACTGATCGGGAAAACCGCCGGATCAGTCCCTGAAAATGCGAATTAGGTGTTTTCAGGCCTTGTTTTGGGGCATTTGTTTGTTTAGACTGGGCCGCAACTTGTATAGACAGGACTTGCGATGATCAAATTGACCCCCGGCCACCTCACGCTGGCGCACCTGCGCCAGATCGCCCGCGGCTCGGACGCGCTGACACTCGATCCGGCCAGCTTCGCTGCCATCGACGCCTCCGCGCAAACTGTTGCCGACATCGCCGCCAAGGGCGAGCCGGCCTACGGCATCAACACGGGTTTCGGCCGGCTGGCGAGCACCCATATTCCCGCCGATCAGCTGGAACTGTTGCAGCGCAACCTGGTGCTGTCGCACGCGGTGGGCGTGGGTGAACCCATGTCGAGACCGGTCGTGCGTTTACTGATCGCGTTGAAGGTGTCGAGCCTCGGGCGCGGGCATTCGGGCATCCGTCGCGAGGTCATCAACGCGCTGATCACGCTGTTCAACGCGGATGTATTGCCCGTTATCCCGGTCAAGGGGTCGGTGGGGGCATCGGGCGATCTGGCGCCGCTGGCGCATATGTCGACGGCGCTGCTCGGAATCGGCGAAGTCACCATCCGCGGCGAGCGCGCGAGTGCGCTGGACGGGCTGCGCGTTGCCGGTCTCGAACCGCTGACGCTGCAGGCTAAGGAAGGTCTCGCGCTCCTCAACGGCACGCAGGCTTCCACGGCGCTTGCCTTGTACAACATGT
>NZ_JBIYEB010000058.1:0-26194 GCF_044909315.1 Caballeronia udeis
TTGCGTCGTTTCTTTGTCGCTTTGGACAAAGAAATGACGCGCCGCCACGCGCAGTGGCTAACAGTGATAAAGAAAATAGCTCACTCAAGCAGACCACTAACACCGAAAGCACCAACCCGGCATAACCCCCGACCACCAACGCCAAAAACACCTCAAACCCAAACCCGAGTGCGAACGGAAGACCTCAGGCGACTGCATCAGCCGGCTGCAGCGTCAACAATGCAATCAGGCGCGCAATTTCTTCGCGCATCTTGCGGCGATCCACAATCATGTCGATCGCGCCCTTCTGGATCAGGAATTCTGAACGCTGGAACCCTTCCGGCAGCTTCTCGCGCACCGTTTGTTCAATCACGCGCGGCCCCGCAAAGCCGATCAGCGCCTTCGGTTCAGCTATCACCACGTCGCCCAGGAAGGCGAAACTGGCGGACACGCCACCCATGGTGGGATCGGTGAGAACGGAGATGAACGGCAGCTTGGCTTCAGCCAGCTTCGTGAGCATGGCCGTGGTCTTGGCCATCTGCATCAGCGAAAGCAGGCTTTCCTGCATCCGCGCGCCGCCCGACGCAGTGAAACAGATGAACGGCGTGCGCTGCTCCAGCGCGTTACGCGCGCCGCGGGCAAAACGTTCGCCGACTACCGAACCCATCGAGCCGCCCATGAACGAGAACTCGAAGCATGCGGTCACGACGGGAATAGTGTGGATCGCGCCGCCCATGACAACCATGGCGTCGGTTTCGTCCGTATCTTCCATCGCCTCTTTCAGGCGGTCCGGGTACTTCCGGCTGTCCTTGAACTTCAGGGCATCGACCGGCAAGATTTCCTGGCCGATTTCGTAACGGCCCTCCGGATCGAGCAACCCGTC
This sequence comes from Caballeronia udeis, assembly GCF_044909315.1. Lineage (GTDB taxonomy): Bacteria > Pseudomonadota > Gammaproteobacteria > Burkholderiales > Burkholderiaceae > Caballeronia > Caballeronia udeis_A. The sequence goes on from NZ_JBIYEB010000058.1 coordinate 863, forward strand.
AAGCCGTTCGCGCGCGCCAATCCGCATGTGATGGCTGCATTTCGGGCAAACATGCAGATTCGCCTCGACGTCATTGCGGTACAGCACCGCTTCGCAAGACGGGCACTTGATCCACAGCCCTTCCGGAATCCCCTTGCGGCTTTTCGGATCGGTTTGCTTGATCTTCGGCGGTAACAGTTTGTCGAGCCAGCTCATCGTATGTCCTTCCTGTTTTCGCGTGTTTTGCGGCCCGTTTGTCGAGGTTTGAACCCTCCGGGCCGCAGTAACGGGTTATTTTGCAGAATCGAGCGCAGAGCGAATGTCGGCGATAAAGCTCGTCAGCATCTGCGCCGCCTTCTCCGGCGGCGCTTCCTCGAGCAATTGCACGAGACGGCTGCCAATCACCACGGCATCCGATACATCGGCCACCAGCTTGGCCGACGCGGCGTCGCGGATACCGAAACCCACCCCCACTGGCAACGCGACATGCGCCTTGATGGCCGGGATTTTACTCGCGATGCTGGCCACGTCCAGATTTGCCGAACCGGTCACACCTTTCAGCGACACGTAATAGACGTACCCGCTCGCCACTTTGCCAACCGCCGCAATGCGTTCATCGGTCGATGTTGGCGCAAGCAGGAAGATCGGGTCGATGCCGGCGGCGCGCATCGATTCACTAAATTCGACCGACTCTTCCGGCGGGTAATCGACGACCAGGACGCCATCCACGCCCGCGTCCTTCGCCGCTTTGGCGAAGATTTCAGTGCCCATCCGTTCGATCGGATTCGCGTAGCCCATCAGGACCACCGGCGTGGTGGTGTTGGTCTCGCGGAAGCGTTTCACGTCGGCGAGCACGTGTTTCAGCGAGACGCCTTTGGTCAACGCGCGCTCGGACGAGCGCTGGATCACGGGACCATCGGCCATCGGATCGGAAAACGGCACGCCCAGTTCGATGACGTCCGCTCCACCCTTGGCGAGCGCGTGCATGAATTCAACGGTTTGCTCGGGGTTCGGGTCGCCGGCCGTGATGAACGGGATCAGACCTTTCTTGCCCTGCTCGGCCAACGCCGCAAATGTGCTTTTGATTCGGGACATGAGTTAATCTCTTTGCGCGAAATCCGCGCCTTTTAGCGTTTTTTTGGCAGCGACTTGGCAGATAGTTAAGCGGCGTTCGCCTGATCAACGGCAGCGTCCGTGGTTTCAGCCTTCGGTTCGACCCGGACTCCGACGGAACGCGTTTCCGCGACCCGCTTTTCGGCGATCGCGTGATAGTCGGCGTTGATCTCGTAGCCAATGAACTCGCGCCCATGACGCGCACAGGCAACCGCGGTGGTGCCGCTGCCCATGAACGGATCGAGCACGCGCCCACCGCGCGGACAACTCGCCAGCACCATGCGCTCGACGATCTCAAGCGGCTTTTGCGTAGGATGGTCGACACGCTCGGCGTGTTGCCTGTGCAGCCGCGACACCGACCATACGTCTTTCGGGTTGTAACCCAGCTCCAGCCACTTGCTGCCTTCGAACAATTTGCGCGAACGCGCTTTCTTCGTCACTGCGTCATAGGGGATGCGGATGGGATCGAGATCGAAGAAATAATCCTTCGATACCGCGAAATAACCGATGTTGTCGTGCACTGACGTGTATCTGCGCACCGTTCCACCCATGCTCGGCACCCGCCGGTCCCACACGATCTCGTTGACCATGGTGAGGCGGCGCTTGAGGAACACGAAGATCTCCGGCGCATATTGCCACGTGCAAAAAATGTAAAGCGAACCGCTTGGCTTGAGCTTCGGAATGGCCAGTTCAAGCCAGCCGTAGGTCCAGTCGAGGAAGGCACCACCCGAACGCATGTCCGAGTCGTTGCCGTAATCCTTGCCCAGGCCGTACGGCGGATCGGCCACGATCAGATCGATCGAGCCGTCCGGGAGGTTCGCTGCATCGGTCAAAAAATCGCGGTGATGCAAGTGGATGCCGCGCTCTACGTCGCCGTGGACCTCTCCAGCGGCAGCGCCGTGCGCACTTGCATGATCGATTTCATCGCGCATCGGTTGCGGGCTCAGAACGTGATGCCGGTGCGCTCGGCGACCGTATGCATGTCCTTGTCGCCACGGCCCGACAGATTGACCAGCAACAGCTTGTCCTTGGGCAATGTGGGCGCGAGCTTCGCGGCGTAAGCGAGTGCGTGGCTCGATTCCAGCGCGGGGATGATCCCTTCGATCCGGCAGCAATCGTGGAAACCCTTCAGCGCTTCTTCGTCGGTAATGCCCACGTACTCGGCACGGCCCGCGTCTTTCAGCCACGCGTGTTCCGGGCCGACGCCAGGATAGTCCAGCCCGGCCGACACCGAATGCGTCTCGATGATCTGGCCGTTCTCGTCCTGAAGAAGATAGGTACGATTGCCATGCAGAACGCCCGGACTTCCGCCGATCAGCGACGCCGCGTGACGCCCGGTGCTGATGCCATCGCCGGCCGCTTCCACGCCGATCAGCTTCACGTCTTTATCTTCGATATACGGATAAAAGATGCCCATCGCATTCGATCCGCCGCCAACGCATGCGATCACCGCATCCGGCTGGCGCCCGGTCATTTCGGGCATCTGGACCTTGCATTCATCGCCGATCACGCGCTGGAAGTCGCGGACCATCATGGGATAAGGATGCGGCCCCGCCACGGTGCCGATGATGTAGAACGTGTTCTCCACGTTCGTCACCCAGTCGCGCATGGCTTCGTTGAGCGCGTCTTTCAGCGTCTTGGAACCGGATTCGACCGGCACGACGGTCGCACCGAGCAGCTTCATGCGGTACACGTTCGCCGCTTGGCGCCGCACGTCTTCCGAGCCCATGTAGACCACGCATTCCATGCCGAAACGCGCGGCAATAGTCGCCGTGGCGACGCCGTGCTGTCCCGCGCCGGTTTCCGCGATCACGCGCGGCTTGCCCATCTTGCGAGCGAGCAGCGCCTGGCCAATCACGTTATTAACTTTGTGCGCGCCGGTGTGGTTCAGGTCTTCGCGCTTGAGGAAGACTTGCGCGCCGCCGAGCATCTCGCTCCAACGTTTGGCGTGATAAATGGGCGACGGACGGCCGACGTAGTGCTTCAGTTCGTATTCGTATTCCGCGATAAACGCCGGATCCTTGCTGCATTCAGCGTAGGCGTCGCGGAGTTCATCGAGTGCGTGAATAAGCGTTTCGGATACGAATGTGCCGCCATATGGGCCGAAATGACCCCGATCGTCTGGCAAGTTGTACATGTGTCACTCTCTCGGTACGTGGAAGCGTTGCGCTTGCCACGTTAATCATCCAGCGTCTGCTTCGCGCACCGCGCGTACAAACGCCGCCATTCGGGCGTGATCTTTCACGCCCTTCGCCCCCGCTACTTCGATGCCGCTGGAGACATCGACTGCGTAAGGGCGCACGCGCCGGATGGCGTCAAGGACGTTTTGCGCGTTCAACCCACCACTCAAAACGGCCCGATGCCCGAGATCTGTTGGGATAAGTGACCAATCGAATACCTTTCCACCGCCACCGTAGCCGTCGACGAGGGTGTCGAGGAGCAAACCGCTGGCTGCTGAATAATTAAGAGATGATTCTACCAAATCGCGTGCAATGGCATCAGGCCCTACCCGCACAGCGCGCCACCACGGCAAGCCGGCCACTTCAGCGAGCGCCGCGCACTGCGCCGGGGTTTCATCGCCGTGGAATTGCAGCAGGGACAAGCGCACGTTCGATGTCACCTCGCGAATCCATTCCGGCGTGGCGTTGACGAACAAACCGACCGCCGAGACGAGCGGCGGCACGTGCTCCGCCAGCTCGACCGCCTGCCCCACGCTGACCGAACGGGGACTTGGCGGATAGAACACAAAACCCACGGCATCCGCGCCGAGTGCAACAGCAGTATCGACGTCTTCCGTCTTCGACAAACCGCACAGCTTGATTCTCGTCCGGCGCAAATCGCTGCTCATACCGTTACTCATGCCTTGTCTCGTTTTTGTTGTCCTGCCAGACCGCGCTCCAGGGATAGCTCCCCAGACGCGGCGCGGGAACCGCGAACTCCTCAGGATAGCCGACCTCGGCCAAATACAGGCCGTCGGGCATGAAGGTAGGCGCCGCGCGTTTGCGGTCGCGCGCTTCCAGCAATTCCGCCATCCACGACGCAGGATGCTTGCCGCGGCCAATCGCGACGAAACACCCCATCAGGTTGCGCACCATATGGTGCAAAAACGCATTCGCCCGGAAGCGAAAGTGGATGAAATCGCCCTGCTCGACAATATCGATCTGATGCAGATATTTCACCGGCGTCTTCGCCTGGCATTCGGACGAGCGGAACGCGGTGAAATCGTGCTTGCCGATCAGGCAGGCAGCGGCTTCGCGCATTGCGTTGGCATCGAGCGGCGCGTAGCACCAGCCGGCGTGACCGGTGATCATCGGCGAGCGGACGGGGTGGACGTACAGCGCGTAATAATAGGTGCGCTCGAAGGCGCCGAAGCGGGCGTGAAAATCGTCGGGCATCGGTCGCGCCCACTGGACCGCGACGCTCTGCGGCAAGAACGCGTTCGTGCCGCGCACCCAGGCGAAATCGGTGCGCTCGAGTTCGGTATCAAAATGCACGACCTGGCCGAGCGCGTGCACGCCGGTGTCCGTGCGCCCCGCGACGACCGTCTGCACGCGCGTCTGCGTGAATTTCCCCAACGCGCGTTCGAGGACGTCCTGCACGGTCGGCACGTCCGATTGAGTCTGCCAGCCGCTGAACGCCGAACCGTCGTACTGGATGCCTAATGCAATACGTTTCACAGGCATCTCAGGACAGCGGCGCCAACGTCGATAACAGCGCGGCAGCGGATTGGCGCGTGGCCGGATCGTTCGATTCGATCACTTCCTGCAGCAACGTGCGCGCGCCGGATAAATCGCCGAGTTCGATGTATTCGACGGCCAGTTCGAGCTTGTTGCGGGCTATGGTCGAGATTTGCTCGGGCGTAAAGGCCGGCAGCGGCTCGGTCTGGCTCGAGGGCGAGTTGTAGTCGAAGTCGAGGCTCAACGGACCGAAACGCGATGCGCCAAGACCCGCTACCGATGCCGCGCCCGCCGTGCCGGATTCAATTTCCTCGCTCGCGGATGGCGGGGGCGTAGCCGGTTCAGGGTGGCGGCGCAGCTCGTTCTGGCGATCGAAGACAGCCGGGTCGGCGATCGGTTGCGGCGTGGCGGGCGCGGGGGTCAAGGGCGCTTCGTTTTGCGGGGCTGGTACAGCCGGGACAACGGGAGCCAGCGGCTGGACGTGGGCTTCGGACGGTACGGGAGGTGCTTCCTGGCGCGGCGGCAGGCCGAAATCGAGCGCGCTCAAGGCTTCGATAGCCTCTTGCGGGAATTTGGGCTGCGGGAAGCGGGAAGCTGGCGACGGTTCGTCGTCGTAGGAGGACGCGTCTTCCGCGTCGTTTCGCTGGTTGGTCGCTGATTCGTAGGTAGCCGACTCGGTCGACGTAGCGTGCTCTCCGCTTTCGTGCACGTTGGCGGCGCGCGCGGCTGCTTCTCGGGCCTCTGCTTCTCGGGCCTCTGCTTCTCGGGCCTCTGCTTCTCGGGCCTCTGCTTCTCGGGCTTCTGCTTCTCGGGCTTCTGCTTCTCGGGCGGCCGCTTCTCGGGCGGCGGCTTCTCGGGTGGCGGCTTCTCGGGCGGCCGCTTCCCGGGCTTCTGCTTCCCGGGCTTCTGCTTCCCGGGCTTCTGCTTCTCGGGCTTCTGCTTCTCGGGCTTCTGCTTCTCGGGCTTCTGCTTCTCGGGCTGCCGCTTCCCGGGCTTCTGCTTCCCGGGCTTCTGCTTCCCGGGCGGCCGCTTCTCGGGCGGCGGCTTCGCGAGCTTCTGCTTCGCGCGCTTCCGCTTCACGCGCCGCAACCTCACGCTCCTCAAGCTCACGCGCTGCCGCTTCCTGCGCTACGGCCTCGCGCGTCGCTTGTTCCAACGCCGCCGCCTCACGAAGCTCGTTTTCCCGAGCTTCCATTTCTACGCGCAGCGCTTCGGCGCGATCCGCCGCGGCCCGCTCCGCCGCCAATGCCGCCTCGATGGCACCCGGGCGCGGCGGCGTGAAATCGCGATGAAGTGCTGCAGGCGCGTCGGGCATGAACGGGGCGCGTTTAGCGCCCGCGTCGCGGAGGACCGGACTCGCCGCGTCCTGCGAGCGATTCTCCCCCAGCGTGACTCGCGCGCCGTCGGCATCGTCGTCTATTTCATTGCTCTTGGCCGGAGGAAACGGCTTGTCCTCGGTCGGGGTATCGAAGGACTGCGCGGCATCGTAGTTTTCCATGCTCGCGGCCACTACGTTCAGCTCGCTTTGGCCGCGCTGAACCGATGCACCGTCGAGATCCGCAGCGCCCGTGGGCGCTTGTGTCCGGTTCGCCGATTCATCGCTAGCGGGTACAACGGTTGTCTCAGGCGGTTTTGCTACTACCGGCGGTTCTTGCGGCGCTTGTTCATCTGTGGTCACCACAGCCGCGGCGCTTGCGGCGCGGCGTCGCTTACCACGGCGCATCACCAGCAGCAGCAAGCCGATCACCACGACAGCCCCGACGAGCCAGCCAATCGGCCCGTTCGCAGAGATGGCCGTAGAACCCGCTGCTGACGGCGCGCTTACCGGTGCAACAGTCGCCGCCGGTGCGCTCGACGCGCTCAACGCCGGCGCCGCTGCCGATGCGGACACCACTTCGCTCGCGCTTACAGCCTCGCTCGTACTCGCTGCAGGCTGAGCTTCCGATGTCGGTAACGCCTCGCTCGATGCGTTCGGCGCAACCGTAGCGATAGCACCACTCGCCGCCGCGGCTCCGCTCGCCGCGCCTACAGCATTCGACGCCCCCTCGGCCGGCGCGGCAGCCCCCACGGAACCACTAGCTTCAACCGCCGGCGACGATGCCACCGCAGGCGCAGAAGCTCCAGACGCAGAGGCAGCCACCCCCAAGCCCTCGACCACCGGCACGTTCAACACCGATCCGAGTTTCAAGCGGCTTGGGTCATGCCCCATGAACGCGTTGGGATTCGCGTCGAAGAGCGCGCGTGCCATCTTTTCGCGCGTGGCGCGGTCATTCGAGCCGGTGATCTGGGAAGCAATATCGCTTAGCGATTGCCCCGGTTTCACGCTGTACTGCGTTATGGTGCCCGCCGCCGACGCAGCCGCTGGCGCCGAGGCCTCCAAAGCGGCTGATGCGGCTGATGCGCTGCTGGCCTGGGCGATGGCATCGGAGGAAGCGAACGTCCCGAGCAGCACACTCGCGACACTTGCCGCGACCAGCGCCGCACGCCGCGAGCGGCTGAGGAAGCGAGGCTGTGAATGAAGCGGCCGACTCGGACGAACGATCATTGATACTCCAGGCGAGTGGACAGCGAACAAGAAACCAACAAAACGGGGTAACACCCAAAACTGGCCGCAAAACGACAAAGCGCCGCGCAAGCGCGACGCTTCGTTGAACTACTGCGCGTCGTGGCGCGTAGTTTACTTTACTTGTCCAGCAGGATGCGCAGCATCCGGCGCAGCGGTTCTGCCGCGCCCCACAGCAACTGGTCGCCGACCGTGAACGCCGAGAGGTATTCGCCGCCCATGGCAAGCTTGCGCAAGCGGCCGACCGGCACCGTCAGTGAACCCGTGACCACCGCCGGCGACAAATCGCGCATGGACGCTTCGCGTTCGTTCGGGACAACCTTCACCCAATCATTCGCCGACGCCAAAATGCCGTGCAATTCGTCCAGCGGCACGTCCTTCCTGAGCTTGATGGTCAGCGCCTGCGAGTGGCAGCGCATGGCGCCAATCCGCACACACAAGCCATCTACAGGAACCGAACCCGGCTCGCCCATGGCGGCCAATCCGAGAATCTTGTTGGTTTCCGCGCCGCCCTTCCATTCTTCCTTCGACATGCCGTTGCCGAGATCCTTGTCGATCCACGGAATCAGCGAGCCGGCCAGCGGCACGCCGAAGTTATCGACCGGCATACGCTCGCCGGACATGGCCGCCTGCACGCGCTTGTCGATATCCAGAATAGCCGACGACGGGTCCGCCAGATCTTCCTTGGCCGCGCCGTAGAGCACGCCCATTTGCTGCAGCAGTTCGCGCATGTTCTGCGCGCCCGCGCCGGAAGCCGCCTGATACGTCATGGCGGTCGTCCATTCGACCAGGTTCTGATTAAACAGGCCGCCCAGCGCCATCAGCATCAGGCTGACCGTGCAGTTCCCGCCGATGAAATTCCGGCCGCCCTTGACCAGCGAGTCCTTGATGACGTGCAGGTTCACCGGGTCGAGGATGATGACCGCGTCGTCCTTCATGCGCAGCGAGGAAGCCGCATCAATCCAGTAACCCTTCCAGCCGGCCGCGCGCAGTTTCGGGAACACCTCGTTGGTGTAATCGCCACCCTGGCACGTAATGATGACGTCGCACTTTTTCAGGTCGTCGATGCTTGTCGCATCCTTGAGTTTCGTCTCGTTTTTCGCGAACGACGGCGCATTGCCGCCCGCATTGCTGGTGCTGAAAAACACCGGTTCGATCAGGTCGAAATCGCCTTCCTGCTGCATGCGTTGCATCAGGACGCTGCCGACCATGCCGCGCCAACCAACGAGACCTACGTTCATGACTAACCTTTTTTGTGGACATTTCCCCGCTTGGGCCAGACCCTCCGCCGGCGTGACCGCGCGGGGAAGATGAGCGGGCACGACAGGCGATCAGCGGAACGTGATCGTTTTGAGGGAAATGGTTTTCGTAATGCGTTTGGACAGCGCAACCGTACCGGCAAGCGTGTTCAAAAGCGTAATGGCGAGACGAGTCGTGCGGGCACCTGAGCTAAAACCGCCGCATGAAGTCGAGTCCAGAGAGATTGAAGAGATCTTCGCCATAACAAAAGAGTCTACACGATAACCCGCATATTCGTCCCTGCACACGAGCGTTCCACGCCGTTTTGACGTGTTTCGTGCGCTAAAAGCGACGAATCGAGATGAAATATCGCGATCGGCGGCATCCGGCAAAGACGTCCGCTGTGAGAGGCTTTTCCACCGGAATTTTTCGCCGCACGTGTGGCCAAGTTGTCCGATGAAAAAGCCCGTTGCCAGATTTAAAGCGCCGCGATCACCGCGTCGCCCATTTCCTTCGTGCCGACCGTACGGCCGTCCGGCGTCGCGATGTCGCCGGTACGCAGACCCTGCGCGAGCACCTTCTTCACCGCCGTTTCGATCCGGTCAGCCTGCTCAGCCTTGCCCAGCGAGTAACGCAGCATCATGGCGGCAGAGAGGATGGTCGCCAGCGGATTCGCCACGCCCTTGCCCGCGATATCCGGCGCCGAACCATGCGACGGCTCGTACAAGCCCTTGTTGTTTTTATCGAGCGAGGCGGACGGCAGCATGCCGATGGAACCCGTCAGCATGGCGGCTTCGTCGGAAAGAATGTCGCCGAACATGTTGCCGGTCACCACCACGTCGAACGCCTTCGGCGCCTTCACCAACTGCATGGCCGCGTTGTCCACGTACATGTGCGACAACTCGACGTCCGGATATTCCTTCGATACATCGATCATCACGTCGCGCCAGAATTGCGACGTTTCCAGCACGTTGGCTTTATCGACGCTCGTCAGCTTCTTCGCGCGCTTTTGGGCGGCCTGAAACGCCACGTGTGCAATCCGGCGCACTTCCGGCTCCGAATAACGCATGGTGTCGAAGCCTTCCTTCGCGCCTTCGAACAAGCCGTCCGGCGATGAACGCACGCCGCGCGGCTGGCCGAAATAGATATCGCCATTCAGTTCGCGGATGATCAGGATATCCAGCCCCGCCACAATCTCCGGCTTCAGCGACGATGCTGCCGTCAATTGCGGATAACAAATGGCCGGGCGGAAGTTCGCGAACAATTGCAGGTGCTTGCGCAGACCCAGGATGGCCTGCTCCGGACGCAGTGCACGTTCGAGCGAATCGTATTTCCAGTCGCCCACGGCGCCGAACAGGATTGCGTCCGATGCTTTGGCCAGCGCGAGCGTTGCTTCCGGCAGCGGATGGCCGCTCGCCTCGTAGCCCGCGCCGCCGACCGGCGCCTCTTCGAGCTCGAACTTTTCGTCGAGCGCGTTCAGGACCTTGACGGCTTCCTTGATGATCTCCGGACCGATTCCATCGCCGGGCAGCACTGCAATCTTCATGGTGTTTCCTTCCTTTTCTTGTTAATCCGAGCCTGTTCGTACTTACGCGTACTTCTTCGCACTTAGCCGACGAGGCGGTTATTCAGCCACGGCTGCTTCGTGAGACGCTCGTTTTCGAACTGACGGATCTTGTCGGCGTGACGCAGCGTGAGCGCGATGTCGTCGAAACCGTTCAGCAGGCAGAACTTGCGGAAGCCCGGCACTTCGAACGGGTATGCCGTGCCGTCGCCGGTCAGCACCAACTGGCGTTCCAGATCGACCGTCAGCTTGAAGCCGTTGAACGCGTAGGTTTCGTTGAACAACTTGTCGACCTGGCTTTCGGTCAGGACGATCGGCAGCAGGCCATTCTTGAAGCAGTTGTTATAGAAGATGTCCGCAAAGCTTGGCGCAATGATCGCGCGGAAACCGTACTGGTCCAGCGCCCACGGCGCGTGCTCGCGCGAGCTGCCGCAGCCGAAATTCTTGCGCGTCAGCAGGATTGACGCGCCCTGGTAGCGCGGCTGGTTCAGCACGAAATCCGGATTCAGCGGCCGGTTCGAGTTGTCCTGGCCCGGTTGGCCGACATCGAGATAACGCCATTCGTCGAACGCGTTCGGGCCGAAACCCGTGCGCTTGATCGACTTCAGGAACTGCTTCGGAATGATCGCGTCCGTGTCCACATTGTCGCGATCGAGCGGCGCCACGAGCCCGCTATGTACGATGAATTTTTCCATGATGCTTTACCGGTTTGCGGTTTGGTTAGCTTGACCGTTCTTTGGAGCCGCTTACTTGTCGGCCGCGTTGCTGATCGAGTTGCCGAGGTGATGCAGATCCTCGCCAAAGCCGTGGACCGTATTGCAGCCCGCGACGCCGGCAACGACAGCGATGAACCCCAGCACAATAAGGACGCGCTTCATGTCAGTTCGCGGATATCGACGAAATGACCTTCGATAGCAGCAGCAGCAGCCATCGCCGGGCTTACCAGGTGCGTCCGGCCGCCTGCGCCCTGACGCCCTTCGAAGTTCCGGTTCGACGTGGAGGCGCAGCGCTCGCCCGGCTCCAGCCGGTCGGCGTTCATGGCAAGGCACATCGAGCAACCGGGTTCGCGCCACTGGAAGCCCGCGTCGAGGAACACTTTGTCGAGCCCTTCGCGTTCCGCCTGTGCCTTCACGAGACCGGAACCCGGCACGACCATGGCCAGCCGGATGTTCGACGCCACGCGGCGGCCCAACGTCTTCACCACATACGCAGCAGCCCGCAAGTCTTCGATCCGAGCATTCGTGCACGAGCCGATGAAAATCTTGTCCGGCTTGATCGATTGCATGGGCGTGTTGGGTTCGAGCGCCATGTACTTCAGCGCGCGTTCGATCGCGTCGCGCTTGACCGGGTCCTTTTCGCGTTCGGGATCCGGCACGCGGCCGTCAATGGACGTCACCATTTCCGGCGACGTGCCCCACGTCACTTGCGGCACGATTTCAGCGGCGTTCAGCTCCACCACGCGGTCAAACTTCGCGCCGGGATCAGACGTGAAGGTGCGCCAATAGGTGGCTGCCTGCTCGAATTCCGCACCATGCGGCGAGTACGGGCGATCTTTCAGGTAGTTGATGGTCGTGTCATCGACTGCAACCATCCCGGCCCGGGCGCCCGCTTCGATAGCCATGTTGCAGACCGTCATGCGGCCTTCCATGGACAGCGCCCGGATGGTCGAGCCGCCAAACTCGATGGCGTAGCCATTGCCGCCCGCCGTCCCGATCTTGCCGATGATGGCCAGCACGATGTCCTTCGCGGTGCAGCCGCGCGGCAACGGTCCTTCGACCTTGACGAGCAGGTTCTTGCTCTTCTTTTGCAGCAGGGTCTGCGTGGCGAGCACGTGCTCGACTTCCGACGTACCAATACCATGAGCCAGGGCGCCGAACGCGCCGTGCGTGGAAGTATGCGAGTCGCCGCAAACGATGGTCATGCCCGGCAGCGTGGCGCCCTGTTCCGGCCCGATGATGTGCACGATGCCCTGGCGCAGGTCGTTCATCTTGAACTGCGTGATGCCGTAGGCGTCGCAATTGTCGTCGAGCGTGTCCACCTGCAGCTTCGAGATCGGATCCTCGATGCCGTGCGAACGGTCGGTCGTCGGCACGTTGTGATCCGACACCGCCAGGTTTGCACTGATCCGCCATACCGGCCGTTCGGCCAGTTTCAGGCCCTCGAACGCTTGCGGGCTGGTCACTTCGTGGAGCAAATGACGGTCGATGTAGAGGATGGACGTACCGTCTTCCTCGGTGTGGATCACATGCGAGTTCCACAACTTGTCGTACAGGGTCTGGGCCATGGTCTTTTCAGGTGTTGTGACTGCGGGGATGTTTTTTGGTTTGATGATTATGCCACGCAGGATAGGGCATTGCGCTAGTCAACCAAGAAAAAACTGATATAAAACAGTAAGTTAGGGTAGTAGTGGAGCTACCTGTATGGGGAGTACCGGGATGGGCTGTTCAACGGGAATGCAGAAAAGAATTAGCCGTTTAGCCGCGCTGCTGGTCTGTTAAGGAAGCGAATCAGGAGAAGTCGGCTGGGAGGAATAAACGGCCTGACGAAGGAGCCTCGAATTCGATATCGGCGGCGTCTGGAGCAGCCAACTGCTCGATAATGCTCACGTCAGAGGCATCAGCATCCGAAGGACACTCATCGATGGGCGGCGAGAGAAGGGCCGGACGGCCGCGATCTGCGAATCCCCGGGCAGCGCTAACCGTTCGTATTGCTTTATCTTTGTGTAGATCTGTCACAGCCGGGGTTCTCACTGACTTCGCCCAGGGGGCGAGCCTCAGGACATAAAAAAGAGGGAAGGCGCGGACTGCACCTATACCCCGTCTGATGTATCAACAATCCCCTTCAAACACTTGCTTACAAAGCCCGCCCCACGATCAACGGATCAACCGTTCCAATCGCGCGAACGTCCCGGTTCGCATACGGCAACTTGTGCAGGATATGGCGCATCGCATTGAGCCGCGCTCGCTTCTTGCAGTCCGAGCGGACCACCGCCCACGGAGAATCGGCAGTATCCGTTTGTGCGAACATCGCTTCCTTCGCGTCCGTGTATTCGTTCCACTTGTCCAGCGACGCAAGATCCACCGGACTGAGCTTCCACTGCTTGAGCGGATGAATCTCGCGCTCCTTGAAACGCCTGTGCTGTTCTTCCTGGCTCACCGAAAACCAAAACTTGACGACGTGCATGCCGCTTCGAACGAGTTGCCGTTCGAACTCGGGAACCTGCTGCATGAAGTCGTTGTATTCATGTTCCGAACAAAAACCCATCACGCGTTCCACGCCCGCACGGTTGTACCAGGAGCGGTCGAACAGCACGATTTCGCCCGATGTCGGCAAGTGTTGGACGTATCGTTGGAAGTACCATTGGCCGCGCTCGGACTCAGTCGGCCTTTCGAGCGCGACGACTCGTGCGCCGCGCGGATTCATATGCTCCATGAAGCGTTTGATCGCACCACCCTTGCCCGCTGCGTCTCGCCCTTCGAACATGATCACCAGACGCTGGCCGGTCTCGCGCACCCACGCCTGCAACTTCAGCAATTCGACCTGCAACGCATACTTCTGCTTTTCGTACGCGTGACGCGACATCAGGTTCCGATACGGATACCCGCCCTCACGCCAGTTACGCGCCAGTTCGTTGTCGGGATGTTTTGAAGCGCGAGCATGCCAAAGCGCCGGATCGCCTTCCAGCATGACGCTGCGCAGAGCCGTGGATTCATCGGGGGAAAGACCGCTCATCAATGTCTTGATGGCGTCCATCAGTGTGGCCGGGTCCTGCGCAGTGCTCGCCGACAACACGTGCTGCAGGGTGCTCGAAATTTGCTCGTTGGCGGCCTGGACAGCCCGGCCGGTTTCATCGATCTGTGCAGCGCGCGGAGTGCCAGTCTCCAGAACGTCGCCACGAGCGACGCTTCGCACGGCTGAATGGCGAGCATCGGATTTATCGTTCTGTGAACTCAAAGTCTGTTCCTTATTACTTAAGCGCCCCGCTCTCTCAGGCTTGCACGAGGCGCTGCCTGGTTATGCCGGCGTTGCGGCCTTCTTCAAGACGACATAGAGCTTGTCCTTCAAAAGCAACTTTTCCTTCTTGAGCGTTTCGACGGTTCGACCGTCCGCGGGCAACGGACCACCCTCCATGTTCTTGATCTCATGATCCAGTTCGTTGTGACGCTGAAACAGTCGGGCGAAGTGGGCATCTTCAGTTTTGAGCATGGAAATCAGATCGCGAAATTCTGGAAACATCGGTAGCACCTCTTGCAGTTTGCGAGCGAGCCCGCAGGGTCAGTAAGCCTTGATATCTTGGCATTACTACACAAGTCACATGTTGATATGGCTCGTGTCTGCGCGAGTTTTGGCTTGGGCAGGTGGTGTTGGGGACGAGCGCGATGAACGAAGGGGCGGGGAAATAACCAGACCCAGAAATGCAAAAAGCCCCGGCAAACACCCGCCGGGGCTTACTTCAAACCACTATTCAATGCACCTTACCGCTTATCAATCGCCTTCGCTTCACGCGGCGTTTCACCAATAAACAATTGACGCGGACGGCCAATCTTCTGTTCCGGATCAGCGATCATTTCGTTCCACTGTGCAATCCAGCCCACCGTACGCGCCATTGCAAACACGCACGTAAACATGGCCGTCGGAATGCCCAGTGCGCGCTGAACAATACCCGAATAGAAGTCCACGTTCGGATACAGCTTACGCGACACAAAGTACTCGTCTTCCAGCGCAATCTTTTCCAGCGCCATGGCCAGCTTGAACAACGGGTCATCATGCAGACCGAGTTCTTCAAGCACTTCATGACACGTTTCACGCATCAGCTTCGCGCGCGGATCGTAGTTCTTATAAACGCGATGCCCGAAGCCCATCAGCTTCACGCCCGAATTCTTGTCCTTGACCTGTTTGATGAACTCGGGAATGTTGTCGACAGAGCCGATCTCTTCCAGCATGTTCAGCGCGGCTTCATTCGCACCACCATGCGCCGGGCCCCAAAGACAAGCAATCCCAGCAGCAATACAAGCAAACGGATTCGCACCCGACGACCCGGCCAGACGCACGGTCGACGTGGACGCATTCTGCTCATGGTCCGCATGCAGGATCAAAATCCGATCCAGCGCGCGCACAAGCACGTCGTTGACCTTGTACTCTTCGCACGGGTTCGAGAACATCATGTGCATGAAGTTCGCGCTGTACGACAAATCGTTCTTCGGATAAACGAACGGCTGGCCGATCGTGAACTTGTACGCCATCGCCACCAGCGTGGGCAGCTTCGCGATCATGCGAATAGCCGACACTTCACGATGGCGCGGGTCATTGATATTCAGCGAATCATGATAGAACGCCGACAGTGCACCGACAGCCGCCACGAGCACCGCCATCGGGTGTGCGTCGCGACGGAAACCGCGGTAGAAGAAATGCATCTGCTCGTGAACCATCGTGTGCTTCGTGACGGTTTCAACGAAGTCAGCTTTCTGCTGGACCGTCGGCAGATCGCCGTGCAACAGCGCGTAGCAGGTCTCCATGAAGTCAGCCTTGACCGCGAGTTCCTCAATCGGATACCCGCGATACAGCAACTCGCCCTTGTCGCCGTCGATGTACGTAATTGCGGAATTGCACGCCGCCGTCGACATGAAGCCCGGATCGTACGTGAACTTGCCGGTCTGGCCGTACAGCTTGCGGATGTCGATTACGTCCGGGCCCAGGGTGCCCTTGTAGATCGGCATTTCAACGCTCGGCGAGTTGTCGCTGAACGATAGCGTGGCTTTAACATCTGACGGGGTCATAGCACATCCTCAATCGAAGTATGGAAACAGGTTTTCGATAATTCGCACGACACTTGCACGACCGCATGGGCTGGCTCAGTGAATTAACTCAGGCAGAGCGCAGCATCTCCAGCACGCGGGTCATATCCGGCGAGGCCAGTTCGCCATCCGGTTCCTTGCGTGCCAGCAGCAAGTCCATCAGGTCGTTGTCGCTCAGTTCCAGCAGTTGCGTCAGCACACCAACGTCCGCGTCACTGAGGTCATGCTCATATCGGCTGAAAAAACGCTCGAAGATCAGATCGTTTTCCAGCAGACCGCGCCGGGCGCGCCAGCGAAGGCGCGCCCGGCGTAGAGGGTCGGACTGATGCCCGGAGTCATTCATGACACAAGTCCTTCTCAGACAGCGCGGCGCACCATCAATTCTTTAATCTTGCCAATGGCCTTCGTCGGATTCAGTCCCTTCGGGCACACATCGACGCAATTCATGATCGTATGGCAACGGAACAGACGGTACGGATCTTCCAGGTTGTCGAGACGTTCACCTGTCGCTTCGTCACGGCTGTCCGCAATGAATCGATAGGCTTGCAACAAGCCCGCCGGACCCACGAACTTGTCCGGGTTCCACCAAAAGCTCGGGCATGAAGTCGAGCAGCTAGCACAAAGAATGCACTCGTACAGGCCGTCGAGTTCGTCGCGTTCTTCCGGCGTTTGCAGACGCTCTTTTTCCGGCGGCGGCGTGTCGTTGATCAGGTACGGCTTGATCGAGTGATACTGGTTGAAAAACTGCGTGAAATCGCAAATCAGGTCACGCACGACGGGCAGGCCCGGCAGCGGACGCAGCACGATCTTCTGCGGCAGGTCATTCATGTTCTGCAAGCAGGCCAGACCGTTCTTGCCGTTGATGTTCATGGCGTCCGAACCGCACACGCCCTCACGGCACGAACGGCGGAACGACAGCGTTTCGTCGACCGACTTCAGCTTCAGCAGCGCGTCCAGCAACATGCGCTCATGCGAGTCGATCTCGATCTCGTATGTCTGCATGCGGGGCGCCGCGTCCTTGTCCGGATCGTAGCGGTAGATTTCAAAAGTACGCTTTGCCATTTCGATTCCTTTGCCTTAGAAGGTACGCGCTTTCGGCGGCACCGATTCGACCGTCAGCGGCGTCATGTGCACCGGCTTGTAGTCGAGCTTGTCGCCTTCGCTGAACCACAGCGTGTGCTTCATCCAGTTGTCGTCGTCGCGATGTTCGAAGTCGCTGTGCGCATGCGCGCCGCGGCTTTCCTTGCGCGCTTCGGCCGAGATCATGGTGGCACGCGCCACTTCGATCAGGTTCGCCAGTTCCAGCGCTTCGACCTTCGCGGTGTTGAACACCTTCGACTTGTCCTTCAGGTGCACATGCTTCACGCGCTCGGACAATTCCTTGACCTTGTCCACCCCTTCCGCCAGCAGCTTCGACGTGCGGAACACGCCGGCATGCGCCTGCATGGTCGAACGGATGTCGCCCGCGATCGATTGCGTGTATTCGCCCGACGACGACTTCTCCAGCACGGCGAGGCGTTCAAGCGCGGCGTCGGCGGCATCGGCCGGCAGCGGCTTGTGTTCCTTCATTTCCAGCGCATGCTTAATGATGTGGTTGCCGGCCGCGCGGCCGAACACCACCAGGTCCAGCAGCGAATTCGTACCAAGACGGTTCGCGCCGTGCACCGACACGCACGAGCATTCGCCGACCGCGTAGAAACCGTTGACCGGCTCTTCGTAGCCACCCTTCAGCGTGCCCACGACCTGGCCGTGAATGTTCGTAGGAATACCGCCCATCTGGTAATGGATGGTCGGCACGACCGGGATCGGTTCCTTGATGCAGTCCACGTTCGCGAATTTCATCGCGATCTCGCGGATCGACGGCAGCCGCTTCATGATGGTCTCGGCGCCGATATGCGACAGGTCCAGCAAGACGTGGTCCTTGTTCGGACCCACACCGCGGCCTTCCTTGATTTCCTGGTCCATCGAGCGCGAAACGAAGTCGCGTGGCGCCAGATCCTTCAGCGTCGGCGCGTAGCGTTCCATGAAGCGCTCGCCGTCCGAATTGCGCAGGATCCCGCCTTCGCCACGCACGCCTTCGGTAATCAGCACGCCCGCACCGGCCACGCCGGTCGGGTGGAATTGCCAGAATTCCATGTCCTGCAAAGCGATGCCCGAACGGGCCGCCATGCCAAGTCCGTCGCCGGTATTGATGAACGCGTTGGTCGATGCCGCGAAGATCCGGCCCGCGCCGCCCGTGGCGAACAACGTGGTCTTGCCTTCGAGAATGTGGACGTCGCCGGTTTCCATTTCCATGGCTGTCACGCCGAGCACGTCGCCGTCGGCGTCGCGGATCAGATCCAGCGCCATCCATTCAACGAAGAAGTGCGTCTTGGCTGCGACGTTCTGCTGGTACAGCGTGTGCAGCAATGCATGGCCGGTACGGTCGGCGGCGGCGCAAGCGCGCTGCACCGGCTTTTCACCGTAGTTGGCCGTGTGGCCGCCGAACGGACGCTGATAGATCGTGCCGTCCGCGTTACGGTCGAACGGCATGCCCATGTGTTCGAGTTCGTAGACGGCGCCGGGCGCTTCACGGCACATGAATTCGATCGCATCCTGGTCGCCGAGCCAGTCGGAGCCCTTGATGGTGTCGTAGAAGTGGTAATGCCAGTTGTCTTCGCTCATGTTGCCGAGCGATGCACCAATACCGCCTTGGGCCGCAACGGTGTGCGAGCGCGTGGGGAACACCTTCGACAGCACCGCGACCGACAAGCCAGCGCGGGCGAGTTGCAGCGACGCGCGCATGCCCGAACCACCTGCACCCACGATCACGACGTCGAAACGGCGACGCGGCAGGGACGTTTTAATTGCAGCCATTCTTTACACTCTCCAGAGAATCTGTGCCGCGTAGCCGACGCATCCGACCAGCCAGAGGATTGTTAGTGCCTGCAGGAACAGGCGCAGCCCCATGGGCTTGACGTAGTCCATCCAGATGTCGCGAATGCCGACCCACGCGTGATAAAAGAGCGAAAGCAAGGCCACGAAGGTGGCGAGCTTCATCCATTGCATGGCGAAAATGGATGCCCAGCCGTCGTACGAAAAATCACGCGCGCCGAAAAACCAGAACAGCAGGACCAGCGTGTACAGGGCCATCACGACGGCGGTAATGCGTTGCGCCAGCCAGTCGCGCAAACCGTAGTGCGCGCCAACGACGAGGCGCTTGGGACCAATTCGGTTGTTGTTGTTCGCTGCCATTCTCAGAAGGCTCCAAAGAGTTTAAGCGCAACGACGATTGTCAGCAGAGATGACACCACGAGCACGACGATGGAGGTCTGCTTGCCGCCTTCCTTGCTCACTGCGCGATGGGTATCGAGCAGCAGGAAGCGGATGCCGGCGCAGAAGTGGAACAGGAAGGACCACGAAAGCACGAGGACGACGATCTTGACGAGGGGATTGGCGAGAAAGCCCTTGAAGGTGTCGAAACTGATCTCCGACGTCAGGCTTTGGTCCAGCAGATAGAGCAGAAACGGCAGCGATACGAATAGAAGCAGACCACTGATGCGGTGAAGAATCGACACCTTTCCCGCTAGTGGCAAGCGGTAGGTTGCTAGCTGAGCAATTCCGATATTCCGGTACTCAGGTCTTGGTTTTTTTACGGCTTCAGCCATGCTAGACCCCAACTTTGTTATCACACTAGTCCGCGATTTTAGCGCCTTTTTATATCGCGCTGCAGCGAAATGCCGCGCAAGAGGCTATTGCAAATCGCGTGAGAAAGGCTTTACGGCACCCCTTGGGTTCGCCGCCAAGCCGTCCACGTCCCGTTCAACTCAAATCGTTTTGATAGTAATAGCCGTTCGTGACATACCACCCGCGCCGCACTTCCACCGGCCGGTCGCCATACGTGTACGACACCCGCTCCACCGACAACAGCGGTGACCCGATTGCCACGCCAAGCAGTTCAGCGACTGCGTCGTCCGCTCCCACCGCCCTGATTTTCTCCGATGCCCGGATCATGCGCGTCCCGAATTCCGCTTCGAACATTGCATAAAGCGGGCCTTTGTAATCCGCCAGGCGCTCAGCCGTCAGCCCGCGGAAAACCGCGCCGGGTAACCAGATTTCGTCGAAGACGGTGGTTTCGCCGTCGAACTGCAGCAAGCGTTTGATACACACGACCGGGTCGGCCGGCTTCAGGTCCAGCTGGCGAGCGATCTCGGCGGGTGCGCGCAAACGGCGGCACTCCAGCAGCCGGCTCACGTGAGGATGAAGGTCGCCGTCTTCCGGCAGCAGCCGGAGAAAGCGGAACTGTACGCGATCTTCGTTGTGCGTTGCAACAAATGTGCCCTTGCCCTGACGGCGCACGAGCAGGTTGTCGGCAGCAAGTTCGTCGATGGCTTTGCGCACCGTTCCCTGGCTTACCTTGTAGCGGGCAGCCAGTTCGACTTCGCTGGGGATCATTTCGCCGGGCTTCCATTCGCCCGATTCAAGCCCTTGGGTAATCAGGGCCTTGATCTGCTGGTATAGCGGGCTGAACGTTGGTGACGAAGCGGGCACGACTTCCGTCGCGCCGGCCGCGCCGGGAAGGTTCGTGGTGCTCGCTGGGTTCGAATTCATGCGCGCATTTCATCATAAAGCGCCAAGTCGCGTCTAGCGTTTTCCCGGGTATTCCTATGTCTTATATAAGACATATGATACGGTTGACTTTGACCTGATCGAATCCTACACTCCTTGGCGAGCAAGGGTTTGCGGGATGCTGCGCGTTTCATGCGGCTCACCCGGTGCGTCGGCCGGTCAACGCTGGCTACCCGAACGCCGCGAGAACTCCCTACCGCTCACCGCTTCAAGCCGAACCGCTTTCGTGTTCGCTGCCGCTGCCAGTGCCCCGCCCTTGCAACGCCCGCGCGCCCTCGAAAACGCGACGCATGAGGCACGAGCCGTTAGGCGGCGCTGAACCGGCAGGATCCAGTGCAAAATCCCATGCTCGCCTTGCCAGATTTCCAGCACGAGGGTTGGGCTGCGATTGCCGGCATGCTACCGGAAAGACAATGACAATCTCGCTTCAGGCGCGACGCCATTGGGTTTTCAGGGCGGCCCGCGCAGTTCGATTCACTTGCTTCATCAACGCTTCGCGTAACGCGCCTAAAATGGCGTTTTCCCCTAGCGTTTCACGCACCGTTCAGGAGTGTTCTCAATGGCTAAGTCCGCAAAGCGCGTTGCCGTCACCGGCGCCGCAGGTCAAATCGGTTACTCGTTGCTGTTCCGCATCGCCAATGG
This sequence comes from Caballeronia udeis, assembly GCF_044909315.1. Taxonomy (GTDB): domain Bacteria; phylum Pseudomonadota; class Gammaproteobacteria; order Burkholderiales; family Burkholderiaceae; genus Caballeronia; species Caballeronia udeis_A. Next base: position 22,043 of record NZ_JBIYEB010000058.1, read on the forward strand.
CGACCTGCTGGGCAAGGATCAGCCGGTCATCCTTCAGTTGCTCGACCTGCCGCAGGCGCAAGGCGCCGTCAAGGGCGTAGTCATGGAATTGGAAGACTGCGCGTTCCCGCTGCTGGCCGGCGTGGTCGTGACCGACGACCCGAAGGCCGCATTCAAGGACGCCGACGTCGCGTTGCTGGTCGGCGCCCGTCCCCGTTCGAAGGGCATGGAGCGTAAGGACCTGCTGTCCGCCAACGCCGAGATCTTCACGGTGCAAGGCAAGGCGCTCAATGAAGTGGCAAGCCGCGACGTGAAGGTGCTCGTGGTCGGCAACCCGGCCAACACGAACGCCTACATCGCCATGAAGTCGGCGCCGGATCTGCCAAAGAAGAACTTCACGGCCATGCTGCGCCTCGACCACAACCGTGCGCTGTCGCAACTGGCGTCGAAGTCGGGCAAGCCGGTCGCGTCGATCGAAAAGCTGGCTGTGTGGGGCAACCACTCGCCGACCATGTACCCGGATTTCCGTTTCGCCACCGTGGATGGCCAGTCGTTGACCAAGCTGATCAACGACGACGAATGGAACCGCAACACGTTCATCCCGACCGTCGGCAAGCGCGGCGCGGCGATCATTGAAGCGCGTGGCCTGTCGTCGGCAGCGTCGGCAGCCAACGCGGCTATCGACCACGTGCGCGACTGGGTGCTCGGCACGAACGGCAAGTGGGTCACCATGGGCATTCCGTCTGATGGTTCGTACGAAATCCCGGAAGACATCATCTACGGCGTTCCAGTGACGTGCGAAAACGGCGAATACAAGCGCGTGGAAGGCCTGGAAATCGACGCGTTCTCGCGCGAGAAGATGACCGGCACGCTGAACGAATTGCTCGAAGAGCGTGATGGCGTTGCGCATCTGCTGGGCAATTAAGCGGGTCTAGCAGTCCTTGCGTTTTACGCGAGCGCCCGGCAGCCAAGGCCGGCGCTCGCTGCTGATTCGAGTGCGTTTGGTGTTTGACGTTTGACATAACGTCCGAACCCACCCGAATCCGCGGTTTCCACCCTCTTTACATGCAACCCGACGCCGACGATGCGCGCTCTCACCCCCGCCGAAGTCCTGTTTGAAGGCGACGTTCCACCCGCTGTGATGCCCCCTTGCGATCACTATGCAGGCAGCGAAAAGCTGATCAGGAAGTCGCTCGCCCTGCAGGCGCAACTCGGCCCGGTGTTCGACGTCACGCTCGATTGCGAGGACGGCGCGCAAGTCGGTCAGGAGGCCTCGCACGCGGAACTGGTGGCATCGTTTCTCGGCAGCGATGAAGACCGCTTCGGCCGCGTCGGCGTGCGGATTCACGACTTCCAGAACCGCGCATGGCGCGATGACGTGCGCATCATTTTGCGCGCCGCCAAAAAGGCTCCCGCCTATGTCACGCTGCCCAAGATTCACAGCGTCTTCGATGCCGCAGAGATGGTCGCGTTTGTCGAAGCGTCGCGGTGCGAGTTCGGGATCAAGCACGCCATCCCCTGTCACCTGCTGATCGAGACGCATGGCGCGCTGGCCGAGGTCTTCGAACTCGCCGCGCTGCCGGGCGTTGAAGCGCTCAGTTTCGGGCTGATGGATTTTGTGTCGGCGCATAACGGCGCCATTCCCGATACCGCGATGCGCTCGCCGGGCCAGTTCGATCATCCGCTCGTGCGGCGCGCGAAACTCGAGATCGCGGCAGCGTGCCATGCGCACGGCAAGGTGGCGTCGCATAACGTCTCCACGGAAGTGCGCGACATGAGCGTGGTCGCAAACGACGCCCAGCGTGCCCGCAACGAGTTCGGCTATACGCGCATGTGGAGCATCCACCCGGATCAGATCCAGCCGATCGTCGATGCCTTCCTGCCGCGCAGCGATGAAATCGTGGCGGCCACGGAGATTTTGCTGAAGGCGCAAGCCGCGCAGTGGGGGCCGACGCGGTATCAGGACACGCTGCACGATCGCGCAAGCTATCGGTATTACTGGTCGGTGCTGCGCCGCGCGAAAGCATCGGCCCAGGCGCTGCCCGAAGGCGCGGAGACGCTTTTTTCACAAGACAAGTAACGCGTTCTACATATCAGGAGACTGGGTCGAATGAGCGATACGTTAGAGAAAGAAGCACCCGCCACCGGCGGCTTCAAGCCGAAGAAATCCGTCGCGCTGTCAGGCGTGACGGCAGGCAATACCGCGCTGTGCACCGTCGGCAAAACGGGCAATGACTTGCACTATCGTGGCTATGACATCCTCGATATTGCCGGGACCTCCGAGTTCGAGGAGATCGCGTATCTGCTCGTGCATGGCAAGCTGCCCACCGTTGCCGAACTCAAGACCTACAAGGCCAAGCTCAAGGGTCTGCGTGGCCTTCCCGCGAACCTGAAAGCCGCGCTCGAATGGATTCCCGCATCCGCTCACCCGATGGATGTGATGCGCACCGGCGTCTCCGTGCTCGGCACCGTATTGCCCGAGAAGGAAGACCACAACATCTCCGGCGCCAAGGATATTGCCGACCGCCTGATGGCCTCACTCGGCTCGATTCTGCTGTACTGGTACCACTATTCTCATAACGGCCGGCGCATTGAGACCGAGACCGATGACGATTCCATCGGCGGGCACTTCCTGCATTTGCTGCATGGCAAAGAGCCCTCGAAGTCGTGGGTCGATGCCATGCACGCGTCGCTGATCCTGTACGCGGAGCATGAGTTCAACGCATCGACGTTCACCTGCCGCGTGATCGCCGGCACGGGCTCGGACATGTACTCGGCCATCACCGGCGGCATTGGCGCGTTGCGCGGCCCGAAGCATGGCGGTGCGAATGAAGCTGCGTTCGACATTCAATCGCGCTATCAGACGCCCGACGAAGCGGAAGCCGATATTCGCCGTCGCGTGGACGCGAAGGAAGTCGTGATTGGCTTCGGCCATCCGGTGTACACGATCTCCGACCCGCGCAACAAGGTGATCAAGGAAATCGCGAAGAAACTGGCGAAGGAAGCAGGCGACACGAAGCTCTACGACATCGCCGAGCGCCTTGAAACAACCATGTGGGACGCGAAGAAGATGTTCCCGAACCTGGACTGGTTCAGCGCGGTGTCGTACCACGCGATGGGCGTACCCACGGCCATGTTCACGCCGCTGTTCGTGATCTCGCGGACCTCGGGCTGGAGCGCTCACATCATTGAACAACGTATCGACAACAAGATCATCCGGCCGAGCGCAAATTACACCGGACCCGAAAATCTGAAGTTCCAATCTATAAATAAGCGAAAATAGCGCGCTGCGTGTGCCGGATAGCCTGAATCGGCGCACGTGCTTTCGCAAAACGGGCCAATGCAGCCGGTCATTTCACCCGAGAACTGGCCCTGCAAACGCCCCGATTGAACATTTAAACGAAATTTAGAAAGGCTGTCATTGATGAATAAACTCCTGATCGCAAGCGTTGTCGGCGCCCTGTCACTGTCGGGCATGCTCGCCAGCACGAGCGTACTGGCCGCAGATGCCACGACCACCACCCCGGCCAAGTCGACAACGGCCAAGAAGGCAGTGGCAAAGCGCCCCGCGCCGGCACGCCGCCTGATCAAGCGTAAACCCGCCGCAGAAGCCAAGGCTGCAGCAAAAGTGGACCCGATCCCGGACGGCGCAACGAAATGGTCGTGTAACGAAGGCCTGGCCTTCTACCTGAAAGGCGACATGAAGCGTGACCAGGTTGTCACCGTGAACTGGGCCAAGAAGGACTATCAACTGCCGCGCGAAACCACCACCACCGGCGCGGATCGTTTCCACGATGCAGCATCCGGCATGGACCTGGTCGTGATCCCGACCAAGGCCATGTTGTTCTCGGACAAGGACTCGTCGCGTCTCGCCGACGAATGCAAGACGGATGAAATGGCTGCAGCAGGCGCGCCGGCACCCACGCAATCCAACGCGCTGATCAAGAACGTCAAGTAAGTTTTTACCAGAGGCTTTTCGATGTCCGCACCGATTTCCAATGTCCGGCCCGAGCCGGATCGAGTATTAGTCGATATCGTCGACTATGTCCTCAACTTTCAAGTAGACAGTACGCTCGCACTCGACACCGCGCGCAACTGCCTGATCGACACGCTCGGCTGCGGACTCGAAGCACTGACTTATCCGGCATGCACCAAGCTGATGGGACCCATCGT
>NZ_JBIYEB010000059.1:0-25829 GCF_044909315.1 Caballeronia udeis
ATGTATTAATATGCCCGTATCCTGCAATTCCAGCAATCCGGTTTCGCCCTTAAACGCCCGTCAGTAAAGGCTTTGGTGATTGTTCAGGGCCGACTAAAGAGGGCTTGCCATGTAGGTGAGCGAAACAGAATGTTCGAAGGGAACGGAATAGTAGCAGCGCCATTATTCGGGACGGACCGGGCGACAGGCCCGGGCGCAGTTAGCGCTGCAGGGTTCGCCAAACCTGAAAAGGCTTATCGGATTCAATCGAATACGGGTTTATACCTATCCTTTAAGTGCGGCCGCGACCGATATCTATATGTAATCACATATTGATATCGGCGTCGTGAGCTGGCGTCGTCAAGCGGTTGGCCGCGTCTCCTGCCCATCTTGCGCACTTCCATGTTGAATAGGTCAATGTCCATGTTCTCGAATTTTTCGATCAAAACGCGCATCGCGCTTGCGTTCGGCTTGCTCGTTGCGCTTCTGCTGGTGGTAGCGGCCTTCGGCCAGTACGGAACCAAAGCGGGCAAGGACGCGCTGCACGACACTTATGCTGTCCAGTTGTCGTCGGCGATTGCGATCGGAGACATGAAATACAACCTGGCGATTGCACGGGTTTCGATGGACCGGGCGCTGCTTCATCCGCAAGCGCCGGATGTCCCGGCGTTGGTGACGAAGGCGCGCAGCTACATTGACCCCGCGAGGAAGGCCTACGCGCGTTATCTCGCGCTACCCAAGAGCGACGGCGAACAGGTTCTGGCGGACGACGTGTCGAAGACCTTCGACAGCCTGGTCACCGGCGCGATAGAGCCGACATTGCAGGCGCTGCAAAGCGGCGATGCAGCCACCGCAGACCGCATCACGATGACGGACATGCCGGTCCTTTCGCTCGCGCTGACCAAAAGCACGAACGCGCTCAACGACTACCTGATGCAACACGGGGCCAGCAACTACGAAGCGTTCCAGTCGACGCTGCGCGCCGTCAGCCTCGCTTCCGGCATCCTGTTTTTCCTCGCCGTGGCGGTTGCGCTGGCGAGCGCCGTTGGCCTGCACCGGGCGATCTCGTGGCCTCTGGCGGAGGCGCTCGACGCCTGCTCGTCGATGGCGCGAGGTGACCTGTCACAGCGAATTGAAGCGCATGGCCGCGACGAGATGAGCGCGTTGATGCGCGGCTTGTCGACGATGCAAAGCGGTCTCGGTGAGACCGTGTTGACCGTGCGCACGAGCAGCGAGTCCATGGCGACGGCAACCCATCAGATTGCATCGGGTAACGCGGATCTGTCGCGTCGAACGGAATCGCAGGCTGCCGCATTGGAGCAAACGGCTGCCAGCATGGAAGAGCTGACGGCGACTGTCCGGCAGAATAACGAGAGCGCCAACACCGCGAGCAACCTGGCAAGCGAGGCCGCCAGGATTGCGGAAACCGGCGGCGCGATGATGGGCCGCGTGGTCGACACCATGTCGGGGATCAGCAATCAGTCGGCGAAAATCGCGTCCATCATTGGCACCATCGAAGGCATTGCTTTCCAGACCAACATCCTTGCGTTGAACGCGGCCGTTGAAGCGGCGCGTGCTGGCGAACAAGGCCGGGGTTTCGCGGTGGTCGCAACCGAGGTTCGAACGCTTGCACAGCGCTCGGCCAGCGCGGCAAAGGAGATCAAGGCGCTGATCGACAGTGCTGCGGTGAGCGTCGCCGAAGGGTCCGGTCTGGTCGGCTCCGCGGGCACGACCATGGACGAAATCGTTCGCGCGATCCAGAGAGTGAACGACATCATGAGCGAAGTGGCCGCGGCATCGAAGGAACAGAGCGACGGCATTGCACAGGTCAATCGTGCGGTGGCGCAAATGGACGAGGTCACGCAGCAAAACGCCGCACTGGTTGAAGAGACGACGGCAGCAGCCGTGTCGCTGGCTGAGCAGGCGCAGATACTTCGCGAGGCTGCTGTCCGCTTCCGGATCTGATTCAGAGCATCACCCGAGCGGTCAGTCGTGCCGTCGAAGCTGCAGCGAGTAAGTGAAGCGGTCGGCGGGAAAAACGCTGACCGTTGCTTCGAAGACAATGCCGTTTTCATCGACGTAGTGCCGCGTAATCTCGAGCGCGTGCCCGTCCGGTTCGGTCATGAGTTGCCGGGCGATGCGAGCGGGCACGCCTATCGCCCGGATTTCCTGCCGCACTTCCTTGACCACGCGGCCGAAACGCTGTTCGACCATTTCACAGATCAGGCCCGTGCTTTTGCGCAGTTCCCGCTTGATACCTGCACCTAGCGTGGGCTCGAGGTACACGTCGGTCCAGCAGATGGGCGTATCCGGCTTGGCGGGATCCACGCGGAGCATTTCGGTCCTGAGCCAGCGTGAACCGGTGACCACTCCCAACTGCGCGGCCAGCGACGGGCTTGCCGACACTTCGGTCACCGACTGCACGTGACGTTCGGTGACGACCGCGAATTGAATCAGGTCTTCGACGCTGGAGAGCGACTGGTCGAACGCTACCCGCGGTTTGGTCGCTTCGACGCGTATGCCGGCCCGCTTGCGCCGCGATATCAGGCCAAGGTCCTGCACCCGCTCCAACGCTGAACGCACCGTCGCGCGGCTGACGCCGTACTGGGCGGACAGGTCCAGCTCGCTGGGCAACGCGGAGCCGACTTCGAACGTTCCGTCGCCGATAGCCTGGATGAGCTGCTCTGCCAATTCGGCGTAACGGGGTTTCATCTATATCAATCCTTTTCTGGTTTCAAAGCCGCTGCAGTGCCGCGGCGCGCTAATGCTAGCTCGCAGCACGCGCATTGCCAAGCGCACGGGCGGCTCAGGCAAAAACGCGGATGGTTATCAAGGTAAACCCGAGATTGACCCATTGCGCTTGCAGCTAATATAGTCCGGACATATAAAACAAGTACGGACATATTAAGCGAGCCGGTCCATGCCTGGGCAGCCGCTGAACCTGGAGAAGAGCATGGCTTTTCATACGGAGACCGCACCTCACCACGGCCCTGACGCGGAGCCGGCAACGGCGCGCAAGAAGACGCCGTTCTACGCCCGGCTCGGCGTGCAGATTGTGGTGGGGATCGTGCTGGGTATCACGCTTGGTTTCGTCGCGCCGAAGCTCGCGGTGGACATGAAGGTGCTGGGCGACATCTTCCTGCGGCTCATCAAGATGATTGTCGCGCCGCTCGTTTTCCTGAATGTGGTCCTGGGTATTGTTGCTGCGGGCGACCTCAAGAACGTCGGCCGTATCGGGCTGCGTGCGCTGATCTACTTTGAGGTCGTGTCGACCATCGCGCTCATGCTTAGCATGGTGATCGCCAATCTGTCCGGCGTGGGGATGGGCATGCATCTCACGCAGAGTCCCGAGGCAGCGGCTGCCGCGCACGCTCAATACGGCAAGGCCGGCGCGGTGTCGGTTGAACATTTCCTGCTGACCTTGTTCCCGGACAATTTCGTGGGGGCCTTCGCAAATGGCTCCCTGCTTCAGGTTCTCGTGATTTCGATCGGCTTTGGCGCGGCGGTCCTGATGTTGAACCAGGACCAGCGCGTGAGCGTCGAGCATGCGCTGTCGCGGATGTCCGACTGCTTCTTCAAGTTCGTCGATGTCATCATGAAGTTTGCGCCGCTGGGTGCGTTCGGCTCGATTGCCTTTGCGATTGGAAGCAGTGGCATGAACGCGGTGATTTCCCTCGGCTACCTGCTCATCGTGATGTACCTGTCGCTCGCGTTCTTCGTTATCGTGGTGCTCGGCATCGTGCTGCGTCTATACGGCTTCAACGTATTTCGCTTCTTGCGTTACTTCAAGGAAGAAATTTTCCTGCTGTTCGCCACGGCCTCGTCAGAGAGCGCGTTGCCCCGGCTGTTCGAAAAGCTTGAACGGCTCGGGTGTTCGCGACAGTCCACGGGTCTCGTCCTCCCCACCGGCTATGCGTTCAATCTCGACGGCACGGCGGTCTACATGTCGCTTTGCGTGATGTTCATCGCCAATGCATACGGCGTGCCGCTCGACTTGCATCAGCAGCTTGGCCTGCTTGTCATCATGCTGATTACGTCGAAGGGCGCCGCCACCGTATCGGGCGGAACGTTCATCGTCTTTGCGGCTACCGTCACGGCGTCGGGCATGTTGCCCATTGAAGGCTTGCCCATTCTTTTCGGCATCAATCGATTCACATCGCAGGCGGTCTCCATCTGCAACGCGATGGGCAACAGCGTGGCAACGCTCGTGATAGCCAGGTCGACCGGCGAATTTGACGAGAGCGCCGCGCGCAGCGAGTATCAGCGCGTATTCGGCGTAGCTCCCGGCAAGGTCATCTGATTTCAAAGAAGGATTAGTTATGCGTATTACTGCGGTCAGGGAAATATCCGTCCCGCTGGAAGGAAACGTTGCGAACGCTCTCGTGAGTTTCGCCGAGCATGATGTATCGCTCGTCGCGCTGGAAACCGACGTGATGCGTAATGGCAAACCGGTCACGGGTTATGCGTTCGACTCCATCGGCCGATACGCTCAGGGCGGCATTCTGCGTGACCGGATGATTCCCCGTCTCATGGCTGCAAAGCCTGAGGATTTGCTCGATGCCTCCGGGCACCTCCTTGACGCTGAGAAGGTGCTTCGGACCGTCCTGCGCAACGAGAAGCCGGGCGGTCACGGCGACCGCGCCGCAGCCGCTGGCGCAATCGAGCTGGCCGTGTGGGACTTGAATGCAAAGCTGCTGGATGAACCCGCACACGTCACCATAGCGCGGCACTACGGCCGGCAGGGGAAAGCTGACGGCGTGAACGTCTATGCGGCGGGCGGTTATTACTATCCGGAGGAAAGCACGCAGCGTCTGGTTGATGAATTCAATGCTTATCGCGAGCTGGGTTTTGACGCGTTCAAGATGAAGATTGGCGGAGCGATCCTTGAGAGAGACATCGCACGTATTGAAGCCGCGATGGCGGTTGCGGGAGAAGGGCAGCGCCTTGCAGTCGACGCAAACGGCCGTTTCGATTTGAAGACCGCGCTTGCCTATGCGGAAGCCATTACGCCGTACGACTTGCGCTGGTTCGAAGAGATTGGTGACCCGCTTGATTTCGATTTGAATCGTCAGGTCGCGCAGGCCTACGTGGGGAGAATTGCCACGGGCGAGAACCTGTTCTCGGTGCCTGATGTAAAAAACCTCGTGCTGTTTGGCGGCATGCGGCCGGGCAAGGACATCTTCCAGATGGACGCGGGGCTTGCCTATGGGCTGACTGAATACGCGCGGATGATCGACCTGATCGAGAGCCGCGGTTTCAGCCGCGCGCAGGCGTACCCACATGGTGGCCATCTCATCAACCTTCATATTGCGGTTGGCCTGGAGCTTGGCGGGTGCGAGGCTTATCCGGGTGTGTTCCAGCCATTTGGCGGATATCCGCCGGGTTGCGGGGTGGGTGGTGGACGTGTGCGCCCGACCGATGCAGCGGGCTTTGGACTTGAAGAAAAAGATGCGCTGCGCCCATGGCTTGCGCGGCTTGCAAACTGATTAAGGAATAGGCAATGGCAACGACAGTTTTCGACTCGGTACTTTTCCGCGACATGTTCGGTACGCCCGAGATGCGGGAGGTGTTCTCGGACGAGGCGTATCTCCGGCGATGTATTGACACCGAGACTGCGCTGGCGCGGGCGCAGGCCAAGTCCGGCTTGATTCCCGAGGAAGCTGCGCGCGAGATCACCGTGCGGGCTGACTTTGCGAAGCTTGACCTGGACGCGCTGCGTCATGAGACGGAGATAGTTGGTTATCCTATCTTGCCGTTGGTCAGGCAGGTGAGCGAGATGTGCGGCGAGGCTGGCCGGTATCTGCACTGGGGTGCGACGACGCAGGACATCATGGATACGGCCACGATGCTGCAGTGTGCGCGGGGTGTGGCGATCATCGAGAAACAGCTGGACGAAGTGCGCGGGGCGTTGCGGGAGCTGGCGCTCAAGCATGCTGATACGGTGACGGCTGGGCGTACGCATTTGCAACATGCGTTGCCGGTGACGTTTGGATTTCGGGCGGCTGTGTGGTTGTCGGCACTGAACCGTCATGCTGAGCGTCTTCAGCAGGCGAAGGCGCGGGCATTGATGGTTGAGTTTGGCGGAGCGGCGGGCACGCTGGCTTCCCTGGGCGACCCGGAGGGGGCGTTGGAAACGCGCAGGTTGTTTGCGGAAGAACTGGGTTTGCGCAATCCTGAGATTACCTGGCATGTTGCTCGCGATGGGTTGAATGAGTTGGTATCGCTACTGGCGGGCATTGGTGGGTCGCTTGGCAAGATTGGTCTTGACGTGATGATGATGGCGGCCTCGGAGTTTGGTGAAGTGGCTGAACCGTTTGTCCCGGGGCGGGGCGCGAGTTCTACCATGCCGCAGAAGCGCAATCCGATTTCGAGTGAACTGATGTTTGCGGCTGCGAAGATGTTGCGTGAGCGGGCGGCGCTTATGCTGGATGCCATGATGCATGACTTCGAGCGTGCGACGGGTCCTTGGCATCTTGAATGGAGTGCGGTGCCGGAGAGTTTCCTGCTTGCTGCGAGTGCGCTTTTCCAGGCGAACTTCATGTTGCGGGGTCTTCAGGTGGATGGTGAAAAGATGCGTAAGAACCTGGATTTGACGGGTGGACTGATTGTGGCGGAGGCGGTGATGATGGGGTTGGCACCGGCGATTGGCAGGCAGCACGCGCACGATGTGGTGTACGACGCGTGTCGCATTGCCATTGAGAGTGGCCGAACGTTGTATGACGTTCTGATTGAAGACGCGCAGATACAAAAAAGCTTTGGCGAAGGGGAGTTGCGAGTGTTGACTGACCCGGCGAACTATCTGGGTGCAGCTGCACACATGGCGCGTTCGGTGGTTCGCGGAACGGCGGGGTAGGGTAGGGGTGATGGACGATGTAAATGTGCTTGCCCGAGAGCACCGGTGGCGAAGCGTGTTCATGTCAGGATTCGCGAGAAGGAGGGTTTCACACATCCGTGGCTCTGGCGAGCACCGTGCTTTTGGGGCACCTATGAATGGGAACTGCACGCTGTGGACACTTAGGGTAGAGCGGTTAAAGCGTTTTCTTTGCTTCGTTTCTTTGTCGCTTTGGACAAAGAAATGACGTGCCGCGCACAGTGGCTAATAGCGCAAAAGATCAGCCGACTCAGGCAGACCACTAACCTCGAAAGCAGCAACCCGGCACTGACCCAGACCGCTAACCCCAGAACTTGGCAACCCAGCCCCAACCCCGACCGCTCCCCCACCCCGCCAAAGCCCCAAACCCGTCCACCGGCGCGAGCAACCCCCCCTGCGGTGATCAGAATTTCCACGTGTGATCGGTCGAACCGACTTCCTTGAAGGCGCTGTAGCACATAGCATCGCGTGATGCGTGCGGCCGCGCGTCCGAATATGCTTGCAGGTGCGAACCGGACCGACGTCCAAGGCCAAGCCCCATTTTTCAACCAGCAGGAGAGACGAGACGATGTCGGACAATTTCGTGGAATGCGGTGCTGCATCGGCTGCGGACCTTATCGCGGCTCAACAAGCCGATGGCCTGACGCGTGCCGCTCCGTCCGTGGCCGGCGTGGATGCCGACGCCATCGTCGCATTCCTGAACGATGTTGAAGCAGCCGGTCTCGACCTGCACGCCTTCATGCTTCACCGCAAGGGCCAGGTGGTTGCCGAGGGCTGGCGCTGGCCGTATCGGCCCGACCGGCTGCGAAACCTGCACTCGGTCGCCAAGAGTTTCACCGCCTGTGCGATCGGGCTCGCGCTCGAGGAAGGTCTCTTCAAGCTCGATGACAAGGTGGTCTCGTTTTTCCCTGATGTCATCGTGGAACCGGTTCAGGACTGGCTCCCGGCGATGACCATTGAAGACCTCCTGACCATGCGTGTGGGTCATGCAGGCGAAACATCCGGAGCGGCGTGGCGATCGCTGACCACGAGCTGGATAGGGGAGTTCTTCAAGATCCCGATCGTGCAAGAACCGGGAACGGCCTTCATGTACACGAGTGCTGCCAGCTACATGTTGTCGGCCATACTGAGCCGCGCGGCGGGCGTGACGCTGCATGAGTATCTCAAGCCGCGAATCTTCGAACCGATGGGCATTGAAGGCGAAACCTGGGATATTGGCCCGGACGGCATCAACCCCGGCGGCAATGGTCTTATCGCACGAACCGCGGACCTGTTGAAACTGGGTGTTCTGCATGCGCAAAACGGCATGTGGCAGGGCCGGCGCCTGCTGCCCGAAAGCTGGGTTGCCGCCGCAACGAGCGCGCACGGTGAGCCTGCGAAATACGGATATCACTGGTGGACGCGGCCTGATGGCACGTATAGCGCAATCGGCAAGTTCGTCCAGATGACGACGGTGTTCCCGTTGCACGGCGCAACGCTCGCCGTTACCGGCGCGATCAAGGGCAGTGCGCAGCTGTTCCCGCTTATAGACCGGCATTTTCCGGCGGCATTTCGTGATCAAAGTCCCGATCAAATTCGCGGTCACATCGAAGACGGTGCCGCTGATGCGAGGCTTGAAGCGAGGCTGGCCGACTGGCAAAGTCCGCAAGCGCCAGCACCGTGGAAAGAGCCTTTCGAGCGGGTCGGTGCTGTCACGGATGGAGCACGCGCACCCGGACAGACGGAGCGCTTCCTGATGCATCCCAACGGTCAGGGCGTGAGCGCATTGCAATTCGAATTCGCCGGCGAGACATGCGTGTTTCGTCTGACCGATGCACAAGGCGAACATGTCATTGCCGCCGGTGCAGGCCGGTGGCTGGAGGGCCGGACCGATATGCCGGGCAGCGATCTTCACCATGGCTACCAGCTCGACAACAGCCCGGTCGTCGCCCGTGCGTGCTGGCTGGATAACACGCGGTTGCAGATGACCTGGATCTTCGCCGAGACTGCTTTCCGTGACACGGTGATCTGCGAGTTCTCGGGCGACACCGTCACGTTCAAGCGCGAAGTGAATATCAACGGCGGTGCGCTGCGGCATGAGGACCTGACCGGCTCACGCGCGAGCTAGACGCAGACCAGTGGGAATGTAAATGCATGGTGCTCTTCATTACCCGGCGCCATGCAGCATGCGTGAATAGGACACCAGCATGCTCGCGAGGTCCTGCGCGATCGTGGTCAACGGTGAAGACCGGCGGCTGATAAGACAGACGTCCCGTGGATCGAACGCTTCACGGATCGGGATGTTGACAATCGAGTTCGAGAACAGCTTCAAGCCGACCAGCACGCGCGGTTCGATGGTCAGGTAGTCGGATTCGCAAACAATGTGCAGCGTCTCCAGCAGCGATTCCGCCGTGACCACGATCCTGGGTTCCCCCAATCCCTCTGTGCGAAAGAGGCTGGTCAGGCGATTCTCCGCTCCGCCGACAATACCCGCAGGCCGGATGCTGACCCACTCGCAATCCTTGAGATCGCGAACGGAGGTGACATGCGCCTGGGGGTGGCCCCTGCGTGCAATCACGCCTGGCACCGACCGGTGGAGACGTTCTATGTCGAGATCGACGTCGCTGACTTGCGGCGCGAGCGGACAAAGCGCAAAGTCGAGCCGGCCGTCGCGGATCTTCTCGATCAGCATTTTCGAATAGCCGCTGGACACATGCACGCGCACGCGCGGAAAGAGCGCTATGAAACGCTTGAGCACCGGCAGCAGCGATTCCGCCAACGGCTCGGACGTGACACCGAGCGCGATCTGCCCTTCGGGTTCGCCCGAGGACTGCCGCATGTCCTGCATCGCGCGCTCGCAATCACGAATGATCGCGTTCGCGCGTACCAGGAAGGTCTCGCCCAGACTGGTCACGGTGATACCTTGATGCGAGCGGTTCAGCAGTGTCACACCGAGTTCGGCTTCAAGGCTCTGGATGGCTTGCGTGAGCGTGCTTTGCCCGATGTCGAGCGCTCTTGCGGCAGCACGGAAGCTGCCTTGTTCCACGACCGCGCAAAACACCCGGAGCTGGATCAACGTCATGAAAAACCCTCTGGAATAAGTGCAACGCTCACCCGGCCTGGTAGCGGCCAAGGGGAGCGATGCGTTCGGCTCGTGCAAGCATAGCCTTCCAGAAAGCCGTCGTGTAGCGCCGAAGCCTGACACCCAACGCCTGACGCGTCAGGCAGCCTGAACGAGGCCTCGTACGCGGCCTTCGCTTTCAGTGGCGCCGGACGCCGCCACGAGCGAGTAGAGGTCCTTGCAGTTCGATGGCTGCGCAATCAGGTCGATGCGCTTGCCGATCCCTTCGCTATGCACGAGATCGTTCAGGTAACGTAGCGCCGAAAAGTCTTCCAGCGCGAATCCGACTGAATCGAATACGGTCACCTGTGCATCTGATTCGCGGCCTTGCACGACACCCGCCAGCACCTGCCAGAAATGGATCACCGGGGAGTCGGCGGGAAGCTGCTGGATATCGCCTTCCATGCGCGTCTGTGGCTCGAACTCCACCATCACGCGGGCGCCGTTCAGCACGTCGGCATGCAACTCGGTCTTGCCGGGACAATCACCGCCCACCGCGTTGATATGCATCCCCGCTTCAATCATGTCGGGCGTGAGAATGGTCGCGTTGGTTTTATCGGCGGTGACGGTGGTGACTATGTCGGCGCCTTGCACGGCCTCGCGTATCGATGCCGCCCGCGTGAGCGTCAGCCCCTTGACGCCGGACAGGTTGCGAATGAGCTTGGCCGTGGCGGCGGGGTCCGTGTCGAACACGCGAATATGCTCGATGCCCAGCATATTCTTGAACGCCAGCGCCTGGAACTCGCTTTGTGCGCCGTTGCCGATCAACGCCATCGACTTTGATCCCGGCCGCGCGAGGACGCTTGCGGCGAGAGCGGAGGTGGCCGCCGTGCGCAGCGCCGTCACGATGGTGAACTCGCTCAGAAGCAGGGGAACACCGGTGGCAACGTCGGCGAGTACGCCGAACGCCATCACCGTCAGCAAGTTGGCGCGGGTGTTGTTGGGATGCCCGTTGACATACTTGAAGCCGTAGAGCGCGTGGTCGGCAACCGGCATCAGTTCAATGACGCCTTCGGGTGAATGCGCCGCGGTGCGTGGTGATTTGTCGAACTCCGGCCAGCGCAGGTAGTCGGCGCGGATGTAGCCGGCGAGGGTGCGGATGAAGGATTCCGTGCCGGTGGTGTGAAGCAGTTGCCTGATGTCGTTGACGTCGATGTATCGAGTCATGATGCGTTCCTGAACGATAAAATGAACTTGAGGGGCTACATGGGTGTATTGGCGTGCGGGGATCGAATCCTGGTGTGGAAGTCAGGCGCCGAGCAGCTTGCCGGTGCGTTGAGGCGTGGCGCCGGTGACGCGTCCGAGCGGATCGCCGTGCTTGACGAAACGCACGTCGCGGCGCATGTAGAACACGCCGCCGGTATTGCTGTGGACCGTGGTGGTCTCGCCGCTCGTTGCATCGATCACGTCGAAGAGCGGCTGGCCCACTTCAATCACGTCGCCAAGCTGCGCGCGATGCACGAGGATGCCGCTAGCGGGCGCGACAAACTGTTCGCTGCCGGCAAGCGGGGTAGCGGGGCCAACCGGTTCGGGCAAGGGCGGTGCAATGCCGTCTATGAAGCCCTGATGCGTGAGGTAGTCGAGGATCGCCTGTGCATCCCGCCGCGCCATCTGATACGACACATCACGCTGCCCGCGATGCTCGACCGTGACGGATACCGTGCCGGTCGGAATGGGATAGCCGGCGCCGAATTGCTGCCTCAGTTGCCACCATGTCAGGCTCTGTGCTTCATCGAAGGAGCCGGCGCCCGAGTCGTACGCGAGCAAGGAGGCCACCGCGCCAAGATAGCGCGCGAGCGGTTCGGCTTCGGCCCAGATCGCCTGGCCCGTGTAGATATGCATGGCGGCTTCGCGTGAGCAATGCAGGTCCAGCACCACGTCCGCGTCGTGTGCCAGCAGCATGAGCTGGCGTTGCAAACCGTCGAATAAGGTGGCCGGTTGCAGCGCTGTCAGCGCCGCTTTCCAGGCGTGGCGAATGGCGATGAGATTGTCGTCGGCGTCTTGCGTGAGCTTGCCTTCGAGCGTCGCTGCAATCTTGCCGGCGAGCATGGGGAAGTCGCGGTTGTAGTTGCGGCCGCTGGCGAATTCGAAACGGCCAACGGGAGCGCCGAACAACCACTGGCTCAATCCAAGCGGATTGGCGTTGCAGACCAGCACGATTTCACTACGAACCTTGCCGTCGGCTTCAAGGCGGCGCAACTGTTCTAGCAGCGTGAGTGCAACCATCACGCCCGGAGTTTCATCGGCGTGCAGGCCGGCCTGGATGTACACCTTTCTGCCGCCGCCACTCGTACCGAAGTGCTGGCTTGTCAGATGGTACGCGGCGCCGGCGGTCGCGTGGGGCAAGGCATGGGAGGTGCTGTTCATGAGAAGAAAAAGGGGCTCGTAGTAGCGGCAAGGTCATCTTACGGGGAGTTCACGCGGCGCAGAAGGCAGCCTGACCGATCGGGATCAGCCTGGCAGATCGCCCGCCGCGCAAACCTGGATAGGGGTGCGTTTTGCCATCGGCATCAGGCGCTCGTGCCTCGCAGAAGGCGCGAGTAAGACACGAGCATGCTGACCAGCTCATGGGCGACCGTGGTCAATGGCGACGCGCGGCGGCTGATGAGGCAGACGTCACGCGGATCGAACGCTTCGCGGATCGGGATGGTGACGAGCGATGGCGAAAACAGCTTGAAGTTGGCGAGTACCGCCGGTTCGATAGTCAGGCAGTCGGTTTCGGAAACTATGTGCAGCGTCTCCAGCAAGGACTCCGCCGTGAAAACGATCCGCGGCGGTCCGAGCGCTTCAGCCTTGAAGAGACTGAGCAGCCGGTTCTCCGCACCCCCGGCAATGCCCGCGGGCCGGATGCTGACCCAGTCGCACTCCACCAGTTCGCGCACGGATGTGACACGCGCTTGTGGATGACCCTTGCGCGCGATCACGCCCGCGTCCGAGCGGTACATCCGCTCGATGCTGAGATCGGCGTCGCTTACATGGGGCGCGAGCGGACATAGCGCGAAGTCGAGGGCGCCATCGCGGATCCTTTCGATCAGCATCTTCGCGTAGCCGCTGGTCACATGCACCCGCACGCGCGGAAAGCGTTCGATGAAACGCTTGAGCACCGGCAGCAGGAATTCCGCGAGCGGCTCGGAGGTGACGCCCAGTGCGATGTGTCCTTCCGGTTCTTCCGATAACGGCCTCATGTCCTGCGTGGCGCGCTCGCAATCACGGATGATCGCGCTGGCACGGACCAGGAAGGTTTCGCCCAGGGCGGTCAGGCTGATGCCCTGATGCGAGCGGTTGAGCAGAATCACACCGAGCTCCACCTCCAGGCTTTGGATCGCCTGGGTGAGGGTGCTTTGCGCGATGTCGAGCGCTCGTGCGGCAGCCCGGAAACTGCCTTGCTCGACGACCGAACAAAACGCCCTGAGCTGGATCAGCGTCATGATGAATGCACGGCTTCAAGCGCGATACGGTGATCAGCAAAAGCCGACGTGGACGTGACCTCAAGCGCGGCTACGTCGACCAGCACCGGCATGTCGCGGCCTGCCAGCTCGGCGTTGAAATACCTGCGGGACGGATCGATGTCGTCGGGGACGGCGCGCGTGATGACCTTGAAGCCATCGTCGCGATTGCCGCGCAGTTCGGGAACGGCTTGCAGGAGCCTGCGGGTGTAAGGGTGGACCGGGTTATCGAACACAGCGTCGCGCGTTCCCTCTTCAACAATATGGCCCCGGAACATCACCAGCACGCGGTCGGCAATCTGCTCGACCACGCCGAGATCATGCGAGATCAGCAAGCACGCGAACCGGTAGCGCTGCTGCAGCGAAACAAGCATGTCGAGAATCTGCTTCTGCACGGTGACATCGAGTGCGGACACCGGCTCGTCGGCAATGATCACGGCAGGTCTGCTCGCCAACGCGCGTGCAATCGCCACACGCTGACGCTGGCCGCCCGAGAGCTGATGCACGAGCCGCCCGGCGAATTCCCCCAGGCCCACATCCTCCAGCGCGGCGGTGACCCGCTCAGCGCGTTGCGTGCGGCTCAGGGTCTTGTCGAGCCGTAGCCCCTCGCTAATGAGAGCGTCGACACGCATGCGTGGATCGAGCGAAGAGTAGGGATCCTGGAACACCATCTGCACCGCGCGCCGCGCGGCCTGCATTGCATCGTGACCGGCGTTGAGGAACGGCTGCCCGTTGAGCAGGATCTGTCCTTGCGCGGTGGACGCCAGCCCGAGAATCGCCTTGGCGATACTGGTTTTACCGCTGCCCGATTCACCGACTATTGCCACCGTCTCACCCGCCTGCACGCTGAACGATGCCGGATGCACGGCTCGCGCGAGAATCTTCCTGAACCACAAGCCGGGCACCCGGTAATCGATCGCGACGTCCTTGACCTCGATGACCGGCGGCGCGGACGAAACGGGCGGGCTCAACGTGTCCTCGTTTTCTGCACGCCTTGGCAACGCTTCGAGCAGCTTCAGCGTGTAGTCATGCGAGGGGCGTGCCAGCACCTTCGCCACCGCGCCGGTCTCCACGACCAGCCCGCGTCGCATCACCAGCACTTGCTCCGTGTAGGCCGTCACGAGCGCAAGGTTGTGGCTGATGAAGATCAGCGCGGTGCCTTTTTCACGCGTCAGTTCGATCATCAGGTCGAGCACTTCTTTCTGCACCACGCAGTCGAGCGCGGTTGTCGGCTCGTCTGCAATCAGCAGCTTGGGGCGCAGCAACATGACCGCGGCTAGCAAGATGCGTTGCCGCATGCCGCCGGAAAATTCGTGCGGATAGCGCTTCATGCAGCCGAGCGGGTCGCGAACATGGACCCGTTCGAGCATGGCGATTGCCTGCGAACGGGCCGCATCGCGCGGGACGGAACGCCGCCGCATGAGCGCCTCCGTCAACTGGTCGCCAATGCGAATGGCCGGATTGAGCGAGACCATGGGTTCCTGGAACACCATGCCAATACCCGTGCCGCGCGTAGCCAGCCATTGCGCCGCTGTATTGCCGAGGACATCACGACCCTCGAAGCGGATGCTGCCGGAGACGATCTGCGCGCGTTCCGGCAGCAAGCCGAGCAACGCGCGGCCGACCATGGTCTTGCCGCTGCCGGACTCGCCCACGACTGCAAGCGATTCGCCTGCGTTCAATGTGAAGTTCACGTCTTGCGTGACCTCTTTGATCGCACCTGCCCTGTCGGGGAAACCGATCGTCAGGTTGCTAACCTTCAGCAACGGATATTGCACAGCAGCGTCCATTACATTCCCCCTTTCATGCGCGGGTCGAGCAGATCGCGCACCCCGTCACCGAACAGATTGATACCGAACAAGGCAAGCGAGATAGCCGCACCGGGGAACAGCACGACCCAGATCGCCTGATCGATTGCCGTGCGACCGTCGGCAAGCATGCCGCCCCAGGTAGGTTCCGGCGCGGGCACGCCGAGCCCGAGAAAACTGAGCGCGCTTTCGGCAAGAAGGGCTGAGCCGAACAGCGAAGTCGAGAAGACCAGCAACGGCGCCACGCAATGCGGCAGGACATGGCGAAGCAGGGTCCATGCGCCGCTGTTGCCCATGGTTCGCGATGCAACCACGAAGTCGCGCTGGCGCAGCGACAGCGCCGCGCCGCGTGCAATGCGGCTGACCGATGGCGTATAAGCCAAACCGAGCGCGACCACCACGCCCCATTTCGACGGTCCCACGACGGTCATGATGCCCAGCGCCAGCAGCAAGCCGGGAAATGCCATGAGCGCATCGATCAACATGGCCGCGAGCCGGTCGGACCAGCCGCCGGCGTAACCGCAGACCGCACCGATCGAGGTTCCGGCGATCAATGCGAACAGCACGGAGCAGACGCTGACGGTGGTGCTGACGCCGGCGCCCGACATGATCCGGGACAGGACGTCGCGGCCGAATTCATCGGTGCCGAACCAGTGCTGCAGCGAAGGCGGCGCGTAACGCGCGTGAATGTTCACGTCGAGGGGACCGTAGGGCGTATAGACGAGGTTCACGACCGCGATGAGCAGCAGGAGCCCGACAAGGACGGCTCCGATGACAAGGTTGGCGCGCCGGGCGCGCTTGGGAGAGGAGGGCATGGGCGAGTCAGAGCTTGAGGCGTGGGTCGAAGATCGGGTACAGCAGGTCAACCACCAGATTGGTCAGCACATACAGCAGCGCGATCACGAGAAGGCATCCCTGCACGACGGGATAGTCCCGCGAATAGATGCTTTCCACGAGCAGGCGGCCCATGCCCGGCAGCGTGAATACGGTCTCGATCACCGCGCCTCCCGCGAGCAGGTGACCCAGCACGAGACCGATCACGGTGAGCGTCGGGCCGAACGCGTTAGGCAGCGTATGGCGCAGCAGCACACGCCGCTCGGACAAACCCTTGGCGCGCGCATGAGCGATGTATTCCAGCTGCAGGACTTCGATGCTGCTCGCCCGCATCATGCGCGTCACCACGGCGATTTCTCCCAGCGTGACTGCTATGACCGGCAGCACGAGGTATTTGAACGAGCCCCAGCCTGCTTGCGAAAACGGCTGGTAGCCGAAGGTCGGCAGCAGGTGCAGCTTCACGCCGAACAACCAGATGAGCAGGATGCCGGCCCAGAAACTCGGTATGGATACCAGCATGATGCTGCCCATGACCACCGCGAGATCGCCGCGCCGGTTTTGCATCCAGGCCGCGAACAAGCCGGCCGGAATGGCGATCAGGCACGCGAGGAAGGTCGCCGCGAGCACGATTTCTGTGGTCACGGGAAAGGTCTCGCGGATGAGTTCCAGCACGGGCTGATGCCGCACGATCGACATGCCGAAGTTGCCCGAGAGCAGATGCGATACCCAGATCGCGAACTGCGCGGGGATGGACTGATCGAGGCCGAACGATTGGCGCATTTGCTGCAGCAGCACCGGGTCGTTGACGTCGCCGAGCATGAGCGAGGCCGGGTCGCCGGGAATGGCGCGGATCATGCCGAACACGAGCAGGGTCACGATCACGACGGTCGGCACTGCCATCGCTATACGCTTGATGATGTAGCTGAGCATCGGCTTGGCCTAGTTCTTCGTGACGTTGAAAAAGCGCTTCAGGCGCAGGGGCCAGGTCGTCACGCCCTGCAAGCGGTTGCTGACAAGTGTCAGGTCGGGTGAGTCGTACAGCACGATCATGGGCACGTCGTCCATCATCATCTGGTGCAACTGTGCGAAGACCTGCTTGCGGGCGGCGGGGTCGGTCACGCCGTCGATACTGCGCAGCAGCGCGCGTGCCTTGGGGTTCTCCCACTGCACCATGGGATTTTTGGATTTATCGCCGAGTACATCGCCGTACATCAGTGCGGGCTCGATGCGCGACGAGTAACCAAACGACATCAACTGGAAATGCCCCGAGCGGAAGTCGTTCTCCTGAGTACCCCATTCGACCACCTGCAACTTCACGTTGATACCTGCCTGCGAGAGCAGCGATTGCATGTACACCGCGGTCGAATACATATGCGGATAGCGGCGGTTGGTTTCGAGCGTCAGCGTCTGGCCGGTATAACCGGCTGCCGCGAGCAGACGCTTGACCTCGGGCAGGTCCTGCTTGTAGCCCACTGCATCGCCGGGGGTATAGAGCGCTTCGGCGTTCGGTGTCAGCGATGAGTTGTAGTGCGCGAGGCCGCCGCTGACCGCGTTCACCACGCCCGGCAGATCGACGGCAAGCGCGATCGCGCGCCGGACGCGGACATCGGCGAGCAAGGGGTCACGCGTTTGCATCAGCAATGCAGCGGGATCGGCCCCCGGCCCCGCGATCACATGCCAGTGAGGATCGGAGGGAGGCAGGTTGTTCTCCGATATGTTCATCACATCGATCTGCCCGGACATGAGTGCGGAGACTTGCGCAGCTTCGTCGGGAATGGCGACAAAGCGCACGTTCGCCTGCGGATGCTTGGCGCCTGCCAGTCCGCTTGGCGGCTCGGTGCGTGACTGGTATTGGGCGAATGGTTTCAGCAGGACGTATTGCCCTTGTTTCCACTCGCTGAATACGAACGGACCGGTTCCCACGGGCTTCAGCCACGCCCCGTTTTTGTCGAGACTGGCAGGGCTCAGGATGGCAAGCGGGCAGCGGGGCTCCGTCATGTGGGTGAGAAAGAGCGCGGACGGCCGGTCCAGCTCGAACACCACGGTATGCGGATCGGGGGTGGTCACGGCAAGTACCTTCGGACCCCGGCGTCCGTCATAGTTGCCGCGGCAGACATAGCCGGACTGCGGCTTCATGAAGTACTCGTAGCTCCATTTGACATCGGCGGAGGTGAACGGCGTGCCGTTGTGGAACAGCACGCCATGACGCAAGTGAAAAGTGTATTGCTTGCCGTCTGGCGAGATGTCCCAACTGTCAGCCAGCATGGGCGCGACTGACAAGTCGCTCTTGAGCGCCACCAGCGACTCGACCACGTTGGCGAGGATCTCGTCCGTAAAACTATTGCGTAACACGTTGCCCGGCATGGACGTGGTCGTGTCGGTGTTGATGGCAAAACGGATTTCGGGGAGAGCCGGGGCAACGGCGTCCTGCTGTGCCCATCCGCTGGCCGGCAGGGTCGCCGCGACTGCCAGCATCCCCATTATTACCGCGCGCTTCATGAAGGGAATCCAGTGGTTTCCCACGCGGCGTGCTGCAAGCCGGCGAGGGGCGGGAGACGCGGGAATTACCATCAAAACGTCCTTCGGGAGGGGGATTGCACAACGTTATAACCATGCGATGAATGATAGGAAGCGATCGTAGAAGCTCATATTGGCGTTGGGAAGAGCAGTCCTGCCGATCGGTGGCCGATATTCGGATCACCTGGGAAAACAGCACTAGACAGTCGTTTATTGATGTGGCTTGCGCCTGGAGCCAGGGAGGTCGCGCGATAAGGGAAAACCGGGTATCGGACGTGCAGATCATGATCGTCAGAAGTGTTCTTCCTTTCAAAAATTTTTCTACCTAGGATGGCGGCATTGCTTGAGCGTGCTTGATGCCCGGTCCATTCCGGTGCCGCACCTCTGTCTCGTCCGATCCCGTCCGCATCAGATGCCGCGCCGAGTCGGGAAGAGTACTCGCCAATAAGTTAGGAAACCAAAACAAAACAACTTACCCGAATTTTTCACCTCTTAACCGTCAACTGAAACCACGATATCCCATGAAAAGAAAACTTATCGCGTTAGGCGCATTCGGTGTTGGCCTTGTCGGCAGTGTGCATGCGCAAAACAGCGTGACCCTCTACGGATTGCTCGACGACGGTTTCGTCTACAACTCGAACGCCAAGGGGACGCGCCAGTATGAAATGGCGGCAGGCAACCTGGAAGGCAACCGCTGGGGGTTGATCGGCTCGGAAGACCTGGGCGGCGGACTCAAGGCGATCTTCCGGCTGGAGAATGGCTTCAACATCAACAGCGGCGCGCTGGGTCAGGGCGGCGCCATGTTCGGCCGACGCGCTTACGTGGGTTTGTCGAATGAGTATGGCGTGGCCACAATAGGCCGCCAGTATGACGCGCTGACCAGCTATATGGCGCGCTACACGGCAGGCGGTGCGGGCGGAGACGGGGTGGTTGCATCGTGGGCCGGTGTGTACGGCGTCCACCCGGGCGACATGGATAACCTCGGCGGCACGAATCGCACCAACAACTCCGTCAAGATCGATACCGAGTCGTTTCGCGGCCTCCAGGCGCAGGCTTTCTATAGCTTCGGCAATGCGGCGGGCAACTTCACGAGCAACCAGACCTACAGTTTTGCGACCTCCTACCGGAGCGGTCCGCTGGACGTGGGCGTTGCCTACGACAACGTGCGCGATCCCAATTACGCGCTGTACGGAGACAATTCAAATTCGAATACCGCAACGTCCACCAGTTCGCTCAATATGAGCAGCCCCGTGTATAGCGGCTTCGCTTCAGCGCATACCTTGCAAATTGTCGCGGCCGGTATTGGCTATCAGATCGGCGCGTTTCGCCTGGGCACGGAATACAGTAATGTGCAGTTCCAGAACATTGGCACGGAGTCGGGAACGGGCCTTAACCCCGGCAAACTTTCGGGAACGGCCCGGTTCAATATAGGGGAAATCAACGCGATCTATCGTGCAACGCCTGCCTTGCAGCTTGGCGCGGCATTCGCGGTCACGCGCGGCAGTTCGGTCGGCGCCATCTCCGGCGCGCACTATAACCAGACCGATATTGGCGCGGACTATGCATTGTCCAAGACGACTGATCTCTACGCGGTCGGGATCTATCAACTGGCAAGCGGTCATGATTCGACCGGTAAGGTGGCCGTGGCGACTATCGCGAACCTTACGGCGTCGAACAACAACAAGCAGGCGGCGGTGACGCTCGGTATCCGGCATCGCTTCTGACAGGGACGATTGATGAACCATGACGATGTCTACGCCGCGCAGCGGCTGCGCAATTTCCTGATGCGAAGCCGCAACCTGCTGGAAGGCGGCAACACGCGGTTGGTGCTGGGATTTATAGGCGATAGCTGGGTTCGTGGTTCAGGTCTGCCTGCGCTTGGCGACGCCCGTCGCACGCGGTACTTCATGCCGGGCCTGACGACCGCGCTGCAGCGGCTCTATGGCGATGCCGGCGGTGGCTGGTGCGGGCTTTCCTATGCAACGTCCGGTGACAGGCGCGGCGGTTCGGCAAACCCGGACCGCCTTTTTCAATCCGGTACCGGTGACTGGTCGACAAGCAAGAACGACCGTCCTGTGGCGGATCTTTGTACCAGTGTGAGCGGTACGCCGGGCGATACCATTCGCGTCACCAATACGCTAGGGCCGACGAGTGAGGTGAGGCTGCATTGCGTGGCGGGTGGATCGATTGATTATCGTTGGAACGAGGGTCCGTGGAGACGGCTCGATCAGTTCGCGGCAGGCCACGTCATGGAGTTGACGGGGTTTCCGCTCGTGGGCGCATGGACACTCGATATCAAGGTAGCGTCGGGCGTGGTGGAGCTCGCCGGTATCGAGCACAGGAACGACAATCCGGGCATCCGGATACACAATCTCGGGGCCGGAGGAAGTACCGCGCTGGATTGGTCAAGCGTCGACGCAGCAACATGGCAAGCATGTATAGCAGCGCTTGATCTGCACACTGCGCTGACATTCTTCGGGACGAACGATCAGAAACGGATCACGCCGCAAGAGCACGGCTCAAGTCTTGCAAGGCTTGTGCATTCGCTTAGAGCCGCAGCGCCAGACGTCGATATCGCGTTGGGAACATCACCGGAGAGCGGCGACCTGACCGAGCCGCGGCCCGGTCGTCCCATGCGTTTGTATATGGCCGAGGCGCGGCGACTTGCGATCGATCAGGCGCTGTGTCATATCGATTGCCAACCCGCTTTCGGCGATGTCAGCAACTACAAGTATTCAGGACCCCGTCCGTTGCTTGATGATTCGCTGATTCATCCCTCAGTCGAGGGCATGCGCGTGATTGAATCGCTGTATCTTCGCGTGCTCGGTCCTGTCAATGATCATGCAGTCGCGCCTGCTTGATCAGGACGCGGGTGCCACCGATGCCCCGCCAATCTTGTGGCGCTGCAACGCGTCTGCAACGAAGCCCGACGCTTTCATCTCCACTACGAAACGCCTGAGATAATCAGCTGCAGCATTGCCACGGCTCTTAGGCAATCCCATTGCTTGCTGGATCACCATGAAGCGTTCGCCGAGCAACCGAAGGCCCGGTGTTTTCGCGGCGTCGCTTTCGAGTTGTTGTTTCACCCCTGCGGCGACCTCGAGCTCCTGTTCGAGGAACGTCTGCACCACGGCAGGCGACGAAGGCGCACGAACAATTTCCGCGTGCTTCAATTCCCGCGATAGAAACAGATCATAAGCACTGCCCTTACCGACCGCAACGCGTGTGTTGGCGCTATCGACCTCGTTGTTGTGCTGTATTGGAGAGTCGTTGCGGACCATGTAAAAACCTTCGATCAGCACATACGGTGCGGTAAACGCAATGCTTGCTCCTCGCGCCGGATCGATTGCGAAGAAGCCGATATCCGCGCGTTCGTCTCCGACGGCTTCAACGGATTTTCCCGCGGTATCGAAGACGACGAGATCGACCGGTAGCCCCAAGCGCTTGCCGAGTTCCCTTGCAAGGTCGATGGAAACACCGAGCGGCTCGCCACTAACAGCGTCTTTGTTAGCGAGAATTGGATTGCCCAGGTTGATGGACGCGCGCAGCTTGCCGGTGGGCGCGAAAGCGGACAGCACTGATGAGTCGGTTGTCATGGAGTCAGAGCAATAGAAGGTTGGCGTAAGCCTGACCTGGGGTTTGAGGATGTTGCCGATGCGCGAAACCCGGCAGGTCGACAAAATCCGGAATTGAAACCGCGAGTATTTCCCATGCACGCCTATTTTGCGTTTCACTATTTATAAATGCAATATTCGGGGTGCCAGATTCGTGTGACCCGGCTTACAGCGTGGTGTCGGCTTGCCACTGCCCGGTCATTCCCACTATGTCGGCAAGCCAGAGCCTGAACAACTTGACCTTGTCGAGGTTGCGTTCATTCGTGCGGTACGACAGGAAGTGAGTCTCGCGCAGGAAGGGTTTGAAGTGTCCCTCACCAAACTCGATCAACTCGCCGCGCGCGAATTCGCGTTCGGCCAGACGCGTGGTTTCCAGTGCGATACCCATGCCGTCGACCGCGGCCGATATTGCCAGCGCACCGCGATCGAACGAAGGGCGAGGCTTGTTCGGAAACGCGAGGCCATTCAGCGTGAACCAGTCCCGCCATGTGACCCGGCTGAGTTGCGAATCGATCAGTGTGAAGTCGACGATCTGCTGCTCGAGCGGCACTCCTTCGCGCAACATGCCGGGCGAGCACATAGGCACGATCCGTTCCGCGCCTAGCGGAACCACATGCAGCCCGGGACGCTCCACTGCCATGCCGTACGAGATGGTGATGTCGACCTCATGCACGCGCGTCAGGTCAATCGGCTCGGCTCCGGACGACAACCGGATCGTGATGTCGGGATGCGCCTGCATGAATTTAGGCAGGCGCGGGCCGAGCCATTTCACTGCAAGACTAGGCGCGCAATGAACCGCGAGCACCTGCGCCTGGGGCGATAGCGCAACCTCGCTGCAGGCGGCTTCAATCACATCGAATACGCGCCCGAGGCTATCGAACAGCCTTCTGCCTTCAGCCGTGGTTTCAACGCGCCGGTTGCGCCGATGAAATAAGGGCAGGCCGAAATACGCCTCGAGTTCCTTGACCTGATGACTGATCGCGGACTGCGACAGATGCAATTCCTCTGCCGCCAGCGTGAAGCTTTCAAGCCGTGCCGCCGCTTCGAACGCGCGCAGCAGCACGAAATTCGGTATGCGTCGCATGCGCGTGCTGTCTCCGTTGGAATGTTTTTCACCAATGCATGAATCCTGTTCATCTTTCTATGAACAGTCATCGTTTGTCAATGAGGCTCACGCGGACGACCATGAAGCCCTGAAAACAATCCCGCTTGTTCTACAGGAGAAAACCAAATGGCGGCTGTCATGGAAGCGCGTCCCGACGCTCCCGAGAAGCTGGTGAAGGACGGCAGGATATCGGTTTATCAGCCGGAACAGGACGGGCTGATCTTCCCGGAATTGCCCACGTTCGCGAACCCCGCGGCACATCGGCAGCACTTGAAGGAACGCCTGGCCGGAGCGTGCAGGGCGTTCGCGCAGCAGGGATTTGATTACGGTTTCGCCGGTCACCTGACGGTGCGCGATCCCGAAAATCCCGGCTTGTACTGGACGAATCCGATGGCCATTCACTTCTCGCAGGTGAAGGTATCGAACCTGATTTGCGCGGATCACGAAGGCCGTGTGGTCGAAGGCAATCATGCGATCAATCGGGCAGGTTTCGTGTTGCATGCAGCCGTTCATGAGATGCATCAGGACATTGTGGCCATGTGCCATGCGCACACGGTATACGGCACCGCGTTCGCGGCGCTGGGTAAAAAGCTCGAACCGGTCACGCAGGATGCTGCTGCGTTTTTCGAAGACCATGTCGTGATCGGCGATGAAGCCGGACAGGTTGCCGTTGAAGTAAAAGCGGGCCATAAGGTCGCGAGTGCGTTCGCGGGTGTGAAAGCCGCCATTCACCAGAATCACGGTTTGCTCACCGCAAGCCGTCACAGCATAGAGTCCGCCGCGTTCTGGTTTATCGCGCTGGAACGCTGCTGCCGGCAGCAATTGCTGATTGATGCGACCGGCATCACGCCAAAACTTGTCACGCCGGAACGCGCTCGTTATAGCCGCGAGCATGTGGGTAGCGAGTACATTGGCTGGCTGCATTTCCAGACGATCTGGAATGACCTCGTTGCCACGCAGCCCGACATGTTCGACTGAACACGTCGTGTATTGAACGCAGTTCAGGCAAGTCAGCAAGGGGACGACACAGCGACCATCAAGAGAAGGCCGGCGTCCCCCTTTCATTCGTCCCCAGGAGACAAGACATGAATCCCGCTAGTCCGGCCGCATTCAGCAAACGCGACGAAGCGTCCACGTTCTCCAGGATTACGTGGCGGCTATTGCCGTTCCTGTTTCTTTGTTATTTGTGCGCTTATCTGGATCGCATCAACGTGGCGTTTGCGAAGCTGCAAATGCTCAAGGACCTTAATTTCAGCGATGCCGTTTATGGCGCCGGCGCGGGCGTGTTCTTCGTCGGCTATTTGCTCTTCGAAGTGCCCAGCAATCTGCTGTTGTTGAAGGTGGGCGCCCGGCGCTGGATCGCACGGATCATGATCACGTGGGGCATTATTTCGGCCGGCATGATGTTCGTCACCACGCCAACCAGTTTCTACATCATGCGCTTCCTGCTCGGCGTGGCGGAAGCGGGTTTCATCCCGGCAATCCTGTTCTATCTCACGTACTGGTTCCCGTCGTCGCGCCGCAGCAAGGTGACTGCGCTGTTCATGACCGGCATTCCCATGTCGGGTGTTGTTGGCGGCCCGCTGTCGGGCTGGATCATGAACCACATGGGCGGCGCGCACGGGCTCGCGGGATGGCAATGGCTGTTCGTTCTCGAAGGCGTCCCGACGGCAATCCTCGGCCTGATCGCGCTGGTCTATCTCGACGACAAGGTCAGCGACGCCAAATGGCTCTCCGCACCGCAGCGAGCCTTCCTTGAAAGCGCATTGATCGAGGAACGGCCGGCGCACGTGCTGCATTCCGTGAAGGACGGCCTGCTGCATCCGCAGGTCCTGCTGTTGAGCGTGATCTATTTCTTCTTCACGATGGGCCTCTACGGCGTGAGCTTCTGGCTGCCGACGCTGATCAAGGCGAGCGGCGTGTCCGATCCGCTGGACATTGGCTTGCTGAGCGCCATTCCCTATGCCGCGGCGGCCGTGACCATGGTGCTCGTCAGCCACAGTTCAGATGCCAGTGGAGAACGGCGCTGGCACCTTGCGTTGCCGGGAATTGCTGGTGCGGTGGGTTTGTACTTCAGTGTTTCGTATGCGCGTTCCACGCCCATTGCAATGATCGCGCTGACCCTTGGCACGATGGGCGTGATGACCACGATCTCGCAGTTCTGGGTCCTGCCGCCGGCCATTCTGGGCGGAGCGGCTGCGGCGGCCGGGCTGGCCGTCGCCAACTCGGTAGGCAGCATCTCGGGCGTGGTCAGCCCCTACGTGATCGGGTTGATCCAGACCGCGACAGGATCGACAGGAAACGGCGTGCTCGGGCTTGCAGCGAGCTTGATCATTGGCAGTGTGCTCGTGTTCACGGTGCCTGCAAAACTCGTGAACAGCCGCAAGCGCGAAGTGATGAAGGACATGGAGCGCGACGTGATCGAAGGCGGTGCGCAGACGCGTGCCTGAGACGGGTTCTCTAAGAGACGGTTTCAAAAAGACGTGAAGGGGGCTGTTAACTTCATGGACATGCTGTTAACCTTGGTCGTCGTGACGACCAGGTCAAGGGGATGG
>NZ_JBIYEB010000060.1:0-24844 GCF_044909315.1 Caballeronia udeis
AACTCAAGAGCGCTCAAAAACGGCCCTCGATCATTGCGGCGTGCTGGATGCAGGCTACGCTCTGGTGACGTCATAAATTATGGAAGTCTCAATAATGTCTATCAACGTCTCTTCTATCGACGTCTCTTAGTGCCTATTAACCCAATCAGTCCATCGTAAAGCTGGAGAAAATTCATGCAATTAAACGGTATCTTGCCCGCTCTTGTCACTCCGTTCGCCGCGTCGGGCGCAGTGGACCACGACACGCTCGCGTCCATTCTCGAATATCAGCTGAAAGCGGGCGTCAGCGGCTTTGTTCCCCTTGGCTCCACGGGCGAGTACTACGCGCTGACAAATGAAGAGCGTCGCGCAGTGCTGAAGACCGTACGCGAGGTTGTTGGAACCCAGGGTCTTCTCATCGCCGGAGCGAATGGTTCGTGCACACGCGAGGTGATCGAACAGGTCAGGCAGGCGCGTGATGCGGGCTACACCACCGTGCTGATTGCACCGCCGTACTACGCGCTGCCGTCGCAGGAAGAACTCATTGGCCACTACGAAGCAATCCTGGCTGCAGTACCAGATGTCGATGTGATTCTCTACAACTATCCGGTCCGGACCAACGTGGAAGTCGGCTACGGTGTGCTCGACTCGTTCAAGGACAATTCGCGCGTTATCGGTGTCAAGGAAAGCAGCGGAAACCTGCTGCGTGCGATCGAAATTGGTGGCAAGTACAAGGACCACTATCAACTCTCATGCGGCTCCGATGACCAGGCGCTCGACTTCTTCCTGTGGGGCGCGAGCAGCTGGATTTGCGGGCCGGCAAACTGCTTCGCCACGCAGGTCGTCGACTTCTACAACAAGTTTTCCACGGGTGATCTCAAGGGTGCGCAAGACGTCATGCGCTCGCTGTTCCCGGTCATGGCCAGCATGGAATCCGGCAAGTTCATCCAGAAGGTGAAGTACGGCTGCGAACTCGCCGGCTTTAAAGCAGGCAACGCACGCATGCCGCTGCAACCGCTGACAGACGCGGAAAAGGCGGAATTCCGCGCGGTCTTCGAAGCCTCGCA
The DNA here is from genome assembly GCF_044909315.1 of Caballeronia udeis. GTDB lineage: Bacteria > Pseudomonadota > Gammaproteobacteria > Burkholderiales > Burkholderiaceae > Caballeronia > Caballeronia udeis_A. The sequence goes on from NZ_JBIYEB010000060.1 coordinate 1,047, forward strand.
AGCCTGACGTGTTCAGCGCCGGCACCCTCGCGTGCCGGCGCAACCACAACGAGACGAGAAACATGACGCGACACAGTTTCAAGTGCATCGAAGGCCATACCGAGGGCATGCCAGTACGGATGGTGATTGACGGGGCTCCCGCGCTGCCCGGCGCAACAATGAACGACCGTAGAAGGTATTTCATCGAACACTACGACTGGATACGCCGCTCGCTGATGCTCGAGCCTCGTGGCCACTCGCATATGTCTGGAACCCTTCTGTATCCGCCGCTCAGCGCGAACGCGGACTTCAGTCTCGTGTTCATCGAAACATCCGGTTGCCTCCCTATGTGCGGGCACGCGTCGATCGGCTCGATTTCGTTTGCGCTTGAAGCTGGTCTTGTCGCTCCAAAGCAACCGGGAACAGTAGTCGTCGACGTTCCTGCAGGGCAGCTCACCGCTCGCTACGAAAAGAGCGGTGACCGGGTAACGTCTGTCCGCTTCACGAATGTTCCCAGTTTCCTGCTGCATCGTGACGTCGAGATTGTGCTGCCGCAACTCGGCAGACTGTCGGTTGACATTGCCTATGGCGGAAACTTCTACCCGATCGTGGAAGTTCAGGCCAACTACCCGGGGTGCGAGCACTTTGCACCGGAACAATTATTGGAGTGGGGCCGCGAAATGCAAGCCCTGGTCAATGACGCGCTCGACGTTGTTCACCCGGACAATCCGGAGATACACGGCGTCAAACATTGCATGTGGACGGGACGCCCGACGGCCGAAGACGCGGACGCGCGCGCGGTCGTGATTGCCGGCAATAGCCTCATTGACCGTTCACCCTGCGGTACGGGAAGCTCCGCGCGCGTCGCCCAACGCTTTGCGCGAGGGTTGTTGAAAGAGGGGCAAGTGTTCAGGCATCAGAGTCTTATTGGTAGCCGTTTTATTGGACGGGTTGAATCAACGACTAAACTGGCAAGTGGCATCGACGCCGTGTTGCCCAGCATTGAGGGGCGCGCGTGGATAACCGGACGCGCGGACCACTATGTCGATGAGTCGCAACCCTATGCACACGGTTTTACTCTGCAGGAGTTCGTCAATTGAACGCTGTTCCTAGAGAACATGCCGCCGAAGCGCATTCTCCCTCTTCACGGGAGGAGGCCGTTGTTATTGGTGGGGGTATTGTAGGTGTGTGTTGTGCGCTCTATCTCCAACGCGACGGATACGTGGTCACGCTGATCGACCCCGCCGCGCCGGGCGATAGCACCGCGAAATGGAGTTGCGGCCAGATGGCTGTCAGTGAAATCATTCCGCTGTCGAAGCCCGGTATTCTGATGAAAGTACCGGGATGGCTCATCGATCAGAAAGGCCCGCTGGCGCTGCGGCCCGGCGCATTGCCAGGAATCTTGCCGTGGTTCGTCCGGTTTGTCGCATCCGCCAGGCACTCAAGAATTGTCGATATCGCGCAGTCAATGGCGACGCTCACGCGCGACGTCTACACAGACTATGCGCCCTTGCTCGATGCGTGCGAAAACAAGGCGTTGATACGCGAATGCCCGATCCTCGAAGTGTTCGACAGCCCATCCGGCATCGAGCATGAGCGGCCATATCTCGAGCTTCGCGAATCCCTCGGGTTCAAGTCTCAGCGCCTCAATGCAGCCGAAATCAGCGACTTGGAACCAGCGTTGGCCGGACGCTTCGCAAATGGCTTGCTGTTCCCGGACTGGCGCTCGGTCAGTGACACTGAAGGGTTTATTGCCGCGCTGGACCGAAGCTTTATAGCGCAGGGCGGCCGTCGCGTTCGCACGGAGGCTACCCGTATTGATGAATCGTCCGGCCGTGCGACAGGCGTAACGCTCGCCAATGGTGAGCGTATTCCCGCCAGCCACGTCGTCGTGGCCGCAGGCACAGGTTCGCGCCGCTTCTTCAAAACGCTTGGCGTAAGCATTCCGCTGGAAGGCATCGCCGGCTATCAGGTGCTTCTGCATGACCCCGGTGTCGAGATGCGGCATTCTGTTATCTACTCGGATGGCGGGTTCTGCTTCAGTCCGATGACGCGCGGCCTGCAGATTGGCGGGACAATTGAATTCGCCGGCCGTGATGCCAAGCCGAACTTCAAGCGCGCCGGCATCATCCTTGAAAAGGCGAGACGAGTCCTGCCCGGGCTTCGCACCGGCAATCTGGAATACGGCGTGGGTTATCGGCCATTCCTGCCTGATACGAAACCGGTCATCGACCGCTCGCAGCGATTGCAGAACGTTTTCATGGCGTTCGGTCATGGGCAGCTTGGGCTCACGCTTGGCGCCACGACCGGTCGCCTTATTGGCGACATGGTCGCAGGCCGCACGACCAAACAGAACCTGACACCCTTTAGCGCCTACCGCTTCGGATGATAGAGAGGAACTCATGAAATCGTACGACCAGCTTTTCATCAACGGCCACTGGGTAGTGCCTGTCAAAGGCGGAACCTTTACGAGCATCGACCCAAGCAACGAGTCGGTTCTTGCGAGCGTCGCTGCCGCGACCGCTGAAGACATTGACCTGGCCGTCAAAGCGGCGCGGCATGCATTCGATGACGGCCCGTGGCCGCGGATGAGCGGTGCTGAGCGCGGCGTGGTTTTGCGCAGGATCGCGACGGGCATCCGTGACCGCCTGCCCGAGCTCGCGGAGATTGAGGTACGTGACAACGGTAAGCCACTGCCAGAAGCACTCTGGGACCTGGAAGACGCGGCCGGCTGCTTCGAGTATTACGCGGGCCTTGCGGAACAACTGGATGAGAACGTTGAGAAACCGGTCGCACTGCCGGATGACCGTTTCAGCTCGGTGGCAAGAAAAGAACCGGTGGGCGTAGCAGGTGCAATCATCCCCTGGAATTTCCCGATGCTGATGGCGGCCTGGAAGGTCGCGCCTGCGTTAGCCGCCGGATGTACCATGGTGCTGAAACCCTCAGAGTTCACACCGCTGACGGCTCTCGAGCTTTCGGATATCGCCCTCAAGGCCGACCTGCCGCCCGGGGTATTGAATGTGGTGACCGGCCTGGGCAAGGATGCGGGTGCGCCGCTGAGCGAGCACCCGGGCATCGACAAGCTCGCCTTCACGGGCAGTGTTCCGACCGGCAGCCGCATCATGCAGGCAGCGGCTCGCGACATCAAGAATGTCAGTCTTGAACTGGGCGGCAAGTCGCCGTTCATCGTGTTCGACGATAGCGACGTCGAGGCTGCAGTTGAATGGATCATGTTCGGCATCTTCTGGAACCAGGGTGAAGTCTGTTCCGCAACATCGCGGGTCCTCGTGCAACGGGGCCTTTATGAACGACTGCTCGAGCGGCTGGAGCAGGAGACGCGCAAAATCACCATAGGAAATGGCCTTGAGCAAGGCGTGCTGCTTGGTCCCCTTGTCAGCCGTAGCCAGTACGACAAAGTTCTCGATGCCGTTGCAAAAGGCAAGGCAGAAGGGGCGCGACTGGTCACGGGTGGAAACCGCCCGGCGAACCTGGACAAAGGTTATTTCATGGAGCCCGTCGTGTTCGCTGACGTGCCCGAAGATAGCTGGATCTGGCGGGAGGAAATTTTCGGTCCGGTCGTGTGCGTCCGTCCCTTCGACGACGAGGCTGACGCGGTGCGCTCGGCAAACGACTCGCGCTTCGGTCTTGCGGCCGCGGTCATGTCGCGCGACATTGAACGGTGCGAACGGGTAGCGCGCGTTTTGCGAGCCGGCATTGTGTGGATCAACTGCTCGCAACCCACCTTCACCGAGGCGCCGTGGGGTGGTTACAAGCAAAGCGGCATTGGACGCGAACTCGGCGAATGGGGCTTGAATAATTATCTCGAGACCAAGCAGATTACTCGCTACAACAGCGACAAGCCGTGGGGCTGGTACATCAAATAAGGCAGGTCAATCATGCGCTGGAAGAAGACGCTGCAGCTGGTCGATGTGCATTGCGAAGGTGAAATCGGCAAGGTCATTACCGGGGGTGTGATCGATATCCCCGGCAGGACCATGCTCGACAAGATGAACTACATCAACGAGGTCGACGACAGCCTTCGGCGGCTGGTCGTCCTTGAGCCTCGGGGCTGCCTGCAAATGTCGGTCAACCTGCTCTTGCCACCCACACGCCCCGAAGCCCACGCCGGTTTCATCGTGTTGCAGGCAGACAAGGCGCACCCGATGTCCGGCAGTAACGCCATCTGCGTGGTCACTGCGCTTCTCGAGCTCGGAATGGTGCCCATGCAGGAGCCGGAGACCACGGTCGTGCTGGACACCCCGGCGGGACTCGTGACGGCCCGTGCCGCCTGCAAGGACGGGCGCTGTATCGGCGTCTCCCTGGATATGGTCCCGGCGTTTGTTGAGCGCCTCGACTTCGAGGTCGAAACAACAGAGTTCGGCAGGATCAGAGCGGACATCGCTTTCGGGGGCGTCTACTACGCGCTTGTCGACGTGAACCAGATCGGGCTCAATATCGCGCCGGAAAATGCACGGCAACTGGCCGAATCCGGCGTCAAGCTCAAGGATGCAATCAATCGGCAGATTCAGGTTCAGCATCCGTTGTACGAACAGATTAATGACGTGGCGTATGTCATGTTCCGCAATCGCGTCAGCGACGAGCTCTACCAGACCTGCACGACCTTGCCTCCCGGCCGCGTTGACCGGTCTCCGTGCGGGACAGGCAGTTCGGCAAATCTTGCAACCCTGGCCGCCCGGGGTCGTGTCAATACGGGCAGTCGCCTTACCTCGCGCTCTATCATTGGAGGAGAGTTCGAAGTGGAGTTGCTGGGGTGGAGCGAAGTGGCCGGCAAGGCCGCGGTCCTGCCGCGTATTCAGGGGCGCGCGTGGGTCTACGGAATCCAGCAGCTTGGAGTGGACCCGGACGATCCGCTGGCCGCCGGCTTCATGTTGAGCGACACGTGGGGGTCGGGTTTCCCGAGCGTTTGATGGCGAGTCCGCAATGGTAAACTTGAATGCACGTCCGTCTTTTCGGGCCCACGATGAAGGCGGTGAAACAATGAGCAAAAATGCGGTTGAGACGGAAACAGGCGGCCGTCGGCATGGCGGGCGATATATCTACGAGGAACTGCGCAAGCAGATACTCACGCTCAAGCTCAAGCCGGGTGTCCAACTTGACGAGGTCTCGTTGGCAGCGCAATTCGGACTGTCGCGCTCACCCGTGCGGGATGCGCTTGCGCGACTCATCAGCGAAGGACTGGTCACCATTCTGCCCAACCGGACCACGCTGGTCACGCCATTCGAAATAGAGGAGTTTCCGAAATATATTTCGGCTCTCGATCTGATTCAGCGGGCAGTCAGCCGGCTGGCTGCCACGCAGCACACGGCGTCGGATTTGGCCCGCATTCGCAAGGCCGACGAAGTCTACATGGAGGCCATCGCCAGTGGCGACTTCCAGGCAATGTCCGAGACGAACAAGGCGCTGCACATGGCAATCGCCCATGCAGCGAATAACCCGTATTTCCTGGGGTATTACGAGCGGCTTCTCGGAGAAGGGCAACGCCTGCTCCACCTTCACTTCGACTTTACGGTGAGTTCACCTACCGCAACAAAGCTTGGGCGCGATCACGACGACTTGATTGACGCGATTGCGAGGCGAGACGCTAACGCCGCCGAGAAAGCCGCGCATGAGCACACCATGCTTTTCCAGAAACGATTCCTCGACTACATGAAACAGAATCTGACGGAGTCCATGGCAATTCTGTAGATTCCGCAATAAAGCATGCAGCCGCGCCAGCTTCTTTCGCGGCTGCCCCACGCAAATCGCGAAAGATTCCCACGGGTCACCGTGGCTATCAACTACTCGTTTGCATCGCGAATACCTTACAGTACTTTCGCTCTCTCGAAGCGCATGGCATAGTGCGGGCACATCCATTCAAGGAGGTCGCCATGCCGACACTCGAACAAATCCGGGCGAACATGAAGAAACTGCAGGCCCAAGCCGATGCATTGATTGCAAAGAAGGCGCAGGCAGCGGTCGACGAAATTCGAAAAATCATGCTGGCGCACGGTTTGACTACTGAAGACATCGAGGCTAAAGCAAAGGCAAGGCGAGAAGCAAAAGTGGCAAACGGGAGTGCTCCCACGGTCAAGGCAAAGGCTGCCAATAGTCTGAAGGGCATGACACCACCCAAATATCAACACCCTAAGACTGGCGCGACCTGGACTGGCCACGGTCGCGCGCCGGCCTGGATTGCCGATTCCAAAAACCGCGATAAATTCTTGATTGACAGCGCTGGTGCAAACACTGTGAGCAAGGCGAAGACCGCGGTCAAGAAGGCCTCGGCTGTTACAGGTGGAGTGGGTCACAAGGGACAGCGCACGGGTCCGCAGCCGGCCAAATACCTGGACCCCAAGACGGGGGCACAGTGGAGCGGACGCGGTCCGGCGCCTGCATGGCTGGCCACGGCAAAAGACCGAACGAAGTTTTTGATTGCAGGCGCGGCAGCAGTCGCCACTGAGAAAACTGCGGCGCGCAAGGCGAAGTCTTCGGCTGTGAGCGGTGCTGTTGCAAAGAAAGCTGCACACAAGAAGGGGGTGGCGAAGAAGGCCGCTTAGGTCGCTGAATCGGCAACCTGAGCACTACGTATCATCAAGTTATCCGGTGAGCTGGCGAGCCACCAGCACGCTGGATAATCGAGCGTCTACTACTGCACCGGCATCATCTGCGGCGCAACCGATTCAGGAAATTCTTTGCGGGCAGTGTGAGCGACATGGTCCGCCCATGCCCAGCACCCTCAGGAACAGGGTCCACCCATCCTCCTCCATCGGCGTTGGCTTACGGCCCTCAACTCGCCAACCACGCGGTCTCAATGGCAGCGTAGCTCGAACCTGACAGCCTCCACTTAAAACCGGACCGACTCACTCCATTACTGGTGCGGCGGATGTCTTCGGCTCGAAAAGAAACTTTCACGTTTTCTTAGCCGACGACGGACCGCTATGGCGCTTGACCACTCGCTAACCCTCGGTTCTAGCGTTGCATATTTGAAACGGCATGTTTTGAATTAAGACATAGCAAATCAAAATTTTCGACGATAGCATTAGCCATCGTTGTATTTGGCATTGGCAGAGTTGACGTAAAAAATGCATCGGCTAAACGTCCTTTCAAAAGCATTAGCTGCATGCCGACTCATATTGGGCAGAACAAGAACGCCAATAGCGACCGGAAGCCATAAGCTCCAGGGAGCACGACGATACCTACCCCCAACCTCCGGTTCGTCGCATTCGGGCGTTGACTGCTTTTATCTTCGCCACCGAGCACCTACGCAGTATTGCGTCAAACAATCGTAAGGCACTGCGCGCAGCCATTTCGTGGCAGCGCTGCGGCATGGCTATCCCGTGCAACGCTCACCATGCGGCGCCAGAAACCAGATCGCGGGTTCTTGCTCCACGGACCGGTTTGGCGCCCGGAACGGGTCGGCCGCAGATGCTGGTTTGGGTTGCCCAACTGGAGAAGTCATTGTCGAAAGAACCAAAGCAAGGCGCTGTGCTCGTCATGGGAAGCATCAATACCGATCTGGTCGCACGCTCCCTCTATTTGCCTCGCCCCGGGGAGACTATCGAAGGACACAGCCGGCATCCGAGCGTATGCACTACTCCTACCGGCGTAGTTGGAGCATGTGTGCAAGAGCTGGTGACTTATTGATCACTCTTGGTGCAGGTCGTTTCCCCGGCGGACACCTCGTCCGCGATTCGCCCGGGTAAACCGTCAAGACTTCTCCCTGGCCACAATCAGGAATTCATTACATTCAGCCCAATTCCTGAATTATCGGCATCCTAATTATTTGCATTTTTTTAACTTGTACTTGCGACGACATATTTGAGTGTGTACGCTACAACTTGAATTGAGACCGAGCGCACAAGCATTGGCAGCAATCGCAAGTGAGAACGGCCGCCCTGGGCCGGGTATGCCAAGGCAGCACGCAAATAGGCAGGCCCGGTCTCACGCGACGCTTGATCGCATGGCAACTCCTGTGGCACGCCGGAGTCACCCGTTCCGCCTTGGCAAGGAGACGGTAAATAAAGAAACAGTGTCGGATAGCAAGCCGTCTCGTAGAGGACCGCAAGCCCCTCACCAAAGACGATGTTCGACATCAAGCGGGACTCGGGCTATGCAGTTGCGCAGCCTCACCATCATGGCGTACGAGAATTGATGACCATTTTCAAGCGAATGAAAACCAGAGAATTTTTCACACGAGATCATGGATATGGTCAATAGATTGCGGCGAGTCTTCCCTTCGCTACCGTGGCTTGCCCCCGCACTGATCATTTTGTTGATCGTGTATCTCCTGCCCCTCGCGAAGGTTCTCACCATCAGCGTCATGGAGCCGGTAGTGGGTTTTGGCAACTATGAAAAACTCCTTCTTGATGCGGGAATGCGGCACATTTTCTGGACCACATTCCGTATCAGCGGCATCACAACCGTGGTTTCGGTCGCGCTCGGTTATGTTGTCGCCCTCGCAATGGTCAACGCACCGCGACGCCAATTCCAGCTGATGCTGGTCTGCGTGCTGATCCCCTTCTGGATCTCGGTCCTGGTCCGCGCCTTTGCCTGGATCGTGCTGCTGCGCTCCGGCGGCGTGATCAATTCCGCCCTGCTCTCGCTCGGCATTATCAAAGAGCCGCTCGACCTCCTCTACAACGACTTTGGCGTGGTCGTCGGCATGGTGCATTACATGGTGCCGCTGGCCGTACTGACTATCTACGGGCAGATGTCCGGTATCGATACACGCCTGGCCATGGCTGCCCGCGGTCTCGGCGCACGACCCCTCTATGCATTCGCCCGCATCTTTTTGCCGCTGTGCGTGCCGGGCATCTCAGCCGCGGCGATCCTGATCTTCATTACGGCGCTCGGCTTCTACATTGTTCCGGCCATGCTTGGTGGCGGCAAGACACTGATGCTGGCCGAGTACGTCAGCTTGATGATCAATGCCACCGTCGATTGGGGAATGGGCACGGCCATGGCCTCGACACTGGCCGTTCTCGTACTCATGCTGATGTTCCTGTTGTCGCGGATCGTGAATCTGCGCCGCGTATTTGGAGGTGCCTGAGGCCATGAAAACGACTTCGCGTCGAGGCATCCTGCTGGCGGCCGGCTGGGTGGTCATCTTCTTTCTTCTTGCGCCGTCCCTGATCGTTTTTCCAATCTCGCTCACCGATACCAGCTATCTCGGGCTACCCGAACACGGCTTGTCGCTGCAACATTGGCACACGGTAGTCACTAACCGGGTCTGGCGCGGCGGCTTCATGCAAAGCCTGGTCATCGCACTCTCGGCCAGCGCTGTCGCGACAGCCGCCGGTACGCTCTGCGCTATCGGATGCTGGCGGCTTTCATCGCGCTTCGGCGAATTCGTGCGCGTACTCATGCTCGCGCCGCTGATCGTTCCGCAGATCGTCTACGCCCTCGGCCTCTATCGCTTCTATGCCTCGCTCCACCTGCTGGACACTTATGCGGGCGTGATCGCCGCCCATGCCGCCATCGGCCTTCCGTTTGTCGTGCTGACAGTCAGTGCCGCGCTGGTGAATTTCGATGTCCGCCTGGAGCGGGCGGCTCGCAACCTGGGCGCGACCCCCATGCAATCGCTGCGACGGGTGCTTATTCCCAACATCAAGGCGGGCATTATTTCGGGCGCCGTCTTCGCCTTCATCGCATCCTGGGACGAGCTGATCATCGTGTTGTTCATTGCCAGCCGCAAGATCCGCACCCTGCCGCGAGCGATCTGGTCCGGCGTCAACGAAAGCCTTGATCCGGCGATCGCTGCTGTCGCGGTCATCCTGATCATTGTCACGGTGCTGGTGCTGTCCATCTCGTTGCTCTCGGGCCGTCGCCAGACTGCGCGAAACCCTAACTGATTACCCGTCAAGACAGTCATGACTACTAGCCCCGCTACATTCAGTTTCCGGGCCGTCACCAAGCGCTATGGCGCGGTGAAGGCGGTCGACAACGTCTCGCTTGACGTCAATGGCGGAACGTTCTTCAGTCTGCTTGGCCCTTCGGGATCCGGCAAAACGACCTTGCTCATGATGGCGGCCGGCTTCGAGGTGCCAAGCACGGGCGACGTCACTTATGGCACGCGAGAGCTCACGCGTGTACCGCCCGAAAAGCGGAACTTCGGCATGGTGTTCCAGGGCTATGCGCTTTTTCCGAACCTGACGGTAGCCGAAAACGTCTGCTTCCCGCTGGCGGTGCGCAACGTGGGCCGCGCGGAGCGCGAACAGCGTGTGCTTGCCGCGCTCGACCTCGTGCGCCTGTCCGGCTTCGGCGACCGTTTTCCGAAACAACTCTCCGGCGGCCAGCAGCAGCGCGTGGCCCTCGCTCGTGCGCTGATCTTCGAGCCCGACATCCTGCTGCTCGATGAGCCGCTTAGCGCGCTCGACAAGAAGCTCAGGATCGGCTTGCAAATCGAATTGAGGGAGCTGCAGCGCCGCATTGGCAAAACCTTCATCTGCGTCACGCATGACCAGGAAGAGGCTTTGTCCATGTCAGATGAGATAGCGATCGTACGCAACGGGAAAATCGTGCAACGTGGCGCCCCCGAGCAGCTTTTCGAACGCCCTGCCACGCATTTCGTCGCCGATTTCCTTGGCGAAAGCAACTTCCTGGAAGGCAAGGTTGTTCATGCCGACGGCGCAGGATTGGTTCGATATGAAGCGCAAGGAACTGCATGCGTGCAGCAATCCGACGTCAAGGTCGAGCCTGGTGAACCGATTCTCCTGTCACTTCGCCCCTCCAAGATTTCACTGACTTCAGCGTGCCCGGCTGCCGGAGGCAATCTGACCTCCGGGATGCTGGCGGGATGGAGCTATCGGGGAACGGAAGTGCACTACGAGGTGAACACTCCCCTTGGCCGCCTCTCGGTCAACGCGCCGACCTGGCAGTCGGACTTTGCTCCTGTGAGCGGGCAGAAGGTCTGGTTGAGCTGGTCGCCGGACGCGGCGACGATCGTCAAGGATGACCGTGGCGACGCGAAGGCCAAATCAGGGAAGCCCGCCTGAACTCCGGGCCGCTACTAGCGGCAGTGGCAGTGGTACAGCAAGACCCTCCCAAAGTCGGATCACCTGGAACAGGAGCATGTCGATGTCGAAGAAAAATCACGAGATGGATCAAAGCGCTTTGGACCTGGATACATCTGCCGGTCTCAACAGGCGCTCTTTCCTGAAGATGCTCGCCGCGGCCAGCGCTGCCGGCGCCATTCCGCAGTTGGCATTCGCAGCGGACGATGAATTCGTCCTCGCGAACTGGGGTGGAACGGCGGAAAAGGCGGTCATGGAAGCCTTCGCCGATCCTCTCAAGAAAAAAACCGGCTTGTCACTGGTCGTCGATGGCAGCGGCGCAATGGCAGGCAAGGTGCGCGCGATGGAAGAGGCGAAGAACGTCAACTGGGACGTGATGGATATCGATCTTGGGAACATGGCGCAACTCGGCACCGCCGGCTTCGCCGAGGAAATTGACTATTCGATCGTCGACAAGTCGAAAGTGCTACCGGGCCTCGCCACGCGTTGGGGTGTAGGCAACTATCTCTTCTCCTATGTCTTTGCAGTCAACGAGAAGAAAGTCAAAGGTCCCGTGCCGAAGACATGGGCTGACTTCTGGAACGTCAAGGACTTTCCGGGTAAGCGCGCCCTCCCCGGCATTTCAGCGGGAACACTGGAAGCGGCGCTTCTCGCTGACGGCGTCGAGCCCGCGAAACTCTATCCGCTTGACGTTGACCGCGCGATCGCCAAGATCAAACAACTCACGCCCCACTGTGTATTCTGGAAAACGGGAGCCCAGAGTGAAGATCTGCTTCGCCAAGGTGAAGTGCTCGCCAGCCTGATGTGGAGCAACCGCGCCGTCGTCGTACGCCGCGACGTTCCGGGCATCACCTGGACCTGGGACAACGCCATTCTTTGTTCATCGAGTTGGGGTGTGCCGAAGGGCAATCCGGCGGGCAAGGCGGCAGCTATGAAATTTATCAACCTGTCTCTGGATCCCGACAGCCAGGCCAAGGTGTTCGCGATCGTGGGCATGAGCCCGTCGAATCCGGCAGCCTCCGCGTTGATTCCGGCGACGGAGCGACAGTACAACGCAACGGCGTTTGCAGACAAGCAGGTGCAGCAAAACGAGGCGTGGTACGCAGAACATGGTGCGGCAGCCGAAGCGAAATACGTCAAGGCGATTGCCTCCTGAGTCCCAGACCGGATCGAGACGATCCGGTAACCGCGCTTATTTAGATATCCTCTATAGAGAGAGTGTGAAATGACTACCCGCTCCATACCTCGCACCGACTTTGCTATTGTCTGCGGTAGCGCCAATTGGGGTCTGCGTTTTCCCGAAGACCTCGATGAACCCGGCGTCACGGTCGTTGAACGAGATCTCGAATTTGACACGCCCTGGGGGCCAAGCGCTGAGTGGAAGGTGCTGGAGATTGACGGCTCCAGGACCTCTGACGGCAAGACGCGCACTGTGCTGACCGTGTTCTCTCACGGATGGCCATTGAATGGTATCGACCATGCGGCCCACCGACGTGTCTTCTGGCTGCTTCAGGAGGCCGGTGTCCGCAAGGTCATAGCCTGTTCGACAGCCGGTTCGCTCAACCGTGCCGTCTTTGCAGGCGATTTTGTCATTGCGAGCGACATGCTTGAGTTGACCCAGACCCAGCACTCGCTGCTACCCAGCCGCTATGCCTACGACTGCTCCGGCAAGCAGCTTGTCTGCCCTGCCTGCGCTGCGATCATGGAGGCAACGGCCAAGTCGCTATGGTCAACCGATGCTCGCGTGTTTGGTCCTCGCTCACGCCTGGTAGCGGCGCACGCCTGGGGTCCAAGGCTGACATCGCCTGCGGAAGTGACGGCATATCGCTCGCTTGGCGCTGATTTCATCAATCACAGTCTCGCGCCCGAAGCCACGCTCGCCCGTGAGATCGGCGCGTGCTTCGTCAACTGTGCTTTTATCACCGCTGCATTCGAAAACTACTTCTCTCCGCCTGAGCACAAACTGCTCGGCGTGGAGGAAGGCGCGCTGCGCAATATGAAACTCGCCGCATCGCGAATCGCGCTCAGGGCCATTGCCGCATTCGATGCAGACGCTGGCTGCGTCTGTTCAAACTTGCGGTCACCCATGCCTGAAGACTACGCGGGTCGACGTTAGATCCAGCCTCATTGCCTGATTGGCTGGCCTGGATATTCAAAGAGCCGCGTTACTGACCAAGGCGGCTCGGCCTGGCTTGACCAATGAACTTCATCGTCTTTCATCGAATCCGTGCAGACGGAATCGTGGATAGCCGTTTAATCCCTGCAGTTTCCGGCGTAGCAAGTTGGTTTGATCACTTCCCCACCGCGTTTTCAAATAAAATTAAGGGTTCCTAAATTATGAAGAAATTCCTGCCGTTAGTAGTCGGTCCGCTTTTTTGCACATGTGCGATGGCGCAGTCGTCAGTCACGTTATACGGGATCATTGACGCCGGCCTGACTTATGTCAGTAACACGGGGGGACAGCACTCCTACCTCTTCGACGACGGTATCTCGTACGGAAACCGGGTCGGCTTTTCCGGCACCGAAGATCTGGGTGGCGGCAACAGGGCTGTGTTCAAACTGGAAAACGGCTTTCGCCTGGGCAATGGCCAGTTGAATCAGGGCGGTGCGATGTTTGGCCGCCAGGCGTACGTAGGTCTCGGCAATAATTGGGGAACGCTTACGCTCGGTAACCAGTATGACTTCGCGTTCGCCTATACGTCCGCCTTCAACATCAGTGGGTACGGCACCGGCTACGGCGTCCACCTGGGAGACGCTGACCGCCAGGGCGGCGACCGTTTGAAAAACTCGGTCAAATTCGAAAGCACCAATTTCCATGGCCTGGTGGTTGCCGGCCTGTACTCGTTCAGCAATACGGCAGGTAATTTCCGCGACGGCAGTGCCTGGGGCCTGGGGTCAACCTACACAATGGGCAGCTTTTCCGCCGGCGGCAACTACACGCGGCTTAATTCACCTAGTGGCCTTGCAGGCCTTGATCCTTATGCACAGTTCGGCATAACCACCATGCTGGGCCAAACGGTCGCGACCGTTAACTCCGCTACGGGCGCGGTAACCGATCTGCATTCGAGCACACCATTCCAGGTCGACTCGCAATCCATTCTCGGCCTGGGTGCTTCTTACGCCTTTAACAAACTGACGGTTAGCGGCGATTTCAGCAGTACGACCTTCAAGGGTTACGGCGAATCATCAACGCTGCGTGTCTACGAAACCGGCTTGCAATACCACGCGACACCTGCACTGTCGTTAATCAGCGGCTACCAGTACACCACCTTCGAAGGTCATCACTGGCATGAGGTGGCGCTTGCAACGCACTATTCGCTGTCGAAAACCACGGACGTTTATGCCGGACTGGATTGGATGCGCGCGTCGGAGGGTGTCGACGCCGTGATCGGCTATGCGTTCACGCCTTCGTCGGGGCGCACTCAGATGGATGCGCGCATTGGCATGCGGCACAATTTCTAGACCGCGGGCGAAAGCGCCCGTGCAGCGCCCTCTCCCGCAACCTCTTCGGTCAACGTATTTCCGGCTTGCCACCGGAAATATCATTCAGGGGCGCTGTATGCCTTGAGCGTTCACGCTTATACGGTACAGGGACGTGGATGCGACGATAAACATCTCATCGCGATTCTCACCCCCGAACGTCAGGTTCGCCACGGTTTCCGGTACATGGATAAGCGCAAGCCGGGTGCCATCGGGATGAAATACCTGGATTCCGATGGCGCTGCTACTGAAGACCCAGCCTCGGGTGTCCAGCCGAAACCCGTCGGATAGCCCCTCACCCTCGGCAATAGTGGCGAAAATCCGCGGGTTGCTCAAGGACCGGCCGTCTATGACATCGAATACGCGGATATTGTGAAAGCCCTTGTCACCGTACGGGACCATTGACGTATCCGACACGTAAAGCAGTGACTCGTCCGGCGAAAATGCCAGGCCATTCGGGCAAATAAGAAGGTCCGTCATCACATCCAGTGTCTTGTTATGCGGGTCGAAACGAAACACATGACAACCGCGCATTTCCTGAGCAGCCTGGTGCCCCTCGTGGTCGGACAGAATGCCGTACGGCGGATCGCTAAACCAGATTGTCCCGTCGCTCTTGACGACCACGTCGTTGGGCGAATTCAGCCGCCGGCCATGATAGTTGTCGACCACGATTTCATCCACGGGCTGACTGAGACCCGGACCGAATCGAGTACGAATAACTGCGCGCTGACCGTGCGAGCAATGCAGCAGGCTGCCGTCTGCTTCGCGATAGTGACCATTGGTATATTCGATCTGATCGCGCCAGACACTCACGCCCTCTTCGGGCTGCCAGCGCATCATGCGGTTATTCGGAATGTCGCTCCATAGCACGGACCCGTCTTCGTGCATCCAGATGGCGCCCTCGCTCCATATACAGCCGGTCGCAAGCTTCTCCAGCTTCGCGCCGCTGCCCAGGAGATCGCGGGCACGTTCGTCATAGACTTCCATAAGTGAATTGGTCATTCTGTTTTCCTAACGAGTTTGACGTCTTTCAGTCAACGCCGCGACCATTACAATAATGACGCCCGTCAACAACGTGCGCAAACCTGCGCTTGCGCCAGCGGTGTTCAGCAAGGCAACCAGCAGGAACATGAACAACGCCCCGCCCCAGATGCCACCTAAAGACGCCCGGCCGCCCGCGACCGACGTCCCTCCTATGACCACGACCGCAACAGTCAATAACAAGTATTCGTTGCCCTGATCCAGCGAATTTCCACCGGAGTAAGAGGCTATCAGACAACCGGTCAAACCCGCTAACGCGTCGCTGATCGCATACGTCAGCAAGACATGGAAATCCGTTTTCACGCCGGCCAGCCGCGCTGCGTTTCGATTCTGGCCAATCGCACACAGCGCCCGTCCATAGATGGTGCGCGTGAGCAATAGCCAGACCAGCAGCGTCACCGCCATGGCGAAAATTGAAAATACCGGGACATAGTCGATGCGCGCCACCAGCATCCTGGCCAATAGGGCGGGCGGTGCCGTACGCATGCCACGTCCGTATGCAATGGCGCAGGACAGGACGATCAATGCGCTAGCCATGGTTGCAATGATCGGCGGAATCTTCAGGAGGCGGATCAGCAGAAAATTGACGATTCCCACCGCCATTCCCGACGCGAGTGCTACCAGGATACCCAGGGCAATCAAACCGTTGGAACTTTGCATTGCTCCCATAGACAGCGCACCCGAGAGCGCTATCACCGAAGGGATGGAGAGATCTATGTTACCGGGTCCGCTCGTAATAACGAGCATCTGCCCCAGCGAAACCAGTACGGTGAAGGTCGAGAAGCTCAGTGCCGTCGTCAATAGAGGGCCCAGGCTGGGTCCCCCCCTGCCTGCGTTAAACAAGGTTGTCGCAATGAGAACGACAGCTGTTGCCACCCAGGCGCTCAGCCAGTAGCTATTGCGTAACCCATTCCACGGAGAAACACGCGTGTCGCTCATGCTGGTTTTCCTGAATAGCCGATGGCGGTCCGCAAGCTGAGCGCCACGATAAGAATGATCCCTTGCATCGCCACTTGCCAGTCGGAAGATACCTGGTAGAAGTTCAGGAACGAGGTCGCCAGCGTCATGGTCAGGGCACCAAACACGCTGCCTAATGCATAGACTTTTCCACCCACGAATTCACCGCCGCCCAGGATGACGCTTGCAATGGAAATCAAGGTATAGCTGGTTGCCTGATTAGCGTCGGCGGAAGTCGTCTGTCCCAACAGAAGTAATCCGGAGACGATTCCAAACACTCCCGCCAAAGCGTAAACCGCCGCATGAATGCCCAGGCTCGACCGGCCGCTTCGTTCAATCACTTTAGGGTTGCCGCCAAAACCGCGGACAACGGTACCGAAGACTGTGATATTGAAAATGAAATAGCCGATCAATGCGGCGAGGATGGCGAACAGCACCGGCAGCGGCACGAACGGCGGTTGCCATGCCATCAGGTCAACCAGGTATTGAGGCGCCTGCCCGCCCGGGCTCGGAACGAGCAGAAGCGCGAATCCCAGCCAGACAAAAGACAAACCCAGCGTCACGACGATCGACGACAACCGGCGCACATGGATCAGGACACCGCAAAATACGTACACGCCAATTGCCAGAACGTATAACAAGGCCGCCAGCCAAGGCGAGTTCGGCAATATGATCGCGCCAATCGCCGCGCACATTGAAATAAACGGTCCAATGGACAGATCCAGATCGCCCACCGACACCATCATCATCTGGGCCAAGGTCGCAAAAACAATGGGAACAGATGCTCCCAGCAGGAGCGTCAAGCCCAGATACGACAGCGCCAGCGATTGATTCCTGTAGATCAACCCCAACAGGATGGCGAAGGTGATGGCGGACAGCAGGCGGGTTATATGCGCGCGAAAATGTCTCATGCCAACTCCTTGAAGGACAAGCGAAACAGCTCGCCTTCACTCAGATCGGCATTCGCAATTTCCCCGACAATTTCCCCCTCATTCATCACATAGATGCGGTCGCAGTGATACAGCTCCTCGAATTCCGTGGTGTACCAAAGGAACGTTCGCCCCTCGTCAGCTTGCGATCGAACAATGCCGTACACCTCGTATTTCGTGCCGACATCCACGCCGCGGGTGGGATCGTCCATAAGTATCATGGGTGCATCGGCGCCCAAGGCGCGTGCGAACAATACCTTCTGCTGGTTACCGCCTGAAAGTGATGAAATAGGCAGGTTCATGTCGGGAGTTTTCACCCTCAGTTTTTCCATCCATTGCCCGATCAGACGATCTTCCTGAGCAAAGGAAATCATCCCCGCTCGCCCGCATTTACCAAGCCACGACAAGCTCATGTTCTTGGCAATCGACCATAGCCCGAACACCCCGTCGCTCTGCCTGTCTCCGGCGACAAAAGCAGTTTCAGTGTGCAGTTCGTTGCCATGCCGATCCTCGCGCTCCTTGTGCAGCGCATGAATCAATTTGAGCAAGCGGGTTTGACCGTGCCCTGCGAGTCCCGCCAGCCCGATAATTTCGCCTCGGAACGCCTTGAGCGGCAAACCCTCCGCTAACAAACGCGCCTGCACCTGCAACTCGCCAGCTTGATGAACGCGGGTCGCCGCTTGTTCATCACGGTTCGTGTGTCCCTGGCCCATCGCCTCGACCACTTGCTTCGCACTAGTTTGCGCGATGTCACTTTCATAGATGACCGCACCCTCGCGCATCACGACGACGCGGTCGCTGTAGTTCATGACCTCGTGCATTTTGTGCGAGATCAATATGCAAATGCCGCCGCCACTTACAAAGTCGCGAAGATAGGTAAGTAGTTGCTTGGCCGATTGTTCGTCCAGTGAGGAAGTGGGTTCATCGAGGATGACCAGCTTGAGCGGATGATCGCCTGGCGTGAATGCCATCGCAATTTCGACCATCTGACGTTTGGTAATCGGCAGAGACTCGATAATCTGGTTGGCCCCCAGGCCGTGACGCGGGAAGATCTTGTCCAGCGCGCGGATCACCTGCGCGCCGGCTTGTTTGCGCCACCCCAACGCGTTGCCCGCCGACGTTCGCAGACGCATGTTTTCCGCGAGACTGAGATTCGGGCACAGCGACAGCTCCTGGAAGACGCAGCGTATGCCGTGCCTGATCGCTTCGTGGGTATTCCAGTGATGCTCCACCTTCTTCCCATCCACATACAGCGTGCCCTTGTCGTTCTTGAAGACACCGGAAAGAATATTCATCAGCGTTGATTTGCCGGCGCCGTTGTGTCCGACAATACCGACGCATTCCCCCGGATAGAACGCCAGGGTTGCGTCGTTCAACGCCCTCACCGCACCAAAGGTCTTACCGATTCTCTCGGTTTGAACGAATGCTGCATCCACCGTGGATGTCATAAAAACCTCATCACCGTCAATAAGTTCATGCGCGATGCAAAACCTTCCGGGGAGGGTGTGCATGCATTAGTTGGCGGCGTGGGTTTTTACGTAGTCGGTGACTTCCTGCTGGCTGAAAGAGCGGTCAAATACGCCCCCCTTCGGAGTGCTTGCCATTGATTGAACCAAGTCCTTCTGGGTAATGACGGCAATCGGCAGATTGATTTCCTTCGGCAGCTTCGCGCCGGCCAGCACCTGCTGCGCGTACCAGAATGCAAACGTCGCGACGCCCGGTACGATCGAAGCTGATTGGGTCTCGTAGCCGTTTTTATCGTGCTCGTTTTTCCACAATTCCAGCTCGTCATAGCGATTGCCCATAAAAACCACGGGCAGTTTACGGCCGGCATCAATAAACGCGCGCGCCGTTCCCGCGCCGTCTCCACCCTGGGTGGTCACGGCGACGACATCGGACAAGGTTGGCAAGAGTCCGGCGACAGCCTTCTGCGCGACCGTTTGCGTATAGTCGCCGTTGACCGATCCGACCACCTTGAAGTCGGGATATTGCTTGAGACCTTCTTCCACGCCGGCATGTATCTGGTTATCCACCACGAAACCCGCCAGGCCCCGGACTTCAAGTACGTTGCCTTTTAAATTGCGTTCATGAAAGTAATCGATCTGCATCTTTCCCATGCGCTTGAAATCGATACTGATCTTGTACGCGCAGGGCTCTGTCACCGTGCCGTCGAACGACACCACCACAATGCCCGCACTACAGGCCTGCTTGATTGCACCATTCACCGCCGTGGGCGAAGCTGCGTCTACAACAATAGCGTTGTAGCCTTGCAGGATCATGTTCTGGATTTGCTGGGATTGTTCAGTCGCCTGATTCTGAACTGTAGTGAAACTAGGCGCTGCCGCGACGACCTTGTTGGCAACCGCCTGTTTGGTGACCTTGTCCCAGTCCTGCAGCATCTGCTGTCGCCACGAATTGCTCGCAAACGAATTCGAAAAAGCGATTTTCATATTGGTCGTCGGCTTCTCCTGAGCATGAGCGCCTATCGTTCCAAGCAGGATCACGCCCAGGCACCCTAAAGTCCGCACGCAGCTTGCCACATTTCTTTTCATGCTTCGTCTCCAAAATGTTGTGGGCCAGCGCCGGTCTGCAGGATGGCCGTATATGCAATCGCTAGTCAATATTGCTGTCTATCAGGCAGCTTTCGAAACAACGCGTTGAGATCCGCAGAGCCCGTCGACGCGCCAAGGTATCCTGTTGCCGTCAGCCTCGGCCGACGTAAGGCATATGACTGGCCATGACCGTCATGAACAGGACGTTGGCCTCCAGCGACAAGCTGTCCATGTACAGGATTGCCTTGACTACGTTATCCATTGACATGCGCGGTTCCACCTTGATCGAACCGTCGGCCTGCAGTGTCCCCTTCGCCATCAGCTCGCTCATGTCAGTCACGACATTGCCGATATCTATCTGGCCACAGGCAATGTTGTAAGGCCGGCCGTCCAGCGAAGACGCCTTGGTCAAGCCTGTTATTGCGTGTTTGGTCGCTGTGTAGGGCGCAGCCTTCGGGCGCGGTGCATGCGCCGATATGGAGCCGTTATTGATAATCCGGCCGCCCCGCGGCTGCTGTTTTTTCATCAGCCGGAATGCGCCTTGCGTGCAAAGGAAGGCGCCGGTCAGGTTAACGTTGACAGCCTGAACCCACTGTTCATAGCTGATGTCTTCCAGCGAATTTTGCGGCGTGAACGTACCGGCGTTATTGAACAACAGATCCAGGCGGCCGAACTTTTCTTCAAGCTGACTGAACAGCCGATTGATGGAATCGAGATCGGCAACGTCGCAGGGGATTGCGTGAGCATTGCCCGCATGCGCGCCCGCCATATTCGCCGTCTCAGTCAACGCGCGTTCGTTTCGTCCCGCCAGCACGACGGCGTAGCCTTCATTTAGCAAGCCTAATGCAACACCACGCCCGATTCCTGAGCCTGCGCCCGTGATCAAGGCAATTTTCCCTTTCATCGTCACCCTCCCTGTTCACCGTTATTGAAAGATACGGGTTGTCGAGCGCTGCGAGACGGTCCGTCAACTAGCCGGCTCAATGGTCGGTGGTTACCGGTAACTACCAAAATGACTCTAACATGCGAAGATAGCCTGCACAAGGCAGCCCAATTGGTGATAACCCGAATCCGCTCACGTCAGGCACGTATTCGCCGAAGCCGGCGCCGGGCTGATTTCTAACCCACCGCATCGTTTAGTTCGGTCAAGTCCCGCTGCCGCGTTTCGGTGGACAGGGACACGCCGATCAACGTGATCACTGACAGCGTCGCCATATAAATTCCCATCACCCAGAACGCGCCGCCTGACAGCCCGACCAGGTATATCCCCAGCAACGGTGCAATACCGCCTGACAGCACCGCACCCAACTCACGTGCCAGTGCGACGCCGGAGTACCGGTAGCGATTGCCGAAGAGTTCGGAGAAGTGAGCGCATTGCGCACCCAGCATGCTGTTTGCTCCAAGCGCCAGGCCGCCGAACATGGCCACATCCACCCACAGCGCGTCGCCCGTGTTCACCATCCACCACGAAGGCACGGACCAGAGCAGCATGAAGATCGCGCCGCCCCGGTACACCGCGATACGCCCGATGCGGTCCGACAACGCACCGAACAGCGGCGTTGTGATAACACTCGCCATGCTGGCGATCAACGCGCCCGTCGTCCCTATCGACGTCAGCCCGGAGGCTCGAACACCCAGTTTCGCGGCAACGGTGCCGCCAAGGAATGCGATGACAACCGTGGTGTAGATCGTCGATCCGCCTTGTTCGGCGAATCGCATCAAGGTCGCGGCAAGCACGGGACGGCGCGCGTGGGTAATGACGGTTTTCATCGGCGATTTGATCACTGCATGCGCGCCCTCGAGGCTGATGAAAGCGGGACTTTCGCGCAAGCGGAGCCGGATCCAGACTGCCACGCCGATGAGCAAGACGCTTGAAAGAAACGGAATGCGCCATGCCCATGCAAGGATGGCCTGTTCGCCCAGCACATGCTGCATGACGCTGAAGGTGGCCGTGGCGAGTCCTAATCCGCCAAAGATGCCCACGAACGGCAATGCCGCGAAGAAACCGCGTTGCTGCACAGGGGCGACCTCCGCCATCAGCGTTGATGCCCCCGCTTGCTCCGCGCCGGCTCCGAAGCCTTGCAGTAGTCGCAGCAGTACGAGTGCTACCGCGCCCACTGTGCCGCTGGGTAAAAAGCCGACCAATGTTGTGGAGGTGCCCATGATGGCTATGGTGACGAGCAGGACAAACTTACGTCCCTTCCGGTCGCCGATAGACCCAAAGAACAGGCCGCCGAACGGCCTTGCGAGAAAGCCCGCACCATAGGTGCCGAAGCTCGCCATCAACCCGGCTTTCGTGCCGAGCGCGGGAAAGAAAATATGGCTGAACACGAGCGCAGACGCGAGTCCGAAGATCGCGAAATCGTAGTACTCGAGCGCGCTGCCAACGGCGCCGGTCAATATCGCGCGCCTCAACTGCTGCGGCGATACGGGCGCTCTCTTAGCCGCCCCTGACGGTGGAAGCTGTGCAGCGGCGCTTGCCTGCGCGGGCACAGTGGGGTGCTGCAAATCCATTTGCGTCTCCTTTGCAAATCGATGCCGTTTGATTGAACTCCGGCTATTTCTTTATTAATGGGTTGCCCACCTGACTATCCCGCGACCCTGAAGTCATCATCTGCTGGACATGGGTTTCGTCGTGTTGTATGGTTACCGGTAACTATTAATCAAATCTAACATGAGGAGATAGCGTGCACAAGACGGATTTACTGGTAGTCGTGCGTTACCCCGAAGCGGACATGGCCGAACTCGAACGGCATTACACGCTACACGTCCTGTCCGATACGACCGATCATGCTGCATTGCTGGCGAACGTGGAGCCGCTCATCCGTGCAGTGGCAACCAATGGAGAAGCCGGTGCCGGCGCTGAGTTGATCGACGCGTTGCCGCAACTTGAAATCATCGTGTCCTATGGTGTCGGGGTCGATGCGATCGATCTCGCGCACGCCGCGAAGCGCGGCATCCGCGTCACGAACACGCCGGATGTGCTGACGGGTGACGTCGCGGATATGGGGATGGGTCTGATGCTCGCGATTGCTCGCCATATCCCGGGGAATGATCGCGTGGTTCGTGACGGTCAATGGGGAAAAGCGACGCTGCCACTGGCAACACGAATGTTCGGCAAGCGGCTCGGCATACTCGGTCTCGGCCGTGTAGGCCGCGCGCTTGCCAGGCGAGCAGCCGCATTCGATATGTCCATTGCCTATCACGATCGCGTCCATTTCAACGATACCGGCTACACCTACCGTGAAAACGCGGTGGCGCTCGCGCGTGATTCGGATTTCCTGGTGATCTGCGCGGCGGCCGACCGGGAAAGTCATGCATCGGTGAGCCGTGAGGTGCTGGATGCGCTTGGAGCCGACGGCATTCTGGTGAACATTGCGAGGGGCAGCATTGTCGACGAGCCGGTGCTGCTCGACTATCTCACCACGCGCCGCATCCGTGGCGCTGCGCTCGATGTCTTCTGGAACGAGCCGTCGATCGATCCGGGCTTCGCTGAACTCGACAATGTAGTTCTGCAGCCGCATCGGTCGAGCGCGACCGTTGAAACCCGCGCGGCGATGGGGCAACTGGTTCGCGAAAATCTTCGGGCATTTTTTGAAGATGAGCCGCTTGTTACCGAATACCCCACGCATTGAGCTGCTCATGGAGCGCCGGCATCGCACCTCTCAATACAAAATCAATGGATAACCAAGCATGACGAATCAATCTGACTCCCCGAATTCTCACGACGAAACCGCAATGCCCCGTCTGCGTAGCCGCCGCTGGTTCGACGACCCCTCCGACCCCGGCATGACCGCGCTGTATCTTGAGCGCTACATGAACTACGGCATCACGCGCGAAGAGTTGCA
>NZ_JBIYEB010000061.1:0-23116 GCF_044909315.1 Caballeronia udeis
ACTCGTTTGGTGCGTTTCGCTACGGTCATCGTTGCTCCTAGATGCTGGCAGTCTCCTGCCAAATGACCGTTTACACAAAACTAATTACACCCTCTTTCTTTGTCGCTTTGGACAAAGAAATGACGCGCCGCCACGCGCAGTGGCTAATAGTGATTAAGAGAAAATCCGACTCACGCAGACCGCTAACCCTGAAAGCAGCAACCCGGCACTGACTCCGACCGCTAACCCTGGAATCACCCAGAACCCAAAACCCCGTCCACCGGCGCGAGCGAAATCACTCCGGCGAAGCGAAATCACTCCAACCGCCCGATGCCATCGGCCACCAGCAGATCCACCAATTTGCGGGCAAATAACGGCAGCGCTTGCAGGTCCGCCACGCAGATCTGCAAATTACGCACGGCCCAATCGTCCTTCAACGGAACGATCCTCAGGGCCATGGTCTTTGCATGACGCAGCGCGGTGGCTTCGGGCAACACACCCACGCCAATATTCGCTTCGATCATCCGGCACGCCGTTTCGAAGTTGCTGACCTGGATGCGCCAGCGCATCGGCCGCTGGAGTTCAGCCGCTGCCCGTTTGAGAAAACCATAAATCGCACTGGCCTCGGGGGGGCCGATGAAATCGTACTCGAGCGTCTCGCTGAAGTTGACCTTCTGAGCTTGTGCAAGCGGATGACTGAGCGCTGTCGCAAGCACAAGGCGGTCGCGCCGGTACGGCATGGCCTGCAGCCCGTCCGTGCGGACATTGCCCGCCACAATGCCAATGTCGACCGTGCCTTCCTGCAGCGCGCGGACAATGTCGCCGCTCAGCCGCTCCTGCATGTCGATATTGACGTCCGGGTAGTTCACCAGATAAGTGCGCAGCACCGCGGGTAAAAACTCGCTCATCGCCGTGGTGTTCGCCAGCACGCGCACATGTCCCTTTACGCCTTTCGAATATTCCTGCAGGTCGCCGGTCAGTTGCTCGAGTTGCTGCAAGACGCGGCGGGCGTGCAGCAGCAGCGTCTCGCCGGGTCCGGTCAGCGTGACGCCCTGACTCGTGCGGCTGAGCAGCTTGACGCCAATTTGTTCCTCCAGGTTCTTGATTCGCGTGCTGGCGGCCGGAAGCGACAGATGCGAGCGTTCGGCGCCGCGCGTGAGGCTGCTTTGCTCGGCAATATGAGTGAACAGCCGGAGATCGACCA
Organism: Caballeronia udeis; assembly: GCF_044909315.1. Lineage (GTDB taxonomy): Bacteria > Pseudomonadota > Gammaproteobacteria > Burkholderiales > Burkholderiaceae > Caballeronia > Caballeronia udeis_A. The sequence continues at coordinate 1,184 of NZ_JBIYEB010000061.1, forward strand.
GATCGAAATGCATGGATTCGAGACACGTCCTCGAAGAGACGTTGGCAATGAGGGCAACCGCGATAGTGCGCCTTAAGCGGAAGTTTAACTATTAGCGCAATTACGGGTTAATGCGAGGTTAATCGGGGTTTCGGCATATGCAAATTGTCGGCACGCGATCCATGGGGCAAGCTGCACCGGAATAAAACCGCTGGAGACAAGGCGCATGACAACGCAGCACATGATCGACGGCAAGGTCGTGATCGTAACGGGCGCAGGGGGCGGAATAGGCCGCGATATCGCCTTGCTGATGGCGCGCAACGGCGCGAAGGTCGTGATCAACGACATCGGCGCATCGCTGGAAGGCGAGGGCAAAAGTGCCGGACCGGCGCAGCGCGTGGCGGAGGAAATCGCCGCGTTGGGCGGTGAGGCAACGAGCAATACCGACAGCGTAGCGGAAGCCGACGGCGCACGTCATATCGTGCAGAACGCACTCGATGTATTCGGCCGGGTCGACTGCGTGGTGAACAATGCGGGTATTTTGCGGGACCGTTTCTTCCACAAGATGAGCGATGAAGAATGGGACGCGGTGCTCAAGGTGCACCTGTACGGCACCTTCAATGTTTCGCGTGCGGCGGCGGAGCCGTTCAAGGCGCAAGGGTCCGGCGCGTTCATTCACATGACCTCCACGTCCGGCCTGATCGGTAATCTGGCGCAGGCCAATTACAGCGCGGCGAAGCTTGGCATTGCGGGACTGTCGAAGTCGATCGCGCTGGACCTGCAGAAGTTCGGCGTGCGCTCGAACTGCATCGCGCCGTTTGCATGGAGCCGCATGATCAGTTCGATCAGGATCGACTCGGCGGAGCAGGAAGCGCGGGTCGAGAAGATCAGGCAGATGACGCCCGCCAAGATCGCGCCGCTTGCCGTGTTCCTCGCAAGCGACGGCGCGCAGGACGTCACCGGCCAGATTTTCGCTGTCCGCAACAATGAGATCTTCGTGATGAGCCAGCCGCGTCCGGTGCGCTCGGTGCATCGGAGTGAAGGCTGGACGCCGGAGAGCATTGCCGAGCACGCGATCCCGGCGCTGAGGTCGTCGTTCCATTCGCTCGATGTGTCCGCCGACGTGTTCAGTTGGGACCCGGTGTGATGCGCGAAGGGCGGCAGGTCGACGCCGCACGGCTGGAGATTGCACGTTATGTCCGGACCGGCGACCTCGTGACGTGGGGGCAGTGCGGGGCCGAGCCGTGCACGCTGACTGCTGCGCTAGCTGCGCAGCGAGCGTCGGTTGGCGGACGCTTCGGCGTATTCCTCGGGGCCATGTGGTCGGACTCGCTTAACGCCGCGCATGCGGATGTTATCGACTTCCGTTCCTATACCGGATCAGGAAGGAACCGCAAGCTGGCCGATGCGGGATTGCTGGATATCGTGCCCGTGCATTACTCGCAGCTTCAGAACGTGCTGAAGCCTGACGTGCTGTTGCTGCAGGTGGCGCCGGCAGATGAACACGGCCACTACAGCTTGTCGATCGCGCATGAGTATTTGCTGCCGCTGATCGATAGCGCGCGTGTTGTGATTGCCGAGGTCAATGCGGCGGCGCCGTGGACCTATGGCACGCGCGCGCTGCGTGACACGGACTTTGATGCGTTGATCCATAGCGACCGTGCGCCGCTGGAAATCGAGCGTGCAGAACCAGGGGAAATCGAAGCGCGCATTGCGGCCCACACGGCGGCGCTGATCGACGATGGCATGACACTTCAGTTCGGCATGGGCGTGCTTCCCGAAGCCATCCTTGCAGCGCTTGAGGACCGGCGTGACCTGGGCGTGCACAGCGGCACGATAGGCGATGCGGTCGCGGACCTGACCGAGCGCGGCGTCATTACGAACGCACGCAAGACGGTCGATCGCGGCGCGACGGTGGCCGGCGTGATGATGGCCGGCAAGCGGATGTATCGCTTCGCGCATCGCAATCCTGCGGTGCAGTTCCGGCCGACTTCCTATACGCACGACATTGACCTGCTCGGTCGTATCGATGGCTTTGCCGCCATCAATTCGGCGATCGAAGTCGATCTCACCGGTCAGGTCAATGCGGAGTCCGCCGCCGGACATTACCTGGGCGGTGTTGGCGGGAGCCTCGATTTCATGCGGGGCGCGGCACGATCGAAGGGCGGTCTCGCCGTCGTCGCGTTGCCGAGCCGCACGCGCAACGGCGGCAGCCGCATCGTCGCGCATCTCAGCGGACCCGTCACTACGCCGCGCAGTGACGCAGGCATGATCGTGACGGAACACGGCGTAGCTGATTTGCGAGGGTTGTCGCTGAAACAACGCATGCGCCGCATGCTCGATATCGCCGCGCCGGAGTTGCGTGAAACGCTCGAGACGGAAGCACAGCGAGCCTCACGAATGCACCCGGCCACCCTTATCCAGATACAGGAATGACACGATGAAACGAGCAGCAATCGTTGCACCGGTGCGTACGCCGGTCGGCACCTTCGGCGGCGCCTTGCGCCCCGTTCCCGTTGAGACGCTGGCGGCCACCGTGATCCGCGCGACGCTCGCGCGCAGCGGCGTTGACCCCGAGCGCATCGAAGACGTGGTGTTCGCGCAGTCCTATGCGAACAGCGAGACACCCTGCATTGGACGCTGGGCCGCGCTCGAAGCCGGCTTGCCGGTGCATGTGCCGGGCATGCAGCTCGACCGCCGTTGCGGCGGTGGCCTGCAAGCTGTCGTCACCGCCGCGATGATGGTGCAGAGCGGGGCGGCCGACGTCGTGATCGCGGGTGGCGTGGAGAGCATGAGCAACATCGAGTACTACAGCACGGACATGCGCTGGGGCTCGCGGGCGGGTTCGGTGAAGATGCATGACCGGCTGGATCGCGGCCGCGAACGTTCGCAGCCGGAAGCACGTTTCGGCCGCATCTCGGGAATGATCGAGACCGCCGAGAACCTCGCGAAGCAATACGGCATCTCGCGCGAAGCAGCGGACGAGTACGCCGCGCGCAGTCATCAACGCGCGGCCGCCGCGTGGCGAGCCGGAAAATTCATCGATGAGATCGTGCCGGTCAGCGTGCCGCAACGCAAGGGCGAGCCGCTCGTGTTTTCGCAGGACGAGGGCGTGCGCCCGGAAGCGACAGCGAGCTCGTTATCGAAGCTCAGGCCGTTGCTGAAGGACGGCACGGTGACGGCGGGTAACGCGAGCCAGCAGAACGATGCCGCTGCCGCATGCCTGATCGTCGCCGAAGACAAGCTCGAGGAACTGGGGCTGACGCCAATGGGATATTTCGTTGGCTGGGCCGCGAGCGGATGCGAACCGGCAACCATGGGCATCGGTCCGGTGCCGGCTGTGCAGAAGCTGCTGCGCAGGACGGGCTTGTCGTTTGACGACATCGACCTCGTCGAACTGAATGAAGCGTTCGCGTGCCAGGTGCTGTCGGTGCTCAAGGGCTGGGACTGGCACGACGAAAGCCGGCTCAACGTGAATGGTTCGGGCATCTCGCTGGGGCATCCGATTGGCGCGACGGGCGTGCGCATGCTGACCACGCTGTTGTATGAACTCCAGCGCCGCAAAGGCCGTTATGGACTGGAGACGATGTGCATTGGCGGCGGACAGGGCATCGCGGCCATTTTCGAACGGGCCTGAAGCAGCCGCAGCGTTCGTCGCATTCGTAGCACCCGATAAAACAGAGGAGCAGGAGACATGCTCGACCGATTGAACGCGCAACTTGTGCGGTTGCAGACGCAGCCGTTTTACCGGGGACGCTTGCCTGAGCGCGTGGCGAGCGAAGCGGAATTCGCGCAACGCGTGCCCCTGATGTCACGCGCTGACCTGAGCGCCGAGATGGCGCGTCCCGGCTTCGGCGCGTTCGCGCCCCACGTGCCCGCGGTGCGTATCAACCTCTCGCCGATGGGCAACGCCCTCGTGCCGGTCATGCAGAGCGCGGCAGACCTGCGTGCCATGGAAGCCGCCTGCGCCCGCCATCTCGACGCGTGCGGCATAGGTCCTGGCGATGTCTGCATGGTGACCTTCGGCTATCACCTGTTCGTGGCAGGACTGTTCTACCAGAGCCAGATGGAAGCGCGCGGCGTGGCATGCATTCCGCATGGTCCGGGTGAGACGGAGCGGGCTGCCGATGTCGCGCGCCGTTGCGGAATGACCGTGTTGGCGGGTAATCCGTCGCATGCGTTGAAGCTGATCGAAGCGGGTTGCCCTGTGCCGCGCGTGTTCTTCGCGGGCGGGGAGGCATTCACGGGCAACGAGGCTCTTTATGCCCGCGTGCGTGCCGCTATGCCGGACACCTTGCTCATCGACAGCTTCTCCCTTTCCGAATGCCTGCCCGTCGCCCGGACCTTTCCGGGTGGCTCTGGCGTCCATCTCTTCGATGAACTCCTGTACGCCGAAGTCATTGATCCCGACAGCGGTTTGCCTGTTGCCGAAGGCGAGCGCGGCGAACTCGTGCTGACGCATTTGCAGAAGGAACTGCAACCGCTCGTGCGTTACCGCACCGGCGACCTCACGGTCATGCAGCGCGCCGCGCCCATTCACGGCCGCACCGTTTCGTTGCCGCGCGTGGTGTTCGGTCGCGTCGATTCCATGGTCAAAGTCAAGGGTGTGAAGCTCTATCCATCGGAGCTCAAGGCGGTGCTGCTGGGAATAGATGGGGCAAAGCAGTTGCGTCTCGTGATATCGCACAAGGTGAGCGGCGGGGATCACGTGGCCCTTCAGGTTGAAGGCAACCTGGACGCGGACGGGCTCGGACAACTCGCGGCGCGCTTCAAGCGGCAGACGCTTATTAGCGCGGACGTGATTGAAGCCGTGGAGCAACTGGATGGCAGTGACGCAGTGATCGATCAAAGGAGCACGCAACCCTCATGAACAACGCAACGGACTTCAAGAACGAAACGAACGAAGCGAACGTCCCGCCGTGGCGTTTTATTGTCGGCCACGGCAGTTATGCAGACTTTTCCATTTCGGTTTCACCGGCGGTGGAGCGTGCGGTAGCAGAGGGCATTTCGCCTCCGACGGTCTACCTGAATATCTTCGATGGCGACAGCATCACCATTGGCGTGAATGAAGATCCGCATCAGGTCCTGGACCTGGAATTTTGCCGCGCTAACGGCATCTCGACGCGGCGCCGCGTGAATGGCGGCGGGGCCATCTATGCAGGCAAGGGATCGGGATTTCTCTCGCTCTACCTGCCGGCCAGTCTTGCCAACGTCCCCGCTACGGCGGCCGAAGCGTTCCCGAAGGTGCTCGGACATGTGGCCGCGAGTCTCGAGGAAATTTTCGACCTGAAGGCGTCCTACCGGCCGCTCAACGATGTCGAGATAGACGGTCGCAAGCTGGTTGCAACGTCGCTGAAAATAGAAAGCGGTGTGATGACCTTTCGCATCTTGCTCAACATCAAGGCGATGAATACGGCCCTTGCCGCACAAGCCATGCCGATGGCGCCCGAGAAAGTGCGGGATAAAAAACACAAGGACCTGGGCTCGCGCTACACGTATCTCGAACAGGAACTCCAGCGCCCCATCACGCACGAAGAACTGATCGCGTGGGTGGACACATGCATCCGCCGCGCGTTCGGCGGCGTGGCGCTCCAGGCTGGGCAGTTGTCGCCGGAAGAAAACACCTTCGCACAGCAGGCCGCGCTCGAATTGACGGCGGACGCGTGGTTCAACGAGAAAAGCGAAGCCGTGCGGTATGGACCGCTGATGCTTCCCGGCGACCGTATTGGTCGCGGCAGGAGGAAGGCGCCGGCCGGACTCATCTGGCTGAGCCTGCTCGTGCGCGACGGCCGTGTTGTCCGGGCCATTGTCAATGGCGACTGGCATCCGCGGCCGACGCGTTCCGTCGATTGGCTGGAGGAAGGATTCTCCGGGCTCACTGCGGATCGCGAGGCTTGCGGCCAACACATAGAAGCGTTCATGAAGCGTCAGGATGTCGAGTTCGCGGGTGTGGAGGTGGAGCATCTGATGGACGCACTGGAGCTTGCCCTGAACGATCTTTCCAGCGAGGTGGCGGCATGAGCGAGCAAGCTTTACTGGTCGATATCGCGGACGGGATTGCGACGCTGACGCTCAACCGGCCCGACTCGAAGAACGCGTTGAACGTGGCCATGCGCACCGCATTGCGCGATGCCATCTACGGCATCCGGCAGGACCGTTCAGTGCGCGCGGTGATCCTGCGCGGGGCGGGCAGCGCGTTCTGTTCGGGTGGCGATGTGCGTGGCATGACGGTGGAAAGCGCCGAAGATGGGCGCAACCGGATTGACGATATGCATGGCTGGATCGCGCAGCTCGTGGACCTTGACCGCCCTGTCATCGCGGCAGTGGATGGGGTCGCTTATGGCGCAGGTTTCAGTCTCGCACTCGCTGCCGACTTCGTGATCGCGAGCTCGCGGGCGCGGTTCTGCATGCCGTTCATGAAGGTGGGGCTCGTGCCGGATTGCGCGGCCTTCTACACGTTGCCCCGGGTAGTCGGTCTTGCGCGGGCGAAGGAACTTGTTTTCACGGCTCGCGAGATCGGGGCACAAGAGGCCAAGGACATGGGCGCGGTGCTCGAAGTGGTCGAACCCGGCGCTCTGCATGAGCGGTCTGAGCAGATCGCGCGGGCGCTCGCCGATGCATCGCCGGTTGCTTTCGGTTTATGCAAACGTGCGCTCAACCTGTCGCTGGGCAGTGACCTCAGGACCCTGCTCGAACTTGAATCCGCCACGCAAGGCATTGCCTTTACCACGGGCTTTCATCGCGAAGCAGTGCAGCGGTTCCGCGACAAGGCCGCGCCGCTTTTCACCTGGCCCGCAGCATGACGATCCATTACGAAACACTCAAGAACTGGCCGTTCGAGCCGCTTGAACGCACCTATACGCAGCGGGACGCGATTCTCTATAGCCTGGGCCTTGGCTATGGCATCAATCCGCTTGACGAGGACGATCTCGCGTTCGTCTACGAGAAGGACTTGCGGGTCTCGCCCACGTTTGCCAACGTGCTCGGCTATCCGGGATTCTGGGCGAAGCATCCCGGAACGGGTATTGACTGGGTGAAGCTGTTGCATGGCGAGCAGACCTTGCGCATCCACAAACCGCTGCCGCCGGCAGCAACGGTGGTCGGTCAGTCGCGCGTAGCACGGATCGTCGACAAAGGCGCGGGCAAGGGCGCACTCCTGCTGATCGAGCGAACCATTACCAACAAGCAGACAGGTGAGTTGCTGGCGACGGTGGAGCAGCTCAATTTCCTGCGTGGCGACGGCGGCTACAGCGCGAACGGACAGCCCAGCGATGCGCCGATAGCGGTGCCGCAACCTGTTCCCGAGCGTGCCCCGGACGCAGTCTGCGATCTCGCGACGCGCCCCGAAAGCGCGCTGATCTACCGTCTTTCCGGCGACGACAACCCGCTTCACGTCGATCCCGCCGCCGCACGCGCAGCGGGTTTCGAACGGCCGATCCTGCACGGTCTTGCCACTTACGGCGTGGCGGGTCACGCGGTGCTGAAATTTTCATGCGACAGTCAGCCCGAGCGCCTCGCGATGCTGTATGCGCGTTTTACCGCACCCGTCTATCCTGGCGAGACCATCCGGACGGAATTGTGGCGCGACGCCGAGACTCACGCCGTGAGCTTTCGCTCGCGTGTTCTGGAGCGCGACGTGATCGTGCTGAACAACGGGCGTGCCGAATTGCGCCCGGACCACAACGCCGCCGCGTGACCATCTAGTGACGCTATTGAAAGGACAACACTCATGCCACGAACACCCAAGCCCGTGATCCGCTCAGACATTGCATTCAGCACGCCGGATCGCATTTCAGTGCGCGGCAGGGACCTGCCCAACGAAGTGCTGGGCCATATGAACCTTGGCGATTTCGCTTATCTGCAACTGACGGGGCGGGAGGCGTCGGCGCAACAATCCGCCATGTTCAACGCGATCCTCATCACGTTGGTCGAGCATGGCATGACGCCCAGCGCGATCGCCGCGCGCATGACTTATGCCGGCGCGCCGGAGTCCCTGCAGGCTGCCGTTGCCGCGGGTTTGTGCGGGCTTGGGTCAGTGTTTGTCGGCAGCATGGAAGGCGCTTGCCGAATGCTGTCGGAAGCGTTGCCCGCGGGCACGAAGTCCGATGATCTCGAACAACTCGCCCGCGACACGGTTGCGTCATACAAGGCCCGCGACGTCTCTATCCCGGGTCTTGGCCACCCGTTGCATAAACCTGTCGACCCGCGTACGCCACGGCTATTTCAACTCGCCGCCGACAACGGCATGTCAGGCGACTACGTGAAGCTGATGCAGTTGATCGGGGCGCAAGCGGAGCGTCAATCGGGCAAGTCGTTGCCGATCAACGCGACCGGCGCCATTGGCGCGATCTGCTGCGAATTCGGCTTTCCGTGGCGCATTGTCAGGGGGTTTGGCGTGATGGCGCGTGCGATCGGGCTGGTCGGACACATCATGGAAGAAGCTGAGCGGCCAATGGCGGTGGAGATCTGGCAGCGCGTTGAAGACGAGGCTTCCGCGCACTTGCGCGAGGCGCCGTGAACCGGGCATTAAGTAAAACGAAACCCCCGATTCAGAAATCGCGACTTCGCGAAACAAGCAGACGGGTTCATAGTTGAAGTCGCTGTTGAACCCGCCTGTCGACCCACCTGTCACGTACAACGAGAGACGCCATCGTGCCCGAAGCGACTGAAAAATTCGACGACTGGCTGGACAAGACACAAGTTGTCCATGACGTGATTACCGCGTTCCCGCTGGCGGCCATGGCCGCTACGTTCAATCGCGAGCCCGAGACGAAAAATGTGCCGCCGCTATGGCACTGGCTCTATTTTTTACCGATTGCGCCATTGTCCGAAACCGGCCCTGACGGTCATCCGAAACGCGGCGGTTTCCTGCCGCCCGTGCCATTGCCCCGACGGATGTGGGCGGGCGGACGCCTGACATTTCATGAACCGCTGGTGGTTGGCGAAGCGGCGTCACGCACGTCGACTATCGTGAATATTGAAGACAAGACGGGCCGGACCGGGCGGCTTGTGTTCGTGACGGTCCAGCACGAGATTGAAGCGGACGGTGCGCTCAAGATCGAGGAAGAGCACGACATTGTCTATCGCGATGAGGCCGCGCCCGATGCTTCCAATGTGCCGCAGAAAGAGCCCGCCAAAGCGCCCACGGACGAAACCTTCAGCCGCGAGATCCCGACCGACCCGCTGCTGCTGTTCCGCTACTCGGCGCTGACCTTCAATAGTCACCGGATTCATTACGATCACCCGTATGTCACGCAGGAAGAGGGATATCCGGGTTTGATCGTGCATGGCCCGTTGATCGCAACCATGCTCGTGGATCTGGTGCGCCGCGAATTACCCGGCGCGACCATCGCGAGCTTCGCTTTCCGCGCGCTGCGCCCGACCTTCGCGCCCAATCCATTCACCGTGTGCGGCAAACCGTCGGATGACGGCCGCACTGTCGAGTTATGGGCGAAAGACCATGACGGTTACCTGACGATGCGCGCCACCGCGACGCTCGCCTGAATCTAGAAAAGTCCTCATGCAGACCACTCATTCCGATCAGTTCCAGGACATTCGCGAAGCGGTTCGCGACCTGTGCCAGCAATTTTCCGGCGACTATTTCCGCAAGATAGATGAAGCGCGCGGATATCCGGAAACCTTTGTCGACGCATTGACGAAGGCCGGCTGGCTTGCCGCGTTGATCCCGCAGGAATACGGCGGTTCGGGGCTGGGCCTGACGGAAGCGTCGGTGATCATGGAGGAGATCAATCGGGCCGGCGGCAATTCCGGTGCATGCCACGGGCAGATGTACAACATGGGCACGTTGCTGCGGCATGGCTCCGCGCAGCAGAAGGACCGCTACCTGCCGCAGATTGCGAGCGGGGACCTGCGCCTCCAGTCGATGGGCGTTACCGAGCCCACCACCGGCACGGACACGACAAAGATCAAGACCACTGCGGAACGCCGTGGCGACCGTTACGTCATCAACGGGCAGAAGGTATGGATCTCGCGGGTACAGCATTCGGACCTGATGATTCTGCTTGCCCGCACGACGCCGCTCGCCGATGTAAAGCGCAAGTCCGAAGGCATGTCCATTTTCATTGTCGACTTGCGCGAGGCGATCGGCCACGGCATGACCGTGCAGCCGATCCTGAACATGGTCAACCATGAAACCAACGAACTCTTCTTCGATAACCTGGAAATCCCCGCGGAAAACCTGATTGGCGAAGAAGGGCAAGGTTTTAAATACATCCTCGATGGCCTTAACGCGGAACGTACTTTGATCGCGGCGGAATGTATTGGCGACGGCTACTGGTTTGTCGACAAGGTGACGGCGTATGCGAAAGAACGCATCGTGTTCGGGCGGCCCATTGGGCAGAACCAGGGCGTGCAGTTCCCCATCGCGCGCTCGTTCGTCAATGTGGAAGCAGCGAGCCTGATGCGCTTTGAAGCGGCGCGTCGCTTTGATGCTCACGAGCCTTGCGGGGCGCAAGCCAACATGGCGAAGCTGCTCGCGGCCGATGCATCGTGGGAAGCGGCGAACGCCTGCCTGCAATTCCACGGCGGCTTCGGTTTCGCTTGCGAATACGACGTCGAACGCAAGTTCCGCGAGACGCGCCTGTATCAGGTCGCGCCCATCTCCACGAACCTGATCCTGTCGTATGTCGCCGAGCATATCCTCGGCTTGCCACGCTCGTTCTGAATCATGAGACCTCTCGACGGCATCAAGGTCATTACGCTGGAACACGCGATCGCCGCGCCGTTCTGCACTCGCCAGCTCGCCGATCTGGGCGCGCGCGTGATCAAGGTTGAACGTCCCGGGACGGGCGATTTCGCACGCGGTTATGACGAACGCGTGGAAGGGCTCGCGTCGCATTTCGTGTGGACGAACCGCTCGAAGGAAAGCCTCTCGCTCGATGTAAAACAGCCGGAAGCAGGGAAGATTCTCGATGCTCTCCTGGCCGACGCCGACGTGCTGGTGCAGAACCTTGCACCGGGCGCCGCGGACCGGCTCGGTCTGGGGTACGGCACGTTGAGCAAGCAATACCCGAAGCTGATTGTCTGCGACATCTCGGGCTACGGGGCGGACGGTCCGTATCGCGACAAGAAGGCGTATGACCTGCTGATCCAGAGCGAATCCGGGTTCCTGTCGATTACCGGCTCACCGGGCGAACCGGCGAAAGCGGGCTGCTCGATCGCCGATATTGCCGCCGGCATGTATGCGTATTCGAACATCCTCAGCGCACTGATCTTGCGCGGACGCACCGGCAAGGGCTGCCGGATCGACGTATCGATGCTCGAAAGCATGGTCGAATGGATGGGTTATCCGTTGTACTACGCAATTGGCAATCAAAATCCACCCGCGTTATCCGGCGCGTCGCACGCGACGATCTACCCGTACGGCCCGTTCCTGGCCGGAGACGGCAAGACGGTCATGCTCGGTTTGCAGAACGAACGTGAATGGAAAGTATTTTGCGAGCGCGTGCTTGAACAGCCGTCGCTGGCTACCGATTCGCGCTTCGACGCGAATTCGAAACGCTCGGGATCGCGTGATGTGCTGCGCGAGCTGATTGTTGCCGCGTTCAGCAAGCTGACTGCAGCCGAGGTTGTGCAACGGCTCGACGCAGCGGGCATTGCGAACGCGCAGATGAATACGCTGGCCGATGTCTGGGCGCACCCGCAACTCGAGTCGCGCGATCGCTGGCGCGAGGTGGGCACATCGGCGGGACTGATTCCCGCGTTGCTGCCGCCGGGCATGCCGAACGGTTTCGAGCCGCGCATGGATCCTGTTCCGGCGCTGGGCGAACACACCGACGCCATCCTGCGCGAACTCGGCTACGAACCGTCGCAGATCCAGGCGTTGCGCGAAGCCGGCACCATCTAACCCCTCAGGCGATCACCATGATGACCGATCATCCCAGCCGGACGCTCGCTACCTTCGCGGCATCAATTCATTTCGACGATATTCCGCAGCACGTCGTGGAGCGCACGGTGAACCTGTATGTCGACTGGCTTGGATCGACGCTCGGAGGCAAGGGCGCCCGGCCGGTCGAAAGCATTGCGTTGTTCGCGAGCATGGCGGGCGCGGCGAACGGCAACGGGCAGGCGGAAGTGTTGATCGACCGCACGCGCGCGACGCCGTATTTCGCCGCGATGGTGAACGCCGCCGCCTCGCATTTCGTGGAACAGGACGACGTGCATAACGGCTCGGTCTTTCATCCGGCAACCGTCGTGTTTCCTGTCGCGCTGGCGCTGGCGCAGGCGACGCGTGCATCGGGCCGCGACTTTATCGCGGCGGTGGTGGCCGGGTATGAGGTGGGGATTCGCATTGGCGAATTCCTCGGACGTTCCCACTACAAGGTGTTTCATACGACAGCTACGGCCGGGACCGTTGCGGCAGCGGCCGCGGCGGGGCGGATGCTGGGTTTGTCTCCCGTGCAGATGCTTGACGCGTTCGGTTCGGCCGGTACGCAAGCCAGCGGCCTGTGGGAATTCCTGCGCGACGCCGCGGATTCCAAACAGCTTCACACGGCCATGGCGGCCGCCAACGGCCTCATGGCGGCTAGTCTTGCCGCCGACGGTTTCAAGGGCGCCACGCGCATCCTGGAGGGCGAGAAGGGCATGGCCGCAGGCATGTCTACGGACGCAGACCCGGCACGCCTCACCGACCGGCTGGGCGAGCGCTGGGCGCTGACCGAAACCTCGTTCAAGTATCACGCCGCTTGCCGCCATACGCATCCTGCCGCGGATGCGCTGCTCGCGGTGATGGCGGAGCATGCACTGAAACCACAAGACATCGAGCGCGTGACGGCGAGGGTGCATCAGGGTGCGATCGACGTGCTTGGCGCAGTGACCGTGCCCACAACGGTTCATCAGGCCAAGTTCAACATGGGTACGGTGCTGGGGCTCGTCGCTTATCACGGTTATGCAGGTGTGACGGAGTTCGAAGAGGGTTACACCGCTGCACCCGTCGTGGATTTTCGAAGCAAGGTGGAGATGGTCCTGGACGAAGAAGTGGACCGCGCTTATCCCGCGCGCTGGATCGGCAAGGTGACGGTGCACACGCGCGACGGCCGTGAATTGACCGGGCGTGTTGATGAACCGAAGGGAGACCCTGGCAATACGCTCTCGCGGGAGGAGATTGCGATGAAGTTTCGACGGTTGGCCGATTTCTCCGGGGCGGCGTCGGATGAAGAAGCGTTGCGGTTGCTTGACGCGGCGTGGGGCATTGCATCGGAGACACGCATCGGCTCGCTCTTCGAAGTGGATGTGCGGACATGAGCGAGCGTTCTTATCTGTTCGTACCGGGCAATCGTCCCGAGCGTTTCGAGAAGGCTCGCGCGAGCGGTGCCGACGCGGTGATCTTCGATCTGGAAGATGCGGTCCAGCCGCACGAAAAACCCGCCGCCCGCGATTCGGTGCGGGCGCACATGGACGCGGCCCAGCCCGCGTTCGTACGGATCAATGCAGCGGATACCGAGTGGTTTGGCAAGGACATAGCGTCGATCGCGAGTCATCCGGGCGTGGCGGGCATTGTGTTGCCGAAGGCTGAAACGCGCGAGCACATTGAAGCGGTACTGGCGCATGCGCACCCGTCGCTGACAATTCTGCCGATTGTTGAGACCGCGCGGGGATTCGCCAATCTCACGCTGCTATGCGAGGCCCCACGCGTACAGCGCATTGTATTCGGCACGCTGGATTTCCAGATCGACCTGAACGTGGAGGGTGACGGCGAAGAACTCAACCTGTTCCGCTCGCAGATCGTGCTCGCATCGCGGCTGGCCGGCCTGATCACGCCGGTCGACGGCGTCTCGACCGTGCTGGACGACCCCGTTTCTATCGAGTCCGAAGCAAGGCGAGGCCGCCGGTTTGGTTTCGGCGCGAAGCTTTGTATTCATCCGAAGCAGATCGACCCGGTGCATCGCGCTTATGCGTGGATTGCCGAGGAGCAGGCATGGGCCGAACGCGTGCTGCGTGCGGTGGAAGCAAGCGGCGGTGCGGCCGTGGCTGTCGACGGAAAGATGGTCGATATGCCGGTGATCCTGAAGGCACGGCGAATTGCGGGCGTGCATTGAGGAAGCCCGGGCAAACACACGACTGGAGACAGGCTCATCTATGTGCTTTTAATCTGCTTTACTGAACATTTAACATCTGAAGAATAAATCTGCCGCAGTGACGGTGTGATCAAAACATAACAGACGCAGGAGACAACACAATGGCATGGACAAAGCGGCGGCTCGCCGCTGCGCTATCCGTTTGCGCGCTCGCCGCAGCACTGGGCGCGGCGCGCTGGGAGGCTATCGCCAGTGCAACGGCTGCCCAGGCGGAGGACCTTAGAATCGGCGCGTTATTGCCGATGAGCGGCCCCAACGCCGAATACGGGCAAACCTTCGGATCGGGCGCGGATCTTTCCGTCGCCCATGTCAACGCCGATCATCTGCTTGCCGAAAAACTGGTGCTGTCGTACGAGGACAGCCAGGCATTGCCCATGCAGGGCGTGCTCGGCATGAACAAGCTGGTGAACGTGTACCGCACGCCGTTTGTATTGACGGGGTTCACCGGCGTATCCAAAGCGATCGCGCCGCTTGCGCGGCGCAGCCAGACGGTCGCGGTCAACGGCGGCGGCGTCGGACCGGATCTCGCGGAGCTTGGGTCCTATTTCTGGAACGTGATCCCGCTGGCCAACTCGGAGGTGCGCGCGATCATTCCGTACCTCGTCGGCGAACGCAAGCTGACGCGCTTCGTACTGATCTACGTGGACGATCCGCTCGGTCAGTCGATCAATCAGGAGCTCGCACAGGACCTGCCGCCGGCGGGCGCGACGCTGGCTGCTTCGTTCGCCGTGCCGGCCGGGTCGCAGCAATTCGGCGGGGTGGTCGCGCGGGTGCGCGATGCAAAACCCGATCTGATTTTTATCGCTTCGTATGGCGCACAGCAGTCGCAGATCGTGAAGCAGTTGCGCGACAACGGTGTGTCCCAGCAGATTGCGAGTTACTCGGCGTTCAGCATTCCCGCCATCAACGCGCTGCCCGAAGCGAAAGGCGCGCTCTATACCACGCAGCGGTTCAACTGGAATGCACCCGACAAGCTGACGCAGCGTTTTGTCACGGACTACACGCAGAAGTACGGCCGCAAGCCCACTGCGTACGCCGCGAACTACTACAACGCAGTGCGCCTGTTTGCGATCCTCGCGGCGCAACTCGAGCATGAGGGCAAACCTGTGACCGGCGCGAATTTGCTCGATGTACGCCAGCGGCTTCAGCACTTCGACCTGGTGGGCGGCAGCGTTTCCTTCGATGCGAACGGCACCGTCCGCGCGCCCATTCAAGTCAACCAGATCGACGGGGCCGGCGGCACTGTCGTGTCCACTCGCTGACGGAGGGTCCGATGCTGCTTCTGCAACTGCTCATCAACGGCATCCAGCTCGGAGCGCTCTACGCGCTGACGGCTGGTGGTTTCTCGCTCATCTTCGGTGCCACGAGGATCTTCCATTTCGCGCACGGCGCCGCCTTTATGATCGCGGGCTACGCGTTCTATGAGGTCTGCGACAAGCTGCATCTGCCGTGGTACGTGGGACTTATTGTCTCCGCGGCCGTCACGGTGATATTCGGTGTGCTGCTGGACCGGCTGGTCTACACGCCGATCAAGCGTCACGAGAACTCGTTTTTCACCTTGTTCGCAGGCGCTTTCGGCGTGGGGATCATCGTGCAGAACGCCATCGCGTTCTTCTTCGGACGGGGTTTCGTCGCCATCTCCACGCCGTTGTCCAAGGGCGTGCAACTGTTGCCCGGCCTGTATGTATCGCCGCTTGCCGGTATTGCGGTGGTTGTCGCGGTGCTGGCGTTCTTCGGGCTGCATCTGTTTCTGTCACGCAGTCATACGGGCATGGCGTTGCGTGCGCTTGCCGACAGTCCCGAGCTGGTCCGCGCGTATGGCATGTCGCCGCAGAAGCTGTCACAGACAGCCTTCGCGCTCGGCTCGTTGCTGGTCGTGCCGGCTGCCATTCTAAGCGGCGCAAGCGCGGGCCTGAATCCATCGGTCGGCAGTCACGTGATGCTGATCAGTCTCGCCGCAACCATTGTGGGTGGCGTGGGAAGCCTGCGCGGCGCCGCGTTTGCCGGACTCCTGCTCGGTCTCGCCGAAAGCCTTGCGCTCGGCTGGTTCAGTTCGCAGTGGAGCGAGGCGGTTGTGTTCGTCGTGCTGTTCCTGTTCATCCTGTTTCGCCCGTCCGGCTTCTTCGGCCGTGCGCTGGTTCACTAAAGCGAGGACTGTCACCATGTTTGCCTACTTGCTGAACCTGTCGGTGCTTATCTGCGTGAACGCCATCCTCGCGATGACGCTCAATTTCCTGATGGGGTACGCCGGCATCTTTTCACTCGCGCATGCGGTATTTTTTGGCGTTGGCGCCTACACGGCCGCGTTCGTTTCGATGCACATCTCCGACTCGTTGTTCGTTTGCACTGCCGCCGCGATGATCCTCTCCGCCGGGTTATCACTAGCCTTGGCCTTGCCGGCGCTCAGGGTGAGGGGGGAGTATTTTGTCGCGGCTTCACTGGGACTGCAGATGCTTGCGGTCACCGTGTTTTCCGAATGGCGCTCCGTAACGGGTGGTCTCGGCGGCATCACGAATATTCCGGCCGTCAAGGTCTTCGGCGTGGCGATAGAAACCGCAAACGGCTTCTTCGCACTCGCGCTCGGTTTCCTGGTCGCCGTCGGCCTGGTGCTGACCGTGCTGGTGCGGTCGAGCTTCGGGCGTAACCTGCAAGCCATTCGCGACAGCGAGTCCGCGGCGCTTGCGCTCGGCAAGAACGTGGCGGCCATCAAGACGCTGTCCGTGGTGGTTGCCGCAGCGCTCGCCGCTACGGCGGGCGTGGTCTACACGTTCTACCTCAGCTTCATCAACGTGGAAGGATTCACGCTGGATCTTTCCGTGCTGCTGATGGCAATGGTGATCATTGGCGGGACAGGGTCCTTGTTCGGGCCGGTCGTGGGCGCGGCGTTGCTGATGCTGTTGCCGGCCGCGCTGAGCTTCGTGCCGGGGCTGCCTCAGGCGGAGGTTGGTCTGGTGCAGCAAGCGGTGTATGGGCTCGTGATGGTGCTGCTGATGATCTACCGGCCCGGCGGGATTGTTGGCGCCGGCAAGCGCCGCTTGTCGACGAAGGGGGCGCAATGAACGCGATTCCGCAGGTTGCGTCACATCCGGTCGAGGCTTCGAGCGCACGTCCGGTGCTGCTCGAGGTCCGCAATCTAGGCAAGCGCTTCGGCGGACTGCAAGCCGTCACTGACGTTTCGCTGGAACTGCGCGGCGGCATAGTCACCACGCTGATCGGTCCGAACGGCGCGGGCAAGACCACCTTGTTCAATTTGATCACCGGGCACCTGACGCCGAGCTCCGGCGACGTTCTCTACGAAGGCCGTTCGATTGCCGGTAAGCAACCGTGGGAGATTGCACGCCAGGGCGTTGGCCGCACGTTCCAGGACTTGCATCTGTTCTCGCGGATGACCGTAGAGGAAAACATCCTCACGGCGATGGAAAAAAGCGCGTGGCTCTGGCAACCGGGCGGCCGGTCCGCCCGCCGTCGACGCAGCGAAAAGGTCGCGGAGATCATGGCGGCCACGCATCTCTCCGGACTGGCGCATGCGCGCGCCATCGACCTGGCCTATGCCGAGCGCAAGTTCCTGAGTGTCGCGCGCCTGATTGCCAGCGATGCAAAAATTTGGCTCCTCGATGAACCCGCGTCCGGCCTCGATCCGCGTTCTTACGATCGCTTCGTTGCGTTGCTGCGCTCGCAAGTGGCGGGCGGAGTAACGGTCTGCATCATTGAACACAACCTCGATGTGGTGGTGAACGTGTCGGATCGCGTGGCCTTTCTCGACCAGGGAAAACTGCTGGCGCAGGGCACGCCGCGGGAAGTGCTGGACGACCCGCGTCTTGCATCCATCTATTTCGGGGAGACAGCATGAGCACACCCGTCCTGCAGACACGCGCGCTGACCGCCGGTTACGGCGGCCGCGCGGTCCTCAACGGCATCAGCATCGAATTACGCGAAAACGAAGTGCTGTGCCTGCTCGGTCATAACGGCGCCGGCAAATCCACGCTGGTGAAGTCGCTGTTCGGCCTCATGCCGGCCAGCAGCGGCGAGATTCTTGTCGATGGCGTCAAGCGCTTGCACCAGGGCGCGCGAGCATCAACGGCCGCAGGCATTGCACTTGTCCCCGAAGGGCGCGGCGTGTTTCCCAGCCTGAGCGTGGAGGAGGTCATCAAGCTCGGACTGTGGGCCGCGAACGTGCCGGTCGCCGAACATGGCGCGCGTGTGGACTGGGTCACGACCGTGCTGCCCGACATCAAGAAGTTTTATAAGCAGCGCGCCGGATCGCTCTCCGGTGGTCAGCAGCAAATGGTCTCCATCGGCCGCGCGTTGCTTTCAAGGCCACGTTGCCTGCTGATGGACGAACCGTCCATTGGCCTCGCGCCGAAGCTGTTCCAGGATTTGCTCGGACCCATTCGACAGTTGCAGCAGGACACACGCATGTCCATCCTGCTGGTCGAACAGAATGTGCGCGAAGCGCTGAAGGTCAGTGACCGCGTGGTGGTGATGAAGTCGGGCACGCTGATTCGCGAAGCGCTGCCCGCCGAGCTTGATACCAACGCCAAACTCATGGAGCTGTACTGATGTCTGCGCCTTCCACCCTCAATGGTCTTCTCGACGCTCATCTTGCTGCGCATCCTGAACGCACTGCATTCATCGACGGCGAGCAACGCGTAAGTTATGCGCAATTCGACGCGCTCGCCGAGCAGGGCGCGCGCTGGCTCGAAGTGCAGGGCATGGTCGCGGGCGACCGCGTGGCGGTGTGGCTCGTGAACCGCATTGAATGGCTTTCGCTGCTGTTCGGCGCAGCACGGATTGGCGTGACGGTCGTGGCGGTGAACACGCGTTACCGGCACGCAGAGGTGGAGTACATCCTTGCGAAGTCGCGAGCAAAAATGCTGGTGCTGCAGTTGAATTTTCGCAAGATCGACTTTCCGGCGGAACTCGCCGGGGTGTCGCCCGAGGCAGTTCCCTCGCTGCAAAAGATCGCCGTGATCGATCACGACGAGCGCACGCCTGCCACGGTGCTGGACCGGCCGACGGTCGCCTGCGACCTGGCATCGTATGGCGGCGAACGATTGCATCGGGGCGGTGAAAGCGCTGACGCTCCGCTGATTCTCTTCACGACGTCGGGCACGACCAAGGCGCCGAAACTGGTCGTGCATCCGCAGCGGACCATCAGCAGACACAGCAGCCGTGTGGCCGATGCTTATGGTTTTGCCGCACCCGGCGCAGTGATGCTTGCAGCGCTGCCGTTTTGCGGTGTGTTCGGATTGAACGGGGCGCTGGCGGCATTCGCGGGCGCGGCGCCGGTCGTGTTGATCGATACCTTCGACGGCGCCGAAGGCGCGAGTCTGATCCGCCGGCATGAAGTCACGCATACGTTCGGCAGCGACGAAATGTATCGTCGTCTCGCCGATGCCGTGAGCGACGAGCGGCCGTTTCCATCGGCTCGTGTATTCGGATTTGCCGCGTTCCAGCCGGGCGTGTCGACTTTCGCGGAGAAGATGGCCGAACGTGGTTTGCCGCTGATCGGGCTGTATGGATCGAGCGAAGTGCAGGCGCTGTTTGCCCTGCAACGTCCCGATGCACCGTTTGAACAACGCATTGAAGGCGGCGGTTATCCCGCTTCTGGCGAAGAGGCGCAGATCCGCATTCGCGATGTAGACACGGGCGAACTCCTGCCGGCCGGCATGAGCGGCGAGATCGAGATCGCGTCGCCATGCAACTTTGTCGGTTATCTGGAGAACCCTGAAGCTACTGCGGAAGCGCTGAGTGCCGACGGTTTCTTTCGAACCGGTGATGTCGGCCGGCTGCGTGCTGACGGCAGCTTTGTCTACGAGACCCGCAAGGGCGACGCTATCCGGCTCTCGGGCTTTCTCGTCAACCCGGTCGAGATAGAAGACGAGATCAAGTCGATCGACGGCGTGGACGACGCACAAGTGGTGGCAGTCGTACTCGATGGCCAGCCGCGCCCCGTTGCGTTTGTCATTCCCCTTGCAGGCCATGACATCGACCCGGCGATGGTGATCGGTGTCGTCAAGTCGAGGATTGCCGCGTTCAAGGTGCCGGCGCGGGTGTGGAGCGTGGACGCGTTTCCCGTGACGCAAAGCTCGAACGGCGTAAAGATCCAGCGCGCGCGATTACGCGAGATGGCCGTTACGCGGGTACTCGCGGAAGCGGCGCGCTAGACCATCTCCATCATCCAATAACAGGAATATCACTCCATGGCGTATTCCCTCTTCTTCGAAGACTTCGAAGTCGGGCAGTCGTTTGAAAGCGGCGGCCGGACCATTACGGAAACCGACCTCACGTTCTTTTCAATGCTCTCAGGCGACTGGAATCCGATTCACGCAGACGCCGAGTTTGCGAAGACCACGCGCTACGGGCAACGCGTGGTGCACGGGACGCTTGGTATTGCGATAGCCACGGGCATGCTGCACGAGATGGGTATCTTCCACGAGAGCGCGGTGGCGATGATGTCGCTGAATCAATGGAAGTTCGTCGCGCCTATCCTGGTTGGCGATACCCTGCATCTGCGCCTCGAAATCACTGAACTCGATCCGGGAAAGAGCGAACGCGTCGGCCGGCTTGGCCGCCGTTTTGTGATGCTGAATCAGCGTGACGAAATCGTGCAGGATGGCTTGAGCGATCTGCTGATCAAGAAACGCGGAGCCCGATAATGGCGCATGCAATCCTGGAGAAGCTTCGCCTTCCGGTGCTGGCCGCGCCCATGTTCCTCGTGTCGAATCCGCAGCTTGTAGTGGCGCAATGCAAGGCCGGGGTGATCGGCAGTTTTCCGGCGCTGAATGCGCGGCCGCAGGCATTGCTCGATAGCTGGTTGACGGAGATTGAAACCCAACTCGCGGCCAACGCCGCTGCGACAGCGCAACCGGTCGTGCCGTTTGCCGTCAACCTGATCGTGCATCCCACCAATGTGCGGCTTGAGGAAGACCTGAGCGTGATTGTCGCGCACCGCGTACCGATCGTGATCACGTCCTTGCACGTACCGGAGCGCGTGGTCGAACGTGTGCATGCCTACGGTGGACTCGTTCTGCACGATGTGACAACCGTACATCATGCGCGCAAGGCGGCAGCGGCGGGCGTGGATGGATTGATCCTCGTCTGCGCCGGTGCCGGTGGTCACGGCGGTACGCTGAACCCGTTCGCGCTGACAGCGGAAGTGCGGCGTTTCTTCGATGGCATTCTTGTGCTTGCCGGTGCAATCACGGACGGCGCTGCGGTGCTCGCCGCTCAGGCCGTAGGTTGCGATCTCGCCTACATGGGTACGCGATTTATCGCGACGGAAGAGGCGGGCGCAGTCGCGGGACACAAGGCGATGATCGTCGCCGCGAACGCCCGCGATGTGGTCTACACACCGTTCTTCTCGGGTGTTCCCGCAAACTATTTGAAGGAGAGTATCCGAGCGGTCGGACTCGATCCTGACGCGTTACCCGCGGAGGGCGCGCAAGCGGATTTCAGCAAGGGGCAAACGCGGCCGAAGGCATGGAGCGAGGTGTGGGGAGCCGGGCAGGGTGTGGGCAATATCGACAGTATTGAGCCTGTGGGTAAATTGGTCGAGAGGCTGGCCCGAGAGTATGCGGAAGCCGGGAGGCGTGTGGGGGTTCCGGCTTGATTGCACCACGATCCGAGTCACGCAACAGCGCGCGGCCCGGATCGTGGAGTCTTAAGGAATGGATCAGCCAAGTTCTTTCACAAGTTCCGGCACCAGCGTGAACAAATCACCCACGAGGCCATAGTCCGCTACGCCAAAGATTGGGGCTTCAGCGTCCTTGTTGATCGCGACGATCACTTTCGAATCCTTCATCCCGGCCAGATGCTGGATTGCACCCGAGATACCGACGGCAACATACAGGTTAGG
>NZ_JBIYEB010000062.1:0-22222 GCF_044909315.1 Caballeronia udeis
TATTAGTTTGGTCGCCGTGACTGTGCGCCGAGAAAAAGCCTGCCCGGAGATTGTTACCGATATGGTGGTCTGTGTCGAATGACCGTTCGTGGCCGGACCCGGCCCGACGGAAAGCCACACCTGACGGACGCTTGCCAAACGCTGTTTGCGAACGCGGACGGACGTCGAAAGCGCGAAACAGATGTCCCAGTAGGTTAATGCAAAGCGTGAACAACAACGTCCCGCAGTATTTCAGCTTCATCTTTGTAGCTGGACGGAACCGCTTCATCGTCGATCAGGTCGGAAGGGCGTGATCGCAAGATCATGAAGATCTCCGTTCCAGTCGCGCCTTCAGACAACGCAGACGTGAGTCGCTCCGCGTGTCGCCGGAAACCGGCGTTAGCAAGGGATGCTGCCAGCGCTCGAGTGTCATCGTATAAGTGCGCCATCTGTAGGTTCGACGGTTAAAAGCAGATTTTAACGCTGCTGGAAGGAGGCGATTCTTGTCGGCCCAATTTCCAGCGCTACGTAGAAAGGAAGCCACGCTAGTTGTTGACGATTCGGGCCCTTGCGCGATCGTCCGCTCCTGGCCGGTCGCTGACAATTTGGGACCCGAGAGTTCTGATCCGACTCGGAGCGGGTACGCTGGGTGATTCGTTGTCACGGCGACCGTAACCCGGCGCGGCCAGACATTTTGTCGCCTGACTAAGCGACCAGTCATGTCACAAGAATCTCGATGCCGTTTTCGGCACACCATTGCCTCAGTGCGCTGTCGACAGAGTCGGCCTCAAACGTATACCAGGCTTCGAGAACGCCTTCGCGCTGCAGCAGATCCTTGAAGCGCGAGTACGCGCCCGGCCGCCGGAAAAATCCTTCGACCTGGTCGTAACGCGCAGGCAACGCTTGCACGACAAAGCGCAAGGCGAGACTTCTTCCGAGATCGAGATCGTTCTTATGCGGTATCGTAAGATAGCGATCTGACGTTTCCAGGTCGTCGGGGACATCCTCGTCTAATGCGTCGTTGAATTCAGATGTCCAATAGACTTCGCCCGTATCGAGCGAGACATATGCGTTGTGCTCCATCGGCGATGCGGAGCTAATGAAGTCGAAGGCCATAGAAATATCGTCGTATCTGACCGCGACCATGGCGCTACTCCCAAAGGTTGTAACATTCGAGTTGAACGGGCCCAGCGATCGACATGCGGCGACACCCCTGCAGCAGCGAACATTTCGGCCCTTAGTTCATGACTCAAGAAGGGTGTCCCTTGTGTGTTGACCATCGTGGTCAAGTCGGACCGTCCGCGGAACGGCGATGCCGGCTCCGCGTTAGGGCCACGCTGCATTACCCAGCGAGCGTCAAGCCGATGCGGCTCCCGTAAATTTTAGGCTATTTGAATGCCCGCCGATGGCCGAGATGGAACGGACGCCGCCCTCCCTCCAGACGTGTACGTCTGGCCGCCAGCCGGCTGTCGCGAAGGGCGCCCCCCGACCCTGAGAAGCGGCCTTACGTAATGGCGTTGGTACGACGGCCGCTTACAAGGAGGCAACGGACCTCCGCGCGTCGATCAGATCAAATCGGCTACCCGCGGTGAACGAAAGAACAGACAGCGAGAGTGAATAAAAATCGGCATCGACATCGCTTCTAGTGGCCGACGACGATCTAGGTATTGAGCGTACTCATGGCGCATGAACGCGCGCTAGACGAGCATGAAAGCGGCATCGGGCTTGACACTTCGCGCCTGGGGGCGAGCTGCCGTGCCGCGAAGAGCGGGGCGATGCCGCCAACCGGCAGCTCGCGGCGTGAGACAGGCGCGCTTTCCGGACCTTTTTGTACTATAAATCCCCCAAGGCAGGTTTCTCCGGTACTGGGCGCGTTGCTGGTGCGCCTGAATAAGTGTGCCAGAACCTGAGAGAGCGGTCGCGGGTCACGGACCGGATTGGACGTTTCCATACCTGTCGTTGATGCCTTTCTTTGTTCCGGATCCGACGCTCTGACATTGGTTCGTAAAATCGCTACGGGCATTCGACGTGCCAATCTCATCGAAATGGCCGTGGTGAAATTTCGCGATGGAAAAGTAACCCGTCATATAGTTTTTGCAGTCCCCGCCGGCACTGCCGCCGTTGATCAGGCCGGCGAGACACAGTACCGCACCACACGCCGACGGATTGTCATCCGCGTGCGCCGTAGCCGGTGTAATCGACACTGCGGCGATAACTGCCGCTGTTGTCGTCATCGCAAGATATGCTTTCATGATTCATGCGTCCATGTGTGTACCACGGGTTGTCCCACACGCGGTGGCGATGTTCGTCTCAGTGCGCCAGCACCATGACTGCGATGACGGCAAGTGCTGCCGATAGCAGCGCCGTACCGACACCCCACAGGGCCATTTCCCGGCGGGTCAGCGAAGGGCGTGCGAGTGGTTCTCGCAGGATCTGCCTGATCTCGTCCAGGCTGCGGTCATGGGCGTCGTCGTACTGGCGGATTGCAATCTCGCCCAGCAGTTGCTCACGCGCCTCGCCAAACTGCCGGGCCTTGTCGAGCACGCCGGCAGTGCTATCCCGAAAGTCAGCCAGAAACTGGTCGGTGCGCGCGGCTAGCCGGAGCATCGCGAGGTCGCTACTGTCCTTGAACTGATCGCCCGCCTGCTGCAGCGCCGTGCGCAGCTCACCGACTTCGCGGCGCAGCAGCGACAGCTCACCGAGCACCGCGCCGATCAGTTCCTCGCGAATCGAATCGTCCGGAGCGCCCATCTCATTGCACCAAAACTTTGAACACGGCATCCAGCTCGGACGTAACCCGGTTCGCGAGTCGCTTCAATGCGACCATCTGCCTGATCCAGGCCTTCTTTTCTTCCGGTTCACCCTGCTCGATGGCATCGGCATTCATCGCAACGTAGTTGGTGGGGTCGTTGCGCAACTCGATGATGGATCTGTCGAATCCCTTGATTTTCTCGAAGATCGGATTTTCATAGATCACCGCGTCCGTACACAACATGAAGCCCTGATCGTCTTCATGAGCCTCGAACACCTTCGCGAAGAGTTTCTCGAGGTCTCGCCTCGGATCGACCATATTGAACACGACACGGAGTCGGGACGCCGGAACACCAATGTCTTCCGACAGCGAGCGCAGCGTTGCAATCGTGTCGACCTGTTGCTTCATTGCGGGCACTGTCGGAACGACGAACAAGTCGAAGTCCTCCTGGGACCCGTCGTAGTTCTGCATCAGGTTGACGAAGTCTTCAGCGTTCGACGCACCGATGTCGACTACGGCGTTCCTGAGCGTCATCAATTGGTCCTGCAGTTCGTCGAACTGGTTGCCGCGCAGCGTGGCCGTCTCCATGCCATCGGAATTAATCGACTCGATGGCAATCACTTCGGCCTCTTCGAGGCGCGGGGCTAGAAGATGACGCGCAACGGTGCTCTTGCCAACGTTGCCCGAGAAATTGATGACCGCGATTTTCATGGTATGTCTCTCTTGTTGATCAATCAGGGCGGCCGCGACGCTGTCGCGGACACGCATTGCGTTAGGGTTCGAGTTCGAGCGTCGGCGAGTCATGCCCTGCCTCATGCCCTGCCTCATGCCCTGCCTCATGCCCTGCCTCACGCATTGACTGACCCGATGTCTGTTCTCGCGGCTCCGATGCCCGGTCTTGCCCGGCGCGCTCGCGCTCGATCTGCTCGCGCACTGCTTCGATCGTCGCCTCGCTCACTTGAGGCATCGGCACGTCAAGCGGCCGGTTAGCAGCGCGCGCCGCGGCCACGGCGCTTTCGAACTCCCCCATCAGCTTCTCCTGCTGCTGCTCTGGCAGGCCTTTGATCTCGTCACGCAGCACCTCGCGCGCGGCCTGCGCCTTGATCCGCTCGCGTGCCGCATCGAGTGTCGCCTGCTGTTCCTTCGAGAATTTCCACTCGCCCTTCAGAAACCGTTCGCGAGCCTCGACGATCCGCCGGCGCTCGTCGGCATCTCGCCGTGCGCTGGCAAGCGCTTCGCGCTGCTCATGCGTGGGCAGGCCCGGCACTTCGGGTGAGGACACAAACCACTCGTTGCGCCGGCTCGGGACCGTCTTCGGCGCGAGCTCCTTGCCCTTTTTATCGAACTGGCGCTGCTGGGCCGTCACGCTGCGGCTGCCACCCTTCTCCAGTTCGATCTGCTGGCCCGTCTGCACGCCGCTCGCGGCGATCGCGCGCTCGAGGTCCAGTCCCCAGACGGTGCGCTCACCGTCTTGCGTACGCATGGTCGCGTAGTAGCTGTCGTTCTGCTTTTCATCGTGGTTGAAAGGAGCAGGCCCGTGCGCCACCAGCACCCCCGCCGTGACACCGGCCGGAGTTGGCGTTTCCTGAACGGGGCTGGCCGGCGTGGCTGATGACGGTTGCGTGGCGGGCGTCCGCTCGCCTTCTGGCGCGGCGCTTTCACGCCTCGATGTGCCCGTTTTCGTCGACTCTGGCGAAGCTGGCTGCTTTTGCCCTGCTGCGTCTACGGACTCCATCTCATTCGTGCGCGCCTTGTCCGCATCATTCGATCGCTCGCCTGCCCCCTCGCCGGCACCAATACGCATGGCCTCGCGCGCGGCGGTCAGTGCGGCACGATCCTGCGCTTTGGGTTTGAATCCACGTGTGGGCACGCCAGCGAGCTCGGCCGCAATCCACGCCTGCCGACGGAATTCCTCACTGCCCTTGAGCTGCAGCTCGCCCCAGTTCTTCGCCTTCGCGACTTCGACCATGTGCGCGATCACGTCGCGGTCCTCACTGGCCGTCAACAGCGAGCGGCCCTTGTCCTCGAAGTGCACCGTCTCGCTCTTGCGATCGAGAAACTTGCCTTCATGCGCCACATACAGGTTACTGACCGACTTTGGCACGTCGTAGCCTGTCTTCTCGAAGATTGGCTTCGGCCAAATGGTGTTTTCGGTCTGCTCGCGAGTCTTCCCGAGCGGCTTGCCCGTGCCGGCGGCCGGCGTCACCGCTTCGTCGGTCGCTGTGTTGGTCACTGGTTTGGTCGGCGAGTCGCGTTTCATCAGCGCCTCGACCTTTTCGCGATCCGCCGCCCGGATTTTTCTCAACCGCTCTCGCGTCGCGCTGTCGACACGGGACTCGCGATTGCCCGGCGACGTGCCAGCGTCTGGCTCGTTCGCAGGCGGCGTCGATCGGGCACGTATCGCCGACGCATCGTCAGCATTGGCCGCGCCACGCTCGCGGTAATCGATCAGGTCGGTGGGAAATTTGATCTCGTTCATACGGTGACTCCTTGCGGTTCAGGTTGGGACGGGGCGACTGAGGTTTGCGCGCCCGTGGTCGGCTCAGCGGTGGCAGCCGCGTCCGGCAGGACTTCGCGCAGATAAGGCATCAGCTGGAAGAGCGACGCGCGGATGCTGTGACGGTTGGCGAAGTGAGCAGGCGCAAGTACGCTGATCTCGTGCTCGCGCACGTCGCGCGCGGGACCGGTTGACTGCCTGATCGCTTCCGCGGCGGCCTGCTGCGCACGGCGGGCGGCGTTCTGCGTCTGCCACCACTGCTCGACATCGATCTTTGGCACGGGTGCACAGAGCTCGCGCGCGACGAATGCAGCGTGCTTCATCTGCTGTTCGTCCGGAAACTTCGGGGCGAAGCCGAACCACGCGCGCCGGCGGTTGGTCCTCTCCAGCTTCGCCATTACCCCTTGCAGGTAGGGGCTCTGCCGCACGAGCCGGTCGACGAGCTCTGCGTCTTCATAGAAAAACGCTTTGTCGCACAGGATCGGCTCGCACCCCTCCATCGTGATGATCTGTTTGTTGTGCTTTAACGCCCGCAGCTCCTGCGGCAGCATCAAAGGTCTGCCGTGCTCCGACTCGTTGGTGCTCGTCGACGAACTGCGGCCGCGGCTGCGGCTACGCGAGCGCGCCATGTGCGTGAAGGTACCCAGCATCTTCGAATACTCTTCCGATTCCTTCACCGTGCGCGGCGCATACAGGCTGCGCATCTTGCAGTTGATGGCGAGCGTTTCGGTGCCGTGCTTTCCGTATAACTTCGGATCCTCGAGCTGGGACATGCCCTGGAAGATCAGCATCAGTCTGAGGTTGTAGCCTGCGATGAACGGGTTCGCCGTATCGATGATGTCGATCTTGCCGGGCGCTGCAAACTCGTCCAG
This sequence comes from Caballeronia udeis, assembly GCF_044909315.1. Lineage (GTDB taxonomy): Bacteria > Pseudomonadota > Gammaproteobacteria > Burkholderiales > Burkholderiaceae > Caballeronia > Caballeronia udeis_A. The sequence goes on from NZ_JBIYEB010000062.1 coordinate 6,101, forward strand.
CACCAGCGCACACTGATATTTCAGTGCCGGATTCTCGGCGGGCAACTCGCGCGTGTTCAGGTCGATCAGCTGCGAGAAGAAGAGATTGACAAGCAGTGCGCCGGCCTTCAGGTCGCCTGGCTTGATGCCGACATAGATCGACATACGTTTTTTGCGCACGTCGGCCAGATCGAAGTCCGAGCGGCTAGTTGCCGCGTCGACAACCGGATTGGTAAAGACGTTCAGCGGCGCGGTCATCGTCGATACGATGTTCGCGAAGGCCTCCTTCGATTGCGACAGGAAACGGTTCAGCGCGTCGAGGCACTCGAAGCTGAGCGCCGGCAGTGCATCGGTCGCCTGAGTTGCATTGGCACGGGTGCTGACGATCGACGAGATGTGTTCACGGATAGTCCTGCCCTTGCCGGAGGCCTGCCGCAGCACCTCGCCAAACGTGCATGGCAGCGAGGGCGTTTCCAGCTGGTACAGCACGATCCCGATGAACAGGTTGCGGGCATTGTCGTTCCAGTATTTCAGCTTCGCATCGACGTTGGACGGATACAGGTGCTCGCCGATCGTCATCACGTCGCCCACGCGCGTGTAGGCCGCGCGGCGCTGGATGTATTCGAGGGGGTTGTACGCGTGTGAGCGGCCATCTTCCGAAAACGGCGCCCACAGGTAGGTTTCGTGACCGCACGCCCGTCGATAGCCCGACGTGTACAGGTAGTTCTCTTCCTTGATGTCCTCGACCACCACCGAATCGGGATAGGTGAGAAGATTCGGGATCACGAGTGACGTGCCTTTGCCGGAGCGGGTGCCGGCGGCGGCCATCAGGAAGTCCTGGCCGTAGTACTTCAGGTAGTCGCCCTTGTACTTGCCGACGATGAACGGCGGATACAGGTGTTGTGAAGTCGTCATGGTTGTTTCTTCTCCAGCAGGCCTGCTTTCACGATGTCGCTACGGGTTGCGAACCGGGCCTCGCCGTACTGCGCGAGGCGCTTGCGTCCCGATACGAGTGCCATCGTGATCACGACCACTGGCAGGCCGGTGATGACCACCGACAGCAGCGTACACACCTTGAGCGCGCGCACAACCGCAGGCACGTCGCCGTAGGCATGCCAGTAGTTGTACAGCGTGAACACGCCCACGCTGTCCTGCGGCAGCTTCTGCATCTTCCCGAAAAGGTCACCGGCAGCGAACTGGCCGAGTAACGCGAAGCCGCACAGAATCATCAGAAAGACCACCACCGGGATCAGAATGCGAAGTGATTTCGGCACAATTGGTCCTCAGTAGGTGGCCACGTCGATAGCGGCCTGAAATTCCAGATGCGTTGTCATGCGGCCATCTCCTGTTGTTGCAGGTGCGCGGTCAGGTCGCGATGCAGGCGCATCGCGTCGCGCACGTTATCGAAGGGTCCGTGGAACTGGTTGGCGTTCGCCGCAGTGCAGCGGTTGATCGGCTCCCACAGCAGGTAGCGCCACTGGTCGTAAACCGAATACCGCGCGATCGACCAGCCCGACGGATGCACCATGGCGAGTTCACCCGACGACCGCCATTTGCAGGCCGCTTCGTCGGCAATCGCCGTCGCTGCGTCGCGGACCTCGCCTGTCTGTACCGCGCTCATGAGACACAGCCCAGCAACTGCGCCTTGCCGATCGGGTCGTACCAGATCTCGGCGAGCCGTTTGTTGCGCATGAAAAGGATGAGATCAACCGTTACGCGCACCTGTTCCATGATGAATTGCCAGTCGAGCGTCTGGCCGACCGCGGCCTGCTTGACCAACGTCGCGATGCGCGACGGTGCCGAGCGCGCATCGTTGCAATGAACGGTCGTGATGCCGCCGGGCGTCCCCGTATTGAGCAGCGTCATGTAGTCCCATGTCTCGTCACCGCGCAACTCTGCGAGAAACACGCGGTCAAACTTCATGCGCAGGGTGGAGCGCACCAGTTCCTTCGCCGACAACGTGTCACTAAAAAACAGGTGTACCCGGTTCGGATGATTGGGCAGCGACAGCTCCGGCGTATCCTCGATCGTGCCGATCCGCTCGTCGGCCGGAACCAGATCCGAGAGCGCCTTGTTCAGTGTTGTCTTGCCGGAGCCGGTGCCGCCGGCGAGCACGATGTTCAGCCGATTCGCGACCGCCAGGTCGAGCATGCAGGTCACATCACGGCGCGCTTTCGCCTCCAGCATCTCGCGTTCAAACTGCTGCAGGTCGAGCGCCGCCGACATGTCACGGCGTGGCGAGACATCGCGATAGCCGTCGAACCAGCCGTTGCGCTCGTAGTCGGCGACGGAGAAGCGCACTTCCGAGGGGATGCGAATCGTGATGGAAATGGTGTCCTGCTCGCACGCCGGCTGCATCAACACGTGCCCGCGCTGGCCCTCGGGCAGCACCACAGGGTGAATCGGCTCCTTCGTCGAGAACTTGCCGCCCTTCATCACCGTCAGCGCGTTGGCGAGTTTGAAGCACGCATCGAGCGAGCAGGCCCGTGCATCGTGCCGTCGCCATCCGGCACTGCCCTGCGTCCAGATCTCACCGGGACGGTTAATCGCAACCTCGGTCAGGCTTCCGTCGAAGAAGTTCGAGATGCCCATTTGCTTGAGGAAGCTGCGGGCGATCGTGCCCTTCTCGATTACATCGATCACGACTGAGCTCATTCGTACTCCTTTATTGTTTAGGGTCACATCGGTTCATCAATGGTGCCGCCCAGGGTCAGCGAGGCGTGGTGCCCGTATCCTGGGGCTCGATCTGCACCGACACGCGATACAGGCGGCGATCGTCCGGCATGCTGCTGGCCAACGCGCGAAGGGTTTGAGCCGGGGACGTGGAAACCACGGTTGCGCTGAGGGGTGCGGCAGGCCGGGGCATTTTCCAGGCCGCACCGCCGATCGCCACTGCACAGAGCCCTGCTGCAAGCAGGACGCGTGATGTGCGCGGCGGCTGGGGAACGTGAATTGGTGGAATGTTGACGGCCCGACGGTTAGTTGCGTGCAGTTCCATTCCGTTATCGGCAGTGCGATTGACTGGTTCATCGAGCAACGGCAACGCGCAGTCACCCCACTCCGAGATCGTCAGCCCGACACGCGCCCCTACGTTACGCAGCAGGTTGCGCCGCAGCGGCGCTGACATGTCGTCGATCCGGCACCCGTCGAGGGTCATGCAATCCTCAAACGCGTGCTCGTCGGCGATCTGCCGAAGTGGCAAGGCCTCGGGAACCACACGCGCACGCCGTGCATCGACCCGTTCGGCCAACTGTCGGATCGTGTTGCCGTAGAAACAGAAACGCAGGGCGTCGCGCAGCTTCGTCTCGAACATGCCGCGATCGAGCCCATGCAGCGGGAAATCGTCCGGATAGGTGATCTTCAGGTTCATGGGTCCGTTCCTCATTGCTGCCCGTTCTGGCCAACCGTGTTGCCCTGCGCGTCGACGTTCTCGTACACGCCGCTCAGGTCGATGTCGCGCGCCACAAAGATGTTGATTACCGAGCCCTGGTTCGAGTACGCCGTCGGCGGGATGTTGATGGTGTTACGCAGCGTCTCTGCGGCCACGTCCTGCGTAGCGTTCGAACTGTTGGAGAACGTGATCGTCTGGCCCGAGCCGGTCGCCTTGTTCGCGAGCGCCTGGCCGAAGTCGCCGATCAGGCTCACCATCAGCGCGCCCTTGAAGCGCTGCCAGAAGTGCTCGTCTACGTAGGCGGGAATGCCGGCGGCGCCGAGCGGATCTGCCGCGGGCGAGTTCAGCGGAATATGCACGTCGCCGTCGTCGATCTCGTCCCAGATCGCGCCGATCACACCCTGCCCCTGCAGCACCGCATCGCGCTGCTCGCCCTTCGCCATCGCACCCTTGCGAACGAGCAGCGTCGTGCCATCGTCCGACCACACGTCCTGAGCGATCGGGCATCCGATCAGGCCTGGCCGGTTGGTACGGATCTCCGTCGCCTGAGCGCACCGGATCATCGTGTTGCGGCTGAGCAGGTAGTGCCGGTTCGGCCTAAACGAGGCTTGCATCGGCTGCAGCTTCGATGGCTGCAACGACTGGTCGATCGACGAGCCCTTGCTGTCGCCCGCGTCCGCCTTGCTCGCCGAGGCGGACGCACCGCCTGCACTGCCGCCGCGCAGCGCCGACAGGCCCATCGACTTCGCCAGACCGGCCAGACCACCGGCATCGTGGCCCGGACCTCCAGTGCTGCCACTGTCGCTGCCGCCAGCGGTTTCATTCGATGCCACAGGACCATCGTTGCTCTGGCCGGAATCGTTGTTGCCTTCATTGTCCCTACCCGCGACGAGCACGCTGCCCTGCAAGCGGCGCTCGGCTGGCGTGAGCGGCCGCGGCTTGTTGCTCACGGCCACCGCCTGTCCATTCGTCGCGCCACCCGGCTGCGATGCCGCGCCGGCCGGCGTCGCAAGCCGGGAATTCGCCGCGGCCTTCGACGCCGCACGAGCCTGCTCGGCTTCCGCGCGCTTGATACGATCCTTTTGCGTCTCCAGGTCCCCACTGGCGTCGCTCGCTCCGCTGTCCTTCGGTTTGTTCAGCGCCGCCTGCTTCGCGTCCTGATGCTGCTGGAACAGACGCTGCAGATAGATCGTGACGCCCGATGCACCTAGCGCGATCACAGCGAGCGCGACCAGCACCAGACGCAGCTTGCCCACGCGCGTCTTCCGACGACCCGGCAGCTCGAGCGAAGGCTGCGGGCCGATGTCGGGCGATGCCGCATGTTCCATTTCGTTTCGTTCAGTCATGCCCTGTTCGCTCCCTGATCAGTTCGTCGATGCATCGGTATGGTCGCGCTCGATGCGCGCGCTGTCGGGTACCGACGAGCCCGCGCGGTTGTAATCGCCATCGGGCGAATAGCCATCGTTGCGAATACCCAGCACCGACTGGCCGTAGCGAATGACAAACGACTTCGACACTTCGTGCACGACGACCGTGTCGCCCTCCATATGGAAGTTCACCGTCGCCTCGCCGCCGTCGGGAAGCGTCGTGAAGATCGTCGGTAGGTCACGCGCGGTTGCGTACTTGAAGTACGTAAAACGGCCGTCGTCCCACAGTGCGGTCGGCGCGAGTGCGCGATCGCCGCGCATCATGTATTGGGTATTGGCGACGGAAGTCGACGCAAGAGGGGCGGTTTTCGCTGCACCCACGTTGTTCGTGATCGATGCCGGAATCGCCGGCCGATTAGCCCGCCGACCGGCCAGTGCCGCGCTCACCGCGTCCAGACGGCGCTGCTGCGCGGTTGCCGCTTTTGCACGCGTGTCCGGATAGTCGAAACGCAGCATCCACGTCGCCGGCTGCGCGGCCGACACGTCGACAAGCGACAGCGAATAGGCGCGCCGGTTGGTGACGAGCACGAGATTGGTTTCCGGTTGCAGCGCACCCGGTTTGAGCAAAGCCCCGCTGTCGTTAATCGCCACGTGCCATGCCTTGGCGTCGCCTATTCCCTCACCGCTGTTGATAATGTGTTCACCCGGTTCGAACTGGATCATCACGACGCGCCCCGCCATCGTCGACACCCGGTATGCCTGGTCAGGGTCATAGGTTGCGCATTGAATATGCGGGTCCGAACCGCAGCTGTGTGGCGTTTCAAGCGCTCGCGCGGGCGAGACAGAGGCCGCCATACCCATCCCGATGGCCGTGAGCCGGATAAACGCTCCCAGGCGTCGCGCCTTCATGACGCACCGCCGGTGGCCGCTGGCGACGACGCATCTGCCGGTGCGCGGCTCCAGTCGCGTGTGACCTGATAGCTTGTGCAGCGAAAGCCGTCCGGGTCGATATCCTGCTGATCCTTCTTTTCCGGCACATCCACGCGCTCAAATGCGACCGTCGCAATCCAGTATGTCGGATCCGGTCTTTTTGCGGCCTGGTTGAGCGGAATCAGCTGCCGTGAGAAGAACACCTGTGCGGTCGATCCCACGAACGTGATCGAGCCGACCCGTGCGATGACGCGTGCCTGGTCCTTCAGCAGCTTCAGCGGTCCAGCCGGCCCCCGCACGAGCGCGTCGTAAGCTTCTTTTTCGTGATAGTCGCTCATGAACATCACTGCGGCGTGCGTGTCCGAAATCGTCTCCCAGTCGTAGCTTTCGCGAAGTTCGACGTAGGTGTGCAGGTCGTGCCGGTCGGTCTTCTCTGAAAAGGTCACATGTCCGTCGGCCGTCGTCGGCAGCACATCCACCTTACCGGTCGACGAATCCACGCGCAGCACAGCAGGTGGGTTGGGACGCTTCAGGAGTCCTAAAGCCCCCATGCCAGAAACGGCGACCAGAGCGACAACAGCCGAGAGAACCGAGCGCCGGTCTGCGGTACGGGCCTTCTCTTCAGCGGCTTCGACCTTCGATTTCTCGAAAGCCTGCGCTTGGGTCAGATACCAGCTGACCGCATCGCGCTCGTGTGCCTCGATAGGGCTCGCCTGGTCTGCCGTCGACGCCTTGCCGATCTGCTGACGTTTTCGCGCGGGGGAGGTCGCCGCAAACCACTGTCTGATTGTTGATGTCATCGCGATCCTCATTTCGGTTCCGTGCGACTGGCCTGTTGCCCCGTCGGCTGATTGACCGGTACCCACTGTCCGGTCGGCTCCGGCGGCTTCGGCGGCGAGCTGCATCCCCATAGGACTGCCAGCACGAGCACCACACTTGCTACAAGTTTCATTTTCTGTTTCTCCTGCTCTGCCGCCGCGTGAACTACGCGGCGGCACTGTGTATGCACTGAGGCGAAAGGTGAAATCGCCCCACCATCAGGTGCGAGTACCCATCAGCAGAAAAGCTTGATCGACACCATGGCGCCAATGGTGGCTACAACCGCAGCCAGCAGCCACCACCGGACAATCTTGACCAGAAACACGCACATGATTTACCTCGCTTCACTAAGGCTTCCGCCAGTTTTAGATGCCGATCCACCACCGAATTTTCCCATTGAGGCGGCAAGCCGCGCTACGCTGCCGAGCTTGCCAACCATCGTCGATATTCCAACACCCCCAGCGAGCGACGATGCCAAACCCGGCAAGTTAAGGGAGATGACCCAAAAAGCCAGTCCCATGATGTCAAGGTAAATAACCTGCGCTAGGGACGGCGACCCGTTCTGCGGAACGATGCTCATCGCAAAGTTGACTTCGAGGGAGCAGGCAGCGGCGAACAGTGTGACGAGAAATACATAATTCATGCATTGCCCAACCCAATTCCAGAAAAACTGACGCGACGGGGGAAAGAGCGCAGCCGAGATAAACAAGGGCCCGAGAGCCAGCAGAATTCCAAGCGCGAATTTGGCGAGGATGATGTAGGCAATCGCTATCGCCATGAACGGACCGCCGAAGATGATCATCAGCGCAATCGTCCAGACCGCCGCAATCACCTTGAGTCCTGACGCCTGCGTGTAGATCGACTGCGCTGCGTTGATATAGGCGTTCAACAGGTTATCCAGGCCGGAAACCGGATTGTTCCCGTTGGTGAGCGCACCGGCGAGTTGTTCGCCTAATCCGTTGAAAAACGGCACGACGTAATCGCTGTAAAACTGGATGTTCATTCCGCACGTAAGGATGAGCGCCCAGGTCGCCATGCGCATCAGGAAGTCATTGACGGGTTCATCGTTGCGCCCCTGCCAATACGTCCACAGGATGAGCAACACATAGATGCTGAAACAGGTAGCCATCAGTGGTGAAATCAGCGAAATGATGCGAGTTGACCCGCTCGTGATGGTGTTCAACACGTTCTGGTCAAACGCTGTTGTCATCGCGGAAAAAAGCTGGATGTCTGCCACGGATGCCTCCCGGTGGTTTAAAGGGGCGCCTGCGCTAGGCGCTTACTTCAGCCCTGCCGCTTTCGCTTCGGCATCGTCACTTGCCGCGTTGATACTCTTCGCCTTTCGCTCAGCGGCCAGCTTCTCCGGCGTCATCCCCAGGAACGCGGCATCGAAAGCCAGCTCCTTCTTCTGCTGCGCTTCCTCCTGCAGGTTGTGTTGATGACGATCCCATGCGAGGTATCCAAGGTAGCTGGCGATAGCGATCAGCAGTGCGATGACCGTCGAGACAAGAGCCTTATTGAGCATTGGTTTTCCCCAGGAAAGCGTTGTCGAATTCGCGGTCGCGCTGCTCTTGAGCAAGCTTCAGTTCCGCCTGCTGAAGCTGCGCGGTGAGCTGCAGGCGCGTCTGGTCGTTCGTGACCATCGCCTCTTCAGCGGTCATGCGGTTCTGCAAATCCGCCTTCTGCGCTGGATCCTGCGTGAGGTTGGACTGCTGCATCAGCACCTGGATATTGTTCAGCCGTGCCATCGTCGCGCTGTATGCCTGCTCGTTCATCGCCTTGTTCGTCGCGAGCGTGTCGTAATAGCGCTGCTGCCCAGCCGTGCTCGCGCCGGTCATGCCTTCCTGCTGCTCAATCATGCGCATCGAAGCGCTCACGCCGCTGAGGCCCCCGCTTTTCGCCTGGTTGTAAATGTCCTGCCACTGTTCTGGCAGGTAGTTGCGCAGCGAGGCGTCGTTCATGATGTTGCCGAAACTGCTGTTGCCGGTCAGCGCCTGATACTGGGCCTCCTGATTCTGGATCTGCTGAAACAGTTGCTGGACCTGCACCATCTGTTGCGCGAGCTCGGCGGGCGAGATCGTCGGTACGCCCTGCGCCTGTGCCTGCGAGAACGTGCAGGCACACAGCAGCGCAATGAGAGAGCTTCGGGGCCGCAGCCACTGTGGCCGGAACGTGAGACTCATGCCGTAGCGCGGTGAGCGTTCGCGCAGCGTCAGGCGAAGCTCGGTGAGCGCTGGATCGACAGTGCGGGGTATGGCCGGATAGACAGTAGTGCTGTTCATCATCTCCTCCTCAGTTGCAGACGTCAGGCAAGAACTTCGTCGTCTGCAGGCTCGTGCACCGGCGGGTAGATAACAGCGAGCTCGGCACGCTTGCGCTCGAGACCGTGCTGCAACTCATTGCCCCACAGCCGCTCGTCGGCACCGTATTTCGCCGACAGACGCGCGCGCAGCTTGCGCTCGAACACACGCTCCAGATACACGGGCAGCCAGACATCCGGATCGTCGCCGAGTTCGGCGCGCACCGCATCGCAGATCAGCACGTTTTCGCGGTCGCCAGAAAACACCGCAATCGCGTCGTCGAGTCCACTCAGGTCGAAGCTGGCGAACGCGGACTGGTTGCCCTGCTTGATCAGAAAACGGCGTGATTGCGGCGCGAGCTTCCTGAATTCCTGGAATTCCTTGCCCGTCATACCGTCGCGCCGATAAGGCTCTTCCTCGGCGGCAGGATCGGCGAGCCACATCTTGGTGGCAATGAGGCTGCGCAACGCGGGGAAGAGGTCCGCCGCGCGTTGCGCCTGCTCCGGCTGCTGCGTGATCAGACACATGAACTCGCCTTCCTTGCGACCACTGGCGAGCGTCTCCTCGATCTGCTCGCGTATCGTACGAAAGCGGATCGGCAGCCAGTATTCTTCGATCACCGTCTGCATGAGACGGCCTTCGCGGCGCATCAGCTTCTTCAGATGAAAGAGGTAGGCGAATGCCGGCTCGGACGGCTCATAGTTTTCGACGAGAAAAGCTTCGACGTCGAAGCCAATCCAGCGCTGCTCGCTCATGTTCAACGACAGGTTCGGCGGATTGTCAAACACCCACCCGAAGCGGCCGTTCTCCGACCTGCACCAGATTGAGAGCCGCGCACGCAGGCAGTCGTCGCCTTCGTCCGGAATGCTGTCCAGCAACAGGCTGAAGCGGCGCAGCCGCACATCCTCGATGCCCATGATGGCGTCGGCGGCATTGCGGCACTGGATCTTCTCCGCAGCGCTCAGATCGATCTTGACCGGTTTGCCCTGGTGATCGATGCTGTTCTTGCGGCCGCATAATTCGACCAGCCCGTACAGGAACTCGCGATTGTCGGGCGTATCGGCGAGCTCAAATGGCGCCCAGCCGGTTGGCTTTCCTTTTTCCAGGTAGACGTACGCGCCGCGCATCGCGCGAATGAACACTTCCCAGCCGCGCCCTTTGTCGAGCACATACAGCTGCGGGTTGAAGCGCGACAGCATGCCGCTCATGGCGGCCTGGAGCGACGATTTTCCGGTACCCGTCGTTCCCTTGGCCTCGAGATGTCCGGCCATCTTCTCAGCAACGTTGATGTCACCCAGCCGGGTCGCATGGTAGTTGCCGTGGTACACACTGCCGGCCGCCGTGCGGAACGGGATGATGGCCGAGCCGTCGCCGATCGGATTACCCTCAGCCTTGCCTGTTGAATAGTCGTGACACGCGTGCATCGCCGCGAAGTTGCGCGACGACTGCGGTTTGGGCCGCGGTTTCACCTTCGCACCCGGGACCTGCGAGAAGTATGTAAAGGGAGCCGAGCCGGTTGCCAGCGCCCATTCGACGCTGCATTCATTCTGCGAGCGCGAAGCGAACAGGTTGCCATTATCCAGCGCCTGCTTCGCCGTCTCGCCATAGATCACGGCCGCGCCGTGGTACTCGCCGAACGACAGTTCGCCCGTATTCACATAGCCCTGCGCGTCGCGGAGCTCTTTTACCTGATGCTTCGCCTTGTCGGCGGCTGACTCCAGTTTGTTGATCGCCGAGTCGATCGACCGGTTAGCTTCGAAACCCGTCATGCAGTTAAACGTTTGTGTGACTGTGAATTCGATCGGCAACGAAAGCAGTGGATTCAACTGGCCCCAACCCGGTTTGTCCGGAAAGCCGCGGAGGTCGTAACAGGTGGCAAACTGACGGGAGTCAGGCACAGCCTGACCCCGGATCGCGACCGTGTTATAGCCGAAATGCAGATAGCTCGAAGGAATAACGTCGGTGCCCGGCTCCGCAGCTACCGGCAGATCACCGGGCGTCGCGTTGATCAGGTCGCTCACGAGGCCGTACAGTTTCGAGAACAGCATCTTCGTGCCGTTCATATGCGTGCGCTCGTACACCTCAAGCAGCTCGGACTCATAGTCGGAGAGCTGCATCAGCGCCTGCTGCGCGAGCGATTCAATCTCCGTCAGCCCGTCGTCAAAATCGTCATACTTCAGGATCAGTGAAAGGTAATACCGGTTCTCGTAGAAGTTACCTTCGTTGAACGGCTGGATGTACGCCTTCGCGAACCATTGCATGAAGCGGTTGTTGAAGCGGTACACCCGGTCGAACGTGACGCGCCGGCGCGTAAAAGTCGCACAGTAACCCAGGCGCCCGCCAAGGTCGCGCCCGAGTTTGCTGTACGTTTCGGTGTCGCGGTCGAACATACGTTCAATCGCGCCGTTCTCGTGCACTTCGAAGGGCACGCCGCGCTTGGCGAACGTCACCATAAAACGGTTGCCTTCGAGATGTTGCACGTGCTTTGTGACCGGATGACCGAACTTCGGGATCCAGTCCTCCACGGCGCCGATCGCGCCAAGGATCTCGCTGAAGACAAGGGGTTTGCCTTTCATAACTGCTCCGTTTCGAGCTCGCGCAAACGGCGCTCGCCATTAGCCAACGGTTTGAAGAAGTCGCGGTATACGCGGCGTTGCCGGCCGTATCTAAGGGGAGCGAGCGTTGCCGTGTTTCCAAAGCGGGGTGCTGCGCGACCGGCGTTCACCCGCGCCCGGATGCGCAACTGCCAGAAGTAGAAGCGGCAGCGCAGCTCCAGCCACATGATCCGCAGGCCTTGATCATCAGTTTCACACACGTGCTTGAAGTACAGCAGCACCGGAGAGCCGAGAAAGACAAACAGCAGCCCGCCCGGCCCGACGAAAAACGAGATCAACACGCCGACAAACATCGAGGCGACCACAACCACCAGCATTGCCATGTAAGGGATGCCCCATATGGCCGCCGTGCGGCCAAGGCCGTTGAATCCGGGGTAGCGGTTTTTTTCCGACATGACGTGCTCAGCTGAACATGTTCCACAGATACGGTGCGAGCACGCCGACCACCGAACCCACCACCGCCACCTTGCCGCACATCGTCACGAACTCGCTCCAGTGTGCGCGATCGGCCCAGCACTCCGCGCCCTTCCACATCAGTACGCATGCTGCGACCACACCGAGGAACGCATAGAGCCAGATCTTGAAGGTGGTCGCGCCCTGTGTTGCTGAGTCCAACCCGCCACCCGCGAATGCGAGTTCGGGACCGATCGCGATGCCTAAGGCTATCGTTTGGCGTACACGGGTTCCGATCCTTTGTACTGGCATGCGATATGCATAACAACTCAGTTCTACTGATTTGATGAATGTGAGCTTCGTATTGCAATGCATGGCTTCTCCCCTTTCAGGTGGTTGAGATCACGCTGAGTCGTCGCGGATCAGGTCAGTCGCAGTCGCCCTCACAGGCGGAATCGCCGAACGCGTCCCATGACGGATGAGTCTGATTGCGGGTGTCAGGTGCTGCGTCGTCGCGCGGAACGCCTGGCCTATGTGCAACGACAGGCTTGATGTGGGCCGGGCCATCGAGCCGCGGCCGGTCCATCGCGACGGGAATGGCCGGCACGACGTCGACCGGGCTATCGGCCGGCAAGGCGTTGGCCAACACACGCTGCACATAGCTGCTTCCACCATAATCAGGCCTGAAGCCGCGCGTGAAATTGCCGCTGTAGTAGCAACTGATGGCCGCACGCAGGGCCGAATCCCCAACGCCCATCGTAGTGGCCGCACGCGCGTAACAATCTCGCAGAATCTCCGCACCTGCCTGGAGATTTGCGCAAAGGTCAAATGCGGTTTGAAAGTTAAGGCCGTGTTGAGACAGGTTGGACTTGTTAACCTGCCCGAGCCCAACGCTGAAATTGATGCCCTGACCGTCGAGTGCTCTTGCTGTCGCGATCGCTTCCGCACGGTTGCGGGGCTGACGCTGGAGACGACCACCGACCACGCCAATCGCATACGGATTGAAGGCCGATTCCGTGCGCACGAGCGCTTGTAGCGTCGTTGGGGCGACGTGAGGCGCGCATTGTTGAGCGAGAGCAATGAAATCAATCATGGATTTCACCGTATCGACCATTGCAGGCCCGCGCATTCTGGAACGATATAATCCTGTCAGCCATCTTCGACCTCGTAGGGGAGAAAAATGGTTAGGTTGATGTCGGTGTTGGTAGCACCGGCATCAACCGCTACTTGCGCTAAACAAGCTATCCTGCCTTGATGCTAGCTTTCACGGAACGCGTTTCATCGGTCGGCAGCGCCAGCGTCAGCTTTCGCCGTTAACGGACGGCGGTCGTTGGTCTCAAGCGCTACTTGGACCGGTACTGGCTGGCTCTCCTCGCCGCTTGTTAGTCAGCCTCGTTACGTTCAATCCGTGCTGCATCTCGAAGTGTCACTACTTAGTGACCGTATGTCACTATACTCATAGTGACGCGGTAGTGTCAAATACGTCTATGGAAGATACCTATCGCTCGCAGTTTCGACTGCCTCAAGACCTTTACCTCAAGCTCAAAGCGGCAGCAGACGGCAACCGTCGGTCACTTAACGCGGAGCTTATCGCGCGACTCGAGCCAACCTTCCCAGAGTCCCTGCAGCCAAACTCAGGAGATCCCGTGCAACGGGTCTGCGAGTCACTGGCAAATACCAAGCTTGCTGACCTAATGACGCCGGACGAGATTCAAACGATTGCCCGGCGCATGCTTGAGGCTGTGCAAACCAAATAGGGCTGATGTATTCACTTCCGCTTTGTTTTCGGTCGACTCAGCCATCACGCCGAAACCTGCTTCGAGCGGCTATACCGCTGCGCCGCGCGGACAATTTTCATTTCGGCCAGCGGTGGCACAGCCGCGCTTAGCTCTTGAAACGCACGGTCGAGGCTCGCCCATCGCCTGGGTTCACCTTTCACATTCGAAAAATACATCTGGCCGTCGCGAGCGACGACCAGTGCTTGCCATGTACTGCGTGTGCCTTGGCGAAGTTCCTGAAACTCAACATGGATGATGACGGCGCTTGCCCCCCAGACGCGGGAAAGCAGACTGAAATTTTCCAATGGCATATGTCTCTGGCCTTATTCAAGACGTGAAGCCATGCTAGAAGCTGCATGGCGACACCGTCCACCCCTTGACAATGTCGCCATGTTCGCGCTAGCCATTTCACAATGTTACCGGTTGTAACTTCAGATGATTTGTTGTTGTTGCTAGAGTTTAAATGAGCGGGTTGTCATTGTAGGTGTCGTTATGTTCTCAAATGATCCGCAGATAGCTACGCTTTCAATCGGAAGGGAGATCGTCGAACTTCGTGCGCGGCAGGGTCAAGCAGGCGTCTTGCTCGAGCGCGAATCTCGATCGCAGTCGCGGCGACGCGGCGACGTCCCGGTGACCCAGGTCTTGCTCGCAAATGATGCAAACCTACGCAGCTTTATGCGCGGCGAGCCGTATCAAGACGTCGTTCAGCCGACCCTTTCTCATTTAGTGCAGAGCGCGCAGACCCCGACGGTTGTTGATGCCGGATCGCCCCGCATAGGCGATCCACTCGAAGCGATTCGGCTTTTGGCCCACGCTCAAGATGAAAGTGCACTGATCGGACAGATGATGGCAATTGTTCGATCGCATGGTGCGAATACCGCGTTCTTCGTGTTGACTGAGCAAGCGCGGGATGGAGAGCAACAGTCGCATCGGATCCTGGCCGGCTCCGACACGGAAGTGACGCAACTGTACGTCGCGAAGAAATGGTACGCGACCGACCCTTTCCTGTTGCACGCAAGCCGATCGCACCTACCTTTCTTCTCGTCCGACGTGGGTTTATTTGAAAACTTGTCAGGAAGCTGGAGAGAGATGGGCGAAGTCTCGCGCCATTTTGGCATGGGCAGTTGGATTGTCATGCCAGCACATCACCCGGGTGCACGGAGGTTCGGCGCGTTGTACGCTGCGAACAACCATCTTCCCTCGGAAAACGGCGAAGAGCCGCTGCGCAGGAACCGTTTGATCTTTCAATTGCTAGCTGCAGAATTGCTGAATTGGTACGCGAGACAAGAGAAAGCGTTAGCGCTCAAAATTAGTGGACTCACAACGCTCGATCTACAAATCTTGAACGCGATTACACGCGGTGAAAGGCTCGAGTCAATTGCGGAGAGTCTGAGTATTTCGCTCTACGCGTTGCGGCGTCAAATCGTTCGCTCCATCAATGCGAAGCTCAGGACAAAAACTGTTGTGGACGCTGCGCGTTCGGCTTCCGAGCAGGGATTCCTGGCAATCGCGTCGGAACGTAAGGTAGGCTACGTCATACACAGCGCTCGCTGCGGAACCCTCTTACGTGAAAATTATGGGATTCCTTTTTGGTCACACTTCAATCCGGCGGGGCTAGACGATGCGCAAGTTTTCCCCGACGTTGAGACGGCGCAGCGAACCCTCGTGATGATTAAGTTTCCGCAAGATGAGTGCGAATTTCGACGGGTCGACGTATATCACACGGCGACAACCGCCTCAATCGACGACTGCGCCGCGGCGGGCATTCCCCGGTGGGATCCGTCAACGATGAATGGCGGATCGCCAGCGGATGATTCGGCGACCTGGGGTACGCTTGGTTCGCCACCAGCCGACTATCACTAAGCGCCTTACCGCCCGCATCGTAATGCTTAGGTTTGCCAAATATAGGTGCGGCACGTAACAGCAGCGGCGCAAGGCCTGGCGGGTTGGCTTTATGCATTAATTGCGAAGTGGCCCTTTCCGGCGAACGCCTCGCTGACCTTAACGCGTAATTGCGAAGCCCCGACCGCCTTACAGCAGGACATCTTCAGTTCTTGGACCGGGACGTCCTCAAGCCGATTGCGCTGCTGTTAGCTTAGGGCCGCCGCGCAACGTCGCAACTGCCGTTCCCGGCTCCTTTCGCCTGTCGCTAACCTGCTCAATGCCATTTTTCAGCACCGATTCGCAAAATGCTAATCGCGCGCGGTAGTAGTCCGCGTGTACTTGTGCATCAAGAATTCGTTGCTCGGCTTGAAAGAGCTCCAGACGGAGTTCAGGCAAAGCCTTTTGCGCCTGCTGCTCCACAGTAGGCGCGTAACGTGCGGCCCAGTTTGCTATCCATCGCAACTTATTGATCTCTCCTGCCGCGTCGCCCTATGTCCGGTCGCTTGCGTCTGGACAGCAAACGACCGCATCCGAGCGATTGAAATCTTTACGTTTACAACTTCCATCTAAAGTAAGCGTCATGCAGAGGCCGCGCCGACCGTTCAGAACTCAAATTCCGCTAGTCGTTCGTTGACGGCAGCGAGGTCAAAAGCATCGGGATCGAAA
>NZ_JBIYEB010000063.1:0-22153 GCF_044909315.1 Caballeronia udeis
CTGATCAACCGTCGGCATGCCGTCCGTTCTGCTACCAACACATTGTACGAACCAGAATCCTTTATAAACCACTGGACAGGTCAAATACATATCAGCGTCCTGTGTGGGTATTGTGGAGGCGGGCTGGTGGTTGTCTGAATCACCGCCGCAAGAAACCAGCAGAAGCGTGGAGGCGGATATGGCCGCCACGAGGGTGAAATAGGGGCTGCTTTTCATCGTGCTGTCTACACGTCCTTTTATTGTCGAATTCTCATGACCGGGAACAGAGGCCCGGGGGATGCTTTAATCCGGAAGGAAATGTCCAGTCCGCAGTAAGCCGACAAAATACTATCAAAAACATTACGAAATATCTCCATAAAAATAATATTTGAATGTATTTGGAAGGTACTTCGAGACTTGGAGCGAGATGAAAAGCGGATGAAAAGAGGATGAGAAGCGGGCCGAATTCGACGATGAGCGCAGCCACGTGGCGTGACGCAGCGTGACGAAAGCCAATGCGATGAGCACGCCTTCCCTGAGCCTTGCAAGAGACGTGGCCAGGGTTCTGCAGTGGTTGCAGCACTATCCGACTGACAGGTCGCTGCAGTGCTCGCGATGGGTGGTTGCCTGTATGCGGCCTGTTCGCCAGATCGGCGGGATCTTGGGAGAAAGGTACTAAGCGCACCCGGTCGGCAAAGCGGCTGCTCGATGAAGCCGACGAACTCGCGCTTAGGTGTTAGCGACGCACTCATGCGCCGCACTAAGCATCGCTTAAAAGCAAGGACAACAATGGTTCGAATCGCCCCGGTATCCCATGCTTGGTCATTCCTGATCAGCGGATTAAAGACGCGATTCACCTCACTGCGTGTTGGCGATACCGCCCGATTTAGCCCCCGGCCAGACGATAGGAAACAGCGGATGCTCCATCGGCGCACCTTCCGCCAGCGTCTTCGCGAGACCCGGAAACTCCGGCGAAGTACGCCAACGTCTCGGTGCATGTCGAACATCGTCGCCAATAAAGCGAACCGAGAACGCACGCCGCCGTGTCTGCCCGCTCACCCCACCCGACGCATGCAGGGTGAGCATGTTGAAGCACACCATATCGCCCGGCTCGAGCGCCCAGCCGATGATCGGATACGCCCCGCGATCAGCCTCAATATCCGGCAGATCCGCGAGACTGCCCTCAGGAAACCACTTGGCCTGATTGTCCATGAACGTACGCGGCATCAGCCAAGGTCCAAGATGCGACCCCGCGACAAACTCCAGCCTCGACTCCTGAGAAACAGGATCGACCGGAATCCACATGCTGACGTTATCGCGGCCGGTGATGTTGTAGTAGGGCTGATCCTGATGCCATGGCGTGCGTTGCCGGGTATTCGGCTCCTTCACCAGCAGATGATCGTGGTAAAGCCGTATGGCCTCGCTCCCCAACAGCGTCGCGGCAACCGCGGGTGCCGCCGAATGAAAAATAAACTGGCGATACGCAGCGTTCTCCTGCCAGTTGCAGAAGTCTTCGAAGAACCAGCCCGGATCGTCGGGACGGCTGGCAACCTTCGCACGTGGACTAGGCGCTTGCAGGTTGATATCAATACCCGCGCGCAGCAAGGCAACCTCTTCCTGCGTGAAGATCTGGCGAATACAAACCGCGCCATCGCGGTGAAAGTCTTCCCTCAATTGCGGCGTGACGGCCCGGGCAAGACGAGCAGCTACGGTCTCCAACATACCTGACTCCCTACAAGAAAGAATGGGCTGAGTCCTGACGCTCAATCGCCGTAAATATCGAAGTTAAAGTACTTCGCCGCCACCTGTTGATACACGCCATCCTGACGTATCGCGGCAATGGCCTGGTTGATCTGCGTTTCCATCGGCGTGTCGCCCTTTCGTATGCCGATAGCGACATCACCCGCCACGCGACTATCCCCTACCGGCTTGCCCACCAACGCAAAACCCTTGCCTTGCGGTGTCTTCAGAAAACCAAAGTCAGCTTGCACAGCGGCCTGAAATGCCGCATCAAGACGGTTCGTCACGAGGTCCTGATAGATCTGGTCCTGCGTCTGATACGACACCACCGTCACGTTCTTCGGCGCCCACTCCGCTTTCGCGTAACTCTCCTGGGTCGAGCCCTGCACAACGCCTACGCTTTTGCCCTGCAGCGCCTGCGCGGTCGGCTGAAGGTTCGAGCCGGAGCGCGCAATCAATGCCGAGCTGCTGTTGTAAAGACGGTGGCTGAAATCAATCTGCTCACGCCGCGCCGGCGTTGCGGACATCGCTGAAAGTATGGCATCGAACTTACGCGCCTTGAGAGCAGGGATCATGCCGTCGAAGTTCTGCTCGACCCACACGCACTTCTGATGGAGCTGCGCGCAGATCGCGTTGCCCAGGTCGATGTCGAAACCCGTGAACGATCCATCCGGCGCCTTCGACTCGAACGGCGGATAGCTCGGGTCAACGCCAAAGCGAATGACCTGTTTATCCTGCGCAAAGGCAGCAAGGGGCAACATCACCAGTGCGCAAAAGGCTGCGAGCGTTACGTGTTTCATGGAGTTCCCCGTCAGTGTTGAATCAATTTGAGCGGCTGGCAAGCCGGCCTGCGTTCATGTCATGTCGAGCGGTGCGACGTTTCGCGAGACTGTCCTCTGCAGCGCGAGCACTATCGCGTCGCATGGATGCTTCGTCAGCACGGGACGCGCATGGATGCCATGACGCAACGGGATCGTTTCGTCGTGGCTGGCGAGCATGTCGATAGAAACAGTCATTCGCGTGGGTCCGTGATTAGCGTTGGAACTCGATCGGGTGACGCTACCGTAGCGCGACAGAAAACGGGGCGGGAGAGCTAGAATCGTGAACGTGGCAACCAGATGTGAACACCCTGTGCGAACCCGCCTTTACATTGAGAGCGTATGAAACTTCACCAACTCCGCACGCTGATTGCCATTGCCGAAGCAGGCGGTGTGCGCGGTGCGGCGCGCGTTCTGAAAGCCTCCCCGGCGGCTATCACGAAGAGTCTGCGCCAACTTGAGGAAAGCGTGCAGATGTCGCTGGTGGTGCGCACGTCGTCAGGCGTCACGCTCACGGAGAGCGGCCAGGCGCTGCTGGTTCACGCCCGGCTGATGGCAGGGCAGATGACACGTGCCCAGGAGGCCATGAACGCGCTGAGGGGCGCCACGCAGGGCAAACTCACGGTGGCTGTCACGCCATGGATTGCCATGACCTTCCTGGCGGACACAGTCACGCGTTTTTGCGAGCGTATGCCCGATATCCGCCTGGAATTCTTCGAAGGCTTGTTGTCGGTCGCCAATCCGCGCCTCCGGGACGGCAGCCTCGACTTCTTTGTCGGCCGGCCGGAGCCTGGGGCATTCGGTGTTGAATTTCAGTATCGGCCATTGTTTTCGTCGACCTGCGCGTTGGTTGCTCGCGAGGGACATCCGCGAGCGAATTGCCATTCGCTAGCGGATATGAGCGATCTGGACTGGGTGTTGACCTGGGACCCGGTGAGCGAAAATGCCCTAGCAGATAACGTCTTCACTCGATACAACGTGCCGGTGCCGCGCAAGATTCACCTGACGCACTCGCTTTCCATTGCAATTGCATTGCTCAAGAAGACCGACATGGTCAGCGTATTTCCGTGGCCGCTGGTTGAGGTCAGTGCGGCCAAGGAAGGACTGTGCGCCATTCCGTTGCGCGAGCAACTGGACGACGCCATGGTCAGCGTCATCTCGCGTACCGGTCATCCCGCGAGTGCCGCGTCCGAGTGCTTTATAGAATGCATGATCGAAACGATTCGCGAAGGATGCGACTCGAGTTTGCCGGAAACACGCCACGTGCTGCAGTCGGTCGAACTATTGATCTGATGACGTACTGCCGCCCCTGGTGCCTCAAGAAAAACCGGCGCGCACCATTGCATTGAGTGCGCGCCGTTGGTTCGGAAGCGTCATGCCCGGCGGCAAACCGGGCAGCCCGCATCAGAATATGTTGCGAAGGCCGACTGCAACGCCGGTCTGGTTGTTGCGTCCCGGAAAGTCTGCCTGTGCCGCGCCGGTGCCACGGATGAAGTCGACCGTGCTATACACTTCCGTCCGCTTGGACAGTGAGTATTCGGCAAGCAGCACGCCCGAATAACGAACGCCTCGACCAAGCGTAGTTCCATTGGCTTCCAGCGCATTGCGGGAGTGATCGTAGTAGGCCGCCGCGGTCAACAGCAACGGCGTCGTGACCTGCCAGGTCGTGCCAACGTACAAGCCGTCGTCAATGCGGTTGGTGTTCGTCACAGGCGCCGCGAAGTTGGCAGCCGGTGAGTTTGCAGCCGACATGAAGATGTCGACCATACCGGTATTGTCCTGCGAATGCAGCCAGCCCGCGAATGCCTTGACCGTGCTGAATGCATAGACAGCGCTCACGTTGACAACGTTGAACTTGTTGTTGTGCACGTCGCTGTTCTGCTGGAAGCCCGCATCAAGAGACAAGCCGGCGAATGTGTACGACGCCGTCAAGCCGTACATGTTGCTCGCGCCAACGCTGCCCGCCACGTTACCAAAGCCGTACATGGCCTCCACGTTGACGCCGCCGAACTGGCCGTTGTACTTGACGGAGTTGTTCTGGCGCAGGCCGTAGCCAAGTGCGCCGGGCAACCAGCCGTCCTGATCGTAGTTACCCACGGTCAACGGGTCGTAGACATTCCCTAACTGGTCGAACAACGGCGTGTTCTGGCGGCCCAAGGTGACGGTGCCATACTGGTTGCTCGAAATCCCGACATAAGCCATCCGGTTGAAGAGCGTATTCGAACTCGCAAGCTGGCCGTTCCAGAGGTTGAAGCCGTTCTCTAGCCGGAACACTGCGGACAGGCCACCGCCCAGATCCTCAGATCCCTTCAAGCCCCAACGGCTGCCGGTGATCGGGCCAACGCCCATTGATACCTGGTTGTCGTTATTCGCATCGGCGTTGGTGAGATAGCGGACGCTGGTGTCCACAATGCCATACAGGGTGACCGAGCTTTGCGCGAAAGCGGATTGGGCAGCAATGGCGATCAATGCGCCGCCAATGGCGCTGGTAGTTTTCTTCACAGAGTATCTCCCCCTATTGATTTGTTGGGCAACTACTGGTGTATGTAACGCCAGTAGTTCAAGCGCGATTTTTGATCGCAAGGGCGATAATATTTCCGTCAAATTAACCAGTGATCTGTTTTAATTTTTTGTGTCTCCCGTTCGCAACATTGGATTGACATCCGTATCGCGGAATAGCATATAAAAGCTGGAGCCGATTGATGTTTGCTGCAATGCACTTGGCAGTTGTTTCGTTTTTTGATTAATTGCTATGACGATAAGTCAGGAAAATGCCGCTAAGCGGGGAGCATCGTCACTAGCGCGGACAATGATTCGCGAGCGCCTTCGCCAGGCTCGAATCTGAATACCGCGGCGGTGAAGGTGAACGTATCAAGGCGGCCGAGGCGGTCGTTCGCGTTCGGCCACTGAGTGGATCGGTTAAGGGCTGCTTTTAGGAAATGCCCTTAGCCATTCACAAAGGAACGTCCTGGATCAAAGCCGAATTCACAGCGCGAATTCGACGGTCAACAAAATAACCCCCGCCTTCCGTGTACCGAAGATAAAGCCGGCTGCATTGCGTGCATTGCCATATGTTGCATCGGTTATACGGAAAAAAATGCGGCGCGATGGGGGCATTGGGGGACCAATAATCAAGATCACCCGGTAGGTGTTCCCGATAGCTAGGCTCCGGATCATCATCCACCACAAGCGTGCCTATTTCTTCAAGCCGCCCTTCGTCGAGAGAAACCGGTTGCGAGTTCCAGCCGTCGAGCGGAGTCCGCGTGCAATTGCATGGTCCTGCGGCCAGCGACTCTGCGCGCAACGCGATCTGGGTAAGAGCTGAAGCATCGAGATAATTTGGCATGTCGGAGCAAGCGGGCGTGACTGCGTTCGTGTTTTGAGGTCGACATAGAATGCCAGATTTTTTCGATGGGCCGGTTCCATCGAAACAGTATCGTCCGAACGGATGGCGCTAAGCACACTCCAGAAGCGTTCCACAAAATCGCGATGGTCAGGTTCCACTATAGAAGGAGGACTTGGTCAGCTAGCGCTCGCTAACGTGGCAGTTTTGACAGAAGCGAAAAAGCGCTTAGGAGAACAGCCGCTCGCTTGGCAAGACGAGCCGTGCGGCAGCGTGACTGCGCGCAGCCGCTGATGACTTTGATTGGTTAGCGGCCCGCATAGGCGACGCGCCACAGTGTGCCGTTGCCGTCTTCGGTCACGAGCAGCGCTCCGTCGTGAGCAACAGCCACGCCCACGGGTCTGCCCCAAACGCTACGCTCGCTCACCACGAAACCGGTGAGAAAATCCTCGTACTCGCCGGTCGGAACCCCGTGATCAAGACGCACACGCATCACCTTATAGCCGGTGCGCGAGCTTCGGTTCCATGAGCCGTGGGAGGCCACGAAAACGTCTCCCCGATACTCGGCCGGAAACGCTGCGGCGCCCGTTGTTGCCGTATAGAAGCACATCTCCAACGGGGCCGAATGCGACTGCAATAAAACGTCGGGAGTGAGCGTCTTCCCGGCAAGATCGGGGCGTTCGCCCGCGTGGCGAGGATCTTCATGATCACCCATGTAGTACCAGGGCCAACCGTAGAATCCGCCCGCTTTCACGCGGGTGACGTAGTCCGGAACCAGATCGTCGCCCAGGCCATCACGCTCGTTCGTTGCAGTCCACAACTCGCCCGTATTCGGATCCACTGCGATCCCTGCGCCATTGCGAATACCCGTCGCAAAGGTGTGGAGAGGTTCATGGCCTTCGGGGTCAGTCACGAGAATGGTGGCGCGATTGGTTTCAGCATCCCATCCCGCACCCTGTCCGTGTTCGGCGTCCCAACGGGCGATGTCTTGGGGACTCTTTTTACTCATGCCTTCGGCAACGTTCGACCCGGAACCAACGGAAATGAACATGCGCTTGCCGTCCAGCGAGAAGGCCACATCGCGCGTGCTATGGCCGCCTCCGCTGTCCGTCAGATTTGGCACGACGACCTGCGCCGTGCCGCTCGCCTTAAGGTCTCCGCTCTGATACGGGAAACGGACAATCGAGTTGTTGTTCGCTACGTAAATCCATTGAGGATGGCTTCCCGACGGATAAAAGGCGATACCGAAGGGCCGGTCCAGGCCACCAGCAAATATCTGATTGCCGGATGGCGTCTGCGCTCCGTCGGCGGCACGCAATACCCTGATGCGATTCGCGGCCGTCTCCGCGACAAAGATATCGCCGTTGGGCGCGACACGCACTATGCGGGGATTCGACAGACCCTTCGCGAATAACTGAACCTTGAACCCCGGTGGAACGGACAACGAGGCATTGGCGGGCTGCTTCACCACTTCCGGACCGTTTCCTGACGACGTGGTGCTATAGGGTGCGGGCAAATCCGCCAGCGTGATGTGATGCTTGACACCCGGGGCGGCATGACGCCAATCGCCTGGGTCGGTTTCAGGCGAAGGAGCGGACGTCAAGTTGGCGGTCGTGGATGCCTGCGACGGAAGCGTCAACGTGGAGAGGTAAGCAATCACGTTGCGGCGATCGCTGGAATTGTCGACGGCAACCGGCATGGTGGTGCCCGGCGCAATCGCCATTGGATTCGCGAGGAAGTGCTCCAGGGTGGTTGAATCCCAGGTCACGCCTAACCCGCTCAAGGCGTGCGTAAAGTTGAAGTTCGGGAGAGAACCGGCACGCCGACCAAAAACACCCACGAGGCTGGGGCCTTGACGCGTGACCGCTGCGTTTCCAGGCCCCAGGCTGTCGGCATGGCACATGGCGCAGTTTTGTTGAAAGAAGACTCTTCCCTGCCCGGCGTTACCCGCCGGCGGGACCTGAGATGCAGCCTCCCCGCCGGCGCCAAGACCGGCAAGAACGATGCTCAGGACCAGCACGCGCTGGAATGACCGCATGGATAGCATCGCTTACCCCGCTGTGTTCGACCAACGATACGGTATTGATAACGGCACGACCCACCCTGACCTTTAGTGGATTGAGTTATCAATACAATTCTACGGTGGAAAACACGCCGGGGTAAAAGTCACGGTCAATGCAATGCACGGGGTGCCGGTCGGATAGATGTCGAGCGATGGAAACCGTTGCATTATGTATTTCGACACTACTACACCCTGGGCCGAGAGCAGCAGCAACACGTATAACTGAAGGGGACTCGGGCATTGGGTTCATCCTTCGGAGTACCACTGCGGAACTTATAAAATCTGCAACGGCCGGGGTCTAACCGTGGTTACGAACGGTAGCCTATGCTGATGGCCCCGAGCGCAACAACGACGCAAGCCGCGATACGCCGAGGCGTCAGCGTCTCCCTGAGAAAGAGCCACCCGATCAATGCAGCGAAAACGACGCTTGTTTCCCGGATCGCCGTAATAGGGCCGGCTGGCCCCAAGGCGAAGGCCGCCACTATCACACCGTAGGATACGAGCGAGAACAACCCGCCACCTAACGCCTTCAAGGTTTCCGTTGCCCGAAAATCGACGGTGAGCTTCCCCCGAAAACCGACAAAGGTGGCGGGCAGCAAAGCGCCGTAGATCACCAGAACCCATGCGGTGTAACTTCCACTGCTTCCTGCCTGTCGGACACCGATCGCATCGACAGTCGCATAGCTTGCGATGATGACTCCCGTGGCAAGAGCAAACAGGATAGACGCGGTTGGCGCCCGGCCTTTCCCCAAGGAAAGACTCATGATTCCGACTGCAACAAGCGTAACGCCAATGGCCTGCGGAATTGTGGGATGTTGGTGAGCGATCAAGGACCCGCCGAGCGTAACGAGCAGCGGTACACTGCCACGAATGATCGGATAGACCTGTCCTAATTCTCCGTATCGATAGGCCGCTACAAGCAATACGCTGTAGGTGACTTGAAGGCAGGCCGAGAGGACGACATACGGCCAGGCATGAGGCGTCGGAAGATGCAAAATCGCAAACGGGACGGCCACGACCGTACTCGAAAAGCTCATGACGGTGACGGACCAAAGACGGTCGGCGCCTGTGCGAAGAAAAGCATTCCATGTCGCGTGCATGATTGCAGCAAAGAGCGCGAGACCGATGACCGCCAGACTCATCGCGGTACTCCCGGCGAAGCAATGATCGTGGCAGCTGCCTTCCAGGCGTTACGAATGGCGGCATCTCCCTGCCCCATCTCTGCCATCAGGGTTGCCCCTTCAATGAGCATCAATAGCGCCGCCGCAGCGCTCTCGGCCTGATTGCCGGGCATAGTCCCTTCGAGGATTTGGCGTAGCCGCCGCTTGAGCTCGTTCTTCTGCCTGAAAGCGACCTGGAACACCGGATGCGCGGGGTCCCCGAATTCAGCCAGAGCGTGCGCGAACAGGCATCCGTGGAAATCGGGCCTCCGAAACCAGCGCTTGTACCAACTGAAGATCTTCTCGATTTTCCGTTTTGGACTGGTGGATTCTTCCACCAGACGGTCAAGCTGGTGCTTGAACCGCTTGGCACGATATTCCAGTACCTCGACGATCAGACCATCCTTGTTCGGGAAATGACGGTACATCGTCATCTTGGCCACGTCGGCCTCGGCGATGATCCGGTCAATGCCCGTGGCGTGAAAGCCCGCGCGCTTGAACAACGTATAAGCGGTTTCGATGATGTGCTGGCGCTTGTCCGAGCTGGTGCGAGGTGGTGACATAAGGGCGTCAAGAGGTGAGACAGGTCTGTCTCAATTCTAGATTCAGGAGTACCACTCCGTCAAGGTTTGACTCAGTAAGACCGAATGGTTCTGTAAGCCGTCGCCTAACGGATATGACCTGCGCCAGCAGCCCTATTACAATGGATGAGTTACCTTCCTCAACAGCATCGAATGCGAGACATCCTCACTTCCTATTTCTGGAGCGGCGACGCTATCCGCAGTCGTGGCGTGAGTGACATCGTGCTAACCGGTGTGGTCGACGTGCCTGTACCCTCTGCACGTCTGCTAGCGGATTGGGAAAGGGAGATAGCAACGCGCGTGGTCCTTGAACCCGGGGACGTAGAGGAAATGCCTTTGGCACGAGCGCGAGTGCGCTGGCCGGACTATAAGCGCTGCGTACAAGCGGTGTCAGACTGGACATGCGCGCTTGGACTGCCCGAGGTGCTTGCCTCCAGCGACGTAGCGCTCATGGCCTGCCGCGGCGCGAAGTACCACCATGACGGTGCGCAATATGGCGGTGCGGCCTTTTGCAATCTCTTCATGAGCGAAGACAAGGGTCTGGACTTGCATTTCCCCTCAACGGGTCATCGAATCCCTTTGACCCGGGGTACGGCTGTGATATTCGATACCGGCCAGCCTCATGGCGTCATTCAACGCCACAGCCGCGGTTTTAGTGTGGCGGACTTCCCGCCGGACCGGGACTGGACCCAAATCTTCCTGACGTGGGAGTTGCCCATTGAAGACGCCCATGTTGGACAAGCACTTGGGATGACCTTCGACACCTCCCCTTCAACCGCGCTGCAAATTGATGAAGAGCAAGTCCGGTTGAACGACTCACGGGTCATTGTGTGCCCGGATTCTGGCCGGTGGGTTCAGATCGATTGATTATCTATTTGGATTCCTCTGTAAATATTCACCGTGGTACGAGCTTGACCGGAACTGGTCGTTCGAACCGAATATCGTATCTGCTCTGCCGCGAAGAACGCGTATCAACTCTCCAGTACCGCGCTCACGTCTCAGGGCGCCATTTGCATATCGCCCGGCGCTTGCGGCGGCAATTTGATCGAGAGAACCTTGAACTCTCCACTTGTCGCCTGGGCTCCGGCATGGACCGTCCCCTTCGGGATAATGATCAGGTCCCCGGGGTGAATCTGGCGCTGCTCATTTCCAAGCCAGAAAGTGCCGCTTCCCGAAATCACATACTGGATTTCGTCGGAGCCCATGTGAGTATGCCTTGGCACGTTGCCCGTCTGAACCGCAATGGTTCCGTTCGGCGTCACTACCAGGCCCTTTGAACGCAAGGTTCCCATGCTCGGAATCTGTGCGCCGAGATCAGCATCAGTCAGCGCCGCCAGATCTATGATTTGCGCCGTGACCTTGTTATCCGGCGCCTGAGCTCGAGCCGGGGTGCTCAGGTGAGACACAAACAAGCCCGCTGCAAAGGCAACGGGAATAGCCGCAAGATAGATATGGCGATGCATGGTCTGTTCCATTTTGGTTGAGCGGCGATTGATGTGCAGGGCAACAGCACCATGGGGTGGCGAGTTACTGATTGATTGTCACACCACGAACCGGGAGTTCGTAACCGGGACAACACCTGAGTACGCAGCGGTGAAGAAGCCTTCCAAAGGCGATGGTCTTCCTGCAGGCCGAGTCCGTGGATGGATTCCCGCGCGTCCTTCCAAACCTGCTTTGACCAGGTGAATTGACCGTCATCAGATCAGGTCGGAACAGGGTCTCCTGCAGCAACCATTGCTCAAATCAAAGTCCAACCCCGGCCAATGGCGGCGACTTGGCAGACGTGGTCTGCCGGCTGTGCTGCCTTGGGGAACAGCCTATGACGCGTTTGAAAGCCTTACCAAACGCGCTTTCGGACTCATAGCCCAGCGACGTGGCAATACGAGGAATTGAGTCATCTGAATTCTTCAACCGATCGCATGCCAACAGCATTCGCCAGCGTGTCAGGTACTCCATGGGTGAAGTTCCAACCGTCTCCTTGAAGCGCAGCGCGAAATTCGAGCGTGACATGCCTATACGCGCAGCCAGCGTCTGTAACGTCCACGGATGTCCCGGGTCATCGTGCATGCAGGTCAGTGCTGCGCTCAGCTGTTTATCTGCCAACGCGAAGAGCCAGCCAACGCCTGCATTCGCCCTGTCGGCCAAATGCAGTCGCAGTGCCTGAACCAGCATCATGTAGGCGAGTTGCTGAGCAATCAAAGATCCCCCCGGTTGCCGGTCGCGTACCTCTTCGGTCATGCGCTCCAGCGACCAACGCATCGCCGCCTTGTCCGACTCCTTGCGGATATGCACGATAGGCGGCAGCGAGCCCAACAACATGTCGGCGTGGTCACCGCTGAGTAGAAAGTGGCCGCCGACGAGATAACAACCCTCTTCTCCGCTGCCGGAGACATCCGTACTTAATCCCCCCGCTACACGCAGCAGCTTGAAGTCAACCGGTTCTACCGAGAGGTCAGTGGCAAGGCGGAAAGGTGGCCCCGGCGGCAACAGGTAGCACTCGCCAGCCGTGAGAAGCACGGGATCGGTAACGCCATCCACAGATAACCAGCATTGACCGGAGACCACGGCATAGCATTTGATCCCGTCATGTTTTGGCCATTGAATCGCCCTGTTGCGGTTCATCGCAACGCCGCCCGATACAAGGCTTCGAGGCTTCAGCAAAGACAACAGTTCTGAGAGTGGGTCCATACGATTTCCAGACGATTGATCCAAAAATATGGACTATACGACATTGATCGTATGACGGGCACAACCTACATTAGGCATCGTTGGACTGCGACTGCAGCCCTCGACCCACCTAAAGGCGAATTCATCATGCGTATTTTTGTTACCGGCGCCACCGGTTTTCTGGGTACGGCCATTGTTCACGAACTCATCAATGCCGGCCATCAGGTGCTTGGACTGACGCGCTCGGAAGAGGGCGCCCGGTCGCTCGCCTCCGTTGGAGCCGAAGTGCATCGCGGCGATATTGAGGACCTCGACAGCCTGCGCCGCGGCGCAGAACTGGCTGACGGCGTCATCCACACGGCTTTCAATCACGACTTTTCGAAGTTCCTGGCGAACTGCGAGGCAGACCGGCAAGCTGTAGAAGCAATGGGTTCCACGCTGCACGGCTCGGACCGCCCTTTCGTCATTACCTCCGTTGCCATGCTGGGTGCCTCCGCGCACGGCAGGCCCGCTATTGAAGACAACTTTAATCCTGATCAGCCGAACCCCCGCAAGGTGTCGGAGGTAGCCGGTGTTGCGTTAGTACAGCGTGGCGTCAACGTGTCGGTGGTGCGCCTTCCGCAAGTCCACAATCCCATTAAGCAGGGGCTCATCAGTCCCATGATTGAACTGGCTCGAAAGAAAGGCGTTTCTGCCTATGTCGACGACGGACTCAACCGCTGGGCTGCAGTGCACCTCGGCGACGCAGCCCGCCTCTACATTCTGGCGTTGGAGAAAGGCGTGGCAGGCAGCCGATACCATGCGGTCGCCGAAGAGGGCATACCGCTGCGGACCATTGCTGAAGTCATTGGCCGTGGTCTGAACGTACCGGTCAAGAGCATTACGGCCGCGGATGCACCCGCGCACTTCGATTGGCTTAGTCCATTCGTCGGCCGCGACATGCCCGCATCCAGCACGCTTACGCAGGAACGACTGGCATGGCGGCCAACGGGTCCGGGACTGATCGCGGACCTCGAAGAGATGCGCTACGTATAGACATAACGTCGCTACAAATGCGGCTACAGCCAGCGCCAGATTCCCGCAGCCCAACCAGCGAGCGGGAGATGAGCCCAGGTAGAGACAAGCCAGACAAGGAGGCCGCCCAAGATGGCGTGCGGGCCAAACCCGCCCAGCCGCGCGCGGCCGGCGGCGATCGCAGCAAACGGCAGGTAGCTCGTCTTCGACTCCCATACGGGCCAGAGATCGGGCTGCAGCCGCTCCTTCTTCCGGTCCTGCAATGCGGAGCCAACGAGCGCGAGAATGACGATAGCCGTTGCGACGATGATGTTCTTGGTCACCGGGAACACTGCGATGTGGCTCAGCCCCCAAAGGGCGAACGACCAATTCATCGGGTGACGTGTCACCGCGAACACGCCGCGCGCCGTTTCCGGGAATGCGGCAGGCTGGCCGCTCGTGGGAAGCGCCGGGTTGCGGATCAGAGAGCCCATCAGGAGAATTGATGCGACCAGCATGACTACGGTCACAACCGCCCAGAGAACATTTCCTGCCGGCCATAGCGGTGCCGTCAGGGGCGCGTTGCGGTATGCCAGGATCATCCAGCCGAACGTCAGGATTGCAACCAGCGAATAGACGCCCAGGAACCCCCCCTCGCCAATTGCCTGGACCAAACGCCTGCGCAGCGGATGGGACAAAAGAAAGTGGCCGCCCACGAAGGCGACCGCGGCCGCCGCAACTGCGCTGGTGCTTCCCATTGGCCCGGCTCCTCAAGTTGTATTGTTAGCTGATCGTATTACCCTTGCTCCCTATCCAATGACGAAGATTACTACTTCGTGCGCCGCAAAAGTCAACTCGACTGGCCCACCATTAGATGCCTCCCACTACTGGCGCGTGGCCGGCCGCAATCGATAAACAATCGCCCCCCGCCGGCCACAACCCTGCATCACGACAAATGATGCACCTCCTGCAACCCGAACACCGGCGTTGGAATCCCCTCCATCCGCGCCTTCAACTGCAGCGATAAATACTGCGAGTAATGTCGCGACTGGTGCAAATTCCCGCCGTGGAACCACAACGCCTGCTGCTGCGTAGGTTTCCACATGTTGCGCTGCTCACCTTCCCACGGCCCCGGGTCCTTGGTCGTATTCGATCCCAATCCCCACACCTTGCCCACTTTATCCGCCACCTCGCGCGAGATGAGGTCCGCAGCCCAGCCGTTCATCGATCCATAACCGGTCGCGTACACAACCAGATCCGCTTCAAGTTCGCTGCCGTCGCTAAGCACCACCGAATGCTCCTTCAACTCCACCACATCAACGCCGCTCTTCAGCTTGATCTTGCCGTCCGCAACAAGGTCCGCCGCGCCCACATCGATGTAATAACCCGACCCGCGCCGCAGATATTTCATGAAGAGCCCCGAGTCATCATCGCCGAAATCGAGCATGAAGCCCCGCTTCTTCAGCCGGTCATAGAACTCCGCATCACGCTCCTTGATCGCCTTGTAAACCGGGATCTGGAATTCGTGCAGGATCTTGTACGGAATGGATGCAAACGTCAGGTCGGCCTTCATCGTGGTCATGCCCGCCGCCACCGCGCGCTCGGAGTAAAGATCGCCCAGCGCCAGATCCATGAGCGAATCAGACTTCACAATGTGCGTGGATGAACGCTGCACCATGGTCACGTCCACACCCGCTTCCCACAGCGCACCGCATATATCGTGTGCGGAATTGTTGGCGCCGATCACAACCACCTTCTTGCCCTTGTAAGCATCCGGTCCCGGATGTTTCGACGAGTGATGCTGCTCGCCCCTGAACACATCCATGCCCTTGAACTTCGGCAGATTCGGCTTACCCGACATGCCGGTTGCAAGCACGAGTTGCTTCGGCCGAAGCGTCAGCTTTTCTCCACCGCGCTCGACTTCCACAATCCATTCGCCCGCAGCCTCGTCGTATCTGGCGGACTTGCACGTGGTCGATCCCCAGTAGTTCAGCTCCATCACTTTCGTGTACATCTCGAGCCAGTCGCCAATCTTGTCCTTCGGCGAAAACACCGGCCAGTTGTCCGGGAACGGCAGATACGGCATGTGGTCATACCAGACCGGATCATGCAGGCACAGCGTTTTATAACGCGCACGCCAGGCATCTCCGGGCCGCTCGTTCTTATCCACAATGATTGCGGGCACGCCCAGTTGCCGCAGCCGCGCGCCTAACGCAATGCCGCCCTGCCCGCCGCCCACGACCAGGCAATACGGCTGCTTGTCATAACCGAGCGTCTCCAGCTCAGTCTGCCGGTTCTCCTTCCAGCTGGTGCGGTTGGTACGCGCGCCGTGCTCGGCGCCCATCGGCCGCTTGAAGCCCTTCGGTTCTTCGTGGCCCTTCAGTTCGGTCATGGTCGTGAGCAGCGTCCAGATCTTCCCGTCCTTCACGCGGATAAAACCCGTGCCGCGTGCAACGCCGGTCTCGAACGTGATCCACGCTTGCGTCACACCATCTGCTTCAGTCGCCGTTTCGTTATCGGCAATCTTGAGCTTCGACGGCTTGACCGTGGCCAACTGCGAATCCAGCATCGCGGCAATCTGCTCGCGGCCTTCCATGGTCTTGATGTTCCAGGTGAACGCGACAAGGTCACGCCAATAACCATCGGGCTGGAATAGCGCAACGGCGGCCGCGGTGTCGCCGCTCTTGAGCGCGGCTTCGAATGCCTCCAGGATGTTGGAGATGGTTTGGTTCGGGTTCTGCTCAGACATGGTCGCTCCTCCATGATATACGGATCACTAACTATCGACTGGTATCGATTAAAAAAGGACGGGTTCTTTGCCCGCTAAAATAAAAATGCTTATCTGCTGCTAGCGCCTGTGAGGCGCCACTATTCCAAATTTTTCTATACGCCTGTACAAGGTCGCACGCGATATGCCCAGCGCGTGCGCCGCTATCAAGGGTCGCCATTTCGCATCGGTCATGGCTGCAACAATGCGGGTGCGTTCCAAGGTTTCGCCTTCCGACAACTCGGGTTGCGGCGCTGGTTTGATGGCTTCGCGTGGTGCCGGTGCCGGGCTTCGGGAAGCGCGCACAACAGGCTGCCTGACACGCGCATGCAGCGGCGAACCCGAGCCAATCAATCTGAACGAGATGAGATCGCGCCCGGGGCGTGCATCGAGCAGGCGTTCTGCGCGAATATCGAAGAGTTCGGTGACATGGCGCGGCAACTGATCCAGTCCCGGCACACATTCCTTCGCACGCCGGTTCGCCGCAATCGCATAACCGCGAGCATCGAACGCGATGAGTATTTCCGGCTGCGCCTCAACATAGTGCCGGCTACGGTGCGCGAGCAAGACCCAGCAATGCGTGGTCGCGTTGAGAAAGAAACCGTCCTCAATCAGCAACGCGCTTTGCCGCACAATATGGTTGACCAGCCGCTGGCTTTCGCGCTCTTCGGGCGAACGCACCGCGGACGCATCGAGCACGCCGATCAACTCGCCTTGCACACCAAAAATAGGCGATGCGCTACACGTCAGCGTGGTGAATGCCGCACGAAAGTGGTCGGTCTTGTGGACGGTAATCGCCTCGGCGTCGAGCAGCACTGACGCCACGCCGCATGTTCCCTCTTCACGTTCCGACCAGCACGAACCGGGATACAAACCCGCACGCTTGAATTCATGGCGGCGATCGCGATCCACCCGGTAGTCGATAGTCACACCCGCGGCATCAGTCAGCATCACGCAGTAGTCGGCTTCGCGTACGGTTTCATGCAGTCGCGAAAGACATTGACCGGAGGCACGCAGTACGCTTTCTTCGCGCTGCTGGATATCGCGCAATTCGGGAACGGTCAGGATGCGCGGACCGATAGTCGCGCCCGGGTCGAGATGATATTGCTCCAGTGACCGCCTGTACGAAGACGCGAGCCGCGACGCATCGGCACCGTGGCTGCTCATGCGGCCTTCTATCACGTTGCGCACGCGATCGATGTGTCTGGTCTGCGAAACATACGGCATGAAGAGCCTCCGGCGGATTCGGTGCGCTCGCGCCATTCATGACACGCTGCCACCCGAAAACTAAACGCATGGTGACGTTTTAGCACGCGTATTCCGGGAGATCACACTGCATTGCACCATCGATGCTGATGAGACGTTTGTCTCACCTGACGGCGCCGCTACCGGCGCCGCGTTTCGTCGAGCGCTGCCATCTTCCGGTAAAGCGTATTACGCGAGACGCCAAGCATCCGCGCCGCCGCCGAGACATTGCCGGCGTGTGTCTCGAGCGCTGCCGCGACAGCCGACAACGCGAGATCGTCCAGGCGCACGCTGTCCTTCGTTGGCGTTGCCGATGCCCCGGCATCACGCTCGTCATCGAAGAAATCTTGCGGCAGATGATCCAGGCCGATGCACGTTTCATCGTCGTCGAGCATGGCGCATGCGGTCCTCAGCACGTTCGCAAGTTGGCGGAAGTTTCCAGGCCACGAATGCCGCGTGAATGCCGCCAGCACCTCGGGTGAAACCCTGATGGGTGCACCGGTCAAACGCTCGCCGCGTAGAATTTTTTCGACGGTCATAGCCAGATCGGTGCGCTGACGCAGCGGTGGCAGCGTCACGAGCAACCCGTTGATCCGGTAATAAAGATCCTCGCGAAACTCTCCTGCGGTAACGCGTTCGCGCAGGTTGCGATTGGTCGCACAGATCAGCGCGAAATCCACGGGCACGGCTCGCGTACTGCCAAGCGGCGTCACCGTGCGCTCTTGCAGTACACGCAGCAAACGGCTTTGCAATGAGAACGGCATATCGCCAATTTCATCGAGGAACAAGGTGCCGCCATCGGCTTGCAGAATCTTGCCGCAAGCACCGCGCTTCGATGCCCCCGTGAACGCCCCTTCCTCGTAACCGAACAACTCCGCTTCAATCAACGTGTCGGGGATCGACGCACAGTTCACGGCAACGAACGGCCCGCCGCTGCGCGGTGAATCACGATGCACCGCGCTCGCCAGGACATCTTTTCCGGTACCAGTCTCGCCGCCGATAAGAATCGGAATGTTTTTACCGATAACCTTGCGTACCCGTTCAACAAGGGCCGCGACCTGAGCGTCGCCTGTCATCAGGTAACGCAGGCCGGAGAGTTTCGGCTGCGGTTCCGGCATGCGTTTGCTGGGGACGACGTCGATGACATCGTGCGTATCTGCCGAGAGTGCAACGGCTGTGGAGCGCCTCAGGTCCACGCTCGCAAATATGTTGACGCCGCTATGCAGCCGCAGCGAAATCGTGCGCTCGACAGGCGTGCCTGCGCTGCTGCGAATCCGGTCGACCAGTTCACCCGACGAGACGTTGAACAAGGACGACAAGCTATGCGCGCGCAACGAAGCCAACGGCAAGCCGAATTGAAATTGTGCACTGCGATTCGCCGATAAAAACCGGCCGTCGGCCCTGAACGCGGCAAGGCCTTCCATCAACGTGCCGATGAACTCGGGGCGTCCGTGAAAATGGATTCGCAATGCTTCGGGAAAGGCACTGGTGAACAAATGGTTCTCGATCATCTGCGCGGACATCTTCGCGAGCGCCATCGTGTGGCGGCTATGACCGCGGCAATCGCCGGTTACGTCGAGAACCCCTAGCAGTTCACCGAAGGGATCGAGAATCGGCACGCTGGAACACGCGAGAAACCGGTTCGCGCGCAGGTAATGCTGATCGCCGAACACCATGGTGGCGTCGCCGGCGGCAATGGCCGTGCCTATTGCGTTGGTGCCCTGCTGCTGTTCGCTCCACAACGCCCCGGGACGCAGCGCGACGCGGTCGGCGCGGGCGAGGAAATCGTCGTCGCCAAGCGAATGCAGGATCAGCCCTTGGGAGTCGGTCAGTACGACCATGCTGTGCGTATTGGCAATCTGCCCGTAGAGCGTTTCTATGACGGGCAGCGCATGCGTGCAGAGCGCGCGGTTCTGCTCGCGCTTGAGTATGAGATCCGCTTCGCCGAGCACGCCGTAATCGGGACGCATGGTGTCCGTCAGGCCGAAGCTGCGGGAACGTTCGTGCGATTGCCTGATGATATCCAGCCCTTCCATATGGCCGGCGGGTTCGCCGGCCAGCAGCGCGGATCGACCTGATCCGCTTGAACGGTCGATAGAAACCGGGGTCATAACCATTGTCTCCTCCGCCAGCATTCGCGGAGGGAGCGTCTCACAAGCTCCGCCCGTCGCGTGGTCAATCGCGACAATGTACCACTGCTACCGTGTTTAACTCCGTGTTTAACCCTGCGTTTGAGCCCATGTTTAACCTGTAACGCGCTCCACCGGATGACGCTCGAGCCAGGCAGATTCCGCGTCGTCGAAAAGACGCGAGCGCGTCAGAAAACGCAACCCGCTGGGGCGTTCCAGCGAAAACATGCCGCCATTGCCCGGCACGCAGTCGATGATCAACTGAGTGTGCTGCCAGTACTCGAACTGCGATTCGCTCATGTAGAACGGTACGCCGCCTATCTCGCCAAGCTTCACATCCGACGAACCGACCATGAAGTCGGAGACCGGGAAACACATGGGTGCGCTGCCGTCGCAACAACCGCCGGACTGGTGGAACAACACTTGCCCGTGTTCGGCCTTCAGCTTCCCGATCAACTCGATCGCCGCCGGCGTGGCGACCACGCGCGAAACTTCTGCTTCGGTCATAAGGGTTTCCACTGAACGAACAATAGGGCGAGCCGCAAAAGCGGCCCGCCATTCGGATCAGACAACCGCTTCGATCAGAAGAAACCGAGCGGCTTCTGGCTATAACTCACCAGCAGGTTTTTCGTCTGCTGATAGTGGTCGAGCATCATCTTGTGATTTTCCCGGCCAATGCCCGATTGCTTGTAACCGCCAAATGCCGCATGCGCCGGATACGCGTGATAGCAATTGGTCCACACACGGCCAGCCTGGATGTCGCGGCCGAAACGGTAGGCTCTCGTCCCATCGCGCGTCCACACGCCCGCACCGAGGCCATAGAGCGTGTCATTGGCGATTTCCAGCGCTTGCGCTTCGTCCTTGAACGTCGTCACCGACACTACCGGCCCGAAGATTTCCTCCTGGAAGATGCGCATCTTGTTGTGACCGCGGAAGACGGTCGGCTTGATGTAGTAGCCGTTTTTCAACTCGCCGTCGAGCGCATTGCGTTCGCCGCCAATCAGGCATTCAGCGCCCTCCTGCTTGCCGAGATCGATATACGACAGGATCTTTTCGAGCTGCTCCTGCGAGGCTTGCGCGCCGATCATTGTCTTCGAGTCGAGCGGATGTCCCTGGCTGATCGCCGCCACGCGCTTGAGCGCGCGTTCCATGAAGCGGTCATAGATGCTTTCTTCGATCAGCACGCGCGACGGGCAGGTACAGACTTCGCCCTGGTTCAGCGCGAACATGGCGAAGCCTTCCAGCGCCTTGTCGAAGTAGCTGTCGTCGGCGCTCATGACATCGGCGAAGAAAATGTTCGGGCTCTTGCCACCAAGTTCAAGCGTCACCGGAATAAGGTTCTGGCTGGCGTATTGCATGATCAGGCGGCCGGTCGTGGTTTCACCGGTGAACGCAATCTTCGCAATCCGCTTGTTCGATGCCAGCGGTTTACCCGCCTCCAGCCCAAAGCCATTGACCACGTTCAGCACGCCGGCCGGCAATAGATCTTCGATCAACTCGATCAGCACCAGTAGCGAAGCGGGCGTCTGTTCAGCGGGCTTGAGCACTACGCAATTGCCGGCGGCCAACGCGGGCGCCAGTTTCCACACCGCCATCAGGATCGGGAAGTTCCATGGAATGATCTGCCCCACCACGCCAAGCGGCTCGTGGAAGTGGTACGCAACGGTGTCTTCATCGATCTGCGAAATCGAGCCTTCCTGAGCCCGTACACAACCGGCGAAATAGCGGAAATGATCGATCGCCAGCGGGATATCCGCGGCCATGGTTTCGCGCAGCGGCTTGCCGTTGTCGATGGTTTCCGCGACCGCGATGCGCGTCAGGTTCGCTTCCATCCGGTCGGCGATCTTGTTCAGGATGTTCGCGCGCTCGGCGGGCGAGGTCTTGCCCCAGGCGGTCTTGGCTTTATGTGCTGCATCGAGCGCGAGTTCGATATCGGCTTCGCGCGAGCGCGGGATGGACGTGAACGGTTCGCCAGTGATCGGCGAAATATTATCGAAATACTCACCACCTACCGGCTTGACCCATTGACCACCGATGAAGTTGCCATACTGCTTTTTATAGGGGAAGTCGGTGTTCAAAAATTGCATCTCGGCGTGATTCATGTGCGTGCTCCTCGCATGTCGGTGAGAATGACCGTCGCGGCGATGATTGCCGTGACCGGTGGGAACATACTTGCGAGATGCGTGCCAATCGGCGTCTTGCAGATGAGCAGAGGGTAAGCGGGTTTTTCGCTTGGCGCAGAGGGTGATCAATCGTTCCGTTCCGGAACACCCGCGCCGGAAAACGTGTTGAAACGGAACAGTGGTTTGGTGGGGGTTTCGCGCGGCGGGGGGCAGAGGGGCAGGGTCGGGGTGTCAGGTTGTGGGGGTAGTGGTCGGGGTTGGTGCCGGGGTGCCAGGTTCTAGCGTTAACGGTCGGAGTCAGTGCCGGGTTGCTGCTTTCGGCCTTAGCGGTCTGCGAGAGTCGGATTTTCTCTTTATCACTATTAGCCACTGCGCGTGGCGGCACGCGTCATTTCTTTGTCCAAAGCGACAAAGAAACGAAGCAAAGAAAACGCTTTCAAACCGCTCTACCCTAAGAGACGGTTTCAAAAAGGCTGAACAGATCGCTTGAGAGCACTCCAACAGATGAGGCAAACGGCGAACTTCAGGAAGGCTTCATGGATCTTG
>NZ_JBIYEB010000064.1:0-19112 GCF_044909315.1 Caballeronia udeis
ACGCCACGCACAGTGGCTAATAGTGATGAAGAGAAAATCCGACTCATGCAGACCGCTAACGCCGAAAGCAGCAACCCGGCACTGACTCCGACCGCCAACCCCGGAACCTAGCAACCCGGCATTGACCCCAACCGCTACCCCCACAACCTGGCGACTCAACCTCAACCCCAACCACTAACCCCAAAACGACTAACCCCAAAACGACTAACCCCAAAACGACCAACACCCAGAAACCCAAAACCACCCTCAAGCAACCACCCCCCAAAACCCGAGTGCGAACGGAAACCCCATGGCTAATTCATTTCCCGACAAGTTACTCCCGGGCGCGGCTTACCCGCTCGGAGCCAACTGGGACGGTTTAGGCGTCAACTTTGCAGTGTTCTCAGCGAACGCACAAAAAATCGAAGTCTGTCTCTTCGATACCACCGGCCGCAAGGAGCTCGCCCGCTTCGAACTGCCGGAATGCACCGATGAAATCTGGCACGGCTACCTCCCCGGCGCACACCCCGGCACAGTCTACGGCCTGCGCGCCCACGGCCCCTACCAGCCGCACCACGGACATCGCTTCAATCCCCACAAACTGCTCCTCGACCCCTACGCGAAAAAACTCGTCGGCCAATGGCGATGGTCCGACGCACTGTTCGGCTATCGCGTACATTCAAACCGCCTCGACCTGTCAATGGACCGGCGCGATTCAGCCCCCGCCACCCCCAAATGCGTCGTCACCGACGACGCCTTCGACTGGTCCCGCGACACCCGCCCAAATGTCCCCTGGGGCGAAACCGTCATCTACGAAACCCACGTGCGCGGCACCTCCATGCTCCGCAACGACATCCGCCAGCACGAACGCGGATCGTTCGCAGCACTGTCGTCACCATGGTTCATCGAACACCTGCAGAAACTGGGTGTCACGGCCGTCGAATTCCTGCCGGTGCACGCGTTTCTCAACGACCGCTTTCTCGTCGAACGCGGTCTCCGGAATTACTGGGGCTACAACACTGCAGCGTTCTTCGCACCAGAACCTTCCTACCTGTCGACCAACCGGCTCAACGAGATGCGCATCGCCGTGCGCCGGCTCCACGCAGCCGGTATCGAAGTGATTCTCGACGTGGTCTACAACCACACCTGCGAAGGCAACGAGCTCGGGCCAACAGTGTCATGGCGCGGCCTCGACAACGCCAGCTACTACCGCCTGATCCCCGGCGACGAACGCAGCTATATCAACGAAACCGGTTGCGGCAATACAGTGAACCTGTCGCATCCACGCGTGCTGCAAATGGTCATGGACTCGCTGCGCTACTGGGCCACGGCCTTCAACATCGACGGCTTCCGGTTCGATCTCGGCGTCACGCTAGGCCGCGAAGGCCATGGCTTCGACCCCGGTTCCGGTTTCTTCGACGCCATCCGCCAAGACCCGATCCTCAACACCCGCAAGATGATCTCCGAACCCTGGGATATCGGCCCGGACGGTTATCAGGTCGGCAACCACCCGCCGGGATTCGCCGAATGGAACGATAAATTCCGCGACGGCGTACGCCGCTTCTGGCGCGGCGACGCCGGCGTGAGACCGGATCTCGCCGCGCGCCTGACCGGCTCCGCCGAGTTGTTCCACCGGCGCATGCGCAAGCCCTGGGCATCGGTTAATTTTGTCGCCTCGCACGACGGTTTCACCCTCGCGGACGTGACGTCCTACGAGCAGAAACACAACGAGGTAAACCAGGAAGGCAACAACGACGGCCACAACGAAAACTGCAGCGCCAACTGGGGCGTGGAAGGCCCGACCGACGACCCCGTCATCCTCGAAACCCGTGGCCGCGTGGCGCGCGCGCTGATCGCAACGAACCTGCTGTCGCTCGGCACGCCCATGCTGCTCGGCGGCGACGAATTCGGCCGCACGCAACACGGCAACAACAACGCGTATTGCCAGGACAACGAGATTTCGTGGACCGACTGGGCACAAGCAGAGTCGCCCGAAGGCCGCGCGATGACCGACTTCGTCGCCCGCGTGATCGCGCTGCGCAAAAACTACCCGCTGTTGCGGGAAATGCGCTTTCTCCACGGCGACCGTGAAGTGCTGCCGGGTCTCTACGACATCAGCTGGTTCGACGAACGCGGCGCAGCGCTGACTATCGACGCGTGGCAGGATCCCGAAGGACGCGCGCTGACACTGCGCCGCGCAGGGGCCGGCCTGAACGGGGAAGTCGATGTCATCCTGATCATGATGAACGGGTCGGCGCAAGCGCTGACCTTCAGCCCGCCAGCACCGCACTTGGAATGGAATGTGCTCATGGATAGCGCTGCGCCCGACGCCCTGCAATACCCGCTGATCGGCGCGGAACTGGACGTGCAGGCGCACAGCGTGGTCGTGCTGCTGGCACAGCCCACAGGGGACGCCGACTGGCAGGCCGTCTGGATGGCCGGCGCCCACGAGGGGCCGCGGCTCCTGACAGCATTGCCGCCGGACCCGGGCACGATCGGACCGCGACGGACAGCGGAACCCTGGAAAGCGCACGAGGCCACACCGCCCGCAAAGGAGGAAAATTGAACGGCTCAAGGACGGTTTGAAGACGTCACGCAAGAACGCCGGGCAGGCTCACGAAAAGTATCTGACAAGCGCACTGAAGGCACACACATCATGTCCGAAACCCCAATCGATCCGCACAAGCATCACCACGCCTATTGCCTGCCCTTCGGCGCCCATGTCACCGATGCCGGCCACGCGCGTTATCGCTTCTGGGCGCCTTCGCGGAAGACGGTGCAACTGGAGCTCTATCCCAACGGAGAGCACGCGGCCGCAACGCTCATCGACATGACCCCGAGCGGCGGCGGCTGGTTCGAAGCGCTAGCCGAAGGCGGCGCCGGCACGCGCTACCGGTACCGGATCAGTGCGGATCTCGCGGTGCCCGATCCGGCCTCCCGTTTCCAGCCCGGCGACGTCCACGCCCCGAGCGAAGTGATCGACCCGCGTGCGTATCGCTGGGAAAACACGAACTGGCATGGCCGGCCGTGGGAAGAGGCCGTGCTTTACGAAGTGCACGTCGGCGCAATGGGCGGTTATGCCGGCGTGACGCGCCGCCTGAAGGAATTCGCGCACCTCGGCGTGACGGCTATCGAACTGATGCCGCTCAACGACTTCAGCGGCAGCCGCAACTGGGGTTACGACGGCGTGCTGCCCTACGCACCCGACTCGGCATACGGCACGCCCTGCGAACTGAAGGCGCTCATCGATACCGCGCATGGCCTCGGCCTCATGGTCTTCCTCGATGTGGTCTATAACCACTTCGGCCCGGACGGCAACTATCTCAGCGCGTACGCCAAGTCGTTCTTCCGCGAAGGCGTGAATACGCCGTGGGGCCCGGCGATCGATTTCGAACGTCCGGAAGTGCGCGACTTCTTCTTCGACAACGCGCTGTACTGGCTGATGGAATATCGCTTCGATGGTCTGCGCCTCGACGCCGTCCACGCGATCAACGACGACCCGTGGCTGCGCGAACTGTCGGATCGCGTGCGTTCGTCGGTGGAAGCGGGCCGGCATGTGCATCTGGTGCTGGAGAACGAGCACAACACATCGAATTTGCTTGAATCGCATTTCAACGCGCAATGGAGCGACGACTCGCACAACACGCTGCACGTCCTGCTGACCGGCGAGGACGAGAGTTATTACAGCGCCTACAGCGACCAGCCGATCCAGAAGCTGGCGCGCGTGCTCGGCGAGGGTTTTGTGTACCAAGGCGAACCCTCGCCCATCCACGATGGCAAACCACGCGGCGAACCCAGCGCGCACTTGCCGCCCACCGCTTTCGTGATGTTTTTACAGAACCACGATCAGGTCGGCAACCGGGCAATGGGCGAACGCCTGCGCTCGCTGTGCAGCGAAGATGCGCTCTACGCCGCAACGGGCCTGATGCTCCTCACGCCGCAAATTCCCATGCTGTTCATGGAAGAGCAGTACGGTTCCACGCAGCCGTTCCTGTTCTTCACCGACTATCACGACGAACTCGCCGACGCCGTGCGCGAAGGCCGTCGCAAGGAATTTGCAAAATTCTCCGCGTTCACCGATGAAAAGCGCCGCGCGCAGATTCCCGATCCCAACGCCGTCGAGACGTTCAGGATGTCGTCTCCCGATGAAAGCAGGCGAACCGCCGATCACAACGACTGGCTGCACTTCTATCGCTCGGCGCTGGCTGTGCGCACGAAGCTCGTGATGCCGCATCTGAGGGGCGCGAAGGCGCTCGGAGCCAAGGTCATCGGAGAGAAAGCGGTGCTGGCGAACTGGCGGCTCGGCGACGGCAGCACCTATTCCGTTGCGCTCAATCTGGGCAAGCAAGCCGTTGCGCTCACCGGTCATCCGCCGGGCAAGGTTGTATTCGAAACGCCCGCCCGTGCCCGTGATCCAGCGGATCGCGGCGAGCTGGGCGCCGAGACTTTTATCGCGTGGCTGACTGGCGATTTCGCCGACGCCGCGTTCAATCATGACGCTCACCGCGTCAAAGCGTCGGGGAAAACCTCGTGAGCACGACCATCAACACCCCGGCTACGCCGGATAAAACCCCCAGCGCCATTGAGGCGCTCGCTGCCAAGGCCGGTTTCGAGGTCGAGTGGCAGGACGCGCACAAGCAGATCCGGCGCGTGCCGGAAGAGACGCTGAAAGTGCTGCTGGAACGCCTCGGCCTGCCCTGCGGCAATGCCACGCAACTCAAGCAGAGCGCAGCGACGCTCGACGCCGAATTGTCCGGGCGCAAGTTGCCGCCGCTGATGACTGCGGAAGTCGATCGTGGGATTTCCCTGCCGATGGCGGCCGTGAAAACAGGCGCGCGATACAGGATCGAACTGGAAAGCGGCGCGGTGATCGACGGGCGGTTTACCTCGCCGAAAGGGGCAACCGCGTTGCTCTCGCCTATCTCCGAGCCGGGTTATCACACGCTTGTGATCAACGAACAGCACACGACGCTCGCGGTGGCGCCGGCGCGCTGCTACACCATCGGTGACGCCTGGCGCGAGCTCGAACCCGGCGGTGGCGCGACTCCGCCGATGTGGGGCGTAGCCGCGCAGGTGTACGGCCTGCGGCGCGTAGGCGACGGCGGCGTGGGCGACTTCTCCGCGCTCGCGACGCTGGCCGCCGAGAGCGCCCAGCGCGGCGGCCACGCAATCGCGATCAGCCCGATGCACGCCATGTTCAGCGCCGAGCCGCATAAATTCAGCCCGTATTCGCCTTCGTCGCGCTTGTTCCTGAACATCGCGCATATCGATCCGACGGCGGTGCTGGGCGTGGAAGCGGCACATGCGGCCATAAAAACAGCCGGTGTCGCCGATGAATTCGCCCAACTCGAAGCGCTTCAGCTAATCGACTGGCCGCGCGTGATGACGGCGAAACTGGCCGTGCTGCGCGCGTTGTTCGCGCAGTTCAACGCGCAAGATAGCGATACGTTGCACAAGGACTTCGCCCGTTTCGTGAAACGCGGCGGCCGTGCGCTGGAAGATCACGCACGCTTCGAGGCACTGCAGGCGGCGCAATTGCAGGAAGGCAACGAAGGCTACTGGCGCAACTGGGCCGAAGAACTGCGCGATCCGCGCAGTGCGGCCGTTGCGGAATTCGCCACCGCGCACAAGGACGAAGTCCAGTTTTTCCTGTTTGCACAATGGCTCGCGGCCAAGGGGTTGTCGCACGCCCAGCACGTCGCGCGCGACTCGGGCATGGCGATCGGCCTGATAGCGGATCTGGCCGTGGGTTGCGACAGCGCAGGCAGCCACGCGTGGTCGTATCGCGATGAAATGCTGCAGGGCGTGTCGGTCGGTGCGCCGCCTGATCTCTTCAACCAGGCCGGGCAGTCATGGGGCCTCACCACCTTCTCCCCCCGCGCGATGCGCACGCAGGGCTTTTCGGCGTTCATCGATATGCTGCGTGCCGCGTTCACGCTCGCGGGCGGTATCCGTATCGATCACATCCTCGGCTTG
Organism: Caballeronia udeis; assembly: GCF_044909315.1. Classification (GTDB taxonomy): domain Bacteria; phylum Pseudomonadota; class Gammaproteobacteria; order Burkholderiales; family Burkholderiaceae; genus Caballeronia; species Caballeronia udeis_A. Next base: position 5,956 of record NZ_JBIYEB010000064.1, read on the forward strand.
CGGCGTCTCTGGCTCGTACCCGACGGCGAAAGCGCGAAGAACGGCGCGTACCTGCGTTATCCGCTCGACGACCTGCTGCGGCTGATCGCGCTCGAGTCGTGGCGGCATAAAGCCATCGTGATCGGCGAGGACCTGGGCACGGTTCCGCCGGGCTTTCGCGAACGCCTGCAGGAACACGGTCTGCTTGGCATCCGCGTGCTCTGGTTCGAACGCGCGGAAAAAGGCCCTGGCTTCAAGGCGCCGGCCGACTGGGATCACGACGTGGCCGCGACCACCACCACGCACGACCTGCCAACGGTCACCGGCTGGTGGATTGGCGAGGACATAGTGTGGCGCTCGAAGATCGGCCAGACAGCCGCGCGAGCGGACGGGCGGGATCCTGTCGAACTGGCCCGGACGGAGCGTGGCGAGGACCGTAAATTGCTGTGGTCTGCCTTTCAGGAAGCCGGTGTCGCCGCGCCCGATGTCTCCGTGCCCGCCGATATCTCCCCGCAGAACGCACCGGTAGACGAAGCACTCGCGTTCGTGGCGGCCACGCCCGCGCCGCTCGCGATCTACCCGCTGGAAGATTTGCTCGCACTCGCCGAGATGCCGAACCTGCCCGGCTCCATCGACGAGCATCCGAACTGGCGCCGGCGGCTGGCTGTACCCGTATCCGAACTCTTCGACGACGATTCGTTCGTCGACCGCCTGCTTGCTGTCGACCAGGCCCGGCAGAAATCCGCCCGGACGAAGGCGGCCACGACGCATAACGTTTCACCCACCGACTGACACCATGACCGTTCCACGCTCCACGCTCCGGCTGCAGCTGCACAAGGATTTCACCTTCGACGACGCCGTGCGCCAGGTCGACTACATGGCCGCGCTCGGGATCAGCCACGCGTATCTATCGCCGATCACGACAGCGACCAGCGGCTCGACGCATGGCTACGACACCGTGGACTACAACCGCGTCAATCCGGAACTTGGCGGTGAAGAAGGCCTGAGGCGCCTGGTCGAGAAGCTGCGCGCGTACCAGATGGGCCTGATCGTGGACGTGGTGCCGAATCACATGGGCGTGGGCGGGTCGGAAAACCTCTGGTGGATGGACATCCTCGAATGGGGGCGGCACGCGGCCCATGCGCGCTATTTCGACATCGACTGGCATTCGCCCGATCCCGCGTTACGCGGCAAAGTGCTCGCGCCATTCCTGGGTGCAGCGTATGGCGAGGAATTGCAGGCCGGCAAGATCAAGCTCGTATTCGACGCCGACGCGGGCCGCTTCAAGATCGAGTACTACACGCACACGTTTCCGGTGAGTCCGCTCGACTACACGTCGGTGTTGCAGGACCACGCGCCCGAGATGGCGCAGCGCTTCACGGGGCTGTCCACGCAACCCGGCGACCAGCCGCGCGCAGACGAAGCGCGAGCCGCCTTGAAGGAGTACGCGGCCACCGCCGATGGCAAGCAAGTCATTGACGCCGCCGTGCAGGCGCATTCCGGCGATAACCCCGTTGGCCGCGACCGCTTGCATCGGTTGCTGGAACGGCAGCACTACCGGCTCGCCTGGTGGCGCACCGCCGCGGATGAAGTGAACTGGCGCCGTTTCTTCGACGTCAGCACGCTCGGCGGCATGCGCGTCGAGCGCCCTGAAGTGTTCGAGGCATCGCATGCGCTGATTTTCAAGCTCTTCACTGAAGGGCTGATCGACGGCGTGAGAATCGATCACGTCGATGGCCTCGCCGAGCCGCGTGAATATTGCCAGCGCTTGCGTGGCCGGCTTGAAGAACTCGCGGAACATCGGCCGGAGAATCTCAGGGAGGGCCGCACGTATTTCGTCGTCGAAAAAATCCTGGCGCGCGGCGAACCCGTGCGTGACGACTGGCGCATCGACGGCACCACCGGCTACGACTTCATGAACGACGTCGGCGCGTTGCTGCACGATCCGCGCGGCGCCGAACCGCTGGCAAAAAGCTGGGCCGAATTGTCCGGACGCCCGGCGGACTTTGCCGTCGAAGCGGAAGCTGCGCGGCGCAAGATCTTGTGCGAGAACTTGTCCGCCGAACTCGACCGCGCCGCGCGAGCGTTGCATCGGATCGCGCGTGATACGCCCGTTACGCGCGACTTCACGTATTCATCGCTGCGCCGGGTCGTGGCTGAACTCGTGGTGCACTTTCCGGTGTACCGGATCTACCCCGTGGGCGGTCAGCGCAGCGAAGACGATGAACGCTTTTTCTCGCAAGCTTATAAAGGCGCGAAGGCCGCGCTGTCACCCGCCGATCTGGTCATCCTTGATCAGGTCGCGCAGTGGCTCGGGGGTCCGGGCGGCGACGAAGCCGTCGAAGAGAAACCGCGCGAACGCGAGCGCCTGCTCGATCGCGGACGGGATCGGGATCGTCAGTCCGCCGGCGTCCCAAATCAGAATCTGCAAGCGAACAGCGCAGGCTCGAATTCGAGCGGTTCACATCGACGCAACGCGCAAACTCTGTTCTCCCAACTAACTTCACCGGTCGCAGCCAAGGCGATTGAAGACACCGCGTGTTACCGATACGGCCGGCTGATCTCGCGCAACGAAGTGGGCGCCGATCCGGGCGAGTTCTCGTTGTCGGTCGATGCGTTCCATGCGGGTAATCTGGAGCGCGCCAAACGCTTCCCGAACGCGATGCTCAATACCGCGACGCACGATCACAAACGCGGCGAAGACGTGCGCGCGCGGATCGCGGGTTTGAGCCAGATTCCCGATGAATGGGCTGCAACGTTGCGAAGCTGGTCGACGTTGAACGCGCCGCACCGGCGTGTGTTGAACGGCGATAAAAACGACTGGGCGCCGGGTGCTGCAGCCGAAGCCATGCTGTACCAGACGCTGGTCGGCTGCTGGCCGCCGACGCTCTCCCCCGACAACCAGGCGGGCGTGAAAGAACTGGCCGAACGCGTGAGCGCGTGGCAGTTGAAGGCGCTGCGTGAAGCCAAGTTACGCACGAGCTGGTTCGCGCCGGATGAAGCGTACGAGAATGCATGCCGCGATTTTCTCTTCGATATCCTCGCGCCACAGCGCCGCGATGGTTTCCTGGGCGAATTGCCGGCATTCGTGGAACGTGTCGCGCGGACTGGCGCGATCAATAGTTTCCAGCAGACGTTGTTGCGGCTGACATCGCCCGGTGTGCCGGATCTTTATCAGGGGACCGAACTATGGGACTTCAGTCTCGTCGATCCTGATAACCGGCGGCCGGTCGACTTCGAGCAACGGCGGGCATGGTTGAGTGAGGGCGAGGCGGAAGGTGCGCCATCCGAGCAATTGAAAAACTGGCGCGACGGCCGGGTGAAGCTGGGCATTGTGCGGCGGGCGCTGGCGTTGCGCACGCACGCGCATTCGCTATTCGAACAGGGCGCTTATATCCCGCTGAAGGTGGAAGGCGCGCACGCGGACAGCGTGATTGCATTTGCACGGCATGCGGGCAACGCCTACGCGGTGGTGATCGCGACACGGCTGGCCGATTCATTGCTGGCCGGAAGCAATACCGGCCTGCCGTTGGTGGATGCCGCTCATTGGGGCGATACGGCAGTCCTTTTGCCAGAGGCGCTGGCGTCAAGGGCGTTGTTCGACTGGCTGAGCCCGAACGCGCCGACGTCGGATGGTCAGCGCTTGTTCATGCGCGACGCGCTGGCGTCCATGCCGGTCGCGTTGCTGATGGAAGAAGGGGTGCCAAAAGTCTGAATTGGCTCAGGGCTGCAAGCGGGGTGAAAATCACTCCGCTTCCTGCGCCACCTCTTCATGCGGGTACACGCGTACCAGCACGATGCGCGGCCCGTTCATCTTCTTCACCACGATATCGAAGCGATCAAAACCGACCCGTTGCCCTTCGCTCGGCAGGTCGCCGAGCGCATTGATCACGAGTCCCCCGACCGACTCCGCCTGACCTTCATCGATATCAATCCCCAACGCCCGTTCCAGCGACACCACCGGCAAGCTGCCCTTGCCCATCAGCGTGCCGTCGTCCATGCGCGACCAGTCCGCGTCGCCTTGACGGAACTCGTCGTGAATCTGGCCGACCAGCGCGCCCAGCAGGTTATCGAGCGTCAGGAAGCCGATCGGCTTCTGCCCCTTGCGTCCAACCAGCGCAAAGTGCGGCGCGCCCTTGCGAAAGCGCCGGAACAATTCGAGCGCCGACAGATTGCCCGCGACGTATTGCACCGGACGCACATGCTGGGCGAGCGCGTCCGGCTTCGTGTCCTGACGGTTCAGGCCCAGCAGGCCGCGCCCGGCGCCATTGCGTGCAAGCAGCAGGTCTTTCAGGTGAATCATGCCGAGGACATGTTCACCGGAGGCATCGGCGAACAGGGGGTAGCGGCTGAAGCGGTGGCGCGCAATCACCTGCATGTTGTCGCGCATGGGCACGTCGTTGCGCAGGCCGACCATTTCGTGGCTCGGGCGCATGAGGTCCGAGACCGTCATGCGGCTGAAATCGAGCGAATGGGCGATGGTGTTCCACTCATCGGCGTTATACGCAGACCCGGCCGGCGCGGCTAAACCCGCCACGCCGGTTGCGCCCGGCAAGGGAGCCGTCGACGCCCCGCTCAGGCGACGGCCGCGCAGGATCAGCTTGAGTTCATCGGTGGAATAGTGAGCGTCGCCGCCATGTTCCCCTCCGAGCCCGAACAACCGCAACACGAAATTCGCGCTCGAATTCAGCACCCAGATGAACGGATACATGGCCCAGTAAAAACCGTAGAGCGGCATGGCGACCCACAGCCCGACCTGTTCGGCGCGCCGGATCGCCCACGATTTCGGCGCGAGTTCACCCACCACGATGTGCAGGAACGAAATACAGGAGAACGCGAAGAACAGCGAGACGGCGTCGATCAGCTTGGCTGATTCGATACCCGCGAGTGCGAACAACGGATGCAGCAATTGAGCGAACGCCGGTTCGCCCAGCCAGCCAAGCCCGAGCGACGCCAGCGTGATGCCGAGCTGACACGCGGACAGGTACGCGTCGAGCTTGCCATGGACCTTGGCCAGCAAACGGCCAGGCAACCCGTTCGACCGGGCGATTGCCTGAACGCGCGTGGCGCGCAGTTTGACGAGTCCGAACTCGGCCGCGACGAAAAACCCGTTCAACGCGACGAGCAACAAGGCACCAATTAGCGCGACAACCTGATTCAAAGCAACTTGCTCCGCAAAAAGAAAGCACCAGTATAGAGGCGCAAGTTGAACGAAAGATAAATCAGGCGGCGCTCAACGGCACGCGAAACGTGAGCGCAACGGCGGTGCCATCGGCGAAATCGTCGTGTTCGAACGTACCGCCGTGCGCTTCCGCCACGCGTTTGCACAGGGCGAGCACCCACGCGATACGCGCGGCTTCCCGAGGCAACGTTGCCTGGGTGCGCGCAAATGTCTCAAGCACATGGGTAAGTTCAGGATCCAAAAGTGCTTTCTGCGATACGGTGAACGTGGCGACCGCGCTGAACGCGCCGCCGTCCATCGAGCCATTCAACACCACCTTTGAATCCGCCGCGCTCGCCTCGGTGGCGAACGCAAGCATCAGCCAGAGCGCTTGGGCGAGACGTTCGCCGTCAGCGCTGATCTGGTCTTCCACCAACGCTGATTCGACGTGCAGCGTGACATGACGCGCGTTCGCCAGACTCGCGCGAGCCTGGCGGACGCTCTCTTCCATCAGGTGCCGCAGCGCGATCGGCGCGCGGTCGAGCGCGAGCGTTTTGGTCTCGGCGCGGGTGGTATCGATAAGTTGCTCGATCAGCTTCACTTGCTGTTCCACGCCCGAGCGAATGCCGCCGAGCGCGCGTTGGGCGGCGGCGTCGGTGGTATCGACTTTGCGCTCCAGCACGTAACCCCAGCTATGGATCGCGTTCAGCGGACCGCGCAAATCATGCGATACAACGCCGAGCACGTGATCACGCATGAACAACGCCGCTTCCGCACGCAGATGCGCGGTGCGGTCGTCGGCTTGCGCCGCCTGGCCTTCCGCCGATGCCGACCCCGCGGGGCTATACGGCGAGACGATCAGCGACACGGTGTCGGCCCGGCCGGTGCTGCCGGGCAGCGCGAGGATGGTGAACGAACGCGATCTCGACGGTGCACCTTCGCCCTCGTCAATGGATACCCGCGCGCGACGCACGCTGCCGGCGGCAATGGCGGCGTCGGCGGCTTCAGCGAGCACGGCGATCAGGGGTTTGGGTAAGGCGGTATCGGCGAGAGCACGGCCTTGCAACGCGTTGGCGTCGAGATCGAACAGATGCGCGAGAACGGTATCGGCTGACAGACAGCGTTGCGCGAGATCCAGCACGAGCACGCCGTCCGTGCCCGCGACCGGCGCTTCAGGACGGGGAACGCGCCCCGTTTCGACCGTGCCGGAAAAAGACGTTGTCACGATAGGAGGTCCTTGAGCGTTGATGAGTGCGAGTATCTTGCCCGGTGTTATCGAGATGACTGGCCATTATAGGAGATGGCTTCCGGGCTTTCTGCCTGGGGCTGGCCGGCCCTTCCTCCCGATTTTGGAGATATGGCCAGAGCGTGCAGCAAACCGCGTGCACGCTTCGCCGGGTGTAACGATGCCACCCGAAAGCCCTACAATACCGGTTTTAGATCCAGCCGGCGGTGCCGGCTTTTACAAGGAGTGTTACATGGCGATCGTGACGACCGACTCAGGGCTCAAGTATGAAGATTTGACGGTGGGCGAAGGTGCTGAAGCCGTTGCCGGCAAGTCGGTGAGCGTGCATTACACGGGCTGGCTCACGGACGGCCAGAAGTTCGACTCCAGTCACGACCGTAATGATCCGTTCGCTTTTGTGCTCGGCGGCGGCATGGTCATCAAGGGCTGGGACGAGGGCGTGCAGGGTATGAAGGTAGGCGGCAAGCGCAAGCTGACCATTCCGCCGCAACTCGGTTACGGCGTGCGCGGCGCCGGTGGCGTGATTCCGCCGAATGCGACGCTGGTGTTTGAAGTGGAATTGCTGGAAGTTTAAGGTTCGCTCGCGCCGACGGGGTTTTGCATGAACCGTCGGTGCGACTGGGCGGGAGTGCCGGGTTGGGCGTTCGTTAAGCCAAAACCCGGTCCCCGCCCCGTGCAACCGGAATTACCCGTTCAACCCGCGCTCCAGATCCGCGCGAATATCCCCGGCATTTTCCAGCCCCACCGCCAGCCGGATCAGCCCTTCGCGAATCCCCGACGCTTCCCGCACTTCGGGCGTCAACCGTCCGTGCGTTGTCGTCGACGGATGTGTGATGGTCGTCCGCGTATCCCCAAGATTGCCGGTGATCGAACAGATTTTCGTTGCATCGATCACGCGCCACGCATTCGCGCGCTGCTCTTCGCGCGTCTGACCCTTCAACTCGAACGATACGATCGCCCCGCCCGCCTTCTGCTGCTTCTTCGCAATCGCGTATTGCGGATGAGACTCGAGCCCCGGATAAAACACGCGCTCGATCGCCGGATGCGTCTCCAGCCAGCGCGCGATTTCCAGCGCATTCGCCGACTGCTTTTCCACCCGCAACGACAGCGTTTCCATCCCCTTCAACAACACCCACGCGTTGAACGCGGATAACGTCGGCCCCGCACTGCGCACGAACGGAAACACCTTTTCCATGATGAACTGCTTCGAGCCGACCAGCGCGCCGCCCAGCACGCGTCCCTGACCATCGAGGAACTTGGTTGCCGAATGCATTACGACATCCGCACCAAGCTTCAGCGGCTGCTGCAATGCCGGGCTACAGAAACAGTTATCGACGACAAACAATGCGCCCACTTCCTTCGAGATCTTCCCGATCGCCTCGATGTCCGCAATCTCGGTCAGCGGATTCGACGGCGTTTCCAGGAAAAACATCTTCGTCTCGGGACGCACAGCGGCTCGCCATTCATCCAGATTGGTAGGATCGACGAACGTGGTCGTAATGCCGAACTTCGTGAAGATCTGCGAGAACATGCCCACCGTCGAGCCGAACAAACTCTTCGAGCTGACCAGGTGGTCGCCCTGCTGCATGGAGCACATCACCACCGACATGATCGCGGCCATGCCCGACGCCGTCGCCATGCACGCCTCGCCACCTTCCAGCGCTGCCAAACGGTTCTGGAACATCGCGACCGTCGGGTTCGTGAAGCGCGAGTACGTGTACGCCTCTTCGGCGTTCTTGAAGCTCTCCGCGGCATGCGCGGCGCTCTCGAACACAAAGCTCGATGTCAGGAAAATCGCTTCCGAGTGCTCGTTGAAGTCACTGCGCAGCGTTCCGGCGCGAACGGCGAGCGTATCGAAGTTGAGGTTTTCGTCCATGTTCGTGTTTTCCATTCCCATCTATTCATTAGCCCGGCCAGAAAACCGGGACGCAAAAAAGCCCGCTTCTGCGTCAGCATGAGCGGGCTCGGTGCGGAAAAGCCTGTAGCGTCGCGGGTGCGTGATCCTGATTCGCCACCGGTTCGCTTTAGCTGTTTCGGGTTCCGACTCAGGCTAGACAACTAGTCCGTTCATCAAAACCCGCGTCCGCAAGCTGATCTCAAATCGACGCAAACACAATCCTATCACGCGTTTCCTTGCCCGGTCACTCCACCGACAACTGCAAGTGCAGCTGCGAACGCGATACATCGCCTTCCATTCCCTCACTCGCGGCGTCGCGATCCGACTGCGCTTGCGGTGCAAGGCGCGACGTTTCCAGACGATCCAGATAAGCCGAGTCGATGTCGCCGGTGATGTAGTTGCCATCGAAGCACGATGCATCGAATTCACGCAGCGCCGGATTGATGTCGCGAATGGCCTGCTTCAGATCGGCCACATCCTGATACACCAGATGATCCGCGCCGATCATGCGCGCCACTTCCTCGTCCGAACGGCCATGCGCGACCAGTTCGCCGCGCGTGGGCATGTCGATGCCATACACGTTCGGGAACTTCACCGGCGGCGCAGCGGACGCGAAGATCACCTTGGCAGCGCCTGCATCGCGCGCCATCTGCACGATTTCATGCGATGTCGTCCCGCGCACGATGGAATCATCGACGATCAGCACGTTCTTGCCCTTGAACTCGATCGCCATGGCGTTGAGTTTCTGGCGCACCGACTTCTTGCGCACTGCCTGGCCCGGCATGATGAAGGTGCGGCCAACATAGCGATTCTTGAAGAAACCTTCGCGATACTCCACGCCCAGTTTCGCGGCCACCTGCATGGCGGCGGGACGCGATGAATCGGGAATCGGCATGACCACGTCGATAGGCACGTCCGGCAGCACGCGCTTGATCTTCTCGGCGAGGTAATCGCCCATGCGCAGGCGCGCGTTGTAGACCGGCACGCCGTCGAGGCACGAATCCGGACGCGCGAGATACACGAGTTCGAAGATGCAGGGGTTCAGGCTCGGGTTTTCGGCGCATTGCTGGCTGTGCAGGTTGCCGTCGTTATCGATGAAAATGGCTTCGCCCGGCTCCACGTCACGCACGAACTCGAAGCCGATACCTTCAACGGCCACCGATTCCGACGCCACCATCCACTCCACGCCGGTCGCGGTTTCCTGCTTGCCGAGGACCAGCGGACGGATGCCGAACGGGTCGCGGAAAGCGACGAGGCCGTAACCCGCGATCAGCGAGACGATGGCGTACGAACCCTTCACTCGCCGATGCACACCGCTCACCGCCTTGAACAGCGCGGCCGGATCGAGTTCCAGGCCGGAGCTGGACAACTGCAGTTCATGGGCGAAGACATTGAGCAGGACTTCGGTATCTGACGCGGTGTTGATGTGCCGGCGATCGATCCGGAACATCTCTTCCTTCAATTGCGGCCAGTTCGTCAGGTTGCCGTTGTGGGCGAGGATGATGCCGAACGGCGCGTTCACGTAGAACGGCTGGGCTTCTTCCTCGCTCGATGCATTTCCGGCCGTCGGATAACGCACCTGGCCAATGCCGACATTGCCCGGCAGGCTGCGCATGTTGCGCGTGCGGAACACGTCGCGCACCATGCCGTTGGCCTTATGCATGTGGAAGTTATTGCCGTTGGCCGTTGCAATGCCAGCCGCGTCCTGCCCGCGATGCTGCAAGAGCAGCAAGCTGTCATAAATCAACTGATTAACGGGAGTCTGGGAAACTACGCCTACGATGCCGCACATGGCATGGTCCTTCAAAGAGTCGAAACGGGTCCAAAAGGCGTATCGGTGCAACGAATGCGGGACGCCCCTGACGGGGTGATCAGACTGCAGGGTGTTGCGCCGAGCCGTCGCGGGATTCTCGGGTAGCGGGCCAGGACGTCATTGCGCAGGGGTGGCGGGCGGATCTTGCGGACCGTCCGGCGGTGTGCGCAGGTACGCGGCGAGCGTATCGGGAAGCAGCGGTTTCAGTTCTCGCACGCCTTGTTCAGCCGCAGGCCGGAACAACGCGTTACGCCAGAAATCGTGTTGCGGCAGTTCGGTCAAGCCCGCGAGGGCGACCAGGATCACTACCAGAATGGCTCCTCTCACGAGGCCGAACAACAGTCCAAGCGACCGGTCGATGCCGCGCAGCCCGACCACTTCGGTCACGCGCGTCAACAACGCGCCAGCCACACTCGACACCACCAGCACACCCGCGACAATCAGCAAAAATGCAATCAGCCACTGGGTCAGCGCCCCGCCCGGCCAGTGCTCCGGAATGTAAGGCACGACCAGACCGACAAACCGCCCTGCAATCAACAGCGCCGCGATCCAGCCGATCAGTCCGAACACTTCGGCCAGCAGTCCGCGCCACATGCCGCGCAGCGCGGAGAGGCCGATCACGGCCATCACCGCGTAGTCGAAACTCGTAAACATCTACAGCTAGTTCGCCGACGCGTTATTGCTGCTGCCGCCGCCGAGTCCGGCTTGCCGCACCTTGACCAACGCCGCCGATGCAGCCGCCCGGTCGGCAAACGGTCCGGCACGCAACAGCGTGCGAGTGCTGCCGTCAGCCTGTTTCCGATGTTCGATATATGCGGGCACTCCCGCCGCCTTCAACTTGGTCACCCAGCCTTGGGCCGCAGCGTCTTCATCGAAGATACCGATCTGGACCACGAAACGGCTGCCCGCCGGGGAGGACGGCGTGTTCGGTTTCGGAGTGGCCGCGGTAGCTGCAGGTGCGTCTACCGGCGCCTTGGCGGCCGTTGCTGGTGGCACCACCGGCTTAGCTTCAGGCTGTGGCGCGGCGGCCTTGGCCTGCGCTTGCGTTTCCGCCGGTTTAGAAGTTTGCTTCGAATTGACCGCAGAGGCGGGCTTCGAAGCCACCGCCGCTGCATTGCCCGGAGCCGGTGTTGCCGGACCATCCGGCGCTACGCCGGCTTGCGTATCCGCTGACGAATCGACTGCGCCGGCATCCGTCGCATCGCTGTGGCTCGTCTTGGGCAAAGGCGCCGCCGGGCGTGCCGGGATGTCGATGGAGATGTCGTCAGTGACGGGCTTCGGATGCGAATCCAGCACCATTGGCAGGATAATCACCGCCGCCGCGACCAGCGCCAGCGCCCCGACCAGACGCCGCCGCGCACGCTGCTTTTCGGGCAGGGTGGGGTCGAGCATCATTGCGTCGGCTTCGGGGCGGTCGCTGCGGCGCGTCCGGCGTTCGGTACGCACGGTCTGACGCGAGCCGCGCGGGGAGTCGGAGTATGCTTCGCGACCCGAGGGCGCGTCGTCTTTCTTGCCGAACGAGAAAAAGGACATGGTTGGCTTGTGCGAGAGGCTGGCCGGCCGTCCGTTCAATGATGCTGCGATTTACGGTAAGCCATTACGCCGGCCACCGTATGGAAACTGCCGAAAACCAAAATTCTATCATTTTCGGACGCTCGCTTTAACGCATCTTGGAAAGCGTCGGCCGGATTGTTGAATTGTGTAACGCTGCTGTCACTACTATCGTTGACGCCGGCATTGCGTAAAACGCTTTCCAGCATGGCCGGAGACGCGGCGCGCGGGGTCGGCAAGGCGGTTACGTTCCAGTGGTCGATCTCGCCCTTCAGATGCTCGACGACCCCGGCAATGTCCTTGTCGCCCATCGCGCCGAAGACTGCGTACGTGTACGGGAAAAAGCCCATGTTGCCGAGATTCTGAGCCAAAACGGCGGCGGCGTGGGGGTTGTGAGCGACATCGAGGATCACTTGCGGTTTGCCCGGCACCACTTGAAAACGCCCTGGCAACTCGACGTTCGCGAGTCCCAGGCGAATGTCTTGTGCAGACACGGGAATACACTCTCGCAACGCTTCGAGCGCGGCCAGCGCCGCCGATGTATTGATCAGTTGGTTTGCGCCCCGCAAAGCCGGGTAAGCGAGCGCCGAGCGCCGCTGCGTCCGGCCGATGTAGCTCCACTGCTGGCGCTCATTGCCGCCTTGCGCTTCGTAGCGGAAATCGCGGCCGACCAGCCACAGATCCGCGCCAATTGCCTTTGCATGGTCGATCAACGACTGCGGCGGCGAAGGATCGCCGCAAATGGCGGGCGTATCCGGGCGGAAAATACCCGCTTTCTCGAAGCCGATTTTCTCGCGCGTGTCGCCCAGATATTCCGTATGGTCAATATCGATACTGGTGACGATCGCGCAATCGGTATCGATGATATTGACGGCGTCCAGGCGCCCGCCCAACCCCACTTCGAGAATCACCGCGTCCAGGTCACGCGTGGCGAACAGTCGCATGATCGCGAGCGTGGTGAATTCGAAGTACGTGAGCGTGACCGGCTCGGCCATGCTCGCGCGGGCCTGCTCGACGGCTTCGAAGTGCTCGAGCAACTCGTCGTCCGTGGCGTCGATGCCGTTTAGCCGCGCGCGCTCATTGAAGTCGAGCAGGTGCGGCGACGTATGACAGCCCACGCGATACCCCGCGCGCACCAGGATGGTTTCGATGATCGCGCAGGTCGAACCCTTGCCGTTCGTCCCGCCGACCGTAATCACGGGGCACGTGAACTTCAGGCCAAGCGCGTCGCGCACTTTGCTGATGCGCGTCAGGCCCATGTCGATGCCGACCGGATGCGCCGATTCCAGGTGGGTAAGCCACGCGTCCAGGGTGGGGAAGGTATTCGATGAAGTCGCCATGAGTGATCGTGCGTAGGGGTTGGTGCTAGGTCGGTTGGTACTGGGCGGATTGGTGCTAGGTGGTGCTTTTGGCGCTAGTGGTCGGGGTTATGCCGGGGTGTCAGGTTCTGGGGTTAGCGGTCGGAGTCAGTGCCGGGTTGCTGCTTTCGGCGTTAGCGGTCTGCATGAGT
>NZ_JBIYEB010000065.1:0-18259 GCF_044909315.1 Caballeronia udeis
ATCGCTGCCGTCAGCGTGGTCTTGCCATGGTCGACGTGACCAATCGTGCCTACGTTGACGTGCGGCTTGGTCCGTTCGAATTTACCTTTTGCCATGATTACCTTCTTTCAAATATGTTGATCGGTTAAAGACTTTTGGCTTGCCGAATTACTTGGATTTCGCGTTGATGATCGCTTCGGAGACGTTACGCGGAGCTTCAGAATAGTGCTTGAATTCCATCGTGTACGTAGCGCGACCTTGCGTCGCCGAACGCAGCGACGTCGAGTAGCCGAACATTTCCGACAGCGGGACTTCAGCGCGCACGATCTTGCCACCGCCAATCATGTCTTCCATGCCCTGGACGATACCGCGACGGCTCGACAGATCGCCCATCACATTGCCCATGTAATCTTCCGGCGTTTCGACTTCCACAGCCATCATCGGTTCGAGGATGACCGGGTTTGCACGGCGCATTGCTTCCTTGAACGCCATCGAACCTGCCATGCGGAACGCATTTTCGTTCGAGTCAACGTCATGGTACGAACCGAAGGTCAGGTGAACCTTCACGTCGACCACCGGGAAGCCAGCCAGCACGCCTGCCTTCAGCGTTTCCTGAATGCCCTTGTCCACAGCCGGGATGTACTCGCGCGGAATCACACCGCCCTTGATCTCGTCCAGGAACTCGTAGCCCTTGCCCTGCTCATTCGGCTCAAGCGTAATGACAGCGTGGCCGTACTGACCACGACCACCCGACTGCTTGACGAACTTGCCATCAACGTCTTCAGCCTTGCCGCGGATCGTTTCGCGATACGCAACTTGCGGCTTGCCAACCGTTGCTTCAACGCCGAATTCGCGCCGCATGCGGTCGACCAAAATTTCCAGGTGCAGTTCGCCCATACCCGAAATGATGGTCTGGCCCGACTCTTCGTCGGTCTGAACGCGGAATGATGGATCTTCCTGAGCCAGACGATTGAGCGCGAGGCCCATCTTTTCCTGGTCAGGCTTGGTCTTCGGTTCCACCGCCTGCGAAATCACCGGCTCCGGGAAAATCATGCGTTCCAGAACGATCGGATGTGCCGGATCGCACAGCGTGTCGCCCGTGGTTGCGTCTTTCAAACCAACCGCAGCGGCGATGTCGCCCGCGTGCACTTCCTTGATTTCTTCGCGCTGGTTTGCGTGCATCAGCAGAATACGACCCAGACGTTCCTTCTTGTCCTTGGTCGCGTTCAGCAGCGTGTCGCCCGACTTGGTCATGCCCGAGTACACGCGGAAAAAGATCAACTGGCCGACGAACGGGTCGGTCATGATCTTGAACGCGAGAGCCGAGAACTTTTCGTCGTCGGCGGCACGGCGTTCAGCACGCTCGCCGTCTTCGAGTTCGCCCAGAACCGGAGGAATATCCACCGGCGACGGCAGGAAGTCGAGCACAGCGTCCAACATGCGCTGAACGCCCTTGTTCTTGAAAGCCGTGCCGCACAACATCGGCTGGATTTCGCAAGCAATCGTACGATCGCGAAGACCCTTCAAGATTTCTTGTTCGGTCAGCTCGCCCGTTTCAAGATACTTGTTCATCATTTCTTCGTTGGCTTCGGCCGCAGCTTCAACCATCTTTTCACGCCATTCATCGCACGTATCCTTCAACGCAGCCGGAATTTCTTCGTACGAGAACTTGGTACCCTGGGACGCTTCGTCCCAAATGATCGCCTTCATCTTGATCAGGTCGACCACACCCGTGAACGTGTCTTCTGCGCCGATCGGCACCACGATAGGAACGGGGTTTGCCTTCAGACGCAGCTTGAGCTGGTCATAGACCTTGAAGAAGTTCGCGCCGGTACGGTCCATCTTGTTGATGAACGCGAGACGGGGAACCTTGTACTTGTTGGCCTGGCGCCAGACAGTTTCCGACTGGGGCTGAACGCCGCCCACAGCGCAATAAACCATGCACGCACCGTCGAGCACACGCATGGAGCGTTCAACTTCAATGGTGAAGTCGACGTGTCCCGGGGTGTCGATGATGTTGATGCGGTGCTCGGGGCGGTCGCCAGCCATGCCTTTCCAGAAGGCCGTCGTTGCTGCCGACGTGATGGTGATGCCGCGCTCCTGCTCCTGCTCCATCCAGTCCATTGTTGCTGCGCCGTCGTGAACTTCACCGATTTTGTGGTTCACGCCCGTATAAAACAGGATGCGCTCGGTCGTCGTCGTTTTGCCGGCGTCGATGTGAGCGCTGATACCGATATTACGGTAGCGCTCGATAGGTGTCTTGCGAGCCACTTTGAATCCTTAATTGGGTCGACGCGACCGACACATGCCAGTCACGCCCTAACACAAACGGGCGAGGCGCTTTGTAAGCGCACCCGCCCGGAGGTTTTTCCGTTCGTCCCAGGTCGGGAGGCCTAAAAGCAGCCTTAGAAGCGGAAGTGCGAGAACGCCTTATTGGCTTCTGCCATCCGGTGAACTTCGTCGCGCTTCTTCATCGCGCCGCCACGGCCTTCCGCGGCCTCCGAAAGCTCACCTGCGAGACGCAGGGCCATCGACTTCTCGCTGCGCTTCTTCGCAGCTTCGCGCAACCAACGCATCGCCAATGCCATACGACGCGACGGACGCACTTCGACTGGAACTTGATAGTTCGCACCACCAACGCGACGGCTCTTCACTTCGACGACCGGCTTGACGTTGTTGAGCGCACCCGTGAACACTTCCAGCGGGTCCTTGCCACCCTTGGTCTGGATCTGTTCAAAAGCGCCATAAACGATACGCTCGGCAACCGACTTCTTGCCCGACAGCATGATCACGTTCATGAACTTGGCTACATCTACGTTGCCGAATTTCGGATCCGGCAATATGTCCCGTTTGGGGACTTCGCGACGACGCGGCATGTTTCTTCCTTTGATTTTTCAGTTGGAGCCATATCAGCCCCGCGGTCACCAACAAACCCGATCCATCTAAAACGCGCATTTACGTGCGCACTGCCCTGACTAACCAGCTTGGCCGGGTGACCACTTACTCGACAGCGCCGGCACTTCCGGCACCATCGCTTGAACGCCCTGTTAGGGGCAACCTGTACGACTCGTGTAACTTAACCAGCAAGAATTTACTTGCCGGCCTTAGCGCGCTTCGCACCATACTTCGAGCGAGCTTGCTTACGGTCCTTGACGCCCTGGGTATCCAGCGAGCCGCGAACCATGTGGTAACGCACACCCGGCAAGTCTTTCACACGACCACCGCGAATCAGCACGACCGAGTGTTCCTGCAGGTTGTGGCCTTCACCACCGATGTACGAAATAACTTCGAAACCGTTCGTCAGACGAACTTTTGCAACTTTACGAAGTGCCGAGTTCGGCTTCTTCGGCGTCGTCGTGTACACGCGAGTGCACACGCCGCGACGCTGCGGGCAGTCCTGCAAAGCCGGCGACTTGCTCTTCACTGTTTCTGAAGCGCGGCCTTTGCGAACCAATTGATTGATGGTTGGCATTGTCTATTCCTAAATTGATCAAAATCGACGCCCCGTTTCGGGCAAAGCAAAACGGACTGCGCATCGAGCACTCCGGCTCTTGTTCGTGCGTGCGAGGAAACCCCTCAGCAGATCCAAGAACGAGAACCTAGCATCATAATCTGAAAATCCCAATGCGGTCAACAGCTTGGATGTCGTGCGACGTGATCGGGTCATTAAAAGCTAGTTCGCGCCAACGACTTCGAGCAATTCGTCCCCGAAACGCTCGAGTTTGCGGGCGCCGATGCCCGGAATCTGGCTCAGATCCTCGATGGAATCCGGTTCGTTGCGTGCGATCTCAGCGAGCGTCGCATCGTGGAAAATCACGTAGGCTGGCACGCCATCGCTCTTTGCCATGCTCGCACGCCACGCGCGCAACCGCTCCCAGCGCGCCTTGATGCGTGGCGACATACCCGCGGTTGGATCGGCGCGTTCGCCAGTTCGACTAGACGACTGCCGCGTGCGCGTGGGCTTCACATACTTGCGTAACGTGACGTTCTGCTCACCCTTGAGCACGGCTTTGCTTGCCTCGGTGAGAATCAGCGCGCCGAAACCGTCGTGGTCGACGGCCAGATAGCCAAACGCCACCAATTGGCGAAACACCGCGCGCCACTCTTGCTCTGAAAGCGCCGCGCCAAGTCCGAACGTGGATAGCTTTTCGTGACCACGCTGGAGTAGTTTCTCGCTCCGGCTGCCGCGCAGAATGTCGATCAGGTGGCCGGCGCCGAAATGAAATCCGCTCGCCTTATACGCGCGATACACGCAGGACAGCGCCATTTGGGCTTCACGGGTGGCGTCCCATGATTCCGGAGGCTCCAGACAAGTATCGCAATTCCCGCAGGGCTGGCTGGCCTCGCCAAAATAACCGAGCAAACGCACGCGCCGGCACGACGCCGCTTCGCACAGCCCAAGCAACGCGTCGAGCTTGCCGCCCTGCACGCGCTTGTGGGTATCGTCAGCGTCCGATTCATCGATCATCTTGCGCTGCTGCACCACGTCGCCAAGCCCGTACGCCATCCACGCGTTCGCCGGCATGCCGTCGCGTCCCGCGCGCCCGGTTTCCTGGTAGTACCCTTCTACGCTCTTGGGCAGATCCAGGTGCGCCACAAACCGCACATCGGGTTTATCGATTCCCATGCCGAAAGCAATCGTCGCGCACATCACGATGCCCTCTTCGCGCTTGAACATTTCCTGGTGCCGCTGACGCGTTTCATACTCCATGCCCGCGTGATACGGCAGCGCGCGCACGCCCTGGCTTTTTAGCCAGTCGGCGGTTTCTTCCACCTTGCGGCGTGACAAGCAATAGATCACGCCGGCGTCGGTGGTTTTGTCGGGATTTGTATGTTCGGCGCGGATGAAATCGAGCAACTGCGCACGCGCGTTGTCCTTCTCTACAATCCGATATCGAATATTCGGGCGATCAAAGCTGGAGACAAAAATACGCGCGTCGTCCAACGCAAGGCGATGCACGATTTCATCGCGCGTAATGGCGTCGGCGGTAGCCGTCAATGCGATCCGCGGTACCGATGGAAACCGCTCATGCAGCACTGACAACTGGATATATTCCGGCCGGAAATCGTGCCCCCATTGCGACACGCAATGCGCTTCATCGATGGCAAACAGACCAATGCGCACGCTCTCGATCAACTCGAGGAAACGGGGCGTCATCAGGCGCTCCGGCGCGACATACAGCAGGTCGATTTCCCCGTTACGCAACGCGCGCTCCGTTGCAGCGGCTTCCGCGCCGGTGAGCGTCGAATTCAGGCACGCGGCACGCACGCCGACTTCGCTCAACGCCGCCACCTGATCCTGCATCAGCGCGATCAGCGGCGACACGACAATCCCCGCGCCGAACCCGGCCTCGCGGCGCAACAAAGCGGGAATCTGATAACACAGCGACTTGCCGCCGCCCGTTGGCATGAGCACGAGCGAGTCCCCGCCGGCGGCCACATGATCGACGATATCGCCCTGCTGCCCCCGAAAAGCGGGATAGCCAAATACTTGCTTGAGAATTTCGAGCGAACGGGACATGGAGAAGACGGAGTGCGCCAGAGCGTGAGTGCCCCGATTTTACCAACGACCGGGCCGTCAAACCGTCGCATGACTCAACGTTAGCCAATCGATAGAGCAAAAAAAAGCCGCCCGGTATAAACCGGGCGGCTTCTCGTACCAGCAGGTCAGTTACCGAAGCCCGAACCTGTAAAAAGGCCCGGACCCCAGAGCTTACTCCGCCGGATGCTGCTGTTCCGCAGGTGCGGCAGGTGCGGTTTCGGGCGTACCGAAGTCGAACGATTCTTCCGCTGCAATCTGGTCGAAGCGTTGACGATCCGACAGCTCGCGGCTCTTGCGCGCCTTGTGGAACGCGAGACCCGTACCGGCCGGAATCAGACGGCCGACAATCACGTTTTCCTTCAGACCGCGCAAATCGTCGCGCTTGCCCATGATGGCCGCTTCGGTCAACACGCGCGTCGTTTCCTGGAACGAAGCTGCCGAAATGAACGAATCGGTCGAGAGCGATGCCTTCGTAATACCCAGCAGCACGTTCTCGTAGGTCGCGGGGATCTTGTCTTCCGCAGCCATCCGGTCGTTCTCGTCCAGCATGTCCGAACGCTCAACCTGTTCGCCCATGATGAAGCGCGTATCGCCGTTGTCGACGATCTGCACACGGCGCAACATCTGACGCACGATCACTTCAATGTGCTTGTCGTTGATCTTCACGCCCTGCAGACGGTACACGTCCTGCACTTCGTCCACGATGTAGCGAGCCAACGCTTCGATACCCTGCAAACGCAGGATGTCGTGCGGATCCGCCGGGCCATCGACAATCATTTCGCCCTTGTTGACGACCTGACCATCGTGCACCAGCACCTGCTTTTCCTTCGTGATCAGGAACTCATGCTGTTCCCCTTCCACGTCGGTAATAACGAGACGCTGCTTGCCCTTCGTGTCCTTACCAAACGACGTCGTACCCGTGACTTCGGCCAAGATACCGGCGTCCTTCGGCGAGCGCGCTTCGAACAGTTCGGCCACGCGCGGCAGACCACCGGTAATGTCACGCGTCTTCTGCGCTTCAACCGGGATACGTGCCAGCACTTCACCCACCTGCACTTGCTGACCATCCTTCACGGTGATCAGTGCGCCGACCTGGAAGCCGATCTGCACCGAATGCTCGGTGTTCGGGATCTTGACCTCTTCGCCTTGCGCATCGAGCAGCTTCACTTGCGGACGAACGCTCTTCGCCGCTTGCGAACCGCGACGCTTCACGTCGATCACGACGAGCGTTGAAAGCCCCGTCACGTCGTCGATCTGCTTTGCTACCGTCACGCCTTCTTCGACGTTTTCGAACTTCACCGTACCGCCCCACTCGGTGATGATCGGACGCGTCAACGGATCCCATTGAGCCAGTTGTGCACCAGCCTTGATCTGCGCGCCGTCCAGTTGCAGCAACGTAGCGCCATAAGGGATCTTGTGACGTTCGCGCTCACGACCGAGGTCGTCGGCAATGATCGCCTCGCCCGAACGCGAGATGACGATCTGCTCGCCCTTCGCATTCGTGACGTAACGCATGGTTGCCGTGAAACGCACCGTACCGTTCGACTTCGCTTCAACCGACGATGCAATAGCCGCACGCGACGCCGCACCACCGATGTGGAACGTACGCATAGTCAGCTGCGTGCCCGGTTCGCCGATCGACTGAGCAGCGATCACACCCACCGCTTCGCCGACGTTCACGCGCGAGCCACGACCCAGGTCGCGGCCATAGCACGAAGCGCACAGGCCGTAACGCGTTTCGCAGGTCAACGGCGTGCGCACGCGCACTTCGTCAATACCCAGGCGTTCGATTTCGTCCACTGCATCTTCGTCGAGCAACGTGCCCGATTCGTACAGCGTTTCCTGCGTTTCCGGATTGACGACGTCAGCCACGGTCACGCGGCCGAGAATCCGGTCACGCAACGCTTCGACAACTTCACCGCCTTCAACCAGCGCCTTCATGGCGACGCCGTTCGTCGTGCCGCAATCGTCTTCGACCACGACCAGGTCCTGCGTCACGTCAACGAGACGACGCGTCAGGTAACCCGAGTTCGCCGTCTTCAACGCCGTATCGGCCAGGCCTTTACGTGCACCGTGGGTCGAGATGAAGTACTGCAACACGTTCAGGCCTTCACGGAAGTTCGCCGTGATAGGCGTCTCGATAATCGAGCCGTCCGGCTTCGCCATCAGGCCACGCATACCGGCCAGCTGACGAATCTGCACAGCGGATCCACGAGCGCCCGAGTCGGCCATCATGTAGATCGAGTTGAACGATTCCTGCTTCGTCTGATTACCGTCGCGGTCGACCACGGGTTCCGTAGCCAACTGCTCCATCATCGCCTTGCCGACCGCTTCCGACGTTGCCGACCAGATGTCGACCACGTTGTTGTAGCGCTCTTGCGAGGTGACGAGACCCGACATGTACTGACGGTCGTACTCCTTCACCTTCTTGGCTGCATCACCAACGATCTGTTCTTTCTGCGGCGGCACGAGCATGTCGTCGACGCAAATCGAAATACCGGCGCGCGTAGCCAGACGGAAACCCATCTGCATCAGCTGGTCGGCGAAGATCACCGTTTCGCGCAGACCGCACTTGCGGAATGCCGTGTTGATCAGGCGCGAAATTTCCTTCTTCTTCAGCGGCCGGTTCAGCACCGAGAACGGCAGTCCTGGTGGCAGAATTTCCGAGAGAATAGAACGGCCGACCGTGGTTGCGTACAGCGTGATCTTCGGCACGAACTTCGGTGCGCCTTCGCTCTGGTCCGGGTTATGGATCATTTCCGTGATCCGGACATTCACGCGCGACGCCAGCTCGACTTCCTTGTTTTCGTACGCGCGAATCGCTTCCGACACGCCCGTGAACGTCATGCCTTCGCCCTTGCCATTCACCGCTTCACGCGACGCATAGTAAAGACCCAGCACGATATCCTGCGACGGCACGATCGACGGATCGCCGTTGGCCGGGAACAGGACATTGTTCGACGCCAGCATCAGCGTGCGCGCTTCCATCTGTGCTTCGAGCGACAGCGGCACGTGCACAGCCATCTGGTCACCGTCGAAGTCGGCGTTGAACGCCGCGCAAACGAGCGGGTGCAGCTGGATAGCCTTACCTTCGATCAGCACCGGCTCGAAAGCCTGAATGCCAAGACGGTGAAGCGTAGGCGCACGGTTCAGCATGACCGGATGTTCGCGGATCACCTCTTCCAGGATGTCCCACACCACCGGCGTCTGGTTCTCGACTTCCTTCTTCGCAGCCTTGATGGTGGTCGCAACACCCATCACTTCGAGCTTATTGAAGATGAACGGCTTGAACAGTTCGAGCGCCATCAGCTTCGGCAAACCGCACTGATGCAGCTTCAACGTCGGGCCGACCACGATCACCGAACGGCCCGAGTAGTCAACGCGCTTACCGAGCAAGTTCTGACGGAAACGACCGCCCTTACCCTTGATCATGTCAGCGAGCGACTTCAGCGGACGCTTGTTCGCGCCAGTCATTGCCTTACCGCGACGACCGTTGTCGAGCAGCGAATCGACAGCTTCCTGCAGCATCCGCTTTTCGTTGCGGACGATGATTTCAGGCGCCTTCAACTCGAGCAGACGCTTCAACCGGTTGTTACGGTTGATCACGCGGCGATACAGGTCGTTCAGGTCCGACGTCGCGAAACGGCCGCCATCCAGCGGCACCAGCGGACGCAGTTCCGGCGGCAGCACCGGCAGCACTTCGAGCACCATCCAGTCCGGCTTGATGCCCGAACGCTGGAATGCCTCGAGCACTTTCAGGCGCTTCGCGTACTTCTTGATCTTCGCTTCCGAACCCGTGTTCTTGAGTTCGGTGCGCAGCACTTCGACCTGTTCGTCGATGTTGATCGCACGCAGCAGTTCACGCACGCCTTCCGCGCCCATCTCGGCACGGAATTCGTCGCCGTATTCTTCGACCTTATTGTAGTAATCCTCTTCGGTCATGATCTGCCGCGCTTTCAGCGGCGTCATGCCCGGTTCGATCACCACGTACGCTTCGAAATACAGCACGCGTTCGATGTCGCGCAGCGTCATGTCGAGCACCATGCCCAGACGCGACGGCAACGACTTCAAGAACCAGATGTGCGCAACCGGCGAGGCCAGTTCAATGTGGCCCATCCGTTCGCGACGCACCTTGGCGAGCGTGACTTCAACGCCGCACTTTTCGCAGATCACACCGCGGTGCTTCAGGCGCTTGTACTTGCCGCACAGGCACTCGTAGTCCTTGATCGGGCCAAAAATCTTGGCGCAGAACAGGCCATCGCGTTCCGGCTTGAACGTCCGGTAGTTGATGGTTTCAGGCTTCTTCACTTCGCCGAAGGACCACGAACGGATCTTGTCCGGCGAGGCCAGACCGATCTTGATCGCGTCAAAAACTTCAGGTTGTTGGACTTGCTTGAATAGATCGAGCAGAGCTTTCATTGCGTCTCTCCAGTAGTCCGATTAGTTCCGGTCCAGGTCGATGTCGATACCGAGCGACCGGATTTCCTTCACCAACACATTGAACGACTCAGGCATGCCGGCGTCGATCACGTGGTCACCCTTGACCAGGTTTTCATACACCTTGGTACGACCCGCCACGTCATCCGACTTAACAGTCAGCATTTCTTGCAGCACGTACGAAGCGCCATATGCTTCGAGCGCCCACACTTCCATCTCACCGAAACGCTGGCCACCGAACTGCGCCTTACCACCCAGCGGCTGCTGCGTGACGAGCGAGTACGGTCCGGTCGAACGAGCGTGCATCTTGTCGTCAACCAGGTGATGCAGCTTCAGGTAGTGCATGTAGCCCACCGTAACCGTCCGTTCGAACGGTTCACCCGTGCGGCCGTCGCTCAACTGCACCTGGTTCTTCGACTTCGTCATGCCCAACTGCTTCGCGATGTCGTCAGGGAACGCGAGGTCCAGCGCACGTTCCATTTCGCCTTCCGTCGCGCCGTCGAACACCGGCGTTGCAAAAGGAACACCTTCGCGCAGGTTCTTCGCCAGTTCGACGATTTCGTCGTCAGTGAAGTTGTCCAGCTCTTCCTTGCGGCCCGACTCGTTATAGATCTT
The DNA here is from genome assembly GCF_044909315.1 of Caballeronia udeis. Lineage (GTDB taxonomy): Bacteria > Pseudomonadota > Gammaproteobacteria > Burkholderiales > Burkholderiaceae > Caballeronia > Caballeronia udeis_A. Next base: position 10,574 of record NZ_JBIYEB010000065.1, read on the forward strand.
GGTCAGGAAAGCACGCAGCTCTTCGATCTTGGTCTGACGCTGCAGCATCTCGCCAATACGCCATCCCAGACCCTTCGCGGCCCAGCCCAGATGTACTTCGAGAATCTGACCCACGTTCATCCGCGACGGCACGCCGAGCGGATTCAGCACGACGTCCGCCGGACGGCCATCGGCCATGTACGGCATGTCTTCGATCGGCACGATCTTCGACACCACACCCTTGTTACCGTGACGGCCGGCCATCTTGTCGCCCGGTTGCAGACGACGCTTCACAGCCAGGTACACCTTGACCATCTTCAGCACGCCCGGCGGCAGTTCGTCGCCTTGCGTCAGCTTCTTGCGCTTTTCTTCGAACGCCAGATCGAACTGGTGACGCTTTTGTTCGATGGAATCCTTGATAGCTTCGAGCTGTGCCGCTGCTTCTTCGTCCGCGAGGCGGATGTCGAACCAGTGGTAGTGATCCAGATCTTCCAGATACGGCAGGTCGATCTTCGTGCCCTTCGCCAGCTTCTTCGGACCGCCGTTCGCGACCTTGCCGTTGAGCATACGGGCGAGACGCGAGAACGCGTCGCCTTCCACAATGCGCAACTGGTCGTTCAAGTCCAGGCGATAACGCTTCAGTTCGTCATCAATAATCTGCTGTGCACGCTTGTCACGCGTAATGCCTTCGCGCGTGAACACTTGCACGTCGATCACCGTGCCGCTCATGCCCGACGGCACGCGCAGCGACGTATCCTTCACGTCCGACGCCTTCTCGCCGAAGATCGCGCGCAGCAGCTTTTCTTCCGGCGTCAGTTGGGTTTCGCCCTTCGGCGTGACCTTGCCGACCAGCACGTCGCCCGCTTCCACTTCAGCGCCGATGTACACAATGCCCGACTCATCGAGACGGCCGAGTTGCACTTCAGCCAGGTTCGAGATGTCGCGCGTGATTTCTTCCGGTCCGAGCTTCGTATCGCGTGCAACCACATTCAATTCTTCGATGTGGATCGACGTGTAACGGTCTTCGGCAACGACCTTCTCCGAGATCAGGATCGAATCTTCGAAGTTGTAGCCGTTCCACGGCATAAACGCGACCAGCATGTTCTGACCGAGCGCGAGCTCGCCCAGATCGGTCGATGCGCCGTCGGCCACGACGTCGCCACGGCCAACACGGTCGCCGACCTTGACGATCGGGCGCTGGTTGATGTTCGTGTTCTGGTTCGAACGCGTGTACTTGATCAGGTTGTAGATGTCGACACCGACTTCACCGGCAACCGCTTCATCGTCGTTCACGCGAATCACGATACGGCCGGCATCGACGTAATCCACGATACCGCCGCGGAACGCCTGCACGGTCGTGCCCGAGTCGACTGCCACCGTACGTTCGATACCCGTACCGACCACAGCCTTTTCAGGACGCAGGCAAGGAACGGCCTGACGTTGCATGTTCGAGCCCATCAATGCGCGGTTCGCGTCATCGTGTTCAAGGAACGGAATCAGCGAAGCAGCCACGGACACGATCTGCGACGGCGCCACGTCCATGTACTGGATGCGGTCCGGCGTGACCATCAGCGTTTCGCCCGCTTCACGCGACGAAACCAGTTCGTCGGTCAGCGTGCCACCTTCGCCCAGCGACGCGTTCGCCTGAGCGATCACGTAGCGGCCTTCTTCGATCGCCGACAGGTAGTCGATCTGATCCGTCACCTTGCTGTCGACCACTTTCCGATACGGCGTCTCGAGGAAACCGTATTCGTTCAAGTGCGCGTACAGCGCCAGCGAGTTGATCAGCCCGATGTTCGGACCTTCCGGCGTTTCAATCGGGCACACACGGCCATAGTGGGTCGGGTGCACGTCGCGGACTTCAAAGCCTGCGCGTTCACGCGTCAAACCGCCTGGTCCAAGAGCCGAAACACGGCGCTTGTGGGTGATTTCCGACAACGGGTTCGTCTGGTCCATAAACTGCGACAACTGCGACGAACCGAAGAACTCACGAATGGCCGACGAAATCGGCTTCGAGTTGATCAGGTCATGCGGCATCAGGTTTTCGCTTTCAGCCTGACCCAGACGTTCCTTCACAGCCCGTTCCACGCGCACGAGGCCCGCACGGAACTGATTCTCAGCCAGCTCACCTACGCAACGCACACGGCGATTGCCCAAGTGGTCAATATCGTCCACTTCGCCCTTGCCGTTACGCAGCTCGACCAGGATCTTGATGGTCGCCAGGATGTCGTCGTCTTCCAACGTCATCTTGCCGACGATCTCGTCACGGCCCACACGGCGATTGAACTTCATACGACCCACCTTCGACAGGTCGTACGCGTCTTCGCTGTAGAACAGACGGTTGAACAGCGCTTCAACGGCTTCTTCCGTCGGCGGTTCGCCCGGACGCATCATGCGGTAGATCGCGATACGTGCAGCCATGCGGTCGGCGGTTTCGTCGATACGCAGCGTCGACGAGATGTACGGACCCTGGTCCAGATCGTTCGTGTAGAGCGTCTGGATGTCCTTGACCTTCGACTCGCGCAGCTTCTCGAGCACCATTTCGGTGATCTCGTCGTTGGCGTTCGCGATCACTTCACCCGTTTCGCCATCCACGACGTTCTTCGCCAGCACGCGGCCAAGCAAATAGTCTTCCGGAACCGAGATGAACTTCGTCTTCGCGGCTTCGAGGTCGCGAATGTGCTTCGCGTTGATCCGCTTGTCCTTCTGGACGATGACTGCGCCTTCGCGATCCTGGATGTCGAAGCGCGCGACTTCACCGCGCAGACGCTCCGGCACGAATTCCATTTGCGCGCCTTCGGCCATCAGAGCGAAGTTATCGAAGACGAAGAAGTTTGCGAGGATCTGTTCCGGCGTCAGGCCAATGGCCTTCAGCAGGATGGTCACAGGCATTTTCCGGCGACGGTCGACGCGGAAATACAGCACGTCCTTCGGATCGAATTCGAAGTCGAGCCACGAACCACGGTAAGGGATGATACGAGCCGAGAACAGCAGCTTGCCCGAGCTGTGCGTCTTGCCCTTGTCGTGTTCGAAGAACACGCCAGGCGAACGATGCAACTGGGACACGATCACGCGTTCCGTGCCGTTGATGACAAACGAACCGGTCGGCGTCATGAGCGGCATTTCGCCCATGTAGACTTCCTGTTCCTTCACTTCCTTGACGACCGGCTTGCTCGGCGATTCCTTGTCGAGCAGTACCAGACGTACCTTCGCGCGCAAGGCGGAGCAATACGTCAAACCGCGCTGCTGACATTCCTTGATGTTGAATGCCGGCGGCGAAAGCATGTAGCTGACGAACTCGAGACGCGCAAAACCGTTGTGCGAAACGATCGGAAACACCGATGAGAATGCTGCTTGCAGTCCCTCTGCCTTACGCTGAGTCCCGATGGTCTCGGCTTGCAGAAATGTGCTGAATGATTCAAGCTGGGTTGCCAGCAAGAAGGGAACCTGGTGAACGATGGGGCGTTTCGCGAAACTCTTGCGAATACGCTTCTTCTCGGTGAAGGAATATTGCATACGATCTCCGAATCACGGCGGGCGTTGCCGAGGCGGGATACCTCGATGACACGACCCGGTGTTCACCGACTGAGACTCGCCATACGCCCGGGGAGGACGAACGAGCCTAGAAGCTTGGTGGTTGGCCGCTACCAACCGCTGGCTGACGGCAGCGGATGCCTGTGTTGCCCGCTACCCGACCAAACTTGCCTTCTGCAGTCGCTTCAGAAGACAAAGAAAAGAATCGGTAAAATCACCTGACCGATGTTTTTCTTTGGCTTCTGTGAGGTTTTTGTTGCCGAAACCGGCGACTTAAAACATTGTCCCCACAAAGCAGAAAAAGGCCGGCGGTCAATAGACCGCCAGCCTTAGCAAAGCGCAGTGAAACTTACTTGATTTCAGCCTTCGCGCCTGCTTCTTCCAGCTTCTTCTTCGCTTCTTCAGCAGCAGCCTTCGGTACCGATTCCTTAACAGGCTTCGGTGCACCGTCAACCAGGTCCTTCGCTTCCTTCAGGCCGAGACCCGTCAGTTCGCGAACAGCCTTAATCACCGACACCTTGTTTGCGCCGATTTCGACCAGGTTCACCGTGAACTCGGTCTGCTCTTCAGCAACAGCAGCGCCAGCACCTGCGGGGCCTGCAACTGCGACAGCAGCAGCCGACACGCCAAACTTTTCTTCGAACGCCTTGACCAGCTCGTTCAATTCCAGAACCGACATCGAGCTTACTGCTTCGAGGATGTCATCTTTTGCGATTGCCATTTGAGATACTCCTAAATTGAATTCGGATACAGCCAGCGATCTTGTAAGCCTAACCAGGCAACCAAGCGCGATACGTTAAGCAGCAACTTCCGGTTGCGCTTCAGCCGGAGCTTCAGCACCGCCACCCTTTTTCTCGGCAAGCGCGGCCAAAGCGCGCGCGAAGCCGGCAACAGGGGCTTGCATGACGTACAACAACTTGGAGAGCAGTTCTTCGCGGCTCGGGATGTTGGCGAGTGCTTGCACAGCCGCCTTGTCCATCACGTTGCCTTCGTAGGAACCAGCCTTGATGATCAACTTGTCATTGGTTTTGCCGAAGTCGTTAACAACCTTGGCAGCAGCAATTGCATCTTCCGAGATGCCGTAGATCAGAGGACCGGTCATCTGCTCGGCCAGCGGAGCGAACGGCGTACCTTCCACGGCGCGACGCGCCAACGTGTTTTTCAACACGCGGAGATACACTTGTTGCTCGCGAGCCTTTGCGCGAAGCTTGGTCAGATCGCCAACCGCAATTCCACGATACTCAGCGAGCACCATCGTCTGAGCCTTCGCAACTTGCGCGGCGACTTCAGCGACAACTGCCTGCTTGTCTTCTTTGTTCAGTGGCACGGTTAAACCTCCAGATTCGATGCGCCAACTTAGCGCACCGCGTTCAACAACGGCGTCCGACCTGTCAGGAGTATTTCGACCGGCTGGTGCGCACCTCACGGCACGTGACAACCGACTTCAACCACACCAAAACTGTTCCGGGTTCGCCATCTGCGTTGGCTTGCATTAAGGTCACGCCTAACTGCTGCGCTTCCGCCAACGGTCTTTGACAACCGGTTGCTCGCCAAACTGCAGCTTGCAACCGCCCAAAGCCCTTCACGCTGGCTGACGCGAGATCGCGTCAGCCAGCGCATAAATCCTTACTGCGAGAGCGTGGAGTGATCTACGCGCACGCCGACACCCATCGTGCTCGACAATGCGATCTTGCGCAGATACACGCCCTTGCTGGTCGCCGGCTTGGCCTTTTGAAGGGCTTCCACCAGTGCCGACAAATTCTGACGCAACGACGCCGGCTCAAACGAAGCACGGCCGATGGTTGCGTGGATGATCCCGCCCTTGTCGACGCGGAACTGCACCTGACCAGCCTTTGCGTTGCGAACAGCTTGAGCAACGTCAGCGGTAACCGTACCGACCTTCGGGTTCGGCATCAGGCCGCGCGGGCCGAGAATCTGACCGAGCGTACCAACAACGCGCATTGTGTCCGGCGAAGCGATCACAACGTCGAAGTTCAGGTTACCGGCCTTGACTTGCTCAGCCAGGTCTTCCATACCGACGATTTCTGCGCCGGCTGCACGAGCCTGCTCAGCCTTTTCGCCTTGCGCAAACACAGCAACGCGAACCGACTTGCCGGTGCCTGCGGGCAACACGACCGAGCCGCGAACGACTTGGTCCGACTTCTTCGCGTCGATGCCGAGCTGCACAGCTACGTCAATAGATTCATCGAACTTCGCGCTTGCGCATTCTTTCACGAGCGAAAGAGCGTCGTCGACGGGATACAGCTTCATACGATCGACCTTGGAGGCGAACGCTTGAAGACGCTTAGAAAGCTTAGCCATTTACACGCCCTCCACGGTGATGCCCATCGAACGGGCGCTGCCGGCGATCGTACGGACCGCTGCGTCCAGATCCGCTGCGGTCAGGTCAGGCATCTTGGTCTTTGCGATTTCTTCAGCTTGAGCGCGCGTAATGTTACCGACCTTGTCAGCATTCGGCTTCGGCGAACCCTTCTGGATACCCGCTGCCTTCTTGATCAGAACGGTAGCCGGCGGCGTCTTCATGATGAACGTGAAGCTCTTGTCCGCGAACGCCGTAATAACCACCGGCACCGGCAGACCCGGCTCCATCGCTTGAGTCTGCGCGTTAAACGCCTTGCAGAACTCCATGATGTTCAGGCCGCGCTGGCCCAGTGCCGGACCAACCGGCGGTGACGGATTGGCTTTACCTGCAGGAATCTGCAGTTTGATAAAGCCGATGATTTTCTTTGCCATGTTGAAAACCTCTGCAGAACGCGTTAGCGTTCGGTGAGTGATAACGCGCGCTCGCCAAAATCGGCTACTGACGCTCCTCAACAGCCATAACGCGGACTGTAAGCGCGAACCGCGCTACGAAGTAAACACTTCGAGCGCGGCAAAAAACGAATGCTTTTAAACCTTCTCGACCTGACCAAATTCCAGTTCAACGGGGGTCGAACGTCCAAAAATGGTGACAGATACCCGAACGCGCGATTTCTCGTAGTTGACTTCTTCGACATTGCCGTTGAAGTCCGTGAATGGGCCGTCCTTGACTCGAACCATCTCGCCCACTTCGAAGAGCGTTTTCGGACGCGGTTTTTCCACGCCTTCCTGCATCTGCGACATGATCTTTTCCACTTCACGCGGAGAGATCGGGCTCGGACGGTTACGGGCCCCACCAACAAAACCTGTCACCTTGGCGGTATTTTTTACCAGGTGCCACGTTTCGTCCGTCATTTCCATTTCGACGAGCACATAGCCCGGAAAGAAACGACGCTCGGTCACCGACTTGTGACCACCCTTCACTTCCACGACTTCTTCGGTCGGGACGAGGATTTGACCAAACTGATCTTGCATGCCGGCGCGGTCGATGCGCTCCTGAAGCGCACGTTGCACGCTCTTCTCCATACCGGAGTAGGCGTGCACGACATACCAACGTTTTCCGCTCGGTGATGCTGGTGCTTCGCTCATATCATCTCCAACCCAGAATTACCGAGAATATCACCCACTCAATCGACTTATCGCTAAGCCACAAGAAGATTGCCATGATCAGCACAAATGCGAAGACCACCAGCGTGGTTTGCGTGGCTTCCTTACGTGTTGGCCACACCACCTTACGGACTTCTTTGTACGAATCTTTGGCAAAGGCGATAAAACCCTTTCCCGGTGCGGAGAGAAGACCGACCGCAACACCCGCGATCAAACCGACAGCCAGCGCGGCGCCGCGAACGTACCACTCCTGGCCACTCAGCCAGAAGAAACCTACGAACCCGGCCAAGACCAACAATACGCCCGCGGTCAACATCAACTTGTCGCCGGAAGTATTTACAGTTTCGACGGAAGGATTCGCCATAACACCTTAAGCAGCGCCCGGAGACGCAAGATTGTGGCAGGGGCAGAGGGAATCGAACCCCCAACCTTCGGTTTTGGAGACCGACGCTCTGCCAGTTGAGCTATACCCCTAAACCATTTTGGGGTCGGCGATTTCGCCAACCCCGAAAACTACAGACTATCGAGCAATTTCTGGCTTTGCTCGATTTACTCGAGAACCTTAGCGACGACACCCGCGCCGACGGTACGGCCGCCTTCACGGATAGCGAAGCGCAGACCTTCTTCCATCGCGATCGGCGCGATCAGCTTCACCGTGATCGACACGTTGTCACCCGGCATGACCAT
>NZ_JBIYEB010000066.1:0-13768 GCF_044909315.1 Caballeronia udeis
GACCTGCTCGTATTCGACGACCTCAAGCAACTGAAGGGCTGGCTAAAGTCCGTGAAACGGTCATTAGCCACGCCGCATTTCGACGATATGCCGTTTTAGCGGAGCGCCGTTCGCCATGCTTCCTCCGAAGTGTGCAGAAAACACCGCTTACCCGAAAGCGAGTGCTGGCATGATGCAGCAGCAAAGGCGGCGTCCGGTGGATTGGGCAAAGGCTTGATATCACTAGTCGGCGTGCTGCTGGATGGGTTGCCGAATAATCCTGACCTGAAAGCGTGGGAAAGAATCATCCAAGATAGCGTATGAATCGCGCTCGGGCCATTTGCCATTTGCCATTTGCCATTTCGGCAGGGGCAGGCATGCGATCGGAGAGTGTCAGGTGCCGCTTTCGGACCGCCCCGGCTGGTTGAGGCGATGGTTTTGTACGATCTTGTTACCCCTTAGCAGTGCTATATTCCTATCTTTGCAGTACGGTATGACGACTTACGCGTGCCATACACCCGCGGAGAACAGAAGCACGGCGAGATGCCGTGGTTCGACTGCTTCTACGACAACGCCGTCTTCTCACGTTGCCGTCAGGACAGACCGGTCAATATCGAAAACGACTCTCTCCCTTTTGGGTTCGTCCATGGATACCTCGTGCGAGCAGTCTCGACGGGACCACAGGACAAGATCCCTCAAACTGAGCTTGTAGCGCAGGCCTCAGCGTCCGGGCAGAATGATCACCTCCAGATCAAAGTGGTTGCCCGCGAACAATTCACCCATGCTCTCCAGCTTTCCGGTCAGTAACTCTCGAAAGGCCAGTTGACGCTTTAACGATTCGTTTTCTCGATTGCACCAAAACCATGACCGCCGGGTAAGGTAGCCGCGCGGGTTGTGAAAGTCGTTTAGCCCTTTTTGTTGCGTTCTACGTGTTCCTTGCGGACCTGCTCGATCAGATCTGCGAGCGCTCGTTCATTTGATGTCTGGAAGAGCTCGAGCGCCACTGCTCCGTTACGGCGTTTCAGCGCGGTGATGAATTTGCGGTGGGTCTTGATTACGTCCTGAGGGCGGCTGGGCCCGTATCCGAACTTCAGACGCAAGACATCCAGCAGGGGGCCGGTTCTATCCATTGCCTGAAGCGCTTCCTCATTTCTGGCAAGTGAGTAGAGGAAGTAGTGGAATCTACGTGATGCGTCGATATGGCGAGGTAAGTCGTTGTCTTCGATTGCCGACTCAAGTTCCATCTCAATTGATTCCAGGATCTGGATGTCGTCATCACAGATGAACCGGACGACTCGTGGAATCAAGATTCCGGCGATGGCACGACGTAGCTCATAGATATTTGCGACGTAGTCTTCGTCGATGTCACGGACGCGAGCTCCCTGATGCGGCGTGGTAATAACGAGTCCCTGCCCTTGGAGCTCCTGCAGCGCAGCTCGGATAGGTGTCGGACTGGTTCCGTAACGCTTCGTCAACGGGGCGATCGTCAGTCTTGAGCCAGGTGCGAGATGTCCTGAGAGAATGTCGCTGCGCAGCCGTTCTCGGACCTCCGCGTACACGGTTTGTTTGCTCGCAACGGTGGTTTCATTTTCGGTGAGCATCAGCTTGGAGCTAGGTAAATAGCGGTAAATATTTGATTTAAATGGGGAAAATTCTTAGGTCCTTACGCCGAGCCCTGCTGGCGGGATGCGCTGATCAGGACAGAATCCCGGTCAAGCCTACCACCGTTTCATGGAGGAGCTTTGTGCCGAAGACTGTGCCGCCGGACGAGAAATTCTGACATCCGGCAGCACGCTCGCACGCCTAGGCCGCAACGTTCAGGCCATATAACGATTCTGCCTGTTGACGGCTGACCTTTCCGTTTCGAACATCCTCCTCGACCATGTTCCGGTCACGCGCATGAGGATCGCCCCAACCGCCGCCCCCGGGTGTTTCAATTCGAACCCGGTCGCCGCGCACAAGCGACACGATTGCTTTCGACGGGATGTCTTCCGTCGCTCCGTCGCCCCGAAGAATGGTGCTCTTTTCAAGTGCACCGTCGCCGCCGCCTTCGCAGCCGTGCGCTGGGACGAAATGGCGCTCGCCTCGATGCAAGAATTGCATTTCGTTGCAGAGCACCTCGAATTCTCGCACGAGTCCGTTACCGCCCCGGGTGCGGCCGGCGCCGCCCGAATCGCATCGGATCGACTGCTCGAGAATGCGAATCGGAGCGTCCATCTCAATCGCTTCGATGGGAAGGTTCCAGGTGTTGCCAATGTCGGAGGCAACAACATCAACGCCGTCGCAATGCAGCGCAGCGCCCGAACCACCAACCATGTGGTCGCCGACAACGAATCGTTCGCCCGCGTCGTTCGAACCAATGTATTTGCAGACGAGCATCAGCGTCGAATTTTCCGCGGTGAGACGCTCCGGCAATGTGGGCCGTAAGGCGCGTAGGATTGACGAGGCAAGCCGCCGTGTACTGGCGGTGCGAGCGTTCACGGGCGCGGGAGCTTTCGGACAGACCAGCGAACCCTCGGGAAGCGTTAGTGTGACCGGCCTGAAGCATCCACCGTTGCTCGGAATTGTCGGGTCGGTAATGCACCGCAGGGCGTAGTACGCAGCGGCCTTGGCTGCTGACGGAACGGCATTGATGGGTCCTTTGGTCTGGCTGCTCGTACCCGTGTAGTCAACGTGCATGGAGCCATTTCGAAGGGTCACTGTAACCTTGATCGGAACGCGCTTGTCGAGTTCGACCCCGTCATTGTCCAGTTCGTCTTCGGCGACGTATACGCCGTCCTGGAGCTTCGCCAGGTCTGCGCGCACGCGCATTTCCGAGAAGTCAATCAGCTTCGTGCACATCGACGAAAGTTGCTGGACGCCGTATTCCTCAGCCAACTGTTTGAAGCCACGTGCGCCGATGTTACACGCTCCGATCTGACCGTTGAGATCGCCCTCCAGCGTATCCGGCGTGCGCACGTTCAGGAGCATGATGTCCCGCAGCGTCTCATTGACCTTGCCGCCGCGTGTGTAGAGCATCGGAGGTATTCTCAGGCCTTCCTGGAAAATCTCCGTAGCGTTCGTAGGGAGTGAGCCTGGGAGCATTCCGCCGATATCGTTGTGGTGAGCAACAGAGGCGGAAAGACCAATGACTTCACCGTGGTGAAAGATAGGTGCCACGACGACGATATCGGGTAGATGCGAGCCGCCGTGATATGGGTCGTTAAGAAGGTAGACATCACCTTCGAGCATCGTCGTAACGGGAAAACGCTCGATGATATGCGTCACAGCCGGCATGAGCGTGCCGAGGTGAAAGGGAATGGAGCGAGACTGCGCGAGCACTGTGCCATCGGGCATGAAGAGGCTGGCAGCGGCGTCGGAAGCCTCTTTGACTGCGGACGAGAATGACGCGTGGACCTGCGTCAGTTGCATTTCGTCAGCGATGCCTTGTAGCCGGTAGCGTACGACCTCCATAAGAATCGGGTCCACCGTAACATCTGTGCGTAGGGATTCGATTTTCATGCCTGCTCCTTACCTGTCAAGTTGTAATAACCCGTCGGACCGCACCCGTGCGGTCCAGCCAGGTTCAATCAGGGTTGTCGTGTCACTTTGCTCAATAATTGCGGGGCCCTGGACCACGTCGCCGTTACGCAGCGTGGTGCGGTCGACAATTCGGGCCCGCACCGGATCGAGTGAGCCTTCAACTACAATTTGACGATATGTCTCTTCGGACGCTTCCCCGCGCTCCTCGATGAGCTTCAACGGTGGCGGCTCAGGCTGAAGAGCCTGATGGACCGCGCGCAGATTCACGATTCGGACAGGCCGCTCGGCCGCGTGCCCATAGATGGAGTAGTGAATCTTGAGGAAATTTGCGTAGAGATCCGGCCGTGGGTCCGCTTGCGAAAGATCAACAGGCACTTCGATGTGGTGCGATTGCCCTACATAGCAAACATCTGCGCTGTGAGTGATGTACTGGTCGAGACCGCTTGTGATTTCGCGATCCATCAACTCCGCACAGCTCGCATCGAGTTCGCCGAACGCCAGGTGCAACTCATCCGGCGTGGTATCAACGAGTTTCCTCGGATAGCCGACGGAACGCTCATGCTCAATGGGTGCAGACAGCAGTCCGACAGCCGAAAGCACGCCTGGCAGTTGCGGGACGAGTACCTTCGACATCTGAAGAATGCGAGCCAGCGGGGTCGCGTGCATTCCTCCTCCACCGCCGAGCGGGATAAGGCTGAAACGGCGCGGATCGTGGCCCCGTTTGACAGAGACAAACCGGATGCCTTCAGCCATCTGTGCATTCACGACACGATGAATACCGAGCGCAGCCTCGATCACTGAGATACCCATTGGGGTGGCGATCTGCTTTTTGATGGCCTCGCTGGCGAGTTCCGCTCGCAGAGGAATGCGACCGCCGGCAAACGTATCAGGATTGAGGTAACCCAGGACGAGAGAGGCATCGGTGACAGTCGGCTGTTCGCCGCCGCGGCCATAGCATGCGGGGCCAGGTGATGCCCCGGACGATTGGGGGCCGACGTGGAGGCCGCCCGCGGCGTCGAGCCAGGCAATAGATCCTCCGCCTGAGCCGATCGAATTGACATCAACCATCGGCACGCGAACCGCAAAGCCGTCAATCCAACCTAAGTTGCTGATCATGGGTTTGCCCTTGGAAATCAGGGCGATATCCGAGCTTGTGCCACCGATGTCCACAGTGATTGCGTTCTCGACGCCGGCCGCCTGGGTCAGGGCTTGGCAACCAATAACACCGCCGGCGGGTCCAGACAGGAATAGGCGCACGGGCCGCTCCGTCGCGGTGTCTGCTGTCGTTACACCGCCGCGACTATGAATCACCTGCAAGCCACAGGAAACACGTTTATCGTGCAAACCGGTGTCCGTGCGGTGCAGATAACTCGCCAGGGTCGGTTTGACATACGCATCGAAACACGTAATGGCCGTGCGCTCGTACTCTCGGTAGGAGGGGTCGACGAAAGATGAGAGCGAGAGCGAAACATGCGGATGCCGCGAACGGATCAACTCGGCCGCACGCTTCTCGTGGGCAGGATCCAGGAAAGAAAAGAGGAAACAGATTGCAATGGAGATGACCCCTTCTGAAACGAGCAGGTCCGCCGCAGCGAGTAACTCATCCTCATTGAGCGGTGTAACGATGGTCCCATCGGCACCGACTCGCTCCGATACCTCCATGCGGCGCGCCGCTGGGGCAAGAAAGTTCGGAACATTGGGCGTGAGCACCATGTTGTACAGATCTTCATCTTTCCGGTTTGAGCGTCCGAGCTCGAGTACGTCACGAAAGCCACGGGTAGTAATAAGGCCAGTCAGGGCTCCCTTACGTTCGAGAACTGCATTCGTCGCTACGGTTGTACCGTGTACAAACCGTTCTATTTGCGACTGGTCGATGCCCCATTCATTCTTGATATGGTCGACTGCGCTAAGAATTGCCTGCATCGGGTCGGCGGGAGTGCTTGACAGCTTTGCGCGCCTGACTTCCCCGGATGCGCTCCGGCAGACTACGTCGGTGAACGTTCCGCCTGTATCAATGCCGACCTCGTAGCGAGTAAGTGATTCGAGTTGTTCTTTCATGAGAATGTCCTAGTGGGAACGGGTTAAATTGAAGCTCGTCAAGTCGCGCCAGCGCAGGCAGGCAACCGAATGCTCCCCGCTGACCGTTTCTAACTCGGGCACGTGTCGCGAGCAGGCATCAGTTGCGTGATCGCACCGTGTGCGGAAGCGGCACCCATCAGGGGTCTTCATCAGCGACGGTGGGTCACCGTTGAGTGTTGACGATTGGACCTGCCGCTCAGGATCGACTCGGGGCGCCGCGCCTAGCATGCTGCGTGTGTAAGGGTGGGCTGGACTCTCGAAAAGCTGTTGGGACGGAGCAACTTCTACAATCTTTCCCAAGTACATGACCGCAACACGGTCGCACATCAGTCGTACGACTGACAGGTCGTGAGAAACCATGATGTAGCTGAGATTGAACTGCGCCTGCATGTCCTTGAAGAGTCGCAGGACATTGGCCTGCACCGACAGGTCCAGGCCGGCCGTCGGCTCGTCAAGGATTACAATTTCGGGTCGCAGCGACAGGATTCGCGCGAGGCCAATCCGGCGAATCTGCCCGCCAGATAGCTCATGCGGATAGCGCTCCAGTACGCCCGTATGTAACCCGACAGCCTTGAGCATCTGCTCGATGCGTTCCTTGCGTTCATCCGAGTTGCGCACACCGGACACCCTAAGCGTCTCGTGCAGCGTATTGCCAATACGCCACCAAGGGTCAAGAGCGGCGGCCTGGTCCTGATGCACGTACTGGATAACACGACGGGCCGCACGCGCTCGCCTCGGTTCCACACCGGAGACCCGCTTTTGATGGAGGCATATCTCACCGGCGCTCTCCTGCTGCTGGCCAAGCAGGGTGCGGGCAAGCGTCGTCTTGCCTGAGCCAGACTCACCGACGATGCCGAGTACTTCACCTGCCCAGAGATGAATGTCAACGTTATCTACTGCGCGAAGACCCGCTTTTCCCACTTGGGTTACCAGACCTGTTGCCGCAAGCAAAGGAGAGCTCATTGATTTACGCCCTTAGTTTCCGCGTGAACGCAGTTCACCCACCATCTGTCAGCGATGGGCACGAGCTTTGCCTCCCGTGTCGGACAAGCAGGCGTCGCGCAGTTGCATCGGGGATGAAATCGGCAGCCTGTTGGCAGTGCGCCGATCGGGGGAACCGTCCCCGGAATACCCTGCAGGGTTGACATGCGGTCGGGATGACAGTCGAGCAGCGCAATCGTGTAGGGATGCTTTGGCTCCTTTAGGAGCACATGCTTGTCGCCGGTCTCGACTACCTGACCGGCGTACATGACGACCACCCGGTCACACAACTGCGAAACGACACCAAAGTCGTGTGTCACAAAAAGCACTCCGACCTTCAGCCGCGTTGCGAGATCACGAAGCAACTGCAATATCTGCTGCTGGATAGTGACGTCGAGCGCAGTGGTAGGTTCGTCAGCGATGATGATTTTGGGGTGGCAAAGCAGGGCCGCTGCGATCAGTACCCGTTGTCGCTGACCACCCGAAAACTGGTGTGGATAGCGCGTCAGGACGCCCTCGGGATCGGGTAGCTGCACCTGCTTGAACAAGTCAATAAGACGCGCACGACCCGCTGCGATGCTGCGGTCCCTGAGGCACTGCGGCGCGTGGCGTTTCCAGATCTCGAGAAGCTGGTCTCCGATGCGAAACATTGGATTAAGCGCCAGACCAGGGTCCTGCGGCACGAAACCTATCTCTCGTGCCCGGATCGAACCAGATAGCTCCTTCTCTTTCATCCCAAGCAGATCACGTCCGCCGAGCATTACCTTTCCATGACTGGCGCGTAACGAGGGTGGCAAGACGCCGAGCAGTGTCTTGACCATCGTGGACTTGCCACACCCGGATTCACCGACGAGACCAAGCACCTCTCCTTCGCCTACCTCGAAACTCACGCGATCAATAATTGCGGCCCATCTGCCATCGGTTCTGACCACGACGCTAAGGTTTTCAACACACAGGACTGGTCTTTTCACGACGACCTCCGTTGCCGCGGGTCAATGACTTCGCGCACCGAGTCACCAAGAAGATTGAATGCAAGGACCGTGACGAAAATGGCGATGCCGGGAAACGTCGACTGCCACCATCCTCCTGGCAGGTCCGGGCGGCTTTCAGCAATCATCAATCCCCACTCGGGCGTTGGGGGAGTGGCGCCGAGACCAAGGAAACCGAGTGCTGCTGCGGTCAAGATGGTCACGCCCATACCAATCGTGGCCCGAACAACGATTGCAGGCGCTACGTTGGGCAGTACATGCGCGAATACAATGCGCCAGCGGGGGCATCTCGTGCATTCAAGCGCGTCGATGAAGACGCTTGAACGCACACGTCTCGCTTCTCCAAATACGACCCGACAGAAATATGGCCAATAGGTGAGCGTAAGTGCAAGAATCGCCGTGCCGGCCGAAGGAGGCATGATTGCCGCGAAGGCAAGTGCAAGAATGAGTTGAGGTACCGCAAGAAACAGGTCGGTAAGCCGCATGATGACCTGCCCCGATGCACCGCCGAAGTAACCTGCGCACAGACCCAGTGGCACGCCTATCATCATTGATCCGAGAATGGTGACAATACTGACGAACAAGGCAACACGTGCTCCGAGGATTGTTCGGGAAAGCACGTCTCGTCCCAGCGTGTCAGTACCCAGCCAGTGCGCCGCAGACGGCGGCAGAAGACTATTCAGCGGATTCGTGTCAAAAGCATCATTCGGATAGGGTGCGAACCACGGCCCGAACACTGCACATATCACAATGATGAGTAACAGTGCGGTGCCGGCCACCGCCGCATAGTCGCGTACGAAGCGTCTGAGTGCTGGATTCATTGCTGTTCTCCCACACGCGGGTCGATCCATGCCTGAAGCAGGTCGACGGCGATATTGACTAGAGCGTAGATGGCTCCAATGAGAAGGGTCGTCGCCAGAATCGGAGCATAGTCAGACGTCGTTATCGACAGATACAGATAGTCGCCGAGTCCGGGCCAGTCGTAGATCGCCTCCACAATCACTGAACCAGAGAGAAACATGCCAAAGATGAGACCAAGCTGTGTGACGGTTGCGGACAGGGAGTTGCGCAAGGCGTAAATCCAGATAAGTCGCCGATGCCCATATCCGACGGCACGCTCCCACGCAATGAAATCCTTTTGCAGCGTTTCCATCATCGAGGAACGCATGAAGCGCGCGAGGGTGGCAATTGCCGGCAGCGCAAGCGTGATGGTGGGTAAAACAAGATGCAGGAGGGCCTGCCAGGCCATATGCAGATTGCCATGCAGCAAATAGTCAACGACGTAAAGGCCGGTGATCGATTGGGGGGGCGTATCTGTCTGTGCAATCCTGCCCGCAAGTGGCAACAGGTTGAAATACATCGAGAAAACGAGTTGCAAAATGATCGCCATCCAGAACGCGGCCACTGCAAGACCGCCGGTTGTGAAGCCTCTGGTGACATAGTCAATCCAGGTGTTTCGATGTACGGCCGAGACGACGCCGAGTGGCACGCCAATAAGAAACGCTAGTAGCAGCGAGGACACCCCGAGTTCCACTGTGGCGGGTAAGCGTTGAACAAGATCTTCGGCTACAGGCCGATGTGTGTACAGGCTAGTCCCAAAGTCACCCGTTGCAATCTGCCGGATGTAATACGCGAACTGTGTGGGCAATGGGCGATCAAGCCCCAGACGTGTCCTGATAGCAGCCACCTGTTCTGGGGTTGCCTGATCTCCGGCCAGGACAGCAGCCGGGTCGGATGGAATAGTGCGAGTCAAAAGAAACACCAGCGCCATCAAGCCGAAGAGAACGGGAATCGATAGCAGGAGGCGCCGAAGCAGGAACGAAAACATGGTTTCCTCGGGAAGGTTTTGATTGCGGTACTTCGTACTAAGTTTGCAGATACATCGCGCGAAGCGGCACGCTGTCACCGATGAGGCCAGACTGATAACCCTTGACGCGCTTACGGATCGCTCGCGTGGCCGAACCGTTGTAAATCCAGATGTCAACGCACTGATCCACCAGGCGGTTAGAGATCGTTTCGTACAAAGATTTCCGTTGTGTCTTGTCGAGCAGCCGCCTGGCCCGAACAATCAAGGCATCCGTCTGTTCGTCGCGGTACCACGAAGAGCCTAGGTCTGTACCGATGGCGGCCTGTGAATACATCTGCCCGAAGTAGTTATCCGGATCGAGGTAGTACGCGGACATCCAGTGCGCCCAGATATCAGGGGATGTTTGTTCCTGCTTGATACGTTGCGACGCATTGGCCCATACGGCCTTTGAAATGGTGAGCGTTACGCCGATCTTGCGTAGTTCGGATTGCAGCAGTTGTGCCGCCTGGACGGTTTCGTCAAATCCCACGAGCGCAAGGAAGTTGATCTCCCGCGTTATGTCAGCGCCTTCGGCTTTGGCTTTTTCCAAGTACTGACGAGCTCGGCCGAGGTCATACTTATAGCCTTCGAGATTAGGCGGATAACCCCACATACCCTGCAGTAGGGGACCAGGATTGCGATCGACCTGGCCGCGCATGATGCGGCTGATGTAAAGATCGTACGGGAACGCACAAGCCAGCGCCTTGCGGAAGTTCACGTTGTTCAGCGGTGCTCGTCCGTTATGCATGCGAAAAAGGAACAGCCGTTTGCCGGCGCCTTTCACGAGTTCAACGTTTGGCGCATTGAGAAGTCGATCCTGCTGGTCGGGTCGCAGATTTGTATTGGTCGCGTCGATGTCCCCTTTTTCTATGGCAAGAAGACGTGTGGCGTCGTCGCGCACGGGGCGGCAGAGTACGCTATTGATAGGCGTCTTGGTCAACCAGCCCCGGAAGTACTGCGGATAAACGGCGAGATCAAGATGAATTAACCCAGTGAAGCTTCCGTCGACCACGCGATAAGGGCCTGAGCCGGCGTCATTCTTCGAAATCCAGTCCTGGGCCCAGTCTCCATTGGTCGTTTTGGATTCCAGAAGCTTTTGATTGACGATTGCAACTGCCGTTAAGGTATCAAGTAGTGGTGAGAAAGGTTCGGATAACTGCACGCGAAATGAATGTGCACCCGTCGGGAGCAGGCTGTCTGGTTTCAGGACGTGAGAAAACACCGCGGCCGGCCCCGTACCTAGCGTCAGTAAGCGCTTAAAGCTATATACAACGTCGGAAGCCGAGAGAACGCCACCATCATGGAATCGCACGCCTTCCTTGAGTTGGAAGTCGTAAACCTTGCCGTCGGGGGAGATCTTGTATGAGTCGACGAGTACGGGTTTCAGAACCGCGGGGTTACCGTCATATTCGAACAGGGCGTCGTAAAGGTTCACCCGCGTGAAAGCCGAGGGAACGTCGTAGAGGGCATGCGGATCGAGCGTGGGGGGCAGATTGGACCCCCAGATAAGCGATTGAGAACTCTGCGCACTGGCGCGACGTAAGCTCAGAGGACATAGAACGGACGCGGCGATTAAAGTGCTGCCCGCAACGAATATGCGACGACGACAGTGTTCCACTCTTTTGCTCCTTTGCGTTTTAAGGAGACCGAGCTAGCCCGGTCTCGCAGTTGGTTGGGGTGGAATGTCCGCTGCGCCATGAATACGCGTGTCACCACGGAGCAGCTACCAACTAATCTCGATGGCTACTTAGGTGTGCCTGCGCCTTTGCGCGCGATCACTGACATGTAGACCTTGATTGGATCCGCTAAGAAATTCACTGACAAGCCCTGGTTGGCAGGCGAATGCGACATTTTCTCGTTCACGATGCCCCACACCGTGGGGGTGTCCTTGGGATCTGCGAGATAGATAGAACGCATCACGACGTCGTGCAGACCGGACCCAGCTTCTTTGAGGATGTACTCGACGTTCGACACCATTTGGCGGGCTTGACCCTCGATGTCAGCAGGGAACTCACCTGTATTGAAATCGGCGCCAGCGGTGCCCGAAACAAACACCCACCCGTCAACGCTCAACGCTCGGCAATAGCCGAACTTCTTCTCAGAGTTTGAGTTGGTGAAGAAGGTTTCCATCATGTTGCACTCTCCTAATGGTCTGAGTTTTCAGGGTATGGCCACAGGACCTGTGGCCCAAAATCGGGACAAGGCGTGATGTCAGCCCTGACAGGATTTGATCAAATACTAATTTTTGAATCAAATATTGGCAAGGGATTTTTTGCTTGCTATCTTGCGCTCTGACTTCTTTTGAGAAGTACGCCTGCACGCGTGTAGGTATGAACCCTTATAACTGGTAATACTTGGAGATCCTCAATGAAAAAATCGTCTCTAGCAGTGGCCGTCATGTGCGTTTTCACCAACACGGTCCATGCCCAAAGTAGCGTGACTCTGTACGGCCTGATCGATGATGGACTCACCTACACGAGCAATTCGCAGGTCGCCCCGGGCGTTGGAAAACCGTCTTTCCAATTGGCTTCTGGCGCCATGCAGGGAAGCCGCTTTGGCCTGCGCGGAGTCGAGGATTTGGGCGGAGGGTTGAAGACAATCTTCGTTCTGGAGAACGGCTTTGACACAAATACCGGCAAGCTCGGGCAAGGTGGTCTCGAATTCGGCCGGCAGGCCTACATAGGGGTATCGAGCAGTCAACTTGGTACGTTGGCGCTTGGACGACAATACGACCCGATGACCGACTACATGGGTGTGCTGGCGGCGTCAGGGCAGTGGGCTACATATCTGGGCGAGCATCCCGGTGATCTGGATAACTTTAATTACTCTGGGCGTTCCAACAACTCGCTCAAGTACATAAGTCCCGATTTCAGTGGGCTTACCTTCCGTGCGATGTACAGTCTCGGCGGCGTGGCAGGTAACGTGACTCGAAACCAAGAGATCGCATTCGGCGCTGGATACACGAAGGGGCCTCTCAGTCTGGGCGCCGGATACCTGAATGTGCGCGACCCGAACGTGAGTTTCTGGGGCAGCAGCACATCAGGGACGCCTTCTGCCACGGTAGCAAACAACACATCTCCGGTATTTAGCGGCTATCTGTCTGCGCATACCTACCAGGTTCTCGGTGTGGGCGGAGCCTACACAATTGGGCCGGCGACGATTGGAGGCACCTTCTCCAACATCCAATTCAAAGGTCTTGGCGATCTTTCGAGTGGTCCGAATCCTGAGGGATATAGCGGAAGCGCAATCTTCAACAACGCGGAAATCAACTTCCGATACCAGTTCACGCCGGCGCTGCTCGCTGGGGCAGCTTACGACTACAACCATGGCAGTTCGGTGGGCAAGAATCCCGGCGCGACATATCATCAGGGTTCGCTCGGTCTCGATTACTTCTTGTCAAAGCGCACGGACCTTTATCTGATCGGGGTATACCAGAAAGCATCGGGGACGGATTCAACGGGCGGCGCCGCGCACGCGAACATCGGGTTGCTAGCATCGAGCAATGATCATCAAGCAGCGCTGCGCATCGGTATAAGACACAAATTTTAATGTCTAAATTAGATAGTTATACTAATTGATACGAGATTGAATAAAATGCATTGATCGGAATGGTCTGGACCGGGAAGGGTGCGCCCCGTACCCCATGCGCTGCAATTTCGCGTGGGGTGCGGATTTTTGAGCGAGCGTAATGCGCTGTAAATTAGATATACGTAGCAAAGCGCGAGGACACAACACACGGCATCCGTGGATAGCGGGAAGGATGCGATGCATGACAAATGCTTGCGAAGCTTTGCATGCACAGTCTTTCCAACCGGGCGCGACCAAGAAGCTCACCTACGAAGAGACGCTTCTGTTAATCTCCGGCCGTTTTGCCGTATCGGTCGACGGCGCGACGCTTGAGTTGATGCCGGGGCAGGGCTTGTGGATTGCGAGAGGCAGCGTCGTTTCCTACTCCGCATCCGATGCCGTTTTGTTCTTTGCGATCACAAGGTAGTCCAAGTTAGTGCACTCAGTTTTATCGGGCGTGCGTCGTACAAGGGTACGTCGTGACGCTGCGCGGTCCCAGCGATATGGACGGCAGTCGTTTGGTTGTCACATGATGATGGATCATACAAAGTTGACTGTGCATTGAAGATGGCGGCGCCCAAAGGCGTGACCGTACCGAAGAACGACTCAGATACATCGTTGCATTCGCTATAGCCGTTGAAGGGCAAGGACTGAACAGTGCCAACATCAGCAATGTGAACTTGAGGCATACTATCAAGTTGTGAATGCCTTCTAGAAGGAGATATGTTTCGACGCTCCGCGGTGCGCATGCTGCGCCGGATAGGCCACCACAGCTATCAGCTTTCTACAGCGATGATTGAATAGG
>NZ_JBIYEB010000067.1:0-13716 GCF_044909315.1 Caballeronia udeis
GAATTGGAATCGCACGCTGTGGACACTTAGGGTAGCGTGGTTTGAAAGCGTTTTCTTTGCTTCGTTTCTTTGTCGCTTTGGACAAAGAAATGACGGGCGCCACGCACAGTGGCTAATAGTGATAAAGAGAAAATCCGACTCACGCAGACCGCTAAGGCCGAAAGCAGCAACCCGGCACTGACTCCGACCGCTAACGCTGGAACCTGGCAACCCGACCCTGCCCCCGACCGCCCCCCCACCCCCACCCCTCCCCGACCAAGTGCGAACGACCTAACCCTCCCGCGCTTTGCCCAGTGCAATCAAATTTCCTTCCCCAAACCCGTGATCACCACGCCTCTCGACAATTTCAAAAAACATGTCACCACTATCGCGCTGAACAAAGGTCTGCAGGAAGAGCCGCGCGCTTCCGTCCGCGGCAATCGTGCCATCCACCAAAATGCCCCTCGAACGCAAAGCGTCAACGTCCAGCCCATGCCCGGGCAGACGTTCATCGAGTTGCTCGTAATACCTCGCCGGGGGCTGCACGAAACGAATCCCCCGCGACCGCAGGATATCCACCGACGCAAAAATATTCTTCGCCACCAGCGCAATATGCTGGACGCCCTCACCCGTGTGATCGGGCAGATAGTCCTGCATCAAACTCGTGCGGTAAGTCCCTTCTTCATAAACGGGAATGCTCAACGTCTGGCAAGGCGACACAATGACGGGCAGATCCTGCGCCACCTTCCAGTCCGGATGCACCGCATGGATCTCCTTGAAGTGAAGAACCTGCAGGTAAAACTCGAGCCAGTCCGCCAGCCGCCCCGCGCCAACCGTCTGCGTCAAATGATCGACCTTGCTTAAACCCGCGTCGTTGGAATGCAGCGCCGCATGCGTTTCCTGCGGATCAAGCCACGCGAAATCAATGTCGTAGATCGACCGCGCCTTGTCGCTCGGCTCCTGCCTGCCTTCCCAATGGTCCACAAAATAGATATGCGAGTCGCCAATCCCCTGGATCGCGGGTATCAGCAATTCGTTCGGCCCGATGCGCTCACCCTCGAAATCCCACGCCCCGAATTCGACAGCACGCTCGTGCGAAGTCTCTGCATCGAACACCCTCAGCCCGATCGCGCAGATGCCCACGCCATGATTGACCGCGAACCGCGCCGCAAACGAATCGGCGTCGGCGTTGATGAGGAAATTCATGCTGCCCTGGCGAAACAACGTGACGTCCTTGCTGACGTGGCGAGCCACTTGCGTAAAGCCAAGCTGCTCGAAAAGCGTCCGCAACCGCGACGGGTCCGGGCTCGAAAATTCCACGAATTCAAGCCCGGCGACGCCCAGCGGATTGTCGCTGTCCTGCAGGGATTGCGCCGAGGCAGCGCCAGGCAGGGAAGCATCGTTGGTCATCGAAAATCACCTTTGAGAAAGTCCGGTCCGTCTCTGTCTGCACACCCGTGCGCCAGCCGCTGCACCCCGCTTGACCGCAATCCGCGCTGACGCCGAGACAGATTATCGTCTCCGGCATCAAAGCGTCAAACTGTCCGGCACTGTCTCATGCCGGCGAGGCACTGTCCGGGGCGCAAGCAACGGCACACCACCGGTTCCCTCAATGCGCCTGATGACGCCGCTGGGCATGGGCCGCGAGCCGGACCGGCGCGTTCACCGCGCCATAACCGTCGTAGCCGCCCTTGCGTTGCACGATCTCTAGGAAAAACCGCTCGGCGAACTGCTCGGTATAGACTTGGAAAAACTCTCCGCCCGCGCTGTCGCGGTCATACAGGATGCCGCCTTCCCGCATGAGGGCGAGCCTGGCCGGGTCAAGATCGTAGCGCGCCTCGAGATCGTCGTAATAGTTGCGCGGAATGTGCAGGAGCGGCACGCCCCGCTCGCGCAGTTCCGCAACGGCCGCGAAGATGTCGTCGGTCGCGAACGCAACGTGATTCAGCCCGGAGCCGCGGTAAGTCGACAGCGACTCCACCACCGCCGTATGCCGGTCCGCCGACGCGTTGAGCACGATCCGCACGGAACCGTCGCGGCTACGCACCGCGCGACTCCTGACAAGCCCGTAGGGGTCCGGCAACAGCACCGAGGGCTCGGCATCGAAACCGAAGGTCGCCTTGAAAAAAAGCACCCACGTATCCAGCGTGTCGGCGGGCAGGTTCAGGCACACATGGTCGATACGGCGCAGGGTATCGGCTTGCATCTGCTTGCCGGCATCGGTCAGGTTGAAATCGGTTTCATAGAGCGTGGGTTCGCCCGGCGCCTCGTCGACGAGGTACTGCAAGCTGTTGTCCGGCGCCTGCACGCCCGGCACCACACGCTCGTTGGGGCCGACCTTGCCCGAGAAAGGCGCATAGCCGAACGCGGCCGCTCGCTCGAAGGCTTGCGCGGCGTTGTTCACGCGATACGCCGACGCACAGACCGACAAGCCGTGCGCCTGATGAAACGCGCTCGCGAACGAATCGGTCTCGCCGTTCAGCAGGATGCACGCGTCACCCTGGGCGTACAGCGTGACATTCTTCGAACGATGCCGGCCGGCCGCGCGAAAGCCCAGGCGCTCGAGCCATTGCGCAAGCGTAGTACCACCCGCCGGATCAACGGCGAATTCGAGGAACTGGAAACCGGTGTGCGCAGGCGCGGCGGGTGGATGGAACAAGGTCTCATGCGAGCTCGACGTTAAAGCGCCCGCACACTGCTCTTCCAGGAACAGCAGCGAGCGATAACCGTCGACGGCTGTCGCCGCGTTCGGCGCCGCGCGAAAGCCGTCGTTGAATATCTCCAGTGACAGCGGTCCGGTGTATCCCGATGCCAGCACCTGACGCGTAAAACCGGCCACGTCGAGATCGCCTTGCCCCGGGAAACAACGGTAATGCCGGCTCCATTCAAGCACATCCATTGCCATCTTCGGCGCGTCCGCGATCTGCACGAACGCGATCCGCTCTGCTGGAATGCGGGCAATCTCATCGACTGAATCGCCGATGGAAAGCGTATGGAAGCTGTCGAGGATCAAGCCGAGGTTCGGATGATCGAGGGTGTCGACCAGCCGCCATGCATGTTTGTACGAGTTGACGTGCCGCCCCCACGCGAGCGCTTCGTATCCCGCCATCACGCCTTCCGAACGGGCGAGTTCGGCGAACTGACCGAGCTGATCGACGATCAATGCATCGCCGCCGATGGCATCCGCCAACGCGTTGCTGCACACCAGCACGCGGTCCGTGCCGAGCTCATGCATCAATTCGAACTTGCGCCGCGCGCGTTCGAGGTTGCGCGCGAGGCGTTCCGCCGATACCCCCTCGAAGTCGCGGAAAGGCTGGAACAGCATGACCGCCAAGCCGAGGTCGGCGCAGATGCGCCTGACGTCGGCAGGTGAGCCATCAAAGTAGAGCAAGTCGTTTTCGAAAATCTCGACGCCGTCGAATCCGGCGCGGCTGATAGCCTTGAGCTTCTCGACCAGCGTGCCGCTGACCGAGACAGTGGCAATTGAACGTAGCATCGTAAGTTCTCTTTCAACAGGCGGGACGCCGCCGTATTCCTGTAGCTAGATCGGTAGCCGGCGAAATACTAAAGCGCCTGCAAGTGCAGCAGTTCCCGCGCTTGCGCCGCGGTTGCAACCGGACGTCCGTACTCACCGCACAGCGCGGCCACGCGGCTCACCAGTTGCGCGTTGCTCGTGGCGAGCGTGTCCTTGTCCCAGCGAATGTTGTCTTCAAGACCCGTACGGCAATGGCCGCCCAACTCAAGCGTCCAGTGGTTCACCTCAAGCTGATGCCGGCCGATGCCCGCTGCCGTCCAGGTTGCATCGGGCAACTCGGCGCGCAGCCGCTCGACTTCAAACGCGAGGATTTCGCGCTTGGCGGGCAATGCGTTCTTCACGCCCATCACGAACTGGACATGGACCGGCGGCGCCAGCAACCCCTGCCCGACCAGATCGACGGTGCTGTAGAGCATGGCCAAATCGAAGATTTCTATCTCGGGTTTGACGCCGTAATCGAGCATCGACTTCGCGAGCGAACGCACGAAGTCGGGTGGGTTTTCATAGACCGTGGTCGGGAAGTTGACCGACCCTGTAGCGAGCGAGGCCATGTCCGGGCGCAGATCGAGCATCGCACCACGCTGCTCGAAAGAGCGTCCGCGGCCACCCGTCGAGAACTGGATGATGATGTCCGGGCAATGTTGCCGAATGCCGTCCTGAAGCGCCTCGAAACGCGAACGGTCCGAGCTGGAATTTTCCTGTTCGTCGCGCACATGCAAATGCACGAGCGATGCACCCGCTTCGTACGCAGCATGGGTGCTTTCGACCTGCTCGCTGATCGAGATGGGCACCGCCGGATTGTCCTTCTTGCGCGGCACGGAGCCCGTGATTGCAACCGAGATGATGCAGGGATCAGTCATGATTTACGTTCCATTGAATGAGGGGTGCGTACATGCCGCTAATCGAGCGGTCCGGCTCTCACGTCCGGCTCTTATGTGCGTTTCATACCGCCGGCAACGAGCACGGAAATCAGGCAGCCGATGGCAAGGTACGCGGCAACCGGATGCCATGAACCACCCGCGAAACTCACCAGCGCCACGGCGATGAACGGCGTAAAACCACCGCCAACCACGCTCGCCACCTGATACCCCACGCCTGCACCGCTATATCTGTACTCGGTGCCGAACAGTTCGGTGAACATCGGCTGCTGGACGCTGACCACCATGTCGTGCGCAATGTTCGCCAGCATCACCGAGAAGATCACGATCCAGACAGTCGAGCGGGCGTCGAGTGCGAGGAAGAACGGAATGGCGCTGAGCATGCCGACGACCGCGCCGATCATGTAGATGCGGCAGCGGCCGAAACGGTCGGCGAGCATCGCGAAACACGGGATGGTCACAATGCTGACCGCCCCCACGAGCAAGCCGATATTCAGGAAGAACTGGCGCGGCATGCCGAGGTTCGTCGTTGAATAGCTGAGCGCAAATGCCGTGACGATGTACATCGTGAAAAGCTCGGCGAGACGCAGCGCGATAATCAGCAAGAATGCTTTCGGATGCTGGCGCAGCGCTTCCAGGATCGGGAGACGCCCGTTGCGCGGACCCTTCTCGATCACCTTTTTGACGAACTCCTGCGACTCCTCCATGCTCGATCGCACCCACAGTCCGATCAGGACCAGCACGACGCTGAACACGAACGGGATGCGCCAGCCCCAGGTCCTGAAGGTCGCGTCATCCATGGTCTGGCTGAGGATCGAAACAATGCCCGTTGCAAGCACCAGTCCCACGCCGTAACCGACCTGCACGCCGCTGCTGTAGAACGCCTTCTTTTTGCCGGGCGCGCTTTCCACTGCCATCAGCGCCGCGCCGCCCCACTCGCCGCCAACCGCGAAGCCCTGGACGGCACGCAACGCCACGAGCAGAACCGGCGCCCACCAGCCGATGGACGCGAACGTGGGCAGCAAGCCGATCATTGCGGTCGAGAGACCCATCATCATCACGGTCAGCACAAGCATGCGCTTGCGGCCCAGCCGGTCCCCATAGTGGCCGAACACGAAACCGCCCAACGGCCGGAACAGGAAGCCCACGCCGAAGGTCCCGAACGCGGCAAGCGTGCCCATTGCAGGGCTGACTTTCGGGAAGAACTCCGTGTTGAAAACGATCGCGGCAATAATGCCGTACAGCAGGAAGTCGTACCAGTCGACCACTGCACCGACAAAACTGCCAAGCGCCGCCTTGCGTGCCCGGCTCTTCTCCCGGTCGACTGCAGCGACGTCTGAAGGCTGAATAGCGATAGTCATTACCTTGTCTCTGTTGTGTATTGATGTTGGGCTGCAGGACGTGTCCGGAAGGTAAAAGCGCGTGGTGCGCCGCGGTGAATGGAGCATAGGGCGGCGGCTTCACCCGATCAATGCTTGCCGCGAAAATGAAAACGATTATCGAACGCCTATGTGCGATTAACGATCGTTTTCCGGGTTAGCACTAGGCCGGAATGTCCGTGGTTTGCAGGCGTGCCGATGCGTTCGAACGGCGACGCAGCGCATCCGGCGTGATCAGGTCCAGCAGGTATCCATCGTCCGAACGCACGGATCGGGCGAGCTCCGGGTAACCGAAGAACTCGAGATAAAGCGGCGTTTGCTGGATGAGCATGTCGAAGCCGGGTTCTGCAATCAGCCCCCGCGAACGGGCCGCGCGCAGCAATGGCGTGGGCTGGTTTTTCATCAGGATGTCGCAAACGGCGGCGTCCGCTCGAATGGAGCCGACGTCCACGGGAAGCGGGTCGCTGTCCTTTAAACCGAGTGGGGATGCATTGACTATTACGTCGTAAGCCTGCGGATCGGCGGTCGGAACATGGCTTGCCGCAATGCCGAAATCGCGCCTCAACACGGCGGCGAGATGTTGCGCTTTTTCCTGGTCCGGGTCGAAGAGCGCGAGTTCGGCCACACCGGCCGCGGCCAGCGCAGTGGCTACCGCCGACGCCGCCCCGCCTGCGCCCAGCATGAGGATCCGGCGGCCCGCGTAAGCCACACCCGCACGGTCCATCGAGCGGATAAAACCTGTGCCATCGAACAAGTCCCCTTCGAGTTCGCCGTCAGGATTGCGCCTGATTGCATTGACCGCATTCGCGGCCAGCGCAGCCTGCGAGCAGCGATCCACGATCGTCGCCGCTGCCGCCTTGTGGGGGATGGACAGCGACACGCCACCCACGGTCGGCGAGGCGAGAAGGCAGCGCAACGTAGCCGCAAGCTGGCCCGCCGTGACTCGCAGGGGCACCATCACGGCGTCGACTTCATGCCGCGCGAACACCTCGCTAAAAACCTCCGGCGCACGCACCTGATCCACCGGATTGGCGATGCAATAAAAAATCCGGGTCGTGCCGGTGATCCTCATGATGCCCCCCTCCATTTCCTTGATCCAATGAAACAAAGGATAGGGATTGGCCTCGCCAACACGAAGCAATGTTTGCGGGATGTGCGCGATAATCGCTCGTACGTCACCACTGATCGCACGGAATGAGGGTTATTGCTTATGATCAAACGACCGCCGTTAGACAAGCGCGACTGGATTGCGGGACTTGAGAAAGGGCTCGCGGTGCTTGAGGCATTCGATAGCGAGCACGCCCGCATGACGCCCACGCAAGCAGCGGCCCGCACGGGCATGACCCGGACCGCGGCGCGCCGGCATTTGCTGACGCTGGAGAGTCTTGGTTATGTGGAAAGCGACGGCAAGCTGTTCGGACTGACGCCGCGCGTGCTGCGCGTTGGGTGGTCATATTTCGATTCCGCACGATTGCCGAAACTGGTCCAGCCGTACCTGCAGCAACTGAGCGCGACGCTCAACGAGTCGGTGTATATCAGCGTGCTCGATGAGTGGGAGCTGGTTTTCATTGCCCGCAACGGGACCTCGCGGGTCATGACCACGGGCTTCGTGCTGGGAGCCCGGGTGCCTGCGCCGCTGACCTCGCCAGGGGTTGTGCTGCTGGCGTACAAGCCCGACGAAAACGCCGTTCATGAGTGGTTGAACACGACCGTGTTGACGCCATTTACGCCTCATACCCTGACGAACACGGTGCGTCTCTGGGAGAAAATCCGGCAAGCCCGTGCCGATGGTTTTGCGGTCATCGAACAGCAATTGCAAGTGGGTGTGCGGGGTATTGCCGTGCCGGTGAAGGACCGGCATGGCGAGGTCGTCGCCGCGCTGAGCACGAACATGCCGATAGGCAGGGAGACCACCGAAGCCGCTATTAACCGGGTGGTACATCACTTGCAGGAAACGGCATTGGCCATGCTGAATGTGGTCTAGGGCGGTGTTTTTTTGAAGCCCGGCTCCTCATGCTCAAGCGTCTCGCCCGATACTGCTTTCATCACGCATGGCATTTGCCGTTAGCGCTCTTTCAATCACACATCAATGAACCTCCGACACCTGCAGGCCTTTGTCGTCCTCGCGGAAGAGCTCAATTTCAGCCGTGCTGCGGATCGGCTGCACGTCGCGCAGCCGGCGCTGAGCCAGCAGATCCGCGCGCTCGAAACACGCATGGGCACGCAGTTGGTGGACAGGGGCAGCCGGCCGCTGCGGCTCACGGAGGCCGGCAGCTATCTGTGTATAGAAGCCCGCCAGATCCTCGCTTCCTTCGATCAGGCCGCGCTTGGCACTCGCGAGATCGGTCTCGGCATGCGTGGCTGGCTGGGTATCGGCTTCACCCGCTCGGCGATGTACAGCGTGTTGCCGCCCGCGCTGAAGTCGTTTCATCGGGATTACCCGAAGGTCGAGCTGAAGCTCTTCGAAATGCTCACCGAAGAACAAGCGGATGCGCTGCATGACACGCGCATTCACATCGGCATTGGCCGGCAGGTGCCGCCCATCACCGGATGCACCACGCTGCCGCTGCTGCGCGAACGCCTGATGGTCGCGCTCCCGCCCGATCACCGGCTCGCGGGCGAGAAGAAGATTCGCATCACCCAGCTTGCCGACACGCCGCTCGTGCTTTACCCGAAGCACCCGAATGCGCAATTCTCGCGCTTTGTCGAATCGCTTTATCGCAACGCCGGCATTACGCCCCACATTGCGCATCAGGCTTACGAGATCCAGACGGCTATCGCACTGGTGGCGGCCGGGTTGGGCGTGACATTCGTCGGTGAATCGGTCGCGCGGCATGGACGCTCCGACGTGGTGTATCGGCGCCTGAGCGGACCACTGGCGTCGCAGACCACGACGCTTTCGGCAAGCTTTCGCAGCGACGACAGTTCGCCTCATCTGCACGCGTTTCTGACGTGCCTGTCACCCATAGCGAAAGACTTGCCGAAAGAAACGCCGGAACTATAAGAAAATTATTATAAAAGGATAAAAACACGGTCTTGGACGGACGGCACGGCGGTTCGTAACATGAGTGATCGCAAACGCGCTGCCCCTGGCCACTTTTACGGCATGCAGCATGGCTGTGAAGCCCAATTGTAAGCGTACGCACCATGCCAGCTTGTCCAGCGTCGGCATAAGGGTTTTCGGATAACGCCAACGACCGCCGGCTTCCGGTTCGCCGGCGGGACATCACTTCCTCGCCCGCCTGGTTTCGTTTTGAATGCAAGCAATCGCGCCCGTTAGCAATGCTCATGAACTGGCGGGTAGCCACGAATCACCAAAGCATCACCTTGGCAACAGCAAACCAGAACGACGTCCGATCCTACGGACGCTCTACAGCAGGAGACATTGATGATCGACCCGATCGAAAGCGCGACCATGCGCCGAGTCTATGGCCGCCTCATGCCGTTGCTCTTCGCCATGATGTTCTTCAACTATCTTGACCGGATAAACATCGGCTTTGCCGCGCTCGACATGAACAAGCAGCTAGGCTTCAGCCCGGCCGTGTTCGGTTTCGCCGGCAGCATTTTCTTCTTCGGCTACATGCTTCTCGAAGTGCCTAGCAACCTGCTGCTGCATCGCGTTGGCGCGCGGCGCTGGATTGCCCGCATCCTGCTGACGTGGGGAGCCGTTGCCGCCGCGACAGCGTTCGTGTTCAACGAATACAGCTTCTACGTACTGCGCTTCCTGCTGGGCGTGATGGAAGCGGGGTTCCTTCCGGGCGTGGCCGTGTACCTGACAAAGTGGTTCCCGCAGCGTTACCGCGCGCGTGCCGTGGGGGGTTACATCATCGCCGGCTCGTTCTCGGCAGTGCTGGGCGGTCCGATATCAACGGCGCTCATGACCTACGCGAATGGACCGCTAGGCCTGCAGGGATGGCAGTGGATGTTCATCATGGAAGGGGTCCCGGCCATGCTCCTTGGCCTCCTGACGTTGCGCCTGATGACCGAGCGCCCCGCCGACGCCACCTGGCTGACCGACCCGCAAAAGCAGTGGCTCGAGTCCACGCTGACGAAAGAACGCGAGGCCCTGGGGGCCGACAAGCATTTCCCGATGCTGCGGGTCGCCAGCGACATTCGCGTATGGAGCCTCGCGTGTTTGTTCGGCTGCGCGCTGGTGGGCGTTTATGGCTTGTTCCTGTGGTTGCCGCAGATCGTCAAGAGCCTGGGCAACCTGAGCAACCTCGAAGTGGGTTTCCTGTCCGCCGCCCCGCCACTCCTGGGTGTTCTCGGCACGCTGCTGATCAGCCGCAGTTCCGACCGGACCGGTGACCGGAAGAAGCATCTCGCGTTCGTGTACGGGATGAGCGCGCTCGCCATTGCGGGCAGCGCTTATGCGCCGAATCCGGTGATTGCCTATGCGCTCCTGTGCGTGACCGGGCTTTTCATCTATGCCGGCAACCCGCTGTTCTGGAGCCTCGCCTCTTCGTTCAGGACCGGCGCTGCCGGCGCCGCGACGATCGCGCTGATCAACACCGTCGCCCAGTTTGGCGGGCTTGTCGGCCCCTGGAGCATCGGGCTGGTACGCAGCGCCACAGGCAACTTCAAGCTCGCACTCCTGACCATAGCGGCTTTCCTGGTGGTGGCAACCGTCATCGCGCTGGTCATGCGGGTCACCCCTCCGGAGGACGAGATGGACGCACTGCCCGCCGGCGACTCACGTGCCGGCCACCTTCATTGAACCTCTCATTGAACCTTGATCTGGAAACCCGCAATGATCATCGATTGTCACGGTCACTACACAACCTCCCCGCGCGAGCATGAAGCCTGGCGCGCCGCCCAGATCGCCGCGCTCAAGGACGGCACGTCCCCGCCGCCACGCCCCGTCATCGCGGACGAGCAGATTCGCGAGAGCATTGAATCAGGGCAGTTGCGCATTCAACGGGAGCGCGGCACGGATCTCACGATCTTTTCGCCACGGGCCGCCGGCATGGGTCATCACCTGGCCGGCGCCGATGCCAACGCGCATTGGTCGCAGGAAAGCAATGACCTGATTCATCGCGTGTGCCAGATGTTTCCGCGCAACTTCGTGGGTGTCTGCCAGTTGCCGCAGGCGCCCGGCGTGTCACCTGAAAACTGCATTCCCGAGTTGCGCCGATGCGTCGAGCAGCTCGGTTTCATAGGCTGCAATCTCAACCCGGATCCATCCGGCGGTTACTGGACCGGGCCACCGCTGACCGACCGCTCCTGGTATCCGCTCTACGAAACAATGGTCGAGCTGGACGTGCCGGCCATGATCCATGTTTCCTCGTCGTGCAACCCCAACTTCCATGCGACCGGCGCGCATTACATCAACGGCGATACCTCGGCGTTCATGCAATTGCTGACGGCGGACCTGTTTGCTGATTTTCCGGCCTTGCGTTTCATCATTCCCCATGGCGGGGGCGCGGTGCCTTATCACTGGGGGCGTTACCGCGGGCTCGCTCAGGACATGAAGCGGCCGCTGCTCAAGGACTATCTGCTCAAGAACGTGTTCTTCGATACCTGCGTGTACCACCAGCCCGGCACTGACCTGCTGGCGAAAGTGATCCCGGTCGAGAACATCTTGTTTGCGTCGGAGACGATCGGCGCGGTCCAGGGCATCGACCCCGAGACCGGCCACTACTACGACGATACCCGCCGCTATATCGACGCGATCCCCTGGCTCACGCCGGCTGATCGCCAGCGCATCTATGAGGACAATGCACGTGCCGTGTACGGGCGCTTGTCAAACCAGCTCAATCACCAGCTTTCCTGAAGGAGATGACCGTGATGAATCCACCCGGATGGCGCCGTCATGCGTCGGCCGCGCAAGCCAGCCCCGAGATACTGGAGACGCTGCGCGGCCTCGCCGTCTCGCTGCTCAGCGACAACATGGCGCGTGTCAGCGGCACGATCGGGCTCGTGCCGTATCACCGTCCGAGGCCCATGGCCGGCACGGCGGTGACCGTGCGCACCCGCCCCGGCGACAACCTCGCCATTCATCGCGCATTTGATTTTTGCCGGCCCGGCGACGTGCTGGTGATCGACGGCGGCGGTGATATTACGCAGGCGCTGATGGGCGAAATCATGGCGACCTATGCCGAAAGCCTCGGCGTGCAGGGTCTGGTCATCGACGGTGCGATCCGCGACGTGGGCGCCATTCGCCAACACGACTTCCCGGTCTATGCGCGTGCCGTGACGCATCGCGGACCTTATAAGAACGGTCCGGGCGAGGTCAATGTGACGGTCAGTGTCGGCGGCATGGTGGTGCAGCCCGGCGACATCATCGTAGGCGATGAAGACGGTGTCCTCGCGATAGCGCCCGGGGACGTGGCGGCAGTCATCGACGGGGCGCAGCGGCAGGCGAACAAGGAAGCGGCTGCGTTACGCTCCATTGCCGAGGGCCGCTTTGATCGTGAATGGATCGGTCCGCAGGAGACGAAGATGATGGGGGGTTAGGCTTTCATTGCGCCTCTTGCGGCAGGGTCTGCAGAAACTCCGCCACATAGTTTTTCCAGACATCGGGATGCTCGATTGTCTCGTTCCCGTAGGAGCGTTCGCTCTCCGGCATCTCGACGAAGCGCCCATGCGGCACCAGTGGAACAAGACGTTGCATGATGCCCAGATCGGTCGGGTTAAGCAGGTCGTCGGAGAAATTCAGGGCGAAGAGCGGCGCCTTGATCTTCCCAAGCGCGGCTTCCGGGTTGTAGTCCCACGACGATTCGAACCAGTACATCACGTCGTTGGCGTCGTATTGGCGGCCGCTGTACACGGCGGCGTCGTAGGACCATCGCGAAGTGCCGGGCGTGGGCGATAACGCCTGCATGCGTGCGGGGTTCTTCGTGATCAGCGTAAAGACCGGCATGGCGCGCAACCATTGGATCGGCTGGCGCAGGTAGTTGCCGTCGTTCCAGTCAGGGTCCCGCCGGATGGCGTCGATAATCATTTGCCGCCAGAAACCGTTGCGTCCGGTGAGTGCAACTGGTTGGCTCGCGATCGGCATGAGGCCGTCCATCATGTCCGGATACCGTTCGCCCCATAACCACGTCTGCATGCCGCCCATCGAGGTGCCGAGCACCAGGCGCAAATGGTCGATGCCGAGTCCGTGCGTGACGAGCAGGTACTGCGCCTGGACCATGTCGTTGTATCCGTATTGTGGAAACTTCGCCCGCAGTCCGTCGCTGGGTTTGCTTGAGCCACCTCGTCCGAGGCCGTCCGGAATGATGATGAAATAACGGCTGGCATCGAGTGGCTGGCCGGGGCCGAACAGTTCCTGGCGCATGGCTGCCGTGAGGAACGCGCGGCCGGTGTCGGTCGTTCCATGGAGCAGCAGGATAACGTTGGTGAAGTGGCCTTTGCCGTCGCAGTGGGGCACGCCGAGCGTGACGTAGTGGAGGGTGACCTGGGGTAGCGAAGAGCCGTCTTCGAAGTGGAAGCCGGTAGCAACGAAGTCGCCGGATTGCTCGTATAACGGCGGTTGTTGCGCGCCGGCATGAGGAACAAAACACGCCAGGGCGAGTGCGAACAGGAGGGAGCGCATGGTCTCCTCGCTAGTGGAGGTCTGGGCTTTTAGTTTAGGCCGATCCTCGCCGGGGGTTGGGCATTTCGTTTTGCTGGCGCCGGTGGACGGAGTTTGGGGTTTGGTGAGTTTGGGGGCGGTTGGTCGTTGGTCGTTGGTCGTTGGGGGCGGGGGCGGGGTGGTGCCAGGTTCCGGGGTTAGCGGTCGTGGTTTGTGCCGGGTTGCCAGGTTCTTGCGTTAGCGGTCGGGTCAATGCCGGGTTGCTGCTTTCGGCCTTAGCGGTCTGCGAGAGTGAGATATTCTCTTTATCACTATTAGCCACTGCGCGGGGACGCGTCATTTCTTTGTCCAAAGCGACAAAGAAACGAAGCAAAGAAAACGCTTTAACCGCACTACCCTAAGAGACGGTTTCAAAAAGACGTGAAGGGG
>NZ_JBIYEB010000068.1:0-13319 GCF_044909315.1 Caballeronia udeis
CCGCTTGGGCACGCCCTGGCTCGGGATGGGCCTCAACGTAATCATCCTGTGATGATTCAGAACACCGCGCTTGACCTCTCTCCGGTTCTTTGCTCTGTACCTTCGCCGAGAAAAACGGGGGGCGGGTGGCAGAATGGCTCAAGTCGGGCATGACAATTCTTGTCAATCGGACTCGCGGTAAACTGGCAACGCCCAAAAGGGCCACGGCGCCAACAGGCTACCCGTACGATTGGACTATGTAGGGGTCGTGCCGTTTCTTGCAGCGCTAGTCGCCATGGACGACGTGCACCGGGACGGACGGGGTCGCGCCATTGCCGCCTTTGACTTCGAGTTTAGCGTCGCGAGGTAAGGAGTGCGGAGCCTCCCGAGCGCACCGCGCTTCGGTAGAAGCGGCCAATTAAATGTAAATACTTCTCATTACAGGCCATCCGATGGCAACGTACTTAGTTTCTACCACGTGGTAGAGCGGCCTAGTTTCAACGTTGAAACTAGGCTCTCGATTTGGTGAGCAGTAGAAATTTACTGCGAATTCTGACAACTACCCATATAGTCATGCGTCGTCAAATGGCGTCAGAGTAGAAAGAGCTGCGGGTCAGGCTTAAATTTGAACTCCAACCCCGTGATTTTCCGGCCGCCCTGCTTCGTCGGCGTCCACTCGATCAGCAGGCCATCCTTTCCGGTCAGTTCTGCAACCGCGGGATCGATCACGCGGCGCCGGAGTTGGCCAAAATCCTTAAGACAGCTAGGGGGAGCTTCCATTGCGTGGCAGAAATCGTCGAAACTAATTCGTACGAGGCCGGTATCACGGTACTGGACGAACATCTCCATTAGCCGCCATGAATAGACTGAGCGAAGCGCGGCGGTGTGTTTGAGTTTGTACGTCGTGAACTCCTTTCGCAGACCCAGCAGGAAGGGTGCGACTTCGGGCGAAAAATTCACTTCGACCCATCCTTCCCCGTGGTGGTAAGTGTTCCCCGACACCCAGCGATACTTTAGTTCCTTCTCGCCCCTCCGAGTCTGTTCTATGGTGCGAATGTACTTATTGAAAATCGACTCTGCCGCTTCCCGTAGCTGCACATAAGCCGTCGGTTGATCGATGCTGAAGGTCGCGGCGTAATCTTGCGCCGATAATTTGATCCGCCACCCCTGGTTAGGTCCTAGCGCGGCGGCGAGCTTACGTAACTCGACGGAATCGCTTTCAGCAATGGCTGCCGAGATTAGTCTCTTCTCGATCAGCTTCAAGCCTTGAGCCGCCCGTGTGAGTGCGTTGCTCATGTTGACGAACCGTTCCGACAGCGCCGTATCCGCCATGCCCGAAGCATGCACACTCTTTCTCGATTCAGCCATTTCGCACCTGTATTCTGACGTCATATCATCATGACAGTGAGCCGATTTTCTGTCAACAACTTGTAATGTCAGAATTAATGCCGGGAACAAACCTCCACGACGTCTTGCACGCGAGTGGGAATTTGTCAGAGTTAGCGATCCCAATAGCACCCGAGATATCCTCGTTCGACTGCAACTTCCCGAGAGTGGAATCTGTCGGAGTTGACTCTGCAATGGAGGCAGCGCGCAGACGCTCAGCCAACTTGAGTTTGAGTGGGAATTTGTCAGAGTTGACCCAGCAAGCGAGGCAGTTGTGCAACCGCCCCGGCATTTGAATTTGAGTGGGAATTTGTCAGAGTTCAACCTTGTGGATAACAGTGTAAAAACGACAGACTGGATGGGAAAATGTCAGATTTGGGTGGGAATTTGTCAGATGACCTCCCCGCAAACCCAATCCTGGCTTGGGTTTCAGCTCTTTACAAACCTCTACAAACCTATATACAAACAAGCGTGCGGAAACTCAAAGAGGAAACAAGTGCGTGCCTAAGGCGCGAGAGCAAACCCTCAACATAAAAACCACTTATCCAGACCATGGACGGCGCGCAAGCGCGCCGAGCGGCCAACTCAAATCGCCCACGTGCGCAGAACTTCAGCCTCGCATATACCCCACACTTCCCCTTCCTCTCTAACGCACACGGCAAGCTCCACGGCCACTAGCCATTGCGCTACCAAACAAAACCACCTGATTCGGCAAGCACATCGCGGTGCCGGGGCTACGGCCGTTCAGGACGTCCCTCCGGGCCATCCTGACCGCCCAAGCCGAGGGTAAAGCCCGGCCGGCGCGTCCCTTCGGGCCACACCGACCGGTCAACTCGGTACGTCCGGCTCCGCCGGACCCTCTCCCCGGCGATCAGGACTGTGGTCAACACTGCCCTAAAAGTTTTGCAGGAGAGGGAGTATCCCTGCCCTCAGGCTTGCATGCCAGGGCTGTTTTCCGGGCCATGGCAGCCCTGCCGGGTGCAGATGTGGGTGACCCTAGAGGCGCTTCCGTCCTACCGAGACGGACTTCGTGGAGGCCGTCAGCGTTGCCTTGCTGTCACTTCATCGCCTGCTTGTCGAGGCGAGCCATCTGCCGCTGATGTCTTCGAGTTCTTCGCGGGTGTCGAATTCAGCGATGTATCCAAACACCACGCCTTGGTCGTCCCTCGGGAAGAGTCGCATGAAGAAGTGGCCGCAGAAACACGGGCACGGCGGAATGCCGCAGCCGCCGTCCGGTGGGCTCAGCCAGGATTTACCGTCGACCGGTACGACAGCGCCGGCATCAATCTGGCCGTCTTCCGGCACATTGTCATATTGAATGGTTTCGAATCGCATGACTAAGGAAAATTACGTGTAGACGCCGCGGTCCATCCGCGCGAGTAGTGTAATGACCAGTTCCAAGCCTTCCGCTCTCTGTAGCAGATCCACAGGCCTGCACTGGTCAAGTCCGATCGCCGGCGTCGCAAGCCAGTGCTCCGCTGCGACACGAGACCCGAGTACGTCCGTCGCCTTTTTCGTCACGGCGGCGATCCGAAGCAGCCGGTCGCTCGCGTTGGTGTCCATGTCCAGATCTCCGTTCTGCACCGTTGCTTCGAATCTACACTAGGAGGCTACTTGGAAAGTAAGCGAGTGCAATTGCCGTTTTGCTTGACTTGGCACTCTCCCGGCGCCGACAGTCCTCGTGCTAACCTGTTTTATCAAACATGGCTGACCGGCCGCTCATCTCATTAAACAGGACGCACTTTTGCGACTGCCTTGAGATTCGTTCATGACTGTCTCCGACCTGATTGGAATCCTGCACGCTCTGCCCCTGAAGTGCGCCGGGCCGTAAAGGGCTACGAATTCGGGTTTAATGACGCTACCGGTGCAGTCATGCAGCCGATGGTCGTCAACGGCAACCATCGCGCGCGCTGGTCTCGGATTCAACCAATATTCCGGTCAGTTGCGGCGGCGACCTCGAGGCGCTAGGCGATGCGACTTTGTAAATGACGCGATCGAACAGGCTGTACTTATCACCTCCACTCGGAAGCGGTGACCTACATGACGGATTTGAATATCAAGGCCCTGAAGGGAATCGTCCGTGCGCCACGCCAGCCCATAAGTGTCGAAGCAATGGACGAGGCGATACAGGGCTCCTCCATGCACATCATCACTCTCGGCGTCTCGACCCTCGAGGAAATGGGCACTCGCTTTGTCGCGACCTGGCACGGCAAAGCGCAAGGCTCGTATATCTCGTTTTTGTCGCCGGAGCTGCTTTTTCGTACCCTCACGCCGGCACGATGGACCCTCATTCAGGCCGTCATCAGCGGCGGCCCGATTTCCGTTGATGAAATTACACGGCGCGTAAACCGCGCCAGTAAAACAGTGCATCGGGACGTGCGGGCGCTACTCAACGCGGGTGTTCTGGATGTCAATGCTAACGGTGCGGTGGTGTTTCCATATGACGCCGTGCATGTCGACTTCGTGCTGTCTGGCAGTGGCTCGGAGCGCGAGACGGCGCCATTAGAACGGCTGTGCGGCTCTGTACAACGTTATGATGACCCCACCGATCCCGTTGAATCGCGAGAGGTCAGGACATGCCGACGTTCGACGAAAAGGTAACCCATAACGACACCGGTTTCGGCCAAGCGGAGGTGTCCGCAGAAGCAATCGCACGAGCACTCGGCAAACTGGGATGGCACGTCGATCCCACGACCGAAGAGGGACGACTGCGGGCAGCCGAGTTTATAAACGACGCCCTGTCGGACCCGATGAAGATGGACAAAATTATCGCGGCACTCGATGCAGACGCGCCTTTGGTGTCGGACGACTCCCGCGATAACGCCACCAGTGATCCTGCGAAACGCTTTATTCCAAGAACGGGCGTGGGCGAGCCAACGCCGGCCGACTATTTCCTGATGGATGACGAACCCAGTCGGGGGCGCCTTCTCACGGCCCTCGAGACCGTCGGCCGCGCAAAAGCAATCAAAGGAATCTGAATCGATGACGTGGTCTCGATTGTTTGGAATAGTGACACTCGTGGTACTGGTCAGTGCGGCCAGCCTGGCAGGAATCGTCCTGAGCTTTGCGCTCCTGATGCGCTATTTGGGGTGGCAGACAGTGTGGAGCGGAATTTTCCCGTGGGCCACCGACCGGCTTGACATGATCACAACGTTCCTCGCCGGCGGGACCATCGCAGTATGCCTTTTGATGAAAAGACTTGCTCGCACACGTACCCGCATGCGGCTGTGATTTTCCGCTGACACACGCGGCTCATTACGAAAATCATGCGACCGACCTCGTTACCAGGACTACATTTATCGGGGCCCGCGCGTCAGGACTACGGCTATCGGGTCGCGCGATCGGCAGCCTGACGTTTCCCGGTGTGGGCGCACGCGGATACTGCGCAATACGAACGCCTGCAGGTCAAGACGTCCCGGTCGATCCGCCCAGTCGGTGACCGCGCCCCCGATTGCCAGTGTTACTTGAAACCCGCCGTGACGCGGGAGGAGCAGACCTGCGCGGACAGGCGAATGGAACGCATTATCACCATAGCCGTAGTCTTGATGAAGGTTACCGTCCCTTCTTATAAGGGCTTTTTTTGGCCGAATCAGCGGCTGGAGTGCGCCAGAACAGATCAACGCCACCACGGCAGTCGTTCAATCGCATAACCGTGGCGCAGTCGCACGTAGCCCGGCTCTCTAGGGGGGGCGCCTGTATTTTGATGCAGTTTACCGGGCTAGCGAACTCTAGCGCTGGTGCGGGTTTGCGAGGCGGCCCTATTTAAATATTCTTCTAAATCAAAGAGTTGCTGTTTGGGGGTTTGTCTCACCCCGCGCCGACGATTGCGTTCCGCGGCGCCTTTATGGGAAAGGCTTCCTGCTTCTCATGCAG
The DNA here is from genome assembly GCF_044909315.1 of Caballeronia udeis. GTDB lineage: Bacteria > Pseudomonadota > Gammaproteobacteria > Burkholderiales > Burkholderiaceae > Caballeronia > Caballeronia udeis_A. The sequence goes on from NZ_JBIYEB010000068.1 coordinate 5,239, forward strand.
TCGTGGTATGGACTGCGACAAGACAAGCGCGCGAGGTCGTTGATTTACATGATTGTGCGGTGCGGCTATTACGTTTTCATCCGAATCGTGAGCGCACCCCAAAACAGACGAACCATTTAACCGACGACCCCACAGGCGCGTATTAAATCCGTGTTCTAAGAATCGCGTCCGCGAATTCGACGAAACCAACTCCCCCTGGACCGCTGGTGACCCACGCGGGGGGAACGGGCAATTGTGGTAAGTAATCGACAATAGTGCTCACGCCCGCCGTATGTTTGAAGAAGCCGAACATCGGCCCATCGTTTGTTGAGTCGCCGGAATAAGCAACCAACTCAGTAGCGGCCTCAGCACTAATCCCAAAAGTTTCGGCAAGCACCCGGATCGACATCGACAACTTATCGTAGCCGCCAATCCAGCCTAGTACCCAAAGATTATTGATGGTCGCATCAGCCCCTGCGTCAACGAGTGCTTCGACAATCCGGTCATCCACGTCCGTTCCCGTGCGTTTGTAGGCAAGACTGGTTAGCCGAAACGCTTGATCGTCGGCCAGTCGAGCCTCAGGGACTGCCTCCTCGACGACCCCGGCGATCACCTGAAGTTGCTTCTGTATATCGGCAATGCTCCCCGGAGGATGCCAGTAAATTTGCTCGACGCTGTGGCTGTTGGGCTCACGCCTAAGAAAGAGGCCGCCATTCTCGGCAATCACGCCATCAACCGGCCACATGCGCGCCATCTGATCACACCACCCAGCAGGCGCGGCGGTAACAGGCACCACTCGAATGCCGCTTGCCTGCAACCGCTCGAGGGCCAGGTATGTGGCTGCGGCCAGACGACCCTTGTAGGTCAATGTCTCGTCCATGTCGGTAAGTACGAATTGGACCGTGGAAAACTGAAGGGGCGGCGCTAAAGACAATGTCTGCATGATCTTTTATCGAATGATTGCCCGCCAATTATGAGGGTCGACGCGAAAGTTGTTCTTCCTGTTTCTGGAATGTTTATCTGAAAGAGGGCTAAAGACAAGCTGAGAGACTCATCAGGCTGCTAACGACCACGTCCAAGGCGTCAACGGACGCGGTCGCGAATTCAACGACCTATTGTTTTTATTCAAAATCTTTTCGATATCGAACTCGCGCGCACAAAAACCAGTCCCATCAGGCATGAGCGATGTTTTCGTTGGAAATCCTAAAGAAGCTGACGTGCGCCTTTAAAGCTTTTGCCTGATCCACCAACGAACCTGCAGCCGCCGCCGCTTGTTCGACGAGTGCGGCGTTTTGCTGCGTCATCTCGTCCATCTGCGACACCGCCCGGTTGACTTGGTCGATCCCCGTAGCTTGCTCTGCGGAGGCCGAGGCAATTTCAGCCATCAGCTCAGCAACACTATCGATTGCGCCCGTCACTTGCGTCATCGCCGCGCCAGCCTGAAGGGCCTCGGTCGCTCCCGTCGTTACCGACGAACTGGTTGCCACAATCATTTCCTTAATCTCCTTTGCTGCCGAGGCACTTCGCTGTGCGAGCGTTCGAACTTCAGTTGCGACAACTGCGAATCCTCTGCCTTGCTCGCCGGCACGCGCCGCTTCAACGGCCGCGTTCAGCGCAAGAATATTGGTTTGAAACGCGATGCCTTCGATAACCGAGATGATGTCCGTCATTCTCTTTGACTCGGCTGAGAGCTTCGATATTGTTTCTGACACTCGGTTTACGTCATGGTTGCTGCTGTTCGCTGTGGCAGAGGCATCTGACGCGAGCGCTTTCGCGGAATCAGAATTTGCAGAGTTTTGCTTAACGGTCGCTGTTAGCTGCTCCATGCTGGCGGCAGTTTCCTGTAGCGACGCCGCTTGCTCCTCAGTTCGCTGCGAAAGATCCGTGTTTCCAACTGAGATTTGCGTCGACGCTGTCAGGATCGAATCCGACGCATCGTGAATGTGGCGTACGACCGCGCTCACCCGTTCGTTCATCGAAGCCAGTGCGCCGAGCAGACGCCCCGTCTCGTCTCTGCCGTGAATAGATACCCGAGCGGTGAGGTCTCCCGCAGCGACCGCCTCTGCGACACGTACCGCCTCACCTATGGGCTTGGTAATGCTGCGCGTGATGACCGTTGCAGAGATGATTGCTGCTAGCAGGGCTGCGACCGTGACGACGACCACAGACCATTCAGCGGTCTCAGCCAAACTACTGATTGCTGCGCCGCGCTCCACTGTCCGAGCGCTTTGCATTTCAATCATTGATTTAAGCGCCGCCGCAACTGCTTTGTCAGCACCCGCAACGGCTTTATCCCGCTGCTCAATCGAAGCCCCACCTTTGGTTAAGCCGGTCAATGTTTCCATCGATTGGCGGTAGTCGTTGACAGCGTCGGACGCTTTTTTCAGTTGCGCATCTTCCTGTGGCGTAACGTCTCCGAGCAGGCGAAACGATTTCATGGATTCGTCGATGTCCTGCATGTTTTCACGAAACTTCGCCTCGTAGGGGTCACCTCGAAGTACATAGTCCTTGTAGTTATGCACGCCATCGCCCAAGGCGGCTTGCGCGTGATTTGCAAGCTTTAGCTTTGCCATCGTGCGCGATTCGAACGAGCGCCATTCGCCCGTTATGGCGGTCACTTTCACGAACGCCGTTGCGCCTAAGGCAGCCGTGAGCAGGGCAGCGAAGGCGAACGCAATGCCAAGGCGGGCGCCAATTCTGAAATTTCTGAGCATTTTCATCTCTCGTAGAGTGATTGGCGTACCGAGGCAGCCTCGTAACCCTTGAACAATCTGAATCTTCCCCAGTATTACGGCGGCTGAAGCTACAACTTGACGGAGAAAATGAAAGCTCGTGCGCGCTAGTTTTTTTGAAAGCCCGTCACAGTCCGAGGCTTAGTTGGAAATCAACGATCCATGAAAAGTTCGTCGAAGCGCTCGGTCTCGAATGCTTCCACTGCGTCGGCGACATTCGCTCATTTGCCAGGCAGGCCGGCTCTTTGTGTGTACACCGTGCATGGGTCGGCACTCGTATAAATGCTTCAGCGCTATCCACTACCGCGAAGCTGGTGGCGGAAACGTCTCTTCGTTGCCTTGAAGCCGCAAACCTCGCAGCCGATCAGACCCCTCGTCGATGATCTGGCGATCAATGTAGTTAGCGCTCGGGAGTCGGGTCTTCGCGGATACTTCTGACCCGTCATGCTCGTTTGAAAGGCCCTGGTCGGTCCGCGAACATGACTGCCGTCAAGTCAGGGCATGTCCGCTTCCTGCACAGGATGAGAACGCAATTGTCGATGCCGGCTTCTTCGCCATAGTTGGGGATATGCCGGCGTGGCCGGTTCATCCATCCCTCTTGTCGATAATCTGATTTCCGCTTCGGTTGCGGTTCAGTCAATCTCGCCGTTCTCGACGTGCGTCGCTCGTACTATCCTCCCCATGGCCGCCAGTTGGCAGGTTGCCCGGCGGATTCTCCGACTCGTGACGCGGCGATTTCTTCCTGGTGAACAGCCGCCTTCCGATTCGATCGGCGCTGTCTCGCAGAGGAGTCCGCATGTACCAAGGCCACCAGGCAAGGTGGTAGAACAACAGGCACGCTCCCCGGTACCCCCGGAGCCACTTCCGACGGATTCCGTCTGTCGGGAAGCTTTCAAGTGGTCGGTGCCCCAGCGACATAACGCCGATCGTCATCCAGGCGACAGCAATTATCAGCGTTGGAAGCGACGAGGCGCACGCCGCGATGAACAGGACAAGCGGCAAGCAGATCTCAAGTGCCGAACGCGTTTTCATTCCCTGTTCTCCCCGACAAAGGCGGACTGACTTTTAGCTTACTCCACTGTGCGGAAAGGGAAGGACCAGATCCATCGACGCCCCTTGCCAGTAAGGCACCCCACAGCACGTCACTGGTTACTCAACGCACAACGGCAAAGCGCATGCTGCATAAACAAGCGACGGAGTTTCCTCCGGCCGCTCCGGCAGACCGGACATTTGCGCATGGTCCATAATCCACTTTTAAAACAGCAAGCGTGTGTCCTATAGGGGAGAGAATGAAAGCCAGGGCGACCATCATATGCATCCGGGACAGCAAAGTGCTGTTGGTCGCGCGCGAGCGGTCGCGGTGGTCGTTGCCCGGCGGCACCATAAAACGTTCCGAGTCGCCGCTGGACGCCGCCCGGCGCGAGCTGGAAGAAGAGACTTCGCTTGTTGGTGCTGAGGTCACCTACCTGTTCCAGTTTGGCGGCCTCAGCAAACGACATCTCGTTTTTTTCGTCGATCTTCCTCAGGACGCGTCCCCCGAACCGTGTAACGAAATCTCGAAGTGCAGGTGGTTCAGCCCGACCAAAATATCGACGCTCGTCACAAGCATACCGACCCGGGAAATCGTGGATCTCTTCCTTACGCACGAGAATCGCGGCGAAACGCTGTCGGTGGCCATCGACGACCCTGACGGGTCCGGAAACGGGACGGGCCAGACGCACGTCGCCGTCGCCGACACGGCTTCACGCCCGATTGAACACCAAGATATCAAGGGGTAATTTGTGATCGGTAATATCGAGCTTCTATCTCGCCTCGTCCTGGCGGCTCTACTTGGCAGCGTCATCGGCTTCGAGCGCGAAAGAATGAACTGGGCGGCAGGTTTGCGCACGCACATGCTTGTATGTGTCGGCGCAGCGTTGATGATGCTCGTCTCCGCGTTCGGATTTGCCGATGTGCTGGGAACGAAGAACGTCGTGCTCGATCCTTCCCGGGTCGCCGCCCAGGTAGTATCGGGCATTGGATTCCTCGGCGCGGGATCGATCCTGATGCGGGGCGAAATCGTGCGCGGGTTGACGACCGCCGCCAGCCTCTGGTCGGTCGCAGGAATCGGTTTGGCGGTCGGTGGTGGGATGTACACCGCAGCCATCGGAGCGACGGTCATCATCTTTATCATTCTTGCCGGGGTGAAGCCGCTCGAACGTCGCTTCATTTCGGTCAAACAGCAGCGCAATATAACCCTAGTGGTCGAACGCGGCAGCGTCTCACTCGACAGTATTCATAACGCTCTGGGTACGGGAAGTGTTCGAGTGAAGCAGTTCATCGTCCAGCAATCCGACGACGCCCCTGAACTCGACGAGGTGCAGGTCGGGCTATCACGCGCGACAGACAGCGAGTTCGCGACGATCCGTACACGGCTGGCAGCAATGTCGGGTGTCCGTGAATGCCGGAATGGCAGTTAGAAACGGAGTAGGCCATGACGCGTACATACGAATATCACGGCTATACCCTGGTTGTGGCGGTCGAATCCGACTTAAGCTGGGGGAAGGCTGACGGAACTCCGGCGCGCGTGGGCTACGTGGCAATAGTCAGAATCTTCCAGGCAGGTAATTCCATCGCGGTATTTTCACCGCTGCGCTTCGGTGAGACTGGCGGTTGCCTGTTTGCGACAGAAGCAGACGCATTGATGGGCGGTTACAGCGCTGCGCGGCGAATTGTCGATGATCTTTTCAATCAAGAGAGTCGATAGCGTCCGAGCGCTAATCGGCGAACTAGCGTGACTGGCGGTGGCTTAACAATGTCCGTAGCAGTCGAGGTTTTGAGACCCTCCGTTTGCTTGAATTGAAGCCCGCTTATGAGGCGCCTGTATTTCGATGCAGTTTACTGGGCTAGCGACCTCTAACGCTGGTGTGGGTTTGCGTGGCGGCCCTATTTAAATATCTCACTAAATCAAAGAGTTGCTGTTTGGGTGTTTGTCTCGCTCCCCGCCGACGATTGTCGGTTGCCGCGCAGATTTTGTGTCGCTACGCTGGTCGGCCCATATCACGCTCGCGGAGAAAACGCGATGGAGCACTGGCAACTAGCGTATCTCGGCATGCGGCAGATCCCGGACGAACTCAACGAGTTCGAGCTTGCCACGTTCTTCACGTTCTCCCGCAAAGAGCGGGGGTTGATCGACGCCCGACGCACTGATCTTTATCGGCTCGGAGTTGGGCTGCATATCGGCTTTGTGCGCATGACGGGACGCACGCTCGACGCATACAAACAGATTCCGAAGGCCCTGTGGAGTCACCTTGGCGAGCAACTGGGTGTCGATCCGCCCGAGCTCGGTACGCTACGTTCCTTGTACGATGGGCGCACCGACACACTTGTTGACCATCAGATGCTGGCCTACCAAGTACTCGGCTTCGGTCCGATGGCTGAGCATCAACGCCGCTATGTCGTGCGCTGGCTCAAGGAGCGTCTGTCTGGTCGCCCTGAGCGCGGCCAACTGTTGCATGAGTTGAAGCGGTGGCTGTACGAGCACCGCATTCTGATTGCTCATGATCGATTGCTCAAGCGGTTGATCGTACAGGCCGTCCAGGGCGTCGAAGTCGCGCTGACCGATACGCTGGCACGCGCCTTTGGCGCGTCGACGCTGGATGATTGGGGACACCTCCTTCCGCGGCCCGATGGAGAGCACGGGAGCCTGCAACACTGGCTGTGGGCCGTTCCTCTACGCAACTCGACTCATCAGATGGGCGAGATATTCACCAAGATCGATCGACTGTATGCAATCGGCGTTCATTCCCGCTGGCCGGCGAACTGCAACGACGCGTTGGTGCGCCACTACGCGAGACGCTGTGCGAACCGGCCGCCGTCGGTAAGCAACCGGATTGAAACGCAGTCGCGCCGACTGGAAGCCGCATGCTTCATGCGCTATGCGTTGTGTGCCGCATCCGACCAGTTGTTGGGAATGTTGCGCCACTGGATTCAGAAAGCGGTCAACGATGCCACTCGAGACATCGACGCCGCGCGCCCGGACTTGAAGGCACGTATCCGGGATTTCGCGGCTGCGGTAAAGGCAGTTGCACTCGACGGAACCCTGTCTCGCGACGAACTCAGTAACAAGGTGTGTGCGCTTGCCGATCAAGCGCTCGATGTGCGGCCGCCGAGTCGCCGGAGCCTCGTCCGTGCGCATCTCATGGCGAAGCGCGGACAAGCGCGCGCGATGCTCGCCAAAATAGTCCGTCTGCCCTTTGAAGCGCAGACCGCTCATCCGGTGACCGATGCGTTGCAGGTATTGCGTGGGCTGTACGCGCGCAAGGCGTACACGCTACCGGACCGCGTCACGATCCGACTCGGGCGCGCATGGCGGGAAGCGATCGACGGCTACGACCGGTACAAGGCCCTGTCAGCATTCGAATGGGCGACGCTGTTTGCCCTGAGGGTCGCGTTGCGTAACGGGTCAGTCTTTGTCGACCACAGCTTCGCATTTCGCAGTCAAGCTCGGATGCTGATCCCGTACGACGACTGGAGCGCGAAGCGCAACCATTACTATGGTCATCTGAAACTGCCACAAGACGCGAAGGAATTCCTTGAACCGTTGATCAGGCATCTCGATCATGGACTTGCGGTGCTGCGCGACGCGACCGTGCGCGGCGACGTGCGAATCGACACCGCCGTGCATCTCGATGCTTTATCGGCACAGGGCAAAGACGCCGCAGTGGAGCCGTTGCGCCGGGCGATCTTTGCCTCGCACCCAGGCGGCCAACTGCCAGAAATCATTCTCGAGATCGACAGCGCGACGCGCTTCAGTTGGTTGCTGCTCGGACGGGAGCCACGTTCACGCAGCGAGCTGCTTCTCGTGTATGCGGCGGTCCTGGCGCACGGCACTTCGTTGTCCGCTGCGGATATCTCGCGAATGGTGCCAGAATTGTCGCCCGCCGCAATCCGGCAAATGATGAACCGAATCGCCGATGAACGAAAACTACGTCAAGCTGCCGACGCAGTGCTGGAATTCATGCTTCGCCACCCGATCGCCGCGCACTGGGGTCGTGCCGATCTGGCGTCGTCCGATATGATGTCGCTAGAGACAACGCGTACGGTCTGGCAGGCTCGGGCCGACCCGCGTCGGCGCACCGCGTCGATCGGCATGTACACGCATGTGATGGACCGCTGGGGGATCTTCTACGATCAACCCATCATCCTTAACGAGCGGCAAGCAGGCGCAGCGATCGAAGGCGTCGTTCGACAAAGCGGAACGAGGGACGTGGCGCAACTCGCCGTGGACACCCATGGGTTTGTTGTTACATGGACATTGTCATCATTCCGCCACCGGAATGAGGCATACAGCAAACAACAGGATGACCGTTTGGCTGGCAGGCCCGCGCA
>NZ_JBIYEB010000069.1:0-13164 GCF_044909315.1 Caballeronia udeis
TTTCGATCCCGATGCTTTTGACCTCGCTGCCGTCAACGAACGACTAGCGGAATTTGAGTTCTGAACGGTCGGCGCGGCCTCTGCATGACGCTTACGTTGTGAGGGCGATGACCTTGAGAGCGAAGCCCCTCTTCTCCAGCATTGCGATAGCACCGGAGCCACTCAGAGGTGTCGGTCTCGAAATGCAACACCGCGTGCATACAGGACCGTTGCCGGTTTCCTGGTACATCAACACCCACCGTAATCTCGCGGTCCTCAGTTCATTTTAGTTGAAACGATGTGTTTGAATCACACACCCGGACTTGTCATGAAAGCTTCTGACAGGCACGGTTGCCTTTCAAATAATGTTCTCATTTGCGATGATAGGTCCGATTTGAGACCATTCTATTTCGGCAAATTCGGGATGTCAACGCGCAAGAAATGAGCTGCGAATGCGTGTGGACATCGAATGGCTTCGTGGTGTGGCGGGAAAGAAGGCGGGGGAAGGATGGCGTCGATACAACGTGAAAAGGGTCATGCTCAGGGTGGGTAAACTGCAAGAGCCCGGCTTTGATGCTGGTAAAAATGGTAAGTGGCGGAGTTGTTGACGTCTTGCTCAAGTGTGCGCAGAATCCGGTTCGGTCAGCAGCAGCAGGATGCATCGTCTGCGGTGCCGGCAGGCTGTTCATCTACCCGAAGGCGCCCGCTGGCATGGGCTCTTCACCCGATTGCAGTGTGAGCAGCCGTGCTAGTATTCCGACAAAACTAAACCCACCTGGCCAGCATGACCAAATCTTCTGGGAATATTGCCGCGAAGGAACCTCGTCCATCGCCCCGCGCTGCGGCGCGCATAGTGCATGTATTGCGACTGTTGGCGGATTTGCGTGAGGGTGCCAATTTGAGTCGACTGTGTGAGCTCACTGGGACACCCAAAACCAGCTTGCTTACACTGTTGCGTGCCCTGACGGAAAGCGGTTATGTAAAGAACGTTCAAAGTACATACACACTCGGTCTTGAATCGTTCAAACTTGCGGCTGCCGTCGTTGCACACCGGCGGTTTCCGGAAGTCGCACAACCCACAATTGAGGGGCTTGCCGCCGCTTCCGGCGAGACCGTGCTGATCGGCCAGTTCACACAAGACAGGCAGCAAATGGTCTATGTCGCCAAGGCAGAAAGTCCGAAGGAAGTTCGGTTTATGGTATCGGTCGGTGATCGGAGACCGCTGTATTCCTCATCGGCAGGGCGCTTGCTCCTGGCTTACGCACCGAAGAATGAGCAAGATGCTCATATGAAAAGTGTCCGGATCGAGCCGACATCAAGAGTGGTGACTAGCAAGTCAATATTGAAGCAGTTGCTAGGAAGGGGAGCTGAATTGGGACTCGATGCTGCCGACCTTGGCTCTACCAATGACGTCTATGGCCTTGCGGCCCCCATTTTTGATTCGAGCGGAGATATGGTTGCGGCGCTGGTCGTCGCAGGTCCCAATGCCCGAATCGTGGCGGACGTTGACAGAATTCAGAAGCTGCTTGTTGAATCGGCCGAGGAGATATCCGAACTCCTTGGCCGCCGCGACGACCGCAGACCGATTCAGTCTTCTGTGTAAGGCTTCCAAGTCGAAACAGCTGAAAACTGTTTCGTGTCAGTTAGTGACTGGGGTGCGGCCGCGGGCTCCGACGCATCCTGGCACGGCGCTGCACTGTACATTCGCGGTGCGACCTTTGCTTTATGCATCGACCGGCGATTAATGGTAGTCGATGCCCCACGACGACGTCTTTCCCTGATCCGCAATGGCTTAGATACGTACGATCTCAGCGATTTCGCGTCGTGTGATTCATCTATGCTCAATCATTTTATTCGTATTCCTATTTAAATACATTGCGCATGCAGGCCGCCGACGCAGTCTTCGAGACGAGAGGCTGAAGCTGGTTCCGCGGTTTCACTCCGTCCTCCAAAAAAATCCGCCCCAAGAAATCCGCGGGTCCTGATGCGGCGGGGACACGCGTCTTATCAGATAAATAGATTGACCAGGCAACCCTCCGCCCCTCCACCGTGTTCATCAAGTGCGTATCCATGTGTGCTCGAGCCCCGCGCCGGGTAGAGGCGTACCCCTTCCTGCCGTATATGTCGCCACGTCATTAGGGTTTGCGCGGGTTTTTGCAAAAATCATTTGTTTTTAAAAAAATTCAATGCCTATAATTAAGTCTAAGTCCGATATGAAACCAATGGTCCGAATACGGAACATCATCATCGGCACTCATGAGGCAGGCTGCGTTGCCGTGTTCGAGCCTGCAGTTCCGTTGATCGCTTGGCTATTCGAAGGATTCGCAAAATGTTCGAGTTGTCGCAATTTCGCAGGCAGTTTCCGGTTGTTGGTTTGGCATTGGCGCTTCAGCTTCCTTTCATGGCCGTCAATGCGTTCGCTCAGGACGCGGTCGTGCAGATTGGGTTAGCGGCACCTATGACAGGCGCATATGCCGGATACGGCAAAGACACGGCAAACTCTGCACAGCTTGCCATTGATGAGGCTAACGCCAGGAAACTAGTGATCGGCGGAAAGCCGATCAAACTTCAGTTGGTTTCGGTCGATGATCAGGGGGACCCACGTATCGCAGTCCAGGTTGCCCAACAACTTGTCGACAACCGCGTCGTCGCGGTAATCGGGCACTTCAATTCGGGGACTACGATTCCTGCGTCCCAAATTTATGGGAAAGCAGGAATTCCTATGATTACGCCTGCCGCGACCAATCCCGCCATCACGCAAGGGGGCCTGTCGACCGTCTATCGTGTGATGGCAACTGACACACAAAACTCGGGTACGGCCGGCAAGTACGCGGCTACGGTGGTGAAGGCCAAGCGCATCGCCATTCTTGATGACCGCACTGCATTCGGTGCAGGGGAGGCGGATGAGTTCGAGAAAGCGGTCCGCTCTCATGGCAGCACGATAGTCAGTCGCGAGTACACGAGTGACAAGGCCGTGGATTTCAGCGCACAGCTGACGAAAATCAAGAGTCAGGATGTTGACCTTCTGTTCTTCGGCGGCTTGGACACACAAGCGGGAATGGTCGTCAAACGTATGCGGCAACTCGGTATGAAGGCGACGTTCCTTGCAGGCGGTGGCGTGGCCGACGCGAATTTCATCAAAATCGCGGGCGATGCCTCGGAAGGTTCGCTGGCTTGGGATTACGGTCTGCCATTGGAATCGCTCCCGAACGGCAAGACTTTTGCCGTCAAGTACAAGAAGACTTATGGCATTGATCTGCTTCCATATGGGCCGTTTGGCTATGACGCGGCGAACGTGCTGGTTAAAGCCATCGAAAGCGCCAATTCCACCAATCCTGCTGATATCAATGCGGCGATCAAGAAGATTCAAATCACCGGGATTACAGGCCCTATCGCCTTCTTTCCGAACGGTGACCTTAAATCTGCAAGTTCAACGCTCTATGAAGTGAAGGGTGGCCAATGGGTTGTAGTTACAACGGGGGACCCGGGCGTGTGAATCTAGTGTTCAAAGTTTGCCATTCGCAGCCAAACCTGCGCGATGGTAGTCAAGGTCGCGTCGTCGGACCGCTTCCAGTACACGTCACGCGAGAAAACGGGTTCCCTGAGGACGAAGCGGCAAAAGGGGCGAATGCAGCAGGGTACTGCGGAATCAACGGGAATGTCATTGCAGGAGGCGAACATGAATATCGCAGAAAGGTCATTGCGTCTGCAGGTCGAGAAATGGCTTGTGCCCACTCCTTCCACACCGGCTCGGGTGACCCAATTCAGTCGCACGCGTTCGAATCAGAGGCGCTTTGTACGCGTCGAGATAATTCGACCTGCAGGCGGCTTGGTTGGAATCTTCTTTTTCCGGCACGATGACGGAACATGGTGCGTGTTCCCGCCTGAGACCGCACGCTTGGCGATGCGCGCTTGCTAGAGTGCAATGTAATGGGCTGCCGGAAACGGTGCGTATTCACTGCGCAAGAATGGATGGTTTAACGAATTTCGAACTTGCCACACCAAACAAGATTAAATTACTCGTGAGCCCACAGAGCGATCGTTCCGATAACAAGCAAGCGACGACTCACGCTGACATGTTTTCGCGTAGTGGTTCTCCAAGTCGGTATTGGTGTCGGTACATGAGCGTCATTCGTGGGTTTTTGAGGATCAGGCAATTAATTAGGGGTTTCACATGAGCACGAAAGACACAAAATCTCGCGTGAGATTGTCATCGGATATCGGCGGCACTTTTACAGACATAGTGGTGGAGCGTGACGGCGAGCGACTCACAAGTAAGGTGCTGACGACGTACGGCGAGCCGGAGCGCGCCGTTATCGACGGGACACTTGCCTTGCTCGCGGAGCATGAAATCGCTCCGTCTGACGTAGAGCTGTTCATTCACGGAACGACGCTCGCGACCAATGCGATCATCGAGCGCAAAGGTGCATTGACAGCCGTTATTGGGACTGCGGGCTTCAGGGACACCCTTGATATCGCCGATGAAGGCCGGTTTGATCAGTACGATATTTTCATCGACAAGCCTGCGGCCTTGGTTGCGCGGTCGCGTCGATTCACAGTGATCGAGCGACTCAATGCGCGTGGTGAAGTAATGTTGCCGCTTGATGAGCACTCGGTCCGTGCATTGGTACCTGAGTTAAAGCGTATGAATATCAAGAGCGTTGCGGTCGCGCTGCTCCATTCGTACGTCAACCCGCAGCACGAGCAGCGGGTGCGGGAGATTCTTGCCGAGGAGTGCCCTGACATTCCGGTCACGTTGTCGTACGAAGTCTGTCCCGAAGTGCGTGAGTACGAACGCACTTCGACAGCTGTTGCTAATGCCTATGTTCAGCCCCTTATGGCTGGGTATCTAAATCGGCTTGGCCGAGAGCTTGTAACGCGTGGCTTTAGTTGTTCGGTCTACCTGATGACATCCGGCGGCGGACTGACGACGCTGGAGACCGCTGCACGTTTCCCGATTCGACTTGTGGAAAGCGGCCCAGCGGGCGGTGCAATCCTTGCGGCATATGTTGCTGCTGAATGTGGCGAGCACAAGGTCGTCTCGTTCGACATGGGAGGTACTACGGCGAAAATCTGTCTAATCGAGGATCTGAAGCCCCAATCTTCTCGTACCTTCGAAGTTGATCGCGCAGCGCGATTCTTGCGCGGTAGCGGCTTGCCGTTACGCATCCCCGTGATCGAAATGATAGAAATCGGTGCTGGAGGCGGATCTATTGCCCATGTTGACGCATTGAAGCGCATTGCTGTAGGGCCCGAGAGCGCCGGCTCGGAGCCGGGCCCTGCATGCTATGGTCGCGGCGGAGAAGAGCCAACGGTCACCGACGCAAATCTTTGTCTCGGTCGAATCGATCCAGATCGCTTTGCGGGCGGCAAGATGAAGCTTTATCCCGACCGTTCAGTCGTAGCTCTCACTCAAGCAATTGGAAAGAACCTTGACCTTTCAGTGCATCACTCGGCCTACGGCGTCCTCGAAATGGTCGACGAAAACATGGCCAATGCAGCACGAGTGCACTCTGTCGAACGCGGCAGAGATATTGCCACGCATACCATGATCGCTTTTGGCGGCGCAGCGCCCCTGCATGCGGCTCGTCTCGCCGAGAAATTGGGTATGGTCAGGGTGATTATCCCGGCGAATGCGGGCGTGGGATCCGCTGTCGGGTTTCTGCGGGCACCGATCGCTTTCGAGGTCGTACGAAGCCGCTATATGATTTTGTCCGAATTCGATGCAGGTCAGGCCAACCGGCTCATCGACCAAATGCGTCAGGAAGCCAGTGCCGTCGTCCGCGCCGGTTCGGGCGACGGCGAGCTTGTGGAAGTTTGTGAAGCATTTATGCGCTACAAGGGCCAGGGACATGAGATCGTGGTGCGTGTGCCGGCGCGCGAGCTGACGGCAGGCGACGCGGAGTCGCTTAGAGATGCTTTCGAAAAGGAATATATCGCACTGTTCTCGCGCGCGATTCCGTATGCAAATGTTGAAATACTGACTTGGACGCTTTCGGTTAGCACGATAGCGGAAAAACCTGATGTCGCACGCAAGGCGCCGGTGAAGGCGACAGGAGCAACGCCGGTCGGTGAACGGACCTTGTTCGACCCGGATTCGGATAGATCGATCACTGTTCCTGTCTACGCGCGAGAACAGATGGGGATTGGCGCCACGCTCACTGGTCCGGCCATTATCGCTGAGTATGAGACGACTACGTTCGTGCCCGCAACATTCAGCGCGTCCATTAACGATCGACTCTGCATCGTGCTCGAGAAGCGCACCTCCTGAGGAAAGCCATCATGAAACCAGAAGTCAAGCAGGGCGGACTGTTTGAAATCCGTCGCCAGATCATGTGGAACAGACTGCTGGCCGTAGTTGAGGAACAGGCGCAGACGCTGTTGCGCACCGCATTCAGTACGATTGTGCGCGAGTCCGGGGACCTCTCGGCCGGGGTATTTGATCTTCAAGGGCGCATGCTTGCACAGGCTGTCACAGGGACACCCGGACACGTCAACTCAATGGCCGAATCGGTTGGACACTTTCTTAAAGCGTTCCCCGTGGATAGCATGAAAGACGGCGACGTATATTGTACAAATGATCCATGGATGGGTACCGGACACTTGAATGACCTGGTAGTAGTGACGCCGTCCTTCCACAACGGTACATTGGTCGGACTATTTGCATCGACTAGCCACTTGATGGACATCGGGGGTATCGGTACTGTTCCCGACGGCACGGATGTATTCATGGAAGGGCTTTCTGTGCCGTTCATGAAACTTTTCGACACAGGTGCATTGAACGAAACGTTGATGGCTATCTTCAAGGCCAATACGCGCACGCCGGTCGACACGGAAGGAGATATTTACTCCCTGGTTAACTGCAACGCGATAGGAACGCGGCGGCTTTCGGAGATGATGCGCGAGTTTGGGCTGGAGAACCTTGAGGACCTGGGCCAGCATATCCTTGAAAGTTCACGCGCCGCGGTGCTGACGGCTATTCAAGAACTGCCGAAGGGGTCGTGGACAAATTCAATGACAATTGACGGCTACGACGAGCCGGTTACGTTAACTGCGACGACAACGATCGCGGAGCCGGGAATTACTGTCGACTTTGCCGGTTCATCTCCCGCAGCGCGCAAAGGCATCAACTGTCCCATGTCCTATGCCAAAGCCTATGCGATCTTCGGACTCACTTGTGCTGTCGCGCCGCGTATACCTAACAATGCGGGTTCACTTTCCCTGTTCGACGTGGTAGCGCCAGAAGGCTCCATTGTGAACGCGCTGAAACCCTCTCCCGTAGCGTCACGGCACATTGTCGGCCAGATGCTTCCAGATGTGGTGTTTGGCTGCCTGCATCAGGCCATTCCTGAGCGTGTGCCGGCCGAAGGAACCTCGTGCCTTTACCTGATGACCTTCCGTGGCCGTGAAGGTGGTAGCAATGGCGCCTTTGCCACTAGCATCGTGACGAACGGCGGTGTCGGTGCGCGTCCTGGCAAGGACGGCTTGAGTGCGACTGCATATCCAAGTGGCGTGAAGGGCACCCCCATCGAGATTGTCGAAACGACGACCCCGTTGATGTTCTGGAAAAAAGAGCTACGACCCGGCTCCGGGGGGGAAGGCCAGTGGCGTGGGGGGAACGGTCTTGATATCGAGATCGAGAATATATCCCCCAGCCCCGTTGAACTCCTGGCTGCTTTTGATCGGATCGAGCATGCCCCGCGTGGTCGTGACGAAGGTCGGGACGGTGCAAGCGGATACATTGGCATCCGTGATTCCGACAGAACGATGGCCGGAAAGGGGGTGCAGGTCATTCAGCCCGGCGAGGTCATTCAACTACGCACCCCGGGTGGCGGCGGCATTGGAAACCCGAAGTTGCGGGACAAAACCGCGGAACAGCGTGACGTTGAAAACGATCTCGTGATCCGGTAGTGGCGTTAGGCGAGGCGAGTCGGCTACTCGCTGTCTACTGCGCAATACAGGACGGCTGATAGCGATCCCCGATGTAACCCGAAATGACCGATTAGTTAGCAATAGGAGAAAGCGAAAGTGCCTCAGAAAGTCGTAATCATTGGCGGCGGAGTAGTTGGCAGTGCAGCAGCGTATTTTCTGCTGGTGAACGAACCGGGTCTCTCCGTCACAGTGTTGGAGCGCGATCCGAGTTATGTTCGCTCGTCTTCTGCTCTTTCTGCCGCCGGGATTCGTCAGCAGTTCTCTACTCCGATCGCAGTTCAGATGTCTGGCTTTGGGATCGAATTTCTTCGGTCCATGCCGGAACTTCTTGACGTGAACGGATCGAAGCCGACGGCTAGTCTGCATGAAGGCGGATACCTGTTTCTTGCAGACCGGAAGGGCGTCGATGTCATGCGAGAGAACTGCGCAATGCAGAATAGTCTTGGGGCTGACATTGCACTTCTGGATTGCAAGGGTTTGGTTGAGCGGTTTCCGTGGCTGAACGTGGATGATCTGGAGGCAGGCTCGTATGGGGTCTCAGGCGAAGGCTGGTTCGATGGCTACAGCGTACTTCAGGCACTAAGGAAAAAGGCCCAGGCGCTAGGTGCCCGCTATTTTCCATTGGAGGTTGCCGCTGTGCGCAGGCAAGCTCACCGGGCCACCGGCGTCGCAACGTCCTCCGGCGAGGAGTTTGAATGTGACACGCTGGTCAATGCAGCAGGGCCGTGGGCTAGAAACATCGCAGCGATGCTCGATATTGATCTCCCGGTGCACGCGCGCCGCCGGACCGTTTTCAACGTTTCATCCCCTGCCGTCCTGGACCGCGCTCCCTTTTTTATTGACCCGACTGGCGTCTGGTTTCGACCGGAAGGCAAGGGCTACATTTGCGGTATCGCACCCAGGCCCGAGAATGACCATGATGATCTTCCCCTGCACGATGTAGATCACGCGCTTTTCGACGAGATTGTGTGGCCTAAACTCGCAGAACGGGTTCCCCAGTTTGAGGCGCTCAGGGTCGAGAGTAGTTGGTCCGGTTACTACGAGTACAACGTATTTGATCAAAACGCCATCATCGGGTACCACCCCGATGTCGAGAATTGCGTTTTTGCGAACGGTTTCAGCGGCCACGGTATGCAGCATGGACCAGCAACGGGACGTGCTGTGAGCGAGCTGATCAGAAACGGTCGCTATACAACGTTGGATGTTTCTTCTCTTGGTTGGTCCAGGGTGCTGAAAAACCAACCGATTGTCGAGAAAAACGTTGTGTGATGAGCATACGGTGTAGAAAGCCCAATAATTCTGGATAAATAAAATGTACGATTTTGTACCTGTTTTCAAACAACCGACGGGTTCGCCCATTCGCGAACTTTCGAAGTATCTGGGCCAGCGGGACATGATCTCGTTTGCGGGAGGCGTGCCGGCGAGTGAGCTTTTCGACGTTCAGGGTCTGAAACGTGCAAGCGACAGCGCCTACGAGAATCCGGTGGCCTGTCTTCAATACGGGGCAACTGAAGGGGCGCCCGCATTGACAGAACAGATCATCCGCTTTGTTGCCGACGATGGCATCAGCTGCGAAGCCAACGAAATAATCGCGACAACAGGTTCGCAGCAGGGATTTGATTTGCTTCTCCGCACGCTCGTATCGCCCGGTGACGTCGTGCTGGTTGAGGAGCCGACTTATCCGGCGACATTACAGGCACTCAGGTTACAACAGGCCTCCGTCACCGCCATTCCGGTGGACAAAGATGGAATGGATGTCGGAGAGCTCAGAACGGTTCTCGAGTCAGGCGCGCTGAAGGCACGCCCGAAATTGCTTTATGTCGTACCGGCATTCTCTAATCCAGGCGGACTGACGCTAAGTCTCGAACGCAGGCTTGAACTGCTTGCGTTGGCAGTGAAGTATCAGTTTGTGATTGTCGAGGACGATCCCTACAGTGGTCTGCGTTTCGAAGGGGAGACTATCCCACCTTTGCTGAGTCTCGCGGGGCAGGTTGAGGGAGCCCGCAATTGGGTGGTGCATCTGGGCAGCCTCTCCAAAATTGTCGCGCCGGGATTGAGAGTCGGCTGGACTATCGGGCCGGAGGAGATCGTGCGGAGATGCGTCATCGCAAAGCAGACCGCAGATCTCTGCAGTTCGACGTGGATGCAGGCTGTCGCAGCCGAGTATTTTAAAAGCGGTGCAATTCGGCCTCACCTGAAGACCATTTCAAGTGAATACAGGCGCAAATGCGACGCACTTTGTGATTCGCTGAGAGCGGAGTTTGGCGACGAGATTGAATTTCAGCCTCCCAAGGGCGGGATGTTTCTTTGGGCGCGTTTGAAGTCCCGAAAGGATACGTCATTGCTTCTTGCCAACGCGATTGCGCAGAACGTTATTTTCGTGCCAGGAAAGGCATTTTTCGTCGACAAGGTCGACGTCGGCTCGCTACGGTTGTCATATGCGGCACCGAGCGTTGACGAGATCAAGGAAGGCGTGAAGCGGCTTAAGCTCGCGTTCGAAGGTGCGCTTACAAAGAACGACGCTGCGATTCAGTCGTGAGCGGCGACGAGAGGACAGACATGAAAGTATTGGTTGCGGTGAAGCGAGTGCTGGACTTCAACATCAAGGTTCGGGTGAAGGCGGATCAATCGGGCGTGGATCTCAGTAACGTGAAGATGTCGATGAATCCGTTCGACGAGATCGCGGTTGAAGAAGCGGTGCGTCTACGTGAAGCGGGCGTTGCGACCGAAGTGATCGCCGTGTCGGCGGGCGTGACGCAATCGCAGGAAACGCTGCGCACGGCGCTGGCGATCGGCGCGGACCGCGCGATCCTGATCGAGTCGAACGAAGAGCTGCAACCGCTGGCCGTGGCCAAGCTGCTGAAGGCGCTGGTTGACCGCGAACAGCCGCAACTGATCATCCTCGGCAAGCAGGCCATCGACGACGATTCGAATCAGACCGGCCAGATGCTGGCTGCGCTGGCTAACCTCCCGCAAGCGACGTTTGCATCGAAGGTTGTGGTGGCGGACGGCAGGGCGACGGTTTCGCGTGAAGTGGATGGCGGTGCTGAAATGTTGTCGCTGACGCTGCCGGCCGTGGTTACGACTGATCTGCGCCTCAACGAGCCGCGCTACGTGACGCTGCCGAACATCATGAAGGCGAAGAAGAAGCCACTGGAGACGATCAAGCCGGAAGACTTGGGTGTCGACGTCACGCCGCGCCTGAAGACGCTGAAAGTCGTTGAGCCGCCCAAGCGTTCCGCCGGTGCGAAGGTGCCAGATGTGAAGACGCTGGTCGAGAAGCTCAAGACCGAAGCCAAGGTGCTGTAAGGAGACGAACGAAATGACTATTCTGGTAATTGCGGAACACGACAACGCGTCGGTGAAGACTGCGACGCTCAATACGGTCGCTGCCGCGGCGGTAATTGCCACACTAAGCAGCCAGGACGTTCACGTGCTTGTGGCGGGTAACAACGCACAAGGCGCGGCGGATGCCGCGGCGAAGATTGCAGGCGTGACCAAGGTTCTACTGGCCGACGCGCCGCAACTCGAAGCAGGCCTCGCAGAATACGTCGAAGCGACGGTGATGAACGTTGCGAAGGACTACACACACATCCTCGCGCCGGCAACTGCCTACGGTAAGAACCTTGCGCCGCGTATCGCCGCGAAGCTGGACGTCGCGCAGATCAGCGACATCGTCGCAGTGGATTCGGCCGACACGTTCGCGCGCCCGATCTTTGCAGGTAACGCGATCGCTACCATTCAGTCGGATGACTCCATCAAGGTCGTCACAGTGCGCACGACCGGTTTTGACGCTGCGGCAGCCGAAGGCGGAAGCGCAACGATCGAGAAGATCGAAGCGGCAGCAGACACTGGCCTGTTGCAGTTCGTCAGCCGTGAAGTGACGAAGCTGGATCGTCCGGAGCTGACCTCGGCGTCGATCATCGTTTCGGGTGGTCGCGGTCTGGGCAGCGGCGAGAACTACATGAAGGTGCTCGAGCCGCTGGCGGATAAGTTAAACGCGGCATTGGGCGCCTCGCGTGCAGCAGTGGATGCAGGCTTTGTACCGAACGACTATCAGGTCGGCCAGACCGGCAAGATCGTCGCGCCGCAGTTGTACATTGCAGTCGGCATCTCGGGTGCGATTCAGCATCTGGCCGGGATGAAGGACTCGAAGGTCATCGTTGCGATCAACAAGGACGCGGAAGCGCCGATTTTCAGCGTCGCCGATTATGGACTGGTTGGAGACTTGTTCGACCTCGTTCCTGAACTCGTTGGTGAACTGAACTCGTAAACGATTCGCGGCGATTTAGAAGTCCGGCCAGATCGTAAGCAGACACGTTGGTCGTCCACGGGCGCATCGTGCGTGAATTCCCAAATGATTTTCAAGGAGACGGTATGAGTGCGCAAAAAGTTGCTGTTGTCACTGCTGCGGGTAAAGGCATGGGCGGCGCGATCGCGCGGGAGCTGGCATCCAGCGGTTATCGGGTGGCGCTTATGTCGCCGTCGGGCAGCGCAGCGAAACTCGCTGAAGAATTGGGCGGTTTTGGTATCTCTGGCTCGGTTACGGAGGAGGCAGATATTGATCGGCTAGTCGCCGAAACGCTTGACAAATACGGACGAGTCGATGCGGTGGTGAACAATACGGGCCACCCCCCGAAAGGCGATCTATTGACGCTTACTGATGACGAGTGGCGGGCCGGCCTTGACATCGTCTTGCTGAACGTCATTCGTATGTTGCGGCGTGTGACGCCGGTGTTCGAATCACAAGGAGGTGGCGCAATCGTCAATATCTCCAGCTTTGCAGCCGTTTCACCGCTTCAGATCATGCCGGTCTCCTCGACGCTGCGAGCAGGGTTGAGCGCGTTTACGCAGTTGTACGCTGAGCGCTATGCCGCGAAGAATATTCGTATCAATTCAGTCCTGCCGGGCTACATCGACAGTTGGGACGCCTCTGAGGAATTTATTGCTGCCCTGCCAGCAAAGCGACTCGGGACCGTCGAGGAAATCGCAAAGGCAGTTGCCTTTCTTCTATCAGACGGCGCGGGATATATCACCGGACAAAACATTCGTGTTGACGGAGCACTGGTTCGAGCCCTGTAAGCTTTCGCCAGGCGTGAGATCCAAAGGAAGGTTGGTGAGCTAACATCCCGCCAGCCCTCTATATAAGACTTTATAAATTATTGATATTTCCGTAAAACATGACAACCAATCGTAGTCCTGCGCGTTATATCTTCAACGAACTGTCTGGAGGTATGGGGCATGGTCAAGAGA
>NZ_JBIYEB010000070.1:0-12820 GCF_044909315.1 Caballeronia udeis
CCGACTGCTTGCTGGCCGAGACGCCGCGCGAATGGCCGTTCCAGTTTGCAACCTGCCCTAGCCCTCGCATGAGGTCGAAAGTCAGTCGTGGGTCGAAGAACGACCCACGTACGGCGCAAGGCCGCCTGAAGCAGGCCCTCGTCGGAGTTGAGCGTCCAAAGCTAGCCACCTGACGCTGGATAACATTACCGTGTATACGTAAATGTTGTTGAAAATCACGTGCGTGCGCGAAACTTGACTCGCAATAATTCGAATCTTCTCCGCCAACTCCGCAAGCTCCTCGTCGCTATAGTCATAGTTGAAGCGATCACTCGCGGTCTTGGCATCCTTGACGTTCCACGTCTCATGATTCCGGCCGTGCAGACGCACGATAGCGAGGCTGTCGTTCGTCACCTCCCATACAGCGGGCACGCTGTTCCCGGAATCCTAAGGTTCGTCGACGATGACGTTGACGAGATGGCGCGAGCGCTCGCTCTGAAGCGTTCCAGCGGCCGCCGCTTCGCTAAAGCATGAGCGGTGTCGGAATTCCGCAGCGACAGTGAAGCCTTCCATCTGGTCAGCGCAGTGATCGACGTGCGCGCGGCCGTCCGGATTGCTGACGACCAAGGGCGCAAACTGGAAATGCACCGCCCCCAGTTTGCCTGCGGCCCGGAGCGGCTCGGTTGACGCCGGCGATCGAGCAGCGCGGTCCACTCGTCCGGCCCTTTACCGTCGCTCATACCGCTGCGACGCAATCAATTTCAATGTCGAAATGTCCAGGCCACGCCGGCACGTTGACGAAAATCCGTGCCGGTGGCTGCGTACCGAAGAATCTCGCGTAGATCTCGTTGACGACCGGGAACATCGTTACCGACGTGCAGTAGACGTTGCACTTCAGCACCTGATCGAGCGACGACCCCGCCGTCTCTACGCACATTTTCAGTTGTTCCAGCACGCGCTCGGTCTGCTGCTCTATCGGTGCATCCAGTACTTCGCCGGTCTGCGGATCGAAAGGCGGGAAACCTGACACGTAGATCGTGTCGCCGTGACGCGTAACGGCGGATGTCGGCGCCTTCCAGCGCTCCAGCCAGCTCGACAGTGGTTCTACACGAATGATTTCACGGGCCATGATGTTCTCCTTGAAAATAGACAGAGTTCGAGCGGACCACGACCTTTAAGCGCCGTCGAGAAATTGCGCATTCAACTGCGCGCCTGAGGCAGCGTCGGCGAACCCATCGAAGCGTCCGTTGGCGAGCGATTGCGCTGCCCGCATAAAGCCACCCCATGCAGCCCGCGCGAGCGCCCCGCCGACGCTGACGCGCCGCACGCCGAGCGCGGCCAGGTCCTGCAGCGTAAGCGTGGACTGCGAGCCGATCAACACGTTCACTGGCCTGGGAGCAACGGCGGCAACGACGGCTTTGATCTGTTCGCGTGTCTGGATACCGGGGGCGTACAGACAATCCGCGCCGGCTGCCGCGTATGCTTTGAGCCGTGTCAACGTATCGTTCATGTCGGGCACCCCAACAAAGAAATTTTCCGCGCGACCAATCAGCAGCGTATCACCGCCGCTCTCGTCGATTGCCTGCCGTGCCGCTTCCAGCCGTTCGACGGCTACCTCTAGCGGGAACAGCGGGCTTTCGGCATTTCCGGTGGAGTCTTCGATGGAAAGGCCGGCGACTCCTGTTTCAATCGCCAGCTTTACGCTTTGGGCGACGTCGGCCGGATTATCTCCGAAGCCGTTTTCAAAGTCGGCGTTCACTGGCAGATCGGTTGCCGCAACCATGTCGCGCAGATGCGCAAGAATGATCTCGCGCGTCACGTGATTGTCTGCGCGACCGGTCGACCACGCGAAACCGGAACTGGTGGTCGCAATCGCCTGGAAACCAAGGCTCGCGAGGTAGCGGGCGCTGCCCGTGTCCCAAGGATTTGGCAGCATGAAGCAGCCAGATGCATGCAGTGCGCGAAAGGCGGCGCGTTTTTCAGTAATGGTGCGTGACATGACGGGCTCCTGATAGCAGTTGGGAGCCGTTGCAAGCTCCCGGACACTTTCGGTTCAGCCGATCGCAACTTCGACGACCGGGAAATCGATCTCCGTCTCGAACGCGTTGTTGACGAAGTTCGTCAACAGGAATTGCGCGCTGAGTGCGATGATTTCGACAATATTGGCATTGGTGAAGCCCGCGGCTCGTACGGTGCGCAGATCGTCTTCGCTGACCTTGCCGTGCGTTTCCATCAGCTTCTTCGCAAACGCCACGGCTGCCGCGGTTTTCGGTGTGCCGGATTGACCCCTGCGATTAAGCTGGATTTCGTCGTCGTCGATATTCGCCAGGGTGCTTGCCACATACGAGTGCGCTGACAGACAGTACTGGCAACCGTTCACCTGCGAAACGGCAAGCGCGATGCCATCGCGTACTTTCGCGTCAAGCGTCTTCGCGAGCGCGCCCTGCAGGCCGGCCCATCCATTCAGCACGTTCGGGCTTAGCGCCATGATGCGGAACAGGTTGGGTGTCGTCATCAGTTGCTTCGTCACAGCGTCGACAACGGGTTGTGATGCGGCGGGAATCTGATCGTTGGTAGGAAGTGCAATGCGGGTCATGATGATTCTCCTGATCGAAAAAGGGAAGCGGTCTGCATCGAGTACGGCTGCGTTTGCATTGATGGAAAGTCTAGATGCAGACGTAGTGCAGAAAGTCCGGCAAACCGCGTCGAAAGTCCGCTTGTGTCGATCCGCGAAAGGCGTGGTGAGATCCAGAAAAAGAAATCGGCACCAGGTGTCGGCGCTTGCGCGCCGACACCTGGTGCCGATAGAGAGGGGGCGTTGCCTGTCGCGTTCAGGCAATTCCGCGTGCTGCCCGATCTTCCGTATCGAGCAGCAGGGCTTTGGTCGGGAGTCCGCCTGCGAAGCAGGTCAAGCTGCCCGACGAGCCGACCACGCGATGGCATGGCGTAACGATCGAAAGCGGATTGCGCCCGATTGCCGCGCCTACGGCCCGCACTGCCTCACGGTTGCCGATTCGCGTCGCGATGTCGCGGTAGGTGCGTCGCTCGCCGAACGGAATGTCGAGTAGCGCGTTCCACACGCGCTTCTGGAACGGCGTGCCTTCCATCGCGATATCGAGATCGAACTGCGTGCGCTCACCGGCGAAGAATTCGCGCAGTTGCCACTCAGCGTCGAGCAGCACCGGATTGTCGTCGGCCGGTTGCATCTCGCCCAGCTTCACGCAATTCCTGCGCTCGTTCTCCCACAGGATGGCGATCAGCTTGGTGTCGCGCGCAACGAGTTTGAGCTTGCCGACCGGCGAATCGGTGATCATGTATTCGAGAGCCATTACGAACCTCCTGTCCGTGGTTGGATGTTATCCAGTATGGACGGGAGGACGCCGCACGAAGTCCGTCAAAGCGTGCAAATCGTCCGGCTTTTCAGGCGTGTTCGGCGCTCGATCGATACTCGAGCGGGCCGGTGCCGAACACTTCGCGAAACGCCCGCACAAAGGTCCCACGGCTTGAGTAACCGACGTTACGCGCGACCTGATCGAGCGAGAGATCAGCGGTGCGCAACTGAGCGGCCGCCTGCCGCATGCGAATGTCGCGCAGCGCCTGCATTGGCGACTTGCCAAGGGCCGCTGAAAAGCGGGCCATGAAGGCGGACCGGCTCAGGAATGCGGCTTCGGCGAGGCTCGCGACGCTGTGTGGCGAGCCGGGGCGCGCGACCATATCCGCGAAGACCCGTGCGATCTGTGGGTCGCCGAGCAGCGCGAAGCGTTCGAGCCAAAGGGTGCTCTTTTTTAGCGAGCGGCGCACGAGTGCGACGATCACCTGTTTCAGCAACGCGCCGGACATGGCGCCTGCGCCGATCTCCTGGGCGACGAGCTCATCGAACGCGGTGCGTAGATAGAATTCGAGTCGGTCGGACGCGTCGAAGTGCTCGACGATTGGGGTCGACAGGGTTTCGAAAAGATTAATCGATGCGCCGAACGCCGCATTGAAATAACCGCAGATCATTACGGTCATTGGCTCGGAGGTGCCAGCGCGAAACCGGCTGATCGAATCGACAACCCGCTTGTGTTCACGCCCGGGAACCAGGATCGACGCGATGCCGGCCTTGCTGGCGGGTACTTCGAGCTTCAGCGCGTGGCGGGGTGGCACGATTAGCAGCGTGTGCGGCCTTAGCTGTACCGATTCCGCGCCGGCGATGTGCAGCAGGCCTTCGCCGGACAGGATGTAGTGGATGCCGGGTGCTTCGTTGCCGTCCAGTTCCAGCACGAAGCCCTGACTGACGAGGCATTCGGACAATCCAAGTACCCGGATCTCGAGTGCGCTGATCAGCTCGTCCAGATCGGCTGGAGACATACGAGGCGCAGGGATAGGCATTGCGACGGGCATTCGTATCGGGAGTATTTGGAGGCGAAAAGATCACTCGATGATCAATAACGACACACGATTCTCGCACATTACACATAGACGAAGACTTGTGGCCGCTCTTCGACCCCAAGCCGCCATTGCCTTGGTCTACCGGAATGGCCGCTAGGGGTCGCGTGCTGCCGATCGCTGTCGGGCAGGGACCGGCCAGGCGCGGACGATCGACGGTTCAGTCTAGATGGTCGACAATCGTGCGTTTGGTGCTAATCGCGACAGAGTCGGCTTCGTAGTTGACGGGCTTGAAAGTCCGTTCCGGCGTCGCGCCCGAAGGCTCGCGCGACGCACGTTATCGCGTACGTCCTCGCGGGGTACAAATCTCTATGGTTTCGGAGTTTGTGCCGCTGCCGCGTCGAGCGTCCGCAGCACTACGTCCCCGAGCGGAAACTGACTCGTATTGCCCATGTAGTAAAGCGCGACGCGACTAGGTGATTGCGCAATGACGTACCCGCGCGCTATTTCCTTTCCATTATTGACCGCTTGATAGCACTTGGTCATGGAGCGACCACAGCCCTTGTCGAAGTCCTTCAGGTCGGTTTTCGCCACGTCTTCGCCAACGGCCTCACCGATAGCTGAGGGAATCGATATCATCGGCGGAACAAACAGGAAAAACCATAAGGCGCTTACGAGGAAAAATACGATGGCCATAACCATCCCGATGTACTTTCGTAAGAGCGGGTGTTGTGTAAGTAGTGCGCGCGCACCCTCTACTCGGCCCTTGCCGTTTGCGAAAAACGGCGATATCACCGCAAATACTACGGGTAGCGCGGCAAAGTAGGCCAAGCAGACGGCGGTTATGCCGAGCAGCTTAACGACGTGTCCGCCAAGCCAGTTCTGGAGCGCGAGGGTGGCGTGCAATCCCCCCCAGACCGCGAGCACGAAATGTGTTGGGTGATCCGCTGGAAATGCGCCGTTGTAGACGGCAAATTTGCCAAGATAGGCGTTGTAATAAGCATCGCCAAGTGAATAGGCAACCCCCGCCATAATAAGTCCCAGCACCGACGCGATAACCGCCCAAGGCCAGTCGCATATGTTTTTGCAAAAAGATTCGGTACTTGCGTCGTCATCAGTCTGCAATCTGGCGGGGCCGTCTGTTGAGGATTTCATTCTTTATTCCTTTGCAAGAAAATTCATGAAAAATGCGGACGTGAGCATACAACGCTCGCTACGCCAGACGGCTATTCACTTTTCTACCGGAACCAGATTGCCGGACGGCATCGGCAGTGCGCTGCTTATTAAGAGCCGGACCGGGACAGATGCGCGAGAAACCTACCGACTTGGGCGGTATTCTGAACGACCGCTTTCCAGAAAGCTGTGGGACTGCTCCGGGTCGGCCGATCGCAGGCGGGCGCAAGCCGGCCATGAAGCGTCATTCGCATGCATCGGCGGTCGGACGTTCAGACGTCGGATCCGCTCAGTAATCTGCCATTCACTTCGCAGATTGACCGTGCTTTTCGGCCATTGCGGTCCAGGGTACATCAACAACCAACGTCGGATGCCACTGCTGAGAACGCACGCCGTTCTCTCCAGTTGTCAGTCCAATTCAAATGCAACCAGATGAACGCTGGGCCGATAGCTACCTCCCAGCTAAAGTCTTCAAGGCGCCACGGCAAGTATGCCGGCTGCACACGGTCGCCCTATTAAATGATTTGCGAAGATGGACATCGGCCTTTTCATTTATAACGCCGACCTGTAATGTGACAACCGCTAGTCCAATCGCGTCCTATATTGATGGATAGCCAGACGCAGGATTCGTCGTGACGCGTTAGCGCGAAGTCCGGAGGTGGCTTCATCCCTTTCGCAAGGAGCGCGCAATGGGGTCTGCTCGGGACTACCGTCATTGCGGCGCGGTCCATAGGTGCCGACCGAGCGACCACCGAGGTCGACAACGATCGCAGAAGGTTCTGAAGTGCTGAAGGACTTGCTGCGGAAGTTATGACCGAATGGGACGGCGTCGCGACGGTTGATACCGTGCTCAATGGGGGGCTTGTTCTGCATCCCGCTGTTAATTCCTAGAGGTAACCAGAAAATGGATCCAGTCACCATGGCCATCATCGCCGCCGTCGAAGCGGGGGCGAACAGCGCGGCAGGCGACGTTGCCAAAAAGGCGCTTGTCGATTGTTACGATGGTTTGAAGTCTTTACTAATAAAAAAATTTGGCACCGAGAGTGATGTCGCAGAGGCACTCGATAAGTTGGAGAAGCAACCTGACGCAAAGGGGCGGCGGCAAACAGTGCAAGACGAATTGGTAGCGGTGGACGCGGGCGCCGACCCGGAGTTGCTCAAGGCCGCGCAAGCGCTCGTCGATCAAATCAAATCACGCCCTGGCGGGGAGCAGCACATCACAAATGTGCAGGGGGACTTGAATGTCGTGGCGGATCGCGGAAGCTCGGCCAGTATTAATATTTCCGGCTCGGTGGGAAAGCGGGAATGAATGAACCGGCGGGCGAGCGGAAAACTGTGAATGTGGACGGTAGTTTCAACATAATCGCCGACCATGGCAGTAACCCTATCCTGAACATTCACGGCCCCGTGAATGTCTACAAGGGCGCGCCGCCGACGTGCTGGAACTGGCCGCGAACGTGGGACTTCGCCGGGTACCTCCATGAAAAGCGACGCTCCTTCACCGGCCGCGACTGGCTGTTCGACGAAGTGCGAGCGTGGTACAAGGAAAAAAACGGCGCGCAGGCGCTACTGGTCTGCGCCGACTTCGGCGTCGGCAAGTCGGCCTTCATGGCCGAGCTCACGGCCGATTCTCACGACCTGCAGATTGCCGCATATCATTTCTGCCAACACGACACGTTTGAAACGCTCAATCCGGCGACGTTCGTTCGCAGCGTCGCCGCACAGCTCGCTGCCTCACTGCCAGAGTACAAGGCGGCCGTCGAAGCCGATCCAGACGCGTGCCGCTGGCTCGACGATGCGCAACTGGATCCGGCGAGTGCGTTCGAGCGCGCGGTTGTCGGTCCGCTCAACGCGATCGCCCCACCTGCTGCGCCCCAAGTGTTGCTGGTCGACGCGCTGGACGAGGCGCTCGATTTCGAGACCGCCGCCGGCACTGGTCGTGCAACCACGATCGTACGTCTGCTCGCCGCCCGTGCCAAGCGTGTGCCCTGGCTGCGAATTTTCGCCACAACCCGACCGCGACAGGACGTCCTGCAACTGATGCAGGCCGCGTTCGGCAGCAAGACGCTGGACGGCGAGGATGTCCGCAACCTCGACGATATCCGCCACTACGTCGCCGGTCGCTGCGGCCGTGCGCCGCTGGCGCGTGTGGTGGAAGAAGGCGGCAGAAGCGCCAGCGAGATCGCGGCGACGCTGTCGGACGCGAAGCAGAGTGGCGGCAAGTTCCTGTACGCCGTCAGGGTGCTAAACGACGTCGAGTCCGGCGCGCTGCCGCCGGAGCGCCTCAACGACCTGCCGCCCGGGATGGACGGGTTCTATCTCGACGCCTTTGAGCGGCGCTTCCCGAGAAGCGAGGACTATGCGTCTATCGGCGCGCTACTGGGCGTGCTGAGTGTCCAGCGCGAGCCGCTGTGGCGGGCAGAACTTGCGGCCATCCTGTGCACGACCGAGGCGCGGGTCGGGGCCATACTCCAGCGGCTCGAAGATTTCCTGCAAGTGCGAGCGAAACGCTATGCCTTCGACCATCTGTCTCTCGCGCAATGGCTCAGTGAAGAGAACGAAGACGGTTTTCCGCGCGCAGGCCGGTTTTCGATTGTGCAGCAAGACGCCGAGGCACTGATCGCCGATTGGGCGCGTCGCGAAGTCAGCACGGACCGCGCGCATGAGTCGACGTATCTGGCGCGGCATCTTGGAGCGTACCTGAGCCCGAATGAGCGAAAGGTCCATTTCGCCAGAATGCTCCCCGACTTCCGCTGGCTTGACGCCCGGCTCCACGCAGTTGGGATCAACGCGTTGCTCGTCGATTGGGCAGACGTGGCCGGGACACCTGCGCTCAGGGCGCTAGAGCGTGCGCTTCGACACAGCGCCCACGTTCTCGGACACGACGGCAGCGACTGGCATGGAGCCGATATGCTCGCCTCACAGATTCTTGGTCGTCTGCAATCTCAGGCCGTGCCGGAGATCCACGCCTTGTGCGCACAGGCGGCAGGGCAGCTTGCGCGCATTACCGGATTGCGACCCCTGACCGACAGCCTTCGATCGACCGAAGCGTTAGTACGTACGCTCGCGGGACACACGGGCTCGGTATCTGCGCTCGCGGTGCTTGCCGACGGTCGGCTCGCATCGGGGTCGTCGGACCGCACGATCAGGTTATGGAACCCAGCGAAAGGAGTGAGCGAGGCTACGCTCGAAGGACACACGGGTTCGGTATCTGCCGTCGCTGTGCTTGCCGACACGCGGCTCGCGTCGGGGTCGTCGGACGGCACGATCAGGCTATGGAACCCGGCGAGCAGTGTATGTGAGGTGACGCTCGAAGGACACACTAACCAGGTGTCTGCGCTTGCGGTGCTGGGCAATGGGTGGCTCGCGTCGGGGTCATGGGACCACACGATCAGGCTGTGGAACACGACGAGCGGTGTGCGCGAGGTAACGCTCGAAGGACACGCTGAATCGGTATCTGCCGTCGCTGTGCTTGCCGACGGTCGGCTCGCATCGGCGTCGTGGGACCACACGATCAGGTTGTGGAACCCGGCGAGCGGCGCGTGTGAGGCGATGCTCGAAGGGCACACGAACCGGGTATCCGCGCTTGCGGTGTTTGTCGACGGTCGGCTCGCGTCGGGTTCTGAGGACCACACGATCAGGTTGTGGAACCCATCGAGTGGCGCGTGCGAGGCGATATTAGAAGGACACGTGCGTCCAGTATCGTCGCTCGCAGTGCTTGCCGACGGTCGGCTGGCGTCGAGTTCGGAGGACCACACGATCAAGCTGTGGAACCCGGCGAGCGGCGCGTGCGAGGCGACGCTCGAAGGACACGCGAGTCTGGTGCTTGCGCTCGCGGTGCTTGGCGACGGGGAGCTCGCGTCGGGGTCATTGGACAAGACGATCAAGCTGTGGAGCCCGGCCAGCGGCGCGTGCGAGGCAACACTCGAAGAACTCGCGAACCGGGTGTTGTCGCTCGCGGTGCTTGCCGACGGTCGGCTCGCGTCGGGCTCAGCGGACCACACGATCAAGATGTGGAACCCCGCGACCGGCGTGTGCGAGGCGACGCTCAAAGGACACACGCATCCGGTATCCGCGCTTGCGGTGCTGGCCAACGGCTGGCTCGCGTCGGGTTCGGAGCGCACGATCAGGCTTTGGAACCCGACGACCGGCGCGTGTGAGGCGACGCTCGAAGGACACTCGCGTCCGGTATCCATACTCGCGGTGCTGGCCGACGGGTGGCTCGCGTCGGTGTCGGCGGGCCACACGATCAGGCTTTGGAACCCGACGACCGGCGTGTGTGAGGCGACGCTCGAAGGACACACGGACCGAATATCCGCGCTCGCGGTGCTCCCCGACGGGCGGCTCGCGTCAGGGGCGAGGGACCAGATGATCAAGCTGTGGAACCCCGCGACCGGCGTGTGCGAGGCGACGCTCGAAGGACACGCCGGTTCGGTGTACGCGCTCACGGTGCTTGCCGACGGGTGGCTCGCGTCGGGGTCGTCGGACCACATGATCAGGTTGTGGAACCCGACGACTGGCGTGTGCGAGGCGACGCTCGAAGGGCACACTCGTCGGGTGTCGGCACTCGCGGTGCTTGCCGACGGGCGGCTCGCGTCGGGATCATGGGACAACACGGTTCGAATCTGGCAGGTCCGCAACGGACGTTGGACTGGAGCGGTTCGGTTTGTAGCTGACGCCAATATCCGGGCGCTTGCCTTTGCGGCGCGCGCCGGCGTTCTTGCGGCCGGGGACATCAGTGGACGCGTTCACTTCCTTAAGGCGGACGCTACTGTTTCTCTTCCGACATGAACCGGACGATGGGCTGAGCGTGGTGTGAAACCGTGGCTCGCACGGCCATGCTTCGGCGCCCCGCGACGTCCCGGGCGTCGTCGCACCATTCCTTGTATTTCTTTCTTTGACGATAAAGGTTGTTCGCATCGAAGAATTTTTCGACAAATCGTGGGGCTGTCCCGGGCATAAGACGAGAAGCCTGGATCACAGTGCGATGCTGAGCCAAGGGCAGCGCAACACATAGCTGCCCCTTGCAACTCCTCGGCTCGATGACTGCAACGGGTCGGGAGTGTGAGTTCGCTGATGCGGGAAGCCGCCGTCGGGTTGCCCGATGCCGCCATCGTCAGCAATCCGCGACATTGCTGACGTAGAAGCCGGTCCGTCCCCATGTCCGCAAAGGTCGACCTGGTGTCCCGAGCAGCCATTCAACGAATGCTGCCCTGAACGGCGGGAGTGGGTCGTCAAGCGTCTCTCACCCTCTAATCAAAGTCTCATCGGCACGTTGCCGGGAGCCAACCGCCCCCGCGCGGCAGTCCTTCGATTCCCGCGCTTTCCCGGCAGTCCAGGCAATTCCGTGCTTGCGAGTCTAGCTAACTGCGTGCTAGTCCATTCGCCCGTGCGGTCTTCGCCTTCCGTAACAAGCGGGCCAACCGCATCAAGCTGCTGTTTTACGAGTGCTCGGGTTTCTGGCTGATGATGAAACGGTTAGAGGCGGACCATTTCGCCTGGCCACGCCGACAGCAGGCGGTGATGGAACTCACGAGCGAGCAGCTTCACTGGTTACTCGAAGGCATCGACATCGACGCGGTCCGTCGTCACCCTTCGAGGCAGTACCGACACGTGTGCTGAACGTTCAGTAGCAGCACGCCGGGTATAGTGCGCGCGACGCCCGGCGCGATTGTTACACTTTGACGTAAACCCATTCGTTGTGCGGCTTCGCTATCGTGGAGCACATGAATACCGACGCCCGCCCCCCGTCCGCTGAGGACGATCTCAAACAGCTCTCGCCCGATGAGCTGATCGCGCGCATTCTCGAGCTTCAGTCCAATAACCAGCAACTTGCGCAACGCATCGGGCAACTCGAGGAGTTGTTCCGTCTGGCGCAGCTCAAGCGCTTCGCGCCGGGCAGCGAGAAACTCAAGGATCGCGTGTTCGATGAAGCCGAGCAGATCGCCGCGACCGAACCCGGTGACGATGATTCGGATGACGCATTCGCGCTCCCCGATACAGGACTACCGGAGCTTGATAAGCCCGATCGCGGTAAGCGGGGACGCAAGCCGCTGCCGGCCGAGCTGGCGCGCCGGCGCATTGAGTACGATCTGCCCGATGAGCAGAAGATCTGTGCGTGCTGCCAGAACACGTTGCACCGCATGGGGGAACAGACGAGCGAGCAGTTGCACATCGAGATCAAGGCGCTGGTGCTCCAACATGTGCGCTTCAAATACGCGTGTCGCCACTGCGAGCGCAACGCCGAACGCACGCCGATGGTAATCG
Source organism: Caballeronia udeis (assembly GCF_044909315.1). Classification (GTDB taxonomy): domain Bacteria; phylum Pseudomonadota; class Gammaproteobacteria; order Burkholderiales; family Burkholderiaceae; genus Caballeronia; species Caballeronia udeis_A. The sequence continues at coordinate 11,788 of NZ_JBIYEB010000070.1, forward strand.
CGCCGATGCCCGTGCAGCCGTTGCCGGGTAGCAGCGCGAGCGCGGCGATGATTGCGACGGTGACAACCGGCAAATATGTTGACGGCACGCCGCTGTACCGGATGGAACACGTGCTGGCCCGTGCGGGCATTGCGGTGAGCCGTGGCACGCTGGCGAACTGGATCATCAGGCCTGCCGAGATGCACTACAGCCGATTGTACGAAGCGATGCGCCAAACACTGTTGTCGCAGCCGCTGATTCACGGCGACGAGACGACGGTGCAGGTCCTCATGGAAGAAGGCAAGACGCCGCAAAGCACGAGTTATATGTGGACGTACAGAAGCGCCGGGGACAGCGAGCAGCCGGTGGTGCTGTTCGACTACCAGCCGGGGCGCGGGCAACAATACCCGCAAGCGTTTCTCGCTGGTTACGAAGGCATGCTGATGACTGACGGATACAGTGCTTGGCGAACGCTCAAAGGTGCCACTCACTTCGGCTGTATCGCCCATTCACGGCGCTTGTTCGTTGAAGCACACAAGGGACAGAAGAAGAAAACGGGTGGTCGCGCGCTGCAGGCGCTTGAGTATTTCAAGGCGCTCTATCAGGTCGAGACGCTTGCTCGGGCAAAACCGCCTGATGGCGAGACGCAAGCCCACTACACCTACCGGCTGCGGCGGCAACACAGCGTGCCGTTGCTAGAAGCGTTCAAGGCTTGGCTGGACACACAGGCGCTCCAAGTGCTGCCTGAAAGCCTGTTGGGCAAGGCGATCAGCTACACGAGAAACCAATGGAAATATTTAAGCCGCTACGTGATCGATGGACGTGCCCCCGTGGATAACAATATTCTGGAAAGAGATATCAGGCCATTTGCAACATCGAGAAATTCATGGCTCTTCTCTGACACAGTTGCGGGCGCGAAGGCGAGCGCCATTGTCTATAGCCTCGTGCTGACATGCCGGGCCTGCAACGTTGAGCCCTATGCGTATCTGCATCATGTGCTCACCGAGATGCCACAACGGGCATCGGACGCTGACATCAGCGACCTGCTGCCGTT
>NZ_JBIYEB010000071.1:0-12743 GCF_044909315.1 Caballeronia udeis
GGCGCGGCGAACCTCGCCCTGAGCGCAGATCAGCGCGCGCGGCTGGACAAGGTCAGCGCACCTCCTCTGCTTTACCCATACTGGCACCAGGTGCAAACCGCGAGCGACCGCCTCGGCATTGCCGACCTGTCACTCCTTGGGCCGCATCTGAAGGCATGAGCTGCACCGGACATGGCAAACGCGTGGCTCCGGAATCAGTCGTCCCGAGGCCACCTGACTAGTCAACACGGCTACAACAGAACCCCTATGGGGTTTGCAGTGTCCCGTCTTTCAAGCGCGTCTGGGTCCACGTCGTCACAGTGTTCTCACATGGATATTTCCCGGCCTCGGCCTCGTCAATGTCCACCCCGAGGCCCGGTTTGTCGTTCGCGTACACGTGTCCATCCCTGAACTCGGGAAGACCGGGAAAGACATCGAGCAAAGCGGCTCTCGGTCCCTTGAGTTCCTGGATCACGAAGTTCGGCGGCTCGGTGCCAGACCATTCCTGCACGCCGAAGTTGGGTGAGGCAAGGTCAATGTGAATATTCGCCGCATGCGCCAGCGGCGACATGTCGCCCGGGCCGTGCCACGCCGTCCTCACGCCGAATTGCTCTGCAAAGATCTGCAGCTTGCGCCCTGCCGTGATTCCGCCGATCTGGCTAAGGTGAACCCGGATGTAATCGATCAAGCGCTCGGTGATCAGGAAGCGCCACTCGGAAGGATTGTTGAAGAGCTCGCCCTGGGCCACAGGTGTCGTAGTTTTCGAGCGCAACTGACGAATCCATTCGCCTTCTTCCAACGCGATCGCATCTTCGAGAAAGAACAGGTCGTACTGTTCCAGCTCACATGCGAACCTGATTGCTTCGACCGGTTTCAGCCGTCCATGCACGTCATGGCACAAAGCGACGTCAAAGCCAACCTTGCTGCGAATACCATCGAACAGCTTGAGCGTTTCCCGCATGTACTTTCTGCTGTCGAGATATACGCCGTCCGCAGCGCCCTGAGGCGCGCTCGACGGCGCCTTGCCATAGCCGCCTCCACCATAGCCGCCACTTTGACAACGAATGTGCGTGATGCCCTGCTCGCGGTACCTCTGGATGTTCTCGCACAACTCATTCAGGTCACGGCCATCGGCATGCCGATAGATCGGTACTCCTTCGCGGCACTTGCCCCCGAAAAGTTGATACAGGGGCATATTCGCCATCTTGCCCTTGATATCCCACAAGGCCATGTCGATGCCAGAGATAGCGTTGTTCTCGATCGGACCATTGCGCCAGTAAGCGTTCTGATGCATCAACTGCCAAAGCTCTTCGATCGCCTCGGCATCCCTGCCAATCAACAACGGTCTCAGATACTCCTCGATCAGACACTTGACCGCGACATGCCGGTAGGCAAAGGTCGCGCAGCCGAGCCCATACAGTCCGTCCTGGTTAGTCTCAAGTTTGACGACAATCAGGTTGATGCCTTCCGGAGCGGTCAGGATGACTTTTACGTCGGTAATCAGGGTTGCCATTTTGAGTCTGCCAGAATCGAATCAATAAAATGAAGCTGCATTACGCGGTCTCTTACGTGCGGCGCAGCGAGAGCGGCTCTTTGTCCTTCACGCGCTGCCCGGAATGCGCCGGTACGGTGATCATCAGGATGACCGAGAGAAGCAGGCCGGCCGCCATGAAGATATACGAGGCTGCGGGACTGCCGGTCACGCCGTTCAAGTAGCCGACGATATACGAGCCAGCGAACGCACCCAGTGCGCCGCACGCGTTGACCAGGCCGATTGCGCCACCCAGCACGTTGCCCGGAATCAGCTCCGGTATCAGCGCGAAAAATGGACCGTACGGTGCATACATCGTAGCGCCCGCCACAACCAACAGCGCGAAGGAGATCCAGAAGTGCGATCCGCCGACCAGATACGAAGCCACGAATGCAATGGTCCCCACGAGAAGCAGCGGCCACACGAACAGCTTGCGGTTGCGGGTCTTGTCCGAAAGCCAGGACGCGAGCAGCATCAGGATAATCGCCGCGAGATAGGGAACTGCGGCGAGCCAGCCGACGGAAACAATATCGATCGTTGAAGCAGCCTTGAGAATCGAAGGCAGCCACATGATGAAGCCGTACACCCCGATGCTCCACAGCGCATGAATCGCGCAGCATTTCCAGACGATCGACGAACGGAACGCAGCCTTGTAGTCGCGCACTGGAGCGATGTCCGCCTGCTCAGCCTTCAGGCGGGCGCTGAATTCGACCTTCTCGGCATCGCTCATCCAGGTCACCTCAGCTGGGCGATCCTGCACGGTGAACCACCAGACCACCGCCCAGATGAGCGCCGGGATGCCTTCGAAGACGAACATCTCGCGCCAGCCGAAGCTGTGGACCAGATAGCCCGAAACGACCGACATCCACAGCACCGTCACCGGATTGCCGAGAATCAGGAACGTGTTGGCACGTGAGCGTTCAGTGCGCGTGAACCACCGGCTGATGTACATCAGCATCGACGGCATCACGGCGGCTTCCACCACCCCGAGCACGAAGCGCAACACCATGAGCATCGGAATATTGCTGACCATGCCGGTCGCCGCGGCGCACAGGCCCCACAGGACCAGGCTGAAAAAAATCAACTTCTTCACGCTGTTGCGCTGCGCGTAGATCGCACCAGGTACCTGGAACAGGCAGTAGCCGAGAAAGAACAACGAGCCGATCAGCGACGAGGTGCCTTGCGAGATGCCGAGATCCCTGTTGATTCCGGCCGCCGCGGCGAAGCCGTAGTTCGCGCGGTCCAGATACGCAAGACTGTAGGTGATGAAGATGATGGGCATCAGATACCACCATCTTTGGGGTGCAACGGGTTTGATGCTTTCCATGATGTCTCCAGATCGGTATGGCACACGCACTATTCGGTGAGCGCGGGTCATTCTTTTTGTTCTGATGTCCCCGCGCGGACTTGCATTTAAAGCACGGCCAGCCAACCTCCATCGACGTAGATGATCTGGCCGTTCACATAACTCGATGCCGAGGACGCCAGGTATACCGCTGTGCCGACGAGCTCTTCCGGCCTGCCCCAGCGTTGCGAAGGATTGCTGCTCTTGACCCAGGCATCGAAGGTCGCGTTCTCGACGAGCGGCTTGTTCATGTCGGTCAGGATGTAGCCCGGACCGATCGCGTTCGCCTGAATGTCTGACGACGCCCACTCGGCGCTCATCGCGCGGGTGAGCATCTTGATGCCACCTTTGGCCGTCGTGTAGGCGCCCACCGTGGCGCGCCCGGCTTCGCTCGTGAGCGAGCCGATATTGATGATCTTGCCGCCCGTGCCGCGCGCGATCATGCGCCGCGCTGCCTGCTTCGAAACGATGAACGCGCTCGTCAGGTTGGTGTCGATCACACGCTGCCAGTCGCTCAGTTCGAGCTCGACAAGCGACTTGCGAAACTGGATGCCGGCGTTGTTGATGACGATGTCGACCCGCACTCCGTCCTTGTCCCATTGCGCGAACGCATCGGCGACGGCCTGTTCGTCGGTCACGTCGAAGGCACGGCCTTGGGCATCGAATCCCTTGCTTTTGAGCCGGTCTACCGCTTCGGCGACCGTGTCGGCACGCGTGCCGTTCAGGATCACGCTGGCGCCTGCCGTGGCGAGCCCCTCGGCGAGCGCGAAGCCAATGCCTCGCGCCGAGCCTGTTACGAGCGCAGTGCGGCCGCTCAAGTCGAATAGCTGTGTCATACGCTGTTCCTTTCCGGGTGTGCAAGTAGGAGACGCGATTGCGCCCCTCGCGGCCGGAACGTCGGTCGCGATAACGTTGATTTCAAATCCGCTGGTTAGGACGTCAGATGGGTGCGTCGTTGGCGACGAGATTCAGCGCGGCGCGGTCTTCAAAGTCCTTCTCTGCGCGCTTGATGAGCGTGAGAACCGCCTCTTCTGCTCCCGCCGGATCGCCTGTCTCGATCGCGACGCAAAGCGCCTCGTGCATCGGCAGCGAACGGGCCGAACCACCGGCTATTTCGGAGCTGAGTTCGAAGCTCGTGCGCAGGATCGCCGACAGCGCGTTCTGCATCTGCTGGATGAACTGGTTGTGGCAGGCGGTAAGGATCGCACCGTGGAACGCCAGGTCCGCGGGGACGTATTCGCCGTGGCCGGCGACGGCGCGCTCCATCGACTTGAAGGCACGCCGCACCGCAACGCGATCCTCCGCCGTCGCGCGCTTGGCCGCGAGCTTGGCCGCATTCGGCTCGATGATCAGCCGCAGCTCCATCAGGTCCTGGATCAGACCTTCGTCGATCGCTCCCACTCGCGCGCGCCACGTGATCACGTCCGGATCAAACAACTGCCATTGCGAGCGCGGCAACACGATCGTGCCGTAACGCCGGCGCACTTCGAGCATGCCTTTGGCGGAGAGCGATTTCACGGTCTCGCGGATGGTGATGCGGCTTACCTGCATCTGCTCGGCGAGCACGGGCTCGGCGGGAAGAATATCCCCCGGCGCAAACTTGCCCGAGCAAATCTGCTCGCCCATCTGATTCAGCACCTGCCGGTGTAGTGTCGCCATGATTTCTTTCTACATCATACGTATGATGTAGAAAGATAAGCGGACAAACTTGCTGCCACAATCCGGGTTGACCCGAGGTTGCCAGTCCGCTGCTGCATGGATTCATTCAAGCAGTTCAACAGGAATGACGGCAATTCCTACGGCACTACGCGATGACCGCGCAGTCGCTTCACTGGCGGTATCAGGGGGCTCGTACGGCTGCGGCCGTGACTTGGCGGCTCCCGGTCCTTCGTTGTCAGGTTGAGTGACTCGCCAGATAAGACGACGCGATGAAGAAATCAAAATCGCTCTATCACGGCCACCGTTTTCCAGGCGGTGTCATCAGCTGCATCGATCAGCGTCTCCGAGGAGACGCTGATCTTGTGCGTAACGAGCTACATTTTCCCGACAACCCCCAGCGACGTGATTTTCTGTGACTTCACTTGGTAAACCGACACAGCCGCGTATTTCTGATCGCCTTTCTTATCAAATTCGATTTTGCCCGTCACGCCCGTGTAGTCGATCGTATGCAAGGCTTCAATCAGCCTTTGAGGGTCAAGGGACTTCGCCTTACGAATTGCCTCACCGACCACCATGACAGCGTCATACGTGTATGGCCCAAAATACTCGGGGGGTTGATGAAAGTGAGTCTGATAGTTCTGCTCAAACTCTTTTGCCCCAGGTAGTTCGTCAAACGGTGCACCTGTCTGGGTGCAATATTTGTCTTCCGCGGCAGACGCTGCTACTCGTACCCAGTTCTCCGTACAGATTCCGTCGCCACCTACGAAATGAACATCGTCCATGCCAAGCGCCTTCATTTGCTTGACAAAAGGGGACGCGATGGCATCGGTGCTGGCCAATACAATGGCGTCCGGATGGCCCGCCTTTAGAGTGGTGAGAATCGCGCGGAAGTCTACGGCCTTGTCATTCGTAAATTCTCTTGTCACTTCAATTCCGGATGCGTTTGCATCCTTGGCGACCTGGTCTCCGAGGCCTTGCCCGTAAGCAGTTCTATCGTCTACCAAACCGATGCGCTTTGCTTGCAGCCGACCGCTGAGGAATTGAACCATTCCTCGCGCCTGTGCGTTATCGTCAGCCACGACGCGAAAAGTGTTGTTGAAACCCTGCGCAGTCAACGTGGGATTGGAGGCGCCACTTGAGATGAACGAAATGCCCGCCTGGCTGTAAATGCGCGACACCGGAATCGCGACCCCGGAGTTGATATGACCCACGACCGCCACGACATGATCATCAACGAGCTGCTGGGCGACGATTGTGCCAGTGCGGGGGTCGGCAGCATCGTCGGCCGAGACAAGCTCGAAGCGAACGTGTTTACCATCCACGGTAATGTTCTGCGCGTTTAGCGCCTCAATAGCCAACTGACCGCTGTTTTGCACATCCTTGCCGAGACTTGCAAGCTGTCCTGTACTCGGTCCCGCCACTGCTATCTTGGCGACCAGGTTTTCAGAAAACGCATCCGTGGACGCCAATGCTGTCAGTACGGCAAGAAGAGGAACGGCGAACGACATAGTTGAGTGAACTCGATGAGACATGTTTTTTCTCCAAAAGAATCCGATATTTTCAGATGACCGCTCACTACCGGGACAATTAGCTATACTTAGTTGATCCATCGTGCACAGCGCCGAATCTTTCTGGAGCTGTATTTACGTGCGAAAACTGACTAACCTGTACGTCAAAAATAAAACTTCTTAGCCGACGTCATTCTTACAACATGGTGCTCAAGGCTTCGCAGCGACTATGCCGCGCGCTTGTTGCGAACGAATTTGATCGGCTTGAACGCTGGTTCCGGCGCAGGCAGCCCCAATGCCTGCGCGAGCTCGTGACCTTCGGGGTCTGCCAGCGCGGCTTCTCGCGCCAGCTTGATGCGCTCGGCAAGCCTGCCAGCCAGCTTGATGCGAGCAGCCAGCCCGTCAGTCAGGTTCAAGTTTTGCCCGTCGATATCCGCGAGAATGGCTTGGAGATTCTTTCGCCCACGCGCATGAGTCTGGCCATACCCCTTGACCAGATTGCCCGATAACGCTAGTTCATACGCAGCCTGGCTCAGGTTCCGCGTGGCGAGCAACCGGCGAATGGCATCAAGCCACCTGACGATCAAATCGTGCTCGTTCCGGAAGCGCGAGGTATGGCGGCGTAAACGTCGCAGGCTGCGCAACGCGCACAACACCATGAAGCCGCTCACCGTATCCGTACGAATGTACAAACCAGCATTAAGCGACTTGTGCGTCAGCACCTTGCGCCGGGCGACCCAATAAGCAAGTTTCGGCGGGAGGACGGAGAGCATTTCATCGAGACCCGGCTTGAGAAATTCGGTCAGCTTTATTACGTCCTCGGACCCTGCAGACACTTCCTTGCGGATCCTCTCCAATCGGGTACTTCGCGTCTTTAGATCCGCCACGCGGATCACGTCCTCATAGCTCATCCAGAGTGCGAGGAAGCGAGCGGCCTCCCGCGTGACTGGACACTCTGCAGGACCGCCGCCCGCATCCAGTTCAAGGTGCCGCAATGACTCTACGATCGTGCGATACTCCTGGGCGTAACGTTCGTCCTGGTAATCGGTAGTCAGCTCTGCGCCCGCCCGGATCACGTCATGCAACGCGGCCGGCAAGATGCCAGCACCGGGACCGTCTGCGAGCGATAGCTGCCTCTCCTTCGCCATCGAGTAGCCTGCCGCAAACCCCTTCAGACTTGCGTCAACGGCCTTGCCCGACGCCCGGATCGCGGCTTCGCACGACGCACGTGACACCGGCAATACCCCGGTTCCAGCCATCGCACCGAACATCACTGTGTTGATCACTGTGCCGTTGCGCCATGCCACTTCACGCATGTCGAACAGTACGCAGCTACGCGCCATGGCCCGCAACGCGTCCAGCGCCTTCTGTGGCTGGTAGCGGCCGTCCGCCATGGCCATTTTCTCCGACACGGCGTACTCACGATGAGTCGATCCGATCATCGCCGTACGCCGCGGATGTGAGAAACCGCCCTGGACGATCCGGGCCGCCTCAACCAGTTCCGACGCCACGGCAACATCGATGTCACCCGGATTGGGTGTCAAGGAAAAGACCGGCTTGCGGCCACCTAGCTCCGAACGTGGGACGGGGTAAATCTCGATGTAGTAGGTTGTTGCGCCAGTTCGTTGCGCAACGCCAGGAATCGACGTGCTCTGGACCGGAAAATCGTGCGCGTCTGCTGCGCCGATGAGCCAGTCAGCCAGCACGCCGCCGCCTTCGCCGCCAAGCGCAGCGACAAGGATTGTAATGGGTTTTATCATGGTCTCAGACCGCGCGCGAAAGTGAACGCGAGCCGGCTAGCCGGTCGATGACGAACGCCCTTATCCGGGCCAGCATGCGTTCACCAAGTGTCGGATTCTGTATCACGTCCACTTTGTAGAAAGACGGACACAAAACGGCAGCGTGCGAGACCTCGCCGCATAGTCCGCAACCCACGCAGTTCTGGTTGACCGTCGCGACGGGATCAGTACGCAAGGCGCTCGGATTCGGTTTGATCGTCAGGGACGGACAGCCGGACAAGCGGATGCATGAATGATCGCCCGTGCAAACGTCGTCGTCTATGCCGAAGCGGGTACGGACGACCCGTTTGCCCTGTTTCAGGCGTTTTGCATTGACCGGTTTGATTCGGCGCTGGCGCTCGAGCTGGCATTCACCATCCGCGATAATCACCTTCAGGCCCGGTTTCCCGGTGGTCATGGCATCAGTGAGCGCATCGGCCATCTGCGACACCTTGTAGCTCGTCACCGTCTTGACCCAGTCGACTCCCACGCTCCTGAGCGCCCTCGAAATATCCAGCGGCAACGGCGCCGTTTCACCCGTCTTGATCGAAGACGGAATGTTTTGCGTGCCCGTCGCGGAGGTATACCCGTTCTTCATGATCAACAGCACGGAATCATGCTTGTTATGAATCGCGTTGATGACGCCGCTGGTGAACCCGTTATGCCAGAATCCGCCGTCGCCCATGATGCTGACCACGCGACTGTTCATCAACGGCGCGATACCTGACGAGCTGGCTAGTCCGAGTCCATAGCCAAGCACGGTGCTGCCGATGTTAAACGGCGGAAGTGTCCCGAACGTATGACAGCCAATATCCGCACTGACGTGAATCTGTCCGAGTTTCCGCTGAACCAACTTTACCGCCGAGAACACCGGTCGCTCCGGACAGCCAACGCAGAAACCTGGAGGACGGTTTGGCACTGCGCCGTCGAGCAGGTCGGCCGCCGTGTTCTTCAGGCCAGTGAGATCCGACGATACGTCCGTTGCGTGCTGCAGGTCGACGCCTTCCGGCTTGGTCGTCTCCAGAAAACGGGTGATGCCCCGCAGCAGAACTTCGCCGGTATATTCGCCAGCCATTGGCAAGACACTCTTCCCGAACACCCGTGCCAATACATTGTTCTTGCGAAGAATCGACTCAATTGCGTCCTCGATGTAATTGGGCTGCCCTTCCTCCACGATCAGCACATCGGTCTTGCCCTTGCAAAATGCAACGATCTCGTCAGGAACAAGTGGATAAACCACGTTGAGCACCTGCAACGGCAGTCGGCTGTCTCCGAACGCATCGGCAAGGCCCAGTTGCTGGAGCGCGCGCAACACGCCGTTATACAGGCCGCCTTGCAGGATCACGCCAACCGACTGAGTAGACGAACCCTCGAACGTTTCATTTAAGCGGTGCTCGCGGATGAAGCTCAATGCCGCCGGCCAGCGCTGCTCGATCTTCTGCTTTTCGTGCGCGTAGGTCGACGGAGGCAGGCAGATCTTGCCGTAGTCGAATTTTGCGTCTTCTATCAGGTGCTTCCGGGAGATTGCCGGCGCTCGATTGTCCTTGCATATGAATTCGCCATGCACGTGGCACGCACGAATGCGCAACTGCAGCATGACAGGCGTGTTCGTGGCCTCCGACAATTCGAAACTCTGCTCGACCGCGTCCACGATGGACGTGAGATTGGGTCGAGGATCAAGCAACCACATTTGCGATTTCATTGCGAACGCGTGAGTGCGCTCCTGGATAATGCTGGAGCCTTCGCCATAGTCTTCTCCAAGTACGACAACCGCGCCGCCAATCACGCCCGCGGAGGCAAGATTCGATAGAGCGTCCGAGGCGACATTGGTGCCAACCGTCGACTTCCAGGTAACGGCGCCACGCACCGGATGATTGATCGACGCGCCGAGCATGGCTGCCGCGCCGGCTTCAGACGCACTGTTTTCGAAGTAGATGCCGAGTTCATCGAGCATGTCCCGCGCGTCGCCGAGCACGTCGATCAGATGCGAAACGGGCGCACCCTGGTAGCCGCCGATATAGCTGACACCAGATTGCAACAGGGCTTTGGTGACCGCGAGAATGCCCTCGCCTCGAAAGACTTCGCCCTTGCCTAACGAAAGGCTCCGCACTTCTGCTTGAAAGGACCGTTCCACTTTATCTCCTTGTATTCCAGCGCGTCCGACTCGTTCTTGGGTCGGGCGTCTTCATGTGTAGTCACAAGGCTAAACGTGAAAGCGAACGGCATCTAATCGAATGATTTTGGCATCGTTATAGATTACATCGATAATAAGGGTATGCCCTGAATAACTGAGTTTTAGGGGCCATTTACAGGTCTCTTGCCTTCAGAAAATACACTGGCTCTGATATCGTTATAGACATAGTCGATTGACAAAATTTGCGCCTCACGAACCCGTTTGCTGGACACGTGCTACCTACTAACATCGATCTGAATCTGGTGAAGGTTTTCCTCGCCATCTATGACAAAGGCAGCGTCACTCGGGCCGCGCAACACCTTTGCCTGACCCAGCCGACCGTCAGTTATTCACTTGCCAAGCTAAGAGAGCTATTCGACGATCCACTTTTCGAACGCACGCCCGGTGGCATGCGCCCAACGGAAAGCGGAGAAAGAATCTATAGTGATTTCTGTGGCGCTCTCGCGCTGGTCGAACATGCGGTTGATTCGAACAAAGTATTCGTCGCCGCAAAGTCGCAGCGCCGTTTCCGCGTGTCCATGTCCGATATCGGCGAACTGGTGTTCTTGCCGCCGTTGCTCGAACGCCTTTCGGCCGAGGCTCCGCACGTCACTCTGGAAGTCATGCCTACCGCAGTGGAGTCGATTCCCGAGATGCTTGCATCGGGACGGCTAGACGCCGCGATCGGAAACCTGGCGGCTATCCGGCTAGGCAGCACGATGCGCGCGCCTCTTTTCAAAGAAAGGTATGTTTGCCTGCTAAGCAGACATGCAAATTCGATCGGCGACGAAATGACGCTCCACGCTTTCACGACCGCGCGCCACGTTGTTGTCTCATCGCCATTCACGGGACATCGAATGATAGAAGATGCGTTACGAGAACGCGGTCTCGCTCAACAAATTACGGCAAAGCTTGCAAACTTCACCGGACTTCCCGGGTTGCTTGCCAGGACCGACCTCGTGGCCATAGTACCGACCCGGGTCGCAAGGGTCTTTCAGACTTATAGCCCGTTAAGAGTATTGGAACTTCCGATTGAGATTCCTACGTTTGATGTCACCCTGCATTGGCATGCGCGACAACACAACGTCGCGGCAACGGCATGGCTAAGAGACGTCATTCTGGAAACATTGCATGAGCTTGGCTAGGGATGCAATACAGGCCCTCCGGCCCACGATGAAGACGCCCCGACAGGGGGCGCCTGTATTTCGATGCAGTTTCCCTGGCTCGCGACCCGTAACGCCGGCGTGGGTTTGCGGTCACAAACACCATTCACGATACCGCTGCAACACCTTTGGATGTGACGACCATCGTCAGCGTCAGCAGGATCTGTTGCTGCACCCCCAGATGGATACCATATAACTGGGCTACGAAAAGCGCGCCAATGCCAAGGTAGATTGCTGCACCGTCGAGGTTGAACGTGTATCCGGCCGGCACTACAAATGTCGTCATCCCCGTGATCAAGAGTCTTCGCGCAACGACTAAAAAAGATGCGCGATACTGATTCCCACCATCGTCTGGGCGTCGGAACCCGATGGACTTGTTGCGGTCGAGTTGATGCGGGCGAGCGCGCCCTTGCCCGATGCCCTCTGCCAGACATAGGTTCCGTACACCGAGGTGCGCTTCGAAAGGCGGTAAGTCAACGTAGCATCCGCCTGGTTTGCGTGGACGCTATCCAGTACGTGATTGCCACCCATATAGGTATAGGTCGCGGCGAAATTCCAGAACGGGCTGATGTCGTAGCTCACGGTCGCGTCGATGGCATCGATCTGCGCTCCCGTTCCTGTATTGCGAGAGATCGTCCCCAGCACCGACAATTGAACCGGCGCCAACTGATACTTGCCGCCTACGCCAACGTTCCGGATGCCATTATTACCGTTGTCGATCGTGGGCGGCTTCGCCATCGTATACGCCGCACCCACGCCGCCCGAACCGAAATCATAGTTGACGGTAAAACTCGATGAACTGGAATTCCCGAATTGACCGGCAACGCCACCAAAGCCGTACATTGCTCCGAAAGTTATCCCGTTGAAATTCGCGCTCCTGAACTTGACTGCATTATTGATGGCCTCCCCGTTGAGCCGGTCAAAGTCGTAAGAGCCACCGACCACGTACGGCACGCCGAAGGTCGGAAACGGTCCCTGGTGAGCACCCCAGAGGCCCTGGTTGTAGCCACCCGCATACCCGTGCGTTGACATGTCAAACATAAAATCGCGCTGCTGACCGAAGGTCAAGGTGCCATATTGATTCGACAGACCAACATATGATTCCCGGGAGAAAAGGCTACCGGGTACACCAAGGACCGTTCCTGTACTCATCGAAAACAGACTGCCGAGATAGAAAAGAGCCTGCAGACCACCACCCAAGTCTTCCTTGCCCTGCATTGCAAACGAGTTCGGACGCAGTACACCATTGGTCTCAGACACGCTTGAGTGCCCTCCAACGTTGCTTGTGTAACCAATTCCAGCGCCCAGAAAACCCGTTATATAGACACTGCTTTGCGCGAATGCCCCAGCCGAGCATCCCATCAGCAGCAGACCCACTCCACCCAACAACTTCACGTCTTTTCCAATTCCCACGCCGATCTCCTTGCCGTTCCAGTCGTTTATGTTTAGTGCTCTTGCTCTCGATCTCTGTCCGAGGTTGGCTCGATGGTCCGATGAATTCGCAGAAAACAATAAGAGACGGTTTCAAAAAGGCTGAACAGATCGCTTGAGAGCACTCCAACAGATGAGGCAAACGGCGAACTTCAGGAAGGCTTCATGGATCTTGG
>NZ_JBIYEB010000072.1:0-12318 GCF_044909315.1 Caballeronia udeis
TAGCGGAGAACGTAGCGCATATTCTCGCTATCGAATTGCTCGCAGCGGCGCAAGGCGTGGACCTGCGTGCGCCGCATCAAACGAGTCCGCGCTTGCAGCCGGTCATGAAATCCATTCGCGCGGATGTCGACCATTACGCGCTCGATCACTATTTCGCACCGGACATAGTGGCGGTGGCGAAGCAGGTGACAAGCGGAACGATTGCCGCATTCTGCCCGCTGCACTTTGCATCGGAAGGGGTGGCTTAAACTTGAACGCGTGAGACAGCAGCGGCGATCAGCTTTGCCGTTGCATGTTGTCTGCGCTGAACCTGCATCCCAGCCGATACCGCGTGCCCGGATGCACGAAGCGCGCGAACGTCACGGCCACGTGGTTCGCCCAGGTTCGCCGCACGAGCGTCAGGCACGGCTGGTCCGGACCAATCTCAAGCAGCTTCGCATCCGCACGCGAAGGCAGCACCGCGTCAACCACGTGCTCGACTTCGTGCGCCGGCACGGTATTGAACAGATACTCCGAGGGCCGCACCGTCGCGAAATCCTGCTCGAGAAAATGCGGTGCGGCGTCAGGGTTCACGTAACGGTCTTCAAGCTGCACCGGCACGCCGTTCTCGCGATGAACACACACCACGTGAAATACCGACGCGCCAGGCGCCAAGCCGAGCGCGGCGGACACGTCGCTGGCTGCCGCCTCGCGTGCGGCGTGCACGATCGCATAACCGTACTCGTGCCCGCGGGCGCGAATTTCATCGCCTATGTGCGCAATCATCAGCAGCGTCGACTGCGGTTTTTCTTCCGCAATAAACGTCCCCACGCCTGAGAAGCGCGTCAACACGCCTTGCTCCGTGAGTTCGCGCAGCGCGCGGTTGATCGTCATGCGCGAGACGCCCAGCTCGCCAACCAACGTCATCTCCGAAGGAATCCGGTCGCCGGGCCGCCATTCGCCGGAGAGAATGCGCGTGCGGATATGTTCCTTCACACGCTCGTAGCGCGCGAGTGGCGCGGTGGCGGATGCCGGGTTCGAAAGGCTGCTTGTATTCATGTCTCGCTCAGGTTCTGCTCAGTTGCCGTTCTCATGTGCCGTTCTCATTGGCCCTCATATCCCGCTGGTTCGGTACTGGCATGAACCGCACTCGCCGGTGGTTCCTCGCGCCGTGCCCAGAACGCATTCCGGTCGAGATAGTTCTGCAGAAACTGTTTAAGCCTAGGCTGCTGCGCGCGGTGAAACACGTCCTCGGGCGATCCTTGCGCCTCGATTTTGCCATGATCGATGAAGACAACGGTATCTGCGACTTGCGCCGCGAAGCCCATTTCATGCGTGACGATCACCATCGTCATGCCGTCGTTCGCGAGGTTCTTCATCACTTGCAGCACTTCGCCGACCAGCTCCGGATCGAGCGCCGAGGTGGGTTCGTCGAAGAGCATGATGTGCGGTTCCATTGCCAGCGCGCGAGCAATCGCCACCCGTTGCTGCTGCCCGCCGGAAAGCCGCGCCGGATGATTGTTTGCGCGCTCGGCGAGACCGACCTTGTCGAGCATGGCCAGCGCCCGCTTGTGCGCTTCGGCCTTGGACAGCTTGCGCACGCGCACCAGCGCCTCGGCCACGTTTTCAACGGCTGTCATGTGCGGCCACAGGTTGAACTGCTGGAACACCATGCCCACGTTGCGCCGCACGCGGTTGATCTCGGCTTGTGGCGCACGGATGCGCCGGCCGTTGCGGTCGGCGACATAGCCGATCAATTCGCCTTCAATGTAGATCTCGCCTTCGCTGTATTCCTCGAGGAATGCAAGCGAGCGCAGCAAGGTGCTTTTCCCCGAACCCGATGGTCCGATGATGCAGGTCACCTCAGACTTGCGCACGGCGAGCGAGACGTCGTCGAGTACCTTCAGCGTGCCAAAATGCTTGCCGACATGCCGGGCATCGACAAGATATTCGGCAGGCGTTGACGTGTTGCCAGAATTCGGTTTCTTCATGACGGGTTCTTTATGATTCAGCGCTCGGTTTGACGGGGCTAATGCGCATTCACCGCGTGAGGAAGCGGCCTACGCGGATCTCGACCCACTGTCCGGCTCGCGACGCCACTTCCACGAGCAGGAGATAACACGCGCACAGTGCAAGCAGGGTTTCGACGAACGCAAACCGCTCCGAACCAATACCGGTCAGCACGAACGTCAGCTCAGGTACGGTGACGACCGACAGCACCGCAGTTTCCTTGCTCAGCACAATGATCAGGTTGGTCAGCGCCGGCACGATGATGACCAGCATCTGCGGCAACTGTACACGCATGATGACTTGCAGCCGCGTGAAACCCAGGCACTCGGCGGCTTCTATGTGACCGCGCGGCACCGACGTAAAGCCGGAGCGAAACGCTTCCGCGAAATACGCGCTGCCATAAAGCCCGAGTCCGACAATCCCGGCCGTTAGCGGTTCAAGCGAAAGTCCAAGCGAAGGCCCGCCGTAATACAGCACGAAAAGCTGCACGAGAAACGGCGTTCCCCGGAACACTTCTATGTAAGCACGCAAGAAACCGCGCACCCATTTGCCGCAGAAGATCTGCAGCAAGGCGATGGCGAAACCGATCGCCATGCCGATCAGCACGCCGCCCATCCACACGGCGATGGTCGTCGCAAATCCTTCGGCGAGGGCGGGCAGGGAGTCGGTGAGAACGGTGGGGTCGAATTGGATCGCCATGCTCGATGCCTCTTATGCCTGTTGCAAGCGGCGTTCAGCGCGATGCCCGGCCAGCGACAACGCCCCGTTGATCACCAGGTACACCAGCCCGGCGGCCACATAGGCCTCCAGCGGCCGATACGTGCTGGCGGCAATGTTCTGCGCGGTGCGCGTGATATCGGCGACACCGACCACTGAAATCAGCGACGACGCTTTCACCAGCATGACCATCTCGTTGACGAGCGAGGGCAGCGTCATGCGCAGCGCCTGAGGCACCTGGATGTGCAGTACGGCATGCAGCCGCGACAAACCAAGCAATTGCGCCGCTTCGAGCTGCCCGTGCGGAATGCCGATGAATCCACCGCGCAGGATCTCGGCGAGATAAGCGGCTTCGCATAACGAAACGGCGGCGGCAGCGGCCACGAGCGGCGGCACGTTGATGCCGATGAAGGGCAGGAAATAGTAGGTCAGCAAAAGCTGCACGAGCAACGGCACGCCGCGAAAGAAGCCGACATATGCGCCGCCCAGCTTGGAGACGAAGCGGTTCTTCGAGAGCCGGGCGCTGCACACGGCGATCGCAACAATGAAGCCGGCCACGAGCCCCACGAGCGAAATCAGGACCGTGGCTTGCGCGGCCTTGATCAGGTAGGGAAGGGCATCCAGCAACGCGTGAAGGCTGAACATGGGCTGTCCGGCAAGGAGCAGGGCGCTTGAGCGCCCTGCAGTGCATCAATGGTTTAAAGGCTGGCTGATTCGATGGCAGTCAACGGTTCAATAGTTGGGCGACGGCATGGTGGTGGGGGTGTCCATGGTTACGCCGAACCACTTCTTCTGCAACGCGGCGAGACGGCCGTCGTTGTGCATCTTGACGATCGCCTGATTGATCGCGTCGAGAAGCGGCTTGCTGTCCGCGTCCTTGCGGCCGAGATAAGCGAAATACACCTTCGTGCCGAACGGAGGTTGAACAACCGCGAAGGTGTCCGGACGCTGGCGCGCTACATACGCAATATTCGGCAGCGAATTACCCACGGCAACAATCCGGCCGGCGGCAAGATCCGCATAGGCCTGGTTGTTGTCAATGTATTCACGCACGCTCGTCTTGCCCGGCAGCGTGGCGACGTACTGCTTCAACTGGTCGAGCTGCGCGGTGGACTTGGCGCCGCCAACTGTCTTGCCGGCAACGTCGGCATTGGTCTTGATGCTGGTGTCGTTCGCGCGCTTGAGCAGCGCGACCGTGCCGTCCGCAATTGGCAGGGTGAACTCATAACGCTCCATGCGCGCCTTGGTGATGGTCACCGGGCCGCTGACAATATCGAACTTGCCCGCTTCGAGTCCGGGCAGCACGCTCGGCCAGGGCAAGTCGATGGAGCGCACCTTCACACCCAGTTCCTTCGAGAGCTCGGCGAAGAAGTCCTTGTTGAACCCCTGTTGCTGGCCGTTTTCCAGGAAGTCGAACGGCGCGAACTGCATCTCGGTTCCGACCACCAGTTCACCCGCCTTCCTGACCTTCGCCAACTGGTCTTCAGCGTGCGCCGAAATCGCTGTCGCGACCAGCGCGGCCACGAGCAGACGACCCTTCCACTTCGAGAAAAAATTCATTGTTGAACTCCCCTGGTTAAAAGTGCACCCGGCTTGGGCAAAGTTGCGAGCCGGTGCGCCGACCTGCATGTGGTGCGGTTCAGTATATACCGTCAATTTGCATTGCCAAGCGTGTCAAAAATACTTCTGACCGCTAGATTTCAAGGCTTACAGCCTTCGCGAAAACGACGGGTTGCGCTCGGCTAATTGGCGGTATATACAGACACTTGATCCGGATTCCAGCAGGCGCTGGTGGCTTGTCCGCAGAGACTTGCGGCCGGGTCGATGCATGGAACGCCAGGCGTGACAGGTCCCTTTCAGACCTTGCATGGCGGCGCGCAGTGAAACCATTTTTGGGCCGGCCGCGCGTCTTGCGCCGGCTCGGCATGATGCCCGTTGAAGACGTGCAGCGGCTCGTTCGGTCCGCACGGTATAGACGGCAATGAAACTTCGGAGCACCTGGATGACCTCGACTTCTCACATCCCCGTCGTCGATCTGGCGGCTGTTCGTGCGTTGGATCCCGCCGGCTTGCGCGAAGCCGCCGCCGCGATCCGCGACGCGTGCACGAGCATCGGTTTCTTTTACATCAGCAATCATGGCGTGCCGACCGAAGTGCTCGAAGGCGCGGTGAAAGCGGCGCACGAATTCTTCGCTTATCCGGTGGAGGTGAAGCGGCGTGTTGCGGTGAATCATCGGCATCGCGGCTTCAATGCGTTAGGCGATGCCGTCATGTATCAGGCCACCAAGCCTGACTACAAGGAATTTTTCAGCATAGGGCTGGAGTTGCCGGAAGACGATCCGAGCGTGCTGGCAGGTGAAGCGTTGCGCGGCCCGAACAGCTGGCCTGATTTCATGCCTTCGCTGCAATGGGATCTTTATTCGTATTACGAAGCAATTGGCGCGTGCGGCGCGGATTTGCTGCGTGCGGTGGCGGTGAGCCTGGATATCGACGAAATGTTTTTCGTGAGCAAATACACGAAGCGCATGCAGCGCACGCAGATGGTCTATTACCCGCCGCAAGCGCCCAAGTCGGACGCGGATCAGTTCGGGGTCGCGCCGCATACCGACTATGGGTGCATCACGCTGCTGTGGCAGGACAACGTGGGTGGTTTGCAGGTGAAGGAGCTTGCAACCGATAGCTGGATCGACGCGCCGCCCATTCCGGGAACGCTGGTGGTGAACGTGGGTGACCTGCTTGCGCGCTGGTCGAACGATCGCTTCCGTTCCACGTTGCATCGCGTGATCAATCGCTCGGGCCAGGAACGGTATTCGATCGCGACCTTCTACGATCCCACTTATGGCGCAAGCGTGGACCCGCGCGATCTCGGTCTTGAGGGCGTGCAACCCTTGTATGAACCGGTAGCTGCCGGCGACTACATCCTGGGGCGGATCAACGACTCCATGGGGTATAGAAAGAAGCAGAAAGAAGCGCGCGAATGACTGAGCAAACAATGAAACCCATCGTGCAAACGCTGATTGATGCACTCGGCGCCGGGTCCGTGCGTTTCGGCGATTCCATCGAAGCACGTTATCTCGGCGACTGGAGCGGACGCTCGCCGGTGCCGCCTTTGGCGGTCGTGCTGCCGCGTTCGACCGGCGAAGTCGCCACTGTGCTGCGCCTGTGCAATGAAGCACGTCAGAGCGTTGTGCCGCAGGGCGGCATGACCGGACTGGCGGGTGGCGCCATTCCTTCCGGGGGCGATATCTGCCTGTCGCTAGAACGACTGGTGGGCGTCGAAGAGCTTGATCGTGCGGCGGCGACCATGACGGTGCTCGCTGGTACCACCTTGCAGACCGTGCAGGATGCCGCGCAGGAAGCGGGGTTCGAATTTGCACTGGATCTGGGTGCCCGCGGCTCGTGTCAGATCGGCGGCAACCTTGCTACGAATGCGGGCGGCGTGCGCGTGCTGCAGTCCGGCACGGCTCGCGACCAGGTGCTCGGACTCGAAGCCGTGCTGGCCGACGGCAGCGTGCTCAGTTCAATGAACAAGATGGTCAAGAACAATACGGGCTACGACCTGCGCAACCTGTTTATCGGGTCGGAGGGAACGCTCGGGGTGATCACGCGTGCGGTATTACGCCTGAAGCCACGCCGGGCCGCGCGCAATACCGCGCTGTGCGCACTGAAGGATTACGACGGTGCGGTTGCGTTGCTGCGCTCGCTGCAAGCCACGTTCGGCGATGAAATCGGCGCGTTCGAAATCATGTGGCCGGAGTTCTACGACTTTGGTGTCGGGCTGACACGCTCCCGGCAATCGCCGCTTGGCCAGGCGTATCCGCTTTACGCATTGATCGAACAGGCCGGGTTCTCGGACGATCACGGCGAACGGTTCGCAGCAGCACTCAGCGCACAGCTTGAGGCTGGCGTGGTGATGGATGCGGTGGTTGCACAGTCGCAGGCAGAGACTCAGGCGTTGTGGGCCATTCGCGAAGCAACGGCCGAGTTGCCGGTGAAGATGGAACCGATCAATTTCGATGTGAGCTTGCCGATAGGCGAGATCGGTCATTTCGTCGATGCCTGCCGCAAGGACTTCGCTGCGCGCTGGCCGACGCATGATGGTTTGTACTTCGGCCACATCGGTGACTCGAACCTGCATGTCACGCTCGATGCGCGTTCGATTCCCGGCATCACGGTGGAAGAGGTCGACCACGCGTTGTACGGCATGGTTCGCGACTATGGCGGGTCAATATCGGCGGAACACGGCATTGGTTTGCTTAAGCGGCCGTTCCTGGGCTACTCGCGCAGTCCCGCTGAACTTGCCTGCATGCAGGCGATCAAGCATGCCCTCGATCCGCACGGCATCCTCAATCCCGGCAAGGTGCTGCCTGCCGCGGGCGATTAAAACGCTCGAAACGAACAAGGAACTCAATGAGCGTGACTGCTTTTATAGAAAGCCTGCGTGCTGAAGTGCGCGGCCTGCCTGCTTACAACGCGGGGTTATCGGGGGAATTCGTGCGGGCACGTTATGGCGTCCCGCATGTCGCCAAGCTCGGCAGCAATGAAAATCCAGGTGGCGCGAGCGCGGCCGTGCTTGCGCATCTTGCCCAGTCCACCACGACCGGTACGCTCGCGCTTTATCCCGATCCTTCATGCAGCGCGTTGCGCGCGCTGATTGCAGAACGGCTTGCGGTCGATCCCGGGCAGTTGTTGTTCGGCAATGGTTCCGAAGACTTGCTCGCCATTGCAGCGCATACGTTCCTCGCTCCCGGCGATGAAGTGATCACCGTGATCCCGTCGTTTGGCTTGCACATCATCTATCCGCAGAGCGTTGGCGCAAGGGTGGTTACGGTGCCGATGCGGGAGGACTTCGAATTCGACGTCGACGCGCTCATTGGCGCCATTTCGCCGCGTACGCGCATGTTAATTATTAGTAATCCTTCTAATCCAGTCGGATGCGCGATGAACGCTGGTGAAATGCGCCGGCTATTGAGCGCGGTATCGCCGGAGACACTGGTGCTGTGGGACGAGGCCTATTTCGAATACGCGTCCGGTGAAGACGGTTACCCGGACAGTCTCGCCGTGCTGCGTGAATCAGGCTTGCCGTGGCTGTTGCTGCGGACGTTTTCGAAGGCATATGGACTGGCGGCGCTGCGGGTGGGATACGGCGTGGCGTCGGCGCCGGAACTCGCGGGCCTGATGAACCGCGTGCGTACGCCATTCAATATCAACCAGATTGCGCAGCAGGCCGCGGCAGTGGCGTTTGGTGATCAGGCGCATGTTGCGGCTAGCGTGGGGGAGGCCCGCAAGGGGCGGGAGTGGATGCGCGCCGCGTTAGTCGGGCTGGGTATGAACCCGGCGCGTTCGCGAGCGAATTTCCTGTTCTTCGATTGCAGGGAGGACGCGGCCAAGCTCGCGGGCCGGATGCTGGAAGACGGGGTGATTGTGAAGCCCTGGCGCGAGCCGGGTTATGAAACCTGCATGCGAGTGAGCATTGGCAGCGCTGCGGATAATGCGTTGTTTATCGATTCGTTCGAGCGGCGACGCGGTGGGTGATCGGTTAGCGCCGGGTTCGCGCCGGTGGCACATGAGCAGGCTCACCGGCGCGAGCGAAAACCTACTCCACCTTCTCCTCCGGTTGCGCTTCAAGCCCGATGATCTTCTCCCGGCGCTCCTTTGACAGATTGCCTACTGGCGGTCCGGCAAAACTCTTGCGTACGCCTGCGCCGTACCAGATCAGCATCAGAACCGCGAGCAACCCGACAATCACATAGATCACTTTCTCATTCGGCGGTTGAATGCCCACATAGGCAAGAATCAATGCGCCGATAACTGCCGCAACGGCGAACGGCTTCGACCACATGCCCAACTGGAAAGGACCTTTCTCGGTCCAGGTCTTGCCCTCGGCAAAGATCCCGGCGGCTACCGGCATGGCGTACGAGATGAACAGAAACACCGCGCTGCCCGCGCTCAACACCGAGAATGCATCGCCATATAAGGTAATGACAATCGCCAGCACGGCCGATACCCAGATGGCGATGCCCGGCGTCCGGTGCGCGTTGACCTTGCGCAGGAACTTCGATCCAGGCAGGCCGCCGTCACGTGCAAACGCAAACATCATTCGCGACGTCGATGTCACCGCGGCAAGTCCGCATACGTAGTTGATAAAAAACAGCAGCAGCTCGATGACGATCCGCAGCGGTCCCGGGATCGGCGCGAGGATCGCTTCAAAGAAGCCGGTGCCCTGCTTGATCGCGGCACCAATGTCCGGCATCACCAGCACGAACGAGCAGACCAGCACGTACCCGAACAAGGTTGACCACAGCACGGACTTCACGATCCCGCGCGGTACATTGCGGGCCGCGTCGTGGGTTTCCTCGGACGTGTGCGCGGAAGCGTCGAAACCGGTGATCGTATAGGCGGTCAGCAGCAGCCCTGAAAGGAATGCCATTGCCATGGTTTGCGCGGGCCATTGTCCGCCATCCACGCCGGTGAAATTCTTGAAGGTCACGAGCCTCGAAAAATCCACCTTGACCGGTGAGTAGGTCAATAGCGAAGCAACCAGGATCACGGTCACGACGAAGATCAGGTAACCGGAGACATCGGTGATCTTGCTTGCGATTCTGATGCCCCGATGGTTCAGGAAAGCCTGCGACGCGGTGATCAACGAAAGAAATATGGTCTGGTCCCACCAGCCGAGCGACTCGGGCTTGACGCCGAACATCGGGGCAATGAGGGTTCGGAAGAACGGGTCCCAGGTGCCGAAGTTGATGGCCGCGACCACGAACACGAGGCCCAGCAGATTGAACCAGGCGGTGAGCCAGCCCCAGGTCTTGCCGCCCAGGATCGAGCTCCAGTGATAGAGGCCGCCGGCCGTCGGATAGGACGATGCGATCTGCGCCATCGCGGCGGCCACCACCAGCGCGAAGACGGATCCGAGCGGCCAGCCCAGTCCGATCGATGCACCGCCGGCCGCGCTGAGTCCAAGCTGGAACGAGGTGATGCCGCCGGACAGGATGCAGATGAGCGAGAACGATACGGCGAAGTTGGAGAACGCACCCATGCGGCGGGAGAGCTCCTGCGCATAGCCCATTTTGTGCAGCAGTGAAACGTCGCTGTCCGCGCTCTCTGGCGCTGGAACTGCCGTATTGATGTCCATGATGGTCGATCCTTATGGCTAAAGCTGCTGGTGGACGTTGGATTGGCGTGGTGAACTCATGCGAAAGCAGTCACGCGGCGGTAAAGCAGTTATCGACATAGAGATGCGCGCCGTTGATGAAACTGGCGTCGTCGCTGGCGAGAAAGAGCGCTGCCTTGGCCACTTCCTCCGGCGCGCAAAGACGGCCTTGCTGAAGTGAAAGCGCGGCTTCGCTGGCATCGAAACCGTATTGCGCGAGCGCGGCGATTTCACGTTGCCCGTGCGGGGTATCGATGAAACCCGGACATACTGCATTGCAGCGAATGCCACGCTCGCGATACTCCACGGCGATTGCCCGCGCGAACATGGCGCATGCGCCCTTGGTCGTGCAATACAGCACTTCGAGCGGGGTAGCGGCCGTCGACGAGATCGACGCCGTGCAGACAATCGAACCACCGCCTGCCCGAAGCATGTGCGGCAGCACGGCACGGGTCATCGTGAACATGCTCTTGATGTTGACGTCCATGAGCCACTGGTAGTCCTCGTCGGTTGTTTGAAGGAACGGTTTGACGACAATGCTGCCCGCGTGATTGAACAGCACGTCGATCGTGCCGAAGTGCTCGGCGATCCGCGCCACGGCGGTTTCAACCTGATCGGTCTTCGCCACATCCGCCTTGAAGAACTCGGCCACGCCGCCGCTCTCGCGAATCTGCGCTGCGATCTGAGTGCCCGCGTCGGCGTTGATATCGACGACCGCCACCTGTGCGCCTTCCCTGGCGAACAAGACGGAGGCCGCGCCGCCGCAGCCGGTGGCCCCGCCCGAAACGACCGCGACCTTGCCCGCGAGTTTTCCGCCAACAGACTCGGATTTGCCCATTCCTGACCTCTCGTTGTTTATCCTTTATTTAGGCTAGGCGCGACACAATTTACGCACTATCCGAAATTGGCAATGGAGCGGGACAAACCGCGAAAAAACTGCAAACCGCGGCATGCAGGGGCTCGAAGGCCCTCAGGGAAGGGTTTTCAGCGATGGGCGGGCGCACGCGCGACGCTTACCGTGGCGCACGGTGCGGGGTCAGGGCGGTCAGAATGGCTGGCAGGGAATTTTGATCGTTTACACTTTTTTGACGCTTACCGTCCGCCAAGGAGTTTGTATGGAAGCGGTCCAACCGGTGCGTCCGGCTGTCGATATCCATTGTTGCCGGAGCATTGACGAGCAGGCCAGGCTGCTCGAAAGCTGGAACCAGACCTATTGCCAGATATCGCGGGGCGCTTTCGACGGCTCCGTCAGTTCCGTGCGCGCGGGCGCGGTACACATTCTCGTTGAACGGATGAACCGGACGGTGTACCAGCGCGGTTGCGTCGATGCATCGCGGATCGCCGTGGGCATTCCGTTCCAGCTCGAAGGCCACGCGTTGTTATGCGGGCAGGTGAGTCATCTCGACGGCCTGCATGTCTTCTCGGGACCCGGAGGGTTCGAATTTCTGTCGCCTGACAAACATGTGGTCGTGAACCTGGAGATAGCGCCGCTGGAACTGTCCGACCCGCTGCTTCGGCTTGCGTTGGACAACGTTCAGCAAGCGCTCGGGGACCAGCCCGGGGTGCTCAATGCCGATCCGGCCCGGTTGCAGGCGTTCAGGAGCACGCTGGCGCGTCTGCTGGACACGGTTACGTCCTCACCCTCATTGCTCGCTGACGCGGGGGTGTGCGCGAGTTTTGAGCGGTCGGTGATTGTGGGTCTGTCCGAATTGCTTCTTGATGTCAGCGATACCGACATGCGTAGCGGGCCGTCGCGCAACTGGAAGCTGGTGGGCGCCGTGCGCGAACTGGTGGAAGCGTCGGCGGATTGCCCGCTGTCGGTCGCCGACCTGTGCTTGCGGCTGGGTGTCAGCCGGCGCACGGTCCAGTATGCATTCGATGAAATCCTCGGCACGAACCCGGCGTCGTATCTGCGTGCCGTGCGGCTTGATCGCGTCCGCAAGGACCTGCTGCAGGCTGGTTCTGTCACCGACGCGGCGACTCGCTGGGGCTTCTGGCACTTCGGCCATTTCTCCAATGATTATCGCGAGCAGTTCGGTGAATTGCCGTCGGAGACATTGCGGAGGTTGCGGGGGGCGCGCCCGGGGCGCGGGTGAGGGTTTGGGGTTGGTAGATGGTTTTGGTTGGGGTAGTGGTCGGAGTCAGGGCCGGGGTGCCAGGGTCTTGCGGTCGGGGTCAGTGCCGGGTTGCCAGGTTCTTGCGTTAGCGGTCGGAGTCAATGCCGGGTTGCTGCTTTCGGCCTTGGCGGTCTGCCTGAGTCGGATATTCTCTTTATCACTATTAGCCACTGCGCGTGGCGGCGCGTCATTTCTTTGTCCAAAGCGACAAAGAAACGAAGCAAAGAAAGCGCTTTCAAACCACGCTACCCTAAGAGACGGTTTCAAAAAGGCTGAACAGATCGCTTGAGAGCACTCCAACAGATGAGGCAAACGGCGAACTTCAGGAAGGCTTCATGGA
>NZ_JBIYEB010000073.1:0-10805 GCF_044909315.1 Caballeronia udeis
TTTGCGCAGCCGCATCGTTTGCTGCTTGCCGCGCATCGTTGATCATGACCTTGGCCGCTTCACGTTCGGCATGTCCGTCAGCACAGCTCACCCGGGCATTGACCACCAGCCCATGGCGATTGTCGGTCAGCGTGTGGCCCATGTAACGCAATTCGCTGGCCGTCTTGCCCTTGCGGTAAAGCCGTGCATCGGGATCGGTCTTCGACTCGTGCGTTTCGTTGCTCCGCTTGCTGCCCTTGAAGTCGCCCTCGCCGCTGCCACCGTCGTTATCCCTGTCGTCACCGTCCTTGCGCACGAAGCTCTTGTGTCCCGCCCACGCCTGGATCAGCGTGCCGTCCACGCTGAAGTGCTCGCCCGACAACCAGTTCTTCTTCTGCGCGATGCACAGCACTTCGTTGAAGAATTCGACCACCGCATCGTGCCGGATCAAACGCTCGCGGTTCTTCGTGAACACCGTCGGCACCCAGACTGCATCGTCCATCGACAGACCAATAAACCACCGAAACAGCAGGTTGTATTGCGTTTGCTCCATGAGCTGGCGTTCAGACCGGATGCTGTACAGCACCTGCAGCAGCATCGCCCGAAGCAGCTTCTCCGGCGCGATGCTCGGCCGGCCTCCCTTGATGTCGGCCTCGTACCTTCCGGCAAACACCCGATCCATCTTCGCCAGCGCCTCGTTCGCCATGACGCGAATCGAGCGCAGCGGATGCGAGCTCGGAACGAAATCATCCAGCTTGCGCACGGAAAACAAACTCTCGGTGAACGTGTCGGTGCCGCGCATGATCTCCAGGGGGGCGGGTGCAGTTCTTACATCAACGCCTTTGCTATCCGTCGCGATGACTTCAGTGCAAGGTATTTCCGCAGCCTGCTAAAGCTTTTGGATACCTCAAGACTTGATGCACCGGACTCCAGACAGCACAATTCTATCCGCGAAATGACCAATATCCACGCCTTACTCTCGTTGACATCAAAAGAATGTAGCAATAGAATGGTCCTAATTGTGACTCTAGGTCACATATCGGACCATGTCAACAAAAACAAGCATTGCGGTCCTCAAAAAATGGCTGTAGACGTACACCCATAGCGTCCACGGGCATTGCACGTTGATTTATCGACGGCGCAACGCTCCAGGAGACAGGTGTTTCTCAGGCGGTTGGCGGATTCTGGGCGAACTCGATATAACAATGCCATGCGGGGAAGCGTTGGGCGAGTTGGTTGCCGCACCCGTATAAGACCGTCGTGGCCCGAGCATTAATCTTCCGTTGCAGCCAACTTCTGTATCGCGTAAAAGCACCTCAAAATGAGGTCCCACTTTTTGGATGCAGCTCGTTTGGAAGTGGGTACCCGCCCCGGACCAGTTATAGCGTTCACCCATACACCCAAGTTGCTGCTCACCGAATTGGTGGAACGGATGAGTGATGCGGACAAGGTGTTCTGATGCAATGACAAGGTCTGCATTCCGAGCTATGTTACGAACGGCTGGAGCGTGGATGGTTTGCTTGGCCACGCGCCGAGGGCGGCGTGATGGCGCCGACCGGCGCATAACTCGGCCTCCTACTCGAAGGGATCGACTGGCCGGCGCCGGTCGACCCGGTACGACAGCTCACTGCTTTGTAAGCGTCCGCGCCAACGCGTGCCTGACGCTGTGCGCATACGTACTTTTTTGCCGCCACTCCTTGGCCATGAAAGCAATTCCGGTCGAAGGACTGCGCCTGAACCCGTTCCATCGCCTCAGGCGCTGCTGGCCCTCTTCGAGATCGTCCTGATTTCCAGGCAGATGGGAAGCGCAGCATAAGGGTTTGCGCCAAGTTTGCGAATTTTTACTTCTCTAAAAAAGATAGGTATCTATAATCTACCTCAAGGTCCCATATCAAACCGTATGTCCGATATGGGACATATGCTCGGTCTGTGTACTTCAGTTGCGCAATGTGGGATCAGGTGGATTTTTTCTATTTCAGAATTCCCGAAAGGATACGCAAAATGTTCGAGCTACGCCGATCTCGGAAGCCG
The DNA here is from genome assembly GCF_044909315.1 of Caballeronia udeis. GTDB lineage: Bacteria > Pseudomonadota > Gammaproteobacteria > Burkholderiales > Burkholderiaceae > Caballeronia > Caballeronia udeis_A. The sequence goes on from NZ_JBIYEB010000073.1 coordinate 2,011, forward strand.
TGTCTCGTTGTTGGCCTCGTACCTATTGCTCATTTTCTCTTCACGGCTGTCCACGCGTTCGCACAAGAGATAGTGGTTTATATCGCGTTAGCGGCGCCTATGACCAGCCCGTATGTTGCATATGGCAAAGACACCGCGAACTCCGCAAAGCTCGCCACCGATGAAGCCAATGAAACTGTCAATCGATGGACAGCCGATCAAGCTCCAACGGGTCTCGGTTGATGATCAGGGAGATCCTTGTATCGCTGTTCAGGTCGCACAGCAACTGGTTGACGAGCACGTCGTTGCTGTAATCGGGCACTTCACCTCGGACACTACGCTTCCGGCGTCCCAAATCTACGCAAAGGCGGGAATTCTAATAATTTTGCCAGCCGCGACCAATCCGAACATTACCCGAGCGGGTCTGTCGACGGTGTATCGGGTTATGTCGACCGATGCACAAAAGCAGCCCGACTATCGGCCGAGTCGAAACAACCTGCGCCACCCGCACGACTTGCTGGCCGCGGAGATGCGAGTTCGCGCGGAAACCGGCGCCGCTCCGTATGTCGTCGATGCCGTGGGGACACAACAAACAATCGGTTCACTTCGGGGATTCACGTCGGTGTGAACGAACGCTGGAGGGCCGGTACTTCGACGCGGCGCCATCATATTTATTCACGCAAGGAGAATAAGCAGTGTATGCAATCACGGGAATCACCGGTAAGGTCGGCAGCGCATTGGCCCGCGAACTTATGGCGGCAGGTCACCCAGTGCGAGGGGTCGTGCGCGACGCCGCACGGGCCGCTTCGTGGGCGGAGCGCGGTTGCGAACTCGCTACTGCCCGCATGGACGACGCTACCGCGCTCGCCGCCGCGTTCGATGGCGCGATTGGCATTTTTATCCTGCCCCCTTCGGTATCCGACCCGACACCCGGGTTCCCCGAAGCGCGCACGGTTATCGACGCCGTGTCCGCAGCGATTCTGAAGGCACGGCCCGAAAAAGTGGTTTGCCTGTCAACGATCGGCGCGCAAGCTAGTGAGAGCAACCTGCTGACACAACACACGATGATGGAGGAGGCATTGCGCGCGATGCCGATGCCGGTGGCGTTTCTGCGACCGTGCTGGTTCATGGAAAACGCCGCGTGGGATCTCACGTCCGCTCGTGACAATGGCGTCATCGCCAGTTACCTGCAGCCGCTGGACAAGCCCGTGTCGATGGTCTCCACCGCCGACGTAGGCCGCGTTGCGGCTGAACTACTCCAGCAAACATGGAGCGGCGTGCGCATCGTTGAACTCGAAGGTCCGCGTCGAGTGAGCCCCAACGACCTCGCCTTGGCCTTTGCCCGTGCGCTTGATCGCCCGGTACGCGCCGAGGTCGCCGGTAAAGAGACTTGGGAAGCGCTGTTTCGCTCGCAAGGCATGAAGCATCCGCTGTTACGGATACGCATGTTCGATGGACTCAACGAAGGCTGGATCGGTTTCGAAAGTCACCCCGATGAAGTCATCCGCGGTCGGGTCGAACTGGATATGGTTCTCGGCGCGCTTGCGTCGGGTTCGGCCTGACTGAACATGGGTTGTCCCCGAATAAGGAGCCGCGGCATCAAATGCTGAATTTAGCGAATCATGGGACATTGCGCGGCACAGCGGCACGAGTGTGAAGCAGAGGTGAGCCAGAAGGAGGTAGTGCCGGAGCGCGCCCCAGTTCGGGGAAGCGGTTTCGCAGGATCAGCCGAGACGTCAACACCGTTTGAGCTCATCAGCTCCCGGTATGCGCGCCGTTCGCGTTTCATGATTACGGCAGGGCTGCATATTTTTACTGAAAGACAAAAATTTTTCCTTTCGCAAACCCTCAGCGACTGTCTACAGTCACTCAACGATGGAGATGTCCATGTCCGAAGTCATTCATTTTCAACGTGACACCATGCCTTTCGAGCCGTTCGGCGAACAAGGCAATGGATCTGCCTCGATCGCACGTCTCGTTGGTCCGCAACTAAGCAAAACCATGGGCGCGGGTGTCGCGCGCTTTGACAATGTCTCGATCGAATGGACGGTCCTGTACGACGAATTGCTGTTCACGCTCGATGGGGCCCTTACGCTGCGCGTCGGCGAGCATGCCTATGAGACAAGACCCGGCGATGTGCTTTGGATTCCCGCAGGTACGTCACTGCGCTACGAAGGCCGCGGTGCAACCGTGTTCTATGCGCTTGCACCGGTGGACTGGCGCGAGCGCAACAACCTGGCGTAGGCGTCTATCGAACCTTTACAGAGCTCAAAAGATCGTCATCGTTGATGGTGGCGGGACTGGGATTGCGCAGTAATTTATTTCTTGGCGCGGAGCGAGCCCACGCTTTCCGTGACGGTTCTGGGGAACGCAATCCGAGATGCCGTTGCTCATCATCGGCGCGGTCTGCGGCAATGCGGCAGGGATCCGGCAGCAGTTTTCTGCATTCGTCGGAATCCAGATGTCGCTCTTGTCGGCCAGACAAAATCGCCGCGCTCGCGAAATGACCGTGAATTACTTTGGCACTCTCTCAGGGTCCAGAGCGTTCACGCCGATCATCGCTATGCATTGCGGCGGCGCGCCCGTTAACGTCCTGTCGGTGGCGATAGCTTGAGTCCGGCGGAGGCCGTCTCGTGGGGACCGGATTTGTCACAGTTTGATTGGTGGAGAGACGGCATGTTTGCATATGTCGGGCATCACGGGTCAGGTGGGTAGCGTCGTCGCACGGACGTTGCTGCGCGCGGCCGAATCGATGCGGGCGGTGGTAAGGGGCGAGGCCAACGGGCGTTCGTGGACGGAGCTTGGATGTGAAGTAAGCCTTCCGATATGGACGATACGGATGCAATTGTTCAAGCGCTGAGCGGGGCGCGCGCGGCATTCGTCATGCTCCAGTCCAATTACTCGGCGGCAGAGACCGAAATAGTTGCCAGCTTTCTACAACCTCTCCGTCCCGGCCGCCGGTCACATTGCCGAAACGGCTGGTCACCTTCGCCCGAAAACGTAATCGCCGCAGAACCCTGCCGACCCAGCGCCGCATGTGCCGGCACGATGATTGTCGCCCCGTAGACTGCTTCGGTTTGATCGCCTCAGCTTGCGCGGGGCGTCCGGGAGATGAGCAGAGTGTGTATTCCGGACGAGTGGGAAGTGCCGTACTAGGGTATGCGCTAAGTACGCAAATTTTTATTCTTGCCAAAAAAGATGGGGGTCTATAATTGGCTCATGCGTCCGATATCAAACCAATAGTCACATATCGGACCTTGAGTCGGTCCGTACGCCTGCTTTGCTCGATCTGAGAATCAAACGGACTTCATATATTTCAGGATCACTGAGGATTCGCAAAAAATGTTCAGGCTACTAAAATTTCGCAAGCTGTGTCCTGTGGTTGGCGCCGTACTTCTTACTCATTTCCTCTTCATGTCCGCTCACGCGAACGCGCAGGAGACGGTAGTTCAGATCGGGTTAGCGGCGCCTATGACAGGCCCGTATGCTGGCTATGGCAAAGACTGTGCAAACTCCGCGAAGCTCGCTATCGACGAAGCCAACGCGAAGAAGCTGTCGATCAACGGGAAGCCCATCAAGCTTGAACTGGTCTCCGCCGATGATCAGGGTGATCCTCGTATTGCTGTTCAGGTCGCTCAGCAATTCGTCGACGACCATGTTGTCGCTGTGATCGGGCACTTCACCTCGGACACTACGCTTCCAACGTCCCAAATCTACGCAAAGGCGGGTATTCCAATGATTTCGCCCGCCGCGACTAATCCGAACATCACCCAAGCGGGTCTGTCGACGGTGTACAGGGTAATGCCGACCGATGCACAAAATTCCGGCACGGCTGGTAGGTATGCAGCAACAGAGGGCAAAGCGAAGCGGATTGCGATCTTGGACAACCGCACTGCTTTCGGGGCTGGGGAAGCTGACGAGTTTGAAAAGGCGGCGCGGGCTAGCGGCGCAACGATTGTCACCCGCGAATACACAAACGACAAGGCAGTAGATTTCAGCGCCCAGTTGACGAGAATCAAGAGCACAAATGCAGATCTGCTATTTTTCGGAGGGAGTGATACGCAGGCGGCCCTGGTCGTAAAACGCATGCGTCAGCTTGGAATAAAGGCGACGTTCCTTGCGGGCGGCGGGGTCGCAGATGCAAGCTTTATCAAGATTGCTGGCGATGCTGCAGAAGGCGCAATGGTTTGGGACTACGGTTTGCCGCTGGCATCGCTGCCGAATGGCAAAGAGTTTGTTGCTAAATACCAGAAAGCCTATGGTGTTGACCTTCTCCCTTACGGCCCGTTCAGCTATGACGCAGCCAGCGTGCTGATCCATGCCATCGAAGCAGCCAATTCGACGAATCCGGCCGATATCAACGCGGCAATCAAAAAGATTCAATTCACCGGGATCACCGGTCCTATTGCTTTCCTTGCCAATGGCGATATCAGATCAGCAGTTTCAACACTTTACCAAGTGAAGCAAGGGCAATGGGTCGTAGTGGAAACAACCAAAGGTGCATGAGATTTAACCGTGTGGGCCATGATTTGGTGGGTGGCAGGGACACTTTCCGTTGAGCTGTACAGATCAGTGAAAACCTGCCGGTCTATCGAGTAACAGACCCGCATCCATGCGAAGGTGTTACTGAGCGACTGACAATAATTTGTTGTTGCGAAACCTCTGTGAAAATGCCGTTGCGAACAGTTCGTGACGGTCGAGCACGAAAGGTAACGAACCAAAGGTTTTTGACGAGCACTAGGGCACTAGGGCACATGGACAAATTCTATGACGATCGCCGGTTACGGTGAGCCTATGATTCCGACCGAACGAACCCCAATTTCAGATTCGCGAATCGCGGTGGATGTTGCTGGCTCGTCGCCCGCCTCTGAAAAAGACATCCATTGTCCGATGTCGTACGCAAAGGTGCGCGCCATTCCTGAAATGTGGGATAAGGCGGCAGTGCAGCTCGATATTGAGAATGGTCTCGTAAACCAGAAGTAGGTCTTTGTGGGTTAGGCGGGAAGAAGCAATTGCCTGCTTTGACGATACTCGGATATGAGGCGTGAAACAGCAGCTAATCATCCGCCTCGGTGTGCCAATACATTGCAAGGAGAAAATTAAATGTCCCAGGAAGTCGTTATCGTGGGTGGTGGCGTAGTTGGTAGTTCGGCGGCTTACTTTATCCTGCGAAGCGATCCAAGTACTCGGGTCACCGTTCTGGAGCGTGATCTAACTTATGTGCGCGCTTCGTCTGCTCTTTCTCTCGCCGGAATCCGACAACAGTTTTCTACTCCTGTTGCCGTTCAAATGTCTTTGTTTGGGCTCGACTTTCTTCGGGCGATGCCTGAACTGCTTGACGTGGAGGGATCGAGTCCTACCGCCGATTTTCATGAGAACGGGTACCTGTTTCTTGCAGGAGAGAAGGGTGTTGATGTCATCAAAGAAAACTGGGCGCTTCAGACAAGCCTCGGCGCCGACATCGCTCTTCTAGATCGTAATGGCTTGCGTGATCGGTTTCAGTGGCTAAATGTGGATGACCTGGAGTTTGGTTCCTTTGGTATCTCCGGTGAAGGCTGGTTCGATGGTTACGGCGTTCTTCAAGCGCTAAAGAAAAAGGCGCAAGCGCTCGGGGCGCGCTATGTTCACTCGGAGGTTACTGGCTTGAGTCGAGCCGGTCGCCGGGTGTCAGGCGTAAAGACATCATCTGGTCAAGAGTATGCCTGCAGTATGCTGGTCAACGCAGCTGGCCCATGGGCAAGAAACATTGCCGGGATGCTTGACATTGACTTACCTGTATATGCAAGGCGCCGAAGTGTTTTCAACGTTTCATCTCCGGCAGTACTGGAGCGGGCTCCTCTTTTGATCGATCCGACTGGAGTCTGGTTCCGGCCGGAGGGCAACGGCTACCTGTGCGGCATCGCGCCGACTCCGGAAAACGATCACGACGATCTTCCTCTGGACGAAGTAGATCACGCGTTGTTTGATGATATTGTGTGGCCGACTTTGGCGGCACGCGTTCCGCAATTTGAAGCGCTTCGGGTGGAGAGCAGTTGGTCCGGCTACTACGAATACAACGTTTTCGATCATAACGCGATTATCGGATTTCACCCCGATGTTGAAAACTGCGTTTTTGCAAATGGGTTTAGTGGACACGGGATGCAACACGGACCGGCGACTGGGCGTGCCGTAAGCGAATTGGTTTTGAATGGGCGTTTTGAAACGCTGGATTTGGCTCCGCTTGGCTGGCCGCGTGTGTTGAGCAACAATCCGATCGTTGAGAAGAACGTAGTCTGATTCTTTAGTGATGTCTGATCTGTGCGATTCACAGACATCGTTTCAGCTTCCTGATGGCCGTTTCTTGGGCATGCTGGAGTTCGCGGCTTGGTAGGAGACGCGAACTCCAGCATGCGCCGATGATATTCGGCAAGGGTCTTGTTGACCCGCCATTCGCGGCGATAGATATTGCCTTATCTAATCGATAAGGTATGCTGTTAATATAAAATTTATAAACTGGCTTACCTATATGAGGCAGAACCACACTAGACCGCAATAGCGGATTGATTGTGCCGTCCTTTCCTTGGTTGAGATGCGGGGAAACCATGCTGGACACGAGATCCATTGCGCCACCCATGGCTTCGCAACGGACCGAGAGGATAAACTTGGAAAAGACTTGAATTTGTGATCATCTGATGGTGTCCTTGATATTTATTTTTCGTGCTTTCATCAGCCGAGTCGAACCACGGTTCGTCGGTCATCGGCTCATACGGAGGATTGCCGTCTTGCTGATGTCGGCAGGTGAACTGCGCGGCTTTTAGGACTCTTTGTGATGTGCGTAAATTTGAGGCAGCCGACCGCCGCTAGACAGTCGCAAAAATACACTAGGGTCAGTTCCGGGGGCGCGTGCACGTTAGTGACTTCCATCCCATGTTCCGCCGCGATGTTATTGCGTTTGAGGGGCCACGGTGTGCGCGGAACGCATCTCTGCAACAAGCGGGGGCGGGGCACGAGTCCTCTCTTTCGCGGAGGATTCCGATTGTAGAACTGCTTGCTTACGAGACTATTGGTGCCTTGATCCGCGTGATTGATATGGCGCACGCCTTCCAGCGCTGCACCATATCAATAGCTGCACCATATCAATGATTAACTCCTAGCTATTTCTGTTACCCGGTTAGTGTCTTTTTATTCTCGCCTGCAGAGCGTTGACATAAGGCTCTCCGCTCTCATCAAATCACCACCGTAGACCCCTGTGCGCATTTCATCGACCGTATCGACGAGTTGCTGCCGTGGAATATCGCATCGCCGCTGCCGTCCTCCGCTCGCGTCGAACCGATCCGTTAGCATCTCTCCTCTCCACCGTCTACGATTTGCACTACGGAACTGGTTGGCTGATCATCGTGAAAATTTTGTTAGATATACTAAAAATTTCATCATGGAATGTACCAACAAAACTCGTCAGAAAGACCTATATATGCCATATTGGCATCATACGTATGACATTAAGTTGGTCCTAATTTTGCGAAAGAACAACATAATATTGGCAGTCTGGTCCTCGATATGACAAGCTCACCGACAGCTATTTTGTGTCCGCGTTCCTTGCCTGACCGTTTGGGCCACTATTTGTGAACACGGCCTAACTTCGGTCGACATAGGAGAAACTAGATGGTCAAAGCCATTCTTTTCGACAAGGTAGGCGGCCCCGAGGTGATGAAGTGGGTCGATGTCGAGGTAGGTGAGCCGGGTAACGGCGAGATCCGCATCAAGCAACATGCGGTCGGCCTGAACTATATCGACGTCTATGTCCGCATCGGTCGGTACCCATCGCAACTGCCAAGCGGCAACGGCATGGAAGCAGCGGGTGAGATCACCGCGGTGGGCGCCGGTGTCGTGGGTCTGAAAGTGGGCGACCGCGTCGCGTATGTGACACGTTCACCGGGTGCCTACGCTCAGGAACGCGTGTTACCGGCGGCTCAGGTCGTCAAGCTGCCGGGTGCGCTGAGCTACGAGCAGGGCGCCTCCGTCATGCTCCAGGGCCTTACCGCACAATATCTGGTTCGTCGGATCTATAGAGTGACGGCGGGCGACACGATCCTGATCCAGGCGGCCGCGGGCGGCGTCGGCTTGTTGATGTGCCAATGGGCCAAGGCACTGGGCGCGACGGTAATCGGCACGGTGGGTTCGGACGAAAAGGCGGAGATCGCCAAGGCGCATGGTTGCGACCATGCGATCGTCTATACGCGCGAGAATTTCACCAGCCGTGTGCGCGAGATCACCAACGGTGCGGGTGTGCCGGTTGTCTACGACTCGATCGGCAAGGACACGTTTACGGCCTCGCTCGACTGCCTCGCACCGCTCGGCCTGTTCGTCAGTTTCGGCAGTGCATCGGGTCCGTTGCCACTGATCGATTCCTCCGAATTCACCGGACGCGGTTCGCTCTTCTTCACCCGCCCGACTTTGTATACGTATATCGCCCAACGCAGCGACTATGAATCGATGTCGGCGGAGCTGTTTGACATGCTGATATCGGGCAAGGTTAAGACCAGTATCAACCAGCGCTATCCGTTGTCCGAAGTCGCGGAGGCGCACATCGCACTCGAAAGCCGCCGCACTACGGGTTCGACGATTCTGCTGCCGTAAGTGGGCCGGGACGACACAAAGGCGCGATAGCCGCGCCATAGAAACACTGCGCTGCAGCGGTGGTGCTAACTCCGTCAGGTTCTGCCGGGCTTCGCGCGACGGTAGGGTAAGCATCCGATCAGTACCGTCGCGGATGACGTTGACACGCGAGAGGCTGGGCTGCTAGCGAATGGGATCGATACGTGCGGAGGTGGGCAGCA
>NZ_JBIYEB010000074.1:0-5411 GCF_044909315.1 Caballeronia udeis
CATAATCTCGTTTCTGTGCTGCAGATGCAGCGACGCGAAAGCGGCAGGGTTCTGGTGGTTGGGGCGCTGGTGTTTTGGTGAATGTTCTTTAAAAACTAACAGCCGATAAGTGTGGGCGCTTGGTGCTTGGCTTTAAGCGTGGCGGTGTTTCTTAGGAGATGCTGCCGTGAAGCGAAAGTATCAAGTCTCACACTAGTATTAAGGTAGGTTTTGAGCGTCTTTTCAGAGATGGAAAGATGGGAGGAACTTGTCAGTACGTTGAGTGAGCGACCTATTCGCAAGAATAGAAAACAGTAACAGGCATTGAACTGAAGAGTTTGATCCTGGCTCAGATTGAACGCTGGCGGCATGCCTTACACATGCAAGTCGAACGGCAGCACGGGGGCAACCCTGGTGGCGAGTGGCGAACGGGTGAGTAATACATCGGAACGTGTCCTGTAGTGGGGGATAGCCCGGCGAAAGCCGGATTAATACCGCATACGATCTACGGAAGAAAGCGGGGGACCGAAAGGCCTCGCGCTATAGGGGCGGCCGATGGCAGATTAGCTAGTTGGTGGGGTAAAGGCCTACCAAGGCGACGATCTGTAGCTGGTCTGAGAGGACGACCAGCCACACTGGGACTGAGACACGGCCCAGACTCCTACGGGAGGCAGCAGTGGGGAATTTTGGACAATGGGGGAAACCCTGATCCAGCAATGCCGCGTGTGTGAAGAAGGCCTTCGGGTTGTAAAGCACTTTTGTCCGGAAAGAAAACTTCTGCCCTAATACGGCGGGAGGATGACGGTACCGGAAGAATAAGCACCGGCTAACTACGTGCCAGCAGCCGCGGTAATACGTAGGGTGCGAGCGTTAATCGGAATTACTGGGCGTAAAGCGTGCGCAGGCGGTTCGTTAAGACAGATGTGAAATCCCCGGGCTTAACCTGGGAACTGCATTTGTGACTGGCGAGCTAGAGTATGGCAGAGGGGGGTAGAATTCCACGTGTAGCAGTGAAATGCGTAGAGATGTGGAGGAATACCGATGGCGAAGGCAGCCCCCTGGGCCAATACTGACGCTCATGCACGAAAGCGTGGGGAGCAAACAGGATTAGATACCCTGGTAGTCCACGCCCTAAACGATGTCAACTAGTTGTTGGGGATTCATTTCCTTAGTAACGTAGCTAACGCGTGAAGTTGACCGCCTGGGGAGTACGGTCGCAAGATTAAAACTCAAAGGAATTGACGGGGACCCGCACAAGCGGTGGATGATGTGGATTAATTCGATGCAACGCGAAAAACCTTACCTACCCTTGACATGGTCGGAACCCTGCTGAAAGGTGGGGGTGCTCGAAAGAGAACCGATACACAGGTGCTGCATGGCTGTCGTCAGCTCGTGTCGTGAGATGTTGGGTTAAGTCCCGCAACGAGCGCAACCCTTGTCCTTAGTTGCTACGCAAGAGCACTCTAAGGAGACTGCCGGTGACAAACCGGAGGAAGGTGGGGATGACGTCAAGTCCTCATGGCCCTTATGGGTAGGGCTTCACACGTCATACAATGGTCGGAACAGAGGGCTGCCAACCCGTGAGGGGGAGCTAATCCCAGAAAACCGATCGTAGTCCGGATCGTAGTCTGCAACTCGACTACGTGAAGCTGGAATCGCTAGTAATCGCGGATCAGCATGCCGCGGTGAATACGTTCCCGGGTCTTGTACACACCGCCCGTCACACCATGGGAGTGGGTTTTACCAGAAGTGGCTAGTCTAACCGCAAGGAGGACGGTCACCACGGTAGGATTCATGACTGGGGTGAAGTCGTAACAAGGTAGCCGTATCGGAAGGTGCGGCTGGATCACCTCCTTTCTCGAGCTCAAACGTATTAAAGAGAAGTGCTAAAGCGCTCACGCTTATCGGCTGTAAGAAGACAGGCTAAGGGTCTGTAGCTCAGTTGGTTAGAGCACCGTCTTGATAAGGCGGGGGTCGTTGGTTCGAATCCAACCAGACCCACCATTTACTCTTAAGCGTTTGAAAGAACGTGGCGGATAAATGCAGACCCCGAAGCGTCAAGGTATAGGGGGGATTAGCTCAGCTGGGAGAGCACCTGCTTTGCAAGCAGGGGGTCGTCGGTTCGATCCCGTCATCCTCCACCAATCATCAATGCAGATTTTTTATACCTGTGAGCAGAAAAGTGCTTGCGGTGCAGTGTGAAAAATATGCATTGGCGATTGAGCCAGTCAGTAAGCAATTTAAGGCATAGCGCTTTAAGTTGTGCTGTCGTTCTTTAACAATCTGGAAGAAGTAGTAAAGAGATTCACGAAAGCATACTTAGAGATGGGTGTGTGAGTAGGTGAATCAGGGTTGTGATTGTATCAATGTATGAAAAAGTGATCGAAAGGTCGCTTTGGAATACGGCGCAACACGAATACTCAACCTATAGCGGTGTGAAGAAAAGCGCTGTCCGGGGCAACCTGGGTGGTGTTTGGAGAGACACACTCGTTATAGGGTCAAGCGAACAAGTGCATGTGGTGGATGCCTTGGCGATCACAGGCGATGAAGGACGCGGTAGCCTGCGAAAAGCGGGGGGGAGCTGGCAAACGAGCTTTGATCCCCCGATATCCGAATGGGGAAACCCGGCCCTTCTGGGTCATCCTGGACTGAATACATAGGTCCAGTGAAGCGAACGCGGTGAACTGAAACATCTAAGTAACCGCAGGAAAAGAAATCAACCGAGATTCCCAAAGTAGTGGCGAGCGAAATGGGATCAGCCTGTACTCTTTAGCACGACCGTTAGCCGAACACTCTGGAAAGTGTGGCCATAGCAGGTGATAGCCCTGTAGGCGAAAGCGGATGTGTGGAACTAGGTGTACGACAAGTAGGGCGGGACACGTGAAATCCTGTCTGAAGATGGGGGGACCATCCTCCAAGGCTAAATACTCGTGATCGACCGATAGTGAACCAGTACCGTGAGGGAAAGGCGAAAAGAACCCCGGGAGGGGAGTGAAATAGATCCTGAAACCGCATGCATACAAACAGTCGGAGCCTTGAAAGGGGTGACGGCGTACCTTTTGTATAATGGGTCAGCGACTTACGTTCAGTAGCAAGCTTAACTGATTAAGGCAGGCGTAGCGAAAGCGAGTCCGAATAGGGCGTTCAGTTGCTGGGCGTAGACCCGAAACCAAGTGATCTATCCATGGCCAGGTTGAAGGTGCGGTAACACGTACTGGAGGACCGAACCCACTAATGTTGAAAAATTAGGGGATGAGCTGTGGATAGGGGTGAAAGGCTAAACAAACTTGGAAATAGCTGGTTCTCTCCGAAAACTATTTAGGTAGTGCCTCGTGTATCACCTTCGGGGGTAGAGCACTGTCATGGTTGTGGGGTCCATTGCGGATTACTACGCCATAGCAAACTCCGAATACCGAAGAGTGCAATCACGGGAGACAGACATCGGGTGCTAACGTCCGGTGTCAAGAGGGAAACAACCCAGACCGCCAGCTAAGGTCCCCAAATATTGCTAAGTGGGAAACGAAGTGGGAAGGCTAAAACAGTCAGGAGGTTGGCTTAGAAGCAGCCATCCTTTAAAGAAAGCGTAATAGCTCACTGATCGAGTCGTCCTGCGCGGAAGATGTAACGGGGCTAAGCAATATACCGAAGCTGCGGATGCGAGATTTATCTCGCATGGTAGGAGAGCGTTCCGTAAGCCTGTGAAGGTGCATTGAAAAGTGTGCTGGAGGTATCGGAAGTGCGAATGCTGACATGAGTAGCGATAAAGGGGGTGAAAAGCCCCCTCGCCGTAAGCCCAAGGTTTCCTACGCAACGTTCATCGGCGTAGGGTGAGTCGGCCCCTAAGGCGAGGCAGAAATGCGTAGCTGATGGGAAGCAGGTTAATATTCCTGCACCATTGTTAAATGCGATGGGGGGACGGATCGCGGAAGGTTGTCCGGGTGTTGGAAGTCCCGGTCCTTGCATTGGAGAAGGCGCTTAGGCAAATCCGGGCGCGGAATTCAAGGGTGTGAGGCGAGCCGCTTAGGTGGCGAAGCAATCGGAAGTGGTTCCAAGAAAAGCCTCTAAGCTTCAGTTTAACAAGACCGTACCGCAAACCGACACAGGTGGGCGAGATGAGTATTCTAAGGCGCTTGAGAGAACTCGGGAGAAGGAACTCGGCAAATTGGTACCGTAACTTCGGGATAAGGTACGCCCCTGTAGCTTGATGCGCCTGCGCGCAAAGGGTGAAGGGGTTGCAATAAACTGGTGGCTGCGACTGTTTAATAAAAACACAGCACTCTGCAAACACGAAAGTGGACGTATAGGGTGTGACGCCTGCCCGGTGCCGGAAGATTAAATGATGGGGTGCAAGCTCTTGATTGAAGTCCCGGTAAACGGCGGCCGTAACTATAACGGTCCTAAGGTAGCGAAATTCCTTGTCGGGTAAGTTCCGACCTGCACGAATGGCGTAACGATGGCCACACTGTCTCCTCCCGAGACTCAGCGAAGTTGAAGTGTTTGTGATGATGCAATCTCCCCGCGGCTAGACGGAAAGACCCCATGAACCTTTACTGTAGCTTTGCATTGGACTTTGAACCGATCTGTGTAGGATAGGTGGGAGGCTATGAAACCGGAACGCTAGTTTCGGTGGAGCCGTCCTTGAAATACCACCCTGGTTTGTTTGAGGTTCTAACCTTGGTCCGTGATCCGGATCGGGGACAGTGCATGGTAGGCAGTTTGACTGGGGCGGTCTCCTCCCAAAGTGTAACGGAGGAGTACGAAGGTACGCTAGGTACGGTCGGAAATCGTGCTGATAGTGCAATGGCATAAGCGTGCTTAACTGCGAGACCGACAAGTCGAGCAGGTGCGAAAGCAGGTCATAGTGATCCGGTGGTTCTGTATGGAAGGGCCATCGCTCAACGGATAAAAGGTACTCTGGGGATAACAGGCTGATACCGCCCAAGAGTTCATATCGACGGCGGTGTTTGGCACCTCGATGTCGGCTCATCTCATCCTGGGGCTGTAGCCGGTCCCAAGGGTATGGCTGTTCGCCATTTAAAGAGGTACGTGAGCTGGGTTTAAAACGTCGTGAGACAGTTTGGTCCCTATCTGCCGTGGGCGTTGGATATTTGAAGGGGGCTGCTCCTAGTACGAGAGGACCGGAGTGGACGAACCTCTGGTGTACCGGTTGTCACGCCAGTGGCATCGCCGGGTAGCTATGTTCGGAAGAGATAACCGCTGAAAGCATCTAAGCGGGAAACTCGCCTTGAGATGAGATATCCCTGGAGCTTCGAGCTCCTTGAAGGGTCGTTCTAGACCAGGACGTTGATAGGTCAGGTGTGGAAGTGCAGTAATGCATTAAGCTAACTGATACTAATTGCCCGTAAGGCTTGATCCTATAACCAGTGTGTTTTATGTCGGTCAAAGTTTGCGCTTGAGCGCTTTACTTGGAC
>NZ_JBIYEB010000075.1:0-4568 GCF_044909315.1 Caballeronia udeis
GTTTTGCGCTCACGTTCCTGCGGATCGGTCTCGCGGTCCGGATGCAAGGCGCTGGCCAGTTTGCGATAGACCTCGCGGATAGATAAGCTCAGTTCCCCCCGGCGTCAGACTACTTGTCGTGTTATCTGATTCTTATAGACATGGTCCGGGGGCGGTAAAATCAGGGTGAATGAAAACCTACTCAGCAGAAAGAAAAGAAGCGCTGGTGCGGCGCATGATGCCGCCGGAAAACGCGCTGGTTTCGGCGCTGGCCAGAGAAACGGGAATTACCGAACAGACGTTGTACACGTGGCGCCGACAGGCGAAAGGACAAGGGTTGGCTGCGCCGGGCGATGGGAAGAATGCCGAAGCATGGTCTTCGGAGGACAAGTTTGCAGTAGTGCTGGAAACCGCGCCGCTCAATGCAGCGGAGCTGGCCGAGTATTGCCGTCGAAAAGGTCTTTATCCGGAACAGATATCCGCCTGGCGAGCCGCTTGCCGTTCGGCCAATGCGAATGCCACGGAGCAGGCACGCGAGCAGCGCCATCAGTCGAAGGACGACAAGAAGCGCATCCAGCAGCTCGAGAAAGAATTGCAGCGCAAGGAGAAGGCGCTGGCGGAAGCGGCTGCGCTGCTGATTCTGAGAAAAAAAGCCCAGGCGAGTGTGCTATGAAAACTGTTTGATCGATGAGGGTAGGCCCCTTGATGCCGTCTTTCAGGAGAAGGCATCAAACCACTTCAAGCTGCTGCGTTTAAGAGACGTGGTGGTGAGCGTTGAAGAAAAGGCGCATTGAATGCGTCAGGTATGGAATAACGAGACGAGCGCAAGCGAACCGTTGATGAGGTGTCGATAGCTTTTTCCACCTGTCGTCAAAACCAAGGTCCTCGCCTGACCTTGGGACAAACCAAGCGGGAGCCTGATTACTGGCTTGGTGACGACCGGCATAAAGACGGCGTGACGTTACTCCAGGCGATTGAACGGAACATAGGAACCTGTCACCACGATGCGAAGGGAGAAGCTTGATTTGAAGGACTCAAAGAAGGCGAGAGTACCGATGCGGGGTACAGGGGCGGAGCATTTCGTAGTAGCTGTGAAGCCTCGTAATGGGGGGGGAGCGAAGGGAATGCGTCATCCGGCGAGACTTGTGGGTCAACCAGACAATGGGATGAGCCGATGAGTCGAGCCAGGCCGTTTGCAATAACGAAGGCGTCTGTGTGGGCAGCATGGCTTCAGGTAAAAGCGAACCATGGTGCGCCCGGTGTGGACGGGCAAACCATAGAGGCATTTGAACAGCGGCTGAGACCCAATTTGTACAAGCTGTGGAGTCGAATGTCTTCGGGGAGCTACTTCCCCCCACCGGTGCGTGGCGTGGAAATTCCGAAGGGCAATGACAAAAACAAAAAGCGACTGTTGGGAGTTCCCACAGTAGCGGACCGCGTTGCCCAGGCGGTTGCACGCAATTATCTTGAAGCGCAGGTAGAGCCCTGTTTCCATCCCGATTCCTATGCTTACCGTCCTTCCAGGTCGGCGCTGGACGCGATAGCTGCTGTCCGGGAGCGATGCTGGAAATACGACTGGGTACTGGAATTTGACATCAAAGGTGCGTTCGACCATGTTGATCACGAACTCATGATGAAAGCGGTGCGGCAACATGCACGCTGCGCATGGGTGGAGCTGTACGTGGAACGCTGGTTGAAGGCACCAATGATGAGGGGGCAGGAAATGGTGTCGCGGACGCAGGGCACGCCGCAGGGTGGTGTCGTCAGCCCGGTACTATTTAATCTCTATATGCATTATGCCTTTGATACTTGGATGGCGAGGCACTTTCCGGACACGTCGTTCGTGCGGTATGCGGACGATGGTTTGGTCCACTGTAAAAGCGAAGCCGAAGCCAGACGGTTGCAGGAGGCAATCGGTGCGCGTCTCAAGGCCTGTGGCCTGGAATTGCATCCTGAGAAGACGAAGATCGTGTACTGCCGGGATGGGAATCGCAAGAACGACTATCCCAACACGAGCTTTGACTTTCTGGGATACACCTTCCGTGGTCGGCTGGCCAAAAGCAAGCGCGGCGTTTACTTCAACAGCTTCAGTCCTGCCTTGAGTGGCAATGCGGCGAATCGCATCCGCGAGAAGCTGCGGACGTGGAACATTGGTCGCTGGAGTGAAGCTGGAATCGAGGAGATTGCCGAGCGGGCCAATCCCGCCTTGCGAGGATGGTGGAACTATTACGCGGCGTTCTACATGAGCGAGTTCAAGCGCGTGATCGCCCACCTCAACGATATTCTGATGAAATGGGCGGTACGCAAATATCGCCGGTTTAAACGGAGTCGTGTCAAGGCGCGGACCTGGCTCAGGCGGATGGCCGAGCGTGCACCGGATCTGCTGTATCACTGGACGCTGGGGGTATTGCCATCGGCTGGATGACAAGAGCCGTATGAACCGAGAGGTTCACGTACGGATCTGTGAGGGCCTGGCGGGGAAGTTCCGCCGGGCTACTCGACTTTGGGGAGACAAAGAGGACGATTGATCAACGTCCCGGATCGCCTGTTATGTATATCGTTGATACGCGAGGCGGCGCAGTCAGGCTGTCGGCTGGAGAAGGCTTGCGACGAGCTGGGCATGAGCCTGCGCACATTCCAGCGCTGGGTGTGTGACGGTGACGCGGTGCTCGCCGATGGCCGTACCACGACCGAACGGTCGCTGCCGGGGAATCAGCTGAGTGAGGCCGAACGGCAACAGATTCTTGAGGTGGCCAATAGTGCGGAGTTTGCCAGCCTGCCGCCCAGCCAGATCGTGCCAAGCCTGGCGGATCGCGGCGTGTATGTCGCATCGGAATCGAGCTTTTATCGCGTGCTGCGCAGCACCTCGCAGCAGCATCACCGGGGTCGTGCGCGCAAGCCTTCGACCCGGGTGGTGACCAGTCATTGTGCGACGGCACCGAATCAGGTCTGGTCGTGGGACATCACGTGGCTGCCGGCGGCGGTCAAAGGACAGTACTACTACTGGTACATGATGCTGGACGTGTTCAGCCGCAAGATTGTCGCTCATGAAGTGCATGAAGCCGAATCGGCAGAACTAGCCGCGTTGCTGATGCGGCGTGCCAGTCTGGCCGAGGGCCTGGCAGGACGTCCCCTGGTGCTGCACTCGGATAACGGCAGCCCGATGAAGGGTGCGACGATGCTTGCCACTCTGGAAAACCTGGGGGTCGCGGCCTCGTTTAGCCGGCCGCGTGTGAGTAATGACAACCCGTACGCAGAGTCGCTGTTCCGCACCTGCAAGTACCGGCCCGACTACCCGCGCAGGGCGTACGGCAGCGTGGATGAGGCACGGGCCTGGACGCAGAAGTTCGTGCGTTGGTACAACCAGGAGCACAAACACAGCGGCCTGAAATTCGTCACGCCGGCGCAGCGCCACAACGGCGTAGCCGCCGCAGTGCTCGCGCAGCGTGAAGCAGTTTATGCAGAGGCCAGGGAGCGCAATCCACGGCGTTGGTCCCGATCAACGCGTAATTGGGAATTGAAGGGTGAAGTCTGGCTCAATCCGGAGCGCATGCAGCCGGAAGAACTAAAGCAGTTTGCTTGAAGTGACACGACAAGTACGTTGACAACCGCCGCTAGCGCCGGCTAATAAGGTAAAGCGAATCTTTGCTCCCTTCTCTGGCAGCTTCGGAATAGGAGGCGAGAGAAACTCTAGAGTGTAAGGCGGGTACATCGGTTGGTCATGAGAACCGCCACGAAGGATGTGAAAGAGATCGTCGACCTTCCGGACCAACTGGCCCCGCTCAGGATAGTAGACCTGTACGTATAATCCAGGCCTGTTCTTATCGGGTCCGTCGACGCCGCCTAAACCAATTTGTGGACGAAACTGTCCATGGGTAATCTTGATTCGCTGTACCCCGTCAAAGACCGGTTCAGCGGTCACCGAGTCAACTACCGCGAGGTCAAAGTCGATGCCTGCCCATGACGCCGAGGCATTGGACCCAATGTCCCTGAATGGGCCATCATGGGGATTGACGGGGTGTGGTCCTACCGTCATTTCGTTCGGCTCGAAGAGGGACTGCGCCGGTCGCGACTTGTGTCGGCGGCTGGCAGCAACCGCGAAGGTGCAGATTAGGGCAAGTGCGATGGCTATGGAACAAGCGTGGCGAGTGCGCATATCAGACCTCCGGGTCTAAGGGGGCCGGCCGAGGAGGGGCTCTCGACTTCACCCAGATTGATGCTGTAGAAGGTGATTTGTAGCAGAGCCGCTCCGACACTTACGGGTGTAAGCCGCTGTGGGGGGTAGTCCGGTTATCTCGCAGAATCTAGCAATGGTATCTTCGCCGCACCAAGCCTCTGACCATAACGGCAGGGTGTCTGTGCGACAGGACACTTAAGTGAAGAATTTGGAAGCTCTGGATCTCTTATAAGTCGTCGGGCGGCTTTCCGGGTGTTTAACACTTCGGCCCCTCTCCGTTTAGATACCTCCTATCATCACGTCACGACTGCTATTCGAGGGTAAGCATCCGATCAGTACCGTCGCGGATGACGTTGACACGCGAGAGGCTGGGCTGCTAGCGAATGGGATCGATACGTGCGGAGGTGGGCAG
>NZ_JBIYEB010000076.1:0-4348 GCF_044909315.1 Caballeronia udeis
ACTCAAGAGCGCTCAAAAACGGCCCTCGATCATTGCGGCGTGCTGGATGCAGGCTACGCTCTGGTGACGTCATAAATTATGGAAGTCTCAATAAGGAGCATTTTATATGCGATCCGATGAGCAGTACGAAGGAGTATCTGTAGTAAAACGCGCCAATATTTTTGACGACAAATGCATTTCTCACACAGTCATTTTCGCAGATGGGGCGAGAAAGACGCTCGGTGTGTTCCTTCCCGGAACAATGATTCTTCCTTCGGTAGTGGACGAGGTGATCGAGGTTCTGGCCGGTCACTGTTCGGTTCGACAAAAGGACAGCGCCGAATGGACCGAATACCGTGCGGGTGATTCGTTCAAAGTCCCGCGCAAAAGCACCATCGAAATAAAAGTATTTGAGACGACCGAATACATCTGCAATTTCGATGATTGACTGCCACTCTCCTCTTGAAAGTGCACGGTGATTGCTAGTTCCGCGTTGATCGTCAGCGACTGCTTTGTCGGTACCGATGAGGATGGACGTTGCAATCTGACGTCCATGGCAGGACCTGTTTGATTTTACGGTTCAAATTTCACGTCTTGCGGTTTCATTCAATAACACGGCGCGTAGGTTTGCACGATCGTTTATGAGCAATTTGAAATCTGCTCGTTTGGTTGATGGGTCGGGATCCACCGACGTGAAACGCGTCGGATGATCATACACGCTGGCTCAAAGCATTTAGTAGGGGAAGGTATGCACATCGGAGTGCCGGCTGAGACGCGGCCGTATGAAACACGTGTCGCCGCGACGCCCGAGACGGTTAAGAAGTACGTGTTGCAGGGTCACAGGGTCACTGTGCAGAGCGGTGCCGGGTCGGGTGCCAGCTATCTGGACGACGCGTACGTGGCAGCGGGCGCCGAACTCGTCGATGCGCCGACCACGGTCGGCGCAGAGATCGTTCTCAAGGTTGAGACGCCCACCGATTCGGAACTCGCGCTTCTTAAACGCGGTGCAGTGTTGATCGGAATGTTGAAGCCGTTTAATACGGAAAACGCGCAGAAACTCGCCGCGGCGGGGGTTACCGCGTTCGCGCTCGAAGCGGCGCCGCGCACCACCCGTGCACAGAGCATCGACGTGTTGTCGTCGCAGGCGAACATCGCCGGGTACAAGGCGGTGCTGCTGGCTGCGACGCTTTATCCGCGTTTCATGCCGATGCTGATGACTGCCGCGGGCACCGTGAAGGCAGCCCGTGTGCTAATTCTCGGCGCGGGTGTGGCCGGTCTGCAAGCGATCGCGACCGCCAAGCGCCTGGGCGCAGTGATCGAAGCGTCCGACGTGCGTCCGGCGGTCAAAGAGCAGATCGAATCACTCGGCGCGAAGTTTCTCGACGTGCCATACGAAACCGACCAGGAGCGCGAAGCCGCGCAGGGTGTCGGCGGTTACGCACGACCGATGCCCCCTTCGTGGCTCACGCGGCAGTCGGCGCTGGTTCACGAACGAGCGAAACTGGCCGATCTGGTGATCTCCATCGCATTGATCCCGGGACGCGCCACACCGACCTTGATTTCAGTCGACACCGTCCAGGCGATGAGACCAGGCTCCGTTCTGGTGGATCTGGCGGCCGGACACGGCGCCGAGTACGAAGGCAGGCGCGGCGGTAACTGCCCGTTGACCGAAGTGGATCAGGTCGTCACAAGAAGCGGCGTGACGATCGTCGGTTATACGAATCTGGCCTCGATGGTGCCCGCCGACGCGTCGTCGCTCTACGCACGCAACCTGCTCGACTTCCTCAAGCTGATCATCACGAAGGAAGGCGCCTTGAATATCGATCTCGCGGATGACATCGTCGCCGCCACGTTGCTGGCCCGTGACGGCGAAGTCACGCGCAAGGCATAGGAGACCGGCATTGGAAGTCATCAACCATACCGTCATCAACCTCATCATCTTCGTGCTGGCGATTTACGTGGGTTACCACGTGATCTGGAATGTTACGCCTGCGCTGCACACGCCGCTGATGGCGGTGACCAATGCGATTTCAGCGATCGTGATCGTTGGCGCGATGCTCGCGGCCGGTCTGACCGTGTGCGTCACAGGCAAGTTCTTCGGGACTCTGGCAGTCGCGCTGGCAGCGGTCAACGTCTTCGGCGGCTTTCTCGTCACTCGGAGAATGCTGGAGATGTTCAAGAAGAAAGCGCCGAAGAAGCTTCCAGCAGCGGCGAAGGAGAAGGCGCAATGAGTCTGAACGTCGTCATGCTGCTTTATCTCGTTGCTTCGGTCTGCTTCATTCAGGCGCTCAAGGGGCTCTCGAATCCGAAGACAGCGCGCATTGGCAATACGTTCGGTATGGCCGGGATGGCGATCGCGATCCTCACCACCATCGCGTTGATCCTCAAGCAGGCGGCCGGGCTCGGCTCGGACCTCGGCCTGGGCCTCGGGCTGTTGTTCGCGGCGCTGGTGGTGGGCGGCGCGATCGGGTCGTTCGTCGCCGCGCGCGTCGAGATGACCAAGATGCCCGAACTGGTCGCCGCCATGCACTCGCTGATCGGTCTCGCGGCCGTGTTCATTGCCTATGCGGTGGTCTCGGAGCCCTCGGTGTTCGGACTGGCGGACCCGGACAATCCGGTGCCCGGATTCCTGCCGTACGGCAACCGCGTCGAACTGTTCATCGGCACGTTCGTCGGTGCGATTACGTTCTCCGGTTCGGTGATCGCGTTCGGGAAGTTGTCTGGCAAATACAAGTTCCGCCTGTTTCAGGGCGCACCAGTCGTCTATGCAGGTCAGCACCTGATCAACCTGCTGCTCGCGGTCGCGATGATCGGCTTTGGCGTGATCTTCTTCCTCACTCAGTCGTGGCTGCCGCTCATCATCATGACGCTGATCGCGTTCGTACTCGGGGTGCTGATCATCATTCCGATCG
This sequence comes from Caballeronia udeis, assembly GCF_044909315.1. Classification (GTDB taxonomy): domain Bacteria; phylum Pseudomonadota; class Gammaproteobacteria; order Burkholderiales; family Burkholderiaceae; genus Caballeronia; species Caballeronia udeis_A. The sequence continues at coordinate 2,892 of NZ_JBIYEB010000076.1, forward strand.
GTGGCGCGGATATGCCGGTGGTCGTGTCGATGCTGAACTCTTACTCGGGCTGGGCGGCGGCGGGTATCGGTTTCTCGCTGAACAATCCGATGCTGATCATCGCGGGTTCGCTGGTGGGATCGTCGGGTGCGATCCTGTCGTACATCATGTGTCGTGCGATGAACCGTTCATTCTTCAACGTGATTCTCGGGGGCTTCGGTAACGAGGCGGGTGCGGCCGCGGCAGGCGGCCCGGCTGAGCAGCGCCCAGTGAAACCCGGGTCTGCCGACGATGCATCGTTCATGCTCGGCAACGCTGAAACCGTGGTGATCGTACCGGGATATGGGTTGGCGGTCGCACGCGCACAGCATGCGTTGAAGGAGTTGACCGACAAGCTGGTCGAGAAGGGTATTGAGGTGAAGTATGCGATTCACCCGGTGGCGGGGCGCATGCCGGGGCACATGAATGTGCTGCTCGCCGAGGCCGAAGTGCCGTACGACATGGTCTATGAAATGGACGACATCAACGGCGAGTTCGGTCAGGTCGACGTGGTACTGGTGCTTGGCGCGAACGATGTGGTGAATCCGGCTGCAAAGAACGATCCGAAGTCAGCGATTGCGGGCATGCCGATCATCGAGGCGTATAAGGCGCGCACGGTCATTGTGAACAAACGCTCGATGGCCTCCGGTTATGCTGGCCTCGACAACGACCTGTTCTACATGGACAAGACGATGATGGTGTTCGGCGACGCAAAGAAGGTGATCGAGGACATGGTTAAGAGTGTTGCTTAAAAGAGGCGAATCATGAACGTGAGGTTAGTGACGACGCGGGTGAAGAACACAACTGAACGCGGAACGGGGTTTCTGTCAGACGGACACGTCAGTAGAGAGGGACGTATAGCCATGCCGAGTACCGGTGATCTTTGTTCGGTGTGGGCATGGGCCAATGTAACTGGATGAACTGGCATCAGCCATTTCTCTCAACGGAATAATCCTGTGATGCCCCGCGTTGCCAGACCTCACGCCGGTGCTCTCGGATCCTTGCAGGGGCGAATAGCGTGCCTCAGTGCTGCCGCTCGCAGTCGCTTTCTGCAAGCCGAGATTTAAATTCGTCGCTGATAGCTCTTCATTTCGTATTTGCGGTTCGCGTTTCGTCACGCGGACACGTCTTCAGCAACAGGAGTATTGAATGGATATCTTTGTCCAGCAGGTTCTTAACGGGCTGGTGCTTGGCAGCGTGTACGCCATCATCGCGTTGGGTTACACGATGGTGTACGGGATTCTCGGCATCATCAACTTCGCTCACGGGGACGTGCTGATGGTGGGCGCCATGGTCGCGTTGTCGGCCATCGGTGTCTTGCAGAACCACTTCCCGGGCATGCCGTTAGCGCTGGTGCTGGTCATCGCGCTGCTGGTCGCCGCAGTCGTCTGCGCGCTGGTCGGCTACACCATCGAACGCGTGGCTTACCGGCCCTTGCG
>NZ_JBIYEB010000077.1:0-3343 GCF_044909315.1 Caballeronia udeis
CTAGAGTCATTTCCAGCTTGCGGCGTTCTCGCAATCGCGGTGCGTACGCGGGTGTCGTCACGAATCTGGCGCAGGCCAGGTACATGTCGCACTCGCACGGCCCCTCGGCTGGCAAACGCAGACAGTGACCCAGTTCCAGTTCGGTCTTGAAGAAATTGCACTTCAACCAGTCGACTGAAGTCTTCGGCAAGGCACCACTACGGAGCTGCTCCGCTGCCGGGCCTGCAATGATCGAACCGGGTTCCAGAACGGACTTGTAGTCACGAAGTACCTCGCGATCGCTGATCTGAGCGTAGACGAGTGACATCGCCGGACTGCGATGTCCCAGAATGCTCATGATCGTATGCAGCTTCGCTCCTCGCTCGGCCAGTTGCGTGCCGACCGTGTGGCGGAAGCGGTGAGGGCTGACGGTTCGGCAACCGTTCTCGTCGACAAGGCCGGCGGCTTCGCAAGCGCGCTTCAACGAGACCTGGAAGAGGTACGCACACGAGAGCAGTCTGCCATGTGCCATGAAGACGTAGCGCGTTGGCGCTCCAGTCAGCTCGTCCGTGAGGGCCCGCTCGCGTCCCCGATCCCGGTGAGCAATCAGTTCCCGGAGTTCCGTTGCCGCCTCTTCGTGCAACGGTACAACGCGTTCGTGGTAGGTCTTGCCAGCGGGCAACCGCAGGCGAGGTGTTCCGTCGGGATAGCTATCGAGGCAGTCAATTGACAGTCGCTGAATCTCTCCCTTTCGAGCTCCGGTCCAGCGGGCGACAAGTAACGCGGTACGCTGATACGGACACTCGAGATTGCCGACCGCGACCATCAGGCGCGCAAGCTCATCGGCTGGAATGAATCGCGGCACACGCACCGGTATCTTCGGGATATCCCCGATACCCAAGAGCGGTCGGCACGGCGTGTCATCCCACTCCCATGCGGCGGTGTTGCGAAAGAATTGTGATAGCGCGGAAACATGTCCGCGCCGAGCCAGGGGTCCCAACGGCTGACCCGTTCGCGGGGTTGGCTGCTCCGATAGCACAACGAGATAGTGCAGGACATCGTCTCGTGTGACCTGCGCAAAGCTTGGAATTGCAGGCCGATTGTCGTTCAGCCACACCATGAATCGATATAGGGCGAGCTCGAACCGCTTAACGCTTAGCGGACGATCCGTAGTGCTGCGTGCCACCAGCCAGCGGTCCACAACCTCCTGCATGCGGGGAAGCACGGACTTTCGTTCCTTGATACTGCGCATGAACTTCTTCGGTGGGGTATCCAGTTGCCCACGATGGAACAGCAGCAACTCGAGCTGATTCACACGCAGCGTCCAACTCTTACGGAACGCCTCGAAGTTGCGCGACGCGCTCGGATAGAACGCCACAAGATCGCGACTGGCCAGAAATGCCGCTACCGCTTCGCGCAGCCCTTGCACGTGGTCACCATTGAGCCTGGATGCGTCAAGGCATCCCGTGTGCAGCATCACGCGACTCACCGCCCAGCGCACTGTTGCGTCCATGCCAATCTTGCCAAAGCCGAGTCGTTGGGCATCGGCCCGCAGGGCGCCAATGCCCAAGTCGATGCCCATCTGACCTGCGACCTCTGGAACGAACAAGGGACTGCTAGCCAATAACCAGGGGTAATCGAATTGCACGAAGCCGCGAAGTCCCAGGAACAGAAGATACGGTCTGGCGATATGCGAAAGCTGTGCATCGAGCCCATATTGTTCTCTCGCCGACACGTTGCCGACACGGACGGTCAACGGCTCGGCGAACCACGCTTGAAGATCGGGCCAACGCCGCATGAAGCGGCGCATCTCGTTGAGCCTGCTAGCGCCCAACTTCATTGAGCCACGAAGCGAGCTGGCAAACCCGGCATATTCCTGCTCGGGACAATGCGCGTTTGCTCGAGGCGGTATGTGAATTGGGGCGGCTTTGAAGTTTCGCGATCGCGGCATGGCCGTTAGCTCGCTACGTTGGGCATCGTGATGTCAGTCACGGATTCGACCTGATCAAGGCCCAGCGCCCGCCGGTAGTCGGCTACGACCTGCCGATCGGATATGCGGGTATAGATGCGCGTTGACTCGGGAGACGCATGGCCGAGCCGCTTCTGAAGCGTCAGCTCGCGCATGCCCGCCTCCCACATCAGGGTGGCATGGGTGTGCCGCAGGCTGTGCGGCGTCACCCAGGGCTCACGGATTCTGGCCCGCTCACAGGCGCGCGTAAAGAGCTTGAACAGGGCGGGATAGCCGGGCGGCTCCAGCCGCCGTCTGCCGGCGCCGCCGACGAGAAACACGAACGGACTGTCCCCGTCGTTGGGCCTTTCGGTCATGACGTAGGTGCTCACTGCTTCCAGCGTTGCGGGATCGTGCAGATCCACGACACGCTCGAAGCGCGACTTGGCACGCACGCCCTTCGGATGATCGTTGCGATATCTCACTACCATTCGACGTTGGCCGTAGCGGATGTCTTCGAGATGCAGGCATAGCGCTTCCCCTGGCCGTAACCCTCCATCAAGCATCAGACGCACGATCGCGCGATCACGAGCGCAATGCAGTTCCGCAAAAAGGGCATCAATCTGTTGTTCTGACATCGGGCGAGGCAGCCGGTCCACGGTCTTTACGGAAACGCGCCGTCGTAACGGTCGCTGGCGGCTCGCGCCATCCATGAACGGACGATGCCGGTTGGTCGCGCGCGCCTGTTGATGGTCACACGTCTTCTCGAGCGGGTTACCGCTGTCGAGTTGAGCTGACAGGATCGCGAAATCATAGAATGACGAGACAGCGGCGAGTATCCTGTTGACCGTCGTCGCGGCCAGTTGTGCCATCGGCTGGCCGTCGATGACCAGCGCCTCGGCGATCGACCGTCGGCGGGGTGACAGCGGAATCCTAAGCGATCTCAGATAGCCAAGGAATTCGACGGTATGCCACACCTTGAACTCGCGCCAATCCAGATGCTGCTGCGCGAGGAAGCGCCACAGATGCTGCAGGTCGTGGGCATACGCAACCAGTGTGTTCGGCGAGCAGTTTCGTGCCGCCAGATGTCGCAGGTAGGTGTTGACGGCGGCGACAGGTTCGCCAGCGTCATTCAATAGCTCGACAGTTCTCTGCCCGCCTGGCAGAAGTGCGTTGCGAACGGCCATGGCTGTCTCCTTTCGGGCAACCTGTCGGCTCCCGACCATTGACGGAGTGTCGACGCCTGATACCTTGCCCCCGTGACCACGGGGAATCTGTCGAAGACGTCACCCGGCTGGCAGGCCCGCTCCGGGCTACGCCCTGCGCGGGCCTGCCAGCCAAACGGTCATCCTGTTGTTTGCTGTATGCCTCATTCCGGTGGCGGAATGATGACAATGTCCATGTAACAACAAACCC
>NZ_JBIYEB010000078.1:0-3299 GCF_044909315.1 Caballeronia udeis
TGTCCATCCCCTTGACCTCGTCGTCACGACGACCAAGGTTAACAGCATGTCCATGAAGTTAACAGCCCCCTTCACGTCTTTTTGAAACCGTCTCTAATACTACAGCCGTAACTGTTTCGTGCTATATTAAGTTAGCTATACTACGCAAATCATGAGACATGAACATACTCTTGAAGGAATGGGAGCGTGAGCTTGAAGCATTGCACGAGCGGCTCGGTAGCCAGTTCAGTCGCTCGGAATCGCGACAGCGCTCGCTGTCCTACCTGAAGGGACTGCTGGGTACGGTTGAACGTAAGAACGGCTGGCAGCTCGCGGAATGGATCGGCGACTCGAGCCCAGACGGTGTGCAGTATCTGCTCGAGCGAGCGAGATGGGATGCAGATGCCGCGCGCGATGTATTGCGCCAGTACGTGGTTGAACAGTTGGGTACGAGTGACGCGGTGTTGGTAGTGGATGAGACTGGCTTCGTGAAGAAAGGTGAACACTCGGCGGGTGTGCAGCGCCAGTACAGCGGGACCGCCGGACGTATCGAGAACAGCCAGATCGGGGTGTTTCTCTGCTATGCGGGCCATGGGGGTAGCGCCTTCATCGACCGCGAGCTTTATGTACCCCAATCATGGATTGATGATCCACCGCGTTGCAAGGCTGCGAGCATTCCCGACACGATAAAGTTCGCGACCAAACCACAGCTTGCCAGACAGATGCTTGAGCGAGCACTGGATGCCAGCGTACCGTGCGCCTGGGTGACGGGCGATGAGGTATACGGTGGTGACCGGCCTCTGCGGCTATGGCTTGAGTCGCGCGAACAGCCCTTCGTGCTGGCTGTCGCGAAGAACGAACCACTGTGGTGGCAAGGGCCGACATACGTTCGCGCTGACAAGATCGCACAGAGCTTGCCGGCCAGGGCATGGCGGCGTCTCTCGGCAGGCGCGGGCGCCAAAGGCGAGCGTCTGTACGACTGGGCGCTTACTCCGCTTTGGCGTTTGCAGATCACGCCTGAGGAACGCCGCTTCGGGCATTACCTGCTGGTGAGGCGCAGCCTGGATGAGAGGCGCGAACATGCTTACTACGTCGTCTACGCCCCACGGCGCAAGGCTACACGGCAGACGTTGGTCAGCGTCGCGGGCCGTAGGTGGGAGATCGAGATTGGCTTTGAAGCAGCCAAGGGCGAATGCGGACTTGATCAGTATGAAGTGCGTCGATGGCAGGGCTGGTATCGCCATATCACTCTCGCGCTGCTCGCTCACGCCATGCTTGCCGTCCTTCGGGTACGTGGTAAAAAAAACGCCTGACGGCGTGGTTCCACTCAGCGTACAGGAGATCCGTCGGCTGCTGTGCCGTCTGCTGTGGCGAACAATCTGGTCGATCGACCATATCCTGTCATGGTCAATTTGGCGTCGAACCCACCAGTGGCGGGCGCAACAAGCCCACTATCGCAAGCGCGGTTGTACACCACCATGAATAAATAGTTACGGCTGTAGTACTAATACTACAGCCGTAACTGTTTCGTGCTATATTAAGTTAGCTATACTACGCAAATCATGAGACATGAACATACTCTTGAAGGAATGGGAGCGTGAGCTTGAAGCATTGCACGAGCGGCTCGGTAGCCAGTTCAGTCGCTCGGAATCGCGACAGCGCTCGCTGTCCTACCTGAAGGGACTGCTGGGTACGGTTGAACGTAAGAACGGCTGGCAGCTCGCGGAATGGATCGGCGACTCGAGCCCAGACGGTGTGCAGTATCTGCTCGAGCGAGCGAGATGGGATGCAGATGCCGCGCGCGATGTATTGCGCCAGTACGTGGTTGAACAGTTGGGTACGAGTGACGCGGTGTTGGTAGTGGATGAGACTGGCTTCGTGAAGAAAGGTGAACACTCGGCGGGTGTGCAGCGCCAGTACAGCGGGACCGCCGGACGTATCGAGAACAGCCAGATCGGGGTGTTTCTCTGCTATGCGGGCCATGGGGGTAGCGCCTTCATCGACCGCGAGCTTTATGTACCCCAATCATGGATTGATGATCCACCGCGTTGCAAGGCTGCGAGCATTCCCGACACGATAAAGTTCGCGACCAAACCACAGCTTGCCAGACAGATGCTTGAGCGAGCACTGGATGCCAGCGTACCGTGCGCCTGGGTGACGGGCGATGAGGTATACGGTGGTGACCGGCCTCTGCGGCTATGGCTTGAGTCGCGCGAACAGCCCTTCGTGCTGGCTGTCGCGAAGAACGAACCACTGTGGTGGCAAGGGCCGACATACGTTCGCGCTGACAAGATCGCACAGAGCTTGCCGGCCAGGGCATGGCGGCGTCTCTCGGCAGGCGCGGGCGCCAAAGGCGAGCGTCTGTACGACTGGGCGCTTACTCCGCTTTGGCGTTTGCAGATCACGCCTGAGGAACGCCGCTTCGGGCATTACCTGCTGGTGAGGCGCAGCCTGGATGAGAGGCGCGAACATGCTTACTACGTCGTCTACGCCCCACGGCGCAAGGCTACACGGCAGACGTTGGTCAGCGTCGCGGGCCGTAGGTGGGAGATCGAGATTGGCTTTGAAGCAGCCAAGGGCGAATGCGGACTTGATCAGTATGAAGTGCGTCGATGGCAGGGCTGGTATCGCCATATCACTCTCGCGCTGCTCGCTCACGCCATGCTTGCCGTCCTTCGGGTACGTGGTAAAAAAAACGCCTGACGGCGTGGTTCCACTCAGCGTACAGGAGATCCGTCGGCTGCTGTGCCGTCTGCTGTGGCGAACAATCTGGTCGATCGACCATATCCTGTCATGGTCAATTTGGCGTCGAACCCACCAGTGGCGGGCGCAACAAGCCCACTATCGCAAGCGCGGTTGTACACCACCATGAATAAATAGTTACGGCTGTAGTACTAACACTACAGCCGTAGATTTTTGTACTATAGTTAATTAGGATTACTATGTGAATATAGAACTATGGAGACAGTTGCGAAAGCGTGGGAACGGGAACTGGATGCATTGCACGAGCGGCTGGGCGGCCTGTTCAGACGGCCCGAGCCTCGGCAGCGTACATTGGCGTACCTGAAGGGCCTGCTCGGCGCGATTGAACGCAAGAACGGCTGGCAACTCGCTGAGTGGATCGGCGAAGCCACGCCCGACGGCGTGCAACACCTGCTCGAGCGAGCGCAGTGGGATGCCGATGCTGCGCGCGACGTGCTGCGGGAATACGTCGTTGAACAACTGGGCGAGCGTGACGCGGTACTCATTGTGGACGAGACCGGTTTCGTCAAGAAGGGGGAGCACTCGGCAGGTGTGCAGCGCCAGTACAGTGGCACGGC
>NZ_JBIYEB010000079.1:0-2720 GCF_044909315.1 Caballeronia udeis
TTTAGGCGTGCCGTTCCGATCAGGCTGTAGATTATCGCAGCGCTCTCGCCGCCGCCGTCGGACCCTGCGAACAGATAATTCCGGCGTCCAAGAACCAGTTCCCGTTCATTCTGCCCATATCGGGCAAGAAGTTGAAGTCCACTATCGTTGGCATCCGCTGTTTGGTCGTCGCGTCAAGGTTCGAGATGTTGAGCAGCGCGGCGGAGGTTGTGTCGTTCATATCGACGCGGGCGACAGTGAGGTTAGGGTCATTGCCGAATGGATGTTGGATGCTGCCACTTGCTCCGCTCTCGTTCTCGGCGAGCCGCGCGTCAGCGTAGCGGCCTTGTGCAATCTGCACCAACTTCTTATCAATCGACATTTGCGCGGAAACTCACCGGACGATTCCACCATCGTCCGGGAGAAGCGCAATGCGCAAGCCACCAAACGTCGTTCCGGCAGACCCGCAGTCGTTGCAACCGATATCGCGCCAGATGAACATGATGTTCGACTCGGTCGAGCTTCAGGGGATGAGCCCGGTGCAGCGTTCAAACGTCATCAGACACCTCGCGAGCCTGCTAACGCAGGCCGCCGGCGTCGCGCTAGCAAAGGAGCGTGACGATGAATAACGATGAACGTTTGCCCTCGCTGCTACTGAAGCGTAAGGCCGTGGTTTATGTCCGGCAATCAACCCAGACGCAGGTCCAGATGAACGTTGAGAGCAAGCGCCGGCAGTACGACCTTGTACAGGAGGCCAGGCGACGCGGATTCCGTGACATAGAAGTCATCGACGATGACCTGGGGCGCTCGGCGAGCGGCATGGTTGCTCGACCGGGTTTCGAGCGTCTGGTCGCGTTGCTTTGTGCAGGCGAGGTCGGAGCGGTACTGTGCGCGGACGCCTCACGCCTCGCTCGAAACGGGCGCGACTGGCACCATCTTCTCGAGCTTTGCGGTCTTGTCGAAGCGCGCGTAATCGACCTCGACGGTGTGTACGATCCGTGCCGGGCAAACGACCGCTTGCTGCTTGGCATGAAGGGCAGCATCAGTGAGTTTGAGCTCAATGTGCTTCGTACCCGCATGCACGATGCCAAGCGCCAGAAGGCACACCGCGGCGAACTTCGGATCAGTGTGCCGATCGGCTATTGTCACCTTTCGGCGTAATCGCGCCGGGCATTTTCGCCGTATTGACGCCACCGGAAACGAGGAATTGGAGGGTTCGAACGGGGATCAAGGTTGCTTGATTTTGCCTCCTTTTGCAAGCTCGGTTCTAGGTGACTCGACGCCCGGTTTTAGTCCGCGATAGCTCTCACCGTCGAGGACGATTTTGTGTGCGCCGTGACGCAAGCGATCAAGGGTAGCGGCGCCGATCATCTTGTTACCGGGGAATGCTTCGCCCCATTCGGGGAAGTCCAGATTTGAAGTCAAGATCGTGGCCGCCCGCTCATAACGCTCGGCGATCAGATCGTGGAAGTCTTCATCGTCTGGTGAACGCAGTGGCTTAAGACCGAAGTCGTCAATAATAAGAAGTGGCAGCTTGGCGAGGTACTGGAACCGACGATCGTAGGTGCCCACGGCCGCCGCGCTGCGCAGGCTTGCTAATAATTGGCTTTGTGTTGAGAACAGGACATCATGTCCTTGCCTCGCCGCAGCGTGTCCGAGCGCTTGCGCGAGATGGCTCTTCCCCGTTCCGCAGGGACCGGCAATCAGGACCGCCACTTTCTCGTCGATGAATCGGCCTGTGGCCAGATCGTGGATGGCGGCTCGATTCAAACCGGGTAGCCGGTCGAAGTCGAAGCCTTCGAGGGTCTTCTGGCTACGGAAGTTTGCGCGTCTCATGCGCAGGCTGAGCTTCTTGTTGTCGCGCCGGGCGACCTCGTCATGGATGAGGAGCGACAGGAATTCGGTGAACGCGAGCTTGCGATCGATGGCCTCCCGGTTTCGCGCTTCCAGCGAATCGAGGATGCCGGACAGGCGCAGTTGTTTGAGCAGCGGCGTTAGTTCAGGAATGGGATGCATGGCTGGCCTTATTGGAGAATGGTTTGAGTGTTGCGGCAGAAGCGGCCACCTTCGGTATAGGTACTCGCCAGCGCATCAAAGGCGTTTAACAGCGTCAGTTGATCCAATCCCTTTTGCAGGATGGTTTTAACCGCTGTGTAGTGCGGCGTGCCGTAATGGTTTGCGCGCGAGCAAGCTGCTTCGAGTCGAATCGCGCCGTATTTCTGTTTAAGCCGCAACACACCCTGCACCGAGCGCATCTTGATTAAGACTTTGTCGCCGAAGAGCGCGTGAACCAAGGCGAAGCAAGCAGGCCCGATCTGCTCAGCGGTCGCCAGACACCACTGGGTATCCTGCAACTGCCACGCCTGAGCGGCGGATGGCAAATGATCGTCTACTGTGCGACGTCCGCCTGGGCGAACGAGGCGTACGTGAGCGGCAACCGATTCCTGCCCACGGTATAGCGTCACCATAGTGTCGGTCGCCTTGAGCCATAACTCTTGGCCGACCAGTCGATACGGGACCGAGTAAAAACTCTGCTCGAACTGAACATGAGCGTCACGGTGCACCTTCCCCTTAGCCCAAACTGCAAGCTCCGGCGGGACGTCTGGCAAGCTGATCAGCAGGCTTCGCTCGACTTCCGCGAAGCGCTTGAGCGGCATCTCGCGGGTGGTCCCGTGAATGCGGTTGCCGGCCTCGTTCATTACCCAAGCGTGTATCTGGCGGTTGGCGTCAGCCAGACCACG
>NZ_JBIYEB010000080.1:0-1930 GCF_044909315.1 Caballeronia udeis
TTAGCGCTGGTGCTGGTCATCGCGCTGCTGGTCGCCGCAGTCGTCTGCGCGCTGGTCGGCTACACCATCGAACGCGTGGCTTACCGGCCCTTGCGTAGAGCGCCGCGTTTGGCTCCGCTGATCACCGCCATCGGTGTATCGATTCTTCTGCAGACGATCGCCATGATGATCTGGGGCCGCAATCCGCTGGCCTTCCCGCAACTGCTGCCGACCGATCCGATCAACGTGATCACCGCCACGGCCGACCGTCCGGGCGCGGTTATCTCGATGACGGAAATCGTGATCATCGTGGTGGCGTTCATCGTGATGGGCGGCTTGCTGCTGCTCGTGCACAAGACGAAACTCGGCCGCGCGATGCGCGCCATTGCCGAGAACCCCGGTGTCGCGAGCCTGATGGGGGTCAACCCTAACTTCGTGATCTCCGCGACCTTCATGATCGGCTCCGCGCTCGCTGCACTGGCCGGTGTGATGATCGCCTCCGAATACGGCAACGCGCACTTCTACATGGGCTTCATTCCCGGGTTGAAGGCGTTCACGGCCGCGGTGCTGGGCGGGATCGGCAACCTGGGCGGCGCCATGGTGGGCGGCGTGCTGCTCGGGCTGATCGAACAGCTCGGGGCGGGGTATATCGGCAATCTGACAGGCGGTGTGTTCGGCAGTAACTACCAGGACGTGTTCGCGTTCATCGTGCTGATCATCGTGCTGGTGTTCCGTCCGTCCGGCCTGCTCGGCGAACGTGTCGCAGATCGCGCATAAATAGGGGAGACCAAGCATGACTTCAATTCAACCGATCGAGCCGTCGACCACGCTCATCCCTGAAAAAAAGACCGCGAAGAACTACGCCGTCACGGTGCTGGTTACCGCACTCGTCGTCCTCGCGCCGATGCTGATCGGCGCCGCCGGCGGCAACTACTGGGTGCGCGTGCTCGACTTCGCGATGCTGTACGTGATGCTGGCGCTCGGCCTGAACGTAGTGGTGGGTTTTGCCGGGCTGCTGGACTTGGGCTACATCGCGTTCTACGCGGTGGGCGCTTACGTGGCTGCGTTGCTGTCCTCGCCGCAGTTGACCACGCAGTTCGAGTGGATCGCGCACCTGTTCCCCGGCGGGCTGCATACGCCGATCTGGGTGATCGTGCCGTGTGCGATGGGGCTGGCCGCCACCTTTGGCGTGTTGCTCGGTGCACCAACGCTGCGTCTGCGTGGTGACTACCTCGCTATCGTGACCTTGGGCTTTGGGGAAATCGTCCGGATCTTCATGAACAACCTGGATCGTCCGGTCAACATCACGAACGGGCCGAAGGGGATTACCGGTATCGACCCGGTGTCGTTCCTCGGATTCGATTTGTCGAAGACGCACTCGTTGTTCGGGTTCAGCTTCCCCTCGGTCTACAACTATTACTACCTGTTCGTGCTGTGTTCGCTGTTCGTGATCTTCGTGTGCGTACGCTTGCAGCATTCGCGTATTGGCCGCGCGTGGGCCGCGATCCGCGAGGACGAAATCGCCGCGAAGGCAATGGGCATCAACACCCGTAACGTGAAGCTGCTGGCCTTCGCGATGGGTGCCTCGTTCGGCGGTTTGTCGGGCGCGATGTTCGGTACGTTCCAGGGATTCGTTTCGCCGGAATCGTTCACGTTCTGGGAGTCCATCGTCGTGCTGGCCTGCGTGGTGCTCGGCGGCATGGGCCACATTCCGGGCGTGATCCTGGGCGCGGTGCTGCTGGCCGTGTTCCCTGAATTCCTGCGCTCGACCATGGGTCCGCTGCAGAACTTCATCTTCGGTCACCAGATCGTGGACACCGAAGTCATCCGCCAGTTGCTCTACGGTCTCGCGATGGTGCTCATCATGCTGTATCGCTCGGAAGGCCTGTGGCCGTCTCCGAAACACGAAGACAAGATCGCGAAGATTGCGAAGCGCGCCGGCAAGAAGCCG
>NZ_JBIYEB010000081.1:0-1854 GCF_044909315.1 Caballeronia udeis
AGCTTGACGGGATAGCCAATGTTCGAGGCTCGTGTCGAATGGCCTCTGTGGAACGAGGCCGTTGCCCGAAACGAGTCGACCAGGGCTAATCGCCGACTTCCCGAGTCGGCCAGGAACGGTCACTCGGTCCACTTGATCGATTCGTTGACAAACTTGACAAGGCTTGGCGGACACGCGCGAAAATGCTTCCCTTTTGTTTGACCGCTCCCTCGTGCACGCTCGTGTCTCCGAACAAATTAAAATTTCGACGCCGTGCGCGCCGCAGAGTTCGCTGTTGCGGCATCCTTGCGTGCTCGGTGAATCGCTTGCAGCGGCAAATAGTTGACATGTAAAGATTCGGAATCTCTTGTCAGTTGATATTCAATTGCTACATTTTTGCCTTTCCATATAAGGGAGTACCATTCGCCGTCTTCGTCGTCGCCGTCTTCTCCGGTTGGCAGTCCGAACTTTGTAATAGTTGCATTCATAACGTCTGTGCCAGTAGCATTCGCACCAACGAAAACGGAGCTTACTTTCGAATCCAGCAAGGTAAAGCCGAGCGAAGCATAAGGGTTGAGTCCAAGGTCAGGCCCATGTTCTACAGTGCCAGTTGCTTGGCCGTACTTCTCTGAATAGTCCGTATCGAGGCTATAGCACTCATAGTTGTAATCACCAACCTTCGGACACTCAGGCATAGATAACGGCTTGCCGAGAGCGATACCAGCGAAGCTACTTGGTTCGTTAGCCCAGGCTGACTGTGTTTTTAAATGAACTCCATCGGCAGAAGCGAGCGACCACGGAAAGACGACAGGTAATCCCAACGTGGTGGCCGCGATTAGCAAAGATAAAGTGGATCTTATCGACATTGCTATGGTTCTCGGTGACGTTAATTTGGAAGACAAAAAATCTCATCCTTCGACTAACGGGCAGGTTGTGTCAGCCCATGAAAGGGCACCGCACTTTGCGCCGCCACCGTGACTACCGTCTGAACTTGGCAAACTTTATTAATCACGCTTCCCGGTCGTATTTACTGGGACCGGTCAATCGCCAATGTACATTGTGTATTACGCGCGGAGTGTACGTCAGCGCACAGAGGATAGGTAAGTTACTCAATATAGAGTCGGACTGTGACGTCCAAGTCTGCTTTGACGCTCCCCTCTTCCAGGCGGACAGCCGCCAGCCGGTGCTCGTAGGGCAGCAAGTTCCGAATTATCATTGGCTCTCTCAATACATTTCTATGACCATGAGCGCGAAGCCGACAATGACGAAGGTGAACCGTACCGGAATCCCCGACGAACTGAAGACAGGCATCGAAGCGCTTTCGGGCATGTCGCCAGATTCGCCCAAAGTTCACTACAACTCGCCGGCTCCCGCACAGCTCGACGCACTGGCTTCTGCGCAAGGCAGCGTTATCCACGTTGCACTTGAGCAAGAAAAACATGTGCCACACGAGGCTCGGCAAATCGTGCAGCAAACGCAAGGCCGAGTCACGCCGACGAACCGGACGGCAGAGGATGTAGGTGCCAACGACGACACTCGACTTGAACGCGAGGCCGACATCATGGGCGGTAAAGCCGTTAGTGTAGGGAAGAACGGGCGGCGCATCCGGTTTTAGTGAGAGAACCGCACGCTCCCGCTACTCTTTTTTAAAAGGTTCTGAAATTCGAACGTACGGAAACCACCTAACCGCGTGATTCCTAATCATATCGGCGTATTTTGAAGCGCCTTTCGATGCGCGTTGAGTGACCGCTTTCGAGAAAGCTGAGCGTCCCTTGTGGGTCGGTCAGTGCCAATCGCTGTTTCGCCGTGCGGGGACATGCGTATACAAATTGCATCAGACACCGATCGGTCGTTTCGCGCATCAGCGGTCGCGCA
>NZ_JBIYEB010000082.1:0-1762 GCF_044909315.1 Caballeronia udeis
CTTTACGCCGAAAACGCCGTGGCTCCATTACGCCGGAAATCCGGTGGCGCCATTACGCCGAAAACGAAATGGCGCCTATATGCCGGAAATTCACAGCTATATCTGGCATCGTGAAGTCGGCCTGGGCATTGATCCAAGCCTGCAACTGCAGGAAGTCATACGCCTAATATTCGTACGTTTCCGCGAACTCGGTAGCGCAAGACAGGTTTTGTTGTCGCTACGGGCTCAACAGGTCCACTTCCCGCGCCCCTCTGACGGTAGGACGCTGACGCACTTCGACTGGATACCCGTACGCTACCGTAACGTGATCTCGGTGCTCAAGAATCCGTTCTATGCCGGCGCATACGTGTACGGCAAGAGTGGCAAACAGATGGCGATAGTAGATGGGCGTGCGCGCAAGAGCTATAAGCATCCCAAGCCGTTTGAGGAGTGGGATGTCCTGCTCCGGGAGCATCACGAAGGCTACATCGATTGGGCGGAATTCGAACGCAACCAGAAACAGCTTTCGGCCAACGCCTACAGCAAGGCGGGCGACGTAAAATCGAGCCGTGGTGGACGGGCACTGCTCGCTGGCCTGCTTGCTTGCGCGCGCTGTGGGCGTCGCCTGTCGGTGGCCTATACTGGTCGAATCCCGCGGGCCGTCTACCGATGTGACCGCTTTGACATACCGCCGCGATGCATGAGCTTCGGCGGATCACGCATCGACGCTGCCATCGGAAACGAACTTCTGCGTGTCGTGGAGCCCTTGGCAATCGAAGCAGCCCAGCAGGCCGAGCATATGCAAATGGATACCTTGAACGAGCAGCGGCGGATCGTGGAACTCGAACTGCAGCAAGCCCAGTACGAGGCGACGCTCGCCGAGCGCCGCTACGCCGCCTGCGACCCCGATAACCGTCTGATTGCCGCGCAATTGGAGAAGAACTGGGAAGCAGCATTACGTCGGGTACAGGCCTGTCAAACGCGCCTGGAGACGGCAGGGGCGCCGATGGCAGAGGCAGCGTCTCCTGACTTTGTGAAGCTCGCTGAGAATCTCCAGGCGGCCTGGAACGCTCCGGGCGTGACCATGCGCATGCGCCAGCAGCTAGTCCGCGCGCTCATCGTCGATATTGTTGCAGACGTCGACGACACGGCTCGCGAAGTCATACTGACGATCCATTGGCACGGCGGTCAGCACTCCCAGCTACGAATTCGCAAGCCCCGAACGGGCGAGCATGGATGCAGCACCTCTGACGAGGCGCTCGCGGTCGTTCGCAGCATGGCGAGCCGGTGGTCAGATCAGGACATCGCCGCATCGTTGAACCGGATGGGGTTACGGACAGGCCAGGGTAAGACCTGGACTGCGCACCGTGTCAGTTCCATACGGCGAGTGCGAGACATCCATGCGTACAAGTCGGCTGACAAGGATGGAGAATGGCTGACGATGTTCGAAGCCGCAAAACTGCTCGGCGTCACCAGTCACGCGATCCGCCGGTTGATCAACGATCGGGTTCTGCCCGCCGAGCAGGTGATGCCCGACGCTCCTTGGCAAATTCGTGCGAGCGATCTGCGCAGCGATGCGGTTACAGCGGCCTTATCGCGCAAACATCGCCCGTGTCGCAATGATGGGGAAGGACAAATCCCAATGTTTATCAAGGCCTCAGAAGGAGGTGCACAATGAACGCCCCATTACTAGAGGGCGAATTGAGCGTTCTGCGGTGTTGTTGTCCACTTCGATGCGCCCATCTTCGCAGTAACGCGTCAGCGCCTGCCAATGTGTCAACGA
>NZ_JBIYEB010000083.1:0-1728 GCF_044909315.1 Caballeronia udeis
AGCCGCCGCTGGTTCGACGACCCCTCCGACCCCGGCATGACCGCGCTGTATCTTGAGCGCTACATGAACTACGGCATCACGCGCGAAGAGTTGCAGTCGGGCAAGCCGATCATCGGCATCGCGCAGACGGGTTCGGATCTCGCCCCGTGCAATCGCCATCATCTCGAGCTTGCGAGCCGCGTACGTGACGGCATCCGTGACGCAGGCGGCATTCCGCTCGAGTTCCCCGTGCACCCGATCCAGGAAACCGGCAAGCGCCCCACCGCCGCGCTCGATCGCAACCTCGCTTATCTCGGTCTCGTTGAAATCCTGCATGGTTACCCAATCGACGGCGTGGTCCTCACCACCGGTTGCGACAAGACCACGCCCGCCTGCCTGATGGCCGCGGCCACGGTCAACATTCCGGCCATCGTGCTCTCGGGCGGACCAATGCTCGACGGTTGGTATCACGGCAAGCTTGCCGGCTCGGGAACCGTCATCTGGGACGCGCGCAAACGCTTGTCCGCCGGCGAGATCGACTACCCAGGATTCATGGACATGGTGGCCTCTTCCGCCCCTTCGGTCGGACATTGCAACACCATGGGCACCGCGCTCTCCATGAACTCGCTTGCCGAAGCACTCGGCATGTCGCTGCCCGGTTGTGCGGCAATCCCCGGGCCGCATCGCGAACGCGGGTGGATGGCGTACGCCACCGGCAAGCGCATCGTCGGCATGGTCGCAGAAAATCTGCGTCCTTCGGACATCATGACCAAGGGCGCATTCGAGAACG
The DNA here is from genome assembly GCF_044909315.1 of Caballeronia udeis. Classification (GTDB taxonomy): domain Bacteria; phylum Pseudomonadota; class Gammaproteobacteria; order Burkholderiales; family Burkholderiaceae; genus Caballeronia; species Caballeronia udeis_A. The sequence continues at coordinate 770 of NZ_JBIYEB010000083.1, forward strand.
CCGTAGTCGCGGCGGCCGCGCTGGGTGCTTCATCGAATTGTCCGATTCACATGATTGCGATTGCGCGTCACATGGGTGTCGATCACACGCTGGAAGACTGGCAGCGTCTTGGTCCCGAAGTCCCGTTGCTGGTGGACTGCCAACCCGCGGGACGTTTCCTTGGCGAAGCGTTTCATCGCGCGGGCGGCGTGCCGGCCGTGATGAAGGAACTGCTGGATGCGGGCAGGCTCAACGGCGCCGTGCGCACGGTGACGGGGCGCACGCTGGCCGAGGATCTCGCCGCTGTGCCTACACCCGATCGCGAGGTCATTCGTGAATATGCGAAGCCGCTCAAAGAAGCCGCCGGATACGTCGTGCTCTCAGGCAACCTCTTCGACAGCGCCGTCATGAAGGTCAGCGTGATCGACGACGCGTTCCGCAAGCGCTTCCTCGCCGACCCGAATCATCCCGATGTGTTCGAGGGTAAAGTCGTTGTGTTCGAAGGCCCGGAGGACTATCACGCGCGCATTGAAGATCCGGAGACCGGTGTCGACGAACGTTCGATCCTCGTGATCCGCAATTGCGGTCCGGTAGGCTTTCCGGGCGGTGCGGAAGTAGTCAACATGCAGCCGCCGGCGGCGCTGCTCAAGCGCGGTATCGACACCCTGCCAACGCTTGGCGACGGCCGTCAGAGCGGCACGTCGGCGAGCCCGTCCATTCTCAATGTGTCGCCGGAAGCGGCCGTTGGCGGCGGGCTTGCGTTGCTTGTATCGGGCGACAGGATTCGCATTGACCTGAAGACCCGCAAGGTCGACCTGATGATCCCCGAGGCCGAACTTGCCCAACGCCGCGCGGCATGGAAGCCGCCCGTGCTGAAGAACATGACGCCATGGGAAGAGATCTACCGCAGCATGGTCGGACAGCACGGCAGCGGCGCGTGCCTCGAACCGGCCACGCTGTACCTGAACATCGTCGAGACG
>NZ_JBIYEB010000084.1:0-1657 GCF_044909315.1 Caballeronia udeis
GACTTCTATGGGGCATTGAAAGTCAAGCCCTTGGGGATCTGTTTCCCGTGGATCAGTTACCTCCTTTGAGGGTGCTGCAAGTTGTCCACGGTCGACCAGCGGGTCGCCTGTCACGACCACGACGCTGGCCGGCGGTGGACAACTTGCACAGGCTAGGGTGCCTGATTCGTATTCGGAGTCCTTCTAAGCCAAACTTCAAAACGAGTTAGGTCGGAGTGTTTGATGTCCGGGCAACCGCCCCCGGACTAACTTCTATCCGTGCCGGCGCCAGGCCGGTCACCTCATACCACATGCGCAGAGCGCTGGAACCACTCCGTTACCGACGCGCCCCATCTAAAACTACGCTTGCCCGTCGGGCAAGCCTCTTACTGTCCGGGCGCGTCGACCCTCAGGCCGTGTCATCGATCGTCATTCGCCGCTCAGGTTGCAACCGTGTTGCTGCTGGGTGGCTTGAGTGTTGCCCCGAGCGGAATCTCACCCTGTTCTAGATAACGCCACAAGGCGATCGACAGACGGCGTGCAAGCGCCACTATGCCGATGCGTCGCACGCGCTTGCCGCCTCCCGCGAAGCGCACTTTGAACCACTGGCTCAGTTGGCTGGCCGGCTGGAAGCGCAGCCAGCTCCACGCGAGTTCGACCATCAGCCAGCGCGCTCGTTTGTTGCCGGCCTTGCTGATGCCCTGCTCGACCTCACTGGTGCCGCTCGCGTAAGGCGTCGGTGCCAGGCCCAGGCAGCCGGCGACTTCACGGCGGTTGTGAAACTGCCGCCAGCCGAACAGTTCCTTGACCAGGGTCCATGCGCTGCCGGTGCCGATACCCGTGAGCCGCGCCAGCACCGCGATCGCGGGTTGTGCGCCGCTGCGGACCTGACGGGCCTGCAGCGCCTCAAGCGTCCTGATCTGCCCGGCGACAAGCGACAGCCGCTCGAACTCGCGCTCAATCTCGGCCCGCAAGCCCGGCAGCAGTTGCCCTGCCTGCTGGGCCCACCAGTGCGCCCACGCGCGCCCGCCGATGTGCTCGACCCGCAGGTTGTGCAGCACCAGTAGCGAGCGGATCCGGTTGCTGTGCGCGGTGCGCTCCTGCCGCAGACGCCCGAGTTCCCGATGCACGCGCCGCTCATCCTCCTGCTCGGGCGTTGGGATCCGCGCGACCGCCCACACCCGCCGTTCACCCGCGTGGTAGCGCATCAGCATCGACAGCAGCTTGTCGCTGTCGAGCCGGTCCGTCTTCGCACGGCGTGCCCGCCGATTCACTTCGATACTGGCCGGGTCAACTACGAGGTTCGCAATCCCTTGTCCGCTCAGCCAGCGGTGCAGCCAAAAGCCGTCTCGCCCGGCCTCATAGCAACTGCGCACGGGAGCATCAGTGCCCAGATGGCAGCGGGCTTTGGCCTTCGAGATCGCGCTCAGGACCGCCGCCGTATCGCCGGCCACCACCGTACACCGACTCGGCGCGCGCACACCCTCGCCCAGTGACAGCTTCCAGCTCTTATCGCCCAATTCGAAGGCAACGTACAGCCGGCCGACGATCGTTATATGTTGCCCTTGAAGGGCCGTGTTAGGCGCGTCCATTTGCATGCTCCTTTCGAAAAACGAGTGTCAGAATTCTCGTTTTACTCCAGGGAGCTTACTTTCGATGGCCCCTTACATAGTATCTA
>NZ_JBIYEB010000085.1:0-1564 GCF_044909315.1 Caballeronia udeis
TGTCCATCCCCTTGACCTGGTCGTCACGACGACCAAGGTTAACAGCATGTCCATGAAGTTAACAGCCCCCTTCACGTCTTTTTGAAACCGTCTCTAATACTACAGCCGTAGATTATTTTGTACTAGAATGAATTAGTACTACTACGTGAGTATAAATCTATGCAGGTGGTCGCGAAAGCGTGGGAACGTGAACTGGTTGCATTGCACGAACGGCTGGGCAGCCTGTTCAGGCGCCCCGAACCCCGGCAGCGTTCACTGGCATACCTGAAGGCACTGCTGGGCACGGTCGAACGCAAGAACGGCTGGCAACTCGCGGAATGGATCGGCGAAGCGACGCCCGACGGTGTGCAGCACCTGCTCGAGCGGGCGCAATGGGATGCCGATGGCGCCCGCGACGTGCTGCGGGAATACGTCGTTGAACAACTGGGCGAGCGTGACGCGGTACTCATTGTGGACGAGACCGGTTTCGTCAAGAAGGGGGAGCACTCGGCAGGTGTGCAGCGCCAGTACAGTGGCACGGCTGGCCGCATCGAGAACTGTCAGATCGGTGTGTTCCTCTGCTACGCGGGCCACGGAGGCAGCGCGTTCATTGACCGCGAACTGTATGTGCCGCAGGCGTGGACAGACGACCGTGCGCGCAGCGAAGCAGCGGGCATTCCCGGGGCGGTAGAGTTTGCGACGAAGCCGCAGATCGCCCGCGGTATGCTCGAGCGCGCGCTGGATGCTGGTGTGCCCTGTGGGTGGGTCACGGGTGACGAAGTGTATGGCGGTGACCGTCAGCTACGGTTGTGGCTCGAGTCGCGCGGCCAGCCCTTCGTGCTGGCGGTCGCGAAGAACGAACCGCTGTGGGGGCAGGGTCCTACCTCTATGCGTGCAGACAGGATCGCACAAGCTCTGCCAGCACGGGCATGGCGACGCCTATCCGCCGGTGCCGGAGCCAAAGGCGAGCGCCTGTATGACTGGGCGCTCACGCCGCTATGGCGCCTGCAGATTACCGCCGAAGAGCGTCGCTTCGGGCATTATTTGCTGGTGCGGCGCAGCCTTGATGAGAAACGAGAGCATGCATATTACGTCGTATATGCACCGCGCAGCAAGGCCACGCGGCAGACGCTGGTCAACGTCGCTGGCAGGCGCTGGGAAATAGAGGTGGGGTTTGAGGCAGCCAAAGGCGAATGCGGTCTCGATCAGTATGAGGTACGCCGGTGGCAGGGTTGGTACCGGCACATCACGCTGGCTTTGCTGGCTCACGCAGCGCTCGTCACCCTGCGGGTGCAAGGCAAAAAAAACACCTGACGGTTCGGTGCCGCTAACCGTGCAGGAGATCCGCCGACTACTTTGCCGCTTGTTATGGCGTGGTGTTCATTCAATCGAGTACGTGCTGTCGTGGTCCACATGGCGGCGCAGGCATCAGTACCGCGCCCAGCAGTGCCATTACCGGCGCCGTGGCTGCGTACCGCCAGGTTCTTTGCATCTACGGCTGTAGTGTGTGTCACGAACACGGGCGGAAGCCTGTGATGCTGTATCAAAGATGGGAGCAGGCCTCCCGAAGCCGGCCTGCAGGGGC
>NZ_JBIYEB010000086.1:0-1548 GCF_044909315.1 Caballeronia udeis
CCGCTGATTCTCGTAGAAAGTCTTTGTAGCTGTGCGAGGCTGGAATCAGCAGAAGCGGTCCATGTAAAAGGCTTGCAATTCTCGGCTGCGCCGCGCGTACCTTATACCGCTGAAAGGCACGGTGCAAGCAGTCGGAATCAGCTTCCTCATGGCCAACTCCTCTCCTCGGATATTAATCATTATGTGTAGTATTACTATTTAAAATAACAAGCAACATGACCTATTCCCTGATTTAATCAAATAAACGTGCGCTCGCTTCCCGTGGATTCCTTTCATTCATTCGTGCTCACCCCTTATCAGATAGTCCACTTTTGAGAGCCCGCGCGTGCAATCCAGGTGCATGACCAAATACCTGGCTCTTCTTACATGTGCCAGCCTCTATTGACATGAGCGAACCTTTCAGCGAACCGATTGAATAATTGGTTTTCCTTGGGCGAAGTGCCTTATAATTGAACAAATCGCTTGAGGAATGATGACTATGGTGAAGGTCTGATATGGAAGACTTTGAAGCTGTCGCAGCCGAGTTGTCCCAGCGTATCGCGGACGGTACCTTTTTTCCGGAGGGGCGTTTACCGACAGAGCGCGAACTCGCTGTTGAGTACAAAATCCCTCGAAGCAGCGTTCGAAAGGCGCTCGCCACCATTGAGCGCGAAGGTATGATCGTCCGCAGTGTCGGACGGGGAACCTTTGTTGCCGGCAGTTTGCCGCCCGGCTTCGAGAAAGAGGATCTCGCCGACATTAGCCCGGCCGACCTGAACGTAGCTCGCCTTCTTATTGAACCTGGTGTAGCAGAACACGCGGCGCTTCACGCAACAGCGGCCGATCTCGCCGAAATTGAGAGATGCATGCTTGAGTGCGAAAACTCTAAAGATGTCAAATCGGTAGATTTTTGGGATGCGAACCTGCACATGGCGATTGCGAAGGCAACTCACAGTAGCTTCATTGCTTTGACGTTCAAAGCATTGCATCAGGTCAGGCAGTCACCGGCTTGGAGCCAGGTCAAGTACTTCGCAGTTACGCCCGAGCGATTTGAGGTCACAATTGCGGCGCATCGCGCAATCGTGAGCAGTATCCTTGGAAGAGATGCTGCTGCAGCTCGTCGTGCAATGGAAACGCATATCGAGCAGATTGGCAGATACATCGCCAATCGTGACTAAAAGTAGGATCGCGTAGCAAGTCCGCGCGACCGTGTCGGGCGCCTGCGCGTCCGACACGGAACTTGCAAGTACTGCTCTTTCTTAATTAAGCACTTCGTCGTACAGACCGTTGATGCGCAGTTCAAGATCCCGGGACGCCATTTACCTGCAGTGCACGTGTAAGTTGCAGGCGCCTGGCAATCTCGCTATTGGTTCGCCAGCGGCCGCATCCAAAGACAATGAGTGCCGATGTAACCAGCGCAGCCGGAATCGAGCGCGCACGCGTCATCGAAGCAAGTTGCGATTGTTCGGCTTCGCTCACTGTCAACTCCACCTTCGGTCGTCCCATCAGGATGTTGGTATCTCTCGTTCCGTCGATACCAACATCCTACGCAAACATAGTTCTGTTAAC
>NZ_JBIYEB010000087.1:0-1497 GCF_044909315.1 Caballeronia udeis
AACTAGTACAACATCCCGTAAATAGGTTGAATAATTAACTACCTCGGTTATCATGACGGGATGAGCCGAGGCCGCCATGCAACGCCAGTGAAACTGGCGAACAAAGAAAGACAGGAACTGCTAGCGCTGATCGAGCGGAAGACGGCGGCGCAGCGAGATGTGATGCGGGCACGCATCGCGTTGTGGGCCCACGAGGGCCACTCCAATACGGTGATTGCGCGGGAACTGGGTGTCTCGGTACAAACGGTCTGCCTGTGGCGCAAGCGCATTGCCCAGCAAGGTGCCCAAGGCATTCGCGAGGGCGAGCGCAGTGGCCGTCCGCCACGCATCACGCATGAAGCGCGGCTGCAGTTGATTGCGCTGGCGTGTGAAACGCAGGAACCTGAGGGAGAGGTCACCCCGACACTCGACGAGATTGCGGCGCGCGCCGTGGAGCGCGGCGTCGTCGAACAGATCAGCCGCAGCCATGTGCAGCGCATTCTGCAGGCCGGCGACGTGCGTCCGCACCGGGTCCAGCAATGGCTACACAGTCCGGACCCGGCCTTTCGCGAGAAGGTCAACGGGATTTGCAAACTGTACCGCAAGGCCCCCAGAAACGCGGTGGTGCTCAGTATCGACGAGAAGACTGGCATTCAGGCCATTGAGCGCAAGCACCCGGGACGTGCGCCCGCGCCCGGACGGCTGCGCCGTCGTGAGTTTGAATATGTTCGTCACGGCACCCAGGCGCTGATTGCCGCGCTCGATGTGCATACCGGACAGGTACTGGCAGAGTGCCGCGAGCGGCGTACCCAGAACGATCTGGTCGCCTTCATGGAGCGCGTGGCAACCGCGTACCCGGACAAACAGGTGCACGTTGTCTGGGACAATCTGAACACGCATCGCGCCCAGGCCGTCTGGCATGCGTTCAACGAGCGGCACGGCAAGCGCTTTCACTTGCACTTCACGCCGTTGCACGCAAGCTGGGTCAATCAGATCGAACTCTGGTTTGCCCGCTACACGCGCCGGGTGCTGCGCCATGCGAGCCACACCAGCACTGCGCATCTGTGCGAGCGCACCGAGCAGTTCATCCGCGCGCACAATCAGGCCGCATGCCCCTTCAAATGGAGTTTCCGGGGCTATCCGCTGCAAAGCGGCGCATCGTAATCGAGGGATCGACATGCCAGCTTTATCCACCAAACATTACGCTGCCGAACTGCAGCGTCAACTGCGCAGCCTGCTCGGCCATGAGCAGATCGTCACGCAAGCCTACGGGCGTCACCTGCTGATCAAACGTCTGGACGATGAGGAACCGACCGTGGTGGCGCGGCTGAGCGAGCTTGGCCGCAATCGTTATGGCGCGGCCTTTCGCAGCCATAGTGGACGTTGGGAACCTCTGCCCGGCGCCGGGTCGCTCGACGAGATGGCACAGCTGGTCGTCACGCTCCTGGAGCCGTATTTGCAACCCGATAATTAACGAGGCTAATTATTAAAGCTATTTAAGCGATGTTGTACTAGTAC
>NZ_JBIYEB010000088.1:0-1485 GCF_044909315.1 Caballeronia udeis
AGTCGGCCCTGAACAATCACCAAAGCCTTTACTGACGGGCGTTTAAGGGCGAAACCGGATTGCTGGAATTGCAGGATACGGGCATATTAATACATGAAACCCTGCAAATTCTGACGAGGTCCGAATGGGTCCGAAAGCACGTGTGACAGAGCGAGATTTCTTTCGCCAACCGCTGCTTGAGCAGATCAATTTGAAGCATCCCTTGGTGCGTTTGGCCGGCTTGATCGATTGGGAGCGCCTGGGCTCAGCGATGAGTGAGAGCTTCGTGTCCAGTGCCGGACGACCCGCGACATCACCGCGCTTGATCGCGGGCCTGCTCTATCTGCAACACGCATTTGACCTGTCTGATGAGGACGTCGTTTGGCAATGGGTTGAGAACCCCTATTGGCAGGTCTTCACTGGCGAGACGTTCCTGCAAACCGAGCCGCCGATCGATCCTTCGAGCCTGACACGCTGGCGCAAGCGCCTTGGTGAAGCGGGCGTCGAAGAGCTGTTGGCGGCGACGATTGAGGCCGCCAAACGTGCAGGCGTGATCAAGGCGTCGAGCGTAAAGCGCGTAATCGTCGACACGACGGTAATGCCCAAGGCAATCGCCCATCCAACCGATTCACGCTTGCTGGAGCGGTGTCGCGAACATCTGGTCAAGGCCGCCGCGCGCCACGGACTCAAGCTCAGACAGAACTACAACCGCGAGGCGCCGCGCCTGGCCGTGCAGATTGGCCGCTACGCGCACGCCAAGCAGTACAAGCGCATGAGAAAGACGTTGCGTACGCTGCGCTCGCGTGTGGGCCGGGTGATGCGCGATGTCGAACGGCAAGTCGACCGAGCGTCGGACTCGGGTCGCATTGCGCTGCTGGAACTGATTGCCCGTACGAAGCGGATTCTGTCGCAGAAGCCCAAGGACAAGAACAAGCTCTACGCGCTGCATGCACCGGAAGTCGAGTGTCTGGCCAAAGGAAAGGTTCGCACACCATACGAATTTGGCGTGAAAGTATCGATCACGACCACCCACAAGGAAGGGCTGGTCGTTGGTGCTCGCTCAATGCCGGACAATCCGTACGATGGGCACACGCTGGCCGAGGCCTTGGAGCAGGCGGCAATCTTGAGTGATGTGAGCCCGGAAGTGGCGATTGTGGATCGCGGCTACAAGGGCGTCGCGATCGACGGTGTAAAGATCTACCACCCGGGCTTGAGGCGTGGCATCACGCGTGGGCTACGGGCGATGATCCGACGGCGCAGCGCGATCGAGCCGGCCATCGGTCACATGAAGATGGATGGCAAACTCGATCGTAACTGGCTCAAAGGCGCACTGGGTGATGCGATGCACGCGGTACTGTGCGGCGCCGGCCACAACCTGCGGATGATCCTCCGGAAGCTGCGGTTTTTTTACGCCCTTATGCTGGCCATGCTGCTGAACTCGGCCGCTCGCGTGTGACCCTGGCGACTAGACCCCCAGCTGAGAAAACTAATTGTTCAGGGCCGACT
>NZ_JBIYEB010000089.1:0-1471 GCF_044909315.1 Caballeronia udeis
AAATTAAGAAATTGCGATATTGCTGCGTTTGCCTGACAATAATAAGGATACCTAGGCATAAGGCGATAAGCAATGAACGCACAAACGCGGTTTGAGCAGTACATTGAGCATCTGGCTGGCGGCCTGGGTCATGCGGATCGCCACTCTGGACTGAAGGCCTACTGCACAGGCCTGATGCTGCCGTTGACCCGCAAGAGCGTCGAGCCGATGGCCGCCAGTGTGGATCCGCTTCACGCCAGCGCGCGGCATCAGGCACTGCACCACTTTGTTGCCAAGGCCGACTGGTCGGACGACGAGTTACTTAGCCGGGTGAGCCAGTGGGTCGTGCCCCGGATGGATTTTTCCGGCGGCGGCTTCTGGATCGTGGACGACACGGGATTTCCAAAGAAGGGCCGCCATTCGGTAGGCGTTGCGCGTCAGTACTGCGGGGTGCTGGGCAAACAGGATAATTGCCAGATTGCGGTCAGTGTGTCACTGGCTTGTGAGCAGGCCAGCATTCCGGTTGCGTGGCAGCTCTACGTGCCGCGTGAATGGGCAGCGGATAATGAGCGGTGCGAGAAAGCTGGCATTCCCGCACAGATCGGATTTGAGACGAAGGTGCAGATTGCATTGCGACAGATTGAGGCTCTGCTGGCTGCCGGTGCGCCTCGGCATTGCGTACTAGCCGATGCAGGCTATGGAATAGATAACGCCTTCCGGCAACATCTGGACGATCTGGGGTTGTCTTATGTGGTAGGCATCACATCAGCTCTCGTGGTCTGGCCACCGGGCGTCAAACCATTACCGCCCAAACCGTATGGCGGCATGGGCCGCCCGCCTGTGGTACCGCGCCGTACACGCGCCCGACAGCCGGTGAACGTGAAGGACCTGGCGCATTCACTGCCTGCTACTGCCTTCACCACGCTCAGCTGGCGGGAGGGTTCGAACGAAACACTCAGCGGGCGTTTCGCTGCGGTGCGTGTGCGTCACGCGGGCGGCAATACCGGCAAGGCGCGGCTGCGCCCCGAGCAGTGGCTGCTCATTGAGTGGCCCGCCAGCGATGCTGACCCACTGAAATACTATCTCTCCAACCTGCCAGCCGATACTGCGCTCGAGCAGCTCGTGGCGCACGCGCACATGCGCTGGCGCATCGAGCGGGACTACCAGGATCTGAAGCAGGAATTGGGGCTTGGACACTACGAAGGTCGAGGATGGCGTGGGTTTCATCACCACGCAGCGCTGGCCATCGCGGCCTACGGGTTTCTGCTCTCAGAGCGCCTCGCTACCGGAACCCCGGTCAGCGCCAAAAAAAACTTCGCAGCACGCCAGACACCTGCAGTTCCCGACGATTACATTGCGCGGGGAAGTCCGGCGCGCACAGCGCCACACGGTTGACTCGATTGCTACCATTCGCTACGAACTTACGGTCCGGCTTGTCGCCGGACTCGATGTGTGTCCATGCTGTCGGAACCTGGGAAGACGCTTTGATTTA
>NZ_JBIYEB010000090.1:0-1400 GCF_044909315.1 Caballeronia udeis
CTGATATGTATTTGACCTGTCCAGTGGTTTATAAAGGATTCTGGTTCGTACAATGTGTTGGTAGCAGAACGGACGGCATGCCGACGGTTGATCAGTCTGATATGCGCGGGTTGGGTACCGCATGACAACCGATTCGTCGGGGAGCTGCCTCGCTCTAGGGTCGAGGATCATTCCATTGCTGGATGCCTCATAGTGTCCACGAGGGTTCTCCCACCGTTGTCCATTCTGCTACCGACACACTGCACGTACATGACGGTGCCCCCTAGCGATTAGGCGCGGGCTGTGGCAACTCCTGTCCTATTGCCCATATGAAGCCAGTCAGTTCACGCGCGACCGCGGTACATGCTTGCACTTTTAGTTTCCCTCTGCCCTCCATTAATCGATAACGCGCACACAAGCGTTTCTGTGCCTTCCAAGCAATGTCCTGCACTGCTTCGGAGGTTCGCTCTGCACGGCGTTGCAGATGGGCGGTTTTTCTGGCCGGATGGCGATAGGTCCAGGACGCTTCCACCAGCACTCTACGCACGTGAGCATTGCCGGTCTTGGTGATCGCGCCGCGCGATTTGGTGGCTCCGCTGGAATGCTCGCTGGGCACCAGCCCCAAGTACGCCATCAATTGCGGAGCACTGGCGAAGCGCTTCAGATCACCAATCTCGGCGACCACCGTCGTCGCGGTCAACAGGTTGACGCCGCGCAGCGCCATCAGGCCTTCGATCACCGGCCAGAACACCGATTCACTCGCCGCGCTTTCGAGTTGCGTGTCCAGTCCGTCGACACGCTTACTGAGTGCCTTGACGGTGTCAACGTATTCCTGAAACACGATCTGCTGAACTGATTGCCCGAATTGTTGCTCTTCAAGCCATCGATAATGCGCCTGAGTCCAGTTGCTCTTTCCGCTGTAGCATTTGCCATACCGAAGCAGAAAGGCACACAACCGTTGCTTGGCCTGGCGCTGAAGATGCTTCATGTCCTCGCGCGCTCGGGTTAAGTCGCGTAGCCCTTCCTGCGCATCGTCGGGAACCCACACTGCAGTCAGTTCTCCGGCTCGATGCAAGCGCGCCAGCATAAGACTATCGCGGCGGTCAGTCTTGACCCGTTCGCCCGCTTTCCTTGGAATCAGAGACGGTGCGACAACCTGGCAATCCCAGCCGAGGTCACTGAGCTGCCGATGGATCCCATATCCGCATGGGCCTGCCTCATAGCAAAACGAGAGATGCGCGTCTCCTTTTCTCAACTGCCGAACCAGCTTTTCGATCGCCTCCGGTGTATTGGCGATCTCCCCGATATAACGAACTTCGCCTCTCCCCGCATCGGCTACAGAAACCGCAATCGTCGCCTTGTGAACATCCAACCCAACGAACTTGCTAAACTGCTTCACGACCTGCTCTCCTCAATTGCGG
>NZ_JBIYEB010000091.1:0-1352 GCF_044909315.1 Caballeronia udeis
GAGGGTGTCCCGGATTTTGTGTAAACGGGTTTTCGTTTAACGCGGCGACATCCGGTCTTCGAACTGGATAGTGAAGCGGTTTAGGGCCGCCTTCCAGTCCCTAAGCGGCATCGACCATTTCTTGCTGATGTTGTTCAACGCCAGGTAAAACAGCTTGGTCACGGCATCATCAGTCGGAAACGAACTGCGCGTTTTGATGACTTTTCGCAGGCTCATGTTGATCGACTCGATCGCGTTGGTCGTATAAATCACCTTGCGGATCTCCGGCGGGTAGTCGAAGAAGGGGATCACCCGAGCCCAGTTGCGCCGCCAGCTCTGGCCCACCGACGGGTAGTCCTTGTCCCATTTAGTCTCGAAGGCACTGAGCATCTGCTCGGCCACCTCGACGGTCGACGACGTGTAAATTGTTTTCAGATCAGCGGCGACTTCCCGCTGCAGTTTCCACGACACGAAGTTTAGGCTGTTGCGCACCATGTGCACGATGCAAAGCTGCACGGAAGCCTTCGGATAGACCGCCTCAATCGCTTCTGGGAAGCCCTTGAGTCCGTCCACACAGGCAATAAAAATGTCCTGTACACCGCGTGTCTTCAACTCGGTGACAACTTGTAGCCAGAACTTGGCACCCTCGGTCTGGGCAATCCACAGACCCAGAACCTCCTTGTGCCCGTTCATATTCACGCCAATCGCCAAGTACACTGCCTTGGTGCGCACAGCCCCGCTGTCACGCACTTTGACGTGGATGCAATCCAGATAAATGATCGGGTACAGCGCGTCGAGCGGGCGACCTTGCCAGAGCTTCACCTCCTCGCTCACCGCGTCTGTCACAGCCGAGATGAGCGTGGGCGATATCTCGGTGCCATACATCTCTTCCAGATGGCCCTGGATCTCGCGCACGCTTAAGCCCCGGGCGTACAGCGAGATGATCTTATCGTCAAAGCCCGACCAGCGCGTCTGATGGCGCGCAACCAGCTTCGGTTCGAAGGCAGCCTGACGATCACGCGGGATATCGAGCAGCAATTCGCCAAACTCGCCTTGCAACGTCTTGGCGCTGTGGCCATTGCGGGTATTGCCTGTTGCATTGGTCACCGCTTCGCTCTTGCCGTGGCCCAAATGCTCAGACATCTCGGTTTCCAGAGCACGCTCGACCAACATCTTGGTGAGTTGCTTGAGCAGGCCATTTTCGCCAATCAAATCCTCAGGCTTCTGATAGTTCGCCAACAGGCTGTCAGCCAGTTTGACCAACTCAGGATCGGGCTTCACTCGTTTGGTGCGTTTCGCTACGGTCATCGTTGCTCCTAGATGCTGGCAGTCTCCTGCCAAATGACCGTTTACACAAAACTAATTACACCCTC
>NZ_JBIYEB010000092.1:0-1321 GCF_044909315.1 Caballeronia udeis
TGAACCGCCCCGGATTTTGAGGAGGCTCCAACTTCTGAGAAGATGGAGCCATGAACAAGTCGAATAAGTTTTCACCTGAGTCCCGTGAGCGCGCCGTGCGCATGGTGCAGGAGCACCGCGGAGAGTACCCGTCGCTTTGGGCTGCGGTGGAGTCAATTGCGCCCAAGATTGGTTGCGTGCCGCAGACCTTGTTGGTATGGGTCAAGCGCCAGGAGGTTGATGCCGGGGTGCGTGAAGGCGTGAGCACGACCGAGACGCAGCGCGTCAAAGACCTTGAGCGCGAAGTCAAGGAGCTGCGCAGGGCAAACGAGATCCTGAAGCTGGCGAGCGCTTTTTTCGCGCAGGCGGAGCTCGACCGCCGACTCAAGTGATGAGGGACTTCATTGACGCGCACCGGGCAACGTACGGGGTTGAGCCGATCTGCAAAGTTCTGCGGATTGCCCCGTCGGGGTACCGTCGTTACGCAGCTCAGCGGCGGGACCCCACACTGCGACCTGCGCGGGCTCGACGTGACGAAGAGCTGGTGCCGCAGATCGAGCGCGTCTGGCGGGCCAATATGCAGGTCTACGGCGCCGATAAGGTCTGGCGTCAGTTGGCCCGTGAAGGTACTGCGGTTGCGCGATGCACTGTCGAACGACTGATGCGTCGTCAGGGACTGCGCGGTGTGATGCGCGGCAAGGTGATGCGCACGACGATCAGCGATGACAAGGCGCCCTATCCGCTGGACCGGGTCAATCGGCAATTCCGAGCGGAGCGGCCGAACCAGCTGTGGGTTTCGGATTTCACCTATGTATCGACCTGGCAAGGTTGGCTGTACGTGGCCTTTGTGATCGACGTCTTTGCCCGGCGTATTGTTGGCTGGCGCGTCAGCAGTTCGATGCGCACGGACTTTGTACTTGATGCATTGGAGCAAGCGCTCTGGGCACGCCAACCAGAGCAGGACAGTCGCTTGATTCACCATTCGGATAGGGGGTCGCAATACGTGTCGATTCGATACAGCGAGCGGCTAGCGGAAGCCGGCATCGAACCTTCAGTGGGCAGCAAGGGCGACAGCTACGATAATGCCCTAGCAGAAACGATCAATGGACTTTACAAAGCCGAGCTGATTCATCGTCGAGTGCCCTGGAAGACCAAAGAAGCTGTGGAGTTCGCCACGCTGGAATGGGTGTCATGGTTTAACAACCATCGACTGCTGGAACTCATCGGTTACATCCCTCCCGCCGAAGCGGAAGCAAACTACTACCGGCAACTCTCTAATCAAACTGTCCCAATGACAGCGTAACTTAAACCCAACAGCCTCCACGGAACCCGGGGCGGTTCA
>NZ_JBIYEB010000093.1:0-1162 GCF_044909315.1 Caballeronia udeis
TCTAGAAGGAGATATGTTTCGACGCTCCGCGGTGCGCATGCTGCGCCGGATAGGCCACCACAGCTATCAGCTTTCTACAGCGATGATTGAATAGGAGAATTGGAAATAGATAGTCCTAAATATTATTGGATGCTCACTGTGTTAGTTAAATTTTTGATAGACCTTTGATAATCCGAGACTATGCTGGCGACACTTATTTGACCAAGACTCTTATTAAAACGACGAACGGAGGCAAAGTGACGGAGCGCGAGCCAAGACGCCTTATCGTAGGAATCAGTGGGGCAAGCGGCGCCATGTACGGCGTCCGGGCACTCCAGACGTTGCGCCAATGCGGCGTGGAAGCGCATCTGGTCGTCAGCAAGGCTGCGGAATTGACATTGAAGCATGAGGTGGGATCAAGCTCCGTCGCCCTGCGCGAGCTAGCACACGCCTGGTATCCGGCCTCCGATATCGGCGCCGCCATTTCGTCGGGCTCATTCATCACCATGGGCATGTTGGTGCTGCCATGCTCAGTACGGACCATGAGTGAAATCTGCACCGGCGTTACCTCTTCGCTCCTGAGCCGAGCGGCAGACGTGGTCCTCAAGGAGCGCAGGCGTCTCGTACTCGGGATCAGGGAAACCCCCTTGCACACAGGCCATTTGCGAACGATGACGAATCTGTCAGAAATGGGCGCGATTATTGCACCTATTGTCCCGGCGCTTTACGCACTGCCGCAGTCGCTTGACGACGTGGTAGACCATACGGTCGGGCGCTTACTTGATTTATTCGGTGTTGATAACGGGCTTGTCAAGCGATGGACAGGGCGGCCTTGACGCGGGTTTTCCGGTTGTCGGCTATAGCACGCTGGCGGGGAATTCCTCTTGGCGCCGGCCTTCGCTGCGTTGCAGCAACGTTGGTAAATACACTAATAGCCTCGGCTTGACCGTTACTCGCTTTGTCTCCTCCGCCGCGTAAAAGCGGGAACTGCGGCCTCGAATCCAATGCGTTCGCCAATTCATCCGCACGGATAGTCCATGACAATTTCTTGCGGCGCAAAGCCGCCATTGTTAGACTCATTCTTCATTTCAGCGTAGCCCGCCAAGTCTGCCGGATTCACTGGCGGATCGATGGCAAGCGAGTAGCCGCTGGACCTGAACGGGCGCGATCGTTGGAGGCACAC
>NZ_JBIYEB010000094.1:0-1122 GCF_044909315.1 Caballeronia udeis
TTGAGCGGCATCTCGCGGGTGGTCCCGTGAATGCGGTTGCCGGCCTCGTTCATTACCCAAGCGTGTATCTGGCGGTTGGCGTCAGCCAGACCACGGAACTCCCGCAGTGGCAAGAAACCTCGCTTTACAAATTTGACGCCCGATTCCACGATTCCCTTTTTTTGCGGATCCCTTGGCGGGCATGCATCGATCTTGAAACCGTATCCTTCTGCGCACTCGCCATACGCGCGTTGCACTTCGGGCTCGTAATAACACGCGCGGGTGATCGCACATTTGCAGTTGTCGATGATGACCCGGGCCGGCACGCCCCCAAATGCCTCAAAGGCGCGCCGATGACATCCCAGCCAGGTCGCTACCGTTTGGTCTCGAACAAACTCGACATATTGGTGGCGCGACCACGCCAGGGTCATTACGAAGAACCATGTCTTGTGAATCTCGCCGGTGAGCACGTCGGTCATCATCGGACCGGCGCCGAAATCGACTTGTGCCGCTTCGGCCGGCTTGAACTCGAGGCGCAGCGGTACGTCGGGCGTGTGCGAAGCGTCTATATGCACAAGGAAACGATAGACCGACGAATAGCTGCCGCTGTATCCGTGATTGCGAACGAGCGTGGCGTGGATCGTCGTGCATTGAACGCCGGTTGCTCGCCACTTGGTGATCTGCTCGCGCCACGGTTCCAAGGTTGAGACGCAACTCGATGGTAGTGGCGCCTCTTTGCGATCCAGGAAAGCGGCCATTACGTGTTCGTCGGGTAAAGCCGCTTCACGCGCCAACCATCCGTTCTTGGCGGCAATCTCCCGCACCTGCGCAATCTTCTTGCGCCCCATGGTCTTCGATCGTGCGATATCCCGGTCAGAGTCACCTCGGCGCATGCGCACCAGGATCTGTCGGTATTGGTACATCTCGAACCTCCGATTGGCCACGGCCTCTCCCGGCAAAAGGCCGGCAGTCTAGCCGATCAATGAAAGTTCGAACCCTCGTTGCTCGTCATCCGGGTGGCGCCATTACGCCGGAAAACGACTGGCGCCTTTACGCCGAAAACGCCGTGGCTCCATTACGCCGGAAATCCGGTGGCGCCATTACGCCGAAAACGAAATGGCGCCTATATGCCGGAAATTCACA
>NZ_JBIYEB010000095.1:0-1103 GCF_044909315.1 Caballeronia udeis
TATTGATATTTCCGTAAAACATGACAACCAATCGTAGTCCTGCGCGTTATATCTTCAACGAACTGTCTGGAGGTATGGGGCATGGTCAAGAGAGGAGCGGACGAGGCGACAAGGAAGCGATTGCGTGCAGGGCGACTGCTGCTCAGGGGGAAAAAGCCCGCCGAAGTCGCACTCGAAGTGGGCGTGGCCCGGCAAACCGTGTACACGTGGAAGGCCTTGCTCGATGAAGGCGGAATCGATGCGCTGCGCTCGGTGCCATCAAGAGGCCGCCCGGCCAGACTGGACGAGTCCCAGCTGGAAGGCTTGCGCCGAGCCATTCTGCAAAAACCTACCGAGCACGGCTTTGGCACAGAGCTTTGGACGCTCAAGCGCGTGGGGATGGTTATCGAACGGCTGTACGACGTCAAGTTCGGCCAAACGCAAATCTGGCGAATCCTGGGCGCCTTGGGCTTTAGCGTGCAAAAGCCTGAGAAGCGCGCCATCGAGCGCGACGAAGAAGCAGTGCGTAGCTGGAAACGCACTGCCTGGCCCGCTCTCAAAAAAAAGCCCGGCGAGAAGGCCGATTGATCGTCTTTGTAGACGAGTCCGGCATCAGCGAGCGCCCCACACGCGTGCGCACCTGGGCGCTCAAGGGTCAGACGCCCGTCATCCAGTTTCACTTCAACTGGAATCACGTCTCGGTGATTGCCGGACTCACGCACGCCAACTGTTTGTTCAGGCTGCACGAAGGCAGCATCCGCAAGGAAGAGATCGTCGAATTTCTCAAAGCACTCAAGGCCCATCTCAAGCAACCTCTGCTGGTGATCTGGGATGGTTTGAAGGCACATCGCAGCCGCCTGGTGCGCGACTATCTCGATGGGCTGAACGGGCACATTCAGATTGCTTTTCTTCCCCCGTATGCCCCCGACCTCAATCCCGTCGAATATCTGTGGGCGTGGCTCAAGCGACACGCACTGGCCAACTACTGTCCCAACGATCTGAGCGAGTTGCACGCCACCGCACGCAACAAACTCAAGAGCGCTCAAAAACGGCCCTCGATCATTGCGGCGTGCTGGATGCAGGCTACGCTCTGGTGACGTCATAAATTATGGAAGTCTCAATAA
>NZ_JBIYEB010000096.1:0-1008 GCF_044909315.1 Caballeronia udeis
CTCGACACCGCGCGCAACTGCCTGATCGACACGCTCGGCTGCGGACTCGAAGCACTGACTTATCCGGCATGCACCAAGCTGATGGGACCCATCGTGCCCGGCACGATTGTCCCCAACGGCGCCAAGGTGCCCGGCACCTCTTTCCAGCTCGACCCGGTTCAGGCTGCGTTCAACATTGGCGCAATGATCCGCTGGCTCGACTTCAACGACACGTGGCTGGCTGCCGAATGGGGCCATCCGTCTGACAATCTCGGCGGCATTCTGGCCACGGCCGACTGGCTCTCACGTAACGCGGTGGCAACGGCCAAGAAGCCGCTGTCGATGAAAGACGTCTTGATCGCCATGATCAAGGCGCACGAAATTCAAGGCTGTATCGCGCTGGAAAACTCGTTCAACAAGGTCGGTCTCGATCACGTCTTATTGGTGAAACTGGCCTCCACGGCAGTGGTCGGTCAGATGATCGGCCTCACGCGCGATGAGTTGATCAACGCCGTTTCTTTAGCCTTCGTCGATGGTCATTCGCTGCGCACGTATCGGCATGCGCCCAATACGGGTTCGCGCAAGTCGTGGGCAGCAGGCGATGCGACCTCGCGCGCCGTGCGTCTCGCGTTGATCGCGAAGACGGGCGAGATGGGCTATCCGTCGGTTCTGACCGCTAAAACATGGGGCTTTTACGACGTGCTCTTCAAGGGCAACGCGTTCAAGTTCCAGCGCCCGTACGGTTCGTACGTGATGGAGAACGTGCTCTTCAAGATCTCGTTCCCGGCTGAATTCCACTCGCAAACCGCCGTGGAAGCCGCGATGACCTTGCACGCGAAACTCGCGGAAACCGGCAAGAAGGTTGAAGACATCAAGAAGATCACGATCCGCACGCACGAAGCGGCAATTCGGATCATCGATAAAAAAGGTCCGCTCGATAACCCCGCCGACCGAGATCACTGCATTCAATACATGATCGCGGTGCCGTTGATTTATGGCCGCCTGACCGCGTCCGACTATGAAGATTCG